>CAWCKO010000022.1:0-31259 GCA_963796145.1 uncultured Acidobacteriaceae bacterium | reverse complement strand
CACTGCATTCACACGGGTTCACCGTGTTTTGAGCGCACTTACCGAAGCTATAGAAGTTTCGGGAGCCTGTCAATGAGAATTTTTCTCATCTTGCTCGGCGCACTTTGCAGCACCAAATTTGAAAGATCTGTCCCAGAATGCTTGCGGCTTCACCGCATGGCATCGTGGTGGGCAATTTTGCCCAAAAGGGAAATTTTCCCTCGTCCTGCAATGGATTGTTCGCTCTGGAAGGCCTTACCTTCGCTACCGTTTCCTGGACGTTCAAGCGCCCGGCTATTGTTGAGCCGGATTTAAAACTTGCGCTATTCAGGTGATCGGTATGGGCTGATTTCGCCCGTCGAACAACTGCCGCTTCGCTCGCTACTGCCGGGTAGGTATTGTTTCTGCCCTACCGCGAAGCTCCACCGTGACCACTGCTCACTCTCATTAAACTAACAAAGTTTGTTGAATTTAGCAAGTTGAAGCGGTGTCCACCGCGTTCATCTGGCGTTTATTTCAACGACCTCTGCGAGAGTACCAACTTGCTCACCGAACCGCAAGGACGCGGTTGTTGAAAAGGGGGGATTGCTGTTGAAAAGGAGTATTCATCGGGCAGTTGTTTGGGGGAAAGTGAAACTGCAGATCCCTCCGCTTCGCTTCGGTCGGGATGACAATTTTGTGGTGGAGCGGACAGAGAACAATGGCCCGGGCTTCGCCGGGTTTCGGTCCACGTATTCGTTTAGAGATGCTGCTATTCGAGTTTGGCTATCAGGCCCAGGTCGGTCAGACCGTTGATGAAGAATTGCACCGCCAACGCTACCAGCAACAGGCCCATGATGCGGACCAGGATGCGGATTCCGGTTTCTCCCATGATGCCTCGGACTCGGTTGGCTCCGTTGAGGATGAGGTAGCTTACGCCTGCAGTCAGGACGATCGCACCTAAGACCACTCCCAACTCCCAGGGCTTCAAGGCCTGGCCCACCAGGATCATTACGCTCGAGATCGCTCCTGGCCCAGCCAGCATCGGGATGCCCAGGGGCACGATGCCGGCATCGTCCTTTGAGGCTGCCTCCGCGGTTTCATCGCTTGATTCCTGGGTGGGAGAGCGACGGGCCTCGATCATGTCAATGCCAATGAGCAACAGAATGACGCCTCCCGCTATTTCGAACGCCGGCAGGGTGATGCCGAACATGCGAAAGATCAACTTGCCGGCAAGGGCGAAGGTCACTAAGACGATCAGGCAGGTGAGCGCTCCGCGCCTCGCCATGCGTTGCTGGCGCTTTCGATCGGCACCGGCGGTGATGGCCAGGAAGGCTGGGATGGCGGCGAAAGGGTCCACCAGAAAGAAGATGGAACTGACGGCCAGCACCGAGAAACGAACATAGTTCGAGTGCAGAGTGTCCAGCGCCATGCTTGCGGGTCCATACATGCAATCCAGTTATAATCGAAGCTCCACTCGAAGGGAGCGCTGTCGATGCCCATCCAGCCCACCGCCAAGATCTGGCACAACGGAAATCTAGTTCCGTGGGACAAGGCCCAGATCCATGTGATGAGTCACGTCGTGCACTATGGCTCGTCGGTTTTTGAAGGAATTCGCTGCTACGCGCAGCCCCAGGGAGCAGCTATATTTCGACTCCCAGAACATATGCAGCGACTGCTGGATTCAGCCAAGATCTATCGCATGCCCCTGCCCTATTCGCTGGAACAACTGTCGAGCGCTGTGGTTGGCCTGGTGGAAAGCAACGGCGTCGCGCCGTGCTACATCCGGCCGATCGCGCTGCGCGGGTACGGAGAAATGGGCGTGAGCCCCAAGGGCACTCCCATCGAAGTGTTCATTGCCAACTACTCCTGGGGCAAGTACGTTGCCGGGGACGAGGGCGCGGATGTGTGCATCTCCTCCTGGAGCCGGATGGCTCCCAACACCATGCCTGCGCTGGCGAAGGCGGGGGGGAATTATCTGAATTCGCAGCTTATCCGCATGGAGGCGGATAGCAATGGCTACTCGGAAGGGATCGCTCTCGATGTATTCGGCAACCTGTCGGAAGGGTCGGGGGAGAATCTGTTTGTGGTGCGGAATGGCGTGATCTATACCACGCCTCTGGCTAATTCTGTGCTCTCCGGAATCACACGGGATTCAGTCCTGACCATGGCGCGCCATCTGAGCATCCCGGTGGTGGAACAGGCCATGCCGCGAGAACTGCTGTACATCGCCGACGAGGCATTCTTTACCGGAACTGCGGCCGAGGTACACCCGATCCGCTCGGTGGATCGCATCCCCATCGGCGACGGCAGCGTGGGGCCGATCAGCAGGCAGCTCTCGGAGGAGTACCTGGGCATCGCCCATGGGCTTCGGCCGGACCGTTATGGCTGGCTTACCCACGTCAACGTAAACACCAGCCAGCCGGTTCCGGCTTAGGGAGCCGGGCCCACCCGGGACTCATTTTGCCGCAGCTTTGGGCTCTTCCTGGTGGACGCCCAGCAGGGGTGAGGTCGAATCCATGGGTGGGCGCGTCGTCTGCGGACGAATGCCTGCCTGTGACCCCCAGCCGGGAAGCAGCGGACTGCCGGTAATGAGGCGGGCTCCGCGGTTGAAGGTCAGGTAAGTCCAGGTCCAGGACAAAAAGACGGCCAGCCGATTGCGGAAGCCCACCAGAAAGAACAAATGGACCGACACCCAGGATAGCCACGCCAAAGTACCCTGCCAGTGCGCCTTGAAGGGCCAACGGACGTTGGCGACGGCGGCGTGGCGGCCGATGGTGGCCATATCTCCCTTGTCGAAATAGTGAAATAGAGTACGCGGCTTGCCGGCCATATCCTGGGCGATCATCTGCGCCGATGGCGGCCCATCTGCATGGCCGGCTGGGCTACGCCGGGGATCTGGCGGCCCTGTTCTTCGACATGAGCCAGGTCGCCGCATACAAAGATTTCCGGATGACCTGGCGGATTCAGGTAACGGTCGACGATGGCGCAGCCGCGCTTATCCGTTGGAGTGCCCAGCATCTTGCCCAGAGGCGAGGCTTGGACGCCGGCAGCCCATAACGTCACCACGGCGTCCAGGCGCTTTCCGCCGACCGTGACGTAGCCGGGCTGTACGTCCATCACGCTTTGCCCGGTCTGTACTTCGACACCCAGTTGCGCCAGCTGCCTGGACCGCTTTTTGGGATAGATCCTCGGGGTAGGCAGCCAGGATGCGCGGGCCGCCCTCGATCAGGATGACCCTCGCCTTGGCGGGATCGATGTGGCGGAAATCGTGGCGCATGTAAAGCTTGGAGATGTCGCTGATGGCGCCTGCCAGCTCGACCCCGGTGGGACCCCCGCCGATGATGACGAAGTTCAGTTCGGGATGGGCGCCGGTCTCGACCATCTCGCGCTCCGCAAGCTCGAAGGCGAGCAACACCCGGCGGCGGATCTCGGTCGCATCCTCTACGGTCTTGAGGCCGGGTGCGTACTGTGCCCAATTATCCTTGCCGAAGTAGGAATGGGTCGAGCCGGTGCCCAGGATGAGGTAGTCGTACTCGATCTCCGCGCCGCTGCGCAAATGCACGCGGTGGTGGTCGGCTTCGATCTCTTCGACTTCATCCATCAAGACTTCGATATTTTTCTTTTTGGAAAAGATGGAGCGAATGGGCTGCGCGATGTCTGCCGGGGAAAGCACCGCCAGCGCGACCTGGTAGAGCAACGGCTGGAAGGTGTGGTGGTTCCGCCGGTCGACCAAGGTGACGTCGACTGCCATGTCGGCCAGTGCCATCCCGGCGCTCAGGCCGGCGAAGCCTCCTCCGACCACGACGACGCGGGGGCGCTTAGGCAGATTCTCCACTGCGGGTGGGGGTGCGGCTACAGAAATCTCAGCCATCCAGATCCTCTCCGTTGTTGAGATGCTCTGTCTTTAAGATGCAGATCGTAAACCCAGGTCTCAAAATCGAGACCTGGGGCACCCAGCTCCTTCCCGATGAGGTGGGTCGCGGGCGGGCGAAGCTCGATCTCGGGGGCTAGATCTCGGGATAGAAGTCGAAGAAGGCCTCGATGCTTTGGCGCAATTGGTTCTCGATCTGTTCCCTGCTCCCCTCGAGCACGTGCATGGTCACATGCGCCTGCTTGCCGCTTTTGAGCGTCACCGTGGCGTCGCCCACTTCTACCGCTTCCTCGGAGGGAAGCAGCCTCATGCCGTAAATCAATGTGAGATTTGCCATGACGTCATCTTACGCACCCTTCCGGGGCGGTTAGAATCAAAGACTCTACGTCTATGTCTGAAAATATCCGCGATACCGTCATCCTCGGCACGGGCTGCGCCGGTCTCACGGCCGCCATCTACGCCGCCCGCGCCAACCTTAAGCCGCTGGTGCTCGAGGGTCACGAGCCAGGCGGCCAGCTCTCGATTACCACGCTGGTGGAAAACTTTCCTGGCTGGCCGGAAGGGATCCAGGGCCCGGAGCTGATCGAGCGAATGAAGCTGCAGGCTACCCGCTTTGGGGCTGATATACAGATGGGCCACCTGGTGTCGGTCGATTTCTCCAAGCGCCCTCTGGCCCTCAATCTGGGGAAAGAGACGGTGCACACGCGGACGCTGATCATCGCCAGCGGGGCCTCTGCGCGTTGGCTGGGGCTGCCCAGCGAACAGGCGCTGATCGGGCACGGGGTGAGCTCCTGCGCCACCTGCGATGGGTTCTTTTTTTCGGGCAAAGACATTGCAGTCATCGGCGGCGGCGACTCGGCGATGGAAGAGGCGCTTTTCCTCACCCGGTTCGCCACCAAGGTCACGCTGATCCATCGGCGGGAACAGTTCCGGGCCTCGCGCATCATGCTCGATCGAGCCATGGCCCATGAGAAGATCCAGTTCCTCAGCAACACGGCGGTGCAAGAAGTACTGGGCGTGGAGCAGAAGGAAGTGACCGGGTTGCGCTTGCGGAACACACTTGCCCAGACAGAGTCGACGCTTCCGGTGAGCGCCATGTTTCTGGGCATTGGGCACGATCCGAATGCGAAGATGTTTCGTGGGCTGATCGATCTGGACGACGATGGCTACATTAAAACCACGGACCATGTTCATACCCGCGTGCCTGGTGTGTTCGCCTGTGGCGATGTGCAGGATCGCAGGTACCGGCAGGCGATTACCGCGGCTGGCTCCGGCTGTGCGGCGGCCCTCGAAGTGGAGAAATACCTTGAAGAACACGGTCATTGAGGAGCCGGTGACGGAAGTCCTCAAGGAGAATTTCGACCGCATCGAAAAGCAGATCGCCGCAGCGTGCCGCGAGGCTGGGCGGCCCCGGGGAGAAGTAGCGCTGATGGCAGTGTCGAAGATGCATCCTGCTTCGGCGATCATCGCGGCAGAGGCTCTTGGCATCCGGCTCTTCGGGGAAAACCGGGTGCAGGAATTCCAGGAGAAGAGGGCTCAGCTCTCGCTGCCCGAAGCTGAGTTCCACTTCATTGGCCAATTGCAGTCGAATAAAGCCGCTCGCGCCGCCGAGATTTTCGCCTCGATTGACACGCTCGATTCCGTCTCGCTCGCGGAGCGCCTGAGCCAGGCCGCGACCCGGCTCGGGCGGCGCCTGGCGGTGCTGATCGAGATCAAGCTGAGCCCGGAAGAATCGAAGAGCGGGCTCGAGCCGGACTCGGTCGAGCTTCAGCAGCTGCTCGAACATCTGCCCGGCTTGCCAGGGTTGGCGTTTCGCGGGCTCATGACGGTGCCGCCATTTCTTGAGGATTTGTCTGCCGTCCGTCCTTACTTCCGACGCTTGCGGGTTTTGCGTGATGAGCTGGCGGCGGCGCATCCGCGGCTCTCGTTCGCTGACCTCTCGATGGGGATGTCGCATGACTTCCCGGTTGCCATCGCCGAAGGCGCGACCCAGGTGCGCATCGGTACTGCGTTGTTCGGGCCTCGGACCTACCCTAAGTGATTCCCATTCGCGACCATCCTCTGGGTGCGACGTTTGCGGTCCGGGTTCACCCGCGCGCTGCGCGGACAGCGATCACTGGCACAGTCGGCGACGCGCTGAAGCTTTCCCTTTCGGCGCCGCCTCTCGAAGGACGGGCCAATCTTGAGATAGTGGAGTTCTTTTCCGGGATTTTCTCTGTGCCGCGTGCCGCGATCCAGATTGTGATGGGCGACCGGTCGCGCAATAAAGTCATTCGCATTGCCGGCCGTACTGGCCGCCGAGCTGCAACTGATGCTGCGCGAACGCTTTACGGTTTAGAACGGGACCCGTTCGGTGTACACCTATAGAAGCCATGTCCAACCATGCTTTGTATGCCGGGGTGCTCGGCGTTATCGTCCTTTCCCTGCTTACGGTTTCGCTTTCGCGGCTGCATAAGACCAAGACCAAGGCAGATTACCTGGTTGCGGGGCGTTCCCTTCCCGCCTTCGTTCTGGTTTTTACTCTTCTGTCGTCGTGGATCGGTTCAGGATCGCTGCTCGGGGGCGCGGAGAATGCGTACAACCACGGCTTCGCCGCGCTGTGGCAGGCGGGCGGCGGATGGGCCGGGCTGTTGCTGATTTATTTCATCGCGCCGCGGGCACGCAAATTCGCCCAGTTCACTATTCCTGACTTGCTGGAAGCCCGGTATAACCAGACGGCTCGCGTCCTCGGAGTGATCGCCATTTTGTTCGCCTACACTGCGATCACCAGCTATCAGCTCATTGGCGGCGGAGACATCCTGCACCTGATCTTTCCCACGGTGATCACCGCGGACCTGGGCAAATACATCATTGCCGCCTTCGTGATCGTGTTCACCGCTATCGCCGGGATGGCTTCCGTGGCTTACATGGACGTGGTGATTGGTTTGCTGGCGGCCTGTACGCTGATCCTTTCCTTGCCCTTTGTGTTGCACGCGGCCGGGGGGTGGAGCGGCGTCACCCACGCTCTTCCGGTTACGCACTTCCAGGTGCTGGGAGACTTTAACCTGGTCCAGGCCTTTGAACTTTTTCTGCCTACGATGTTGCTGATGCTGGGCAATCAATCCATGTATCAGAAGTTTTTTTCGGCAAAGTCGGAGAAAGATGCGCGCAACGCGGTGGTGGGATGGATTTTCGGCACGATTATTCTGGAAACAGTCATTGTTGCACTTGCCGTGTTCGGCTCAGTGGTCTTTGCGACGGGCGAGGTTCATCAACGCCCACGGGAAATCATCGCTTATACCGCGCTGCACGGGTTGCCGGTGTGGCTGGGGGCGCTGCTGATGGGAGCGGTGTTTGCCAAGATTATTTCGACCGCCAACAACTACCTCTTCTCGCCTTCGACCAATCTGGTCAATGACGTTTTTAGTCGCTACATTGCGCCCGGGGCTTCGAACAAGCGCGTTCTTATCGTTTCGCGGCTGGTTGTAGTCCTGCTTGGGATTTGGGCGCTTTACCAGGCACTGAATACGCACTCGGTGCTGGCTAAGACGCTTTATGCGTACACCATTTATTCCGCTGCGCTCACGCCGGTGATCCTGGCTGCGTTTTATAGCCGGCGGGCGACCGCGCAGGGTGCGGTGAGCGCGATCGCGGCCGGAACGCTGGTTACCTTCTTCTGGGATTTCGAGGCAGTCAAGCGGCATTTGCCCGCTATGCTGGCGCAACGGGATGCTATCTTTCCAGCGTTGATAGCGGCGCTGATTTGCCTTGTCGTGGTAAGCGCGGTGACGCCGCCTCCCAAGGCGGAGCAGGTGGGTCTGTTCTTCCCCGACTGACTTTTGTCACAGACTGGCCACCGCAGGCGAATCACCGACATCTCGCGAAAAGCGCGAGATATGGGGCACCCATGCCGATGGCCAGGACAGAGGTTCTGGCGGAGTTGTTTCTTTCTGCAAAAAGCAATCGTGAGGCTTCGCCCCGTCTTATTCGTCCCAAGTACGCTGGGCGAACGTGGGGCACCCGTCCAGATCCGATACCGTCATCGAGTTCGCCGGCAAGGAATAATTTTTAGCGTGTGGTGAGGGCTTCCAGTTGCGGGCGGGCAGCTTCGTAGGTAAGGGCGATGCCTTCGGCCAGGCTGGTTCTGGGCTTCCAGCCCAGGTTTATCATGCGGCTTACATCGAGCAGCTTTTGGGGCGTTCCATCGGGCCGTGTGGTGTCGAAAACCAGGTCGCCGGCGAACCCCAGCGCGGCGCAGACGTGCTCCGCTAGTTCTCGTATCGTCACATCCTTGCCGGTGCCGATGTTGATCAACGGCACGTCCTTTAGCAGAGTGGAATAGGCTTCCTCCTCCAGGTTCATGAGAAAGACACAGGCTTCGGCCAGGTCTTCACTGAACAGCAGTTCGCGGCGCGGCGTGCCTGTTCCCCACACGACAATCTGCTTCCGCCCCAGGGCCTTGGCCTCGGCCACCTTGCGGATCAAGGCCGGCAGCACATGCGAGTTCTGGGGATCGAAGTTGTCGCCCGGACCATAGAGGTTGGAGGGCATCGCGCACAGATAACGGGTCTTGAATTGGCGATTGTAAGACCAGCACATTTCGATACCAGCGATCTTGGCCAGCGCATAAGGACGGTTGGTGGGCTCGAGCGGTCCGGTGAGCAGATACTCTTCCTTGATCGGCTGCGGGCACAGCTTGGGATAAATGCAGGAAGACCCGAGAAATAACAGGCGATCGACACCGGCGCGGTAGCTGGCGTCGATCACGTTGGTCTGGATGACCAGGTTTTCGCGGATAAAGTCGGCTGGGTAAAGATCGTTGGCCAGAATGCCGCCGACTTTGGCCGCGGCGAGAAACACATGATGCGGACGTTCCTGCTCGAAGAAGCGGCGCACGGCAACCGAGTCGGTAAGATCGAGCTCGGCGCGTGACCGCAGCAGGAGCCGCTCAAAGCCCTGCCGGCGTAGATTGCGGCAGATGGCCGAGCCCACCAGACCGCGGTGCCCGGCAACGTAGATGAGGCTGTCTTTGTTCATGGCTTGCTCCCGCACCACGGCGATTGCTCCCTATCACGATTCGTGAAAGTTATATGCGGCGTAGCCGTGCTGGGTTACCAGGGCATCGCGTTCGGCGGCCTTCAGGTCCTCGGTGGCCATCTCTTCCACCAGTGTTCGAAAGTCGATTCGGGGCGACCAGCCCAATTCCTTGCGTGCCTTGGAGGAATCGCCGAGCAAGGTTTCAACCTCTGCCGGCCGGAAGTAGCGCGGGTCGACCGCCACTACGGCGTTGCCGTGCTGGTCATAGGCCTGCTCTTCGAGGCCCTTTCCCTTCCATTCAAGATGGATATCAAGACACGCCGCAGCCATGGTGACAAAATCGCGAACGCTGTATTGCACACCGGTGGCAATTACATAGTCGGTCGGGCGCTGCTGCTGCAGCATCAGCCACTGCATTTCGACGTAATCGCGGGCATGTCCCCAGTCGCGCCGGGAATCGAGGTTGCCCAGATAGAGCTTCTGCTGCAGGCCGAGCTTGATGCGGGCCATGGCGCGGGTCACTTTGCGGGTGACAAAGGTCTCGCCACGCATGGGCGATTCGTGGTTGAACATGATGCCGTTGCAGGCATACAGGCCGTAGGACTCACGATAGTTGATGGTGATCCAGTGGGCATACAGCTTGGCACATCCGTAGGGGGAGCGGGGGTAGAAGGGAGTCTTTTCTGATTGCGGTATCTGCTGCACCAGACCGTACATCTCGGAGGTGGAAGCCTGATAGAAGCGCGCTTTGTCGGTTAGGGAGAGAATGCGAATGGCTTCCAGCAGCCGCAGCGTACCCAAAGCATCGGAGTTGGCGGTGTATTCAGGCTCCTCAAACGATACCTGGACATGACTTTGCGCTGCCAGGTTGTAGATCTCGTCCGGCTGCACCTTCTCCACCACGTGGATCAGGCTGGTCGAATCTGTCATGTCGCCGTAGTGAAGCACCAGCCGGCGCTTTTCCTGGTGGGGATCCTCGTATAGGTGGTCGATGCGGTTGGTGTTCAGCAAGGACGTTCGGCGCTTGATGCCGTGCACCTGATACCCCTTCTTTAGAAGGAACTCGGCGAGATAGGCGCCGTCCTGACCGGTGATGCCGGTGATCAAAGCTCGTTTCAAGAAGGAGTGCTCCTGTCCTCTCATTTTATGCTGGCGGCTGGTATCTTGACTGAGACCATGGGTCTACACGAATCTCATCCGCTACCTAAGCGGCTGCTGCATGTGGTGGCGTCGTTTGCGCCGGCAGCGGGAGGGACGACCGAGGGCATTCGTAGACTGGCCCAGAGCGGTGAGGGCTCGGTGGAGCTGGTTTGCCTGGATGACCCGGCGGAATCGTTTGTCCAAGGGCAAGGCTTTCCGGTACACGCCCTGGGGCCGGCGCAGGGAAGCTATCGGTTTACGCCCAGGCTGCAGCCCTGGCTCAAGCAGAATCTGGAGCGATTCGATGGCGTGGTGATCCACGGCCTGTGGCAATGGCACTGCTATGGCAGCTATTGCATGGTTCGCGGACGCACTCCTTACGTCGTGTTTCCTCATGGCATGCTGGACCCCTATTTCAAGCGGGCCTTTCCCCTGAAGCATGTCAAGAAGCAGGTGTATTGGCTAACGCGGGAGTATCGCGTACTGCGCGATGCCAGGGCGGTTTGCTTTACTACTCCGATCGAGCGTGACAGCGCCGCCGAGACGTTCTGGCCGCAGCGGTGGAATCCGGTTGTGGTTTCGTTCGGTACCTCGGCGCCTGAGGGCGATCGATCGACGCAACGGGAGATGTTTCTTAGCCGCTATCCCGGGTTGCGCAGGCGTAGGTTCTTTCTCTTTCTCTCCCGGATCCATCGCAAGAAGGGATGCGATTTACTGCTGGAAGCCCTGGGGCGTTTGGCGGCGGGGCATCCGGATGTGGACCTGGTTATCGCAGGGCCGGATGAAGGCGGGTTGCGGCCGCAGCTGGAGGCGCAGGCAAAGCGCCTCGGGATCGATAGCCGCGTGCATTGGACAGGGATGCTGGAGGGCGATTTGAAATGGGGGGCGTTCTACGCGGCCGATGCGTTTGTGCTTCCGTCGCACCAGGAGAACTTCGGTGTCGCAGTGGTGGAAGCGCTGGCTTGCGAGGTGCCCGTGCTGATTTCCGACAAGGTGAATATATGGCCGGATATTGCCCAGGATGAGGCGGGCATTGTGAACGCCGATACCGCCGAAGGGACTTACCGCTCTATGACGGAGTTGCTGACGATGCAGCCGGAGGAGCGCCGGCGCATGGTCAGCAATGGCCTGGCTTGCTTTCGCGCGCGATATGAGATGAAGAGAACGGCGCAGGCGCTGAATGAACTGTTTTAGGAGAGAGTCGTGCTAGAGGCGGCATTGGTGGCGGAAAGAAAAAGATCTTCAGGGGCTAAGAGTCTGCGTGAGAGCTCCGCACTGAGCCCGAAGCGACGGCTGAAAGTTAACCAGGTTGTACCCAGGACTGCGTCCCATAAGCGCTAACTTGTTTGGGATGTTTTTCGTCAAAACTCCCACAAAATCGTCATCCTGAGCGGAGCGTCTCACAGATTTATCGCCTGACACAGCGCTTGATGGCGCGGAGTCGAAGGACCCCGAGGGTGCGTATCTTACTCAGGCTGCTCGGAGCTTTTCAACCACCGAAGCCCGCACCTGGCGGACCCGCAACGGTCCTCATTGGCACGATCCATTCCGAGTTCAAAGATTTTGCGCAGACCTGGGGATGGAAGATGATTACAGTGCATGAAAAGATGTACCGTGACCATCAAGTGCGTAACGCAGGAAGATCCTGTTCTCGGGCTTCGGTGGTCGAAAAGGCCCGAGCAGCCTGAGTAAGATACGCACCCTCGGGGTCCTTCGACTCCGCGCCATCAAGCGCTGTGTCAGGCGATAAATCTGTGACGCGCTCCGCTCAGGATGACGGTTTTGTGGTGAGTTGGAGATGCAAAAAACAGCGTCTTCTCGGATTTCTATTGTCTGCCAAACAAGTTAGCGCTTATTTCAGCCGTCCCCTGCGGGACTTTTCGTCGTTTGTGCACGGTTCCCAGGACTGCGTCCTGGGCTACTCTCAGCCCGGTGGGTTCTCACACACGCTCTTTAGCCGACTTAAAGTCGTGCCCTGATACAAAGCCCAGAGTTGTCCGTCGCTTCTCAGTTCGCAGCTCGCCGGTCGTGATTGCGTCGGGCTACTTGACAGCGGCCCATTGTTCGTAGACTTCCGCTTGGTCCAGAGTTGAGCCGGCTAGATCTTTTGCAGACAGGATTGCCTGTTTCATGTGCGGCCATTCGATGTTCAGCGTGGGGTCGTTCCAGAGGATGGTTCGTTCGTGTTGAGGCGCGTAAAAGTCGGTCGCTTTGTACAGAACTTCCGCACCGTTGGAAAGGACCATGAAACCGTGGGCGAATCCTGCGGGGATCCAGAGCATCCGGCGATTGGTGCCGCTCAGCGTTTCCCCTACCCACTTGCTGAAGGTGGCAGAATTGCGGCGGATGTCGACCGCGACGTCGAAAATCTCTCCGCTGAGACAACGAATGAGCTTTCCCTGGGGCTGCTCGATCTGGTAATGCAGACCGCGTACCACGTCCTTATGGGAGAAGGATTGATTGTCCTGAACGAAGGGTCCCAAAATACCGAATCCCGCCAGAACCCGCTCATTAAAGCTTTCGAAAAAGAACCCACGGCTGTCTTCGAAGACCCTGGGTTCAAGGAGTTGCACATCCGCAATCTCGGTCGCTACGGCCTTCATCCATTAACCTCATTTGTTTCTGTCATGCTGGCCAATACCTGGTCCAGTTGCTGTTGCCAGCCGGCCAGCCGGAAAGCGAAGGTGCTGGCGAACTTGTCATTGGCAAGCACGGAATTGGCGGGCCGTTTGGCAGGGGTTGGATAGTCGGAGGACGGAATGGGTTGCACCCGCGGCCGGTTGCCCAGGACACCGGCACTAAAGATAGCTCGCGCAAAGCCACACCACGAGGTCGAGCCGGCGGCAGTCATATGATAAATGCCGGACACAGCGTATTTGGCGTTTTGTTGGTATTGTTCCACCAAACGCGCGGTAGCGGCAGCAATCGCAGCGGCTGAGGTGGGGGCACCGACCTGATCGTCCACCACTCGCAGCTCGGAGCGCTCGGCGCCAAGCCGGAGCATGGTGCGAAGAAAATTTTTCCCGTGGGCGCCATAAACCCAACTGGTGCGAAGCACCAGATAACGGCCCCCAGCTTCCGCGATTGCCGCTTCCCCCGCCGCCTTCGACGCTCCGTACACGTTTATCGGGTCGATCGGATCGCTTTCGAGATAAGGCTCTGGCTTTTCTCCGTTGAAGACATAGTCAGTCGAGTAGTGGACGAGGAGAGCGTTCTGGCGGGCCGCCTCCTGCGCCAGCACCCCCGGCGCGGTGGCGTTGATGGCAAAGCAAAGTTCCCGTTCTTTTTCAGCCTGATCAACAGCTGTGTAAGCCCCGGCATTGAGAATGACCGCGGGTTTCACTCGGCCGACGACGTCCCGGATGGACTGCTCGCTCGAGAGATCGCATTCGTCCCGGCCGGTCAAAACCACGTCGCCCTGGGATTGATAAAGGCGGGCGAGCTCGGTCCCTACCTGTCCGTTTTTGCCGGTAATCAGGATTCGCATGCTTTTCCAACTAGTGTAAGAGGAACTTGACCACCCTCCAAGGCAAGAGGGCCTCTTTAGTAACTTCTGCCCGTACCGATATTGGGCTAGAATTTATCCACAGTGAGCGAAGTGACCGAATTCGAAGAAACCTCGGAAGCCTCCGGACCCGGGCCCCATCTGGCGCAGGTCGATCCGCCACACCCATTCCGAAGCGCGCTGAAAACGATCGTCATCGCCGCCATCGTGATGAGCATCGCCATCGCGCTGTATGTTTACCTGGGACAGAAACCTCCTGTCGCCGCAGGCGAGATCCTAAGCATGAATCTCTACCCGGTGCACACCCTCATCAACAGCGGGGGCGGACCGGATGGGATGCAAGGCACCGGCGAATATTACGATCAGCTGCTGATTTTGGCCAAAGTGCGAGTGAGAAATCAGACTAACATTCCCCTTTTCCTGCAGGATGTATCATCCACCATCAAGCTGCCAGACGGCTCAGAGCAGGTGAATGTAACCGCGGGCGATAAGGATATGGACCGGGTTTTCCAGGCGTATCCGTCCCTGGCTTACCTGCGCGGGGAGTCGATTCATCGGGATATAACCCTGACTCCCGGGCAATCGGTTGAAGGGTTGGCTATTTTTAACTTTCCTATTTCGAAGGATCAGTGGAATACGCTGCAGACAGCCAAGGTGGTGGTGTCGTTTATGCACCAGAAGAATTTGGAAATGCTGTTGCCTCGGCAGTAGCTGTCTTCCCCCCACATCCGCTACATTCAGTCGTCCCCGTTCGACAAGCTCAGGGCAGACTCTCCGGGACTCAATCCGAGATCTGCACACAGACGCGAAACCGTCCCGGCTTTGGCGGGACGGTTTCGCGCACTCCCTAGTGACTTTGCTTACGGGGTCATGGGGGCGGGGGCGTTTTTGGGCGTCGCCAGATAGCCTATTACCTGGTTCTTGTTGATGGTGTTGATGACCAGCTCGTATAGGAGCTTGTCTTTGCCGGTGTAGAACTGAACCGGCTCGTCCAGGTTCTTGTCCTTCTTCTCAATCTTCTTGTCGTCGGATTCCACCAGCAAGGTGTACTTGGAGTGCTTGGTGTCTGCTTTCTTTAACGACAGGCTGATGCCTGAGATGGGGGTCGGCTTGGCTCCCTTGGTCAGGTTCAAATCGTAATAGTTTCGATCACCCTTATGCTTGAGGATCTCGAGTTCCCTGCCATTGGTCGCAACCAGCCCGCTGGTCACACCCAGATCGCCAGTCACCCTCTTCAATTGGCTTTCGGCGTTTGCCAACTCATTCTTGGTCGCAGCAACGTCTGTCTTCACCCCGCCGACATCGGTCTTGACGGAGGAAACGTCAGTCGAAACTGCACCAATTTGCTTCTGAGCTTCGGCCTGCGCTGTTTGTTGCTCTTTCTCGAGGCGAGCAGTCTCCGCCTGCTGCCGCTTGAGGAATTCGCTGGCGCGGGCTTCCAGTTGCCGCTGGGTGAGACCTACGCTCTGACCCAGGGTCTCAGAGGTCACGCGCAGCTTGGCGTTGGTCTCGTTCAGACTCTCGGCCAGCTTGTCATTTTGCTGTTGTGCGTTTACCAGCGCTACCTGGGATTTCTCCAGGCGGGTCTCCAGAGTGTAAGCCCAAATCAGCGAGCCGGCAGACGCCATCACAGCGAAGCCAACCAGCGCTATAAAGACTCCAGAGTGAGTTCGTTCGACTGAATCCAAGCTTTCGTCGCTCATGCGATCTGCTCCTCTTTCACTACAAAAGGTGTGTATTTCCTCATCCTACAATGGACGAGTGGAGACTGTGGATGTCATCGTAGCCGGAGCAGGGATTATCGGCCTCTCCGTGGCGCTCGAATTGGCGAGAAACGGGTTTCGGGTGCGGGTGCTGGAAAAGGGACACGCTATGTCGGAGGCCTCCTGGGCCGCGGCCGGGATGTTGTCTGCCCATGACCCCACCCATCCACCAGAGCTGGCCGAACTCGCCGAGCTGAGCATATCCCTCTACCCGGAGTATCTGAGGACGGTCGGGGAGCTTTCGGGGCGCCCGGTGCGCCTCCGGACCCAGGCGTCTCTTATCACCGGGGACAGCAACGGCTGCTGCGAAGCCCTGAGCGCGGAGGAGGCGCAACGGCGGGTCCCAGGGTTGGCAACCGAGGGACGTTCCTTTTTTTGGATGGAGGAGGCAAGCCTCGATCCGCGGGATCTTTGCGCAGCGCTCCCTGGGGCTGCAGCGGCGGCCGGAGTGGACTTGCGGGAAGGGACGGAAGTCCTCGCAGTCCGCAGCCGGGCAAACTCAGCCGAGATTACAACCCGGAACGGGCCGGTGAGCGCAGGGGCGTTCGTGAACTGTTGTGGCGCGTGGTCGTCCCAAGTACAGCACCCTGAGCTGGAACGCCAACCCGCCGCCGGAGTAGAACCCTGGAAGGGACAGATCTTCATGGTTCGTTTAGACCCGCCGACCGATTTGCCATACGTCCTGTGCGCACCCGAGGTGTACATGGTGCCACGCGGGGGTGGCCAAATCGTGATCGGGGCCACGGTCGAGCGGGTGGGATTCGACCGCCGGGTGGACCCCCTGGTGGTGGAAGAGCTGCATGGCCTGGCGGCGAAGCTCTGGCCCCCGATCGCTTCCGCCGCGGTGGTCGAAAGCTGGAGCGGGCTACGGCCGGGGACCCGCGATGGGTTGCCGCTGATCGGAAGCGCCGGGGAGCCGCATTGCTGGGTGGCGACGGGACACTTTCGTAATGGGATACTTCTGGCTCCGGCGACCGGGCTGATCGTGCGCCAACTGCTCCAGGGCAACACACCTGCGGCATCGCTGGATGCTTTCGTTCCGGGACGTTGAGGGGCGTCCCCAGTGGGGTGCTTTCCGTCTAAGTGACAAGATTCAGAGCGCTGCGCTATAAACAGACAGACTGGCCCGGCATCTTAGAGGAAGAGGAGCGTTCAGAATGTCTACGGCGGTGGTGGGCAAGGGACTTGCAGGGGTGGTAGCGGCCAACTCGGGTATCTGCTGGATCGATGGCGACACCGGGGTGCTGGCATACCGCGGGATTGACATCCATGAACTGGCGGAGAAGTCGACCTTCGAGGAAACCACCTATCTTTTGTGGTTTGGACAGCTTCCCCGCCGGGCGGAGCTGGATGACTTCCGCAAGAGGCTGGTCGAAGCCCGCCAACTGAACCCCAAGATGCTCGATCTGCTCCGCTCCTTTCCCCAGAGCGCAAACCCGATGGAAGTGCTGCGCACCGCTGTTTCGGCTCTGAGTTTTTATGATCCGGACGAAAGCGACAATGAGCACGATGGCAATGTGAGCAAGAGCTTTCGTCTGACATCGCAGATCGCCATGCTGGTGGCAGCCTACGACCGCCTTCGCAAAGGCAAGCCGGTGGTTGCACCGGATCCGTCCCTGAGCCACGCAGGGAATTTTCTGTGGATGCTGAATGGGGAAAAGCCTTCCCCGACGGCAACGAAAACTTTCGACGTGGCCCTGATTCTCCATGCCGACCATGAGCTGAATGCGTCAACCTTCGCCGCCCGCGTGATCGCCGCTACCCTTTCCGATATCCACTCCGCCATCACCGGCGCCATTGGCGCGCTCAAGGGCCCGCTGCACGGCGGCGCCAACGAGGCGGTGATGCGCATGCTGTTCTCTATCGACAAGGAGGGCGCCGACCCAGTGGATTATGTGGCCAAGCTGCTGGCCCAGAAGAAGAAGATCTCCGGTTTCGGCCATCGCGTGTACCACACGGAGGATCCACGCGCGACCCACCTGCGCAAGATGTCAGAAGAGCTGGGAGAGTCGTCGGGGAACGCAAAGTGGTTCAAGATGTCGCGGGCCATCGAAAAGTACATTCTTGCGGAAAAGAAACTCAACGCGAATGTAGATTTTTATTCGGCTTCGACTTACACCATGCTGGGGATCGACCTGGATTTGTTTACTCCGATTTTCGCGGTGAGCAGGATCTCGGGTTGGGCGGCTCATGTTATCGAGCAGCTGGATGACAATCGCCTGATCCGGCCGCGGGCGGAGTACATCGGCCCGGAATATCCGGTGAAGTATGTTGCGGTTGAGAAACGGTAATCCTTCAGCGGCTAAACAGACTGCGGAAAAAGTTGCTCTCAGGTAGGTCCGGGCTTTTAGCAGTCTGAGTGAGAACCCACCATTCACCGATTTATTCCCGGACCTACCCGAGAGCGACTTTTTTGGCAGCCTGTAAAGGCCGTCTCCTTCAGAAAACCCTACTTTCGGCTGCCTGGTGGGACGATTCCGTTCATGCGCAGGTACTCGATCATCTGTCCATAGTGATCGTTGGTGTGGGCTAGGGAAAAGGCTGCGATGCTGGCTCGGGTGTTGGTCCCGTCCCGTTGCTCGATTTCCTCAAATGCGTTTTGCGCAGTCATGGTATCCGTTGCCGTGTGGGCAAAGGCAAAGGAGTCTTTCAGGGCTTGAATGACCTCGTCTTTGCTGGTCAATTTTTCCAGTGATTTCGGGTCAATGGTTGGCTTGATACCGAAGCCATTGAAAAAGAAATATTGTGCTTCCGCGATGTGGGTCAGCTGCTGGGCGAAGGTGCGCACTCCCTTGAAATCTCCGTTGGTGGGCGCGAAGTTGTACTTGTCGGCCGGCATGGCCTCCGCGACCGCGACTACCTCCTCTTGCTGACCGCTGAGAAGCTTTCCGAAAACTTGCGCTGGGGATGCCGGCGCGGCAAACGCTGGGGCCACGAGCAGAGTTGTGGTTAAGGCGAATGTGGTTACAGCAGTGATACAGGACTTGAGGTTCACGTAGACCTTCCTTCGGCGCAGGCGCGCTTTGCAGAAAGAAGCCTAGCAGGTTTAGGTGGATGACGGCTCAAAGGGTGCTCAAAGCTATGGTGGGGCTCTTCGCCCCGTCGTTTTCGGCCCACGTACGCTTTGGCGAACGAGGGGCACCCGTCGGGATCCGGCTTGGACAAAAACGTCGAGATTTGTGGTATCCCACGTCTCGCGAAAAACGAGCGAGATGCCCCGAATTTCCTGTCCGCTGCGCTAGACAAGGCCGCGTGTACGCCTTTCTGTAAGGAAAGGCGCATGAAGTTTGCGGAACCCACAAGCTCTACAGGAAATCGGGGGTGTGGGGCACCCGTTTCCGTGGCAGGGACAGAGCTTACGAAACACATGGTCGTGGCAGGGCCAGAGTTCACGAAACCGTTTCCGTGGCAGGGACGGAGCTTACGAAACCGTTTTCGTGGCAGGGCGAGAGCTTAGAATAGGGTTGTGCGGCGAATTTATTTGGATGCGAATGCTACCACTCCTCTGGTGCCTGAGGTGGCGGCGGCGATGCGCCCATTTCTGCTGGAGATGTTTGGCAACGCTTCGTCTGTCCACCAGGAAGGACAGCAGGCACGGGCCGCAGTGGAACAAGCGCGGGGTAGCGTTGCCCGGTTCCTCGGTTGCCGCCCAGCGGAGATTGTCTTCACCAGCGGGGGAACGGAGAGCGACAACCTGGCCGTGTTTGGCTCGGCTAAGGCCGGTGATCATGTCATCACCAGCACGGTGGAACACCATGCTGTGCTGCATGCGGTTGAAAGATTAAGGGAACGCGGGGTCGAGGTGGAATTCCTGCCGGTCGATGGCCAGGGGGTCGTGGCAGCCGAGGATGTGCGCAAGGCGCTGCGGCGTAACACTAGTCTGATCAGTGTGATGATGGCCAATAATGAAACCGGCACTTTACAACCAGTGGCGGAGATTGGGCGCATTGCCGCAGAAGCCGGTGTCCGCTTCCATGTCGACGCGGTTCAGGCCACGGGTAAGGTCCCGATTGAGGTGGATTCGATTGGGTGCCACCTGCTGAGTATTTCCGGTCACAAAATGCATGGGCCCCAGGGGACGGGAGCGCTCTTCGTTCGCCGCGGCACGCGGTTGGAGCCACTGTTTGCAGGGGGCGCCCACGAACGGCAGCGGCGGGCGGGCACCGAGAATGTCGCTGGGATCGTGGGTTTGGGCAAGGCAGCGGAGTGCGCGACGAACAGCGAAGCGCCGGCGCGTATGCGCGCCCTACGGGATCGACTGGAGATGGGCTTGATGGATCACGCGAGTGGGGTCAACGGCGGAGAGGCTCCCCGAGTGCCGAATACTTCGAACCTGTGGTTCGATTCGCTCGATGGAGAGGCGCTGGTGATCGCGCTTGACCTCAAGGGTTTGGCAGTGTCGAGTGGCGCGGCTTGCTCCTCCGGCGTTAGCGAACCCTCTCATGTATTGGAAGCGATGGGTCTTTCTGCCAGCCAGGCACGCAGCAGCGTACGCTTCAGCCTGCACCGGCAGACGACCGAAGATGAAATTGATCAGGCAATTGAGCTAGTCGCGGCCCAAGTGGCCAGATTGCGGGAGCTCTCGGCGGTGACTTCATGACGATCGCAGTGGCCATGTCTGGAGGTGTGGACTCGTCTACCGTTGCGGCCATGCTCAAGGCGGAAGGACACACCCTGGTCGGCCTCACCATGCAGCTGTGGAACCAGCGGCGGCTGGCGGGTAAGGACGGAATGCCAGAGCAGGTACAGGGACGCTGCTGCTCGATCGACGACGTCTACGACGCACGGCGGGTGGCGGAGATGCTGTCGATTCCCTATTACGTGGTGAACCACCAGGAGCGCTTCGAGCGGGATGTGATCCGCCCCTTTGTCGACGAGTATCTCGCTGGGCGAACACCTATTCCATGCAGCCTGTGCAATAACCACCTGAAGTTCGACCAGCTGCTTCTGACGGCAAGGCAGATCGGGGCGGAGCGGATTGCTACCGGCCACTATGCACGCAACGAGTACGATCCCGAGCGAGGGCGCTGGATCCTGAAGCGGCCGGCGGATGCGAGTAAGGACCAGACTTATTTTCTTTTCGGCCTGACCCAGGAGCAATTGGCCCGTACCCTTTTCCCCCTGGGCGAGTTCACCAAGCCTGAAGTGCGCGAGCTGGCACATGGGTACGGCCTGTTGTTGGCTAACAAGCCGGATTCGCAGGAGATTTGCTTTATTCCCGGCGGCGACTACAAGCGCTTTATCGATGCCTATCTTGAAGAGCAGGGCGAAGCTTTACCAGACAGCGCGGGGGAGCTGGTTTCGACCGGCGGGCATGCCCGCGGCAGGCACGATGGGGTGCACAACTTTACCGTTGGGCAGCGCAAGGGGCTCGGTTTGGCGTCACCTTCTCCGCTCTATGTGATCTCGATCGATCGCGACCGCAAGCAGGTAACGGTCGGAGGCGAGCCGGAGCTGATGCGCGATTCTCTTCGGGCGCAGCGGGTGAACTGGATCTCGATTGCCGGGCTGCAGGGGGAGATAAGAGCCCAGGTAAAGATTCGTCACCGCCACGAACCGGCGTGGGCCACGCTCCGGCAAACGGGTGAGGACGAGGTGGCAGTGCGTTTCGATGAGCCGGTTCGCGCCGTTACGCCTGGCCAGGCGGCAGTCTTCTACGCTGCTGATGAGGTGATCGGCGGCGGCTGGATCGCGTAGATTCGGGGCTCGAGCAGTTTCGCAATTGGTGTAAACCGAACCCGGATTTCCTGTAAAGGTTGGTGGAACCCGGAACTACATGCGACTTTCCGTGAAGAAAGTCGCACATAATTTTCTCGGCCAGTGCCGCGCCGCAGGAAATCCGGGGAGAGATAGGCCTTGTCGTGGTTTTCTCTCAAGGAAAACCACTCCTCGCGATCTTTATCAGACCACAGTAATTGCGAAACTGCTCTAGACGAAAAGGTCTTCTTCGGGATCGAGATGGTTGGTGGGCGTTTTTTTCCTTAAGACGTCCACTCCGGCGCGCAGACCATTGATTAAGCCGTTCACCTGGCGGACGGGCGCCGCAACCCCATGTTCAATCGCCTGAACGGCAGAGGTGAGCCCGTCCAGTGTGCTCTTGACCATTCCGTCCACACGCGAAGCCTGGACGTGAGCCCGGTTGGTTACATCTGAGACCACGACGCCAATCTGGTCCGCTTTGCTGCGCAGGGTGGCGGTAGTAACGGTCAGGTTCTCGGTGATGGCTTTCAGCTTGGGCGAGATTTCCTGGACAACTTCACGCGACGACATGATTACGGGCAAGGCGTGGAGACGGACGTCATCCGCCAGCTCCATGAGTTTTTTCTGCGCCTTGCGTGCACCGATAAAGATGGCCACCGTGAAGCCGGCCTGCATGAGAATACTGATTGCAGCCACGGCAACGAAGATGACCAACAGAGTCTGCGTGGTGTTGTTGTCCATTTCTTGCGCTAAATCTGCCCGTCGACCGGCGACGTGGTTGCCGTATACGCGTTCTTGCCGGCATCTACCGCCGCGGACACCTTGCTGGCATGGTGGGCGACGACTTTACGACCCCGCTCGACGTAGTCCCCAACTTGGGCCTTGCCCTGGGCCACTGCCTGCTTACCCTTCTCCACGTAGTCGCCGAACTGCTCCTTGCCGGCGTCAACGTAGGTGTTGACCTGTGCCGCCGCTTCTCTCGATTTCTGCTTGAGGTATTCGGCGCGTTCGCGTGCACTCTCGGCTAGACTTTCCCGAGTTTCAGTCCCCGCTTGAGGAGCGAAAAGCACACCGATCGCCGCGCCGATTCCCAGCCCGACTAGAAACCAACCGAAACCATTTCCGCCACCGCTGTCCTGAACTTCGTCTGACATGGATTTTCCCCTTATCTTGCTGAGCTTCCATCAATATACTGCTTTGTTCCGCATCGGCGGGTTTAGCACCCGGATACCAGGAGAAGATACTTTGCCAAGCGCACGATGCTCGGCATCAATTATTGGGATGCAATATTCCCCCGCGATGCGCCAGCCTGTTCCATGTTTCCTGCGTCAAAAGTAGAGCAGGCGCAAGCAAAAGTCGGAAAACCGAGGATTTCCCCCAATGAAGACAGATTTTCTAACTCGACGCAGCATTCCACTGGCGGTTTTGACCGCTTTCCTGGTTCTGGGGTCGGGCTGCACGAAACAACCTGCAGAACAACCCCCGGCGACCGCACAGCAGGCAGCCCCAGCCGCCCCGGCGCCTCCCCCCGCACGTGACGACCAGCAAATTGGCAGTGACATTCAGGCCAAGATCACGGCCGAGTCGGCGTTGGCGGGTCAGAATATTCAGGTGAACGTGGCCAACGGTGTGGCCACCCTGAACGGCAAGGTCGACAACGACGCTTCCCGGGCATTGGCGGCTGCCGATAGCGCTACGGTCGATGGGGTCAGGACAGTGGTCAACAACCTGGTGGTGGCGCCTGCACGCGCGGCTAAGCCGGCGCCGGCGGTGAAGCCGGAGCGGCGGCACAAGGAAGTGGCCCAGGCCGCTCCCCCACCACCTCCTCCTCCGCCTCCTCCTGCTCAGGAACCGGTGCAGGTTGTGGCTCCCGCGCCTCCTCCGCCTCCTCCTGTAGCCAAGACGGTGACCCTGCCTGCAGGTACGGTGATTCCGATTCGCATGACCGAGACACTGGATAGCGCCAGTACCCAGTCGAACTCGGTTTTTCATGGCTCACTGGCTGGGGATCTGATCGCGGATGGCATGGTGGTCGCCAAGTCGGGAGCGTCGGTGGTGGGACGCGTGGTTACAGCTAAGGATGCAACCCACTTCTCCGGCAGCTCGGAGTTGTCGATCGAGCTGACACGCCTCGATACGGTGGATCATCCGGTGGATTTGGTGACCGATGCGTTTACCAAGCAGGGCGCCGGGCGGGGGAAGAACACTGCGGCTAAAACCGGCGGCGGCGCGGCGGTGGGAGCGATTATCGGCGCCCTGGCCGGTGGCGGCAAAGGTGCGGCGATCGGGGCGGTCACCGGCGGCGGCGTGGGCGCCGGGGTCAACGGCGTCACTCGCGGACAGCAGGTCCAGATTCCTACGGAAACGCTGGTCAGCTTTCGTCTGCAGTCGCCGATTAGCGTGACTACGTCGAAGACGGTTGGCGGTTCGCGCAACTACAGCGGGGATGGCCAATTGCAACAACGACAGTAAAGGTTTGTTTTGGGCAAGTAAGGGTGGGCTGGCTTTTAGATCTGCGCGAGTCCCGCGGGAACAGCTGAGATCTTGATCGCCCGCGTTCAGCCGTCCCTAACGGGACTCTTCAGATTGCTTGATGTTTACCCAGGACTGCCGTCCTGGGCTACTCTCAGCCGTCCCTGCGGGACTCATGCCCGGTCGTTTCATTTTCCAGGTACCGTCTTCCAGGCACCGTTTAGGTCCAGACTCCGTATTCCACCAGGTGGTGGGCGATTTTGCGGGAGCAGGCGTAGACGTCTTCGGGGATGTGCTTGACCAGACGGCGACAGATGGCTAGTTGCACGCGAAGAGTGTCGCCTTCGGCGACCGCTGCGATGATGCGCCGCCCAGCGAGCTCGACGATATCTATCGCCTTGGCCGCATACAATCGGACCATCGATGCTGCCGTATCGGCCAGGGGCAGGCCTCGCGCTCGGAGCTTGCGGGCGCGCAACAAGGCCGACTCAAGGGCGTAGACCTGAATGATGATGTCGGCCAAGTCCGCCATTATCTCCTGCTGGTCGGCAAGGGCGTTCATATACTTTTGCGACGCCGCACCGGCGGTGAAAAGAGCCAGCTTTTTCGCGCCCGCCAGGAGCTGCGCCTCACCGTAGAGAGGATCGTCCGCGTGGTCAGAATCGTCCTTGAAAGAGGGCGGTTCCAGGACTTCATCCATCAGCTTTTTGATGGCAGCGAGCAGCGGGAGCTGGCCGGCCATAGCGCGCTTCATCAGCCAGCCGGTGATGATGAGGCGGTTGATTTCGTTGGTGCCCTCAAAGATGCGATTGATGCGGGAGTCGCGATAGGCCCGCTCGACGGGATACTCTTCGACGTATCCGTAACCGCCATAGATCTGGACTGCGTGGTCCACGACCGCGTCGAGCATCTCCGAACCCCAGACCTTGAGGATGGAGCACTCGACGGCGTACTCCTCAATGCGCTTTTGGATTTCGCGCGGGTTGTCGCCGTCCAGGGTGGAGAGCGCGTCATCAATCATGCCTACGGTGCGATAGGCCATGCTTTCGACGGCGAAAAGCTGGGCGGCGGAATCGGCCAGCTTCTGCTGGATAAGGCCGAAGCCGGCAATGGGCTTGCCGAAAGCCTGGCGCTGCTTCGCATAGCCAATGGCGTGACCAAGCACGGTGCGGCCTGCGCCTACACAGGCGGCGCCCAGCTTGAAGCGGCCTATGTTGAGAATGTTGAAGGCAATGTGGTGTCCCTTGCCGACTTCGCCGAGAAGATTTTCCAGCGGCACTTTGCAGTCGGAAAGCACCAGGGGACAGGTAGAGGAGCCGCGAATGCCCAGCTTGTGCTCTTCCGCGCCGATGGAGAGCCCCGGAGTGTCTTTCTCAATCAGGAAGGCAGTGAATTTTTCTCCGTCGACTTTTACGAACACCGTGAACAGGTCGGCAAAGCCGCCGTTGGAGATCCACATTTTCTCGCCGTTCAGAACGTAGTGTGTGCCGTCGGCGGAGAGCGTGGCACGGGCACGAATGTTCATGGCGTCGGAGCCGGAGGTTGCTTCCGAGAGAGCATAGGCGCCGATACAGTCGCCGGTGGCCAGGCGGGGCAGGAATTTCTGCTTCTGCGCGTCGGTGCCATACCACACGATGGGTAAGGTTCCGATACCGACATGCGCGCTGAAGGCAACGGAGAAGCTGCCCAGCTGCGAAAGACGGTCGGCAACGATGGCTGAGGTGACCTTGTCCATGGCCAGGCCCCCGTAGGCCTCGGGGATATCGACCGCCATGAGGCCCAGATCCCCAGCCTTCTTCAGCAAGGCCCGGGTAACGTCGAAACGCTTGGCCTCGATTTCCTCAGCCGCGGGAAGCACCTCGTTGCGAACAAAATCAGAGGCGGTGCGCGCAATCTGGCGCTGCTCTTCGCTGAAGTCTTCCGGGGTCATGATTTCTTCCGGGGCACGCTCCTCGATGAGGAAGCTGCCGCCGGGAATGGTGCGGTGCGAGATCTCCGTCGCTGTGGCCAAGACGTTTCCCCTTTAGAGCGGTTTAGTAATTGGTGTAGACCGAAGCGACAGGCCTTTTCGTGGTTTTCTCCCAAGGAAAACCACACATCGCGATCTTCTTCAGTCCACAGTAATTGCGAAACTGCTCTAGTGGATGGAGACCCGTTCCGCTGCGGATGCCGGAGCTGAGCTCATGGTTCTTATTTCTCCTCCTTCAACGTTACGCTTATCCCATGGCTGAAGCAGATTGGCCCGTGTGAATAAGGGGTAAAAGGCGGATTCTTCGGTACCGACATTGCAAATGACTGGACCCCTTCGGCAGCGCATAAACCTATATCCTTGCCCAGGGTGCGGTTGGCGGTATTCCACATCTTAAAGGTGCGGTGTGTGGGCACTCGGGGATTTGTCGCTGGCTGGGCTGGCGGATGAAACTTCAATTTTTACTTTAGGTTATTGTCCGCAAGCAAAGTACTAAAGGGGGATAGACGATGCAATTTGCCATTGTGATCATGGCTGCGGGAAAAGGCACGCGGCTGAAGAGCAAGCGTCCAAAGGTTCTGCATGAGGTCGGCGGCAAGACCCTGATACGGCACGTAGTCGATGCGGCGCGGCAGATTGTTCCCCCGGAAGACATTTACGTGATCGTGGGGCACGAAGCGGGGCTGGTGATGGACTCTCTATCCGGACTGGGGGTGCAATTTGTCGAGCAGACCGAACAGCGGGGCACCGGCCACGCCATTCAGCAGACGCGCCAGGCGACCCAGGGATATGAAAATGTGATCGTGCTCTCGGGCGATGTGCCACTGATCCGGTCGGGGACAATCCGCAGGGTACGCGACTTCCATCTTGAGCATCGGGCGGCGATGACCGTGCTCACGGCGGCGCCGGAAGACTTGAGCGGTTATGGGCGAGTGATTCGCAAATCACGTAGTTCCGATGAGATACAGGAGATTGTTGAACCAAAAGCTTTGACTCCGGAACAGGCTAAGGCGACGGAGATCAACTCCGGAATCTACGGGTTCGCCAGCAAGCCGCTGTTTGGTCATATCGACAGTCTGGGGACCGATAATGCGCACGGTGAGTTGTACCTGACGGATATGGCGGCCATTCTGGTTGCAGCCGGTGAACGGGTGTTGGCTCTCCGGGCTGAGGATCCGGACGAGGTGCTGGGCGCCAATACCATTGCGGAGATGATGGCGATCGACGGCAAACTGCGGCTCATGACCGCACGGCGGCTGATGGCGGAAGGAGTGACGATCTTCCGCCCCGAGACCACGGTGATCGATACCGGTGTGATGGTGGGGGCGGACACGGTCATCGAGCCGTTTGTGCAGCTCCTGGGTGAGACCAAGGTGGGGACGGAGTGCCGTATTCGCTCCTATTCGGTGCTGGAGCACGCTACGGTGGGCGACCAGGTGCTGGTTCGCCAGGGCTGCGTCGTCACCCAGTCGCGGGTGGACGATGGTGCGATCCTCGGGCCCTATGCGCATCTCCGGCCGGAGAGCGAGATCGGGGAAGGTGCGTATATAGGCAATTTTGTCGAGACCAAGAAGATTCGTATGGGTAAAGGGTCCAAGGCAAGTCACCTGACCTACCTGGGGAACGCGGAAATCGGCGAGGGGGTGAACGTGGGGGCGGGCGTTATCACCTGCAACTATGACGGTATCGCCAAGCACAAGACAGTCATTGGAGATCGTGTGTTTGTGGGCAGCGACTCCACCCTGGTGGCGCCTGTGACCTTGGGTAAGGGCTCCTATATCGGGGCGGGATCGTGCATCACGGAAGATGTGCCGGAAGATGCGCTGGCGCTGGGGCGGGCCAGGCAGACGATCAAGGAAGGATGGAGCGCTGCTCGGCGGAATAAGAAGTAGGGGTCCTGGTTTATCAGGCGGCTTCGGTGCGGGCTTGCTCAGCCAAGCCCTGGCAGAGGCGAATACGAGCGGAAAAACAGGAGCGCTGCACCTGCGCCTCGGAAAGATTGAGCAGGCGGCCGATCATCGCCGGCGAATAGCCTTCCACATCGTGCAGCAGGAAGAGCAAGCGCTCGTTGGCCGGCAGGTTGCACACCGCGACCTCGAGATCGGGACGGCGAACGTTGCGGTGACTAAGCCCGACGCCGGGAGCGATGACCGCCGCGGGTTCTTCCTGTTGCAGAGGAAATCGCTTGTTCAGCTCTCCGACGAGCGCCGAATCGACTGCGAATCCATCGGGCCGTTCGTTTTGCTGAAAGGCTCGCACAAAGGTGGCGGCCAGAATTTCTTCCGCTTCGATTTCATTGCCGGTCATGTAGAAGGCGAGGGAAAAGGCACGATGACGGTGGCTTTCATAGACGTCTCGCTGCTGCTGCTCACAGGACTGTTTGACAGCCTGCGAGGCAACGAGATTCGCTTCCGCGGAAAACTCGCGCTCAAAATTGAACAAAGCCACCCCAATTTAGGCCAACCTTCAGCCTGACGATGAAAACCACAGTTAATCCGGTAGCGGATGTTGTCCTTGTCATGTGAAAAAGCGCGGTTGGTCTTCCACGGAGTATAACAGTTTGCTCCACCACGATGGCTTCCCCGAGAAGAATTCACACCATAGGGATCGGTTGACGATAGACTCAGCATTAAGGCGGTTTCACAATTACCGTGACCTTGGTCTAAGGGGTTTGCGAATCTCCCATTGCGATACCGCCGTCGCGACTCGTACTCTGCGAGAGAAGACCTGCATCAGCGCGGCCCTCGCCTCAACGGCGTAACTGTCAGTACGCACAATGCTGCTGGCAGGCACTGGATCGACTGTTTCCAGATGCTCAGGAGCGGTATCAGTGAGAGAGAAAGGCAGCCTTCCGGAAAAGACCGGAGGGCCGGTAAGTATGGAAACAGTGAGCAGTCAACCACGCGTCCTGGTAGTCGATCAGCAGGTGCATTGCCGAATAGAGATCGACGGCATGCTCAAAAGAGCGGACTACTCAACCGTGCTGTCGAGCGGGAGTGGTGAGGCGATCGCGCACATCGAGAAGGACCCCCCGTATGACCTTGTGCTTTCAGACCTGATGACGGCTGGTCTGAACGGCCACGGTCTGCTGGAGCGGATGCGTCAGGTACAACCGGATACCCCCCTGGTACTGGTAACGCCCAGCAGCTATTTGGATCGGGCGATCGCCGCGGAACGCCAAGGGGCCTACGACTATCTTTTGAAACCGATCGAAAAGGACCGCTGCTGGTTACAGTCAAGCGGGCGATTGATTATCGGCGGCTGGTGCAGCAGAACGCGATGTACCGGCAAGGTCTGGGCAGATGGTAAGCGCCCGGACGGGGATGCTGCACCAGGCGATTTCCGACCTGGAGCGATCCTACGACATCACGCTGGAGGCGCTGGGCGACGCGCTTGATCTGAAAGACGCGGAGACAGAAGGCCACTCCAAACGGGTGACCGCTTTCACGATTGCGCTGGCCCGGGGAGCGGGTGTCCCTCCGCACCAGATACCGATCGTCGCGCGGGGCGCTTTTCTGCACGATATCGGGAAAATGGCGATTCCTGACGCCATTCTACTCAAGCCCAGCAAGCTGCAGGCGGATGAGCAAAAGGTGATGCGAGAACACTGCGCGCGCGGGCTACCGAGATGCTGCGTAAGATTCCTTTTCTGCAGGAGGCGGCGGAGATTGTGTACGCGCACCAGGAACACTACGATGGCAGCGGCTATCCGCGCAGGCTCAAGGGAGAGCAGATTCCACTGGGGGCGAGAATCTTCGCTGTAGCCGATACGCTGGACGCAATTACTTCGGATCGGCCGTATCGTAAGGCGACCAGCTTCTCTGCCGCACGTATGGAGATCAAGCGCTGCTCGGGGACGCAGTTCGACCCCCAGGTGGTTGAGGTGTATCTCAGCTTGCCCGACCAGTTGTGGGAGGATTTGCGCGCGGAGATTACCCAGCAGGCGAAGAAGTTCTCCCCCCTGCAGCTTGAGCCCAAAGGGCCCAGGCTGCGCAATCCTTTCTCTTAAAGATCAGGGCAGAAGGTGTGGCGATGAGTGTATTGACCCCGGACATGGTGCAGGAGAGTTTGCGTTCGCTTCCCCAGTGGAAACTTGAGGGTAAGGAGATCGTGCGCCACTGCCAGTTCCCCGATTTTGCTGCCGCCATGGTCTTCGTCAACCAGGTGGCGGAAAAGGCAGAAAAGGCTGGGCATCACCCGGACATTGATATCCGGTACAACAAGGTGAGGCTGGCGTTGGTTTCCCACGACAAAGGCGGTTTGACCCAGCGGGATATGAAGATGGCCCGGGAGATTGATTCGATTTCGTAGCTGGCACGGGATGTGCGGTAAGAGAACCGCAGTTCCCTTGCGCTTCGGTCGGGGTGGCTATTCTTCTCTGGCGTCGGTTTGCTGGCGGATTTGGGCTAGAGTTCTGCGGTTCCAGATGGCGACGGCGATTCCGCCTAAAGCCGCGGAGGTGGCGAGCAAGAGGCCGGTGCGCCAGAGACTTTTGTGTTCCGGGGCGGTCGTCTACCAGCACGGGACCAGGCTTAAAGGCGGCAAATTTGCGTAAAGGCACGAGCGACCTGATAAAAAAATGACGAAGGAAGTCTTTACCGAAACTTATTTCTAAAAACCGCGTCTATGTTGGGGGAAGGGTGCAGTTGAGCCCCGAAAGATACAGTAATCGGGATTTAAAAAGTTAGAAAATACATTTTTTAACGAAATTCAGCATTTGCAACTAGAAGTTCACGGTGTGCATCTGCTAATATGAGTTCAGTCGTGATTGAGGAAGTAGCTCTCACGGCGCGGTTTTTAGTACAAGTTGCGTCACTGGCCTCCCGGCACGGACAATTTACCGTTCGTGCCGCCTTTTTTTGCTCTCCGCGCTCTTTTCCCTTCAAATCCTTACCCAAACCCTTTGCAATCCTATCGCCGAACCGTGGCGCGTGGCGATTCCCGATGCTTCCGCGCTACACTGAGGTCTTTAAGGAGCGGGAATGCGGCGAATCATGGTTTGCCTGGCGATTGGGATGTTGACGGTAGCGGCTTATGCGCAGTGGATCACGGACGACAACGCTCCGGCCTACCATGCAACTGCCCCTGCTCACGGAACGAGGCTGCCTCCGGTACTCTCGGGCAAGCAGCTGGCGGGACCCATGTTCCAGTACCCCTGGCAGAAGGCGGTGTACGTGGATGCGGCCAAGGTACCCAATGTGCTCTACCAGCTTCCCTGCTTCTGCCGTTGCGACCGGGCCCTTGGCCACACGAGTTTGCACAGCTGCTTTGAAGGCCTGCATGGGGCCGAATGTTCGACGTGCGCAAAAGAGGGGTATTACGCCTAACAAGATGGCGATGCAGGGTAAAACCGTCGAGCAAATTCGGGGATGGCATCATGCACAAGGATTTTGAAAAAATAGACTTGAACTCGATCGGCATGTAGTTTTTCCGATCGAAATTGGAAGAATAGAAAGGGAGCCGGAAAGAAAATCGTTCTGGTTGTCCTTGACGCTGTTTGCGAAATGGGGGCGTCACGGTTTCGACGGGATCGATTATGCAGTAGAGAGGCATGCCGGGGGCTGGGCACCCGTAATCGCCTGGAAAACCACTAATTGCCAACAATCAACCTGGCATACGCTGCTTAATTAAATAAGTAGCCGTTCTCCGTGGCTTCGCCTGTGGGCTGCGGAAGGACGTCGCACAGCAGGCTGGTCCTCACGGCCGCGGTCCGAGTCGTGAGAAACGAGATCCACGGACTAGTGTTGCGCGCATCTTGTCGGTTCTGAGCGCGTAGCGCGAAACCTTCGGAACTCGACTGAGCATGGAGTCTCTCTGCTGACTACGATTTCGGACGCGGGTTCGACTCCCGCCGCCTCCACC
>CAWCKO010000021.1:0-29368 GCA_963796145.1 uncultured Acidobacteriaceae bacterium | reverse complement strand
TGCCCCCCAGGGATTCGAACCCCGATATGCTGCTCCAGAGGCAGCTGTCCTACCATTGAACGAGGGGGCAATGCGGCGAACAAGAAGCCGGCAGATGAGCCCAGCCCCTCTATCTTAAAAGCAGGATCCCCTCCGGTCAATCCTCAAATGCGGCGCTCTAGGGGGCAACCTCACCCCGCCACTCCTCACTGCTCTGTCTGCAAGCTGCTATTCGGCACCAGGACCACCTCGCAATTACTCCCCATGGAGGGGCTCACGACTGCGCTCCGCAGCAGGTGCGCCGCTGAGCCAGGCGGCACCATTCCGGAAACTTCATTGCATTGACTTTTTCCGCGATCGCGGAGAGCTTCTCATCCCCGGACATCTGCTGCGAAGCAATCACGCCGGTGGTATTGATCTGCAGCCGGAAGGTGCCCCAGCCGCTGACTCCCGCGGGGCGCGCGATGCTGTAGGTGCGTGTCTGCTGGAGCGCCTGGGTTCCGTTGTATCGAGATTCTGCAGGGGTGCCACCGCTGAGCCGCGCGATGCTCTTGGTGATGTGCTCGCGGACATCTGAGGTCACGTTGTCGCCCTCGATCGACGCCGCGGCCAGGCGATATGCGGAAAGCGCCTCCTCCTTTTTATCCATGGCCTCGTACACCTGGCCGAGATGATCACCCGCCTCGGGCACCAGGGCATTCCGCCACCCGGCAACAATCAGCGGCATGGCTTCCTCCACCTTGCCCTCGCGAAAGAGAATCCAACCAAGCGTATCCCAGGAGGCGATGAGCAGCCTCGACTGCGCAAAAGCGTTGCTGTTCACTTCCGCAGGAGTAATGGCCGCGGTCTTTGCCTCCAGCACAGTAATACTTTTGCGCGAGACTTCTTCCGCATAGGGTAGGTCAAGCCCCGTTTCCGCCAGCACGTATCCGGCATCATTGAGCACCTCCGTATCCTCCGTGCCGTCCAACGCGCTTTTTGCCACAGCCGCTGCTTCGTCCTTGCGGTTGAGTCGCAGCAGCGTCTCGCTCAGGCGTATACGGACCGAACGATTGTCGGGATTCTCTCGGGTCGCACTCTCGAGCGTCTTGCGGGCGCCCTCGTGGTCATCCGCAGCATTTTGCAGCTGAGCGAGGAACAGGGAGGGCTTCAGATCCCCGGGCTGGCTCTCGAGATAGGTCTGGAGCGTGTGGCGCGCAGCCGCGGAATCTCCGCTGCTGTTCTCCGCTCCAGCCACGGCGAAGGCCATATCAGGAAAATCAGGATGGGCCGCAAGCTCTTTCTTGAAGTCAGCCGCTGCCTCCGCATAGTTTTTCTTAAAGGCAGCAATCATGCCATAACTGGCCCACAAGCCTTGCGCCCCAGGATCCTTAGCTTTGAGTTTGTCCAGCGTGGCCGACGCCCCACTCAAATCGCCCGCCTTCATCTGCAGGTAGGCAGACTTCATCAACTCTCTTGCCGGCACGCTTTCAGAGGGTCCAGCCGGACTCGCATGGTTGGCATCGAGAGGTAGTCCTTGCACGGCGACCCGATCCGAGCCCGGCGCCCCTTCCCCTTGCGCGACCGCGGCGGACTTCCCACCCGCCGGTTTCCCCCGTGCGATGACGGGCTGGTCGAGTTGGGGAGTGTCCAGCTTGTGCACCGGCTGCGACCGGATCAACTGTATCCAGGGCTCGCCATCCAGGCCGATATCTTTGCTGAATGTCTGGTAGCGCTTCCACTCCGTCTTGGGCAGCTTCTTGGCCAGCACAACGATCGTGCGCTCAATCACGACATCCTTGCCGTCGAAGCGATACGTCTTATCGAACGTGGTGAAATCGGTCTTGACGTGGACCGGGTCGGGCAGATCGGTGCGATAGCCTTCGGGAAGGCGGATGCGGCAGATGGCGGCCAGGGTACGGGGAGCGCCCAGCTGGATGTCTGCCGGCGGCGGGTTGTGGTCGCTGGCAAGCGCGCCGAACTCGAGCGCGGGAAAGCAAGGTACAATACGGCGGTTCTCCCAATCGCCATAAGACGGGCGTGTGTAATCGTAAGTGAGAACAATAGGCGAGGAGAGGTCCTCCGGGTTGGTAATCGACGTGTGGCTGGTGGTCCCGGCAAAGCCGGTCATCGAGGACACATACTGGGATACCTGGTCCCACTGCGCCGGCGCCACGCTGCGCGCCAGAGACCGTACCACCACCTCATCGTCGGTGCGGTAACTCGCCGTGATACGGCTGGTCAGCTTACCGTCGCCATCAAGCGTACCGGTCGCCTCAAAGTGGGCGATCATCGGATAAGGCGGCGCCGCAGGAGTGCGCTCCAGCGCCGCGGGCCCTTCCGTAGGCACAACCAGCGCTAACTGGTCCCGTATGCTCGCGGAGAGCAAGCGGTAGGGAGCAACCTCGGGTGTGCTGTCGAGCCAGATGCGCCCCCCGGGCAGATCAACGGTCGTGATGACATGGTTGAAGACCGCGGGAGAAGGCACAGCCTCAACCGGAGTGACCCCCACCCCGATAAGAGCCGGAGCGGTATGAAAGCCCTTCGCCCGCAGCAGGGCTTCGAGCAGCGTATCTTTGTCCTTGCAGTCTCCGTAATTGTTGGCCAGCACCTCAGCAGCCGCGTGCGGCTGGTAGCGGCCAATACCGAAATCGATGCCCACATAGCGCGTCCGTGTAGAGACGAAGGTGTAAATCGCGCGTACCTGGTCCTCGGGTGTCTTTGCGTCTTTGGTGATTTCGGCAGCGCGGGCCCGCAGGGCATCATTTGGCTGCGCTCGCTCGAGCGCAAGGCTGCGATACCAATCGCCCACCTCTGGCCAGCTATGGAAAGTAGTCCACGCAACCGAGGGCAACTTGCGTCCATCCGCATCCTCGTCGGGATCCTTAGGCGCATTCGTACCGGCCACATCATCCGCCTCGCCGTTCGTTTTCGGCGCGGGCACCAGCTGCGATCCTTCCCAACGATAAGTGCGAAGACCATTGTGCTCGGTGACGGCGGGCTTATGGTTTGGGCTCCACACCTGGACATACTTATCCTTGGGCACCTCAAGCGTGAAACCTTCCGCCAGCACGATGACCGAGCCTGGCGGCGTGAAATGCTGTGCCCCCCAAAACTGGCCCGGAGCTTCAGCCTTATCGATGGTGACGTGCACCTCATATTCCAGCGTGTCGCCGGTGGCGAGGGACCGCACGGGCACATGCTTTTCCTTCAAGTCGCTGTAGAGGGGAGCCTCGCGGGTGACTGCAGCCGGCATATCCATGGCATCGGCGGCAGGCGTGTCCATCGTGGAGCCATCCGCCTTATGCACCCGCACCAACGTAATGTGCGGCGTCTCATTGGCTGCCGCATAACTGAACGAAAGCACGCCGAACTGCCGTGCAGTTCCTTCGGATTGCAAGCGGATCCAGACATGCATGACGCGCTCTCCCGTGCCGTCCGCGTGCATGCTTATCGTCGTCTCAGAGCGCTCAAACACCAGCGCTTCCTTTTGCAAATTGTCAGGAGCGGGTGTTTTGGTCGCAGTCTGACCAAAGCTGGCGGCAGGCAAAACAGCAAGGAAAAGCAAAGCAAGCGAGCGCATATCGCAACAGATATACCCCAAGCGGCCTGAACACGAAACAGAATTCGCTCAGGCAGCGGCTCCGGCGGTTACACCATCGTGGTATTCCCTTCCCCTGGAGTCTTAAAAAAGAGTTTTGAGGCTGAAGCGACCACCTCTAATCTCTCCAGCCATCGTGGCAGTTGCCGTTGTCACATTTGTTGAGTACCGAAAACGGTGAGGGAGGAACTTTTGGAGAATGGCGACCCACGACGGCTCTTGATAAGGTTGTGGTCATGCAAAATCAACAGAGGGTCAGGCCCTGTATCTGGCGGTTCGCCAAGTGGTCGGTGTTGGTCTTATTGAGCCTGTGCGCATTGACTAAAGCAGAAGCACAGTCAACCCTCGATGTGGAACACGGCCTAAAGATCCCGAATGATCGCACTCCCTGGGCCGTGGATACCTACAAGGATCGGTATCAACTGGTTCCTATCCATCACTCTACAATTGCAGTGAACAGGCACATCGGAGCAAACCTGGCTGGCTCTTTCGCTGCATCGGTCTTCTACAAGCCGAGGTTGACAACAGAGCTGGATGGCGTGCATTCGCGTACTCAGCTACATGGCAAGACTCCCATCCTGTATTTGCTGCTCGAATCCGACCAGGATCCTGGAGGTGAGGGAAGGGATGCCGACGTCCACACGTTTGCGATAGTGCGAGCAGTACAGCTCAAGAACAAACGGGTAGTGGACAGCCTGTCGTATACGCAACTGACTGGCAATGCAAAGCGACACGGGGAGTTCATCGAGACCAGCACCACACAAATGCCAGGCGGATGGATACGTATCGAGCCCAAGGCGCCAATGGATGAAGGAGAATATTGCCTGTTGCCAATACCCAAATCCGTTGGAAGCTATGCAAACGTTGTTTACGATTTCGGCATAGACCTGGCTGCTCCCAATGAGAAGGATGCTATCCCCGCTACTAATCCTTAAGCGTTTAGCAATGGACGGTTCCCCCGGATCTGCCGCACCCGTGTGTCAAGTCGTTTATCGTCCATCTGCCGATCGCCCACCACAAGCCGGCTTATAACGTCTGGAATGGGTTTGCTGGATAGTTTCGACAGCTTACCTTTGCGGTACGTTGGAGCCTGAGCCGCGACAGCACCGCTATGTAATGTATCGGATTGTGAATCCGGTCTCATCGTCATTGGCGATCTTCATCAGTTCAAGCTCAGCTTCTGGTGTGTTGACGTGTTCGCCTGCGTCCGTCCTGAGCTCAACTCCGTAAACGTACCCGTCGCCGATCTGGTGGACTTCCTTGATCGTACCAATCTGGCCGGTCTGGATCAGTTTGACGACGTCATCGTGGACGAACCTGGGTGTGCTCATACAGAGCCTCTCTATTTTCTGATGCTGAGAGCTACCGGACGGATGCCGCATAGTTCGGGCCTTCCAGTGGCTGCCATAACCCGATTTCGTATGAGGCGGCAGGAAAATCACAATTCTTAGAAATGTTGGCCCTTTTGGGCGCGGAACTCCGCTTTACAGATTGAAGGCGATCAGAGTTCGACGCCTCAACGGAAAGGAGACACTTTCATGAAACGGATCACAGCAATCGCCCTCCTCGCCATCGCAAACTTTGCCCTGGCCGGCACGTCCTTCGCGCAGTCCAACGGAGTAGAAGCCAAGGTCCCCTTCGCCTTCACCGTAGGCAACGCTGCGCTTCCCGCGGGTACTTACACGATCAAGTTCCATTCGGCACAGCTGATCATGATCACGAACCATGCCCAGCACCGTTCGGCGGCACTCAGTGTTTTCTATCGGGACGGCAGGAAATCTCCCAACGGCGGACAGCTGCTGTTTCACAAGTACGGCAACCAGTACTTCCTGAGCGAGGTTCTCTGCGACTCTGAGGATATGAACCTGAAAATTCCTGATTCGACGAAGGAGAAGAAGGTTCGGCTCCAGCAAGCAGGGCTGGTCACAAGCAGCGAGACCCTGGTTGCTGCCCGGTAAACGACTGAATTCGAGGGAAAGGCCTGGAACCAAAGTCTCCAAGCCTCCACATTTGAGTTCCCCCGCACATGTCTAAATGGGCTGCAGGTGTCCGCGGCGGCCTTCCGTGCTCAATAGCCATATCTCCTATAGGGTCATTCCCCTCCCCGAATCGTTGCTTGTATTCTTCCACTGTGTGGAGCAAAACAGGCCGATGAAAAACTGTCTTTTATTTCTTCTCTATCTGTCTGCGTTCTCACTGACCGCGGCGGGAGCATGGGCACAAAACATCCCACCCGCCGCTGTCCCGCCAATACATCCGGCGACCGAAGCGACGATGCGTCGGTTCTTCCAGGTGTGTCACTTCGTCTCTGCCAATCGCGAAGCCATGGAGAAGCAGTTCGAGATCCAGCGTAAGACACTACCGTCATGGTATCCGCCCCAGATGTGGACAGACTCCGTTCAGGCCGTGGAAGACATCGATGTTGTCTCCTTGGCTGTGCCAATTTACCAAAGGTACTGGTCCGAAGAATCGGCACAAAGTGCAATCCGCCTCTTCGTTACGCCGGCTGGACAGGCAATGACGGCACGGCTCTATGGCCAGGAGATGAAATTTCGAGAGGGGGGCGACAGCCCGGAGCAGGCGCGGCGGGAGGCGGAGGAGACTCAAAGAGCCACTGAAGACGCCGAGGTCCACAAAATGCTGGATTCGCTGACACCACAAGAAAAGCTCCACACGGAGGCCTTCATTCGCTCAGAGGAGTGGGCGAGGCTGCAACGGCTGTCGCCCCGAATCGCGCAGGAGTTTAGGGAAAGTTACCAGGCAAAGCAGACGGAAGTGATGGCAGCCGTCGCCAAGGAGCACGAAGCCGAACTACAAAAGGCCGTGGACGCATACAGGGCCGCCCATCCAGAAGACCGGACTTTTGATGGCAGGTGAAAAAAGGAAGCGGAGCGTGGTTTTTAAAGGATCTCGAAACACGCCTGGAACCAACGAATGGTTTCGGAGTGGGAGATGATTGCCCTAATGGATTAGCCCCGATGCCCCTTGGCGAAAAACTATGCGCCCAAAAAACGCCTCGTGTCAAACGAAATGCTCGAAAATAAACAATTCGTGGCTGAACAAATAATTGGCTGATAAGAAGATTCGTGGCCAACGGAGCTGACCCTATGTATCCGATACGGTTACAGAGGAGTAGGTATCAGGTCACCCATTTCATTAGGTCACCATTTCCTTTACGGAAGCCACGTGACGCAAGACGGCACTATTCGCTGCCTGCGCGGAACGTCGCCGTGGTGGAAGAAATTGCTCACTCAGTTGGGCAACCACCACCCTAAAAGGAACAAGCCCTCCTCGGATAGGTAGATCAGGAATAGTGAATGCGACACCCATCGGCGACCTATTGTTTTCCATAGTGCCAGTAATTTGGCATATTCGCGACAATCGATTGTTTAAGTAGTGCCAGTTTCCTTTCGGCAGTGCCAGTGCCGTCTGTCCTCCCGATGTCGGGTCGCTGATCCGCACCCCGTGGGTAATTTGTAGCCCTTGTTGATCGCGACAAGATTCTTTCGATACGCAATCTTGACAGTCCTCATACCCCTATGGTCTGATTCCGTCGCACGCATTGTGGGACTGATAACTCGCACGGAAAAAGCTCAGGTCTCATGTATGTTGCATTTCCTGGTTCGATTTCATCTCGGTAGAGTTGCACAACCGCAAAAGGTTACGGGTGTTGACGACTCTGTATACAAAACAGGCGAAACATACGCCGAAGTCATTGTTGAAGTCGGACCGCGCATATCTGGTCCGATAGGGCTCGTTGGTTTGCAGAACTTTTAGGAGGCGCAGTGATTTCACACAAATTCAGGTTTCCTATCGCCGCAACGGTGCTGTTCCTCGCCTGTTGCTTTACTGCCCGCGGGCAGTCCACCTTCGGTTCGATTTCAGGAACGGTCAAGGACGCCTCGGGCGCCGCTATCGCGGGCGCGCAGGTTACGCTGACCAGCACCGCCACGGGTGCACAGCAGACATTTAATACAGATCAAAACGGACTATATTCCTTCCTCAACTTGAATCCAGGTGGGTACACCGTGGATGTGGATAAGACCGGCTTCAAGCGTTTCAAGCGCGAAGCCATTGACGTGCAGGTGCAGCAGAGTGCCCGCATTGACGCCACCCTGGAGGTCGGCGCAGACACCCAGACCATAGAAGTCACCGCGGAGACTCCGTTACTGCAGACCGATAACGCGTCGCTTGGCCAGGTCATTGACGAACGCAAGACCAACGAAACTCCTTTGAATGGCCGCAACGTTTTCAACCTCATCACTCTATCGCCCGCTGCCATCGCGCAGGGCGGTGCCGGCGGTTCGCAGGTGGGCCAGAATCCGTTCAGCTGGGGCAACTACCAGGTGGGCGGCTCGTTCGGCAACGAGAGCGCCGAGTACGTCGACGGGCAACCGGTGAACATTGGTTACATCAATCTGCCCATTCTGATTCCCGACCAGGACGCCATATCCGAATTCAAGGTGCAGTACAACAACCTCGGCCCGGAATGGGGCAGGTTCGCCGGCGGCATTGTCAACCTGAGCACCAAGGGAGGATCAAACACTTTCCACGGCGTAGCGTATGAATATCTCCGCAACAAGGTCTTGAATTCCCGGCCATATTTCCCCGAGGGCGCGCCGGAGGCGCCTCCCTACGTGCAGAATCAGTTTGGCGGCACGTTTGGCGGCCCGATTATCAAAGACAAGACGTTTTTCTTCTTCGCCTATGATGGGTACCGTCAGCGGGCGTCCCAGATTTTTACCACCACAGTGCCCACCGTTCAGGAGAGGGGTGGCGTATTTCCCGCGGACACTCCAATCTACGATCCGTTGAGCATCAGCGCAACGTGTGTCGGAAACTCCACGGCCGCGAATTGCGGTCGAACACAATTCGCCAACAACACTATCCCTACGGGGTCAATTAACAAGGCCGCGTCGGTTGAACTTAAGTACCTTCCGCTGCCGACCAACAGCGCCGAAAACAATAATTTCTCCGCGGCCGCGGCCTCCGGCGGAAACACCAATCAATACGTAGCTCGTGTCGATCAAAATTTGACCTCGAAGCAGCACATTTTTACTCGTTACAACTTTTTCAACCTTCTGGATTTGCCAACCGACCCCTTCGGCACCGGGCTGTGCGCGGATCGTTGCGCGGAAACCTATCAGACCAACGCCGCCGTCATAGGCTACAGCAACTCCATCCGGTCTAATCTGTTGCTAAGTATCAATCTCAGCGGCAGCCGATTCCACTACTTGCGTTCCCCCAAGAACTCAGGTTTTGACTTGACCCAGTACGGCTGGCCCGCTTCTTACAATGCGGCAATTCCCAGCGCCGGCCGGTCGCCATTCACACCCTGCTTCACGCCACAAGACTCCGCCGTCACCTGTTCCCAGGGTCAGAGCTTTATCACCGACCACGACACGCAATGGGCCCTCTCCCCCAACCTCACGTGGATCAAGGGACGCCACACCATGTTCTTTGGCGGCCAACTGATTGAGACCTTTGACAACTACGCCCAGACGAACATCGCCAGCGGCGCCTTTGCTTTCAACGGCAGTTGGACGCAGAGCAATCCTGTGGCCGGCGGAACGGGCGGTATTTCCTTCGCCGATTTTCTCCTGGGATATGGACTGAACCAATCGAGCGTGTTCAACCACAATTTCGGTGAGGCGCAGATTCCGGCCCTCGTGGCGCAAAAGGAAGCTTATCGAGGCTTTTTCTTCGGGGATACATGGAGAGTCACCTCGAAACTGACGGCAAGCTACGGTCTGCGCTACGATTTGCAGGGACCCTGGACCGAGCGTCATGGCTGGATAAGCTATTGGAATCCGGCGGCGACCAATGCCTCGGTTACCGGCTGTAGCGGCGGGTCATGCCCGGGCGACGTCTTCCTGGTTGGTGACGGAGTAAATAAGACCCGAGGCAACATACCGTTGAGGAAGAACGAGGTCATGCCCCGTATTGGAGTTGCTTATTCCCTGGACCAGAAGACAGTCATTCGCGCGGGTTACGGCATCTTCTTCATTCCCAACTGGATATTTTTCAACCTCAACCCCAGTAATGACGCCATCAACCTGGCCTCGACGCTGTGGGTTGCAACTTCCAACGGCGGCATCACTCCCTAACAGCACGCTTACGGCAACCAACTGCGCGTTCACCGCGGGCGCTCCTTCGGGAACACTGAATTGCCCGACCAACGGACCCTTCGGTGCAAATGTCGTGACGCCCCTTGGCAGAGGCAACGTTTCAGCCTTTGATGCCGGCCAAAACATCACAGTAGCTCCCTACACCACGTATAAGGCGCCGTACGTCCAGCAGTTCAACCTGGACATTCAAAGAGAGTTTCCGGGAGGGATCTTTGTCGATGCCGCGTATGCAGGCTCGCGGGGCGTGCATTTGCCGAATCCGACTGCGACTCAAGTTGACCAGATTCCCGACGCGGACCTGTCTCTGGGAAGCGCCCTGCTGGTGAACGTTCCCAATCCGTTCAAGGGGATTGCGACGGTAAGCTCGCTAAACCCGACCACAAACTCCACGGTTCTCGCCGGTCAGTTGCTCCGTCCCTACCCCCAGTATGGTGGCGTCAGCCTTGCCGGGGATGGCTGCTGCGCCAGTGACTATAGCTCGTTGCAAATCTCCGTCACCAAGCGGTTCACCGGGGGCGGATCGTTGCTGGCTGCCTACACCAACGAAAAACTCCTCACCAATGCGGATACCCTGACCACCTGGCTGGAGAGCGGTGTTGGAGAAGTGCAAGACTGGAACAACCTCAAGGGAGAGTGGTCGCTCTCTTCCCAGGACGTGTCCCAGCGCCTGGTGATCAGCTACATTTATGACCTGCCCTTTGGTCACGGTCAAAAATACCTGTCGGATGGCGGCAGCATCACCGGGAAAGCGATTTCCGGATGGGGCGTCCAAGGCATCACGACGTTTCAGAAGGGCTTCCCCTTGCCGATAAGCTATGGGGGCTCGACGGCGCTGTCACAGGCGAGTTTGGGAATCGGGACTTTGCGCCCGAATGTTGTGTCAGGATGTTCCAAGGGTGCCTCGCACGTAGCTGCGTCGGGGGGCATCGCCTGGTTCAACCCGGCTTGCTTCACAGCTCCCAGCGACTTTGGTTTCGGGAACGAGTCGCGCGTGGACCCAACCCTCCGAGGCGAGGGGATCAATAACTGGGATCTCGCGGTACGAAAGATTACGAACTTCGGTCCGGGTGAAAGGTTCGGTTTGGAGTTCCGGACTGAGTTCTTCAATACGTTCAACCGCGTCCAGTTCGGCCCACCGACTACCGCTTGCTGCCAAGCCAATAGTCCGACTTTCGGAATCACGAGTAGCCAGTTGAACAATCCGAGGCTCATTCAGTTCGCTCTGAAGTTCATCTTCTAACGTGTGAGTGGAGCGAAGGTGGGTGCCTTGTCCCGGCATCCACCTCCCGCTCCGTTCATTCCGTCTATGCGGCCTCTGCCTGAGTCCAAAGCAGACATCTACGGGCGTCCCAAAGCAGACATGTACATTCAGTCCCAAAGCAGACCTGTACGGGTGCCCCATGTTCGCACCAGCGTACATGGGCCGAAAATGACACGTTTCGAATGCTTTCCTTATCCCTCAATAAAATTATTGGCCTTAGTAGCAGAAGCTATGGTGGGGCTTCGCCCAAATTTCCTGTCAAGGTTGTTTGCGTTTGCGAACTTCATGCGGCCTTCCTCTCAATGCGCGCGCATGTGACTTCTGCTAACCTTGCGATTGCATGAACCGGCGGATCACACGGCGCGATTTCCTCCAAGCGTTTGCCGCCATGGGCCTCACCCTCCCCTTGCCCCTGTCTTCCGCCGCGCCTCTGCCTTTATTCGACGTGAAGCATCCGCGTGGCCTGGACTTCAACCATGTAAATTCGCCCACCCCGCAGAAGTACCTGATTGAGACCATGGGTGGCGGTGTGGCACTCTTCGATTACAACAACGACGGATTGCTCGACATTTTCCTGGTCAACAGCGGCCGGCTCACCAACCCGATGCATCCACCCGAGACCTTCGACCGCCAAGATCCCCGGAATTGGAATCGTCTCTACCGGCAGAATCCGGATGGCAGCTTCACCGACGTCACTAAGGAAGCCGGTCTGGCAAACGCGGGTGACGGCAATTACGGCATGGGTGTGGCGGTCGGCGATTACGACAATGATGGCTTTCCCGACCTGTACATCACCAACTACGGAAAAAATACTCTATACCACAACAATGGGAATGGCACTTTTACAGACGTCACCGCCAGGGCCGGCGTGGAGGCTGGTGGTTGGAGCTGCTCCGCCGGCTTTTTCGATTACGACAACGACGGCCACCTGGATTTGCTGGTCACGCGCTACATGATATGGGATACGCAACACAGCAAGATCTGCGGCGGCGAGTGGCAGACCTATTGCCCGCCGGCTGAGTTCCCATCGACCACAAATATTCTTTATCGCAACCGCGGCGATGGCACATTCGAAGACGTCAGCCATCCTTCCGGCATTGCATCGATCAAGGGCCGCTCGCTTGGCGTTTGCTTCGCGGACTACGATGACGATGGCTTCACCGACATCTTCGTTTCTAACGACGGCATGCGCCAGTTTCTTTTCCACAATAACGGCAACGGAACATTCACCGAATGCGCTCTGGAAGCGGGCGCGGCGCTAACCGTGGATGGCAGGCCTCTATCGGGCATGGGCACTGTCTTCCAGGATTACGACAACGACGGGCGGCCCGACATTCTGGTCACCGTGCTGCCCCGCGAGGTTTACGCCCTCTTTCACAATGACGGCAACGGGTCATTCAGCTACCGCAGTCTGCAGGCAGGCTTGGGCTTGCTCTCGGCCGCAAGCTCGGGGTGGGGTTTAGGTTTGGAGGACTTCGACAACGATGGCTGGAAGGATTTGTTCGTTGCCCAGAGCCATGTGCTGGACAACGTAGAACAGATCGACCATATGCTGCATTACAAAGAGCCGCCGTTACTGGCGCTCAATCACAACGGGCGCTTCGAGCGAGCTGATTCAGGAGTCACTGGAGCCATTGCCGGCCGCGGTGCAGCGTTCGGCGATTTAAATAACGATGGCTGGATGGACATTGTCGTTACTTCCCTGGGCGGAGAGCCGCTGGTGCTTATGAATCACGGCGGATCTGGAAACTGGCTTTCCATCTCCTTGCGCGGAACGCGCAGCAACCGCGACGGCCTGGGTGCGGCTGTGCAGGTCAACGGTCAAAAGCGATTCGCGACGACGGCCGGCAGCTACATTTCGGCCAGCGACAAGCGTCTGCACTTTGGCCTCGGCGCGGCAGGGGTGGCCAAGGTGGAAATTCACTGGCCCTCGGGCATCCATCAGATCCTGGAGGGTGTCAAAGCCAATCAGTTTCTCGAAGTCCACGAGCCGGAGAAATCATGATTGGTGCTTTCCTGTCAGCCTTGCTCGCGCTGCAGGCTTCTGGCTCGCCGGCCATAGAACATGTGCATGCCGGAGTGGCCGCGGAAAAGAGCGGGCAATTGGACGCAGCGCTGGCCGAGTTTCAAAAGGCCACAGAACTTGATCCCAAGCTGGCAGCCGCGTTCGCCGATCTCGGTGGGGTATACATCGAGAAACGCGACTATGCAGCCGCTATTCCCCCTCTGAAGCGGGCCGTCGAGCTCAGCCCCGACCTCGAAGCGGCCCACCGCTTGTTGGGATACGCACTTCTGGCGCAAGGATACGCCACCGAAGCGATCCCCCACCTCGAGAAGGGGCAGGCCGAGGACGCGCTTGGAATCGCTCTGCTCGACGCGGGAAAATTGCCGGAGGCCGTGGCGGTTCTGCAAAAAGCTCTGGCTCAAAGCCCGGATGATCCGGAGCTGCTCTATTACTATGGCCGGGCCTCCGGCCTGCTCTCCAAACAGGTTTTCGACGAACTCGAAGCTCGCTTCCCCGATTCCGCGCGTGCCCATGAAATGATGGCGCAGGACTACGCCGTCCTGCGAGATGTCCCCAGCGCCGAACGGGAATTTCTCGAAGCGTTGCACCAGCGCCCGCAGACAGCGGGTCTGCACCTGCAGCTGGGCGAGCTCTACGCCCGCGCGCAGCAATGGGACAAAGCCGAGGAACAATTCCGTTTAGAAACTCAAATTCAACCAGGAAGTCCCGAAGCTTTCTATCGTCTCGGTGAAGCTCAGCTGCAGCTCGGTAAATTCCACGAAGCGCGCGAGGCACTCGTCCAGTCTGACCAGTTGAGAGAGGACATGCCGGAAACCCTTTACCAGTTGGGAAAGGCGGCGGCTATGGACGGAGACGACGCGATGGCGCAAAAGTGCTGGCAGCATCTTCTAACCTTGGAGAGAAATACTCCGCTTGCCGGGCAAGCGCATTTTGCCCTGTCTGGCATTTATCGCAAACAGGGAAAGTCCGCGGACGCCGATCGCGAAATGGAAGAATTCCGCAAGTTGCAGAGCAAGCCAGGCCGCACCGACGCTTCGCCGAAGTAGCCAGTGTCAGATAAGACTGGTCCCGCGGTCCGAAAGAATTCGGTCGGTGGACCGCGGGCCTGATTAGCAATGAGTGATCCCGGTTTTCGCCAGTGTGAAGGCCGGGGACAGGGTTAGGCGGCTTTAGCGGCGCTCCCCTTCAAGAACGCAAACAGGTCAGCGTTGATTTGGTCTGCATGAGTGGTCGGCATGCCATGCGGGAAACCGGGATAGAACTTCGTCGTGGCATTCTTAAGCAGCTTGGCCGAGAGTGGTCCGGCGTCTGCAAAAGGAACGATCTGGTCGTCCTCACCGTGCATCACGAGGGTGGGCACATCGATCTTCTTAAGGTCCTCGGTGAAGTCGGTCTCGGAGAACGCCTTGATGCAGTCATAGTGAGCCTTGATCCCGCCCATCATTCCCTGCCGCCACCAGTTATCTCTCACACCCTGGGAAATGGTCGCTCCCGGGCGGTTGTAGCCATAAAACGGGAGAGTAATGTCTTGATAGAACTGCGCCCGATTCTTGGCCGTGCCCTCGCGAAGCTTATCAAACACTTCGATCGGCAGACCACCGGGGTTCTTATCGGACTTTACCATGATCGGCGGCACTGAACTTATCAACACTGCGCTCGTCACTCTACCTTTACCGTATCGAGCAACATAGCGCGCAACCTCTCCGCCGCCCGTCGAATGGCCGATGTGAACGGCATCGCGGAGGTCGAGCTTTTCGACCAGCTCGTTTACGTCCGCGGCATATGTGTCCATCTCATTGCCGGTAATGGTCTGGGTGGACCGTCCATGTCCGCGGCGATCATGTGCGATCACCCGGTACCCCCGGGCGAGAAAGAACATCATTTGAGCGTCCCAGTCGTCCGCTGAGAGCGGCCAGCCGTGATGGAAGAACAGTGGCCGGCCAGTGCCCCAGTCCTTGTAGTAGATTTGCGTACCGTCTTTCACTGTGATCGTGTCCATGTTTTCTCCTCTTGTGCGCAGGATGCGGTGAGTATTTGCGCGGGCGCGCCAAAAGCCCGCGGCGGCCGAGGTGGGGCCTGTGGAGGACAGCAGCGGCGACTCGCCTTTACGATCGAGCGGTCGTTCTGCGATCCGTCCTGGCTTCACCAGTGTCGTTAGGATTTCTCAACTGACTCTTCCAAGAAACCCGCTTAAGTGGCTTTCCCCGGCCCCTCTTTCGGGTTGACATCTCATAACAGGTCGAGGGATCTGGACACCGAACCTGCGCTCATGCGGATGGCGCTCGATGAACTGGTCCAGTTCCTAGAATGTCGTTAGGACGCGAAAGGTAAATTGGCGTCCCGGGCCAATCGCGTTGCCGGAGAACAGTCCTCCGAAGTCGATGAGTTCGAGCGTGTTGCCCACGTTTGCGATATCGCCCTGAAACCGCGTGGTGAATTTTTCACGCTTGAGAAGATCGGCTCCCACCGTAAGGTTTTGCGTGAAGTAAGGGCTGATGCGGTCGCGATTGAAATTGAGGTGATTGATCACCACTTGGCCGTATTCTGTCGCATATTGCTCGGGAGTTAAATCCGGTTGAAACGGCAGTCCGGTGTTGTAGTCGCACCCCACGGCGAACCACAAACGCGAGGCGGCCTGATAATGCGCTCGTGCGCGAACCGTATTCCGCTGGTCCTGCGAATCTGGAAAATACCCGGTAGTCTGGGTCAGCGCGGCGGAGGCATCATCCCCAAGAAACAAACCGCCGGTTACCGGATTCCAGGCATTCCCCACGATGTAGGAGTAGCTGGCGAAGCCCGAGAACGGCCCCCAATGCGGAGTTTCGAGCTTTCCCTCCGCGCCATAGATAATGGCTTTCCTAAATGCGATGGGGAAGCTTATCCCGGTGCTCAGGAGTTGAGAGTCGTCGGCGTAGTTATTCACGTCGCGGCGGAACATATTCGCGTCCACCCGCAGTTTATTGAAGAGTACTTTCGTCAAGCCCGCTTCATAATAGTCCCCGTGAGAAGGCTCGACCGGCAATTGCACTGCGGGAACGCTGGTGTCCACGGTCTCCGCTTCTGGAGAGCTGGCCATAAGTATGTTTTCGAAGGAGGGCGTCTGGAAGATGCGGTCAAAAGCTCCGTGAATATTCAGGCCAAGCGTGGGAAAGTAACGCGAGATGGCGAGACGCGGGCTCACCGCGTTTTGGTTCACCAGCAATTGGTAGTGGTCCCACCGCACGCCTGCGTTGACCGTCCAGTTACCGAGGCGAATTAAGTCCTGAACATAGGCCGATTGTTCGAGATCCGGGCGGGCGCCGGTAAAGGCAAAGGTTGTCGCGCCAGCGTCGAAGATACCCAAATTTATCGGGCATCGAGGGTCTGAAAGGTCGGCGTCGCAGTAGGGCATCACGTAGCTGGTGTTTTCGTTCAGGAAGGTGTTGTCGGATTCGACGCCCACCTTAAATTCGTGTCTTCCATGATGGACGGCGGCGCTACCGTTGAAGTAAATCTCGTTGAAGTAGTTCTGCTGGGTTGCAATGAGAGGCCACGACGACGCATTCGAAGAAAAGTCAGTGGAGCTGCCGCGGGCCATTCCTCGCAGCCACCCTATCGCGTCCGACGAGAAGATGTGCTGATAGGCGACGCTCCCCATGGTTTCATAATTGTCGCCATTCTGTAGCTGCCCCCCGGGAATGTATACGCAATCGCTTGGTTCCTGGTCCGGGGGAACGGGTGGACAGCCGGTGTCGTTGTCCGAATTTGGCAACCATGCCCCGTTCTGCTGCACCAGTTCGTTGGGAATCGCATAGCGCGCGAGTTCATGGCGGAAAATAAAGGTGAGACGGTCCTTCTCCGTTACATCTCGCTCATAACTTCCGGAGAAGCTGGCAGTAGTGCCGTTATTGGAGTAATTTTCGGGGACAACGGGGTTGAGATAGTGGTTCGACATGTCGCCCGAGGCGCTCACACCAAACGTGTTCTTCCCCCGTGTGTATTGATCCTGGGTGCTGATCGAACCCGTATCATAGGTGCCGCCGAAGAGAGTAAGTTGTCCATGAAGCCCCGGGAACTGGCTTCTGAGCGTATTGACCTCAACGACGCCTCCCATCTTCCTGCCATATTCCGCGGGAATACCGGCGGTATAAATCTTCAGGGACTGGATGTCATCGGCTTCGGCAGCCTCCGGGCCGAAGCTAGGCGAACGGTTGTCGGTGAGCGGAATTCCGTCCACCACAAACTGGGTCTGATATTCCGATCCGCGCGGGTGCAGAACGGCATTGCCTTCATAGAGCCAGCCGGGTTGTGAGTTTACCAGGTCCTGTATGCCGCGGCCGGGCAGCGCGGTCAATCGGTTCTGAATCGTCTCCGAACCCAATTCATTGACTGAACCTGGACGATACGGATCCATCAATGTGTCGACGCCTGTGACCTTCACCGATTCCGAAACCGAAGCCAGTTGCAACCGGATGGTGCGATCCAAGGGGAGCGCGGAGCGTATTTCGACCGACTCGGAAACCTCGGCAAAGCCCCGCGCTTGAATCTGGACCTGATAAATTCCATAGGGCAGGCGCTTGGCGTCCACGTTGCCCTGCTGGTCCGTGAGGAATGTCTGGCGATACTGGGTGCCCTGGCTGACGAGGTCAACCGTGGCCTTCACGCCCGATCCCCTGGGATCATCGACCGTCAGACGCAACTCCCCAGTGGTGCTTTGCGCAAGCATGGGAATAGCCCACAGGAGTACGGCAATGATCAGCGCCTTATTCATCTATAATTGTCACCGATTGAATTGGCTTCAGAGTTTGCAAAGGGAGGGTAGACGTCACAGGGGACTTCCTACCCAGTGGAAGTACTCCGATTCTTCTCGCCGCCTTCGCAGTAACGACTCTCTGCGACAAGCCACTAGTACGAAGTAAACTGACCGCATACTTGAATATTCCCCGGAACCCCGTTTTGTTCAGCCTTTTTTTAAGAATGTTTCTCGGACTGTAATAATCAAGAATGCGTAGGTATCCATTGAGTAACGCGCAGAAATGATGGAAACCACTCAAAAGCCGATCGCGCTGCCTTCAGAAGACCCGGAATTCGCCCTTCTGCTGGATCCGACTTCGACAGCCGAGCAGCCGCGGGCCCGCTCGGAATTGGAGTCATTGGTCATTCGTCTCTTTGATCAGTTCCAGGGGCGAGTTCTAAGTTACGTAGTCTCCTGCGGTCTGCCCTTTCACGATGCCGAGGATATCGTCCAGGAGACATTTCTCTCACTGTTCCGCCATTTAGAACTAGGGCGCCCTCGCTCGAATCTCAATGGCTGGCTCTTTCGCGTGGCCCATAACCTGGCTTTGAAGCGGCGGGTCGCGAATCAGGCATTTGAGCGTACCCTTGTCGACGAGAACACCCTGGCCCAGCATCCCTGCGCGGGGCCCAATGCTGAGGAGGAGTTCTCGTTCAGCCAGACGCAGCAACGCATGCGTGCCGTCTTCGAGGCACTTCCTGAGCAAGACCAGCGCTGCCTCTATCTGCGTGCTGAGGGATTGAAGTACCGTCAGATTGCCGATGTGCTCGGCGTATCGGTCGGTGGGGTCTCATTGTCGCTGTCTCGATCGCTCGCGCGTATAATCCGGGCAACTGGGAGTGAGTGAGCGATGCAAGGCAACAAAGCACACCTATCGGACGAAGAGCTTGTTCTCTTCTCTGACCAGGAACTGCCAACGCGTCACGCGGCCAGGGTGCGCGAGCATGTTGCCCAATGCGAACCATGTCGCGGGCGTCTGAAAAAGCTCGACAATGCTTTGGCCAGTTTTACCGATTTTCATGAACAAAAATTCCAGGCGCAGAGCTTTCATTCGTGGAATTCGCGCAATTTGCTAAAGGCGCGCTTGTCCGACGCTTCCCAGCGGGTTAACAGATCGCGACGTGCAACATTCTGGAACGTAATGACCCAACAACTGGCTGGCGCTTGTCTGGCACTCCTGCTTGTGGTTGGGGGCACCTGGACTGTTCGTCATATCGTGCGAGCACGATCCAGCTTTGATGCCATGAAGGCGGAAGCCATTGCACTCCCGCGTAGAACCCTGACGCCAGGTTCCGCCCGGACCGTCCAGGTCGCGGAGTTGTGCAGCAATCAGGATCTCGACAATGATCCTCCGGTGAGTCCTTCCCTGGAGCAGGCTGTTTTGGAGGAATACGGCGTCCCGGCCTCCTCGAGAAACGACTATGAACTGGACTATCTGATTACGCCCGCGCTGGGCGGAGTCGACAGTATTCAGAATCTCTGGCCGCAGCCGTACTCGTCTACCTGGAATGCCCGCGTAAAGGACCAGCTCGAAGATCACCTCCATGAGCTGGTTTGCCAGGGAAAAGTCCAACTGGCAACAGCGCAAAGTGATATCGCGTCCAACTGGATCGCGGCATACAAAAGATATTTCAACACCGACAAGCCGCAGCCAAGCCAGTCGACCGCCGCCAGCGTTGGTTCGAGGCACGAGTTGGATCCGAATCATAGCGAACAATCCGAATCCCGGGTCTCTGGCATTTATGATCTGGCGCTGGGCGTGCCCTCCTGGCAACCTTCCGCCCCTACGGCCGTACTCCGGCGAATCGAATGGCGTAGATAAATTGGACGTCAGGATAGCCTGCCCCAAGTGACGAAGTGCGAGAATGCTGAGGGGGTTCACCCTGTAACTAAATCCAGATACCATCTGGAATAAGATGCAGCCAATCTTAAGAGTACAGCCACTTATAGCCACCAATCGACGCTGACTCATGAGTGTCCAGGAAAAATGACTAGCCCCATCGACAGATATTAGCAGCCGTACTAGTGTCGCATTATGATTCGCAACACAGGAGAATTCGCGGGCAGCGCGGGACTGACACTTTGGGAAAACCGATAATCGCTAAGGTTCTGCGGTAGCCAGTTCCAAAGTCATGAGCGATAGCCGGCCTTGCTCACTTTATCCAATATTACTGATTGGCCTGGAGAGAGACACCGGCGCCTCTTGACAGACGGAAACCATTCGGTTACGGTATTGGTAACCATATGGTTCCCATTAGCCGTAGACAACGCGATTCGGTGTTCAGGGCAATCGCCGATCCCACCCGCCGGGAAATTCTGGGCATCCTCCGTGGCGGCCGGCAAACCGTTGGCGAGATAGCGGAAAACTTCCGCATGAGCCGGCCGGCAGTTTCCAAGCACCTTCACTTGCTGCACACAGCCGGCCTGATTGTCACTCGCAAAGACGGCACCGCCACGTTATGTAGCCTGAATGCCAAGCCCCTCCGCATAATCGATGATTGGCTGCAGGACTATGAAACATTCTGGAGCGACACCTTGCGGAGCCTTAAGAGACACATAGAGGAAGGCCAATGAATACGGTCAACGTAAGCAGCGATGCGATCGTCCAGGAAGCCACGATCAAGGCCCCGGCGGAACGTATCTTCAACGCGCTGACAAGTCCCGGCGAACTCCTGAAATGGTGGGGGTCCGAAGGCAAGTTCCAGGTAACGCATGTGGAATGTGATCCGCGCCCCGGCGGCAAGTGGAGGATGCGCGTCCGCGGCAACAGCGGGGCTGAATCTATAGTCGCCGGAGAGTATCTCACGGTCGAGAGTCCCCGTCTGCTGGTCTTCACATGGATTCGCGAGCAAGAGGATGCGACAGAAACCGTTGTGCGCTGGAATCTTGAGGAGAGAGATGGAGTGACGAAAGTTCGCGTGACCCACTCGGGACTTACGAGCGAGAGTCTTCGCGTCCGCAATAACGGATGGTCTCTCATTGTGGGATTGTTGCAAGCTTACGTTGAACGCGAAACGGCTACCATCCCGGCTAGACCCGATGAGTTTTCACGATAAACTCGTCAACTCATTCTGTTGGAGGTGAACCATGAAACACGCGTCGACGGCATTGTTTCTAGGTGCGGCAGTTGCTCTAAGCCCCGCAACAGCGCAGGAGAGGTCAACCACGACAGCGGCGGAAACGAGCTCGGCGCGAGCAATCCGCGTCGAGGCGATTGTCAAGGCTCCTGTGGCCGAGGTGTGGCGCGTCTGGACTACGTCGGAGGGCGCCGAGGAGTTCTTTGCCGAGAAGGCGAACATCCGGCTCGCAATTGGCGGACCCTATGAGATCCAATTTAACCCGAAGGACGAACTGTCGGGCACTAAGGGCCTCAAGATTCTGAGCTATTCCCCAGAGGAGATGATCTCATTCCAGTGGAATGCGCCGCCGGAAATGCCGGAGGTGCGGAACGGCGGAACCTGGGTTGTCGTTCAGATGCGGCCGGAAGGGCTGGACCGGACGCGCGTCACCATATCGCATCTGGGCTGGAAGCAAGGCCCCGAGTGGGACCGTGCGTTCGTGCACTTCACTGAAGGCTGGGCCGAGTTGATGAACCGTTTGGAACGGCGATACAACGATGGACCCATTGATTGGAGCAAGGAACGGATGATGTATCAGGATTCGACGGCAAAAAGGCGATGACTTCGGTTTCGTTGATTCTTTTAACCAGCGACACCCATGAATTCCCGCGACTCTACGATGCTGGGATGGAAGCGACTGACCGCTAGCGAGAAGGGGCGCGTGGTTACAATCTAGTTTGACAGTCGTTGTTGAGGTTCTGTGTGAGCGATAAGCATCCAAAGTTTGACGACCATGTTTCACCCGCGGGTAGTTCGCAAACAATCAGCCTCCGACGCCTATATCTCTTGCTCCTCTGGGCTGCATGCTTCAGCGGATGTCATGCGCCCAGCGCCCAGCGTGAGCCGGTGGTTGAATTCACCACCATCCCGCCTGCGGCACAAGGCGGCCGCGAACGGGTGGCGAATATCGCAGGGCGCGTCTCCGGCGCGCGTCCCGGTCAACAGATTGTTGTCTATGCCAGGAGCGGGCCTTGGTGGGTGCAGCCTTGGCCAGACAAACCCTTCATCCCCATCAAAGCAGACTCCACTTGGAGCACGCCGACCCACCTTGGATTTGAGTACGCAGCCTTGTTGGTCGATCCCGGATTCCACCCTCCGCCTACCATCGATACCGCTCCTGCCCGAGGTGGCTCCGTCGTTGCCGTAACCACGGTCAAGGGCTCAGGCCCGGTGTGGATAGCGCCCACAAAGCCTCTCAAGTTCAGTGGATATGATTGGAATATACGCACCATTGCGGGCGATCGCGGCGGCCTTAACAATCTATATAACCCTGACAATGCCTGGACAGATGCAAGCGGAGCCCTTCATCTCCTCATGAAGAAACGATCGGGGCGCTGGTCCTGTGCCGAGGCGGAACTCTCACAAAGTTTAGGCTACGGAACCTACATCTACGTAGTGCAGGATGTTACCCACCTGGAACCTGCCGCCGTACTGAGTCTCAACACCTTTGATGACTGGGGTGGAGATCAACATTTCCGCGAGCTGGATGTGGAGATGAGCCGGTGGGGTGACGCTGCAAATAAGAACAATGCGCAGTATGGGGTCCAACCTTTCTTTGTTCCTGGCAATCTGGCGCCGTTTACTGTACCCGCGGGCACGTTGACCTACGTAATGCATTGGGAAGCCGGCCGGGTAAGCTTCAAGTCCCTTCGCGGATCGTCAGTCCGTCCCGGAGCCCCCGTCGTTTATGAACATGTCTTTACTTCGGGTGTACCGACTCCAGGCCAGGAAAAAGTTCAGCTGCTGTTCTACGTAATCGAATCTCATAAGTACCCTCTGCAAAATCAAAATGAGGTCGTCATCGACAAATTTGAATATCTCCCGTGATCGATGCATGAAGGGTCCGATTAGAAATGGAGTGCTTGCACTTGCCGCTATTTGCCTGGCATGCCCGGCTCATGCGCTCGATCCCAATCGAACCATTGCGCAGTACATTCGCGAGCGTTGGTCAGCCAATCGGGGCTTCAACAGCGGCGCGGTGAACGCCCTCACACAGACTCCGGATGGTTATCTGTGGATTGGGACAGAAAAAGGTCTGATCCGTTTCGACGGTTCGAGCTTCCGTGCTTTTGAGCGAGCCAGTCCTACCAGCTTCCCGATCGGCCCCGTGCAGGCGCTCATGGTGGACGCGGGGGGAAATCTTTGGATCGTCCTCAAGAGCACTCAGATCTTACGTTACTTCAATGGAAAGTTCGAACCCGGCCATGATGAAGCACAGTTCGCGATCACCTCGGTGGCCAGCCTGAGAGACGGAACGGTTCTGTTGTCATCCCTTGCACTCGGAGCTCTGGGCTATCGTGCCAATAAGTATCAAGCGCTCACCTCTGCGGACCAGTCAACCGCGAACGAGACCGCGATTACCGCTGACAACTTGTCCAGCCGCCTCAGTTCGGCTACAGGTGTAGCGACCCACCGCTTTGCCGAGCCAAACTCGGCGGTCATTTCAATGGCGGAAACTCGAGATGGCAGGGTGTGGCTGGGTACACGGGATCGGGGGCTCTTCTACATCAGCCAGGGGAGGGTCGTGGCAAGCGGGCAAAAGCTACCCAGCCCGAAAGTCAACTGCTTGCTCGCCCTCGATCATGGAGAAGACCACGGAGAACTATGGATCGGAACCGACGGCGGCCTCGTGCACCTGGCAGGAACGCCGCAACTGGCAGGAACAGGGAGCGCTTCAACAGAAGTACCGCCGTCCCTGCGTCACACCCCAATTTTTTCCATGGTCCGGGATCGTGATCTAAATGTGTGGCTGGGTACGGCTGACGGACTGGTTCGAGTAAACGCCAATGGAGTATCGGTGGACAACAGCGCCACTCCGGCTGATGGGCCGGTGACGGCGCTCTTTGAAGACCGCGAAGGAAACTTATGGGCTGGAGGTTCCCATGGGATCCAATGCCTTCGTGACAGCGCCTTTATTACGTACTCCGTTGCCGGACTGCATTCGGAAAGCACTGGAGCTATCTACGTCGACCCCGGCGATCGCGTATGGTATGCGCCCATTGAGGGCGGCCTGTACTGGATGCAGGGTGAAAAAAGCGGAAGTGTCACCAACGATCTGCTCAGTCAGGATGCCATTTATTCGATTGCCGGGAACGAGCGTGAATTATGGATAGGCAGGCAGCAAGGTGGACTAACCAGCTTGCGCTATACCGGCGGTTCCTTCGCCGCCAAAACCTACACCCAGGCTAATGGACTTGCCCAAAACAGTGTCTACACCGTCCACCAAAATCCTGATGGAACAGTATGGGCGGGAACCGTAAGCGCCGGAATCAGCCGGCTCAAAGACGGCAAATTCACCACCTACACTGTTGCCGATGGCCTCGGAGCCAACTCGGTAACTTGTATTGAAGATGGCCCGAACCGCACGATGTGGTTCGGCACCTTGGGTGGGCTGACGGAACTGGCGAACGGTGCCTGGCGAACCTACACCGTACACAACGGCTTGCCCGCAGATAACGTCAGGTCCCTCCTTCGCGACTCAGATGGGATTCTATGGATCGGTACTACCAGCGGTCTCGCCTTCCTGAGCTCCGGCCACATATCGGTCGCAGGGGCAGGGCGGGAGCCACTGCGCGAACCCGTTCTCGGGCTGGCGGACGACCACAGAGGATTCTTGTGGATAGCAACCTCAAATCACGTACTGAGGATCAGGCGAGAGGCCCTTTTGCAGGGCCATACACTCGACACGGATATCCGCGAATATGGACTTGCGGACGGCCTGCGTGGAACAGAAGGTGTGAAGCGCGACCGGTCGGTTGCTAAAGATTCGCAAGGAAACATCTGGTTTTCTTTGAACCTGGGCTTATCCGTAGTACATCCCGGCCGCGCAAATCCTGCGCCGTCGCCGGCTGTCGCCCGTGTGGAGACTATCTTGGTCGATGGCAACCCGGTGGCATTGCAGGGGCCGATTCGCATTCCTCCCACCCAACGGCGCCTCGTGATTGATTACTCGGCACTAAGTCTTACCGCTTTCGATCAGCTCCATTTCCGCTATCGCCTGGATGGCTTCGACCACGGGTGGAGCGAACCGGTGACCACTCGGCAAGCTATCTACACCAATCTGGGGCCAGGCTCATATCGCTTTCGGGTGGCAGCTTCCACCAGCTACGATCTATGGAAGGGTTCCGAAGCAACCATCCCTTTCAGAATCGAGCCGGCATTCTGGCAGGCATGGTGGTTTCAGTTGTCATGCCTGCTTTCCCTCATCTGCCTCCTCTGGCTCATCTATCGTCTACGGCTCCACCAGATCTCGAGACAACTGGACATGCGGGTGGAAGAGCGCACAAATGAGCGCACGCGTATTGCTCGCGAACTTCATGATTCTCTGCTGCAAGGCTTTCAGGGGTTACTGCTCCATCTGCAGGCTGCGCAGCGCATGCTGCCCGCGCGCCCTGAAGATGCAAAGCGGGCACTCGAAAAGGTGCTCGATCAAGGAGACCAGGCGCTTGCCGAAGCCCGCAGCGCAGTACGCGACTTGCGCGCCTCCACCGCTCTTGACAACGATCTGGCCCAGGCCCTGGCGGCGACAGGCAAGGAGCTCGACGCTCAAGGCAACGCCGTGCAATTCCGCGTGATCGTTGAAGGCAAGCCTCGGAACCTTGATCCCATGCTGCAGCACGAAGTCTATCGATTTGCCCGTGAGGCATTGCGCAACGCATTCAACCATGCTCGGGCGCGCAACATAGAAGCGGAACTTACCTATGAAGACCTTCGCTTTTTGTTGCGCATTCGGGATGACGGCGTTGGAATCGCGCCTAATGTCCTGGGGCAAGGCAGCCGGCCCGGCCATTGGGGCCTTCCGGGCATGCGTGAGAGGGCTCAGAGCCTGGGCGGCCAAATGGAACTTTGGAGTGAAAGCGGAGCCGGTACGGAGATACAGTTGACCATTCCAGCGCCGATCGCCTACGACGAACCCCTGCCGGAGAAATTCCATTTCTGGCGCAAGAAAAGAACACCTCTGTCATGACGACTCCTGCTCGGCGAAGAAAATCGAGGCTGCTCGCGAGCTGCGTTCCTTGGCTTGTTGGCGGTTCGGATATCCTTGAGCCTCGAAAGGCGTTAAGCTTCCCGAGTCGCTCAATGGCAGAGAGTCGACTATCCCTGCTGACTGTACGCCATGAACGTGCTGCAGCCCTTCCAACACTGCTTCGAAAAACACTCTGCGGTCTTGTGCCGTGCCCAATGACGGACAACTTGCGGACAAGCCGACTTTACGGCCAAGTGATTTGCCCCAGTGCCTTTGGGGCGAGAAGGCGATTTTGCCAACTGGCGGGGGACCAGCAGACCACGGCACGCTAAAATTCGGCGAACCTATAACACCCCGTTATTCGCCAACTCGGAAGCGAGCCCCGATTCACTCCTCACGCAGCAGGATCAGGGGATCAACCGACAGGGCGCGTTGTGCTGGGATCCACGTCGCCAGCAGCCCCAGCAGCAACATCACCAGAACGACGCCAATCAACACCATCGGATCACGAGGAGTTGCCTGATACACGATGTAAGCCAACACTCGCGTCGCCAGCAGCCCGAGGAGCAATCCCGCGGCCGAACCAACCGCCAGCAATTTGAAAGCTCGCCCCAACGCTGCGTGCAACACTTCGGTCCGCTGCGCGCCGAGGGCAATGCGGAGTCCCAATTCCCGCAGCCGCTTGCTGACTGAGAATGCCGCCATGCCAAAAATGCCGACAATCGACAGCAACGCGCCCATAACGCCCATCACTCCCAGCGTTATCGTCGCCATGCGCGAGGCAAACCGAGCTGCGTCATTCAGTTCCTGGTTCCAGGTGAAGATCGTGACGGGCAGACCCGCATCTACGCTCCGCACTGTTCTGGTGATGGCTGGCGTCAACTGCTGCGGATCGCGATTCGAGCGTACCACCAGCGTTGTCAAGCTGGTTGGCGATTGTAGAATCGGGAGAAACATTGCCGGCTGCGGATCTTCGGTCAGGCTTGCATACTTTCCGTCTTCGGCGATGCCCACCACCTGGATACGAGTTCCATCCCGCCGCTTGTAATGTCCGCCCAAGGCGTTGGCTGCCGAACCGAAGACTTTTCTGGCAAATTCCTGGTTCACTACCGCTGCGCGGGGAGCGTTGTTGTCGTCATGCCAGGTGAGAGTTCTGCCCGCAAGCAAGGATGTTCCGGCCGCCTGGAAGTATCCGGGAGATACGTTGTACGTCATGACATCAGCAGCGGCGTTGGCTACCCGCAGATCGGTCGTGGTGTCGGTAAAGACGATCGGCGTTGTTGGCGCCGAAATGCAACGGCGGCCGGTCGACCGATCCCACAGACTGTACGCCGGGAATCGCCCCCAGAGCATCGATAAGGCGCTTTTGCATCACCGGAACTTTTTCACCGCTGTAGCCGGCCATACTTAGATCCGTGGCGACCAGCATGGCGTTCTGTGGCTCAAAACCGAAGCTGCTGTGCAGCGAGCGGAGCAGTCCGCGCACGGCGACGAAGGAAGAAGTCACCAGCACGGCGCAGATGGCAATTTGCACCACCAGCAACAAATCCCGGATCGTCCGCCGCCCCGGCCCGCTTACCGATCCCGACTTGACGATTTGATATGGATTGGTGCGAAGAATCTGCCTCACCGGGACCACGCCAAACAGCAACCCACTGGCTAAGGCCAGCAGCACAGCGACGGCGTAGACCTTTGCGTCCGGATTCACCGGCACGCGGAGGGGGGCGGTTTGCAACAGCTGCCATGCGCTTAGCCCGCGCAACAACGCTACGCTGCCTGCGAGTCCCAGTGCTCCTCCGGCGAGTGAGATCAGCACCGCTTCAGTGAATAATTGGCGCACGATCCGCTTGCGGCTAGATCCGAGAGCCAGTCGCAAAGCCACTTCCCGTGAACGGTCGGCGGCCCGCGCCGCGAACAGACTGCCCAGGTTGGCGCAGGCCGCAAGCAGAATCAATGCCGCCAGCATCATCATGCCGGCTAGAAATCCCTGTAGCGGACGGCCAAACCAATCGCCGCCAAGACCCGGGCGAGTCAAGGAAAAGGTCATCTGGCCGTCGTCTTTGGGGTAAGTCTTTTCGAGCTGGGCACCAATCGAATTGAGATCAGCAATTGCCTGGGCCGGGGTGACTCCCTGCTTCAGATGCCCCAACACCATCAGGATGCCGCGCTCCCCGCGCGCGTTCAGGACATTCGCTCCCTCCACCTGCTCCTGGTTGACAATCGGCACCCAGAAATCGGGGGAGAGAAACGACAGATTCCCGTGAAACCCAGGGGGCCCTACACCGAGGATGGTAAAAGGATGCTTGTTCAGCCGGACCACCCGGCCCACGACGCCGCGATCGTCCTGAAAATGCGCGTGCCAGTAGGCCCAGGGGAGCACGATATACGGAGCGCTGTTCGGGCCATGCTCGTCGGAGGCATGGAAGAAGCGGCCGAGAAACGGGTGAATCCTGAGCACGTCGAAGTAGTTAGCGGTTACTTGCTGGATCCAGACGCCCGACAGATCCGTGCCCGTGTCCAGCCCTGCCGCGGCCAAGTCATATGCTGCCAGGCCATCGAAGCTGCGATTGCGATCGTTCAGGTCGAGGTAGTCGGGATACGACTGGTTTACGGCCTGATCGCGCCCGCGCTCGATGGCGTAGAGGCTGTGCGATTCAGGCACATTCAGCGGGCGCAGGACCAGCGCGTTCATCACACCGAACACCACCGCGTTGGCGCCGATGGCTAGGGCCAGCGTCAATACAGCGGCGACGGCGAATCCGGGAGACTTGCGCAAGGTGCGAATGCAGAAGCGCACATCCTGGATCAGCGTGTCGATAGAATTGCCGCCTAGCGCCTGTTGGCATTCCTCTTTGTACTTCTCACGCCCGCCGAACTCGATGCGCGCGCGGCGTTCCGCCTCGGCGCGAGCGAGACCGGATCGCTCAAGATCGTCCGCCCGGAGTTGAATGTGCGAGCGCAACTCCTCCTCCATTTCATGCGCGGTTTCGGAACCATGAAGGAACTTGGCGGCAAGTGAACGAGACGAGGCCAGAAGCCTCATACTTCCTCCGGTTGCACAGAGAGCGCGGAAGCGATGGCTGCCGCGAGCCGATTCCAGCTTTCGGTCTCTTGACGGAGACGCCTGCGACCCATGGCGGTGAGTTCGTAGAACTTGGCGCGGCGATTGTTCTCTGAGGTGCCCCAGCTCGCCTTGAGCAGTCCCTGACGAACCAGGCGAAACAGACCGGGATAGAGCGCGCCCTGTTCGATCAACAGGGCATTGCCGGAGATTTGCCCGATGCGCAGAAGGACGCCGTAGCCATGCAGTGGGCCGAGCGAGACCGCCCTGAGGATGAGCAGATCGAGAGTGCCAGGAAGAAGCTGAGCTTGGTCGTTCATGAGCCCTCCTAAGATGATTAGGAGGGTAACTCGATCACTTCTGAGCTGTCAAGGAGAAAGCAAACCGGTAATTATAAATCTGCGCTGCTCGTCTCGAATCGCCTCGACTGCAGGCGCACCGGCAGCGAAAGGGACCACTGCAAACGCCGGCCCG
>CAWCKO010000020.1:0-79884 GCA_963796145.1 uncultured Acidobacteriaceae bacterium | reverse complement strand
CGTGGTTTGAAGTTCGACCCGTGGTCAAAAGGGGATTCGATCTAGAGAGACGATGAACTGCACTCCATCCACCCTAATGCCTGAGAGCCGGCTGTCATTGGTAACGAAAAGGTCGGTATCTACCGTAGCGGCACATGACAACTGAATAGCATCCGGTGCACGGAGAGTGCGATTAAGGCGCAGTTCGGAGAATCGTCTGGCGGCGTGCAGGTCGAACGGGAGAACGAGCGCCGTCGCGGTGATTGCCCGCTCGTACTCTTTACAGAGGTCAAGATCTTGACGCTCGCGAGGCTTGACCAAAATTTCGCCCACCGTCATGGCCGAGGTAATCAGCTGGTCACCTCGACCCAGCATGCGCTCCCGCAGCCCGCGTGCACTCCTGCCCTCAGGACCACGATGTTCGAAAAAATAGATGAAGATATTGGTATCCCAAAAGACGCGACTCATTCCCAACCCGCCCGCAAACGAGCTACGTATTCGTCAGCGTGTTCGTCGGCCCACAACTCCTTACCCGATCCACAGAGGGCTAAGAGCGGATCGGATTGAATTGCCTTTTCGACCTGGGAGCGACTCCAGTCCTCGTACCACTTCAGCAGATCTTCATAACCCAGTGGAATCTCATCTACTTCAGGAGTGATCTTGCTTCCTTCACGTTGTGGATCGTAGCTGTCCCCCAAGCGAAATAATCGACGATGCTTGGGTCGGGTTTCGTAAAGCATTCGATATCGACCGGGCTTCGGAGGGCGATTGGCAACGCAGTGGAGAGCAGCATGGACGTACACACCCGGTCGGCGCTCGTCGATAATCCCTTCCTTCGCGGCCCGTTCCACGATTTCATTAAGGGTGAAATCGCTTCTGGAGGGATTCTCACGGTGGAGCAGAGCAGTCGCGAGCCAAACCTCATCTGCAACCTTGATCTTTGGAAGTATCTTTGAGTTCATGTCGGATCTCCAATATTCGCTATAACCAAAAAACTATATTAACCATGTCTTAATAGTAATTACAAGCAATATACGATGTCAAGGTCTAGAAAAGTCTTTCTCTGAGGATTGCTCTAGCATGGTCAAGTGAGTCTCTTAGAACCAGTTCCCTTGATGGTCGAGGAATGCAGTTGCGAGGCGCTCGAATGGAGCCGCCTGCTGGAGCTGGTGGCGAGTTTCGCCCACTCTCGCGTCGCTCGCGAGTGGCTGCTCGCCGTGAAGCCCTCGCGAAAAACTGCCTGGATAAACCAACAGCACGATCTGGTGAGCGAGATGCGCCGGCTCCTGGGCCAGGGGGTTTCACTATCGCTGGGCGGGTTGTTTGATCCCACCAGGCTGACCGACAAAGCGCGCATCCAGGGAGCATTGCTGGAGCCGGAGGAGATTCGCGACCTGCTGTTTCTGGTGGATAACATCGCCACCTGGCAGGCACTGATCGAGGACCCTCCCGAAGCACTGGCCGGGCAGCTCGACGGTTTGACGGCACTGAGCCAGTTGCCCGAGGGCGCGCAACTGGCCCAGCTGGCACGTTCGCTCCGCTCGCGCCTGAACCCCGATGGCTCGCTAAGTGACGACGCATCCCCCGATCTGCGCCGTATTCGCAGGGAGATCGAGCGCCAGCAAAAAGTGATTGAAGACGGCCTGCGGAACACCCTGCGCCGCCTCTCGGAAGGCGGTAGCACGCAGGAAGATTTGATCACCATACGCGGGGAGCGTTTCGTCATTCCGGTTAAAGCGGAGCATAAGCGGCGAATTCCCGGCGTGGTGCATGGCTCCAGTTCGAGCGGGCAGACGGTCTACCTGGAACCGCTCGAGACCATCGAACAAAACAACGAGCTGGTGCGGCTGATCGAAGAAGAACAGGCCGAGATCAGGCGCATCTTCCTGGCCATGACGCGGGAGATAGGCCTCCAATCCCACGCCATCGCCCAGGGTGCGGCCACCCTGGCCCAGATTGATGGGCTGCAAGCACGCGGGCGATTTGCCGCCGAGTTCGACTGCGTACGCCCCCTCTTCGCTGACCCGGCGGCGCCGGTGCTCGACCTCAAGCAGGCCCGCCACCCCTTGCTCGAAAAGCGCTTGCGCGCGCGACTGGCAAACGTGGTGCCGCTCACCCTGGCGCTGAACGACCAGCAGCGGCAGCTCATCATCAGCGGCCCCAATACGGGCGGCAAGACGGTCGCGCTCAAGACCGCGGGTTTGCTGACCATGATGGCTCAGGCAGGGATCCCGGTGCCTGCCGCCGAGGCGACCATTCCTATCTTTCATGCTTTTCTGGCCGACATTGGCGACGCGCAGTCGATCGAGCAGAACCTCTCTACCTTCTCCGCCCACATCACCAATCTCGAACGCATCTCGGAGTTGGCGGATGAGTCGTCCCTGGTATTGCTCGATGAGCTGGGTTCGGCCACGGACCCCGAAGAAGGAGCTGCCCTGGCAGTGGCCATCGCCGGATATTTCCTGGACCGCCATGCCTGGTGCCTGATCTCCACCCATCACACGTCGCTGAAGGTCTACGCTGCCAAAAGGCCCGGCGTGCTCAACGCCTCAGTCGGCTTCGACGAGGAAACGCTGACGCCGACCTTTGCCCTGCGCTTGGGCGTTCCTGGCGCTTCCGCCGGCATCAATATTGCCCAGCGGCTGGGCCTCAATGGCGCCATCATCGCGGATGCCCGTTCTCAGCAAAATACGCAGACCCAGGACATTGGCCGCTTCCTGGACCAGTTGCACAGCCAGCTCGACGCCGTCGCACGCGAGCGCGGGGAGTTGCAACGCCGGGAGCAGGAGGTGGCGCGAGAGAAGAGCCGCCTGGAAAGCGAGGGCCTGAAGGAGTGGCGGGCCAAAGTGCGCGACCTGGAACAGCAACTGCAATCGTTACTGAAAGACTTTACCTACCAGATCCGCGAGACGGTGCGGGCAATCGACGACCGCGCGGCGCAGCAAAAGCTGTCCAAGGAAGCGGAGCGCCGCATGGCCCGCCTGCGGCGGGAATTCAGCGAGCAATTTAACTCAGTGGTCGTTGCCCAACATAGCGGAGCCGACCGGGGAGACAGCAACGCGCAGCCGCACCTGGTGCGGCACGTCTCCGTTGGGGACACCGTCAAACTGAAGTCGCTTGGCAAGACGGGCGTGGTGCAACGGCAGGTGGACGGCAACGCCTTCGAGGTAGCCGTTGGGCCGATGAAAATGCGCGTGGCGCGGGACGATATCGCCGAGGTCATCGCCGCCCGGCCGCCCATAGCCGTGAGCCCGCTGGAAGCGGCCCGCGGGCGCGGGGTTACGGTTTCCATCGCTCACCCGGAGGGGACGATCCGCCCGGAGCTCAACGTGATCGGTCGCACGGTGGAAGAAGCTACCGGCGAAGTGGAGCAGTATCTGGACCGCGCCTTCCTGGCTGGGCTGCCGCGAGTGCGCATCATACACGGCATGGGGATGGGGGTGTTACGCAAGGCGTTGCGGGCTCTTATGGAGCGGCATCCGCACGTGGCATTGGTGGCCGAGGCCAGCCCCGGCGAAGGCGGGGCCGGCGCTACCGTGGTTGATCTGCGGCTTTAAGGGACCTCGGCCGCATGGAAGTCCCGCAGGGACGGTTGAAATTGGCTGAGAGTAGCCCAGGACGCAGTCCTGGGAAGAGATTTGAGAGACCGACCAGTCCCGAAGGGACGGCTGATCTTATCCATCGAATGCCGGTTCAGCCGTCCCTTGCGGGACTATTCGGACTGAGTTCCAAGGTACCCAGGACTGCGTCCTGGGCTACATTCAGACGTCCCTTCGGGACTCTCCCGACCACACACGGACAGCGGAAGTTCATTTATTTGCCGTCGTCGAAATGGAGGAACAGATTGTTGAGCGATTCCGCGAGGGTAGGGTGGGCGAAGACTGCGTCGTGGAGCACGCCGTATTTCAAATGGCCCATCATTGCCATCTGGAAGACCGCCATCACCTCTCCGCCCTCTATTCCCAACACCGTTGCGCCTAAAATTTCGTCGGTCTCGGCATCCACGATGGCTTTCATCAGGCCACGCGTTTCGTCTACCTCCCGGGCGCGGGCAACGTAGGTCATCGGCATCCTGGCTACGCGGAACTTTCGGCCGCTTTTCTGTGCCTCCGCTTCTGTCATGCCCACCCGGCCCAGTTGCGGATCCATGAAGACCGTATAAGGCACCATGCGGCCGCGCACCGTGCGGTCGCCGCCATCCAGCAGGTTCGCTTTCAGAATGCGGTAATCGTCATAGGAGATGTGGGTAAACTGAGGACCTCCCTTCACATCGCCGATTACGTAGACTCCGAGGGCCGTCGTCTCCAACCGGTCGTTGGCCCGGATAAACCCTCGCTCGTCAGTCTCAATCCCGGCTGCAGCGGGTTTGAGCGCGGCGGTGTTGGGCACCCGGCCGGTAGCCACCAGCAGATCGGTTCCTTCGATCAGCTGCGCTTTGCCCTCGACTGCGACCTGCAGGCTGATGACGCCATCGGCGCGCGTAACTTTTTCGGCGCGCGCGTTCAGTAGGATTTCTATGCCATCCTGACGCAGGATTTTCAGCACCTCCGCGGCGACATCCTGGTCTTCTTCACGCAAAAGTTGCGACCCCGACTGGATCACCGTCACCCTGCTGCCGAAGCGGCGGTACATCTGGCTGAATTCCACTCCGATGTAGCCGCCTCCCAGAACCAACAGGTGCTTCGGCACATGGTCCAGCTCCATGATGCTGTCATTGTCGAGGTGGGGCACCGCATCGAGACCTCCGATCGCCGGCGTGGCGCTATGGGTGCCGGTATCGATAAAAATCTGCGCTGCAGTCAGCCGCCGTTCCCCACCGCCGCGCAGCGCCACATGAAGTTGGCGTGGACCGGTAAAGGACGCTTCGCCTCGAATCAGCTCCGCATGGACCTTTTCCAGCCTTTTTTCACGGCTCTGACGAAAGCTACTGACGATGGCGCGCTTTCTCTCCCGCACCTGGCCCATATCAATCGCAAATGCGCCCACGTCGACGCCGTAATCGGCGCCGCGGCGCGCCAGGTAGGCCACGCGCGCGCTGGCCACCATGGTTTTTGTAGGAGTGCAACCGCGATTGATACAGGTACCGCCTACATCCTGGCGCTCGACCATCGCGGTCTTCTTGCCAGCTGCGATCAGCGCCTCGGCCAGAGGATTGCCGCCCTGCCCCGAGCCGATGATGATGGCATCAAAACTTTCCGGCGTATTCGCATCTGCTGTCATGCCTAACCACCTCTGCGCAAAGCACTATGATGCCGGAAGACGGGCGATGGACCGAAGTCAGAAACGGGATACCAGCAGAAAGCCGCCGCCCACTGCTACTACGTCCTCGAGCAGGGCCAGCAGCAGATCAGAGACCTTACCGCTCAGGGACCGGCGGTAATGATAGCCGGCGAAAGCTCCGGCTACCCCGCCCAATCCCCCGAGGATGGCGCCAAAGAGCGGCAACCCGGAACCGGCAATGCACAAAGCTGCTCCACACATTGCACCGAAGACTATGCGAACGCCGAGTGACCCGGGCTGAGTCCTGCGGGGGATGAAAGGCAGCTTGTCTGCGATCAGCTCGCCAATGGCCAACAGGGAGAAGATCACCAGGGAGATCTTGTTGGCGAAGAAGGCCAGATGGGAACCCTGGAGATGCAGCCAACCCAGACGCGCTCCCCATGCGACGACGGCTGGAGCCGTCATCGAGCGCAGGCCGCAAACACAACCGATCAGGAAAGCAAAGAGGAGGAGCAGCATGGATCCACGATGGCGTCTGCGGATCCGGATGTCAAACCGTCAGTCTAGAGCATTTTCACTTCTACTCTGCACAGTCAAGCGCGCCGCAAAGAGCGGCTTTTCTTGAGGAAAAGCCACGTCGGGATTGGTTGCTCTATATAGACGAGAAGTGAAAATGCTTTAGTGTGCCAGGGCCGCCTGCGTCTCGGGCGCGAGCGTGACCGCATCTTGCAGACGGAAGGTGACTACCGATTCTGCCGGAATCGAGAGGTCACGGTTGCCGGTAAATGCTGCGCCCAGGGCTCCCGCTCCACCTCCAGCGAGACCGCCGACGAGCAGGCCAACACCACCGGTTGCAAGCCCTCCAATCAGCATGCCCATTCCCGCACCGCCGCCGATAAGGGCTGCGCTGCGCTTACCTTTTCCCTTTTTGGTTCGGGCCAGGCTCCCGGTATCGATGCGATATTGCGTGCCGTTGACATCCAATCGTGTGAGCGTCAATGCCAATACCGACTGTCCCTTGAACCTGCCACGCCGGTGGGCCACCAAAACCTCACCTGTGGCGCCGGAACCCGCGGGAACGACGACAGTATTGCCGTCCACCACCGGCTCAGCTAAGGTTCCGCTAAATCGTTCGCCCGACTCAGCATGTTTGACATCTATAGTCTGGCTCAAACGCACCTCAAGCCGTGTACCTCGGGGGAGGGTCGGGGGTTCTGGGGCGGGGGCGGGCGTGGGGGCGGGCGTGGGGGCGGGCGTTGCGACCGATGCGACAGGGGTAGTACTCGCAGGGCTCGCCGGGTTGGCGCCGGTCGCGGCTGGCGGAGTTTGCGCGGCAGGAACAGGAGTCTTATTGCTGCATCCAGCGAAGTTCGCGGCGGACAAGGCAGAGGCCAGAATCGCGAACGCGGCGATTTCTCGCCAGCGGTTGGGGGAAGCATTCATGGGGGGGAGCCTCAACGCAAAGGTACCCCGAACCGCCAATTACCGATGCGGTACTTTTGTGTTAGTAGGCTAAGCTCTATAACGTGCACGGGATCATAAAATCGCGGCTTTCTTTTGCCGTTCTGGCGCTGGCCCTGGCTCCGTTGGCAGCGCCCCTTCTGGCTGCCACCCATCCCGTGGCGACGCTACTCATCCGCGGCTTCTTCTCCCGCGTCTGCCACCAGGACCCGGCTCGAAGTTTCATGATCGAAGGCTCGCCGGTCGCGGTCTGCGTGCGCTGCCTGGGGATCTACTTGGGGACCGCAATGGGAGCGCTGTTGCGCCTGAGAAGAACCCCTGCCGCAGGTTTGCTGGTGGTTGCGTTGCTGCTCAACCTATTTGATGTCGCCGCTGCCATGCTTCAATGGCACGGCAATTTACCCTATGCACGGTTCGGGTTGGGACTGCTGCTCGGAGTGGGAGCGGGAGCGGTTCTTTTCTCCCTCCAGGGCGCATTGCTTCTTCCTCAGGGGCTAAGCAGGCTGCGGAAGCTCTCGGGTAGGTCCGGGCTTTACAGGCTGCGGAAAAAGTCGCTGTTAGGTAGGTCCGGCTGCGGAAAAACTGAATTCCTTGAAGGGGGACGGCCTTCAGGCCGTCCATAAGTGTTTACAAGTCAGTGCGGCTTTAGCCGCTGAGGGAACAGTTTCCGCTTCCCGTTCGACCTTTTTCCGCAGCCTCTTTAGCCCGGACCTACCCCAACAACGGCTTACTGGATGGGGTGAGGGTGGTTCCCTCCGCGGCTAAAGCGGAACCGGATTGCAATCGTTGACGTACGACCTAAAGGTCGTACCCTTCAAAAACATTGGGTTTTTCGCAGCCTGTTTAGCCGCTCAGGGAATGGCTTTCTTCTGCCCGGTAAACCACGCGGCCTTCGCTGATGGTCATGCGCACCCGGCCCAGCATCGTCCAGCCGTCGAAGGGTGTATTGATCGATTTGGATCGGGTCGCAGCCGCCCGGAAGGTCCACTCCGCCTTGGGATCGAAGATGACCACGTCGGCAAAGGCGCCGGTCGTCAGGGTGCCGCGACCGCGCAGATTGAGCAGATTAGCGGGCTGAGTGCTCAGCAGCGTGATCAGCCGGCTGAGCGACACCTTATGTTTGCGATGAAGCAGATCGAGGGTCAGACCCAAGGCCGACTCCAGCCCGGTGATGCCGTTGGGTGCACGCTCGAACTCCTGCTCCTTTTCATGGGTCGCATGCGGAGCGTGATCGGTGGCGATGCAATCGATGGAACCGTCGAGCAGCCCTTCGAGCATGGCCCGGCGATCGGATTCCACCCGCAACGGGGGATTCATCTTGGCATAGGTGTTGTACTCGCCGACCGCGCTCTCGGTGAGCACGAAATGATGAGGCGCCACCTCACAGGTTACGTGCAAGCCGTTGCGCCGGGCTTTACGAACCGCATCCAGCGCCGCAGCCGTGGACAAATGCGCGACGTGCAGGTGAGCGCGGCCGCCCTTGAGTTCGGCCAGCAGGCGAAGATCGCGCTCCACCAAGCCGGCTTCCGCAGCTACCGGCATACCGCGCAGGCCGAGCCGGAAAGCAAGCGCGCCGGCGTTCATGGAACATCCCCCGGTCATACGCGTGTCTTCGGCGTGCTGGATCACCGGCAGACCGGCCCGCGCCGCGGCCGCCAGCGCCTGGTGCATGATCGCCTCGCCCAGAATCGGTTTGCCGTCATCGCTGACCGCGACCGCCCCGGCGGCCTTGAGCGAGCCATATTCCGTTAGCGCTTCCCCCATGCTGCCCCGGGTGGCCGCCGCAATGGGAAAAACGCGCGCGCTCGGGCTGCGCTCCGCACTCTGCATCCAGCGAGTGGTCTCGACCGAATCGTTGACCGGAACGGTGTTAGGCATGGCGCATACGGTGGTAAATCCGCCTGCGGCGGCCGCCGCGGTTCCAGTGGCAATGGTCTCCTTATAGCCCTGTCCCGGCTCCCGCAGGTGGACGTGGATATCGACCAGTCCCGGCGCAACCACTAAGCCGGCGGCCTCGACTATTTCCGCTTCGGCCTGTTTACCGGCAGCAGTCAATTTGCCTGGGGCCTCAACGGCAGCCACCCGGCCGTCCTTGAGCAAGACGTCGCGGTTGGCGTCCACCCCGCCGGAGGGATCGACCAGACGGCCGCCGCGAATGAGGATCGCGGTCAAGCGCCGCCTCTCTTCTTTGCCGCGGGCTCCTTGGCCGGGTGGGGTTTCGACTGCACCCCTGGCCTGAGGCTCTAACGTGGCCTGGGGCTCCAGGGCCCGATAAATCAGCGCCATGCGAATGGCCACTCCGTTTCGCACCTGTTCGGCGATCACTGACTGCGGCCCGTCGGCCACGTCGCTCGTGATCTCGAGCCCGCGGATCATGGGGCCCGGGTGCATCACGATGGCCTGAGGCGCACTGCCGCGCAGCCGATTACGGTGCAGCTGATAGCGGGCGGTGTACTCGTCCAGGTCGATGTGCACGCCGGTTAGCCGCTCCTTCTGGATGCGCAGCATCATTACAATTTCCGCCTGTTTCAGTGCCCGATCGAAGTCCCGCTCGATGCTGATGCCCGGCCCAAGTTCCAGGGCCACCTCGGGCAGCAGCGCGGGGGGCCCGCACAGGATGACCCTGGCACCCAGCCGGGGCAGCAAGAGGGCATTGGAACGGGCCACGCGGGAGTGCAGAATATCGCCCGTAATGGCCACCGTAATCCCCGCGAGGAGAGTCTCGCCCGGGGCGTCCTCCGGCCGGCCCAGGGAACGGAGCATGGTTCTTGCGTCCAGCAGGGCCTGGGATGGATGCTCGTGCATGCCATCGCCGGCGTTGAGTACCGGCAGCCCGGTGGCCTGGGCCAGAAGGTAGGGCGCTCCGGAGGAAAGATGGCGCAGGATAATGCACTCCGCCCCCAGCGCCCGCAAGGTGATCCCCGTATCCTTGAGCGATTCACCCTTTTCAATGGATGAGGATTGGGAACTGATCAGCGCCGTATCCGCACCCAGGCCCTTGGCCGCCAGTTCAAACGAGGTCCGGGTGCGGGTGCTGGATTCGTAAAAGAGGAGCGCTATCCGCCGGTGGGCCAGACGCCGGGCGCGAACTTCCGGCTCTTCGGCCTCGAGCTCGGTGGCCAGGCGCAGGATGGCCGAGACATCGTCGACGCCGAGTGAGGTGACGGAAAGTAAGGACCGCGAACAAGTATGGGTGGCTGGCGCGGCGGGGGCGTCCGGATAGGGAGGCGCGACGCGAGGTGGCTCCGGTATGGCTTTGGTTGGGGTCATGTGGGGCGTGCGGCGGAACCTTAATCGTCGCGTTCGACCAGGATCACTTTTTCGTCGTTGTCGATCTCCCGCAGCTTGACCTCTACGATCTCGCGAGCTGTGGTCTGCACATGCCGGCCCACAAAGCTGGCCTCAATCGGCAGCTCACGATGACCGCGGTCGATCAGCACCAGCAGTTGTACGCGCCGGGGACGGCCGTGGTCAAAGAGCGCATCCAGAGCCGCGCGTATGGTTCTGCCGGTGTAGAGCACATCGTCGATCAAAATGATGTCGCGTCCGGCAACGTCAAAGCCGATGGCGCCGGGCACCACCACTGGCCGGATGTCGCGCGTGGAAAGGTCGTCGCGGTAGAAGCTGATATCCAGAACACCGGTATCGACCGGCGATTTCTCGATCGAGCCAATCAGGTTCCCCAACCGTTGCGCCAGAGGCACCCCGCGACGCTTGATGCCCACCAGCCCCAGGTTTTGACCGCCATTGTTTTTCTCGATGATCTGATGCGCCAACCGAATCAGCGTGCGTTCGATCTCCGATGCCGACATGATGCGGGTCTTTTCCCGCAGCACTGGGGTGACTTTTGCTTTGCTCATAATTGCTCTGGCCGGATGATACGAGGGTTAAAGTATTTTTGCTATGAAAGGGGCGAGCATCCGTTATCCGTTGCCCATGGTCGGTTTTCGGGGAGCGAGGAGGCGGACACCCAGGGCGCCTCCAATGGCGGAAAAGAGAATGATACCCACCGAAGTGGTGGCGGCGTTCATCAGCGTGTAAGCCGCCCTGCCATCCGGGGACAAGAGGAAATGGACATAGTTGCGCCACTGGGCCTGGGCCTCGGGATTGGTCTGCACCAGGGCGGTCGATTGCTGGATCACCGAGTCGTAGAACTGATCGATGGTAGAACCCTGGTGCAAAACAAAGCGCGCAAAGACCCGCCAGATGGCGGTGGCGATGACGCAACTGTAAGCAGCGATAAGCCCGGTGACCGCGCCGATGCGCACTCCGGAGCGCGTTTCGAGCAGAAATGCGGGAGCCCGCCGGTGATACACGGCGATAGCCAGCACCGCCCCCCCGACCACCCACAGGCAACATCCCCAGGACAACACGGAGACGGCACTCAGGAGCCCGGCAGGCACGGCCACGAAAAGCGCGGCCAGGATAGCGTCCTTCCAGGAGATTCCCTGGGCTCGCGGTGGGGCCCCAGGCGGCCGGCTACCCCATCCGCTCTCGCCCTCTTCCTGCTGGGCAAACTTGAGTTGCGGAGAACCGCAGTTAGGGCAGAACAGTTCCGATGCGCTGAGATTCGCGCCACATCGATGGCAGAGCAGATTCATTCCTCTTGAAGCTATCTCAGGGGCGAGCGCAGCGCAATCATGCCTTCAATTGGTACCCTTTTGCTCGCTCTCGAAGCCATGGGGGAGATCCAGGGCAATCAGGCTGAAGTGGGTGGGCGAGGTGCTCCGGCCGTGGAAGGCGACAATGTGCTGATGGCGGCCGGAACCGGCCTTCAACTCCAGGTCGTCGGGGTTGCCGTGGGGGCCGGAGTGGTCATGATCGGAATGGTCGCAGTCGAGGCCTTCCCCGGTCGCGGCTGGTACGCCCACCGGCTTACCCCCCGAACATTCGATCACGTTCCCGTATTCGCTCAGAGCGTTGCGATAGAAGGCGAGCACCTGATCCCGATTGTCAGCAGTGCTGTAGTTGGCCACCTTCACCCGCAGCTTGAAGGAGCCGAATCCCATGTCGACTTTGGCCGACTTGTTGCCGTCGTCGCCAGTGTCCAGCATAGACCCCGGATAGGCAGGGAGACCAATCTCGGCGGGTGTCGCTTGGTCCTTGTTGACGGAGATACCCCCAAACGGAGTGGCAATCTTTACGTTGTCGCCTCCACCATCACTGGACTTGTTCACCCGCACCTTGCAGCCGGCCACGCCGGCAATGAGGACCGCGAGCAAAGTGAATACAAGGATGCCATCTTTCATGTTTTCCGCCTCTACATTTGTACGCGCGCCGGCTCTTCTATGTTCCAGAAAACCAGGAAGGCTCGCGGCGCTCTTCAAGCTGCGACTTTGGGCCGCCTGGTGCATCTGACAGGGAAAGCGCGCGCCCTACGAGGTTTTCCTTTGTCCAAATCGCTCTTGCTCTCCCCCATCCAGTTGGCCGGCGTCACCTTCTCTAACCGCGTTTTCGTTTCTCCCATGTGCCAGTATTCGAGCGACGACGGATTCAGCAACGACTGGCACCTGGTCCACTTAGGCAGCCGGGCCGTAGGCGGAGCGGGGCTGGTTTTTACTGAGGCAGCCGCCGTGCTGGCCGAAGGCCGTATTTCGCCGCAGGACCTGGGCCTGTGGAAAGACGATCACATCGCCGGCCTGAAGCGGATCGTAGACTTCGTTCACCAACAAGGTGCGCGCGCCGGGGTGCAGCTGGCGCACGCCGGGCGCAAGGCCAGCATGACGCGTCCCTGGGCTTCGGAGCAGCGGTATCTTACCCCGGGCGAAGGCGGATGGCAGAATGTGGTGGCCCCCAGTGCGGTGCCTTTTGCGGAGAACTACGGTCAGCCCATCGCCTTGGACATCGCCGGGATACAAAGCATCACCAGGGCATTCGCCAGGGCCACCGAGCGCGCTTTAGAGGCTGGATTCGACCTGGTGGAGCTGCACGCGGCGCATGGCTACCTGCTGCATGAGTTTCTGTCACCCCTGAGCAACCGGCGCACGGATCAGTATGGCGGCGCCTTCGAAAATCGCATCCGCATGGTGGTGGAAGTTGTGGACGCAATACGCGCCGTACTTCCCGCCGAACTGCCGCTGCTGGTGCGGATTTCGGCTACGGATTGGGCCGAGGGAGGTTGGGACATCGACCAGTCCGTCGCCTTGGCCAAAGTGCTGAAAGAGCACCAAGTCGATTTAGTCGACGTCTCTTCTGGTGGGATGACGCCGCTGGCGGTGATGCCGATTGGACCGGGCTACCAAACCCCCTTTGCGGAGCGCATCCGGCGCGAGGCGAAGATCCCGACCGGCGCGGTTGGCATGATCACCGGAGCCGCCCAGGCGGAGCACATTCTGCGCACGGGCCAGGCGGATTTGGTCTTGCTCGCGCGCGAGTTTCTACGCGATCCGTACTGGCCGCTCGATGCAGCGAAGGAACTCCACGACGTCATCACCTGGCCTGCCCAGTACCTGCGTGCAGCACCGCAAGGCAGCCGGGAGCGCGAGGCGATCACCCGTTCTGCCGTTCCGGAAACAGCTGCGATCTAGAGCCAAGCGGGGGCGTTGTCATACTTGGTGTATTGCGGCCAGAAATCCACTTGCAGGCTCAAGAAAAGCTCCTGCGGGGAACCCGCGCTGGCCTATACTTCTGAGCGAAGGCGGGTTCGGGTAAACCGACGCCTGAATACCAGTATGGCTACTCACCTGCCTCAGCAACGCGCTCCGCAAAAAACAGAGATCCCCGACAAGCTTTACTTTCGCATCGGTGAGGTGGCCCGGCTGTGCTCAGTGGCTCCCTATGTTCTGCGATTTTGGGAGACTGAGTTTACCCAGCTCAAGCCCAACAAGAGCGGTACCGGTCAGCGGCTCTATCGGCGGCGCGATGTGGAGATGGCATTACGGGTGAAGCGCCTCCTTTACGACGAGGGTTACACCATCGCCGGGGCACGGCAGGCGATCCAGGCTGAAACGCGCAGCAAGCGAGGCGGCGGCCAACCTGAGCTCCCCTTGCCGCAACAACAACAAGCAGTGCAGCGGGTCGAAGCGCGTTTGCATAAAGTGCGTAAGGAACTGCGCGAGATCCTGGGCATGCTTGCGGTTCCCACGCCGCAATTGCAAGTCAGGGAGCGGCCTGCCCCCACCCCGCCCGCAAAGCCTGGCCTCTTCGAACTGTAAGGTTACAATAGCACATCCCTGCAGCGGTTTGATGACAAATCTTTCGGATTTAATCAGGCCGGGTTGCTTAGGGTCTCAGCGGCTCCGTGCAGAGCGCCATCGGACACGATACTGCCGTGGTTCATAAAGCGTTCCATTGCCTGCATGGCGCAGCCCTGTCCGCAGAGGTGGTAGAAATCCGGATTGCCGCTCTCCGACTTGTTCCACGGCATGAGGGTGAATCGCTGCCCCGGCTGCCCTTCCTCAAAGCAAGGGACATCGCCCAACACCAGCATCCACCAGTGGTTCGCCTCAAGCTTTTTTCGCCCGCAAATGTCGCATGTGAACGAGACATCCCAAACCATGATTCACCCCATCCCGTAAGTTAAGGACCGTGTTCCTCTGCATTTCTCCTTTATGTGAATGGTCGGAGAAAAATGCATGCGCCTTATTCGAAGGTCTTACTGGCAGCGGTTAGAAACGGCCGCTTCCGTGCTAAAGTACCAGTAAGCACGGGCCGGATAAATTATAGCCTTTTGTAATAGAAGCCGGTGAATTCCAGTGACTTGTCCCGAATGCTCTTCCTCCAGTTTCCGCCTGTCACGTTTCCGCGTGAAAGATGTTGAGCGGCTTTTGCTGCTGCAGTATCCAGTGCGCTGCCGGCATTGCCACCGCCGGGCTTATGCCGGGCTGCCCTTGGCCTTAGTGCTCATGCAGGCCAGCCGGATCCGCCGCGAGCGCAGGGAACACGAAGCTACACGCTGAACGAAAACTTCCTCTTGAACGATGGCAGGGCGGTCACACCGAAAAGCCGCTCAGTAGCGGGACTTGATGTTTCAGCCCCATCGAAGAGGAATTCGGCACCAAGGGTAAGCAGAGGACCGGGCACCTGACTTTCGAGACAACTTGCAAAACAGTGCTGGTGTGAAAGTCTTCTTCTGTGAGCTCACTTTCGGGAGAACCCAGCACGACTAAGTCCGCGGCGAATTTCTGGGCGTACTCGAAGATCCGTTCCGACGCGTTGCCCGCCGCAACAACATGCTCCACAGGAACGGTGTGGGATTCATTCAAGGGTGCCAGAAAGCGCAATCGCTCCTGGCACCCTGCCTCTTTTGCGCATTCCGGTGCATGCAGAACTATCAACTGCCTTAGGGCAACCTGATGCGCGCAGCGTAGGGCTCGGATGGAAGCAGGCGAGAAATCCGTTGCCGCAAGAACGCGGCCCCAACAACCAGCCCAGGGCAGAGACTTCGCGGCCTCCGGAGAAACAGTCAGGATGGGGCATCGTGACTTGGCCAGAAGTTGCCGGGCAACGGTGCCCAGGGCGACCCGTCCGGCTTCCCCTTTGGCGCGCGTTCCCAATACCAGCAGATCTGCGTTGTAGTCCTTCAGGGACTGCAAGATGCGATCGCAGACGATCCCACTCTCAATGACCGAATGAACGGGAATGCCCAGCGCACTGGTTTCCTCTTCTATCTTCCTCAGCTCCGCAATTGCCGATTGGTTCGCCGTCACGTACCGCGGCGCTCCCTCTGGAAAGGCATAAGCGAGCGGGTCAATGACATGCACAACCACCAGTATCGCCTTATACATCCGCGCCATCGCCTGGGCGTAGCGCAGGGCCGCGGAAGCGGGGTCGCTAAGGTCAGTTGCTACGGCTATCGTTCTGAATTTCAGAATGTTGGAAGTCATGGCGGTCTCCTCTTGTTCAGCATGCCCTGGGCGGGAGGAGGGCCACAGTGACCTGGGTCACACCCAGGTTGCAGGGTCTGCGAGTTGGCTTGTGATTTCGATCACAGACGTAACTCAGTCGTTTTCGCGATCCTTGACAGCAAGGTATCCGCGTGGAAGCCAACTTGCCATAGAAAGAGGTCTGCCATGATCACTGCTTCGAGCCCCCCGATACAGCGGGAACGCGAGACGTCTCGCCTAGGTCCTCTCGGTCTTCGATTTCGATCCATTTTGGTGGCCACGGATTGTTCCCCCGCCAGTGCGGCCGCGGTAAAGCTGGCAGCGCGACTGGCTAAGGAATTCCACGCCAGGCTTTACGTGCTGCATGCGATCCCGCCCGAGCTCTACGCCGCCAACATGCGAGGGCCGTTTCCCGAGCTCGAACTGATGAACATACAGACCGCTAACGAGAACCTCCACAAATACGCCCAGCACATCCCTGATCTGCGGAGTGTGAAGCATAAAGAGATCGTCTCTCTCGGTTCCCCTGGTGAAGCGATTCAATCTGCGGCGGAATCCAATGGCATCGATTTGCTGGTGCTTGGTTCCCGGGGACGCCAGGGACTGGCGAAGCTGACTCTTGGATCTGTCGCCGAGTGGGCCATCACCCGACTCAACTATCCCGTTCTGGTGGCGGGCCCCGCGTGCGACAAAAGCTTGCTCCCGATCAAGTCCGTTGTCCTGGCGACAGACCTTACGGAGCAGGCTCTGCGCCCACCTCAATATGCCAGTTCCGTGGCGCAGGATTACAACGCCAGGCTGACGGTAATCAATGTGATCTCTCAGGCAGGCACGGCAGACGAGCATGCCCGGGCCGAGCTGAGCACACGCAAAAAACTTCACCAACTTATGCCCAGCGACTGTGGAGAATGGTGCACCCTGAAATTTGAGGTAAAGACCGGCGATATCGTCCCGGCAATTCTTCAATCGGCTAAGGAAAACAAAGCCAATCTCATCGTCCTGGGCGCGAGACACAAAGCACCTCTGGCGGATCATATGCCGAGGACCAAACTTTCAGCGATCATTCGCGAGTCGCGTTGCCCGGTGCTGCTAGTGCCGGCTCACTCCTCTTGATATGCCTTGACTGAAATAGACAGGGACACTGTCAGATTGCCTCTGCGTGCTCGGACCGAAGCTGGGAAGCCGGTCACCCCAACACAAAGGTGGCGGTCCTGCGGCCTCACACACTCGCTTGCTCGAGTCCTGAAGCCGGCTTGATAGCCTTCAGCGCCTGTTGTTGCAGGAAGTACATAGTAAGCAGCATCTGGAAGCCGATGAATAGAGCGTAGCCACCAACGACAGCCAGACAGGCTCGATCGTCCCGGCCTGTAATCGCGACCGCAACGAGGGACGCACTGAAAGCGAACGCGAGGCCCGCCAGAAGGTACATCGCCCTTTGTTCGCGCTGCGTGCCGTTCCACGACTGGGCTAGGCCGAGCTTACCTACACCGAGCGCAAGGGCATAGACGGCGATGATGTAACACAGCATTTGAATGGTTGCGCCCGGAAAGACGATCAGAAAAACACTGCAGGCGGCTACAGCCGTGCTCAGGAATAGGAGCCCCCGGAGCCTGCTCGCTTGGTGGCAACCAAGGCCGACGGCACAGATCCAGTCCACGACTGCGATGAAAAGCAGAGACGCCGCGACCAGCATCAGCGCAAAAGCGCCTCCGAACACGTAAAAGAAGAGATTGGTCATCGTTGCGCGGATGTAAAAGAGCGCGAATCCCAGCGTCAGCATCGCCAAGCCGTGAGCCATCATCAGCTTTCCGCGTGTGTTTTCCGTCATCCGAGTCATATTCATCACCAGGTAGAAGTCTCGCAGTGTTTGCCACAGGCAGGCGGTGATGGCGGTCACAGCCGAGGCTTCTCATCAGCGGCTATCCAGACTAAGAAGATCCACTCTGCACAGCGGAGAATTCGCGGTAATTCCCATTGCGCTTAGTCTTGGCGCCGCTGCGGAGGGTAAAGGTAGGACATGGGGCTTCTGCGATCACCCGGTACGCAACACCGGTGCGGAAAGTCGCCGCCAGGGGAGATGCGGGAAGCGCGCTGAGGACCAGCCATTCAGGCTTTAAAGCTGTACACGCCGAAAGAATTTCTTCGGCCGGCTCACCACCACGGATGCGAACGTGCGGCATCAGACGCATTTCCCTTGCTCCTTCCAGGAGCTCGTCGATTTTGGACCTGGCTCCCGCCTCGACGCCCTCGTCGTATCGATCCTGCTCGGTGACGTGGAGCACGATGAGCTCGGCCAGCCACCTGGCTGCGAGATCAACTGCGAGCTGCAAGCTGTGTTCCGGATGATGGCGCAGGGAGGTGGCAAAGATCACCCGGCGAGGTTTGCCCTGCGGCAAGGGCCTGGAATGAGGCCCCACCGTGCAAACGGGAATATCCAAACTGCGTATCAACTCCTCTGCAACCGATCCGATCAGCAGCTTGCCTAGTTTTCCCCTGCTGGAAGTACCAAGAATCAGGCGTCCGATCCCACGTTCGCGGATGAATTCCTTGATTTGGTCAACCGGGTACCAGCGACGGACTTCATAAGCACAAGCCACGTTCTGTTCCTTCAATCGGAAGGCAACTCCGGCGAGAGTTTCTTCCGCAGTACGGAACGCCTTCTCCTTAAGACCAGTAGGATAGGCTCCGGATTCGGTGGAGACATAGGCATCCGGAGGAATTACGTGGAGAAGCCAAATCATCGCTCCAGTCACCTTGGCCTGCTCAGTCGCAACCGGAAGCAGGAAATCCAAGTCGTTCAAAGCCGTGGCCACCAAAATGGACTTTGGCCGGGTCATCGAGGACAGAGGTAAAGAATTCATGGCGGGTCTCCTATCACCTGATTTTGCTAATACTGCAGCAGCGTCATCACGGGGCAGGGAGCTTCCATCAACACCCTCGCTGCGATTCCGGGAGGCAGATGTGTCCTCATTGCGGACGCTGGACGTACACCCATTACAATCAAATCGGAACCACGTTGCGTGGCGACGTCTATGATGCTGCTTCCGGGAGTCCCGCTGACAAGGCGGGTACGCGACCACGAATATTTCGCTTCTTCGTCACCAACATGTTGATTGAAAGCTTTTTCAAATGACGCCCAATCCGGGCCTTGCTGGCTGCCCGGGCTCTTCACGTGAAAGAAAACCAACTCCACTCCAAATTGGGCGGCGAGCTTGTGGGCATACGCCGCAACTTCAGCCGAGCGCTGATCAAAAGTGACTGCGCAGAGTACTTCGCGTATGGACCAAGTCTTGTTCTCGAGGTCGGGCACCGAGGGTCCTACCGAAAGCACCGGGCAACGCGCGTGCCGCAGCAACGCTTCCGCATCGGAGCCGAGCAGAAGGCGGTCCATTCCTTTCCTACCGTGGGTTCCCAGGACGATCAAGTCGACTTTGTACTCCTCGATCGCGGAAAGGAGCTGGTCGTACAGCGGCCCGGTGAGTGAGATCGCCAGGGCTCGGTAGCCTTCGGAAATCAATGCGGCGCCACTCTGCTGCAGTTGTTCTTGGTGCATGGCCTGGATCTCGGACTGATCGATCCACGCCGCCTCCGGCGGAGTGATCAGGTTCACCGGCGGATCCACATGAACAAGCAGCAGTTCAGAGTTTCCCTGCTTAGCTAGTGTTTTTGCATACTCCAACGCACGTTGCGAAACGTCGGAAAAATCTGTTGGGACGAGGATGTGCTTAAAGGTAACGGCGACGCGATTCATGGTAGCCATAAGTGCCCCTCCTGCTGGGACGAATAACCCGCCCCGGGAATGTCTGGGCGGCTCTACTGAAGAACTTAGTGAGTTGGTAGATGAACTGGCTGTGACGGAAATCACAGGGGAAGTGGAACCGCGATCCTGTGCAGATTCACTACGCTGAAGCTACTTCGCGTCAGACCTGGACTGGATCTCAAGTTCTCCAATGGTCAGTCGCTCGACGTGTAGCTCTTTGATCCTGCATTCTAAAAGGCGCAGTCGTTTTATGGTTAGCGCGCCAATTGCGAGTGCTCCGATGGCTGCGGCGCCGATGGCGACTGCACCCACCGCGGTTGCGCCCAGAACGAGTGCTCCCAACGCGGAGCTGCGGTTGACTTGAGTCTTTGTCATAAACCCGGCGCCTCCGCTCATGATAGCTTTTCGAGCCACTGGGAAGAGGGCGAAAGTTTTCCCGCGTGCTGAGCGGCGATCAGATCGCAGAAGCGGGAGCGCTGATGCAGACGATCCCCTCGTCTCAGTGGCGACATATCGTCTCCGTTCTCGTCATCCGGTTCCCGGCCGGAAAGCACCATTACGCTAAATCATCTGCTTTCAACATGTCTCAGAGACTTCCTTGTCTTCCGGCGCTTGGCAGGCGACCTGCTGTATAGGAAGACAACGAAGGTTAATCCTGTGCTGAGAATCTCGATGCAAGACGATGCGATCGCGGCAACACTGAAGATCGAGGGCAAGGTAGTCGGGCCGTGGGCGATCGAGTTAGGACAAACCTGGCGCGATCTGTGGGACTCGGCAAGACGGAAGCGGTTGCGGTTAGACATTCGCGGAGTGACCTTCGCCGATCAGAAGGGCACCCAGATTTTTCGGGAAATTGTCAGGGCGACCGGTGCGGAAGTGATTGCCGACTCTCCCCTAACTCGTTATTTTGCGAACCAGGCTGCGGCCAATACTGTGCTCGACACAGAGGAGATCTAATATGCATGCTTCAGGAGAACGGAACTCGACGTCAGCTTGCGAAAGCTGCAGGCTGAAAGAAAGCGGCTTCTTGTGTCATCTCAGCGACGCTGCGGCGAAGGAATTCGAATCGATCAAGTCCTCATCTTTTTATCCGGCCGGATCGCCATTGTTTCTCGAGAACGAGCCCGCCAGAGGCATCTTTCTGCTCTGCTCCGGTAAAGTCAAGCTGTCGGTCAGCTCACGGGGTGGAAAGACCTTGATCCTCCAGCTTGCGGCCCCGGGGCAGATACTCGGGTTGAGCGCATCGATGTCTAACATCCCTTACGAAGTCAGCGCAGAAGCGCTTTATCCATCCAGAGTCGCATTCATCCGTCGTGAAGACTTCGTCCGCTTTGTCAACCGCTTTCCAGAGGTATACCAGTCTGTTATCAGACAGCTGAATTCTCAGTACACCCGCGCCTGCGAGCAGTTGCGTACCGTGGGCCTGTCTACAAGCGCAAATGAGAAAGTGGCGCGCTTGTTCCTGCACTGGTTTTCTGAAGAGAAGCAGACCTCTGAAGGGGCACAGATCAAAATGGCATTGACCCACGAACAGATCGCCGAATGTGTCGGTTCTACCCGTGAAACCATCACGCGGACGTTAAGCGAGTTCAAGAACAAGCATCTGGTGACTCTCAAGGGAACAACCGTGACCATCCCCAGCCGCTCTGCTTTGCAGGCGGTCTGCGGAGATTGAAGCCGGAAGAAGCTCTCGAGCCCGCCCCATTTGCACCAGCCCAGCTTGGGTTTTTACAATATCAACTTGTCAGCGTATTCTCCGGAGCGACGCAATTCCGGCTGGCGCTTCTCGACTTATGCCTTCTTGGCAACCAGAAGCACCGGAGAATATCCAGGGCGATTCGTCCTTAAAAGCGAGCTTGTAGTGCCCAACAAGCGATGACTACCTCGCGAAGCTTCGAGTCGAAGGACGGCTATTGACTACTAGTGATTTGACCAAGAGAGCTACTTCTGAACACACCCTGGCGCTCTTTAAGGAGCTCTTCACTGCGTCGCCGGACGCAATTCTGGTGACTTCCCTTCCCTTGCGGTGTTTCCGGTAAAGCTTTGGCGTAGCGAACTGTCTGTCTCTGACAAGACAACGCATAAGCAGCGTGGAGACATCCATTTGCGGGAACAATGCTGGGTAAGCGTTGGCCGCGAAGATTGAGTGGTGCGAAGGCGACTCGAAACAGACAGTGGGGTGTATAGGGAGTGGAAGCTCCGTGCACGTCAGCAGAAACGCGAGGAGCGGGCGGTGGATCGCTGACAGATCGAAGCGATGATATCTCTGCCGTTAGGCGGCTTTGGCGATGAGGCTCGCTTTCTTGTTTTTGTTTTCGTGGCGTTTTGCAGTGTTGGGGCGGAGTCAGAACCTGGAAGGGTTGAGCGCTTTTGTCCACAGCCAGCAGATAGGCAACCAGCTTTCGCGCCACTTGCACGGTAGCCCGATTGGGATGGCCCAGTTCCAATTGTCTGGCATGCAGTGCGGCCAACTGCGGATTCCATCGCGGTGCCAGCTTGGCCGCTTCGATCAGCACTGTCTGTAGCCAGGCGTTTCTTTGTTTGGATATTGGGCCACGTTGTTGTTTGCCGGCCGATGAGCGAAATGCCGCGGTTAAGCCACAGTAGCTGACTGCATCCCCAATCGAGGAGAAGCGATGTGGGTCGGATACCTCCAACGCCCAGGTCAACGCTGTGATCGGACCCACTCCGCGGATGCTCAACAAGCGCTCGACGCGCTGTTGTAAAGCGCGCTCTGATAGCAGCCTTTTGATGATCTGCTTCTGGTCGACTCGAACATCTCCATCGAGCCGCGACTCATCCGCAGCAGATCCTTGACCGACTCCGGCACCTCCTCCAGGCTCTTCATCAGCTCGGAAAAGTACTTCTTCCCATGCAGCTTGTCTTTGACGAAGGCGGTGCCGCTCTCCATCAGCAGACCAGCCATCTTGTTCTGCATGCGTACCGACTGCTGGACCACCATATTGCGATAGCGCAGCAGCCCGGACAACAGCGGTCGCATCTCCACGGTGAATCCGGCGGCGGAACGGCTTTTCGGTTATAGCGAGGCGGCGCTGATCGGGAGCCTGGTGGAGATGCTCATCCCAGAACGATTTCGCGGCCGGCATCCCCAACACCGCGCCACCTATGCAGCCGCGACCAGCGTGCGTCCGATGGGAACAGGCCTTGAACTTTACGGCTTGCGGAAAGACGGAAGTGAGTTTCCGGTTGACATCATGCTCAGCCCAGTGGAGACCGGCGGCGTACAGTCCGTCCTGACGGTGGTGCGGGACATCACCGAGCGCAAAGAGGCGGAGATGGCCCTTCGCCGCAGCGAAGAGCGATTTCGCCTGCTGGTGGAAGGCGCAAGAGATTATGCGATCTTCATGCTCGATCTTGAAGGAAGAGTCGCCAGCTGGAACTCCGGAGCGGAACGACTCAAGGGGTACTCGGCGGACGAGATCATAGGCCAGCATTTCTCCAGGTTCTACCCGCAGGAAAGCGTCGAGCGGGGGAAGCCAGAGCATGAGTTGGAGGTAGCCGCTGCCGAAGGCCGATTTGAAGACGAAGGGTGGAGAATCCGCAAAGACGGCTCACGCTTTTGGGCTAATGTCATCATCACCGCCTTGCGGGGGCAAGACGGCCGGCTCCTCGGCTTCTCCAAGGTCACACGCGACTTCACCGATCGCAAGAGCGCGGAAGAATCGTTGGTACTCGAACTCAGCAAGGCGGTCTGGGCCAACCCGGACATCCGGCAGATGCTGGCAGCGATTGAGGCCAGCATTCAGCGGTTGATCCCTCACGATTACGCGATCATTGCGCTTCATGACCTCAGCAGTCCTCTTCAACTGCAACTGCAGGAACTACCTTGGTCGAGTACATCGAACATTCTTGGGGTGCACGTAATCCCCATCGAAGGAACGCCGGAAGGCTGGGCTTTTACCAACCAGGAACCACTGCTGATGACTCAGATCGACGCGAAGAATGCCGGACAACCAACCCATCAACTCAAGGCTGGAATTAACTCGGGTTGCTGGGTTCCTCTGAACTGTCGGGGTGAAATCATCGGCACTCTGTTCGTAGGCAGCCGGCACAACATGGTCTTTGATAAACGCGAATCCGAGGTACTTCTCCAAGCGGCCAGCCAGATCGCTGCGACGATCAAGATTGACCACGGTTTTCGCCGAATTGTCCAACTGAGCGGCAAGTTAAAAGAGGAGAAGCGTTATCTCGAAGAGGAGCTGCGTACGGAGTACAACTTCGAGGAAATCGTAGGCGAGAGCCACGACTTGAAAACCGTGCTGAAGCAGGTGGAAACAGTTGCTCCAACCGACGCAACCGTGCTCATCCTGGGTGAGACAGGGACCGGTAAAGAGTTAATCGCGAGGTCGATTCATACAATCAGTCCGCGGCGTGACCGGACCTTTGTGAAGTTGAATTGCTCGGCAATTCCGTTCGGCTTGTTGGAGAGCGAGCTCTTTGGCCATGAAAAAGGGGCTTTTACCGGCGCGATCTCACAGCGCATCGGACGATTGGAATTGGCGCATATGGGCACCCTGTTCCTGGACGAGGTCGGAGATCTGCCGCTGGAACTCCAGCCCAAGCTCTTGCGTGCCCTGCAGGAGAAGGAGATAGAGCGGCTTGGGGGGAGAAGAACGATTCCGGTGGATGTCCGTCTTATCGCCGCCACCAACCGCGATCTTACCCAGATGGTCAAAACGGGAGAGTTTCGCAGTGATCTCTACTACCGCCTGCGGGTTTTCCCCATCACCCTACCGCCGCTTCGCTCAAGGACCTCGGACATTCCCTTGCTGGTGAATTATTTCCTCAACAAACACGCCCGGCGCATGAACAAGCCCATCAGCTTGATTCCGGAAGAAACCATGGCAGCGCTGGTTGCGTGGCCATGGCCCGGCAATGTAAGGGAGTTGGAGAACTTTATCGAGAGGGCGGTCATCCTCACCCCCGGATCAACGTTGCGCGCGCCACTCGCCGAACTGGAGAAGGTTGAAGAGGAAACGGCGACCAAGTCTGACCCGAATTTTCACGCCGCCGAGCGGGAACATATTCTGCGTGTGCTCAGGGAAGCAAAAGGAATGATCGGCGGAAGTGGCGGGGCAGCGGAGAAGCTCGGACTGAAGCGGACGACGCTGAACTCCAAACTCCGGAGGCTGGGCATCGAGAGAAGCGACTACACTTAACCCGAAGATTCACCGAGAGGGGCTACTCTCGAATGGTAAGCACCGGACAAGGGCTGCTACTGATCACCTGGAACGCTACCCCGGTTTTGAAATTGTCGTACCAGTGTGATGTCTTGCGCGTGCCCAGCACAATGAGATCGGCCTTCACACGCTGGGCGAGCAGCAGAATGCCATCCGTTGCAACCCCGTGCTCGAGAACACATTCCGGCTCGCACCATTCCCGGGCCACGTCGGGAATCAGTCTCTCGAGCGCGCTCTTGAATCGATCGTTCAGTTCCTGATCGTTCATTTGATCGTTGCCCTCTGGCAGCACGTGACAGAGATAGAGATGGGCGCCGAAATCCTGGGCAAACGATAAGGCAAACACGCATGCTTTCGCAGCCTCCGGAGAGAAATCGGTGGCGTAGACAATCCGCTGAAAATTTACTGGCTTATTTGGCGGCGGCACGGCCGGTCCGATGGCGAGAATAGGGCACTGGGCTTGATGAATCAGCTCTTCCGCGGTTGAGCCCAGGACCAGCCGGGCCAGACCTTTGTGGCCCCGCGTGCCGATTACCATCAGATCGATGGATTTATCCTGGGCCGCTTGCAGAATCTCTGCAGCCGGATCGATCCCTTCGCATAGGACGGTTTCGACCCGTATCTTCTCCGAAACCAATTCGCCGCTCAGGCGGGCAAGAGATTCTTCTCCAATACCGCGAAAGACTTCGATGCTGAGACCGGCGTCCGGGGCCTTGAATGCCGCACCGAGATCGACCACATGCATCAGGCGGACCGCTGATTGATAGCGAGCAGCAAGGGCTTGCACATAGAGCCTGGCGGTCTCGGCGCTGGGCGAGAAGTCTGTGGCAAACAGAATCGTATCCAGGCTCACCGCAATCTGATTTCCAAAGATCGTCATATAGAAACTCCGACACTCAGTTCTACTTCGGCTACCGGTGAGAAAGATTAGGAGGAACTGTCATTACCGGACAATGCGCCTGGCGAATGGTGGCGCTCACCACGCCATCGGGACAGTCGATCATCCGGTTACCACTGCGATGTAGGCCAAAAAGAATCAGAGAAGATCCCGACTTAGCTGCACGCGCAGCAATTGCCTCGTCTGCCCGTCCATAGACCACGGTCCAGCTCACCGGAATGCCTCGTTCACGCAATTCGCTACTCCAGTCTTCGCATCGTTGCTCGTGATGTTTGTGAGCCACCTCCTTCTGGGTGGCATCAACGACCCGCACGAGCTCAAGGGCCGCTCCCATGCGCGCTGCAAGGTGACCGGCAAAACCGAGAATTTCGTCAGAAGTCTCGAGGGTGCTGGTAGCGCACAGAATGCGCTCAAAGGGGGGAGCCTCGCGAGCATGGAGAAGCGCCTGTGGCCCCAGAACGAGTACCGGGCAGCGCACGGTTCGCAGCAAATGCTCGGCGGTAGAGCCAAGGCGCCGTTGGTCAATGGGACCGAAACCAAAAGCGCCAAGCAGAAAAAGATCGGGTGTATGTTCGAGGATGGCGCCTTCAATGGTGTCGGAAATGTTGCCAATCCTTCGCACCGAATCGCACCAAATCCCTTCGGCCCGCAGGCGCTCCTCTACTCCCTGGAGACCAAACTGAAGATCACGTTGGGACATTTCCATGGCGAGCGGGCCAGAGTCAAGAGCGCTGGCGTAGTCGGCTGGGCTCTGCACACCGATAAGGTGAACGAAAGATCCAAAGCGTTTCGACAACATCACCGCATATTTCAACGAGGAGTCGGCCGCTTCAGAGAAGTCGTAAGCGACGAGTAGGTCGGCTAACTCGTAGTGTATGGACTCCGCGTAAACAGGAGACGTGGTTCTTTGCGTCATGGGCTCACCCGCAGTGCTGCTTGAATGTTCTACCTGTCGTGAGGGTGGCTTGATCAGAATCACCCCCTTTGCCTGCACTCTGCATCGCGTCACTCTCTACGCGGTCAGAGGTGATTCCCGAAGATCCGGATCTCAGCCGCGCCGGGCAGTTGGCAACCGGACATTCCTGCAACACTCCCTTGAGTACTCTCCTAATGCGGAAACATCCATGGTTCCCCTCTCCCTTTGAGCCGGACGGCGCAAGCAACGGCAACCCGTCATTACCGAAACCCACCTCAAACCTGGAAGTGCAATTTGGGCATAGCCAGAAGAATTCCGAACGGAACATCCGCTCTATGCCGGTCTCCCACTGATAGACCGAGCCTTGCCGCAGGTAGAGCAGCTCTTTACGACAAGCAGGATTGAAACAATGTCCGATCATGGAATCTTTCCCCTGAAGTTCGCGGCCACGCCAGGTTTCGTGCTCTCGTCACTGGCGCTTGTTGGTTAAGCTCCCGGCGTGGCCTCCTTCACCACGTATCCACCATCAAGAACGCTCTGCGTGCTGGGCTTCCGCGTACCGCGTGGCAATCACTATCAACGGTGGACAGGGACGGTGCGACCTGCAATTCAGGCAGCTTTTTTCCATGTATTGACAGACAGCGATACGACACTTCTCGAGACACTGGTTTGCCATTTCTGCGACCCCTAGCCCGTATTCTGGGGTCGGCGGGGAACCGCGTCTGTGATCGTGGTCACAGAACTGCGCGTCATGGCGCGATGAGCTTCGGGAACCGGGCCAGCGCTCGAAATAACTTCATAGATGTGATTGTGAAGCAGGAAAAGAAGTTTTTGAGCCCGCGGCACCCAAGGCCTGCGCGGGGAGCGGGAAAACGCATGCTCAGGCATGCAAGCTGTAGCACGGAGCAACTATGCATCCACAGCGGGCACGATAAACAACCGGTACGGCGGTCTTTGGCGGGCGCTGCTGCAGAATGCTAGACTTTTCGCGTCGGAAGTAGAGTCCATGGTCAGCCTCAGGATTCGCGTTGCCCCATCCCTTGCGATCGCGGCGACGCTGTTGGCAGCCTTTGTATTTCCCGTTAAGTCGGCAAGAGCCCAAGTCCAGACAAACACCACCGCAAGCAACCTGCCCGCAACCCGGTTAAAGGTAACCAGTAACTTGGTGGTGGTGCGGGTAGTCGTGCGTGACGCCCAGGGTAAGCCGGTTATGGGCCTTCGGAAGGAGGACTTCAAGCTCTTCGATTCCGGCAAAGAGCAGCCGATCGTGCAATTTGAGGCGGAGTCCGCGGTTGAGCCACCTTCGCCTGCGGTGGCAGCTCGTAAGCCAGAAAAAGCGGGTGCAGCGCTTTCCTCCGCATTGCCCGGACGGTTTCTGGCTCTCTACTTTGACGACCAGTACACGTCTGATACTGACATGATCCAGGTACGCAAGGCTGCCGATGACTACCTTGCTGCGAATCTCCAACCGACGGACCGTGTAGCCATCTTTACTTCCGGGGCAATGCTTTCCGACTTTACCTCTGACCCAAAGCAGATCCATGAAGCCTTGTCCAGGCTACGGGCCAGTGGACGCGCTCCCTCCACTGGGCATGATTGCCCGGACCTTTCCGACTACCAGGCCTTGGAAATGACGAAAACCGCGGGCAGACTCGATTTCAACAATCCTTGGAACACGGGAGATGCCTGGGGGTTGGCCTGGGAAGAGGCAGCGGCGCGCGATTGCTTGCCATCGGGTGTCCCTGTTGCCAATAAGAACTACCTTCTGGGTAAAGCGACCACGGTTGCGGGCCAAGCTGAAATACTCACGCGCTCCAACCTGCGGGAACTTGAGGAAGTGGTGAAGTACACGGCGCAGATGCCCGGTCAGCGAATCGTCATTTTGGGTTCCCCTGGCTTCCTGTTGCAGGACGACAACCAGTTTCAATTGGAGCGGATCATCGACCAGGCGGTGCGTTTACAGGTGGTCATCAGTTCGCTCGACCCAAGAGGGGTGCCGGTCGTCGCGCGCCAGGTGGACGCATCCCGGATATACATGCCGGGGGCTGGAAGGTCAAGTGGAGCTATGCATCGCATGGACCAAAACAGGGAGGTGCTCGCAGGGGATGTATTGGCACAGGTTGCGGAAGGCACCGGCGGCGAATTCTTTCACAACAACAACGATCTGAAGGCCGGGTTTGGGCGGTTGGTCGGATCTCCCGGGTCCTATATATTGGCTTTCGTTCCCACGGAACTTAAACCGGACGGCAAATTTCATCGGTTGAAGGTCACGTTGGCCGAGAAGGTATCGGCGTATAGCATCCAGGCTCGTCGCGGCTATTTCGCGCCCAGGAATGAAGCGGAGGCAAAGGAAATAGAAGCTTCCGGTGCCGCCGATCAAGTGCAGGAACAGATTCGCGAAGCGCTCCTTTCGAAAACTGTAATCGCACAATTCCCGGTTGCTCTGGATACGAACGTCTCAGAAGGGCAGGGAGAAACACACGAGCTGTCCTTGTTGTCCCACGTGGACCCCAAATCACTCCATCTCCGAAAGGAACAGGAGCATAACCTCGATACGTTGACCTTTCTTTTTGGAGTCTTCGATCAAAAAGAAAATCTGGTTATTGCCCAGCAGCGGCACGCAAACGTAGATGTTGCTGATGGACAGTTGCCGGAGTTTCTCCAGGCTGGGATGAATGTCGACATCGCCTTTCAACTGAAGCCTGGCAGCTATCGGATACGCGAGGTGGTGACCGATTCTCAGCAACGCCTGACCGCCCTCTCCCGTAACGTAGATATCCCGAAGATCATCCCTGCGCCTCCGCCAGCCTCTGCGCCTCCGCCAACTCCGATCCCGCAGCCGGCGGAGCAGGCTAGTTCCATTCCGTCGTCCTTGCCATCGCTGACTCCGCCACCCCCATTACAAGCCCCGATACAACAACCGGTTACGCAATCGGCTTCCGATCCGGCCACCGGCCAGCTTCTCCTCCGCGTGTGGAACAACGTCCTCGGATACCTATCCTCCATCCCCAACGTCTTCGCCGATGAGCATGTGGTCTCCAGCGTAACCAGCCCTTATAAGCCTCTCTCGAAACAGGCTGTCCACGACAGCGAGATGGATTCCACCATCGATTCCACCGTCGACTCCATTTTTCGACTCAAACGCGTCAGCACCGATGGCAAAACCGCCGACCTGGTCGAGTCCCGAGAGGTCAAATATGTCGACCATCACGCCGCCGCCAAAGGCCAGTCCCTGACCGGGCCCGCCCTCTTAATCGGGGCGTTTAGCCGCGCTCCCAACGTTCTTGCCCCGCAGTTCGAAGACTGCTATGACTACCGCCTGCTTCCCAACATGCGCCGCAAACCCGGCGATTCCATCTTGTTTCTCCACGCCGACGTCCGCGTTCTCGAATACGCTCTCAAGTCGCCTCCGCCTGCCGGCGTCCAATGTCCCGCGCCAGAACAGACCACGGGCCGAGTCTTCATCGATCCATCCTCAATGCAGATCGTCCGTCTCGAGCAGCGACGCCCTCGCCACGATGAGGGTTCAGGGCGCATGATCGATTGGTCCTGGTCTATCGACTATGCGCGAGTCATGATGGACGGCAAGCAATTCTGGCTGCCCAAGACCATCTCCTCGAAGGCAGCGTCCCTCGATGGGGGGCGCTTCAAGTGGAGCTTCCTCGCGACTTACGGCAACTACCACCTGATGACCGTCACCTCAACCATCCTCCCGACCGCGAACAGTTCACAGCACTAACCGGGGTAATCGTCCGGAAAGCTGAAATCGTGCAACCAATTCACTATGGAGTGATTGTCCGTGGGGTCGAGAAGCTCGCCTACGCCAGCCCCGAGGCATTCGCGCGAGGCGTAATGACGCCATACGCTGTGGATCGGAGCAAGCCGCTGGGTTCATGGAATCGAGCTTGGGGCCGGCAAAAAAGCTGGCCGGGGTGGAATGTCGCATGCACGATCTACGGCATAGCTTTGTGTCCAAGTTGGCCGAGACGCAGACTCCGGACGCAACGATACAGGCACTCAGCGGTCATCTCAGCCGCGAGATGCTGGAGCACTACAGTCATGTTAGAGCAGAAGCGAAGCGCCTAGCCGTCGACCCTGCTGGACGTACCGACCGTGGAGGCCGTGCAGTGACGCGAGGATGCGGAAGGAGGATGCGGAAGATTGCGTGGGCATCCCCACAAAAATCCCCACAGTAACCGAACGTATGAGCGAGGGAATACTGGAAGTGATTGATTCCGATGGTCGGGACGGGCAGATTTGAACTGCCGACCCCTCGCACCCCAAGCGAGTGCTCTACCAGGCTGAGCCACGTCCCGACGGCAAAATTACCCTTTTGAGTGTACACGACCGGGGGCGGTTCCTGGAAAGACGGCGGCTGCGCCGGCTCCGTCGCCATTCCTAGTGCGAGGGCGGTACGTATTCTTTGGGCAGCGCCGATCCTTCGCCGAAGAAGTACTCCTGCATCTGCTCCACCAGGAATTCCTGCGCTTCCCGGGTCCAGGGCTGCAGGCGATACTCGTTGAGCAGCATCTTCTGCCGTTCGAGCCACTCTGACCAGGCCTTCTTCGATACCTGGTTGTAGATCTTCTGGCCAAAGTCACTGTCAAATGGGGCCTCGTCGAGGCCCTCCATCTCTTGCTTGTAGCGCGCACAAAATACCATGTGTGGCATGAAATCTCTCTCCGGAAATATCGCTTGCTTCATTGTAAGAGATAAGCCGCCTTAGCTGCGTTTCTTGCCCGGGCGCTTGCTTTTCGCCCGCTGCTTTCCTTTGCGCAACACCTTGTTCCGGGGAGGAACGTAGGGATGGGCCTTGCCGCTGGACTTGAGTTTGCTCTTAGCCTTGGCAGGACGGCCCAGACGCACCGGCGCAACTTCCTCCAGTATCGAAAATTGTAACCGCCGCTGCACCGCGTCCACGCGGTCGAGGACCACCCTCACCCGGTCGCCCATGGAGTAACGCCGGCCGGTTTGCTCTCCGATAATCTGGCGGGTATTCTCGCGGAAGGTATAGTGATCGCCCTGCAGGCTCATGATGGGCACCAGACCCTCGATAAAGAGGCTGTCGAGTTCGACAAAACAGCCGTACTTGGTCACGCTCAGGATCATGGCGTCGAAGTCGTCACCCAGGCGATCTTCCATGAATTTGACCTTTTTCCACTCCATCAGCTCGCGCTCGGCGTCGTCAGCGCGGCGCTCCGCCTGGCTCGATTCATAGGCAATGCCGGCAAGCTCGACTTCGCTCAGCGGAGCAGCTTGCTGCGGAGCTTCTAAATGCCGCGCGGCTTGGTGCACGGCCTCCTCTTCCCGCGAAGCTTTGTTTCTGCGCCGGCCGGCTTGGGTTGCGAGTACACCGATGCCGCTCTCACCGGTGGCCAGGATCGCCTTGGCAATACGGTGGACGATGAGGTCCGGGTAGCGGCGGATGGGCGAGGTGAAGTGCGTGTAACACGGCGCGGCCAAAGCAAAGTGGCCCTCGTTCTTTTCGCTGTAACGTGCCTGGCGCAAGGACCGGAGCATGAGATGGGCGAGAATGCGCTCCTCCGGCTTGCCCGCAATCTTGAGCGCCAGCTGCTGATACATGCGCGGGGTGACGGCGATGTCTTCAGGGATTTCATACTGCCGAGGCTGGTGGCCATGGCCAGGCCCGCGGCCTCTCTGTTCGCGCCGTTCTGCTTTCATGGTCACGCGCTTTACCGGCAATGGGCCCAGGCCCAGGGAGTAGCCAAAACCAGCAGCCACCGCTTCAAACTCCACCACTCGCCGTGGTTCCGGCTTTTCGTGAATTCGATACAGTGACGGTACGTCAAGGTTCTCGAGCCAGGAGGCCACGCACTCGTTGGCGGAGAGCATGAACTCTTCGATCAGGCGGTTGGCCCAACTGCGCTCGGAACGAACGATGCTCTGCATGGCGCCCTGGGAATCAAATTCGATCACCGGCTCGGGCAAATCGAAGTCAATCGATCCGCGGCGCTGTCGCTTCCGGTTCAGCAGCCGCGCGAGTTCATACATGCGTTCGAATTCCGGAACCAGCGGAGCGAATTGCTCCCGTGCCTTCAGATCGCCGCTGATGATTGCGTGCACCTGGGTGTAGGTCATGCGGGCGGCCGAACGGATGACGCCCGGGGTGACCTCGTAGCTAAGAATCTCGCCCTCCGCGTCGATCATCATGATGCAGGAGAGAACCAGGCGATCTTCCCCCGGACGCAGGCTGCAGATGTCGCTCGAAAGCTCCTGCGGGAGCATCGGGACGGCCCGATCGGGAAAGTAGACAGAGGTGCCGCGCAGGCGCGCTTCGAGATCGAGCGCCGAACCGGAGGTTACATATTGCGCGACATCGGCGATGTGGACCTGTAACTCCCAGGTGCCGCCGTGCTGGCGGACGAAGACGGCATCATCGAAGTCCTTGGCCGTCTCACCATCGATGGTAACGATCGGAAGCTGGCGAAAATCGCGGCGCCGGGCGGCTTCCTCCTGGTTCAGGTGGGCGGCGGCGCGCGCCTCATCCAGAACATTGGGAGGGAAAACATGGGGCAAATGATGCTTGCGGATAACGATTTCGACGTCGACCCCGAAATCGTCTTCCCGACCCAGAACCTCGATGACACGGCCGCGAGCGGGACGTGAAGGCGTCGGCCAGTCGGTGATTTCTACGTCCACCACCATACCCTCGAGGCTGGTGATGGTCTCGAAACGATTCCGGGAGCCGATATCCTCACTAACGACCCGATGCGGAGTCGCGCCGCCTGTTGCCGGCGCTTGCTCCAGGCCAAAAGGGATCAGGATAGGTTGGGTCACCCGCTCATCGAGAGGGGTCACCGTGTTTCCCGGCGCATGCTCGTGAAGCGCATAATGAAAGATGCCAACCACTGTGGGGTTGCGGCGGGTTAGAACCCGGGCAATGCGCCCGCTGCGCCGGCCGTCGGCTCGGGGCGGCGCAAGTTCCACCAGGACCTGGTCGCCTTGCATGGCGCCATTCATCTCGTTGGGAGGAATAAAGATGTCGTCGTCGCCGGCAGCCTGGCGGGTCTCTGGCCGTACGAAGCCAAAGCCGTCGCGATGCACGTCCAAACGGCCGGCGAGCAGGTTGTTGCGCGTGGCTGCCTGGGGAAGCGCCCAGTGATCGCGGTCAGCCTTGATCAGCTCGCCGCGGGCCGTCATGCGGCCCAGCTGTTCCAGCAGCATGCGGCGTTCGCGCCCGCCACCCAGCCCCAATTCACGAACCAGCTGCTTGTAGCCGGCGCGCTGGCCCTGCGGAACGCTCAATACGGTGAAGGAGTTCGCGGTCAGTCATTCCTGGTACATTGGTGCCGATCCAGGCAAGTCGCACGAAAGGCCATGCCTTTGTTGATACTAATGGGTCAGCTACCCCGGAACTCCGAAACTTTCGGAATGGGGGATTTCAATTTTGCGCCAAGCGTGATTAAGATGCAGAGAAGAGCAAGGATTGCGCGGCTTGCGCGGCATCAGCCGGGCAGGCAAATGAGAAGGAAACCAACAGCTCCGCCTGATTTGCCCTGAATGCGGAAACAGATCCGCAGGGTTGTTCGGGGGCCTGTATCCGGAAGTAAACGAAAGGAAGTACAAAAGAGATGTGGAAACCGAACCAACCTGGAAGTCCCTCGCAGTCCCCTAGCACGGAACCGACGCGTCCGTCCGTGCCCACTGCAAGCCACGAACCAACCACCACGCGTACTTCCAGCACCTCACCCGCATCGCCGGCAGCCGCCGATCAGGCGACGATTGGCAAGAGCCTGGTAGTCAAGGGCGAAGTGACGGGCTCCGAGTCGTTGTACATCGACGGCAAGGTCGAAGGCGCGATCAACCTGCCTGGCAACCGGGTTACCGTGGGCCGCAATGGACAGGTGTCCGCGAACATCTCTGCCCGTGAAGTGGTGGTACTGGGCAAGGTACGCGGCAACATCAACGCCAGCGATCGGGTAGACATCCGCAGTGAAGGTTCTTTGACCGGGGATGTGATTGCACAGCGCATCAGCATCGAGGATGGCGCCTTCTTCAAGGGCGGCATCGACATCCGCAAGCCAGGTCAGGGAAAAGAAGGCGGGGCGCCTGTGAACATGTCCAACGCCGACTCGCAAAAGGCCGCTGTCGCCGTCCAGGCGTAGATAAGCGCGACTTCAGAGCACGGGCAGCACCGGTCCTTAGCCGGTACTGCCCGTCTTTCGTCTGAAGAGGTATTCGTACGCCCGCCCAGTTCCCAAAACTGGCTTTCACAGTACGCCACGATCATGCGGCGTGGTGAAACTCCGGCGCTTGCGCGGAGTCGAGGCGCACTGCAGATCCCATCCGGTTAGAATTGAATCAGGCATGATCCTCCCCTTCGTCCGCGAGCTGCTCACGGACCTGGAACTCTGTGCGCCCTTTGAGCGCGTACGAAGGCACTTGGCCTTCGCTGCGGGGCGCAAACGTGTCTCCGGGCTTACCGCCACCGCTCGCGCCCTCTATCTACCGCTCTTCGCCCGGGCTGCCCAGTCACCGGTGGTGGTGGTCGTCGCCGATAATAAAGCCGCCGACACGCTCCAGCTCACCCTGCGCGCTGCCTGTGAGCTCACCGGCGCCATCGAACCCGAGCGCGTGCTGCGGATGCCGGCTCACGACGTCTTGCCCTTCGAAAATATGTCGCCTCATCCGGATGTGCAGGAGCAGCGCGCCTCTGTGCTATGGAAGATCGCGACCGGTGCGGCTTCGATCGTGATCGTTCCGGTGGAGGCGGCCAGCATGCGCGTCTTTCCTGCGGAGTACTACGCGAACCTCGGGCGGGTCCTGCGCCGCGAAGAAGAGATCGACATGGACGAGCTCACCACTCACCTGGCGAGTGTGGGCTACAGCCCCATGGACATCGTCGAAATGCCGGGCCAGTTTACCCGCCGCGGCGGCATCTTCGACGTCTACTCACCGGAAGCGGACCGGCCGGTCCGCATGGAGCTCTTTGGGGACGAGATCGAATCCATCCGCAAATTCGAGCCGGACTCGCAACGCTCGTCCGCCGCCATCGACGAGACCTGGCTATTACCGCTAACCGAAACTCCAGTCTCTGAGGAACTGCTGGCCGCCGTGCACCAGCGCCTGACGGGAAGCCGTCTGGATGCAGAAGACCCGGAATTGCTGAGCCGGGCCCTGACTGCGGGCGGCGTCAGCGTTTTTCCAGGATGGGAGTTTTTCTGCCCCGTGGCGGGCGCCGACCGGACCCTCTTCGACCTGTTTCCCAAGGTGCAGGTTCTTCTGGAAGAGCCGGCCATGGTCCGAAACCAGCTGGACCGCTGGTGGAACAAAGTCGAGCAGCGGCATGAACGCAGCGGTATCGGTTCGCTGATCACCCCCGAAGACATCTACCTTGCGCCGTCCGAACTGCTGGCTAAGATTTCCTCTTTGCCCGGTCTGGAGATGGATCAACTGGGCGCAGTCGATGTCCTGGAAGACGACGTCAACCCCATGGACGAGATCGCCTTCTCTTCCCGTCCAACCCTGCGTTTTCACGGTTCGATCCCCGCGTTTCTGCAGCAAATCAAGTCTCTCGCGGACCAGGAAACACGCATGCTTCTGGTGGCGCCGAACCATGGTGAGGTAGAACGGTTAGCCGGCATGCTGCGGGAGTACGGCCAGCCCTACCGGCTGGGTAGCCGCGCCCCGGCCCCGGGCGGCGAGCAGGCATACGACGAATCCAGCCATCTGGCTGGCGATTTTCGCACCCCCGTGATCGTGCAGAGCGCGATCTCGAGCGGCGTCAGCCTACCGGACAGCAACCTGGTTATCTTTGGGGCCAATGACTTTTCTGATGAAGCGGACGTGGCGGCTCGTCCATTGCCCAGAAAGTCGAAGTCAAAAACAGCAGCCTTTGTCTCTGACTTTCGCGACCTGACGGTGAGCGACTATGTAGTCCACGTGGAGCATGGCATCGCCCGCTACATGGGATTGAGGGAGATCGAGCAGGACGGTATCAAGGTCGAATTCATGGTGCTGGAGTTTGCCGAGCAGGCGCGACTCTACGTTCCGCTAACTCGGCTCGATCTGATCCAGAAATACCGTTCCACCGACGCTGGGCCGGCGCCAGTGCTCAACCGTCTGGGTAGCCAGCAATGGGCCAAGACCAAGGCGCGCGTGCGCAAGGCCATGCAGGACATGGCCGATGAGCTGCTCAAGCTCTACGCCCAGCGCAAGGCGGCCCAGGGCCATGCCTTTCCCGCAGATAACGAATTCCAGCGTGAGTTTGAAGACGCCTTCGATTACAACGAGACCGAAGATCAGATCTCGGCCATTGCCGACATCAAGCGCGACATGGAGTCCCCCTTGCCCATGGACCGCCTGCTGGTCGGCGACGTGGGCTACGGTAAAACCGAAGTGGCCATGCGCGCCGCCTTCAAGGCGGTGCAGGACGGCCGCCAGACAGCGGTGCTTACGCCGACCACGGTACTCAGCTTCCAGCATTTCGAGACCTTCAAAAGCCGCTTCAAGCAGTTTCCCATCAACGTCGAGATGATCTCGCGGTTCCGCTCGCCCAAGGAACAGAAGTCCATTCTGGAGCGCGTAGAGGCGGGCAAGGTCGACATCCTGATCGGCACCCACCGCCTGTTGTCCAAGGATCTGCACTTCCACAACCTGGGCTTGCTCGTAGTGGATGAAGAGCAGCGTTTCGGGGTGCGCCACAAGGAGCGGCTGAAGCAGATGCGGCGCGAGATCGACGTGCTGGCCATGTCGGCCACGCCGATCCCCCGCACCCTGCACATGTCGCTCGTCGGCTTGCGCGATATGAGCGTGATCGAGACCCCGCCCAAAGATCGCATGGCCATTCAGACGGTGGTGGCCAGGTTCGACGAGAAGCTGATTCGCTCCGCCCTGGAACTCGAATTGGAGCGCGGCGGCCAGATCTACTTTGTGCACAATCGGGTAGAAACCATTTACGAGATCAGCGCCAAAATCCAGGAGCTGGTGCCCCAGGCTCGCGTGGCTGTCGGCCATGGCCAGATGAGCGAAGGTGAGCTGGAGCGGGTGATGCTGGCCTTCATGCACGGGGAATACGACGTGCTGGTAGCAACCACGATCATCGAAAACGGGCTCGATATCCCGCTGGCCAACACCATCCTGATCAGCCGCGCCGACCGCCACGGGCTCTCCGAGCTCTACCAGCTGCGGGGCAGGGTCGGCCGATCCAACCGCCGCGCCTATGCCTACCTGCTGATTCCCCCGGAGCAGGAGCTGACCGAGATCGCGCGCCGCCGCCTGGCCGCGCTGAAGGAGTTCTCTGACCTTGGCGCCGGCTTCAAGATCGCCGCGCTCGATCTGGAACTGCGCGGTGCGGGCAATATGCTGGGCGGGGAACAGAGTGGCCACATTGAGGCCGTGGGCTTTGAAATGTACACCAGCATGCTGGAGCACGCGGTCAACGAGCTGAAAGGCGAGGAGCTCCCGCAGCGGGCGACCACGCAGCTCAACCTCGGGATCAGCCTGCGCATCGACGAAAACTACATCGAGGAGGAAAACCAGCGGCTGCGCATCTACAAGAAGATCGCCGGCGCGCAGGATGAGGGCATGCTGGGCGAAGTGCGGGCTGAGCTCGAAGACCGCTACGGCGAGCTGCCCATCAGCGTGCACCACCTTCTGGAGGCGGCCAGCCTTCGCCTGCAATGCGAGCGGACGGGAGTGGCGCAGGTGGATCGCAAGCGCGATCAGATCCACATCCGTTTCACCGGCCAGGCCAATGTCGATCCTGGCCGGCTGATGAAGCTGGTGGCGCAAAATGCGAAGAAAGGTGCGCAGTTTACGCCCCAGGGCGTGCTCCGTTTTCCGCTCAATGCGACCGAGCCAGGGGATGTACTGGATGAGATACGGGCTCTGCTGGAAGCCCTGGCGGCACGTGAAGAGGCCGAGGTGGCGGCGACTCCGCACCAGCGTCGACAGAATAACGCCGTTCCCTCAGGGGCTAAATAGGCTGCATGAGAGTTCTGCACTGAGTCCCGAAGAGCCTGCCCTGAGCTTGTCGAACAGGGACGGCTGAAAGTAGCCCGAGATGGGTTTTGATCCTTTACAGCCACATTAATTTCGTTCGGAGAAAGCATCGCTTGCATTCGAAACCGATCGTGATCGTACTGCTTGGGTTCGCGGCCGCAGCCGGCTGTTCCCGCAAGACGCCGGCGCCGGCAGCGCAGGCGCAAGACGGCGCGGATGCCCAGCTACGCAAGCTGGCCGATGACTACTTCGACCAGGTCTACTTTCATTACGCCCCGTCGAACGGCACACTGGAGGGCTTGCACCAGTACGACGCGCAGCTTGAGGATTACTCGCGCGCCGCAATCGATCGGGAGACGGCTGACCTGGAGCGGTTCGAAGCCAAATTTGCTGCTATTCCGGCCGGCCAGCTCGACTTGACTAGCCAGGGAGATCTGCAACTGCTGTTAGGCAACATTCACAGCACGCTGCTTTCGCTGAACACCATCCGCTTGTGGGAGAAAGATCCAGACCAGTACTCGAGCGGAATTTCCAATAGCGCTTTCGTGCTCATGGAGCGCGCCTTCGCCTCAACCGACGAGCGGTTGCGCTCGCTGGTGGCCCGGGAAAAGCAGATGCCGGCAGCACTGGACGCCGCCCATGAAAATCTCAAGAATCCGCCGCGTATTTATACCGAGATCGCCCTCGAACAACTCCCCGACATCATCTCTTTCTTCCAATCGGATGTCCCCGCAGCCTTCCAGCAAGCGCGGAACGAGCAGCTCAAGAGTGAGTTCGCTCAGTCGAACAGCGCCGTCATCGCAGCGCTCAAAAGCTATCAGAGCTGGCTCAGGAAAGACGTTCTTCCCCGCTCCCATGGCGACTTCCGCTTTGGCGCCGATACCTACGCGAAGGTGCTGCTCTACAACGAAATGGTGGACACGCCACTCCCCAGGCTGCTCGAGATCGGCTATGCGGACCTGCACAAGAACCAGGCAGAGTTCAACCGCATTGCGAAGGAAGTCGAACCCAACCGAACATCGCGGGAAGTGCTGGCGGAATTGGGCCGCGACCATCCGGCCCCCGATCATCTGCTGCAGAGTTTTCGCGACACCTTCCAGGGGTTGATCCAGTTCATCGAGGAAAAGCATATCGTCGACATCCCTTCGCAAGTGCGGCCCACGCTGGAAAACACGCCGCCTTTCATGCGCGCGACCACGACCGCATCGATGGATACGCCGGGACCCTTTGAGAAGGTCGCGACCGAAGCTTACTTTAATGTGACCGTGCCTGATCCGCACGCCAGTCGAGAAGAGACCGAACAGCTCATGGCGCAGTTCAACCGGGGAACGATCGTCAGTACTGCGATTCATGAGGCGTATCCGGGACACTATGTACAGTTCCTGTGGGTGCCGCAGGCGCCCAGCACGGTGCGCAAGCTTTTGGGGGCCTCTTCCAATGACGAGGGCTGGGCGCACTATTGCGAGCAGATGATGCTCGACGAAGGCTACGGCCAGCCGGGCACGGGTGCACGCGATGCCCGGGATGCCAAAATGATTCGCCTGGGACAACTGCAGGACGCATTGCTGCGCGATGCCCGATTCGTTGTAGGGATCCAGATGCACACCGGACAGATGACGTTTGATCAGGCGGTAAGATTCTTTGTAGACCAGGGCTATGAAACACCTGCAGGGGGCTTAGTCGAGACCAAGCGCGGTACAACCGATGCAACCTATCTCTATTACACATTGGGCAAGCTGCAGATTCTGAAGTTGCGCGCCGATTTGGAGAAGAAGGAGGGCGCGCAGTTTTCGCTGGAGCGGTTCCACGACGACTTTCTCAAACAGGGATTCCCGCCCATTAAAATCGTCCGCCGCGCGCTTCTGGGGGACACGTCGCCTACGCTCTAGCTTTTCCCTGCATCCTAAAATACGCGGAACGGGATGTCGCTCTCACTGTAAGACTGGATTGGAGTCTCAACAAATGAAAGATAGAGTGCGCAAAGCAGTTTTTCCAGCAGCCGGACTCGGCACACGTTTTTTGCCGGCAACCAAAGCGCTGCCTAAGGAGATGTTGGCGCTGGTAGACAAGCCGCTCATCCAATACGGGGTGGAAGAGGCCATTGCGGCAGGCTGCGAACAAATCATCATTGTTACCGGCAGGAACAAGGCAGAGATCGAAGATCACTTCGACATCAGCTTTGAGCTGGAGCAACTGCTGGAGAAGCGAGGCAAGACCGAACTGCTTGCCATGACCAGACAGATATCGCACATGGCGCGGATCGCGTATGTGCGGCAGAAAGAAGCTATGGGGCTGGGGCACGCCGTGCTCATGGCACGGGACCTGGTGGGCGACGAACCATTCGCGGTAATCTTGCCCGATGACATCATCGAAGCCAAGGTGCCGTGCCTGCAGCAGATGATCGAGGTCTTCGAAAAAACGCAGTCCTCCATCCTGGCGACCCAGGTGGTTGACGGTGATTCCATATCCGCCTACGGGGTGCTCGACTGCACTGCTCACGAAGGCAGCGAGCGCGTCTTTGACGTCAAGGGCCTGGTGGAGAAGCCAAAGCCGGAAGAGGCGCCTTCGAGAAACGCGATTATCGGGCGCTATATTCTCACCCCCAGAATTTTCGACGTGCTGGAAAAGACGCCGCTCGGCGCCGGCGGTGAGCTGCAATTGACGGACGGCATCCGGGGCCTGCTGCAGCACGAAAAAGTCTACGGCTACAGTTTCGATGGTCTGCGCTTCGATGCCGGCGACAAGCTGGGCATGCTGAAGGCGACTGTGGAGTTCGCGCTGAACCACAACGAACTGGGGACAGCTTTTCGCGAGTACCTGAAATCATTGTCGATTTGACGGAAGGAAGCAGGCATGCGAGAGGAGGGCTGTTTGTTCTTCCCGATAGTATTCGGACAAACGTGAACTATCCATAACCCGCAAAGACGACCAGATCGACGACTATCACGGGACCAAGAGTCGCTGATCCCTATCGCTGGCTTGAAGACGACAATTCGACCGAAACTCTCGCGTGGGTCAAGGCGCAAAATCAGGTAACTTTCAACTACCTGGAGCAGATCCCCTACCGTGCGCAGCTCAAGCAGCGCCTGCAGGAGCTCTATAACTACCCCAAGTACGGCATTCCAGGCCGCAGCGGCGACTACTATCTCTGGTCGAAAAATGATGGGCTGCAAAATCAGAGCGTGCTCTATGTGCAGAAAGGGTTAGAGGGTACTCCAAGGGTTTTGATCGATCCCAACCAGCTCTCTCCCGACGGCACGGTGCGTCTCATGGCGGGGGAAGCTTCGCGGGATGGGCGCCACTTTGCCTACTACCTTTCCAGCGGCGGCTCGGATTGGCTGGATGGTCATGTTCTGGAAATCGAAACCGGAAGCGTTCTTCAGGACCACCTCAAATGGCTGAAGGTGACTGGCCTTGCCTGGTTTGGCGATGGCTTCTTTTACAGCCGATACCAGCCACCCCAGGACGGCCACGATCTTTCTTCTCGCAACGACGGCCATCAAGTTTACTACCACCGTCTGGGCACGGCACAAGCAGACGACCGGTTGGTCTACGAGGATGAGGCGCATCCACAGCGATTCCACATCGTGGAGACCACGGAAGACGAGCGGTTCGCGATTTTGACGGTCTCCGAGCGCGGCCAGGGTAAAGACGGCAACGCGCTGTTCTTCTGCGACCTCTCGAAAGAAGAGGCAACCTTCACACCGATTGTCGCCGAGGTGACCAATGACCGCTTTCAGGTGATCGACAATGTCGGCGACAATTTCCTTATCCTCACCAACCAGGACGCTCCCAACGGACGCATCGCGCTTTACGATTCTGAAGCCGGCTGGCGAGACGTCCTGCCCGAAACCACGGATACGTTGAGCAGTGTTTCTACCCAAGGAGGTAAACTCTTCCTCACCTATGCGCGGGATGTCACCTCGCATCCTTACGTTTATTCGCTCGACGGCAAGATGGAAAAAGCGATTGTGCTGCCTGGACCAGGAACCGCCGCCGGTTTTGGGGGACGGCGCGACGATACGTCCGCCTTCTATGCTTACTCGTCGTTCAACTACCCCAGCACGATTTTTCGCTACGACATTGCTGGCGGAGAATCCACTCTCTTCCGTGAGTCGGCGATCAAAGGCTTCCATGCCGAAGATTACGAGACGCTGCAGGTGTTCTACCCCAGCAAAGACGGCACCAGGGTGCCAATGTTTCTGGTTTTCAAGCGCGGATTGAAGCTCGACGGAAACAATCCCACGCTGCTCTACGGATATGGCGGCTTCAACGTCACTGTCCCTCCCGAGTTCAACCCGCTGCGCCTGGCCCTGCTGGAGCAAGGGTTCGTTTATGCTTCGGCCAACCTCCGGGGTGGCGGAGAATACGGCGAGAAGTGGCACCAGGCTGGGATGAAGCTGCAAAAGCAGAACGTATTCGATGACTTTATCGCCGCGGCAGAGTGGTTGATTGGCAACCACTACACCTCGCCTGCTCGACTCGCCATCTCGGGAGGCTCGAACGGCGGTCTCCTGGTGGGGGCGGTGATGAACCAGCGGCCTGATCTATTTCGCGCCGCCGTGCCCCAGGTTGGGGTAATGGACATGCTTCGGTTTCAGAAGTTCACCATCGGATGGAATTGGATCGCGGACTATGGCTCAAGTGACAATCCGGAAGAGTTCCAGGTGCTTTATGGCTACTCCCCTATACACAATATTCGTGCCGGAGCGACCTATCCGGCCACCCTCATCACCACCGCAGACCATGACGATCGAGTGGTACCGGCCCATTCCTTCAAATACGCGGCCACTCTGCAGGAAAAAGCGAGTCCCGTTCATCCGGTATTAATCCGCATTGACACCCAATCCGGCCATGGGGCCAGCAACACCAGCAAGGCACTCGACACCGCGGCGGATATTTATTCGTTCCTGATGTACAGCCTCGGAGTCCAACCCCGGTGACAACCCGAATACATCAGAAGCAAAACGCCGCTTTTTAACCTCTTTCCAATTCTTTCCTGGATGCTTCCCGTCTATGTATACAGGTACCGCAGTACTCGTCGTGTGGTACCTTTGCGACGGAAATGGCATCTCGCAACCGGGTAGGCGAATCTATTATGGAGCTGGGGTAGCGATGACAACCAAGGTCCGGGGTAAGAGCGCGGTTCTCCTCAAAATGCAGTCGCTGGGAACACTGGTGGGGGAGTCTGCCTTCAGGCCCATGACCGGAGAATCGAAGAAGCCCGTCCTGGTTTCGCCAGTGGAGCTGGGGGTCACTTTCATCGGCCACTCATCGTTCCTGGTCCAGATCGCGGGACGTAAGCTGCTGATAGACCCGGTATTTGCCGAAAGGCTGATCGCGCTGCGCCGCCTGCGCCGGCCCGGAGTCAGGATCAAGGATCTACCTGCCATCGACATGGTGCTCCTTTCCCATGCGCATATGGATCACCTCAATCGGCCATCCTTGCGCCGGATCGTCGCCCACAACACCAAAGTGGCTGGCCGGGCGCCCATTGCCGTGGTGCCTTGGGGGGTGGAGGACCTGGTAAGCGACCTGGGTTTTACCCGGGTGGTCACCCTGGAGTGGTGGCAAACCAAGTCGATTGGCGGACTTGAGGTCACCATGACGCCCTGCAAGCATTGGGGAGCGCGCTTTTTTAAGGATACGCATCGGGGTTTTGGCGGCTACCTCATCCGCGGCGGCGGTCATAGCCTCTACCACTCCGGCGACACCGCATATTTCGATGGGTTCGCCAAGATTGGCAAACGGCTGAAGCCGGAGATTGCTTTGCTGCCCATCGGGGCCTACAGGCCGGACAGCTATCGTGGGGTCCACACCTGCCCTGAGGAGGCGCTGCAGGCTTTTCTCGATCTGGGCGCGCGGCGGATGATCCCCATGCACTATGGAACTTTCCGGCTCTCTCAGGAGCCGATGGAAGAACCCGTAGAGCGCTTGATGGCCGCGGCCAGGCAAGCCGGGGTGGCGGGATCGGTTTGCGTGCTCCCCGAGGGGGAAACGGATGTGACCGAGCCGGCGACCGAACCAGCCTTTACCCGGCGCGCCGCTCAGGCGTGATCTGGGTCGCCGGAGCCGGCCGCAGTCTTTGCCACATCCCGCGCAGCGCCTTGATTACCCACCGCACCATCAAAACGGAAATCAGCAGCAAGCCAATCGTGATGCTGGCTGCGGCCCATGGATGCTGGGTGGCCAGCCATGTCAGGCCCACCGCGGCAACGTCTTCACTGCTGCTCAAGGCAATATTCGACACCGGTTCCGGGCTGGGAGTGACCAGCGCCCGTGCTGCCGTCTTGGACCCGTGTGCGGCCAGGGCAATTCGCAGCGCCCAATGCGGTGGCCAGCAGCTGCGTCTCGGGGGTCAGCTGGGTGGTGGCGCGGTAAGCCAACAAAGCTGCCACCGGGACGCGGATAAAGGTATGCAGCGCATTCCACAGCAGGTCAAAACCGGGAATTTTGTCGGCGACGAACTCCACCGCGAAGAGCGTTCCGCTTACCCCGATGATCCACCAGCTGGATAGCGTTTCCAGGCCCGGCGGCAAGACAACCCAATGCGCGCGCGCCAGCAAGCCCAGCGTCAGGACGGTGGCGTACACGTTGAGCCCGGCGGCGAAACTCGCGGCGATGACTAGTGCGGCAATGGTGCTCGGCGTAAAAGGCATGGGCTTGAATTTTACAGCCAGCCGAACCTTTTGAGCATCCACAGCACCATGGCGGTGGATGCGACCATCGCTCCAACCACGATTTCGGTACCGTGATCCGACTCCAGGAAGGGCAAGCCTTTCAGATTCATTCCGTAAATGCCGGAGAGGACCAGCGCAGGCAGCGCAACCGTGCTCAGCACCGTCAGCACCTTCATCACCTGGTTGGTGCGATTGGCAACGCTCGACAGGTATACGTCAAAGGTGTTGTTGAGCAGGTCGCGAAGTGTCTCTACCATATCCAGCAGACGCAGCGAGTGATCGTAAACGTCGCGAAAAAAGGGGTAGAGCTCGGGTTGGAGAATGGAGCCGGATTCTCGCTGCAGCGACATGCAGGCATCGCGGAGGTTGACCAGTATGCGGCGCAGCTCGATCAACTTGCGCTTCTGGTCGAAGAGATTCTCCAGTATTTCCGGCGATGGATTGTCGAGCACGCTGTCCTGCAGGTCGTCGATGCGGTCATCGCTGTGATCGATAGAGACAAAGTAGGAATCGACAATACTGTCCATGATCAGATAAAGCAGCTTCGATGGTATCTCGTCCGGGCCGGCCTTTTGGGCGCGCTGCAGAATCTCGTCGCTGATGCAGGAGGGGTCGCGGATGCTGATGAGGAAATCGCGCCCGACAAACAGATAGAGACTGGCAAAACCGACGTCGCCGTCCTGCACCGATTGAATGTACTTGAGTATCAGGAAGAGATAATGGTCGGTTCCCTCGGCCTTGAGGCGCTCATTGCTGCTGCGGCAGTCCTCAATGTGGAGCGGATGGAGCTGGAACTGCCTGGCCAGCTCGTCGAGCTGAGGGTTATTGGGGTCATCAAGGGCGTACCAGGACATAAGAACCCTCCTGCGACGAGAAGAACATGGTTACGCGACGTTTTGGTTAAAACTTTGGACCCGAACACCCAAACCCGGCTCCCCGAACGCGAACATCGGAGTTCACTATGCAGGCCCTGCGGGCGTCGTTATGATGCTGGCAAGCGTCTGGCACAAGGTCACACATAAGCCATGAAGTTTACCAAGCCGGACCTGCACTTTCTGGTTCTTTCTATCTCCGCCCTGATATTGTTTGCCGTTGGCGGAGCCAGAGTCATTCATACTTCCACCGACTTCGTCCCGGTTTACACCGGGGCGCGGTGCCTGCTGCATGGCTGCGACCCCTATGACACATCGCAACTGGAACAGCAGTTCTTTCAGGGAGGCGGCCACGCGGGGGAACTGCCTTCATGGCATATCGACGTACCCGTCTACCCGCCTTCAACCTTCCTTGCACTTTCCCCGCTGGCTCTACTCCGGTATCCTGTGGCCCGGTGGCTCTGGTTCCTGTTGAATGGCTGCCTGTTCGTTACCTCCGCCGGACTTATTCTATCCATCTGCCCACCCTGGTATCGGTGGCTGGCCACAATCCTGGTCTCGTTCATCGTGGCTACAGCCGGAATTCTGCTGGTGTTGGGTCAACCCGGGGTGTTCGCCATTCCGCTGGTAATTATCGGCAGCTGTCTCTTTTTGCGTGGCCGTTACCTGCCCCTTGCCGCTTTTCTGTTGATGCTCAGTCTGGCGGTCAAGCCCCAGATCGGCGGCTTCATCGTGCTCTATCTTCTGGTGCAGAGAATCCATTGGCGCTATGCCGCCGTTGCCCTGGCGGGCGCGGGAGCGCTGCTCCTTTCCGCAAGTCTGATCCTCAGTCATCATCCACGCAGCGCCGGCTGGGGTTCCACTCTTCGCGCCAATCTCACCGCGACCCTGGGCCCGGGTGGGAGCGCCGACCCAAGGCCGGAGAATCAACTAGCCATCGGCGATGTAAACCTGCAAACCCTGAGCAGCATTTTCTCCGCCGACGCGCGGAGATTTAACGCGGTCGCCTACGCGGTATTTCTAGGGCTCCTCGCGGTGGGAATTGTGGCTGTCATGCGAGCCAACCCAGGCCCCCAAACCCATTTTCTTGCGCTCGCAGCCTTGTCAATACTCTCGCTGACACCCGTCTATCATCGCTTCTACGACACGCGGCTGCTTCTGCTATCCATTCCGGCGGTGGTGATCGTTTTTCAGAAGCGCCGCCTGCTGGGGGCTCTCATCGCCGTTCTCACCGTGCTGGCCGTCGTTTCCGTACAGTACCGGGTACAGATGTTCCTTCTGCAACAGGCAAAGTGGCAAAGCGTACTCGCCAACAAATTCCTCTTCATCCTGTTGCTGCGGCAGCAGAATCTGGAACTGCTGATTCTCTTCTGCCTCTATCTGACGGCGATTTTCTCTCTTCGCTTTTCGAGCACCACGGCAATGGAAGCGCATCCCCTGCATGAGCCCGCGATACCGCTCCAGGCCAGGTGATGCGCGGCTGGCGAGCTGTGGCAGCGCAGGAAGGGATAGGTTTCGGATGGCAGGTGGGGGTTTTCCTGGCAGCTCTCGTTGCCATCTTCACCCGTCTTCCCGGCGCTTTTCTGCACCCGCAGTTTTTTGCTGAGGACGGTTGGGTATGGTACCAGCAGGCTTATAACCTGGGCTGGTGGCGTTCGCTGGGAGTCGCTCAGGCCGGCTATCTGCAGACCCTTCCACGCCTGGTGGCGGACGCGACCCTGCTCTTTCCGATGCAATGGGCTCCGCTGATCATGAACTTAAGCGGGGCCGTTATCCAGGCTCTTCCGGTGACGGCGCTGCTCTCGCCGCGCTGTACGCCCTGGGGTCCGCTGCCTCTGCGAATGTTAATGGCAGCGCTCTACATCGCCATTCCAAACGCGCCTGAGATCCACATCGTCTTAACCAACGCCATGTGGCACTTCGCCGTTCTGCAGTCTCTGCTGGCCTTGTCTGTTCCGCCGCGGAGCTGGCGCGGACGTGTCACCGACATCCTCGTCTTTAGCGTCGGAGGGATCAGCGGCCCGTTCTGTATTCTTCTCCTGCCTTGCGTCGTGGCCTATTGGTGGCTGCGCCGGCAGCGCTGGACTCTCGTCGTTCTCGGCATCATGTTTCTTGGTGTCCTGATCCAGGTGCGGACGATTCTGCATTCGGCGAGGACCGCTGGAACACCTCTCGGCGCGACGCCGCTTCGCCTTTTGCGGATCATAGCCGGCAACATATTCATCGACAGCATGACAGGCACCGGCGGCCCATACCTTTACATTTCCGTGCTCCTCGTCGCTTTCATTGCCGGACTGACGATCATGGTCTGGGGCTGGCGCAGCGCACCGCTCGCGGTACGTCTCTTCTTTGCCTTCGCGGTCTTCGTTCTCATGGCCTCGCTGAGAGATCCACTCCTCCTGCCGGGCAACATACCTCGGTGGGAAGTACTCGCGAATACCACTGCAATCCGCTACTGGTTCCTGCCTTCGCTTATGTTCCTTTGGGCAGCAGCATGGTGCGCGTTGAGAGGAGAAACAAGATGGGTGCGAGTCGCAGGGCTTGCGGTTCTGCTTTTTACCACGGTGGGTATTTATCGAAGGTGGATCTACCAACCCTGGCCCGAGAGTCACTGGAACGCAGACGTCGCGCGTTTTCAGACCCTCCAACCCGGGGAGCATATGATCTTCCAGATCTACGACCCCGGCGGACGAAGCATGGAGCTTATCAAGAGATAACTCTCGGGACGGGTGGAATTTCCGTTCAGAGAATCTTCTTTCCGAAGGCGGAGCAGATTAACTCCACCGCCAGCTCAGCGGTTCGGTTGTGCTCGTCAATGACCGGGTTAACTTCGACAATCTCAAAGCTCAGCAATCGGCCATGGTCGGCCAGGATCTCCATTGCCAGGTGCGCCTCGCGATAGGTGGCACCGCCGCGCACCGGTGTGCCCACACCCGGTGCATCTTCCGGATCGATCCAGTCCATGTCCAGCGAGACGTGGTACCCTGCCGTGCCGCGGCCGGCTGCGCGCAAGGCCTCTTCCATCACCGTGCGCATACTCCGCTCGTCGATGTCGCGCATGGTGTACACCTCGGAGATGCCGGCGCGCCGGATGTTCTCCTTTTCCGTGACGTCGATGTCGCGTACGCCAATCAGCACCGTGTTTTCCGGCGCAATTTTTGGTCGCCAGGCAAAGATGTCCGACAACATCTCCGGTCCCAGGCCAAGCAGAGCGGCCAGCGGCATGCCATGCACGTTGCCGCTGGGAGAGGTCTCAGGGATGTTGATGTCGGAGTGGGCGTCGATCCACAGCAGTCCGACCTTCTGGTTACGGCGCCGGTAGAATTCGGCTACCCCGGAGACTGAGCCCGCCGCCACGGAGTGATCGCCTCCGAGAATCAATGGGGTGATGCCTTCCTCGAGCGTCTGCAGCACGATGCCGGCAACCCGTTCGCAGGTCTCGCTGATCTCCTTGAGGTACTTTGCGTTCGCGTCCCCGGCGTTTCGGGTCTCAGCGATGGCCACCGGCACATTTCCCCCGTCGCTGACCAAATGACCCAGGGACTCGAGCCTGGCTTCGAGGCCGGCTACCCTGACGGCAGAAGGCCCCATGTCCACGCCGCGCCGCGACTGGCCCAGATCGAGGGGTACGCCGAGGATGCGGATCTGGCGCGGCGGGAGAGACTGCACCCCACCATGTAAAAGGCTACCCGAGCTACGGTCTTTCGTCATGCGATCCTATCGCGGTCAAGGATAGATCCGGTTGAGCGTGCGCGCGAAAGGGATCGTCTCCCGCACATGCTCCAGGCTGCAGACCCAGGCCACCATGCGCTCAATGCCCATGCCAAAGCCGGAGTGGGGAACGGAACCGTAGCGGCGCAAATCCAGATACCACGAAAAGGCTTCGAGCGGCAACTGGTGCTCCTCGATGCGTTTCTTCAGCAGGTCGTAGGAATCGATGCGCTGCGAGCCGCCAATGATTTCCCCATAGCCTTCCGGCGCCAACACATCGACGCACAGCGCCAGGCTCGAGTTCTGGGGATCGGGCTGCATATAGAACGCCTTCACCGCGGCTGGATAGCGGTGCACCATCACCGGGCGATCGAACTGGGAGGAGAGGTAGGTCTCATCCGGCGATCCAAAGTCGTTTCCATATTCAAATCTCTGCTCCATCAAGCCGCGCGAAAAAGCATCGTTCAGCATGCCGACAGCCTGGTCGTAGGTGATCCGGGGAAAGGGTGGACGGACCGCCTCCAGCTTGGCCGTGTCGCGGCCCAGCACCTTCAGGTCCAGGCCCCGGCGAGTCAGCACACGCTGCACCAGAAAGCTTAGAAACTCCTCCGCCAGCACCATCAGATCATCGAGCGTGGCATAGGCCATCTCCGGCTCCACCATCCAGAACTCCGTCAGGTGCCGCCGGGTCTTCGATTTCTCGGCACGAAAGGTGGGGCCAAAGGAATAGACCTTGCCCAACGCCATCGCCGTGCTTTCGATATACAGTTGGCCGCTCTGGGTGAGGTACGCTTCGTCCCCGAAGTACTCCACCGGAAAAAGCGTGCTGGTTCCTTCGCAGGCAGCAGGAGTCAGAATCGGCGGGTCGGTCAGGACAAAGCCGTTATCGTCGAGATAATCGCGCGCTGCCTTGATGATTTCGGCGCGGATGCGCAGGATCGCCGACTGCCGCGGGGTGCGAATCCACAGGTGCCGGTGCTCCATTAGGAATTCGACGCCGTGTTCCTTGAGCGTGATGGGGAACGGTTCCTCTTCGCTCACCCGTTGCAGCACTTCCACGTTATCGACATCCAGTTCGTAGCCGCCGGGGGCGCGCTTATCCGCTCTCACCCTGCCGGTCACGATCACGCTTGATTCGTGGGTCAGGCCGCGCACCCGCTCAAAGACCTCCGGCGCCACCGCGGCCTTGGGTACGACGCCCTGTACAGTGCCCGTCCCATCGCGAAAAATGGGGAAGAGAAGCTTCCCGCTCTCGCGCAGGTTGTAGAGCCATCCCCTCAGCGTTACCGGTTTTCCTTCGTGCTGGTTCAGGGTCGCGATGGTGGCCAGCGGAGCGGCCACAGCTTCTTGATTATTCACTTCTGCCATTTCCACCTACAGCTCGAGCATCTTGAAGGTATCCGCAGCCCGGCTGGCAACGTGCTCCGGCGAATCCTCGGGCAAATAATTAATCTCCAACACAGCCGCGGACAACTGCGGCGCCGTGCGCAGTTCCTGCATGGTCTCTGTCCAGGGAATGGTCCCATCCCCGGGCCAAAGATGCTCGTCCTTCTGCCCATGATTGTCATGGATGTGGGTGGACCGGATGAGCGGCTTCAACTCGGCGATCGCCGCGGCAATGCCACCGCCAATGTGGGCGTGGCCCACGTCCAGACATACGCCTACGTCTTTGAAATGGCCGATACGCACGATTTCCATCAGGTTTACCGAATCCGTCACTTCGTTCTGGATGTTTTCGAGCAGCAGCTTTACCCCTAAGGGTCGGGCAAAGGCCTGCAGGTGCTCGATGGCTGTCATGGCATGCTCCAGGGTCCGCGGGCTCCATCGGTCTTCGCGCTCCCCCAGGTGCAGGATCAGGTGGCGCAGCGGCATCTCCTCGGCGGTTTCGAGCGCTCGTTTCACCTCGTCCATGGCGTCGATTCGCCGTGACTTTTCCGGATGAACGACGTTGACCGCCGGAGCACCGCTCCGTCCCATCTCAGCATCCCCAAATATTGGCATGTGCATGGAAAACGGCTCCACGGGGTTGGCGGCGAACCACAGCGCGATTTCTTTCACATGAGGCCTGGAGGTGTAGTCGAAATGCTGGCGCGCGGCAAATATCTCGATTGCCTGTGCGCCTCCCTTAGCTAAAGTCTCCAGCAGCCCCGGATGCAGACGCTGGCGCAGGAATATGTGGGTCGAAATCGTTCTCAGCATCGCGCCGTTTCCACGGAACTTCTCGGCTCCGTCGTTCACTCCTATCTTCTCACCGCATAGTGGCGCTTGATCGGCTCATGAATCAGGAGAAACACTCTCATGCAATAAATCCGCTTTCAGGAATTTTCCCCTACCGCGAAAATGCGTGCCCCATATCCCCGATTTCCTGTCGTAGCGAACTTGAAGGAATTTGAAGAACTGGACGGGTGCCGCACGTTCGCCTCAGCGTACCCGGATTTCCTGTTACGCGGCACCAGTAACGACCGCGTGTGCGACTTTCATTAAGGAAAGTCGCATGCTGTTCGTCAACGTCACCAACCTCGACAGGAAATCCGGGGTACGTGGGCCGATAATGACTTGCTTCGAATGCTTTCCTTATCCTTACACGCGTTTTTCGGACCGACAGACAAGCGACTGTGGGCTTCGCCTATCTTTCCGGCCCACATAAGCCGGGGCGAACGTGGGCCACCGGTCCAGTTCCTCAAATTCCTTCAAGTTCGCTACGACAGGAAATCGAGATCTGGGCACCCATGGCTTGTGGTTAAGAAAGAGGGCTAACGGGAATGATGGTCGCTGAGGATGGAGAGCGGTGATAGCTCGTCCTGCAGCGAATAATACGGAACCGGCTGCCATTGCAGCAGGCAGTCCAGCACGGCCTCGGAGTCATACGCGATATCGGCGACCACAAGTTCCTTCCCCCCGGCCCCCTGGATCACGACCCCACGGTCGCAACGAATGCGATAGGCCCGCACATGCATGAGCTCCTGCCACCGAATTCGACTGGAGGCACAGCGGCCTTCGAGCAAGCCTTGCCCGTCCAGGATCAGCGCTTCGGGCCAGTCGGCCAACACCACCGGAACCACAAAGAAGCCGAAAGCAAAGACTACCCAGGCAGGCCAGATGGAGGTGCCGTAGGCAAGCAAAAACGCCGCGCTGAAACCAACCGCGACCATTCCGCCGCCGAGGGCCAGGTAGTAGAGCAGAAGACAGGTCGGTTTCACAGGAAAGCGCCAGCCATCCACTGTTTGCTTTGGCTTCAGGCCGAAGTTGGGGGCGATCAGGATCAACAGGCCAATAACACCGGCTATGATCATGCCGATTTCGATCAGTCTCTCGGGGAAGGGCTGCATCGAAATGAGTTTCCTCTCCGGAAGCAATAGTTGGCAATAGTCAAATTGAGTAGCCGCTGACAAAAAGTACCGTCTCAGGAACTGCAGAATAGAATCTTAGGGATGCCCACCAGCGTTCGATCGCATACCAAGATTAATCTGGGCTTGGCGATAGGCCCTCTGCGTCCCGATTCGTTCCATCAGCTCACAACCGTGTACCAGACGCTGGCGCTTCACGAGTGGGTGACGGTCGAAGCGCGTATAGCCTCCGCCACCCGCATCACGCTCGGTAGCACCCATCCGCACGTGCCCACCGATGCCCGCAATACCGCGTGGCGGATGGTGGAACGCTGCCTGGAGATGCTCGATCTTCGCGCCGAGGTCCACATCCACATCGACAAACAATTGCCGCTGCAAGGTGGCTTGGGCGCGGGCTCGGCCAATGCCGTCGCCGCGCTCATTGGACTGGAGCGCGAACTCGACCGCCGGCTATTACCACCAGATCGGCTTCGCGTGGCTGCCGAGATCGGCTCCGATGTGCCCCTGTTCCTGCTGGGCGGTGCGGTGGTCGGGGTGGGGCGTGGGGAGGAGGTTTTTCCGCTGCCCGATATTCCATCCACGCCATGCGTCGTCGCACTGCCGGAGATCGGCGTTTCTACCCCGCAAGCCTACCGGGACTGGGATGCGTTGACCCTGGGCGCCCCCTCAGCTACAATCAAGATGTTGAGTCGGTCGATCGCTGTTGCATTTGGCGAACCGCACTCCTCCGGTGTCTTCTCCTTGAGAGAAGACCGGGCCGAGGATCCACTTCTCGCGCTTGTCCGAACCGGGATCGAAAACGACTTTGAACAGGTCGTGTTTCCTCAGTATCCCTCTCTCGGTGAAATCAAGCGCATTCTTGTGGGCGGCTCCAGTATGGAGGACGCGGCTATCTATGCAGGCCTATCCGGGTCCGGATCAGCCCTTTTTGGGCTCTACCGGGCTCCTGGAGCGGCCCAGGCGGCTCTCGAGCGGCTGGAGCGGCACGGCGTAACTGGCTTGGTCACCAGCACGTTGCCTCGCAGCGATTACTGGCGCACTATGATGGTGGCAGACGCGGCGTAGCGCACCCTGCCGCACCAGTTGGGCGATCGACTAATGGTAGGTCAAGTGCCTTTGGAGCACTTTGTCTAGGTTCGACTCCTAGTCGCCCAGCCAGCTTTCCTGTCACGGCAAGTACATTCCGTGGCCCGACAATCAGGCGGAACAACCATAGCAAACCAGCTTGGGAGGTTCGTGTGAAGGGGGAATCGACTCTACTGACGGAGCCCGTCTCGCAACAAGAGGCCGGGAGCAAGGTCAAACCGGAGCGCAAGCGTCCCGGGCGTTTGAGCGAAGACAGGCGGTTCAAGATCTTCGCCGGTTCGGCCAACCGCAAACTGGCTGAGGATATTTGTACCCATGTCGGGGTGCAGCTGGGCGAGAGCAAGCTGCAGCGTTTTGCCGACGGAGAGATCTACTTTCAGCTGCTTGAGAACGTCCGGGGAGTGGATGTTTTTATCGTGCAGCCAACTTGTTATCCGGTGGATCAGCACCTGGTGGAGCTGCTGATCATGATTGACGCGCTGAAGCGCGCATCCGCCGGTCGAATCACCGTTGTGGTGCCGTATTACGGATATGCTCGCCAGGATCGTAAGGATCGGCCGCGGGTGGCTATTTCGTCCAAGCTGGTGGCGGATCTGTTGACCACCGCGGGAGCCAACCGGGCGCTGTTTATGGACCTGCACGCGGCGCAGATTCAGGGGTTCTTCAACATCCCGGTGGATCACATGTTCGCCAGTCCGGTGATGGTGAGCTACTTCCGGGAGCTGAACCTGCCCGATCTTACGGTGGTTTCGCCGGATGCGGGCGGGGTGGAAAGGGCGCGGTTTTTCGCCACCAAGATGCAGGCTCCGTTGGCCATCGTGGATAAACGCCGCACCGACCTGAACGTGACCGAAGTGATGAATGTGATCGGCGATGTGCAGGGAAGAACCTGCCTCATCATCGACGACATCATCGACACTGCGGGCACCCTGGTCAAGACGGCGGCGGCTCTGCTCGAGGCAGGAGCGGTCAAAGTATATGCGGCGGCTTCGCATCCGGTGCTGTCAGGGCCTGCCATCGAGCGCATCACCAGCTCGAAGCTGCAGGAAGTGATTGTTACCGACTCGATCCCGCTGCGCGAAGAGGCGCAGAAGCTGGAACGGCAGGGAAGGATCAAAGTACTCTCCGTCGCCGGCCTGTTAGGCGCCACGATTGAGAGTATTCACATGGAGACCAGCGTTAGCTCGTTGTTTAGTTAGGAGAAAAGTATGGCTGAGCAGGAAGTGGTCGCAGCAAAAGCCCGCGAGGGCAAGTTCAACAAGAATGCAGCACGCCGGGTGCGCGTCGCCGGTATGATTCCGGGCGTTCTTTATGGCGCCAAGGAACCCGCGATTGCGGTGGAGCTCGATCCCAAGCAGATTACCCGCATCCTTCATTCCGATTCCGGCCACAATACCATTTTTGACCTGGAGATTGGCACCGGCCGGACCAAGGCCATGATTGTCGATTGGCAGTACGAGCCGATCAAGGGCAAGCTCATGCACATCGACCTTAAGCGCATCGCGATGGATAAGGCGATACGAGTCAAGGTGCCGATACTGCTGGAGGGAATTCCGGTTGGGGTCAAGATGCAGGGCGGCATTCTCGATCAGGTACTGCGTGAAGTTGAGATCGAGTGCCTGCCGGGTGATATCCCCAGCCATATTGACTTGAATGTCACTAGCCTGGGCTTGAATAGTTCCATCCGGGTGGCCGATCTGCCGCACGGCAAGCTCAAGTTCATCACCGATGAGGGCGCAACTGTAGCTCACGTGGTGGCGATTAAGGAAGAAGTTGCGCCCACGGTGGATGCGGTTGTCGCTGCGGCGCCGGCGGAGCCGGAAGTGGCCAAGAAGGGCAAGGTCGAAACTCCGGATCCGGCTGCGGAAAAGGGCGGGAAGAAGTGACCAGGCTCTGAGCTTGGCTGCTGAAGTGGACCAGGAGCGAAAGGGGCCGGCCCTGGTGGTCGGCTTGGGGAACCCGGGCATCGAGTACCAGTTCACGCCCCACAATGCGGGCTTTCTGGCCATCGACCGGCTGGCGGAGCAGGGTGGCGTAGCCGTAAACAACCGCCGCTGTCGCGCGTTGACGGCCACCACTCGTATCGCCGGCAGAGAAGTGGTTTTGGCCAAGCCGGAGACCTACATGAACCTGAGCGGCATCTCGGTTCAGGCGCTGGTCAAGGAGTTTGATGCCGACCCGACGCGCGATCTGATCGTGATTTATGACGAGGTCGCGCTTAGCTTAGGCTCGCTCCGCATTCGGGAACGGGGCAGTGCAGGGGGTCATAACGGCGTGAAGTCCGTTTCCGGTGCGTTGGGCAGTGAAGAGTGGCTGCGAATTCGTATTGGGGTTGCTCCCCCGGGCGATGAGGCGGCCGAGAGAGCACGGCGGGGGCGGAAGGATTATGTGCTCACGCCCATGAGGAAGGCGCAACTGGCGGTCCTCGATGAGGTTCTGGATCGCACCGCGCGGGCAGTGGAGATGGTGCTGGCCCAGGGTCCTGGCCCGGCAATGAATGAGTTCAATCGCCGCGAGAATGGCGGCGAGCAGGAAAGAATTGGAGAGTAGCCATGCAACGCACGTACGAAATCATGTTTATTGTTCGTCCTGACATTCTGGACGAAGATCTCGACAAGCTGATCGCCGGGTTGGAGGCGAACATCACCCAGGGTGGCGGCTCCATCAAGTCGATGGAAAAGCTCGGCCGCCGCAAACTGGCCTATATGGTCAAGAAGTTCAACGACGGCAACTATGTACTGCTGACCATCAACGCCGATGGTTCCCTGGTGGGCGAGATCGAGCGCCGGCTGCGCGTATCGGAGCCGGTGATCAAGTTCATCTCCGTCCGCATGGATGAAGAAGAGAAGCGAGTGGCCAAGATCAAGGCCATCCGCGCCACGCGCAAAAAGCTCAGCGCCCAGCCGGCAGCAACTCCTCCGGCTCCGGTCGAGCCAGCGCCCGCGCCGGCGGCAGAAGCAGCCAGCGCCTAATCAATTTTTGAAAGGAACAGGAAAATTATGGCTGACGAAATGAGCACGCCAAGCGCACCAAGCACGGCACGGCCCGAGGGTTCCGGGCCTGGGTCTTCAGGCCCTGGCGGACGTCCGCCGGGTGGACGCCCCAGCGGCCCTGGCGGCGGCGGACGCAAGTTCTTTCGCCGCAAGAAGGTTTGCAAGTTCTGTGTCGAGAAGATCGATGCTATCCACTATCGCGATGTGCGCCTGCTGCAGCAGTTTGTCGCCGAGCGGGGCAAGATTGTCCCTCGCCGCCTCACCGGCGTCTGCACTACTCACCAGCGTGGGCTGGCGCGTGCCATTAAGCAGGCTCGCAACATCGCTTTGCTGCCCTTTGCAGCCCGCTACTAAAAGCATTTTCACTTCTACGCTGCATTGTCGGGCTCAGCGAGGTGCGTCTTTTCTTGAGGAAAAGCCGCGTCGGGAGTGGTTGCTTTGTATACACCAGAAGTGAAAATGCGTACGCAGGAGATTGATCATGGAAGTCATTCTGAAAGAAGATGTCAACAAGCTCGGCCAGCGCGGCGATGTGGTGAAGGTGGCCGACGGATATGGCCGCAATTTCCTGCTGCCGCAGAAGCTCGCCATGGAAGCAACGGCCGCCAACAAAGTCGTCATCGATCAGATGAAACAGGCTGCTGTGCGGCGTTCGGCAAAGGAAAAATCCGAAGCTGAATTACTGGTCGGGCAGCTCAATAATGTGGAGCTTGTTTTCGAGCGCAAGGTAGGCGAGAACGATCACCTCTTTGGCTCCGTCACCGCGGCTGAGATCACACATCAATTGGAGCAGCGGGGTTTCACCATCGACCGCCGCAAGCTGCAGCTGGAAGAGCCGCTGCGCCAATTGGGCGAGTTCCATGTGCCGATCAAGCTGCATCGCGAAGTGACCGCGCACGTAAAGGTCACCGTCAAGGCAGAAGACGCCGAGGCTTAGTCTCGGTAAAGAAACCGCATCTCTCCAAGAAAGGTCTGCGGAACTGCAGTCCTTTCCTGGAAATGTTTTTTGACTGTTTCTTACCGTCCGAAGCTCAGCCGCATAGCTAACTGGTCGGGGAGTCCGGCGCGCATAATGCGCATCTGCGCCAACCGGAAGTCATAGGGCACGCGGCGGAATTCGACCACCATCCGCTGATCGTCATAAAGCGCGAAGGCGGCGCGGCGATCGTGATCACGGGGCTGGCCCACCGAGCCAGGATTGATCAGATAGCGCGCGCCCGGAACCAGAACCAATTCCGAAACATCCGGCTCATCTTCACTCGAGTACACCGGATCCAGTTTGAACCAATCCTCGCCGTGGGCGGCGAACCCACCCTGCAGATGCGTATGACCGAAGAAATTGATGCGGGTTTCCGCCTGCTTCAATGGCAGCCTCGCGTCGCGCACCGAGAGCAGGTATTCATCCTCGTCAAGATAGGACCCGTGCATGCAGCTCACCTGGGGACCATCCGGCGTGATCGGGCCGCGAACCATGTGATGTAGCCAGTCGATGTGCTCCGGAGTGAGCACTTGCCGGGTCCAGCGGGCGGCGCGGCTGGCCACCGGGTTAAAATCCTCCAGCGACAGTTGCCCGCTGCAAGCGCGGTCATGGTTGCCCCGGACAAATGTCGTGCCCAGGCCGCGCACGCGCTCAATCGCCTCGTTCGGCGCTGCCCCATAGCCGACGACATCCCCCAGGTTCCAGACCACGTCGTGCTGCAGGCGCAGCATCGAGCACGGCCTCCAGGGCATCAATGTTGGCGTGAATGTCAGAAATGAGTAAAGCGCGCATAGTGCCAGAGGCCTGCCGCGGTCACCGGAAATCAGCCGCAAACAATCAGAATATCAGAACGGTTAGATGCAGCGCACCCAGTGGCCGGGAGCTTGCTCCACCAAGGTTCCGGATGCGGTTCCGGCCGCATCGTCGGCTGCCGCCAGCGTGGCCAGCGGCTGGTCCCGGTCGGTGGTGAGCGTGGGCACTGCCCCCAGCAGGCTTTTGGTGTATGCGTGCCTGGGCTGAAGAAACACCTGGTCGCGGGTGCCGGTCTCCAGCAGCATGCCCCGACGCATCACCGCGACCCGGTCCGCAATCTGCGCCACCACCGCAAGATCATGGGAGATGAACAGCATACCCAGGCCATTACGCTCTTGCAGCGCCTTGAGCAGAAGCAGAATCTGCGCCTGCACGGTGACGTCCAGGGCGGTGGTGGGTTCATCGGCGATCAGCAAGGATGGCTGGTTCACCAGCGCCATGGCGATCAGCAGACGCTGCCGCTGGCCTCCGGAAAACTGGTGAGGATAATCGCGCAGGCGGTGCTCCGGCTCGGCGATCGCAACGGCTGCCATGGCCTCCACCACGGCGTCCCGCACCTGCTTGCGGCTCAGCTCCGGCTGATGGGTTTCGATGGCTTCGGCAATCTGCCGTCCCACCGGCATGACGGGATTGAGCGCCGTCATGGGCTCCTGAAAGATCATGGCGATCTTACGCCCACGATAGTGGCGCATCTGTTCCGGCTTCAGGGCCAACAAATCCTGACCCTCGAAACGGATCGCGCCTTCAACCCGCGCTGCGGCATCCAGCAGCCGTAGAATGGAAAGCGAGGTCAGCGACTTTCCCGATCCCGACTCGCCCACCAGCCCCAACACCTCACCCTGCCCAACCGAGAAGGTCAGGTCGCTGACCACTGCCTGGTCACGAAAATAGATCGAGAGATGGTCAACTTCGAGCAGTGGAGCCACGGGCCAAGATTACAACATCGGTGGGTGTTAGCCCCTATCTCAATACGATTGAGAGAACACCAGGCTCCTCCAGTAGCGGTGACGGTTGCTTAAAGCCACAAGCCCCTGGCCGGAGCCAGGGGCTTGTGGACGTCCTCGATTGCAGACTACTACTTGCCGGTTCCCATCGTAATGCCGCCTGGCGTCTGCTGGTTCTTTTTCTCCTCGTTGGCCTTGCGGGTCGCCATGGTTTTGTCGCGCCACTGATCGAACATGGCCAGGTCCGCCTTGCGTCCAGCATCATCGCCACAATCAAGGTCGGCCTTGCGCCGATAGAGCAAGCTGAGATACGACATTGCGTCATCGTACCCGGGACGCAGATTCACAGCTTGCTGCAACTCTTTGATGCCCTCGTCCACGATAGGTCCGTTCTGTTCGGCCAACTTCTGGCATGCGGCCTTGTCCTTGATCGGGTCGCCGTTATCCTGCAGCCCCAGGCTATTGCGAACCTGGATCGCATTCCTGTAGGCGATTCGCCAATCGATGACCCCCACGGTGTAATGCGCCTGCGGGTCATTGGGATCGACCGTCATAACCTTTCTCTGCCACTGCTTGGCTTCATCCGTCTTACCCGTATTCAGGTAGACGGCGGCGATTCCACGCAAGGCGGTCAGGTCGTTCGGATCCTTGGCCAATACCTTCTGATAGGCATCCACCGCCAGCTGCGCATTCTTCGTATTCTCAGGAGTGTTTGCGTCCGGAACCACCTGCTGAGCGTAAGCCGTGGCGAGATACAGAGGCGCGTTTTCCAGCGTCGGGTCAAGTCGTTCGGCGTTCTGGAAGTGGTCGATTGCCTCTTCAAACTTGGCGTTCTTATATGCCTGAACACCCTTAATTAATTGATCGCGAGCCTGCAGCTTGCTGCACCCGGTTACCATGGTCAGCAGCGACAGGGTGGCGACCGCCAGCACCGGAATATATGCGCTTCGCTTCATTCTGGTTTAAATCTCCTTATGATCGCCAGGCTCCGCCTGATCTCCTACAAGCTTACCCGGCCTGCAACTCGAGGGGAAAAAACTCTGCGCAGTGATTGTAATTGGTTTCTGCCCACTGGCAAGTGCTGCCCCAAAAACTAGAGGCCGCGGCTGCTTACGACGCAGCCGCGGACCTTTTGCAAAGCGCGGTTGATCTTCGATCTAGTTTGCCGTTGCGATTCATGCAGCAGGGTCAGGCAACCTTTCCTTCAATCCCAGCATGCGCCAAACACGCAGCTGGCTGGATACCAGGGCCCGGCCTGCAACAACCCAACAAGCTTTACTGTCCCGCTTCCACCTTCGGTGTGATGAGGCCAATGTGATCCACACCCGCCTCGTGACCGATGTCGAGCACATCCGCCACGACCGAGAAGTCGAGCGCTGGATCCCCTTTGACGAACATGACCTTCTCCGCCCGGGTGGCGAAAATGCCTTCCAGCTTATTCAATAGATCTCCGTGCGAAATGTCCAGCTCGTTGATCTTGTACCCGGGAACTCCGCCGCCCGCCCGATGGGTGATCTGGACAACGATAGTGCGGTCATTGTCCTGCTGCTTCTGCGGATCCTTTGGTGGCTGCGGCACCAGGGCGTCCAGTCCTTTCGGGGTCACGGGCGTAATGACCATGAACACGATCAGCAGCACCAGCAACACATCGATCATCGGGGTCACGTTGATGCTTGAATTGAGTCCACCACTACCGCCTGTATCGAATGCCATTTTCCTGTCCCTTCGTTTTCGAATTCATTACTGCGTTAGGTCGGCCGGCTTACTGTCCGGCTGGTGGAGTCGCAGGCGGCGGCGTATTCTGATCCTGTCGGCGGTCGGTCAGCAGACCTACTTGATCTACACCCGCGGCGCGGACATCGTCAATAGCATCCATGACCGTGCCGTACTGTGCGCGGGCGTCTGCACGCATAAAGATCTGCTTTTCCGTTTTGTTCTGCAGCAGATCGGCCACCTTCCCACCCAGATCCGCCATGGAGACCTGGTTTTGTCCCAGGTACACCTTGTTATCCCGGGTGATTGCCACGACCACTGCGTCCTCTTTATCGGCATCGGGCATCGAAGTCGGGTCGGTGACCTTGGCCAGCTCGATGTTCACCTTGTTCTGCAGCATGGGGGTGATGACCATGAACACGATCAGCAACACCAGCATCACGTCCACCATGGGAGTGACGTTGATGTTCGAATTTACTTTAGCGCCTTCGTTTCTGACACTAATTGCCATTGTTTCGCTCCGTGGGTTGAGCGGCTATAGCGTTTTCAGAGTGAGTGGTGGCTTACTGTAACCTGCCTGCCGGCACCAACTATGAAAACGCTCCAGGCTTGCCCACCTTCAAGATGACTTTTCTGTGAGTCCGGTGAAAACCACCAGGTTGGAACGGATTTTCTTGTCCGTTCCAACCGGTGCAGGATTCCCGCTGTTGAGTGCTTGACGCACACGCGCCGTTTAGCGGCGGTGGCTCTGCTTGATAAAGTAATCGATCAATTCGCTGGAGGAATTGTCCATCTCCACGTCGAAGGCTTCCACCTTGCCAGTGAAGTAGTTGAACGTCATAACCGCTGGAATCGCCACCAGCAGACCGAAAGCCGTGGTGACCAGAGCCTCGGAGATACCGCCGGCCACGGCGCCGATTCCAGAGGTCTTCTGGGTGGCGATCTGTTGGAATGCGTTCAAAATACCGACCACCGTTCCGAACAGCCCGATAAACGGCGCCGTGGAACCAATAGTTGCCAGGCCGCCCAGACCCCTCTTCAATTTAGCGTGGACGATTGCTTCCGAGCGCTCGAGCGCGCGCTTGCTGGATTCGATCTGCTCATCAGTGATGGCGCCGCCACCGCCGTAGTTACGGAACTCCTGCAGCCCGGCAGTGACCACTTCGGCCAGATGGGACTTCTTGTTGCGGTCAGCAACCTTAACCGCTTCGTCCAGTTTGCCTTCCTTGAGAGCCCCGGCGACGCGTGGCGCAAACTCACGGGACTGTTTGCGAGCCGCGCTGAAGTACAGGGCGCGGTCGATGATCACGGCCAGAGACCAGATAGACATGATGAAAAGCACACCGACGACGGTCTTAGCTGCGGGACCCATGTTGTGCCAAAGATCCATGGGGGAGAAGCCGACGGTTTGTCCGTTGTCCTGAAAAAGGTACATACCGAGAGCTGCGTGATGGGCGAGGTGAGCGAGAATCACTGAATCTTTCCTCCTACGGAATGACTTTCGTTATAGCTCTGAAACATCCAGATGCTAGCACTGGGCGACTTCGTTCCGAAATGACCCGAAGTGGCCACAAGGGGGATCACCGGCTACCACCTTTGGGAAAAGGGGAGCCGGCGCGTCTGGTTAGCCGCCGAGGTTGAAGACCACGTTGACCGTAGTCTCCACTTCAACCGGGTCTCCATTGAGCAGATAGGGCTTGTAACGCCAGGAGCGGACAGCATCCAGGGCCGCTTGCTGCAGCATAGGAGGCCCGCTGACGACTCTGAGGTTCTCGATCCCGCCGCTCTTGGAAATCGTGGCCTGCAAAACCACGGTCCCCTGAATGCGGGCCGCCTTCGCGATCGCCGGATACTGCGGCACGGTCTTCTCGAGCAGGTTGCCGGCCATCACGCCGGACGAAATGCTCAGCTTCTTGGGCGGCGCTGCTTTGACGATCGCCGGGCCCGAACCGATGCCGCCGAGGATGCCACCCATCACGCCGCCAGGGGTGCCGCCGCCCATGCCTTCCATGCCGGCAACACCAGCCATAGACGGCGGGGCCGCGGACTCCTTGATCTGCTTGATATCTTTCGGGATCTTGCTGGGCGCCTGCAATTGATTTTCGATCATCTCAGACTTGATCTTGACCTGGACCGGAGCCTGAGGTGGTGGTGGCGGGGGAGGGGGCGGTGGGGGTGGTGGGGCAACCAGCAGCGTGGCCATCAGCTGCGTGGGCAGGGCCTCAGGATGCAACAGCGGCCAGATGATCAGCGCCGCCAGGATGATCCCGTTAAGACATAGAGTAAGTATCGACCAATACTTACTCTTGGTTTTGAGCTTGCCACCAGACTCCATTAGAGAATCTTCAAACATCGCCTTACCTCGGATAGTCGAACTTGTATCAATTTAGACACCGAAGGCTGATTTTTTGATCCCGAAGGGTTATTGGCATGCAGGGGTAAACTGTGCAAGCTGTGGGAAACTTTGGCGCAAACTGCAACAACTGGCCCCGGGGAGTCCGGATCTCGAGAAAAGCGAGGTACGTTGACCACCCAAATTCCCCCGGGTTAGACCCGTTTCGCAAGTTGGTGTAGACCGAACCCGGATTTCCTGTAGAGGTTGGTGGAACCGCGGAACTGCATGCGACTTTCCGTGAAGAAAGTCGCACATAATTGTTCTCGGCCAGTGCCGCGCCCAAAGGAAATCCGGGGAGCGATAGGCCTTTTCGTGGTTTTCCCTCAAGGAAAACCACTCCTCGCGATCGTTATCAGACCACAGTAATTGCGAAATCGGGTTAGACCCTGGCCTTCTTGCCTGCTGGCAAAACCGCGCGCCTGCCCCGCTTCGCACGCCAATCCTGATAGGCAACCAGCATGGGCGCCGCCACGGCAATCGACGAATAGGTGCCGATGAGGATCCCGACCACCAGGGCAAACGAAAAGCCGTGCAACACCTCTCCGCCAAAGAGGTAAAGGGAAAGGACCGTAAGGAACGTCAGGCCAGAAGTCAGAACCGTCCGGCTCAACGTCTGGTTGATACTGCGGTTCACCACGCTGGTCAGATTCTCGCGGCGAGAGATACGCAGATTTTCCCGTATGCGGTCGAAAACCACGATGGTGTCGTTCATGGAGTAGCCGATCAGAGTCAGAATCGCGGCGATGACCGTTAGGGTGATTTCCTGGTTGGATAAGCTGAAGGCGCCTACGGTGATCAAGGTGTCGTGGAACACCGCCACTACGGCAGCCACACCATAAATCAGCTCGAAGCGGAACCACAAGTAAACCAGCATCCCGCCCAGGGAGTAGAGCGTGGCGAGCAGAGCCTGCTTACGCAAAGCCGCGCCCACCTGGGGTCCGATAATGTCCGCCGCAAAGACATGGAAGCCGGAAAGATAGGCTCCCTGCTTCAGCTGGCTGACCACCGCCGGATCGGCCACCCCGTTCAACTGGTCGATACTGCTGAAAATACCGCGGAGATCCTTGTCGCGATGATTCAAAATAGCCTCGGCCTGCTGGGCGTACTTCTGCGCCGCGCCCCCCGTGCTTACCAGGTGCTCGGGGTCGTTCTGTTCCAGGTACTGGGCCAGCGTGCTCTGGCTGGCATTGTCCAGGTCCAGCTTCCCCTCGTTGGCCGATCCGGTGGTCGAGTAGTTGGCGTTCAGCGAATGCACGATGGTTTCCCGCCCCACATCGAGGGCCGACTCCTTGGTCTCGTTTTGTGCCAGGGAGATAGCTACCTGCTGCTGCGCCGACGTTCCGTAGGTCTGGATGCGGCTATCATGGATGCCGGCCCGGTCGATCGCCTGGCGAATCCGGTCGATGTTAGGCGGCTGCTCGAATTGAACGTAGACCAGCGTGCCACCGCGAAAGTCGATGCCCCTGGGGATGCCGTGCCAGAAAAGCATCGACAGGACTCCGGCCACGCTGAAGATCATGGAAAAGGCGAGGAAGTACCACTTCTTCCCCAGCCAATCAACATTAATGCCACGAAACAGTTCCACTTGAAACTCCGCCTTACTCGTACGCGACCACTACCCGATCGAAAGCGCCGCTCCGCGCTGCTTACCCTTGAGAATCGAATCGAAGATGTGGCGTGAGACAAAAACTGCAGTAAACAGGTTGGCGAACAAACCAAAGCTCAGCGTCACCGCAAAACCCTTGACCGGTCCGGTTCCGAACAGGAACAGGATGGCAGCTGAAACTATCGTCGTCACGTGAGTGTCAACGATCGTCACCCAGGCATGGGCAAATCCCTGGTCGACCGCCGCCGCGGGCGCCTTGCCGGCCCGCAACTCTTCCCGGATACGCTCAAAGATCAGCACGTTCGAATCGACGCCCATGCCGATGGTCAGGATCACACCCGCGATTCCGGGCAAGGTCAGCGTAGCCTTGGAGAAGCCCATAAAACCCAGCAGGATCACCAGGTTCAGCATCAGCGCCAGGTCCGCATTGATACCCGCTCCGTGGTAGTAGACGAGCATGAAGATCATGACCGCCAGCATCCCGACGATCGACGCCAGCACACCCTTGCGGATCGAATCGGCGCCCAGCGACGGTCCTACCACGCTCTCCTGCAGGTAGTGAATCGAGGCCGGCAGCGCACCGGTGCGCAGCATCAGAGAAAGGTTTTGTGCCTTTTCTTTGCCCAGGCCGGTAATCCGGCCCTGGTCGCGGATAGCCTGCTGAATATTGGCCGCTTCCTGTACCCGGTTATCGAGCACGACAGCCAACGATTTGCCGATGTTGGCGCTGGTGAACTGGTAGAAGCGGTCTCCCGCATTGCGGGTGAGAATAAAGGTCGCATCCGGCCGGCCATTTTCGTCTACCGAGGGCTGCGCGTCGCGGAAGTCGTCGCCGGCCACGATGGGAAGCCGCTGCAGAACATAGTACTGTCCCAGCAACTCGGGCTCAGTACCTCCATACTGCATGACTTCATCTTCCGGCGGAACCGTCCCTCCGACGCTCTGCGCCGCCGCCTGCTCCGTGGCGAAGGGACCACCCACCACCAGGTGAATTTCCAGCCGTGCAGTTGACTGGATAATGTCGCGCACCTGGCTCAGATCGTCCACGCCAGGCAGCTCGACCAGGATCTGGTTGGTGCCCAGGTTGTATTCCTGGATGGTGGGTTCCCTGACTCCCAGGGCATTGATCCGGGTGCCGATGGTGTCGATCGACTGCTGCATCGCATGCTGCTCGATCGACTGCACCTCGGTCCCCTTCATGGTGAGGGTCCAGCTATTGTTGGGTTCGGAGGCCACGGTGTATTGGCCCCCATAGCGGGAGTCGAGCAGGCTGCGCACGTCGCCGGTACGGTCCGGAGGCGTGCCCTGAATCTGGATCAGCTCCGGCTTCTTGGGATCGGGCTTCAGCACCGAGTGGGCGGAAAGACCGGCCTGCTGCAAGTCCGCTTGCACCCGGCCCACCGCATTATCCGTTTCCGCGCTCACCGCTTCATTCACCATCACCTGCAATACCAGGTGAATGCCGCCCTTGAGGTCCAGACCAAGGTGGATGCGGTCAGTCAGCGCTGTCTTCCAGGCAGACCAGCCTATCCCCTTCGGAATCCCGAAGATGCCAAAGACGAAGACGAGAAGAATTGCAACAATCAGAATGGTTCTACGCATGGGCTCAGTTTTTTTCGCCGGGCTGACGGTCTGCCGGGAATTACGGTTATTTCGCTTCCTCTTGGTTCGTCGTCACGGAAGCGATAGCACTCTTGATGACCTCTAACTTGACGCCGTCTGGTGGAACGCGCAGCTGCACCGCGTCCTCTTTGATCGAAATGATAGTCCCCCGCATGCCGCCGGTGGTGGTGATCTTGTCGCCGGGCTTCAGGCCTCCCAGCATCTCCTGCCATTGCTTCTGCTTCTTCTGGTTGGGCCGCACCAGCATCAGGTAAAAAACCACAATGATCAGCAGGAACGGAAGAAAGGTCACCAGGCCGGGCGGAATAACAGGAGCCAGTAACAAGGGAGTGAAGGTCAACGTACCATCCTCGGTAATTTTCTTATCCAGCCTTCTACTACAGCCTATCTGCCCCGGTTTGTCTACTGGACTGGGTATCGCTGGAGGGGCCAACGCGATCGGCTTGCGCGCGCACGCGGGCTAGTAGCGCGGGAAGGGTATCCGTCACAATAGCATTTCGTACCGATCGCATCGTGTCAAGGTAGTAGGCCAGGTTGTGCAGGGTGTTGAGCACTCCGGCGAGGGGTTCCTGGGCGGCCATCAGGTGGCGCAGATAGGCTCGGCTGTAGCGGCCGCAAACCATGCAGCCACACTCCGGATCGGGTGGTTCCGGATCCTCGGCGAAGCGTCGGTTTCTGATGTTGAGCCGCCCCCCGGAGGTAAACAGCAGGCCGTGCCGGGCGGCGCGGGTGGGGATGGTGCAGTCCATCATGTCCACACCCAGCGCGGCGTATTCCACAATCTCATCCGGGTAGCCCACACCCATCACGTATCTTGGCTTGTCCCGCGGCAGCAGGGGCAGGGTGCTTTCGATGATCTCCCGGGTCAACGCCCGTGGCTCGCCCACGCTCAGGCCGCCGATGGCGTAGCCGGGGAAATCCATGGCGACCAGTTGCTCGGCGGACTCGCGCCGCAGGTCCGGATACATGCCCCCCTGCACGATGCCAAACAGCGATTGGCCGGCGTTGGCATGATGGTTGAAGTGCTGCTGGCTGCGCCTGGCCCAACGCAGGGTCAGTTCGAGGGATTGCAAAGCACGCCCACGATCGGCCGGGTATTCGGTGCATTCGTCGAAGGCCATGATGATGTCGGCGCCCAGCGCCATTTGCACATCCATGGAATGCTCGGGCGAGAAAAAATGGGAAGAGCCATCCAGGTGAGAGCGGAACTGCACTCCTTCTTCGCTCACCTTGCGCAACTCGTTGAGGCTGAAGACCTGAAAGCCACCGGAATCGGTAAGCATGGGCCGCGGCCAGGCGATGAAGCGGTGCAGCCCCCCAAGGCTGCGAATCAGCTCGTGACCCGGCCTCAGGTACAGGTGATACGTATTGGCGAGAATGATCTGCGCATCCAGCTCTTCCAGCAGATGTTGGGGGATAGCCTTGACTGAACCCGCGGTGCCGACCGGCATGAAGGCTGGAGTCTGAACCAGCCCATGAGGCAGCGTCATGGTCGCCCGCCTCGCCTGCCCACTGACGGCTTCTATCTGAAAAGCGAGAGACACTGCCCTGATTCTATCCTGCACCCAAGGAGAAGGCCGATCGGATCTGTGTCGTAGCGAACTTGAAGGAATTTGAAGAACTGAAAGGAGGGGCACCCGTCAGTTCTTCAACTTCCCTTCACAGTTCGTTACGAGACAGACTCCTATCCCTTCTCCCTACGTCTTAAAGCCGGCGCACCGCAGAAATCCGGTTTTCACCCTCATCGGGCAGCTGAGCCAGCAGCTCCGCCATAGTCCGATCGCTTTGCGGGTGGCGAAGGTTGGGCACAATCTCGGCCAGCGGCGCCAGCACGAACCGGCGATTTGCCAAGGCCGGGTGTGGCAGCATCAGATCCTCTCCGGCCACGATGGTATCCCCCACCAGCAGCAGATCGAGATCCAGTATGCGGGGCCCGTTGCGGACACCCTTGCTGCGATCGCGCCCCAGCTCCCGTTCGATGGCCAGCAAAGCATGCAGCAGCGGTAAAGGCTCTAAATTCGTCTCCAAAACGAGGACTGCATTCAAGAAGGCCGGCTGATCGCGATGTCCTACGGGCTCGGTTTCATAGACAGAGGAGCGCGCCGCCACCCGGCCGAGGCGGCCCACGTGATCGATCGCGGCGGATAGCGTTTCGGCGCGGTCCCCAAGATTGGAGCCGAGCGCAATGTAGGCGATGGGCATCGAAGTGGCCCTAGGATACAGCCGTCACGATACGATGCCCTATGCGCATCGCCTTCTTCGGAGGCACCTTTGATCCGCCGCATTGTGGTCACATCGCCATCGCCCGTGCGGCCATCACCCGTCTGGAGCTTGACCAGGTGCTGGTCGCGCCCGTTGGAACCCAGCCGCTCAAGGGCGGCTCTGCCCATTCCAGCTTTGAGGACCGGCTGGCCATGGTACGTCTCGCCGTGGCAGCCGAGCCCAGGCTCACGGCCAGCAACATCGACGCGCCTCTGCCCGATGGGCAACCCAACTACACCTTTGATACCCTGCAGCGCCTGCGGAGCCAGCTCCAGCCCACGGATATCCTCTTTTGTCTCCTCGGCGCCGATTCGTTCCTGACTCTCAGGCAGTGGCATCAATCCACCGAGCTGCTGCTTTTCTGCGACTTCATCGTAGCTGGCAGGCCCGGCTTCTCACTCGAACAAATCAACGCGGCGCTGCCTAAGGGAGTAGTGAATACTGGCGAACATCGCGAAACCGCGTTCACCCGCTTTACCATGTCCGGGCCCTCAGGCCGGAGCTCAGGGCTGTTTCTGTTGCCCGACTTGGACCAGGACATCTCCGCGACAGAAATTCGCGCCGCTCTGGCCGAAGGCGCGGAGCAGCAAACCGTGCTCGCTCCCGCAGTTGCGGAATACATCCGCGCCCACGGGCTATACCGGTACCATAGGGACTAAGGAGATACGACCCGACCGAATGGCAACTACGGAAACGCGCCGCATGGTTTTAGCCGCTGCTGAGGCCTGCGAAGACAAGAAGGCTGAGGATACCCGTATTCTCGAGCTGGACGCGGTGGACGCTGGCTTCACCGACTTTTTTCTCATCTCGAGTGGATCTAACGAACGCCAGACCCAGGCCATCGCCGATGAGATTGAAATCCGTCTGAAAAAAGATTTTCAAACCTATCCCAACTCGGTGGAGGGCAGGCGGCTGGGCGAATGGATATTGATGGATTACGTGGACTTTGTGGTCCACATCTTTCTCACCGAAAAGCGGGCATACTACGACATTGAACGGCTGAGGAAGTCGGCTCGTACCGTGGACCTCGATCAGTTAAAGGCAATGCTGGTGGAGAAGACGGCGGTGGCGCGCGCCAAGCCCGCCAAGAAACCCGTGATCAAGAAAGCCGTGGTCAAAAAGAAAGCCACCAAGCCCGAGACCGTTGTCCGCCGCAAATCCGCGGTGCGCAAGGTCGACAAAGGCTAGAGCGTTTTCACTTCTGGTGTATCTCTTCTCAAATGCGCATCGGCATGATCACGTAACGATACTTGAAGTCATCGGCGGGATCTTCCGGGCGCATCTGACCGGCGGACTGAGCGTCCTTAAATTCGAGCCGGACCTCACCGCTTGAGCCGACAGCCCTGAGAAAATCGATCAGATAGGTTGAATTGAAGCCCACCACAATGGGGTCGAAGCTGTAGGGTGTTTCGATCGTGTCTTCCGATTCTCCCGATTCCGTCGAGGAGGAGGAAATCTTCATTTCGTTCTGTTCCAGCCGGATTTTGATAGCCCCGGAGCGTTCGTCGGCGAATTGCGCGACCCGCTGGATCGAGCCCATTAACTCCTCGCTGCGCACCACCACAAACTTGTTGTTATCCCGGGGCAGCACCGCTTCGTAATTCGGAAACTGGCCGGTAAGCTTCCGCGTGGTGAGCACCCGATGGCCGAGACGAAAGAACAGCGTGTGCTCGTCGTCGAAAAAGTCGAGCGATTCCTCGTCGGTATCGGCGAGCAACGATTGCAGCTCTGCCAGGGCCTTGCGCGGAATCAAAGTCTTCTTCTCTCCGCTGATGTTCTTGAGCGATTCGCCCATCTTCTCAATGTGCGACAGCCGGTGACCATCGGTGGCCACCATGGACAGTGACTCCGCCTTCAAAATGAGCAATGCGCCATTGAGCGTATAGCGTGATTCCTCATTGGAGATGGCGAAAATCGTCTTGGAGATCATGCCCTTGATCGAGGACGCAGCCAGCTGGGTCAGGCCGGTCTGGGGAAACTCCGGTACCTGGGGAAAATTGGCGCGCGCCATGCCCACCATCTTTGTGTTGGAGCGGCCGGAACGAATCTGCACCCAGTGGTTCTCCATGAGCTTGATGGAGATATCGCCGTCGGGCAACAACTTGACGTAATCGAAGAGCTTGCGCGCGGGGATGGTGCAGGCCCCCGGCTTTTTCACTTTGGCGGCACAGGAGGTGCGAATACTCTGGTCCAGGTCAGTGGCCGTGATGGTGAGACGGTCGGTCGCGCCGCCCTCTCCCTGGCCTGCCTCGAGGAGAAAATTGGAGAGGATAGGAATCGTGGTCTTCCGCTCGACCACGCTCTGCGTTGCACTCAGCTCCCGCAGCAGATCCTGACGGCTCACGCTGATCTCCATCGTTGCGGCCCCCTGTGCCACTGATCTCTCCTGCTCAACCCCCGCGCTAAGCATGGTATTTGCCCCCTTGTCGGTTTGACTCACTCTACACCACTGCGAAGCTGCCTGAGAATCTCAACTGCGCTTCTTCCTGTGGATTCCTCGTCCCAAAAACGCTACTACGATGAAAAGCCAAAAATATCCATTCCTTCTTAGTAGCAGTAACCGTTGATGACGGAAAAGTGGAAAGAAACGCTCAAACCAAGCGGGTGGCGGAGATGACCACCGTCCCCGTTTTAGAAAACCGGGTCCCTGCAAAATGAAAAGCAGGAAGAGTGGCGAATCGCGCTGAGTTGGGTCCCGCCTTCCCCACGGTCTGCACAGCCAGCCCGGAAAAAGCTGTGGAATGCGGCAGCGTCGAGTGCAAAGCGCGTTCTTAAGCAGGACTGATGCGGGTTTGCGAGAGGCCCCATTTGCACAACCTAGACTAAGGCGTTTTTTCCGGCGCCTTTTCCCACAGTTCCTGATGGCGGTCGTCAGAGAACAGAAGTCCGGTGACGCGGCCGTCGGGACCCTTCTCGAAGGTGAGGCGGGTGCTGCTGCCACTGGGGTAGAAAAATCGGTTGGGTTGTTCGGGCAGCAACTCGGTTTGATCGCCGGTGCGGTTTCTGGACATCAACCTGCTGCCTTGGCGGAAGACCGTTACTTGGGTCACGCCGGCGTCGACGTATTCCCCCTGGTAAGCGTCATAGACACTGGGGTCGACGTGAATCGGCGGAGGATGGATGGGGATGACCCGTTTTTCCGCATACGGTTTGGTGGTAGCGATATCGGAGAGGCGATGGGCCAGAAACCACTGCGGCAATTCCGGATCGACGTACGCCCTATCCCAGGCGTTGTGATGATAGTTGGCATACTCCCAGAAGCGCACGTTTCCACCGGCGGCGCTGATGGCTGCGTACATGATCTGAGATTGCGCAGGAGAAACCACCGGATCGTCCGCCCCGTGGAAGATCCAGACCGGGGTGCGGCCGATAGCCTTGACATACTCCTGTACAAGTTCCGGCTGATGCCAGCGTCCTGGCGCGTAGGACCAGTAGATGCCCCCGCACACCGGAGCAATGGCGGCAAAGCGGCCGGGATAATCCTTGGCAATCTCCCACACCCCATAGCCTCCAAGCGACATGCCAGTGAGATAGAGACGCTGGGGATCGCCGTGAAATTCTTTCACCTCGGCATTCAGCGCGGCCATGGCCATAGCCATAATGTCCGTATCGGTCCAATGATGGTGGCTGTAGGGAACCTGGGGCATGACGACCACGAAGGGCCAGCGCTCGTAGTGAGAACGCAGCGCGTTGGGCAGGCCTACCTGGGTCTCGTCGAGACCGTCCGAGCCGCGCTCTCCGGATCCGTGCAGAAACAGGATGACGGGCCACTTCTGCTTAGGGGTCCAGTCCATCGGCAGGTAAACGACATAGTGGTAAACGGTTCCGTTGAGGGTGATGGTGCGGTTGAGAAATCCGGTGTCCTGCTGGCGGGCGTAGGCGGGCGGCCCCATGACGGGGACTACGCTGAGGACCACTCCCGTAAGCAAGTAGCCAGCCAATCGAGCCAGGCGGCGCGGCGACTCGAAGCGAAACATAGACAACTTGAGCATACCGGGAGCGTCCCGACCGTGGAAAGGACAGGGTATTTCTTTATCCCTCCGTGGAACTTAGCTCAGCCGTTGAGGGTCTCCAGCAGTTTATTGATGGTGCGGTTGAGATCCTTATCGGCACGGCGCTGCTCGTCGATCTTGGCGATGGAATGCATCACAGTAGTGTGATGCTTGCCGCCGAATTGCCGTCCGATTTCGGGGAGAGAGGCCTCGGTCATCTGCTTGGCCAGATACATGGCGATCTGCCGCGGAACCACCACAGAACGCGAATTATTTTTCTGCTTCAGCTCGGCGACGCGCATTCCAAACTGCTCTGAGACCGCGCGTTGGATCGCTTCGATGGTGATCTTGCGTACCTGGGTATCGATGAACTGCTTGAGGCACAGCTGGGTGGTAGGCAGCGTAAGCTCGGCCCCATTGAGGCGGCACCACGCCAATAGCCGCACCATCGCGCCCTCGAGCTCACGCACATTGGTGCGCACATTGGAAGCGATGAACAGGGCGATATCAGTAGGCAGCAGAACGTGCTCGCTCTCTGCTTTCTTCTGCAGGATAGCGACCTTGGTCTCCAGGTCAGGCGGCTGAATATCGGCGATCAATCCCCATTCAAACCGGCTGCGCAGCCGATCTTCGATCTCCGGCAGCTCCTTGGGTGGACGATCGGAGGCGATGACAATCTGCTTCATGCTCTCGTGCAGCGCGTTGAAGGTGTGGAAGAACTCTTCCTGGGTGCGCTCCTTCTGCGCCAGGAATTGGATGTCGTCAATGAGCAGCAGATCGACGGAGCGAAACTTATCGCGAAAGCTGGACATTTTGTCATAGCGCAGCGAGTTGATCATTTCATTGGTGAACTTCTCGCTGGAGACATAGCAGACGGAGCATTGCGGCTGCCGCTTCTTAACCTCGTGCCCGATGGCGTGCATCAGGTGAGTCTTCCCCATGCCGACACCGCCGTAGATAAAGAGCGGGTTGTAGGCCTTCGAGGGCCGTTCGGCAACCGCTTCCGAGGCCGCACGGGCGAACTGGTTGCCATTGCCGATGACGAAGGCGTCGAAAGTGTAGCGGGGGTTGAGCTGCGCGGCCGTGGCCCAGTCGAACTTGGCCTGCTGCGGCACCTGCGGGATGCCCACCCCGCGGTTGCCGACCCGTTGGGCGCCGGCGGAATGGGAAGGCACGGGTGCGAACCCTCCGTCCTCGCGCACCCTTACAGTGGCTGGATCCTCCTGCGGGATGACGAAAGAGACGTCATCGAACTCCAGGTGGAAGGCGTCGATGGCTTCCTGAATCAGGTCGCCGTAGCGGTCGCCTATGTGCTGGAACTCGGGCGTGGGAACCCGCACGAAAAGCATCCGGCCGGTGATGTGGCTGAAGCGCGTGGGTTTCAGCCACGTATCAAAAGATTGCCGGTTGACCTTCTTTTCGAGAGCACCCAGTATCCGTGCCCAGGGATTGGGTACGGTGGGGGCGGTGGCGACAAAAGACATACGCTTCCTTGTTCAACGCCGGCTGCCTGATACCTTCTGCAAAATGCAAAGAAGCTAGCCCGCTCCGGCAATTGACCGTGCGTGCCATTGTAGCTCCTCTGCTATAGGAACTGCTTTGGGGCAAACGAGCCCCGAAAGTATCCAGATCGAAAGATCAGGTAGTGTGGACGTGCAGAAAATCAATCTTGATCGGAGCCGATACTAGCACAGTTACAAGGCCGTGCAACGGCTCATTCCGGGCAAAAATTTCTTTCCTACCAGAGTTGCACCATGCACAGTGAAAGGGAAGGCCGGTGGCCCCTGCCGCATCGGGATGCTTGGCCCTTTGGACTGAATCCGTTATACTTAAAACTTGCCTTCAAGGCAGAAAATTTGAGCGAGAGCAGGAGCGCAGTGTTATGCCCAAGCGCACATTCCAACCTAACCGCCGCCATCGGGCGAAGACACACGGCTTTTTGACACGGATGAAAACCAAGGCCGGAGCAGCGGTACTTTCGCGCCGCCGTGCCAAGGGTCGCAAGCGCGTTTCCGTGAGTGCCGGCTACCGCGACTAGAAGATTCTCAGTTGAGGCTTCTTACCCAAAGCGATTTTCGGCTGCGCAAGCACGCTGATTATCAAAGTGTTTATCAGCGAAGCCGTAAACACTTTTCGCCCTCGATGACCTATTTCTTCGCCCAGCGGCCAACAGGTCTCAGTTCGGGCCCACGTGTGGGGTTGACCGCTGGCCGGGTCCTGGGCAAAGCGGTAGAACGCAACCGCATCAAGCGGCGCATGCGTGAAGCCGTGCGCCTGAACCTGGCTTTGCTGACCCGAGACGTGGACGTGATACTCCACCCCAGGCGAACCGTGCTGACGGCGGAATTCGCGCGATTGCAAGGTGAAGTATCCAAAATCTTTACCGTCATTGAAAAGACTGCGGATAAGGCAAACTGATGTCGCCTATGCCTGATCTCTACCGGCGCTGGATCTCGCCTGTGCTGCATTCCATCAGCGGAGTATCGGGCGCTTGCCGCTTTCGGCCCACGTGCTCTGAATATGCTATGACCGCCGTAGCCCGCCACGGTGTTCTCTGCGGCGCCGCGCTGGCGCTGTGGCGAGTGCTGCGCTGCAATCCTTTCGCCCGGGGAGGCTTCGATCCGGTTCCGGGCACTTATCCAGTTGCGCCCCTCCCGCCGCACAGATGACCCCCGCCATTTACCATAAGATCGTACGACTGACAGGAACTCTCTTTGGCCGAAATACGCAATCCTAATCAGCCGGGTGGCGGTGGGCAGGACTCACGCACGCTTCTCATCTTCTCTGTTGTCTTTGTTTTGATCTTCCTCGGCCTGCAATACTTTGCGCCCAAGAAAAAGACGCAACCGGAGACTCCGGCCGAGGTGGCTTCGACTTCCGCGCCCAAGGCACCGCTTGCTCCCTCCGCTGCTGTGACTACGGGTCCCGATTCCGCCAAGGTGGCGGCTTCGGATGCTGTCGTCGCAGCTGCCGCTGAAACCACCACCGTGGTCGAGAACGAGCTATACCGGATTTCGTTTTCCAATCGCGGCGGCCAGGCCGTCTCCTGGATTCTGAAGAAATACAAAGACGACGCCGGTAAGCCGTTGGACCTGGTCAATCCGAAGGTCGCGGCCAAGGTTGGGTATCCGCTCTCGCTTTGGACCTATGATGCGAACCTGCGCAACCAGCTGGCGCAGGCCTTGTTTGTGCCGTCGGCTGCGGGCACGCTGAATGCTCCAGCCACGCTTACCTTTACCTACTCCAACAACGGCCTCGAAGTAAAGAAAGTCTTCACTTTCGATTCCACTTATGTGCTGCACGTGGACCTGACGGCCACCGATCATGGCAGCCCCGTCACGGCGATGGTGGCATGGCCCGGCGGATTCGGCGACCAGGAGACGCTGCCGGATTACGCGGCGTCGCAGTTCGACACCATGCAGAACGGCAAGAACGAGAACCAGGCAGCAAAAAAGATTGCCGGGGGAGGCACGCTGCCCGGGCCCTTCCAGTGGGCCGGGGTAAGCGACCAGTACTTCGCCGCGGTTTTTCTTCCTGACGTGCCGTCCCAGACCCTGCTAGTGAGTCTGCACGATTCGATCGACGTACCACGTCACGGCAAGACGGATCAGACGGACTCCGCGTCGGTGCTCGGCGCCGCGATGGGTGCGACCTCAGGGCACATCGGCTTGCGCCTCTTTGCGGGTCCCAAGGTGCTGGACGTGCTTGCGTCTGTGCGTGCCACCGAGAATGGCGCGCAGACCGGGCCGAGTCTCGAACCGGTGGTTGACTTCGGTTACTCGGGCATCATTGCCAAACCGCTGTTTCTGGCCCTGCGCTGGGTGCATGAGCATATTGTCTCCAACTGGGGCTGGGCCATCCTGGTTCTTACCCTGGTGATCAACCTGGCCATGCTGCCGACGCGCATCCAGATGATGAAGTCCGCGCTGAAGATGCAGCGTATTCAGCCGGAGATGAACGCGATCAAGGAGAAGTACAAGAAGTACAAGGCCACGGACCCCCGCCGCGCGGACATGAACAAAGAGATGTTCGACCTGCAGAAGCGCGAGGGCGTTAACATGTTTGGCGGCTGCCTGCCCATGTTGGTGCAGTGGCCGTTGCTGTTCGCGTTTTATCGTATGTTGCTGCACACCATCGAACTGCGCCAGGCGCCCTGGCTATGGCTGCACAACCTGGCCGCTCCCGACCCGCTGCACATCCTGCCCGTCTTTTTCATCGTGACCATGTTCCTGGTGCAGTACCTGACCCCATCGCCGGGGATGGATCCCGCGCAGCAGAAAATGATGGCCTTCACCATGCCGGTCTTTTTTGGTTTCATGACCTGGAATCTGAGCTCAGGACTGGCCCTCTACTGGGCCTTCGGCAATGTGATCAACGTGATCCAGCAGGCGGTAATGAACCGCACCGGCATTGGGAAGCAGATGCGCGATATCGCCGCCAAGCGGGCGGCCAAGCGCAGCGGCGGCGGTGGCCGGCAGATGGTTCGCCGTTAACCTTTCGCCCGGGTGGCGAGGGTAGATCTCAAAGGTTACCGGGCGCGGGAATTGGTGTCCAGCACAGCTTACTTCCGTGCGCGCAAAATGCGATACTAAACCGATGCCGATAGTTGACCACGCGGCTGCAGCTCAGAAAATTGCAGCATTCCTCAAGACCCTTACCACCACCGGCGGCCTGCGATTGAAGTACCGGATCATCGCGGGTGCGGGAGCCCGTGATCCCGATGGCCTGGAAGCCCGCGAGATTTATGTGGAGATGTCCGGACCGGATGCCGTGTTTCTGACCCAGCGCGGAGGCGAGTTGCTGCGCGCGCTGGAACATATCGCGGCCAAGATCGTGCGCCTCGAAGTGGAGGAGCACGACATCATTTCCTTCGACGCCAACTCCTTCAAGGCGCTCCGCGCGCGCGAGCTCAAACTGGCTGCGGAGACGGCCGCCGAGCGGGTCCGCGGCACATCCCAACCTTACAGCTTTGCGCCCATGAGTTCGCGTGAACGCCGGATGCTGCACCTGGCCTTCCGGGACTATGCCGATCTTGAGACAGAGAGCAGCGGCGAGGGGTTGCGCCGATTCGTGGTGGTTTATCCCAAGGGTGCGGCCCGGCTTCGGCCACGACCTTCTGAAGTGGGCAGCGCACGCCCTTCGCGGCGCAACTCTCCCTACTAAGAATCGCGGCGCTGCATGCAGCCCGATCCACACGTCGTGTACCAGAACGAGACCATCGTTGCTATCGCGACGCCGCCCGGCCGTGGCGGCATTGGCATCGTGCGGCTCTCCGGGCCGGAGGCGACCCGGATTGTCGAGCCGATGCTGCGCCTGCGCAATCCTATGGCTCATGCCCATGCCCGCTTTGGTGATCTGCTGGACCCCGAAACTCAGGAAAAGCTTGATGAGGCAGTCGTCACGTTCTTTGCTGCCCCGCATTCCTACACCGGGGAGGATGTGGTGGAAGTGGCCGCGCACGGCTCACCCGTGATTCTGGAAACGCTGGTGCGGCAGGCGCTGAAGGGCGGGGCGCGTCTGGCGGCCCCGGGCGAGTTTACTCAGCGGGCGTTCTTGAGCGGCCGCATCGATCTGACTCAGGCCGAAGCGGTGCACGACCTGATTGAAGCGCAGACGCTCTACCAGGCGCGGGTTGCGGCGCAGCAACTGCATGGCGCGCTTTCGCGGCGCATCAAGCCTGTTAAAGAAGAGCTAGTGGGACTGATCGCTCTGCTGGAAGCGGGAATCGATTTCGCCGAAGACGATGTGGATGTGCTGCCGGCGGCCGAGATCCTGAGCAGGATCGAGGAGATTCGCGTCCGCCTGCAACCGGTAGCGGACAGTTTTGCCCGCGGACGGATTGTGCATGCCGGGCTGATGTTGGCGATTGTGGGCCGGCCGAACGCGGGAAAATCGTCTCTCTTCAATCGCCTTGTGCAGCGGGAGCGCGCGATTGTCACCGCGGCGCCGGGGACCACGCGCGATCTGGTGACAGAGCGCGTTTCGCTGGGCGGAATCCCGGTGGAGCTGGTGGACACGGCGGGCATGCGTGAGGCCAGCGACGAGGCGGAGCAGATTGGCATTCGCAAATCGCGCGAGGCCTTGGCAGATGCAGACATGGTCCTGATGGTGCTGGATGCGACTGCGGTGCCGGATCACGAAGAGCTGGAGCTGTTGGCAACGTTGGCCCAGCGCCGAGCGCTGGTGGTGGTGAACAAGAGCGACTTGGCCCACCCATCGGCCTCGATGGAGGTGGCGTTCGCCGGCCTCGGCCTGCCCGTGGTTCACACCTCTGCACTCAGCGGAGAAGGCGTAGGTGAGCTGAAGGAGAAGATGTTGGCGATGGTGGGCGATCGCACGGTGGAGACGGAGGGTGGCATGCTGACCAGCTTGCGCCAATACCAGGCGGTAACGGCAACCCTGGAAGCGTTGGCGGCCGGTGGCATGGCGGCCGGGCAAAACATTCCTCACGAGATGCTGCTGCTGGATCTATACGAAGCGCTGCGTCATCTTGACTCGCTCACCGGCGAGACCACCAGCGACGACATTCTGAATTTGATCTTCTCTACGTTTTGCATCGGCAAGTAATCGAAGCACCTACCCTTGTCCGGAGGCGTCCCCATGTCTCGACTCATGTTGCGTCTTGTTATCGGAGTGCTTCTCCC
>CAWCKO010000019.1:0-89698 GCA_963796145.1 uncultured Acidobacteriaceae bacterium | reverse complement strand
TTCGTTCGTGAAGCGGGATGGGGAAATGCAATGCGTTACATGCTAACGGGGGACCATTGGAATGCTGAAGAAGCGTATCGGATCGGAGTAGTGCAGCAAGTTGCACCAACACCAGAAAAGGCGCTGGAGGCAGGAACTCAGATCGCAAACTAGATCGCCGCGTGTGGGCCGCTCGGAATTAAAACAACACTTCTTTCCGCCCATCTTGCCATCGATTCCACCGAAACCGACGCTCTGTCCCGACTGGATGCTCAGTTTGGCGCGCTCTTTCACACGCGAGACTTTCAGGAGGGACGAGAAGCTGAAGCTCAAGGGCGTGCGCCGGTCTATCAGGGTAGATGACCCTTGTGAGCATGATTAATAAAGAGTGTGGCAGCCGAACGTGTTCGGCAGGGAGGAGAAGAACAGCATCATGAGGATATTGGTGGTTGGTGCAGGCGCCGTTGGCGGCTATTTCGGAGGCCGCCTGGTACAGGCGGGACGCGATGTAACATTTCTGGTCAGGCCAAAACGAGCCGAGCAAATCCAGGCCCAGGGGTTGCGGATCCTGAGCCCAACATATGGCGACTTCACCGTTCGACCCAGGGCAATCACCGCAGCTTCGATTCCGTCCCCGTACGATGTAATCTTTCTGAGCGTAAAAAGTTACAGCCTCGCCGCCGCGATCGATGATTTCGCGCCCGCAGTCGGGCCACGGACGGTTATTATTCCTGTGCTGAACGGCATGCATCACATGGACGTGCTGAGGCAGAGGTTTGGCGAGAAATCTGTACTGGGTGGGGTTTGCTTCGTCGCCACTGAAATCGATGCGCAAGGCCGGATAATCCAGCTTGCCGATTTCCAGAGCCTCACCTACGGCGAACTGGACGGCAAGAAAACCTCTCGGATCGAAGCAGTGCATGATGCTTTTTCGCGGAGCTGGATTTGACACCGCCATTTCCGGAGACATTTTGCGGGACATGTGGCAGAAGTGGGTGTGGTTGGCCAGCGTGGGAGCTGTCACGTGTTTGCTTGACGGAAACATCGGCGAAATCGCGGCGGTCCCCGGTGGCGCCGATCTAACTCTCTCAGTATTTCGTGAATGCGCCGCAATCGGGGGTGCTTGTGGCTATCCGCTCTCGGAGACATTCCTGGCAGAGAAGAGCCCTCAACTTACTGCCCCTGGTTCTCCGTTGACCTCGTCAATGTATCGCGACCTCAAAGAACAAGCACCTGTCGAGGTGGACAGTATTCTTGGTGATCTTATTAGAACGCGGGAGGAAACACGGCGTCTCCGTGCGACTCCTCCAAGCGGCATTTGTTAGGTTGACCATTTATCAGCGGGGGCGCGCCGCCGTGAAAGCTGCTGGCAGTTGAGTGCCGAAGCTCTTCCCAGTGCGGTTCGCTTGGCGGTATTCCGCCGTGGCAAGACGGGGCTGGACAACGGTTAAAGGGACCAGGGAATTCGTGACCGGAATTCGTGGTCGCGACGCCGGCTTCGGGGAACCAATCGTTCGATTAGAGACTGCGAAGGGCTGTCATGAAGTTTTCGATCTTGCGCGTCGACGAGGCTTTGCCGGATTTGAGGTTGCGCTCGATGCATAATCCGGAAAAGAAGGATAGCACCATCTCCGCAATTGCGGAAGGAGCCATCCTGGGCTTTTCTGCCTCGATATTCATGGCGAGAAGGTGCTGCAATAGCGCTCGACTCTCCGTCACGACGCCGTAAGCCTCATCCGGGAGGATAGCGAACTCCCGCATGGAGTTGACGGAAAAACATCCCTGCTGCTCCCCCTTGTTAAGAGGACCACTTTTGAGAAAAGTCTCGACGTTCTTCCAGCCAAGAGGCTCCTTGGTGAGAAGCCCTCTCTTTTCCTGGCCCTTAAGATAGTGCCGAAGGCACGCTAGAAAAAGATCTTCCTTGTCTCGGAACTCCGTATACAGCCCTGACTTGTTCACTCCTGTGGCTCGCTCCAGGTCCTGAAGACTCGTATCCGAAAACCCACGGGTCCAGAAGACAGGCATCGCCTTGTCCAACACTTCCTCTCGACTAAAGTTCTTCGGGCGCCCCATGCACCTATTATCCAATACAAAACCACATAGTTCAAAATCTCTGCATCCTCGCTGTGGCTCCATCATCGTATAGAACTAAGCGGTTCAGAATAATCTGGTGTCACATCAGACAGGAAGTCCGAACGGGTCCCAGCGGGATCGCAGTCAGTTGAATCAGGCAAGAGAGAGGTCCATGACTACACTCCAAGACAAAACGGCGCCGCTAGAGCAGTTTAGCAATTGGTGTAGACCGAAGCGACAGGCCTTTTCGTGGTTTTCTCCCAAGGAAAACCACACCTCGCGATCTTTTTCAGTCCACAGTAATTGCGAAACTGCTCTAACCGCCTCACCCATGCAGGGGTTTATGTGATGTCGAATCAGCCACTTTTCACACCATACCGGATGGGAGACCTCGATCTTCCTAACCGCATCGTCATGGCGCCTCTCACCAGGATGCGTGCGCAATCGCATGATCATGTGCCCACGCCCTTGCAGGCAGAGTATTACGCGCAGCGTGCTTCGGCCGGACTGATCATCACCGAGGCCACTGCGATTAGCCCGGAAGGATTTGGCTGGGCTGATACGCCAGGCCTGTGGACGGAGGAGCAGGTCCGCGGATGGCGACGCGTCACGGATACCGTCCATGCAGCCGGCGGCCGCATGATTGCACAACTCTGGCACACCGGCGCAATCTCCCATCCTGAACTACAGGACGGCGCACAGCCCGTGTCCGCATCGAGCGTCGATCCAGGCCAGCTGTCGTTCACGCGGACAGGACGGAAGCCGACGGTAACACCGCGGTCCCTGACGAAGCAGGAGATTCAAGTCACGGTCACGGACTTCGCGCGAGCTGCGCGAAACGCGATGGAAGCCGGCTTCGATGGTGTCCAGATCCTGGCCAATTATCTCTATCTGATCTCTCAGTTTCTGAACGCCACCACCAACCTGCGTAAAGACGAATATGGCGGGAGCCTGGAAAATCGCTCGCGTTTTCTCTTCGACGTAGTCGAGTCGGTCCTGGGTGAGGTCGATGCACAACGGGTTGGAGTCAAGATCAGCCCGATGCACGAAGGCGGTGCATTTCAGGCTAACGACGAAACCCTGCCCGTCACCGAATATGCAATTCGCAAGCTGAGCACCTACAATCTTTCGCACTTGTTGCTCATGGGCAATACCACCGATTTCTCCGGTACTCCACTCGAGAAATTGGCCGGGGATGGCATGTTCCAGCATTTCCGCCCTCTCTTCAACGGCACACTGATCGCAAACGTGAAGATGGATCGTGATCGCGGGAATCGCCTTATCGCCGAAGGGTTGGCAGATCTGGTGGCGTTCGGCCGTCCCTATATCGCCAATCCTGACCTGGTCCTGAGGTTTGTAGAGAATGCCCCTCTTGCTGAGGTTGATTGGGAAACCGTGTATGCCTCGGGGCCGCACGGTTATTCCGATTACCCAACCTACCAACCATCGTAAGAAACCCCAGGAGCTGAATATGCCAAAGACAACACCCGAACAGAACAAGGCGATCGTACTCGAAGCCTTCGACACTCTCTTCAACAAACGCGACTACGCGGCAGCGGAACGATTCTGGTCGCCGAAGTACATCCAGCACAGCGCGCACATCGCGCCAGGACGCGAAGGACTGTTCGCTCTGGTCCGTTCGGCGCCAGATACGTTGCGCTACGAAAACCAACTCATTGTCGCAGAAGGCGATTATGTCATCGCGCACGGCCGATTCAGCGGAATCGGAAGGCCAGCGGCCTGGGTCGCAGCTGACGTCGTCCGGTTCGAAGACGGTGTACTTCGAGAGCATTGGGACGTGCTGCAAGACGAGGCCACGCAAGCCGAGTCCCTCAGTGGCCTTCCCATGTTCGGCGACCGTTTCCCCGCCTGAGCCTTTTCACGTAACCGCGGCCGGGCCGCATCTCATTTCTAGACCGACTGAGAGCAAGGGAGAATGAGGAAAACTACCGATGTCCGAAACTAAGAAGCTGCAAGGAAAAGTAGCGGTGATTACTGGTGGCACAACCGGGATTGGGTTGGCTGCAGCAAAGCTCTTCGTGAAAGAGGGTGCCTACGTATTCATCACAGGCCGCCGTCGAAAGGAACTCGACGAAGCCGTGAAGGCGATCGGTAACAACGTTACTGGCGTTCAGGGAGACGTTGCCAAATTGACCGACCTTGATCGTCTCTACGAGGCCGTCAAAACGAAGGGCAGAATAGATGTCGTTTTCGCCAACGCCGGCGTCGCTGAATTTGCTCCCTTGGGAAAGATCACGGAGGAGCATTTCGACAGATTATTCAACATTAATGTTAAGGGAACGCTGTTCACGGTGCAAAAGGCTCTTCCTCTAATGAATGACGGTGGCTCTATCATTCTCAACGGCTCCGTCGCGAGCGTGAAAGGTACGCCTGCCTTCGGCGTCTACGGCGCGACGAAGGCCGCCCTCCGCTCCTTCGTCCGAACCTGGACCTCGGATCTCAAGGAACGCCATATTCGTTCAAACGTGATTAGCCCCGGCCCGACCGATACGCCGGCTATCGATTGGCAACCTGCAGACGCCATTGCACGGATTGTGTCCACCATCCCAATGGGGCGCATGGGGGAACCCGATGAAATTGCCAAGGCGGTTTTGTTTCTAGCTTCGGATGACTCCAGTTTCGTCACGGGTATTGAACTGTTCGTTGATGGCGGCAGAGCGCAAATCTGATCGCCGTTGGGAAAGTTGGGCTGTAATCACGATCGGCTGAGAGAGCACCCCGCCTTCGAGCTGTTAACCCAGATGCTAAACTTCTGAGCGAGAGCAATGGAGCAGCGTAAAAGGAGGCAAGAAGCCATGCGCCGCAAGACTGTTTTGGAGAACAACCATTCAAGCGAGACAGCAACTGAAGGATTCGCTTCGACCTGCAGTGTCCTAGTGGTGGGACTTTTTGCACTGACCTTTGTGTTTCAGAACTTCGTGATTCCGTCATCCTCGATGGCAAGCACTCTACTCGTCGGCGATCATGTGGTAGTCGAACGGGAGACACTAGCGCCAATCCCTAAATGGGCGACTTTCATGCACTACCGCGAGGTGCATCGTGGCGACATCGTTGTTTTCTACAAGCCAACCGAAGAACGCAATGGTGATCACATATTTGTGGTTAAACGTGTGATCGGAATTCCCGGCGACCACATTCATCTTCGTAACGGTATCGTCTACCTCAACGGCGTACTTCAGGACGAACCTCAGGCAGCCAAGCCCACCCGTGCAAACTACGATCCATATGTTGACGATTTCCCGTCGGTGGATCCCTCTACTGAGCCTGGGGTCTCGCCCGAATGGTCCGTACTACTCCCCAAACACATTCAGGGTGAGGACCTGGTCGTCCCTGCCGGGCATTACTTCGTGATGGGTGATAATCGCACAAATAGTATGGACAGCCGCTACTGGGGGTTTTTGCCACGGGAGAACATTTTGGGGCGTCCCCTCTTCGTCTACTGGTCCATTGCGACACCCGAATCCGGTTCCGAAGACGTCCCGCTTAGAGAGCAGGCTGGATCAACCCTGCATGAGTTCATTCACTTTTTTGATCAGACTCGTTGGAAGAGGACATTCCACCAGATTAAGTGATGTGCAGATCGCCGACCGTATCCGCGAAGCCATCGAGGCCTCCGGCAGCGGACTGTCGAAGTATCAGATCAGGCGTCTCTTTCACGGCCACGTCGAGGGCCACCGTATCCGACGCTGCCCTCGAAGAACTCGTTGCCCTGGGCGGCGCATTCCACGCTCGAAGTGAGCCCACCGGAGGTCGACCCGCCACCCTCTGGTCGGCTATCCAAAAGGAGGAACGCGAAGAAAATGAGGAATCGGGAGCGGAGGACGATGAACCGCCAGTAGAAGAGTAGGGACTTACAGCGCTTACAGTGCTTTTGGCGCACTTTTTTTAAGCGCTTCGAGAAACGCCGTTCTTCGTGGTCAACCCCAGCTCCTGCAGAGGATCTTGAGGACTTTGTAGCTGGAGCACAAATGCCTCAGCTCTCTTGCAGCCGGCTTCGATGCCTCGAAATGCCGCTACCTGATCCTGCAGCGCATAGTACCGGTCAGGTGTCTGGCTGGCATGGGCGTAGCACGCAGCGCGCTTGATGGGCTCTGTCTCATGGATATCGACATAGTGAGTGGGAGAGTATTGCATAGTATCCTCCCCGTCGGAAACCTCATAGTAATAGAGCGAAAACGCCTGTTTCGATTGCCGCCACGCATCATAGGTGAGCATGGCAATCGCCCGGTGGTCGCGGTGGTTGTCAATGGGCCACTGGGTAAAGATGGCGTCCGGCTTCTCAGCGCTTATGATTCGTTCGTAAGCTTCATAGTGTGCGTTATCGACCACGGCGTGGCCGTTTGTTTGTCCTGCATAGGCAGGCCGAGCCTTCAGGATTGCGCACGCCCGTTTGGCCTCTGCGGCACGAGTGGGGGCGGGGGTAGGCGGCCAGGCTCCGTCGTTCAGGTAGAGCAGAACCACCTCATGACCAAGCTGCGTGAGCCGGGAGACGGTTCCGCCGCAACCATATTCCGGATCGCCGGGGTGGCCGCCGGTCACGATCAGCTTCAGCTTTCTGCCGTTCGAGGCTACTTGCGCTATGGCATCCACTAGGGTGCTATCGAAGGTCAGGCTGGAAGCGATGCCGCCTGCACCCAGCAATACATTTCGTCGTGTTAGTCCCACCGGACCCACCTTCTGCTCGGAATTGACAGCAATGCTCTTTGTACCACGCAAGGCGCTCCTGGCCGCGATGCTGGTTCAACCCGGGCCATTTCGCCACTGCCGCTGATCGTGTTCCGTTTCGGCATTCATGTTCCAGGAATTCTGTCGTTTTTTGTGCGCCCGTTTTCTTCTGCTTGTAGGCTGTTTTTGAGAATGTTCTCGAACAGGAAAGGCCAGTGTCGTTTTGCTGAAAGAAGCGTTGATCAAGATGTCGAAAAACCGCTTCATGCACAGGGCCCTGGAGAAGGCGGTCAAGATTTCGGGAAACCGCTTTATGCAGAGTGGCCTGGAGATGACCGTCCAGACTTCGCAGTACCTGATGGGAATCGGATCCGGCAGCGGCGTTCAGTCAAGCGGCGAGGAAGCTATCTTTGCCATTCTCAGGCAAACATTAAGTCCACCCTACTGCATATTTGATGTGGGCGCCAATCAAGGTCAGTTTCTGGACATGGCTCTGCGCCACGTTGCCGCACCCGGTCTGGTCATCCACTGCTTTGAGCCGGGCTGCGAAACGTTCAAGATTTTGACGGAATCCGCGAAGGGAGACGACCGGGTCAAGCTGACCAATATCGCCCTGGGAAGGGAATGCGGAGAGGGAATTCTACACTTCGATCGCGAAGGGTCGGGCCTGGCGTCGTTGACGCCCAGGAGGCTGGAACACTTTGGTATCGACTTCAGCCACTCGGAGAGGGTTGCGATCGGGACCGTCGACAGCTACTGCAGGGCCAACTCCGTCGCTCGCATTCATCTCTTGAAGATTGATATCGAGGGTCACGAACTGGATGCGTTGCACGGAGCCAAAAGAATGTTCGACGCCAGGTCGATTGACATGGTCAGCTTCGAATTTGGCGGGTGCAATATCGATAACAGAACGTTTTTTCGGGACTTCTGGTATTTTTTTCAGGAAGTTCATATGAAGATCCTGAGGATTACTCCCTCGGGATACCTGCGCCCCATTCAGTCGTACAAAGAAATCCATGAGCAGTTCAGGACGACGAATTTTATCGCGATTCCCGCTTGATTGGGCGGAAGTCAGTCCTGCACGTAGACCGCGTTCACCGTCCACGGCCCGGTTCTGAAGAGCCGATAGAGGGGCAGAAGATAGGGCCAGCGCCCCATTTCGATATAAGCACGTTTGAACCTCGAGCGGAGGTGTTTGTCCAACTCCCAAAATAGAACCTGATCCTGATACGTGGGCCGGAAAGCGACCTCGGTATGCACAATTCTGGTGGTCTTCAGTGCGTTTCTGCCTCCCATGAGCGCCATCAGTTCGGCACCTTGCAAATCCATCCACAACAGATCGGGCGGCCGGTGGAAGATGGAATATTGATCCAGTGTGGTTGCTCTTACGGTGATAGTGCTTTGCACATACTTTTCGTGGGGGTATTTAGGATCGGCCCTTAAAAGGCTGGAGGCACCCGGATTGCCATCCGGGCACGGTGTGATGGTCCGGCGAATGTCTATGGGGAAAAATGAAACCGGCCCCGGCTTATCAGAAATAGCGCAGTCATTGATGAAAACTGTAAGACCGTCGGGTTTATGCTGGACAACGTTCTTCCTGCATATTTCGACCGCGGGCGGATTGCATTCGAAGATATGTAATTCTTTGGCCCCGATTTCGATGGCCAGTTCGAGGCCATCCAACGCGTCCCGACTGCCGCAATCGTAGACGACATCCAAGGGGCCGACTTTGCGAATCAGATCAAGCAGACGCGCTTTTTCTGTTTCCGTTCGAATCACTGATTTCTCCATTTCCAGGAAGGAATTCGAAGTAAACATGACTGTGGGTCTGCGGTTACAGATCCTATGCGCCTCGGGGAATGAGCCTCAACGCTCGACCAGAAGGCGACACACTTGGCCGGGATCAGTGACCGGTGGTAAGTTGTTGCCGAATGGGAAGCTTCCAACCCTTGGGGCTGAGGGAAATCTGAAATTGGCTGGTCACATCGATTTGTGGGCCCGGCGCTAGCGCCGGAGCGTTCCAGCGCTCGGCTTGCAACAGAAACTGTAAAGCCAGGCCGCTCTGCCAACGATACCGCAGTTCCCCATAGGCGGCCTGCTGGCTCTCCCCCTGGGGCACAAAGAACCGCGACACCCTGAGGGTGCGATAACCGACCTGGAGAGTGCTCTGAGGGTTGAACCAGTAAGTTGACCAGGCTTGCCCACCGGTCCCTTCCCGGCCGAGCCAGGAGCCCATCAGATTTCTCTTGTTCAAGTAGCAGTCGCGGTAGATGCCTTCGTAGTAGTAGAACTTCCCCCCTTTAGCACTTCCCGGGATATCGCTGCTGCCACCTTCTACGTGCAGGTCGAGCCTGCGGATAAGAGGGACCTGGGAAAGATAGATGCCGGGAGTGATAGCCGCGCGCCGGGGTGCGTCCACCGGCGAAATGTCATCGTGGACCAGGGAATCGGTATACAAGGTCAACCAGTTCCTGAGGCCGGGCAGGCGGTAGCGAAAATCGAAACTACCATGGCGGGCACCCAGCACGTTGCGGACGGAGGTGCTGTTCGTTCCACTCGAAGTGCTGGTAAAGCTCTCCCAGAAGTTGCCGAAAGTCAGTGGCGTGCTTCCGTCGCCGGCGATGACGGCGTCACGGGAAAAACCCAATTCCAGGTTCCTGGTGGGAGAGAAGTTGATCTTCTGGCCATAAAAATATGGTTGCCGGGGATACATGTGCCCGGACAACCGGGCAAAGAAGTTGTCATAGCGTATGGGACCGAGAAGCCTGGATAGCAGAGGAATGTACAGGGGTAAGGTGCGGTTGATGCGAAACGAATAAAAAGGTTCTGCATTGTCACTGAGCATCATGGCGCTGGCCGAGCCAGGTCCCCACCAATAGCTCTGCTTACCAAAGGAAAATTGCTGGCCCAGAAACTCAACCGATGCGTAGGTATCCAGCAGACGAAAGGCATCCTGGGCCCCCCTGTCGCTATAGGTCTGTATGGGAGTAGTGTCCTGAATTGCGATAATGCCCGCGATAGCTGCGCTGTACCCGGGTACGCTCGGACTATGCTGGTACTCACCGCGGACAAAAAGGGACACCCTGCCATGCTCCGCCCGGGTCTCAAATCCGGAGATCTGTTGCCAGCCGTGGCCGTAGGGACGTCCAAAGTCGTTCACCAGGGTCTGCCCAAAATGATAGCTATCGTTGAGCGGGGTACCGGAAACGAATTGAGTGCGATGGTAGATACTTTCGATGAAGATGTCTTTGCTCAGCTGGTCCGCTCCAACAGCATGCTCGTGGAATAGTTCTTTCCTGACTGCCTTCACCAGCTCGGCGGAGGACTCGCTACCTGGGGCCGCAGTGGCAAGCATGTGGTAGATAGCTCGCCGAGTCCACGGCCGTAAACCCAGAAACGCGTATTGAATAACGCCCTGGGCGGCCAGTCTTTACAAGCGCGGGATAGACCCAGCTATCTAGTTCGACATAAGTCGAACTCGCATCGGTGGCTGCATGGTCGTCGGAACTAGCCGGACGGCTGGAGGATTCGGCGGTCTGCGCTGGTGAAGAACTAGCCGCCAGGAGGGCGAGACTGATCGATGCAATACACAATCCATTCATCAAGGCGCACATCACGGTCAGGCTTTTTCCTGAAACATCGGTGCCGCGGTTGGCGACCAGATCTTCCAGAGCGGGCCGCGAGTAAACAGAAACGCGAGAAAGCCGGCAATTGCGGCGGCGTTCAGAACCAGCAGCGCCCCGGCCGGTGCGGTCAGACGCTGCAGGACAGGGACGGTTACCTTCAGCGACGCGGCAGCCATCAGCCAGAAGGCCGCTTGCAGAATGGCGAAAGCCAGATACGCCGGGGAATGCAGACCCAGCATCGCTGCGGAGGACAAGAGGGAAACGAGAAAATAGGGGACCAACAAGCGCAGCAGCTTGTGCGACACCAGCTGAAAAAGCACGCGGTTGGCGGGGGTAAGAAGCCAGGGCGCCGCGGCGATCAGCTGAAAGTTGCCGGCCAGGGTGCGAACCTTGCGCCGGAACTCGCTTGCCGAGGAGGAGGGCCAGGTGTCGGTGGCCAGGGCGGAGCGGTCGAGTACGCTGCGGTAGCCCTGGCGTAGGATCGAAAGCGGCTGAAACATGTCGTCCAGGATGAGGCCGGCCGGCGAAGGCCTGGCGAGTGCGCGGCGAATGGCATAGAAGCCGCCATAGACACCTGTGGGCGAGTCAATGGCAGCCTCGCAGTTGCGGATCCACTGTTCGTAGCGCCAGTAAAGTCCGCTGACGGCGCAGGCCGCCGGGTCGTGGCCCTGGAAGTTCAAGATGAGTTCGCCGGCGACGCAGCCAACCGCAGGATCAGCGAAATTGGAGAGCAGTGCGGCGACTGCGCCTGGCTGGATGCGAGGGCGAATGTCAACAAACAGAATGATCTCGGAATCCGCCGCGGCCACTCCGTGATTGAGGGCCGCCGACTTGCCCACCTGTTGAGGAAGGAAGATGGTCCGCAGGCGCGGGGGCTTGGACTGGGCCAGGATCGCGGGGGTGGCGTCGGTCGAGCCATCGGAGACGACGATGACCTCCCGGATCAGGTGCGGCTCGAGCGTAAGCAAGTGGTTCAGCTTGGCGGGAAGCATGGCCGCTCCGTTATGGACAGCCATGACGACCGAGACGGGGGGAACGTCAGCCGGCCATGGTGCTTTGATCCACGGGAGAGGGTGCAGGCGGGCCAGCAGAGCGATCGCCAGTGGATAACCAACGTAGGTGTATAAGATGGTGGCGAGGGAAAACCAGAAGAGAACAATCATGGGGTCCTTCACAAGTCGCACGCAAAGCGCAAGGGTTCTGCGCACGCGGGTAACTTATGGTGCTGCGGGAGAGTTGCTACACACAGGCGCGCAGACCCGGCTTGTGATGGCGTGCTAAGAGCGTGAGCTTGAAGTTGCAGGGGCGCGTTCTTCGACGATGCTGGGAGAACAGGACGGTGCTTTGATTCCTTCGGCGCGGTCTCGATGGAAGACGACCAGGGCCGTTCTTAACATGATCCAGATATCTCGCATCTTGGAATGGTCTGAGATATATAACCGGTCTAACCTAAATTTCTGTTCTACCGAACACGTCTCCGCAGTACTGCGTTCCGAACCGTCTTCGCGAATCGCCGCGGCAGCTTGACCAGAGCGCGGTTGCCAACCATGCGAAGAGCGAATTCAGCTTCCTCCATCTGGCTCATTTTCGGCCGACGGAGTTCGAATGCGCGGTTCAACTTCCGCTCGATCCGACGGAGGGCCACAGAGCGAACTCTGCCTTTGATTAACAGGTTTTCGATTTGGAAACAGCTCCGCCAGGTGGAGAAGAATCCATCGTAGGCGTCGGAGCGCGCGGCGCCCGCTGTTTCAAAGTCCCAAGCGCTCTCTCCCGGCTGCAACAAATCCTCTAACACCGTCTTCTTCCACACCGATGCGACCACGGAGGTCCGGTAAACCGCGCCCTTTCTGACAATGCCGAAATGTTCGTTCAACGGCTGATCAGGCTGCGGCAGAGCGGGAAGCCGGAGATAGTTGCCGCCGAGCCGGGTGAAAGCGTCGATCGCCGCCCCAACCTTGGCCGCGTCTACCGGTGCCATGAGAAAGTGGTCATCGATCCAAAGCAACACGTACTTTTCTTTTAACTGACTAAGCCCGGCGCGCAGAGTATCGGACCAGGATCGATCTGGCCCTACAAGGACGGTTGACACTCCCATATCTCGATAATCCACGGTGTTACTGACCAGATAGAGGGGAAAAGAACAGTTTGGCCAATGCCTTCGCAATAACGTAAAGAGCGGCTGCCAGAGATCGCTGGATTCATCTCTGGACGCAACCACGATTGCGACCGTCCGGTTGTCGGTATCTATCATCAGGTTTCCCTAGTTTCCCGTCCTGGCCGCGGCAAACGACAGCGGTAGCCACACACAAAATAAAGTGATTACAAGTTGATTGAGCGCGTTTTGGGGTGCCTCTGCGGCCATAATGGGCAGTGGCCATACCAGGATGAAGAGTAGGAAGGCGGTGTTAGGTCCGGCAAAGCGGAGACCATACCCGTAGATCATCCTGGAGGCCGCGCCTGCCAGGAACATGCCGAGGGCCACGCTGGGCCAGCCGAACTGCAAATAAAAATAGCCGATCGCGGTGGGCGACACCCCCCCGTAGGTCTCGCGTACGTTGCCGGTCATATATAGATAGTCGGCAAAAAAGTGAGTGGTGGATTGTTCGCCCCAGGACATCGGCTTGTCGTTCCAGAGCCACCGGGGAATCAGGATCGTTGCCGCCTCGATCACACCACTCACTCCATATTCAAAGTCCGCGAACCTGGTGCTGTTGAGAATCGTCGCTACGGTGTCAGTGCCGGGACATCGAAAGAATACGTAGTCCAAACTTGCCCGAGGTCCGGCTGCCTCGATCGCCTCCAGGTTCAGGACTTCGGCGCTTCGACTAAGGCCGTACAACGTCATCAAGCTGACCAGGATCAGCCCAACGGAGACGCAGCGGAGGACTGACACACGATGTCTGAGGTAGTGAAGAATTGCGAAGCATTGCATGAGGGGTATAACGATTAAGGTTCGGAATCCGAGCAGATATACCGGGATAAGACAAATGCCGAGTAAGGCGAGTCTGGTGACCAGCTTCCGAGCTGGCTCCTGAACCCGGGTAAGTTGAATCATGGGCAGTAACGCGGCTGCGGGAAGCCACATAGAGGCAGGCATCAGGAGTATTCCCGAGCCCGACATCCCTCCCGCGCGCCATTGTTCGCGATTTTCGAGAAATTGGCTGAGGCCGCCCTGCTGAGAGAAAATCGCTGCGGCGCCGAGATAACCGGCCAGGAAGAGACACCAGGCGAGCGCTTTCGCTCGCTGGGGGTCGAAGGGTCTTGGCCGGGGAAGCATCCGCTCCATGCGCCTGGCCAGGCGGCGACTCGAGTATCCCAGGAGATAACAAACCAGGCCAAGAGCGGCGAGCAACTGCGCTCCCACGTAGTGGGCTTCGATGCCGGATCCTGAGGCATAGCCGAACATGGGTATCCGCGTGCCCCCGTTCAAGATAACCAGGGGATAGAAGCCAAACTGCAGGGCGATGGTCAACAGGAACAGGTTCCTGGGATTGAGGGGGTCAAGAACCTGTTGACTGGCCTCGCAGAGGAGGGGGATCAAGGCTGCGCAGAGGATGAATACCGCGGTACTTTGTGTGATCCACTGTGCACTCGAATAATTTTCACTGTCCATCGTGACCAGCGCGTAGAACAGGGTGAGCGAGGGCACCACGATCACGGCGTACCGTTGGGATCTGCGCTCCGCCTGGCGACGGGCGGCAGCCTGGACCTTAGTCGATCCTTCAGCCGCGGTCATTTGCTCCTGGGCAGGTGACGGCCACTGGTCAGGATCTGGCGCACATCGAACCTCGGCCAGAGGAGTGCACCGGTGATGGCAAAGGAAGCGATGCCCAGCCCTGCGACTGCAAGGCAACGAAGGGCAAGCACGAGGTTGCCCCCCGGCTGTTGCGGCGGGAGCAAGACCCTCTGTCCCGCCAAGACCGTGGCCGCCGTGACCACCAGCGCCACCAGGGTGCCCCGCAGAGGGGCGCTGGCCAGCTTCCAAATTCGCTGCGGACGGACAGCGAAGATCTTTACCAGCAAGGCCAGGAAGACGAGCCACCAGGAGACGGCATAGGCGATACATATGCCCTGAAAGCCGCAGGAGTTGCCCAGCAGAAGGGCCACGACCAGGTAAAGCCCGGGAACAACGAGGCCAACGGTTGCGGGAAACGCATGCATGTTCTGCCCATAAAGAACGCGGAAGGCAATCGCCGTGCCTAACATCGCGATGCTGCCGACCAGCATCCAGGGAAGGGTACCGGCCACACCCCGGGTGGTCGATGCGTCGAAGGCTCCCCGCTGCAGCAGCAGCCTGATCACCGGTACCCGGATAATGCAGAAGATCAATGCCAGCAAGGTTGCGATCACGGTAACCGCGGCAATGGTCTTGAGCGCCAGGCGGTGGACCCGGTCAGGGTCTTTGGCTACGCAGGCCTCCGCTACCGCCGGGACCAGGAGCACCGCAGGGCCGGCCACCACCACCGCACCCATGGCAATGATCAACCGCTCGGCATAACCCAGATAGGAGAGTGCGCCAGGGCCGAACTTCGGCGCCAGAAATGCCTCGACTGGCGCTACACCGCAGAACGCACAGTTGGCGATCAAGACCAGCACCACCCGGCCAACGCCGGAGAAGAGAGAAGGAAACTCCGGACAGGCGAAACTGCGGAACGTGATGCACGCGAGCACGCGTGGCAGCAGTACGAGTACCGACAACATGGAGCCGGCGAGCATTCCCCAGACAAGAATGATGGGTGTGCGGTTGGAGGAGAATCCTACCATGGCGGCAATCATTCCGAGATAGAGAGATGTCCCGGTGATGGCGGGCAGCATGAAGCTTTTTTCCGTATGGTGAACGGCGGTTAAGGCCGAAGCCAACAAGGCCAAGCCGGCAGACACCCACGCTACGCGAGCAATGGATACAACTGCGGATCGATCCGACGGGGTAAACACATTGGCCACCGTGGATGTGCTCCATTCGGTCGCGAATACTCCACCGCAGGCAACCACGGCCGCGGCCACCACGGCGATCATCAGCAACGTGGCCACCGAGTTCTGATAGATGCGCCCCTGGGGCCGGGCCGCCATGAGCCGGGGCACAAACGCCTGGGACAGAGAGCCGGCGGCGGCCCCGGTCACCAGAAACGGAATACTCATGGCGAACAGATATACATCGAATGAGTGCCCGGCGCCGAAAGTACGGGCGGTGAGAATTTGGCATGCCAACGACAACATGGCGATGACCGCCGAGACAACGGAAAGCCGGAAAGAGGTGGTCAGCATGAATGGCGATCGGAGCAGAGATCGGCGGCAGTTTGCGGATTCGGCCGGTTTTGCGCGCAGTCTCCAAGCACCTGGCAGCACATGCGAAGCACCTCGCGGGCGTCGACCGCATTAATACAGGCGTTGGTCTTGAGCGGACAGGAAGTCAGGGAGAGACAGAATTCACAGTCGATGCGTACCCGCACCACGCGTTCCCGGCTATTCCAGGGCTCCCACAGTCCGGGAAAATCGAGCGCGCTGGTGACCGTGACGCAGGGACAACCGACCGCGGATGCCATATGTGCGGGCCCGCTGTCGTTGCCGACGAACAGCCGGCATCGGCTGAGCAGCGCGGCCAACTGGGTCAAGGACGTTTTGCCAGTCATGTCCAGGCAGCGGGTACCTAACGCCGCTCGCAGCATGGCTCCCATCGGCTGATCGGCATCGATCCCCACCACCAGGAACCGGCAACCGTAGCGTTCAAACAGTGCTCGACAGAGCCCGACATAGCGGTCCGTGGGCCAGACTTTATGGCTAAACGTGGCTCCGGGAGAAACCGCAACCAGGATGTTGTCCATGAAGCCGGATGTTTCCAACCGCTTGCGCGCCCAACTCACGGCGTGATCGGGAATCGACAACTCCTGAATAATTTCGCTTTCATCCACCGCTCCGATGGCGGCGCATTCGCTGATCGCCCGCACCGGGCCGAAGACCGCATGTTCATAGGCGCCAAGTTGATACTGGATGCGCTCGAAACTGCTCCGGCTCGCGAGCCCGTCGAAGCCAAAGATGGGGCCTTTGAATCCGGCCAGCCGGAAGAACATTAATTTTTTCAGCTTGCCGGCCAACGGCTCGCCCATATACGGCAAAACGAAAATCGCGTCGGGATGTTCCTCACGGATGGTCCGGCGAATGGCACCGAGTCCTCTGTCATACCCTGCCATGGTGAAGGACAGCGCGCGATCAACCACAGATGGGGTAACGAATTCGAGCCAGGGCAGAGAGTTCGGGTCTGCATACGAACTGGTGATCGACTGCATCGACGGCAGAGACGAGACCGTAGTGGCAAGAATGATCCGGGCAGCCGGCAAGCGGGACCGAAGCAAACCGAGTGCCGGGATGGCGTTGAGAAAGTCGCCCAGCCTTCCGGTGCGGAACACTAATACGGTGTGCATCGGCTGGCCATGGCGAAATTGTGGATAGAGCAGACGTTTGATGACACGCACCAGGCTCCGCCGCAGGCGCAGCAGCAGAAGCACACATCCCCGCGATATTGAATTCAGCAGGGAATCCCGCAGGAGACCCGGGCGAAGGCGGTGGCCCATCAATTTAGCCAGCGACCTATATCGGACAGGAAACTATCCACTGCTTCGTCCGTCTTGTAGTGGCTAAGCAGGGGGATAAATAATTTAGGAGGCAGGGTAACGATATGAGCGCCGGCCAAACCTGCCTGCTTGATGTCGAGTACGGTGCGAATACTGCCGGCAATGATTTCTGCCTTGGGGTAGGACATCTGCAGCAGCCGGGCGGTCTCCGTGACCACGTGTACGGGGTTGAAGTCGGCCTCCTCTACCAGTTTTGCCGCCAGCAGAGCACCGTGCTCCTTATGATGGTTGTCGAGGGCGCCATCGCGGATTCGGTTATAGAAGAGGCTGACGTAGCGCGCCCCTGCCGCGGCCGCAGCAAGTGCCTGCATCGGAGTCATACACGCGGTGCAGTTAACGCCTATGCCGCGGCTGGTGAGCTCCCGGACCACGCTGGTAAAGGACGTGCCATGCTGGCTTATAGGAACCTTAATGGCCAGGTTCTCGTAGGCCAGGTCTTGTCGAAAGCGTTCGGCCTGGCTCGCCATGTCTTTTGGTTCCCGGGCGATTACTTCCATGCTGAGATGAACAAGGCGGCCCGATTTCCGGATAAGACAGACTATCTGCCGCATGTGGGCGAGATAGTCAGCTTTTGGCTCCTTGGCCAGAAGGGAGGGGTTGGTGGTGATTCCTTCGATAAAGCCGTCGCTGAGCGCGGTTTCAATCTCCGCCAGATTGGCAGTGTCAACGAATAGTTTCATACTGTGGGCTTCCTATCGGGCGCTCTGGAGTGTCGATGGATGAGTCGTGATGGACAGATCATGTGACCCGAGATGGAACTCGATTTCTTCGCCAATCTGCTCCCAGTCCGAGCGAAAGAACAAGGCGCGATCATCGATGACCAGGTCGGCGGCCGGCTTGCCCATCACCAGCAGGTGGTAGCGCACGCCCCACGCGCGCAGTTGTTGTTGGGTGAATGCAAACCCCGCACAGTATGCTTGGGCCACATTGCCCCCACAGCGTCCCATGTAGCGCGAGGTGTGAATAGTGATTTCATGGCCGCGATCGTACAGGTGATTTACCAGGCTGATGGCGCGCTCGATGGGCTGCGCGTTTTCGTAGTCGCCCTCGGTCTGCAGGCAAAGGCAACCATCCAGATCGAACACGATCCTCTTCCGCCTCGCGGGCGGTTGGGCAATCATCGCCCGCAGCCTGGGCATGGGGAAGCGCTCGCCATCCTCGACCAGAAACGAGTCCGAGTCTTCATCGTGCGTCGACACCTCCATGATCACCGTGTCCTCGAGGGCGCCGCTCTGGTGCATCAATCCGGGCGGGATGTTGAGGATGGCGCCGGGACCTAGTGGGAACCAGCGGTCCTGGCCCCGGCCCGCGCGCAGACGAACCAGCAGGCAACCGGAGTGGATAAAATAGGTCTCCATCTTGGCGCAATGAAAATGAAGGCTGCTGTGTTTGCCTTGGCGAAAAAAAAGCCGCTTGCCGGTATAGCCGGCGTTGACGATGGTTTCTATGCTACCCCAGTACTTGGAGCGGAGGTCAGAGGTCTCGGTCGAGGCACCCACCTGGATCCCCACCCCAGCGGGGCCGCGAAAAATGTAACCAACGGTGGCACAGATACCGCGCAGCCACAGGCTCGACGCGGGCGCAATGTTCACTACTTTATGGAGGCCGGCAGCGGCACCGCCCGCCTGGATGGATCCCTCTTCGACGAAGCCGGTTGCGGCCTCACGCGCGGTGGTGGATATTTCGTGTTCGAAGGGCGTAGGGAAGACCAACCTCTCCAGCGAATATTCTGCCCGGGCGGTGAGCAAAGTCCGGGAGTTACCGCGGTCCGGGGGCACCATCTGCATAAGTTCACCGAGACGCTCGACGTCAATACCGTACATAAGAGGTCAGCTTGCCTTTCGGAGTAAGTGGGTGAGGCCGGCCAGATCGGGTGGATCCGGGCCAAGGGTGGTGGTCGACAGGCCTGCCCAGGCGTTCGCGAGGGCGAGATGTTGCGCCGTCAAGTGGGACGGACCCAGGCTAAGCGCGGCAAAAAAGGCATCGCCCGCACCCGTGGTGTCGACTGCCTGTACGTTGGCCGCCGGCGCTTCGGTGTAGCCATCGTCGAGCAGCGCACAGCAACCCTTAGCCCCTCGTTTGAGCACGATCGATTGCGCGTGGAGCAGCTCCTTGAGACGGTTGAGTGCATGGGGGAGATGGGCTGCGTCATACTGCGGATCCACGCCGAGTGCCTCCCTCTCGTTTAAACAGAAGAGCGACGCGCCTGAATACCAATGGTGGTTGGCGGCGCGCTGGGACACCTGGGAGTCGATATAAACGGGCTTGCGGGCGCGTGTCCCAGCTTCGACCAGGGCGGAGGCAAACGCCGGCGTTACCAGACCATGTCTGTAGTCGGAAATGATCAGAGCGTCGGAGTCAGGCAAATGGCGATGAAGTGCCTCTAAGAGCTGGCTTACGGTGGCCTCCTGCGGAGGACGGTGATCCAGGTGATCCCACTGCAGTAGTTTGTATCCATTCACCCAATACCTGCTCTTGACGATGGTGGAGCGTCCCGCCTCCACCGGGATGATTTTCCTGAGCCGGGGGTGGGCGAACGAGGCCACCACGGCTTGATAGGCATCGTCGCCGATCATCGATACAAACAGGGCGTTCCCGCCCAGAGCCAATACATTGCGCACCATGAGCGCCGCTCCTCCGAGAGACTGGCGGCGAGTGACGTGTTTGGCTACCAGGGTAGGGGTCTCAGCCGACAGGCCCAGCGCTTCGCCAGTGTGATACTCGTCGACGATAAGATCGCCGACCACGATGAGCCGCCGCTGGGCGAAGCAGCTGAGGATATCTTCCATGGTCGCCGCCAACGCTAGAGGCTATGGACTCGCTCGATAATCGAGCTGGTTGAATACTTTCTGCCCGGTGATTCAAACACCAGGGGAAACACTTGTATCTCGATATGGTCGGGGATGGAGTCCCTCCGCCGGACCTCTTCGGCAGACCATTCCGCGCCCTTGACGACCACGTCGGGTTGCACGTTCTCGATCACCTGTTGCGGGCCAGGCTCGTCAAAGACGATGACTTCATCGACGCAATCCAGGGACTCCAACACCGCTTTTCGATCATGCTCATTGTTGACCGGGCGGCCTTCACCCTTGAGACGACGGGTCGATTCGTCGGAATTGATGGCCACGATCAGGCGGCCACCAAACGACTTGGCAAACTGCAGCAGCTCAATGTGACCGGTATGGACGATGTCGAATATCCCGTTGGTCAAAACGATGCTGACCGCTTTGTGGGGGGAGATCTTCTCGATGCGGCGGACGTGCCTGCCTTGGCCAAACGGTTGGTCAAACCAGGCATCGACAATCGCGAGGTTATCCGGATTGGAATTGACCCAGGCTCCGAGACAGAGGACGTTGGCATCGTTGTGCTCGCGAGACTTGCGGGCAACCTCCACGGAATGGACCAGGGCCGCCCGCACATGCTGAAAGCGGTTGGCGACCATGCTCATGCCCACGCCGGTGCCGCATATGAGCACACCCCAACGGGCTTCCCCATTTTCGACGATTTGCCCAACAGCACTGGCGTAGTCGCAGTAATCCACTTTTTTTGCATCGCTGAAGGGGCCGAGGTCGATCACGCTCTTCCCCAAACTATGCAGCAACTGCTTGACATCGCCTTTAAGGGCGACTCCATTGTGGTCGCTTCCAACCACTACGAGGTGTTCAACCGGATTCTGCGTGGCGGCCACTGAAATTACCTGTCCTTTCCATCATCGGCTGATGAGCACAGAACTGAACTCTGCCAGCGATCTGGCTAACTGGGGATTTTTCCGCGAGTAATCGGTCATGAACAAATAGCAGCAGGCGGCCACTATCCCCAGCAGGGTGAACATCATGATCATCAACCCTCTCTTCGGCGCCGACCTCCGATCCGGAGCGATGGCCGGCTCCACCACCTGGACGACGGCTGCGTCTTTGGCCTCATCGAGCCTGGCTACGTCATATTGCTTGAGCAGGAGATCGAATAAGATCTGCCGATACTCAAGTTCGTGCTCCGCACGGAGGTACTCGATCCCGGCGCCGGCTACGTCCTGCAATCCAAGATCGAGAGAGCCTGCGGGATGGCCGCGTTGCTCCAGACTCGAGACCTCTTGTTCGAGCGACGAGAGCTGGCTTTCGGTCAGTTGTACATCCGGGTTGTGTTCTGTCGAGTAGGAACGAATCGCCTGGAGTTCCACCTGCTTGGCCGACACCTGGGCATGCAAGCCGGCAAGCAGTCCTATCGTGGCCTTGGCCTGCGCGTCGAGTTGCACCAGGCCCCGCTTTTGCTGCACCTGTTGAAAGGCAACTTCCGCCGCAAGTAGATCCTCCCGGGCATGTTTCAACTGCTCTTCATAAAATATCCGCCGGTGGGAAGCCTCGGTAAGGGCCAGGGTTTTGGTAAGAATACGAAGTTGCTCGGTATACGCATTGGCTATCTTCGCTGCCCGTGTCTTATCGCGATCGGTAACCGACACGGTGATAAAGCCGCTCTTCTCCGAGGCTACCGTGCTATGCGCAGCCAGGGTGGTGCGCGCCGCCGTCATATCTTTCGCGCGGTAAACGGTGCGCAGGCCAAACTGCTCGATGATGGCATCGGCCACGGGCCGGGAACCGAGGAGACCAATGTAGACATCATTCGGATTTCTCAACCCCAGGCCGCCGGCAGCAGCCATCGCCAGCTGTCCGCCGCCGGAATTCGCCATCTGGTTCATCAGCAGCGAAGCCGACGATGGGGTTTGCTGCGGGGTCATGATCCTGGTAGTGGCGGTATAGGACACCGGCAGGATCACGCTGACGAGTATGCCTAAACCCGCTGCCAGGCCAGCGGTTTTCGCAATCAGCCACTTGCGGCGAGTGAGCCGGATGAGGGCGCGGCATAAGCTCACGGCAAAGATTTCGACGGGATATTCAGAAGCCAGCTCATCCTCCGAGGCCAGTTCCGGCTGGGTTATGTAAGAGTCCTGGCCTATGGTCGTTCTCCCCATCGTTCTCGCCCTCAACAAAGCATGTTGCCGGCCGCGGCGCAGGCGGTTGTGGTGCTCATTTCTGGATCACGGCGAGTGAAGCGGCGGTGATCGCGCTCTGCGAGAGGATTCCGGTAATCTCCTCCAGTTGTTTCCAGCCGGCACCCGCGTTGAACCTCACCGGAATAACAATCGCGTCCCCCGGCAGCAGGGCTGTTTTTTCAAAGCTGGCATGCCGGTGGCTGCTGCGGCTTTGCCGGCTGATCACTGTTCCGTCGGCCCGGATCAGGAACATACGCTTGACGTCCGCATCCCTGGTTGCCCCCCCGGCATCGGCAAGATAGGCGGTGGTCAGCTTGTTCTGCTGGTAGCGGAAAGCGTTCTCGTTATAGACCGCGCCGCTTACCTGAACGGTCGAGAACCTGGGTGGAATGTAGAAGCTGTCTCCATCTTCGAGGGTGAAATCCGGGATGTCGGCCAGAGTGCTGGCGTCGGGCTTCATGTCGAGCACCACCCGGCCGGTGGGCCTGGCGGACGAGATGCGGGCGATCAGCGCCTGGCGCATGCTTAGTTGCGCTTGGTCTGCTTCTTTGTTAGCGGTTGGCAGCGAGTTATTGGCAAAGCTTGAGGAAAGCTCGCGCTGCATCTGCTCCGTCGACCGCTTCAGTTGCTCCTCCTGGATGTGGCGGGTGGAGACGCGGAGCAGCTGCGACGCGTAGAGATACGAATGCGGAGTGAGCCCTCCAGCCTGCTTAACCGCATCGCGCAACGTATCACCCGGGTTAACACGGTAGATGCCGGGCGCATTCACCTCACCACCGACGCGGACAAAGGTGGCATGCTCCTCGATGGGCAGAGGGATATCGGCGCGGGAAAATATGGTAATGACATCCCCGGCCTGGAGCACCTGATTATCGGGCGACGCCTGGTTGTCGATGGCGTTGCCGAGCTCAAAGGCAATCAGGCGCGGGCTCAGATCGTGCTCATCCAGGCGCTCGATCGACGCATAATGCCAGTTGATCTCAGTGTTGTTGCGTACGATGTCGGTCGTCTTCTGACCCTCAGAGTTTCCCGATCGGTCGTCTTGACTGCCGGGCTTTTCGAGGCGGTCACTGGTGTCGTCTTCGTACCCGGACGGACGCCCTCCCGGGTCTTCGGGATCTGAGTTGCCGGGCTGCAGTTGATTTCGATTGCCCTGGGTGCCCGAGGCACGGAGCGAACGATCGGAATTCCCTTGCGGCCCGCGATCGTCGGGCGGGATCGGGGACGGATGCTCATCCTTGTCCTGACCGGAATAGGCAGCCAGTCTGGGATCGCCGAACTGGTGTTTATCGCTAGCCGACACAACATGGTTCTCGCGGTTCCAGTATTCGCGGGTGAGCAGAAAATCGCGGGAAGGGATAAGGTCGGAAACTCTCATCCCTTCGTGCCACGCATAACGTCCAGGTTGGGCCACGTTGCCGCGCAGGGTGATGGTATTGGCGAACTCGGGCGAGACAGGGAGTATCTGTAGCAGGTCTCCGTCCCGCAGGATGCGCTGCATCCCCACCGCATCGAGCGCGAACTCTTCTACCCGCCGCCGGCTGTGATTCTCGACCCGCTCCAGCAATGCACGCCTGGTCTCTGCCAGGCTGGTCAGCCCACCGGCAGACTGGAGCGCAGACGCAATGGTGGTCTCGCCGCTCAGCTCATAAATGCCCGGCTCCTCAACACTGCCGACTATGGCTGCCTGCGGCCCCACAGGAGGGATAAAGAGAATGTCTCCCGGCAGGAGCGGCCGGTCGTGGGATTTGTCACCCCGCTTGACCAGGTCGTAGATATCGAATTCCGTCACCACCTGGTTGTTACGAATGAGCTCGACATGGCGCATGCTTCCCGTTGCCGAGGGGCCGCCGGAGACGAACAGCGCATTCACCATGGTGCTCAGCGAGCCAACCGTGTAGGCCCCGGGCCGGCGCGCGCTTCCGAGCACGAAAATCTGAATCGAGCGCAGCTGGCCGAGCTCGACATTCATGGCAAAATCCTTGAACAACGCGCTGATCGCCGCGTGCAGGTAACCATCCACTTGCGCGTAGCGCAGGCCGGCCACATTCAATGCGCCCACCCTGGGCAGATAGATCTGCCCATCGCGGTCGATGGTTACCCGGGCATCGATATCTATTTTTCCCCAGGCCCGAATGAGCAGTTCGTCGCCCGGGCCGAGCACATAATCAACCGGCACCGGCACTCGCTCGACCGGGGCAAAAGTCGAGGGCACGTCATCGAACAGCTTTCTCCCGTAGGTCATTAGCCGATGCCCGATCACATCTTGGACGAACAGTTCGAACTCCGTCCTGGTGAGTGGAGGCGGCGGCGTGTGTGCGGGCACATTCTGTTGCCGATCGCTATAGGCATCCCGCCTCGAGTCGATGGAGATGGACGGCATATTCCGGCCCCGGTTGCAGGGATTGTATGGATCGGGCGAGGATCCAGATGAGGATTCAGGCGAGGACGGACCTGATTCGCACCCGTTCATGGTGTCTGACCGGCCCGGCGTCGATAACGTGGATTGGGCCTGGCATGCGGGAGAAAGAAGCAGCAAGCAGATAAGCAGCCACCTGGTCATACGGCAAGACTCGCTCCGGCGGGCGGCGTCGCGGCGGGGTCCTTGCCCGGCAACAGCCCGTTCAGCCAGAGCACGACGTAGGCGGACAGTGCCTGCTGGTCGTTGGGATAGGGTGCTTCTTTTCCTGCAAACAACAGGCACAAGCCCTGGTGCGCGGTGACTGCCCCCAGCAGGCCGAGGGTAGCCAGGGACGGCTCCACCTGGCGCATGGTCCCCTTCTCGGCGCAACGTTTGAAGTATGCGCACACCATATCGAAAATGGGACCCAGGTGTTCGCGAATCATTTTGCCCGATCCAGGCAATTCAAACGCGGCAACATGCAGCAGCCGCTGCAACTGCGGCTGATGGTTGAAGTTGTCCAGCAGAAAAGCTACCAGCAGCGGCACCACCACGGTGAGCGCATCGTCAGAAGCCAAACTGGCTTGGGTGTCTCTGGCCAGCTTCACCCGCGCCACGTGCGATTCGACCGCAGCCCAGAACAAATCCGGTTTGCGGGGGAAATAGCGGAACAGGGTGGCCTCGTTCAAGTCCGCGAGCTGCGCGATGTCCCGTGTGGTTGTGCCCTTGAACCCGTTGTGGGCGAACAGTTGCGCCGCAGCTTCCACAATGCGCACTTCGGTGACACTGGTTCCAGCAGATTTCTGGCCTATCCTTGATTGGTCTCTCGGGGATTGGTCTCTTTGGGCATGCATGGCAAGAGCGCTTCTGGTTTCGGGTTCGATCATCGGGTCATTCTCCCTGCTCGGGATGAACGTTCCGCCAGCTGTCAACCGATAACGTCGAGGTCGGCGGCGTCCACTTCCACGGCGAAGCTTCTCATGATGAGAGAAAGCGTAAGGACTACGCGGCACTTGTTCTTGTGACGTAGAACGATGCCCACCCTGCCGGTCAGAGCTCCCTTGTTGATACGGACATTCGCGCCTACAACCAGGTAAGGATGAGGCGCGCAATTCTGTAGCTGCAGGGTTTCGCGCAAAGACTCGATTTCAACATCCGGCAACGGAGCCGGAACGCTGTTCTGGCCTACCAGAGACAGGGCGCCTGGAACTTCTATTGCACGGGTGCGTTCCCGGCGTGAGATGTGCACGAAGAGATAGTTGGGAAACAAGGGCAGCTCGACGGTCACTTTTCGATAATGACTCCATTGCCGCATGACGCGAGATACAGGCAACAGGTGCTCTATATCCCGCTCGGCATAGTACTGCGCGACTCGCTTCTCATGATGCGAACGGGTGAAGACTGCGAACCATCTCCGCTGCTCTTCCATGTTGCCGGGAATTAAGTCCTGGCCGCGGGCCGGTAGAACATTGACTGACTGCGTGCTCATTCCATACTCCAGATCGGCGCATCGGTGATAGAGATCAAGGCAGAGCTTCGCTATGCCAATGTAACTTATTACTTTCAATAGCGTGGTCACACGGGCTTTATAACCGCCACTGATAGCTAAGCAAGTAATTACTATCTTATGCAGTGAGTAGCTTCTGAGCACAAGCTATGATCTAGGTCTCCCTAAGTCAAGACATTATGGGGCGAGGTCGCATTGACTGGAATCCTGTCTCCCGAAACGGGAAGGGCATGTTGTTGTGGGCATGTAGTATTTCCCACGTCTCGCAAAAACGCGAGACATGGGGCTCCTCAATTATTGGCTGTGCGGAGAAGAGCCTCAATGCAAGGGCGTACTTGCATAGAGGAAGCAGCGGGTCCCGAAACGGGAAAGAGCCGGTGTCCAACTGCTAACCGGCGGGTTGTAGATTCGAGTCCGAGCTGAGGAGCTTCACGGCGGAATGCGTTCTTGCGGACTAGTATTTATCTTTAGGTTCCGGGGTGTAGCGTTCACCGAATTTGTTCTGATGGTGGGTCATGATATCTCCGCTGGCCTGCAGTTCAAAGGTGCCGAGGTCGGTACTTGATGGGGAAATTTCGACTACGCGGCTCAAAGCATTCAGCCGGTCGACAGGTACATTTTCAGCCCACACATTGAGGCGATAACTTCCCGGTGGCACAACCGGATATGGTGACATTGCCGTCTGGTTTAGAAATTGCGAAATATGGCGTGCTCAGCGCAATGACTACGGCACCCATCTCGGGGTGAATGTTGCAGAAGATATAGGAAACACCATCGCGGTCGAACCGAACCGCCCGATGGGTGTGCGCTTCGTAGAGGCCGAGATCAAAGCGCTTTCCGTTAAACAGTGAAAAAACGTTGTGGTAGAACGGATCCAGGTTGGGAAAGTCTACGCTGCTGCCTGTGGGCACAACCAAAATATGAGGGATAAACTGCTTATCCTTCTGGGCCAGGGTGTAGTTTTGCGGCGCGCGCGGTGGCGGAGGGTTTTCGGTGTCGCGACTGGGCGTAAGCCAGAACACGACGTCACCCGAGGAACGCAGCGAGGAATGGCTCGCACCTCGACCTCTGGTTAGCTTGACGTGCGCTGACACGTCCACGGTCTGCGCCCGAATGGACAGCGGGAACGCCATAGTGCATAGCAGGGTTGCGAGACGGCAGATGGTCAGGACCGGTTTCATTTTTCGCCGATATTCACTTTCGCGCTCCTCGCAAGTCAGAATTCATATCCTGCCGTTATGGTGAAAATGTTTGCGGTGCTGGCGGAGCCTGCGTAGGGCCAGGTTTGGAGGTGGCGATATTCAGGGGAGAAGATGAGATAGGTTTTCGGGCGGTAGATCACGTTGGCTACGACGGATCGGTTGCGTGTGTTGAGCGCTGTGTTGGGCGTCGTAGGCAGATTGAATCCGTCAAAGTTACTGCTGAACGCATCATCCAGACCAAAGGCGGCGTTGGCCTGGAGGGTTGAGTCGAGGCTGAAGTTCAGTTGACTCCAGCCTCCTGCGGTAGCAACGCCGGTGGTTCGAGTCAGGCCGGTGGCCGAATCGGTGCCGGTAAATATATCTTTGTACGCTCCACCGCCGAATCCCCCAAGCGCCCGGCCGCGATAGGCTTCGCCGGTAAGCGCAAACCACTTGAAGATGGGAACCTGCCAATCCCCAGTCACCGCCCAGGAGTGGACCTGAGTGGCGCTCGAGTAAAACTGATGGGAAGAATAACCACCTACGCCAAGGGCAAAGGGGCGCGCAATGCCTTTCCAGGAGCCGTCGGCAACATAAGAGAGCCGGCCCTCGTAGCCAGGATGGCGGGACGCCTCAACAGGAGTGTCGAGCTGGGTCGAGGTGTAGCCAGACGCCGGTGGGTCGATGAGACCACCTTCGAGGCCAATCCTGCGCTGCTCGGTGAGGGGAATACGCTGCTCGACTTGAACTTGAGGCGACCAGGTCCACAGGTTGCCAGAGCCGGCCAGGCCAGGTTGGGCGACCGTCGCGTACGAGGTGGGCGATAAAGGAGAGATGAGGGGCACGGTGTAGCCAGCTCGAGCGGTGGTTCGGTACCAGTCCAAACTAATCCAGCTTTGCCGCATGCGCACCAGCCCTGCCGAGGAACTGTAGCCGTAACTGTTGGTGGAGACACCACCGAAGAAATCGAGGCTTACTTCGGCAAAGCTGCGGGCTCCCTCGATTCTGGGACCGGTAGCGTCGAGCGAAAGCAGGGTCTGGCGCATGGTCGCGCCCGTGCTGCCATGGGATGAACCGGGAAAACGCGGGATCGCGATCGTGGGCAGCTCGGCGTTGTCGACCACGCCGGCGTTGGAAAATGCGTTGAACAGAATAAGCCCGCTCAAGCGCAAGGGGTATTTAGAAAAGGTTTCCACCTTGGTTTGTTCGTGTTGCTTAATCTCAGCCTGCATCGCATCCTGCTGCTCTCGCATGGCCGCGAGATCCTGGCTGCGCGGTGGGCCGGCATTCGCATCCTGCAAATCTGAAGCTGCGGTGCTGAGCGAGGTGGCGGCGGTTTGTGCGCGAAGGTCATCCAGCTGTGAATGGAGGCTCTGGATTTCCGCGCGGGACTTTTCCAGCATTTTCTCGGTCTGGCTGAGCGCCTCATTCAATTCATCGAGCTTGGCTTCGATGGCGACCATTCGTTGCTGGTCATTGGAGCCTGAATCCTGGGCGACTGCCGGAGTGGACGACAAAATCAAAGCGAAGGCCAAGAAGGCGGATACGCGGCGACATCTAGCACCAGTAGATAGCTGACCTGACAATCGTCTCATAGCAGCTCCTTTTCGAGGCTGGTTTCAAGGCCTGGGCCGAAGTTACTGATTAAGCCTGGAAGGTGTTGACTTTGACCGACTCCGCTTGCGTGTGGCCGAACGCCTCCAGTGCCTGCTTGTAGAGCAGGATGCAGAAGATAGTTTCTCCGGGGACGGATTTCTCCAGCCGTACTTCACCACCGTGCTCCTGGGCGACGTGTTGGGCCAGGGTAAGTCCCAGCCCTACTCCGTTTTCCTTGCCGGCGCTTACGAAAGGCTGGAAGAGTGTTTCCCGGATGGAGTCGGCTACGCCTGGTCCAGAGTCACAAATACTGATTTCAATCTTGTTATCATCTTCGCCAAGTCTTACCACCACTTTGGGCGCGCCGGTTCCTTTCTTGGCGGATTGACAAGCATTGAGTAACAGGTTGTAAATTGCGCGCGCCAGTTTCTTGCTATCTATCCAGGCATATATTGGTCCCGAAGTTTCGGCCGAGATCTGGACCTCCCGGCATTCGGGGTGCTGGCGCACGGTTTGCATGGTGCGCTCGATCAACCCCTCAACCGACTCGCGACGCAGATGGAGCATCTGACCGGTCTGGCTAAAAAGAAGCAGCGATTCAATGAGGTCGGTCATGCTTTGCACCGCTTCCTGGACCTCGAGATGTAATTCGGCGCGCTCGTCAGGACCGGTCTGGGGAAGGCTCATGAATTCGGCATTGGCGTAGATGGCGGAGAGGTGATGGCGCAGATCGTGCGATACGGAGCTGGCCATTCTGCCGATGGTGGCCAGACGATCCGATTCAAGCAGCTCGCGGTGAGTACGTTTAAGCTCACCGCGCATTCTGTCAAAGGCCAGTGCGAGCTCGCGGACTTCCGCGGCGCCATCGACACTTAGCTGGTAATCAAAATCGCCCTGGCCCAACGCACGGGTGCCGGCGACCAGGGTTTCGAGGGGACGAGTTACGGTGCGGGAGATGGCAACTGCCAGCAGCACACCCAGAAGTAATGTTGCCACGCCAAGCGCCAGAACCCAACGATTGACGCGGCGCAGATATTCGCTGGCCCGATCGTATGATTTGAGCACTACGATCTGAATGTTTGCCTGCCCGGCTGCGGGAAGAGTGGCGGCAGCCGCAATATAGGCTTCTCCACCCAGCTGCATCTTGCGGTAAGCATCCGTCGCAGTGTCAAGAGTCGGGCTTTGCGCCCGCAGATCATTCAGCCGGGTGGCGGGAAGCGTGGTCGCAGCAACTTCACCGTTGATGAGAAAGGTGACGTCGGCGGCAGCGGCCTCACTGACCTCACCGGCAACCTGGCGGTCAACGGCATAGCCGATGATCACATAGCCAAGGTAGGAACCGTTCTCCGGCGGCCCAAAATACAGCGGCTGGATGGAAAGCTCGTAGAGACTTTGTCCGAAAGCGATCATGCACGACTCTTCGGCCTCGGTCATACATGCCTGCAGGCCGCGTGTGACCGAGGCATCACTCAGCTTTGGGCCGCGGTTGGAATAGGTCAAGAGCTTTCCATTTACGGTGGTCAGGGCGAAGAAGTCACTCCCGCTAATCGCCCAAAACTCCTGGCTGCCGTCCTGAATGGTCTGCGCATCCTGGGTGGACATCAGAGCCTTCAGGCTGGGCAGATCAGCGAGCAGCGCCGCTTCGCGGCCCAGCATGCGGTTGCGTTGATTCGCCAGGTTGCGAAATGTACCCAGCGAATGGTCCAGGTCGGCCTGAAGGCTCTTCCTGATTTCCTGTTGGACAGTGACCCGGATAATGAAAAGACAAGTGACGGTAAGCCCCAGCGAAACCGCCAGTAGGGATACCATCAAAGTCGTCCGCATGCGCCACTGATTCATGAATCACGATCACTTTCACGACGCGAGGCAGTTTATACCTGCGGCACGAATTTGTATCCGATTCCATGAACGGTGCGGAAGTGGACCGGGTTCGCAGGGTCGGCCTCGAGCTTCTGACGAAGCTTGAGAATCTGATTATCGACGGTGCGGGTGGTGAGATGGAAGCTCATGCCCCATACATCGTTCAGCAGCTCTTCACGCGCAATGGCTCGGCCGGGATTGTCGAGGAAGTAGCGAAGGAGCTTAAACTCATGCGCCGTCAAAGGCACCAGCGTTCCCGCCCGGTAGGTCTCCATTTTGAGAAAGTCGACGGAGACGTCCCCGAAGCCAAGAGGCAAATCCTTCGCCTTTTTTTGCGTGCGGCGGATGGCGGCCTGAACACGGGCAAGGAGTTCGCGGGGGCTAAAGGGCTTGGTCATGTAATCATCCGCCCCGGTCTCAAGCAGCAGGACCTTGTCAGCCACCTCGGAGACGGCGCTGAGCACAATGACCGGGATGTCGGAACACCAGGCCTTGATCTCCTTGCAAACGGTACGGCCGGAAAGGCCGGGCAACATCAGGTCGAGCACGACGGTTACGGGACGCAGGTTCTTACAGGCAGCGAGGCCGGAGGGTCCTTCGCCTTCGATGTGAACGTCATATCCTTCTGCGCTGAATTGTCGTCGCAGCGCACGCTGAATTCTTGGATCGTCTTCAATAACCAGAATCAAGCTCATATACACTCCGCGGGCTCAAGCCCTCTCCTGGGTGGATCACCTGGAAAAAAGCTTTCTATACAGTGTCCATCAGGAAGCAGGCAAATGAACAACGAAAAGACGAAATGACAAAGAAGTGACATTTTTACCTGGGGATAGCGGTCAAATTTTCCATCTGGCCTGAAGCAACAGGAACGGTGGCGTGGGGGCCTGACAGCCTTCCAAACAGCGTCGTGGCGATGATTGCCAGCCCGGCGATCGCAAGTAACACGGCGGGGTAACCAAAGCGGACGATGGCCACCCCCATGATGGCCGAGGCAATCGCCTGGCACGCAGAGGTCACGAAAAAGGTCGAGGCTGAGGCATTACTTCGTTCGCCGGGAGGAATCTGGTCCATCAGCAGGCTGAAAATGCCAGGTTCATTCATGTACTGGATCGCCATATAAACGGGGTAAACCCAAACTGCGAGCGTGCCTCCATGGATGAAGGCCAGGGATGCTAACGCGGCAGCCGTCGCAATCTGAGTCAGAACGACTCCCCTGACCAGCCCGGTGCGGCGGAAGAGGAGGGGGGCGCAAAGGACAGCGAGAAACTGGACCAGCTGGGAGAGGGAAAAAACGAAACCTGCCTTTTGTAAGGACAAGCCCAGGTGGTGAACGAAATAGACGTTGGCGAAGGGTGGGAAAGAGCCGGTAACCAGGGCCCAGACCGCCATAGCCGGGAGAAAGCGGCGCAAAAAGGGATTGGAAAGCCGGGAGAGCCGAACTCGCGGCGCCGCTGCGGGCAAGCGCAATTGGAGTAGGGGAACGATAGAAAGAGCTGCTGCGCCGCAGGCAAATTCGAGCGTCCATCGGCTGGCCTGGGTCGCAGTGATGGAGTCCGTGAGGTGGCGGAGCCAGCCAGGCAATTGGCCGGCCACGAGGGCACCGAGGGCGGCGATACCGATGCCCGAGGAGAACACGAGACTGAAGGCGAAGGGCCGCTGCGCTTCTCGCGTCAGCCCGGCGACGGCAGGCGAAAGACAGACTGCCCAGGAGCAAAGGGTCATTCCAGCGAGGATCGCGAGCGCGAACTGTGCGGGCGGGGCAAGGAAATGGATGCGAAGCAAGGAGAAGACCACGGTGCACAGCAGACCGGTTGCCAGCGTTGGGCGAATGCCGAAGCGTTCCGCACATATGCCGGCGGGGATGGTCCCCAATATGCTGCCGAAGGCCATGAGGCCGCCAATGAGGCCGAGAGACCGCTCGGTAAGGTGGAAGCCGAGCAAATAGAGGTTAAAGAGAAAGAAGAAGATCGAGAAACCAAAGCTGAAGAACAGGGAGGCGGTGTAGAAAAGCCAGAATTGCCCTCGGGGCGCGGTCGCGGACCATCGGCGAGAGGAATACCGCAAAGAGCGGCTGGGTCACCTGGGTGTGCCCGGTTCGCGAGCCAGAAGATCGAGGCAGTCGACCGCCTGCTGAAGATCATGGTAGCGAAGTTCATAGACAGCGGCGGTGGAGAGGCTTCTGAGCGCTTCGGACTGCTGCTGCTGAATTATTTCAGGGAGCTGGAGACTTTGTTGAAAGTACTGCTGTGCGGCTTCTGCTGGGAGCGATAGCAGTTCGGCGCGCGCCGATGGCCACCGATTCAGAAGAATGATGTTATGAACCGTTGCCTCGTCCGCAGTCACGATTCCCGGCAGCTCGGCGGTGGGTACTTCGATGGAAGGTTTGCCTTCCGCGCGGGGAGTGACGCCTCGTCCGCGGAGCTCAGGGAAGAGATCCTTAGCGGAAGGGCGAAACCGTAACTGATGCGAGTTGCCGACGATGCGGAGCTCATCGGCGTGGTGCTTAAGATAGCTGGAATCGTCTGAGGTAAAGATCCACCCGCTGCGCGCACAGGCGTAAGCGAGGGTTGATTTGCCGGCGCCGGAGGGGCCGCACAAGAGCATGCCACGCCCATACCGGCTGACGCAGGCCGCGTGTATGGGAGTGGCACGAGAGGTTGCGATGAGGACAAGAGCAACCGCCTCAAGGAAGTGGTAGCGCGCATAGGCGGGGTGCCGTAGGGCGTCTTCTGTGAGCCAGCCGAACGCGAAACCCACCTTGAGATCGCAAATTGCCTGGTTGTGCGCATCCGCGACGATGGAGAGCAAATGTTGTTGGCCGCGGACCACCGGACAAGGGGGACATCCAGGACGATTTCCAGAAGTGCGGGCGGTAACCCCGATGCGGAGCTGCAGTGCTGGGCCGCTGTCACGCTGTTTCGTATGACCCCAGCTCTCGCCGGCAGCATCCAAAACGGCCTGACTGTTGGTGATGATCTCGAATGCGAAGCCCAGAGGATAGAAGACGGCTCGCAGTGGCAGCTCCACCTTGCAGAGAAGGGGATCATCGATGGGGGAAGAAGATGTTTCCTGCGGCAAGGTCTCGAGCACGAGGGATTCTCCTGTGTTGCCGGCGTTCGACGCGGGTTCCAGTTCTCTGAGCAGCGCCGGATAGTTACGGAATGCGCGCGGCACGGGGAAATTTATCAATTTGTCCATGGCTGAAATTGCAGCACCTCGATCTTTTCCATTGCCCAGGCAATCAGTACTTTGTTCTGTGGATTGGACTGTTTGCATCTTGCGCAGCAGCGGTAGTGATTCGCGATCGCCCTGCCAGCCGAGGATGCGAATGATCCGCGCCTGTGAAGCCGGATCGCTTGACGGCAGCGCCTGCCGCAACTGGGGGAGAACAGACGGGCCTGCCTTTACCAGCACCCATTCGGCGCGATCGGCAACTTCAACGTCGGTTGAGCGAAGAGCTTGAATCGCAACTGCGGGGTCGGCGCCGATGCGGTCCCAGAGCTGGTAGCCGGCAACCAATGCGGTTACCTGGGAATAATCCACGACGGGACGGAATGCCTGGCCTGCGAGCGAGCGAAGAGCATCCTCTGGCGGGAGCGATTCTAGAGCCTGGATTAATTTCATCTGTTCACGATAGGCTTCGACAATCGGCTTGATCTGCTCCGGGGTGAGCTTGTGGTTGCCGCTGTGCTGCTGATCGGCGTATTGCTGGGCTGCCTGCTCTTCCTCACGATGGAGCAGGCCGGTCACGGCACCTGCGGCGATCTGAGGTTGATGGCGGGCGAGGGCCAGTGCGGCGGCTCCGCGCACCGCTGGTGCACCATTTGCCAGAAAGGGGAGCAAGGGCTCCGCGGGTACCTCACCAGGGCAGCGGCTGAGGGCAAGCAGGGCTTCTTTAAGAACGCCGGGATCTTTGTCATTCAACAACGACAGAAGAGAGCCTGTAGCGGGGGCGCCCGTGATACCGATGGCCCACGCCGCATTTTGGCGAGCGGTTTTCTCAGGTGCTGAGAGGGCGTCGAGGTAGACCTGGGTGGGGGTTGCCGGGCGGCCGAAGACGAGGGCTACCGCGGCTGCGCGCGAGATTTGATCCTCCGGGTCGCGCAGCCAGCGGACGAAGAGTGGCTGGGTGGGGAAACCGTAATAACGGGAGAGCTCGCGCATGGCGGCCAGGCGCGATGGCGTGGGACCAGCCGATGCTGCCTCCGCCAGCTCTGCAGCTTCGCTTCCACGGGCCGCCCGACGGCTTCGGCTCCCAGCCGGGGATAGTCCACATTGAGCGCATCTACCCCCGCGGCCACGGCTGCGCGCATGGAGTCGAGGTTCATCTCATATGCGTTGGCGGAGAAGTTAGCGACAACGAATTTTCCTTGCCGCTGCAATGCCGCTATCTGGGCGGCGTTGCAACCGGGGTCGACCCACGCGACCGCATCATGATTGGCGCCGGGGTACAGAGGTGGGACATCTTTCCATTCGCCACCAAATACCACCCGCTCCAGCATGCCTTCGCGTTCGAGTATTTCCAGAACAAGGGGCGCAATGCCTTGGGTCTTGATATCGAGGTATAGGCCGATTCCTTGTTCGCGCGCTACCTGAACGGCCTCTTCGAATCGGGGAATGCGCATGTGTGTAAAGCGATCACCCATCCAGGCTCCTGTATCGAGCAACTCGAGTTCATCGGAGGATGTGGTCTCGACATTCCCCATGTCGTTGGTGAGCCGCTCAAGAAAGTCGTCGTGATTGAGAACAAGTTGTCCATCCAGAGTTCTTCTGATGTCGATCTCGACGATGTTGCAACCCATGCGCGCGGCGAGCGCGAGCGACTCCAGGGTGTTCTCGGGCATGTCGCGGTTCGCGGTGCGGTGGCAGATGAGCTGCACCTGGCCACGACGCAGAATTCCGGCATGAGCCGACGAGATGGCGGGCACGAGAAGCGTGAGGAGAAGACGCGCGAGATGTCGTAAACGATCAGAATGCATACTTGCCAGCATTACGACTAGCTCGGGAGAACTGTCCCACTCAAGCCAAAAGAAGGCTTGAATGGATCACCCTAGAGCCGAGTCTAGGCAATGTTCGAGGACGGATTGTCACCGAATTGTCGGCGTTTGGTCAGGATTTCTGCATCCCCGGGATCAAGGAAGAAAGCGCCGCTTGCAGATGGCAGTAAACCCAAGCGCACGGCCACAGTCGCTGCTGTAAAGGAGCGTTTTGGAGTCTGCGAGCCACGCAGGTTCGATCTGATTGCAGGGAGCAGTCGTGAGACGGCGCATCGCACCGGTGCTCAGGTCGCGCAGAGACAGGTTCCAGTAGCCGGATTGAAAAGTGCTGAACGCAAGCCAGCGGCCATCAGGGGAAACGGCCGGATAACGTGCCTCGCCGGCCGGGATAAGCTCCAATCGGTCGACACCTCTTACGGTGTAGAGCCGGGATTCCCCTTTGTCTTGCGTGGCAGCAACGATCGTGGATTCGCCGGGGGAAACGGCGATCTCTTCCAGGTTCCAGGGAGAGGCTGCCGTTGTGAGTTGCAGGTCCAGTACTCCCGGTTGAATACGGTCACGAACGAAGAGTTGTTTACGGCCACCAATCTGGCGCAGGAAGGCGAGCTTGTTTCCGTTTGCGAGCATGGCGGGTGACTCAGCGTCGGAGATCGACGAGCTGGAGCCAGAGGAAGCCTCGAGGACGGAATGGAGGCCCACTGTTTCGGTCCAAAGCTGATCATTGCTGGCGGTAAGTGATAGCTCATCTTTTGATCCGTCGCCCGCACTGATACGAATAGCATCGCCGTCGATCGTGGCCCTGCGGTATCCGGCCGGCAGCAGCGCGATGGAGTGAATTTCGCTTCCCAGCGGAGCCGGTTGCGTTGCCAGGAACATTTGCGGTTGCATAGGAAGGCGATAGGCGTAGTCATCAAACAGGCGGTGCTGATGCTCCAGGCCGGCGACGATACTGAGGGTGAGGGCCAGAGCACCGCCGGCGAGCCACCACCCTTTGTGGTGCACGCGCGTGCCGCTTTTGATCAGGTAGAGGGCTGCTGTAGTCAACAGGATAAGCGCGTACAGACGCTTTACGTGCAGAAGCGCTCCCCAGCCATCCACGGGCGCTGTATTCCATCCCGGATATCCCACGGCGAGGAACAACGCGATGACAATGACCAGCAAGGTTCTACGGCGCGCTCGCATGAGATGGGCGCAAAGAATGGCCACGGGCAGAATGAGAACGGTGAAGTGATAGGAGGCGGGCAGTGGTGTGAGGGTGAGTGTCGCCAGCAGTAGCGCCGACCATTCGAGTGCAATACGAGCAGGCGATGACACACCGGTATCGATCCAGAGCAAGGCCGGCGCCAGCAAAGCTAATTGGAGGGTGGGGTGCAGAATGGCAAAGAGCCAGGGAGCATGCAGGGCGGGGTGGGTATTTAGTTGAGGCTCGAAGATAAAGAGCCGGTGAAGCAGTGTCGAGAGGGAAGAGCTGGTCAGGTTATAAGGATCGAGTCCCTCACCTCGCAGCGTCCAGGGAAGGACCTGAAGCAAATACGTGCGGTGAAGACTCCAGCCAAAGACCGAGATAGAGGCCAGCAAGCAGAGAATGCCAGTAAACAGGCAGGCAAGGAGTGCTGCCCAATTCTTCTTCCTGATGAAGTGGAACGCGAGAAAGAGGGGAAAGATCTTGGCGGCTGCGCCGAGGGCTATCAGAGATCCGGCCAGATAATTCCGTTGCCGCTGAGCTGCCCAGCATGCAGCCGTCAGAATGCCGAGCAGGACGATGTAGTACTGCCCGTAGAGAAGATTACGGTGCAGGGGAAAGCACAGCACGAGGAGGCACCCTACCTGCAACAGCGATAGACCGCTGACGGCCCTCATCAGCCAGGCAATGGGAAAGAGAAGGGCGAGATTGAAGAGGAGCCATGCGTGTTTTGCAGCCAGGGGGGGTAAACCCGTTAAAGGCCACATCGCCAGGGTGGAAAAAGGCGTAATGGGCACGAGTCCGACGATTCTCTGGTCAATATTGCGGTGGTCCTTCTCCCGCTGCAGCCAGATCCACTCGTAGGCGCGCGACGGATCGACCCCTTCACGGGTGAGCCGGGCGGCGAGATAATAATTGGGGAAGTCAGTGTTGAGAGTTCGCCACGCACGGGGAAGCGTGTACCCCACGAGATACAAGCCTAATAGAAGGAAGACGGCACCCTCGGCAACGCGCTTATACACGTAGCTTACCCAGGTGAAGGAGTATGCAAACACGCACGGCTTGGCGATCGTCCAGGTGATGTAACCACGAATGCCTGGGGTCCTGAAGAAGACACTCGAGTAAGACCTGTTTCTCGCGTGCGGCTGAGGTTATGGGGGCGCCACTCAAGATCCGCTCCTTTCCAGATTGCAGGCCAAGCTATAATCTTCCGCAATTGCGGCGTTGCCATGCCGTAAATCGGTATAAAGCTGAAAGTACGCTTTCGCAATGCGCTCGCTCGAATAACGATCGACCGTCGGGGTGCGGAATCTAAGTGTGGTGAGAGCTTCCCGTGTTGCGCGGACGAACGCGTCCTCTGGGGATGGTTCCAAGGGTACATAGTGGCAGTAGGATCCACCGACTTCACGGAATGCGGGGATATCGGAACAGACCACACGGCAGTGATGGAACATTGCCTCGACGACAGGCAGACCGAAGCCCTCGATAAGGGAAGGCGCCAGCAGCAGCTCGCAATGCTTGTAACACCACTCAAGCTCCGCGTCCGAAATTCCCCGCAGGAAGACGACTTGCCGTTCCAGCTGGAGTTCGCTGATGGCTCGATGAATGTTTTCCGTTTCCGGTCCTTCGATACCAATGACCACCATCAAAGCCGCGGGATTGATCTCTTTTTCCAGCAGCAGGCGGCGAAAGACGCGCAACGCGAGAACGATGTTCTTGTTACGGCGGTGCTGGGCAACGCAAAGAAGAAACGGTTGGCCAAACCATGCCGGGATGGGACTCGTTGTAGCGCTGGGCGGTCCGGGATCGACACAGTTATAGATGGTGACTGCCCGGCGAGCAGCGACTTGGGGGGCATGGAAGGAGAGGCGCCTGAAGGTGGTTTCGGAAACGCAGGCGATCCTGTCAGCCGCATGCAGGCACTGCTGCAGTATCAGACGGTTGAAGAGGACCTTGGGAAACCCGAAGTTGGAAGGAATATCGTAGGGGTAGAGGTCATGAAGAGTAACCACCGCGGGGCAGGGGAGCGCCGGTCGATTTACGGGAACGGGATATGCGAAGTGAACGATGTCTGCTTTGAGACGGCGGGCGATTGCCGGCAGTTGGTTGTAGTACCAGAGATTGCGGCTGATGGGGTCGCGGGGTACGGATATCTCATGCAGTTGGAGCCTGGCGTCGCTGTGCGGCAAGGCGGCGTCCATTGAATCCCGCTGGCATTCTGCAGCGACCACGTGAATGGCGGTCACACCTGCGCGGGTCAGCAGGCATCGAGCGAGGTTAGCGGCATGACGAGTAACTCCCGAAAGATGGCCGGAGGAGCCGGCAACTGGGATGACGATCTTCATGATTGGCCGTCCTTTATCGGCGCGCTCAACTCAAGCGAGTTGAGTGAAACGGGTTGAGATATTTGCAATAACGAGCTGACTAGAAACACACACCACAGCGGCAGGGTAAGTTCGAATCGATCGGTGTCGCCAATACCCCGTATCACTATGAATAGAAGAAGCCCGCAAAAAAGTGCTTTGTCAGAGGACCAGGGCAGGCGGTGGAGCTGCAGGTACAAACTGCCGTAGACAACGAGGAACAGCAATATCCCTACGGCCCCGTAGGCGTAGAAGAGTTGCAGCAATTCATTGTGAGCATGCCAGGGTTCGAAGGTACCGAATGCCGGTACTACATTGCGAAAGGAGTGAAAGCCGTGCCCGAGCCACGGCCGTTCGAGCGACTCTTCCCACACGTAGCCCCAGATACCGACGCGGCCGGTGAGCGTCTCGGCCTGATTGCCGGTGGTAGTGTAGACCTCGAAATACGCCTGAATAAGTCCCCAAAATGCCGCGACTACCAGGCAGGAAATAATCAGGATCACGAGTAACTTGCGGCGGCTGACGGCGGAATCTCGGAGGAGCATAAGTGCCTCGCCGGCAATGAAGGCAACGATGGTGGTCTTGCTCAGGGTGCGCAACAAAGTGACGGCGAGAAAAATGGAAGCGAGGTTCCAGGAGCGCTCTGAGCGGCTGAGAAACTGGGCGAAAAATGCACCGAATGCGCAGATGAGGGCGATAGCGTTGGGGCTGAAGAAGTCGTCATTTCCCGGACGCAGATCCTGCATGGTGGGCGACAGCCAGGTCAACACTGCTATGAAGCCGGCTCCCCATACATAACCTTTCATGAGTGACGACGACATACGCTTCATCGGCCCGGTGCGAAACAGCAACACTACCATCGCGAGGTCCGCGGCCACACCGCACCAATAAACAAAAGCGACGGCGACCGAGATCGTGGCGCTCCAAAGCAGGCTGCAAAGAGCGACGAGGAGAAAGGCGATGACCGGCCGGAACGCCGGCACACGCACAGTCGACCGCAGGGTGTTTGGCGCCGGCCCCAGCGAATAGAACACAACGACTGCGCATAGGAAAAAATTCAGCCCAACGCCGAACGCACCGCCTGCGCGTGGGTCTGATTGAAAGAACAGGTACTCGATGCAGTAGCGAAAAGCAAAATAGAACCCGACAATAGCAGCCATGAGGCTTCCGGTCTGGGTGACGGGTTGAACTCTTGCTATTGCGACGCTGGTGCTCATACGTCCTCACAGACTGGGCTGATGTCTGAAGGAGACAAAGAAGGCGCCCGTGCACCCCCCAGCGCACGGGCGAGCGGGATGTACATGAGTAAGGCGATGACGCCGTAGCAAAGCCGCGCCATTGCGATTCCATGAACCCCCCACAACGGGAGCAGCCAGACCATGAGCAGTAACATAGCCAGGCCACCCATAAGATTGAGCGCAGTGACCATCTGGACACGGCCAAGTGCGAGCAATGAGTAATAGCCGGTGACACTTAGCCCCAGGAGGGCAAAGCTCCAGGCAATCGGAGCTAGTATGTCGGCGGCACTTTGAGCCACCGATGGGCCGACCCAGGCATAAAGAACAGCAGGACCGAAGAGCAGCAGGACGCCGGTTGCTATGGCCACGATCAGAAGGTTGACCGCTAAAGCTGCGAGGATCGCTCTTCGAAGGGCTTCCGGCTGAGAGACCGCATTTCGCCCGGCAAGATAAGGAAAGAGAAAGTGCAGGCCGGAGGAAGCGATGCCGTAAATCGGCTGGGCCATTTGCACACACAAGGCGTAGGCGGTGACCGTACTTGCGCCCAGTGAGACCCCCAGGAGAAGCCGGTCCGCTTGAGTGAAGATGACGCTGGAGACGGCAAGCAGCCAACTAAAGGCGCCAAACCCAAAGAGAACGGATGTGGCTTGACGATCGAACGAAGGCCAGAGCGAAGCCGTTCCCAGATATTGCTGAAGGCGGATAAGCTGGGCCGCGGTTCCAAGAACCATGAAGCATGCTGTCGCCTCCATGATGCCGGCTACGCCAAATCCGCGGACGCTGAGCAGCACGGCCACAGCCACCGTGATGATCCTGGCAAAGAGGCTGATCCGGATTGCCGCTCCATATCGTTCGAAAGCCCTCTGGGTGCTGACGCAGACGCTTTCGATCGCCCGCACCAGCATGAGAACACTTGCGATGCGCAGACCGAGCAGACAGGACGCTTGCAGACCGGTCGCGGGGCCCACCAGGTGGCCGACAGCGAAGGGCACCAGCATCCACGAGACGAGCGCAAGCGCACCACCAAGCAGAAGATTGATGCCGAACATGCTCCGAACTGCTCGCAGCAAGAGATCCGGATCGCCGTGACTTCTGGCGCTGGCGATGTATTGGATGTTGGCGTCGCCAAAGCCTGAAGCAATGACGGCGCCGGTGTTCACCGCTGCAGTAGTCACGATCCAAATGCCGTACTGGGCAACGCCCAGGTGCCTAAGCAAAGTGGGAGCGGAGACAAGCATGGCGATGGGATAGGCTGCGTAGTCGAGCAACCCATAGGCGGCGTTCGAGAGATGAGCTCTCATTCGACACCAACCCTTCGCTGCAGCCGCCGCTCCAGCTCTCCGCGTACGGTGTCGCCGATCTCCTGCGCAAGCAATTTCCTCGGATCGCCCGGGCTCACCTGTTCCCACATGGAACGAAGAACGATGTAAAAAGATGTCGCCGCCACGCATACGGTGGTCAGGAGAAGCATCATGAGCAAACGTGGAGGAAAGGACTTTTTCTCCGCGACCAGCGGCTGGTCGATCACCGCGACCACGGGAGTGTCTTTGGCTTCCTCGATGCGCGCCATCTCATATTGCTGGGACAGCAGCTCGAACACGGTCTCCTGAATGCGGACGCGCCGGTATAGATCGGCGTAGGGCACGGCGAGCTTTGGGAGCTGGCGCAGTGATGGGTATAACTCAGAGCTTTCTCCGCTGGTGCCCGGGTTGGGCTCCTCGGGAGAAGTGCTGCCGCTCATTTTCGCGAGCTCGCTCTTTAAAACTCCGATCCGCGCACGGGCCGCGCGCACGCGCACATTGGCATCGCCGTAGATCTGTTGCAATGAGTCGAGCTCCGATTGCCCCAGGATCAGCTCGCCTTGCAGCCTCGCGGCGGCGTCCACCATCGCATGGGTCTGCTCTTTGACGTCGAGCGTGACGTTGGCGCTGGAGAACTGACCCAGCGCCTTCTCTGCGCTCTGCAGGTCGGCTTGCACATTCACCAGGCGCTTCTCAATGAATTCGCGCTCGCGACGCGCGGAAGAAGTATTGGCGCGAGTCACGATGCTATTCAGCTCATCTAGATAGGCCTGCGCGATCGCCTGGGCTCGCCGCGGGTCAGTATCACTGAAAGTAAGGGTGATGACTCCGCTCTTCTTGTCATCCACCACCGTTGTATGGCGGGCGAGATATTTAACCGTGTCGATGCGATAGCGCTTCTTGTAAACGTGTTGCAGGTTGAAGCGGTCGATGAGATGGTCACTGATGGTGCGGCTATGCAGTAGATCGATGAACAGGGCACTCGAGGTTCTTCCCCCCAACAGACCGGCGAGGTTACCGAATCCCGCCAATCCGCCTAAGGAGTGACCTGCCAGGGCCGCGAGCATGGCGGCGCCCGAGGAAGGCTGTTCCGGAGGCATCAGACGGGCAGTAGACTCATAGCGCTTGGGAGTAAGGAAAGCGATGGCCCCGCTTAGGATGAGGGCCACCGCGGCCACCCTGACCAGCGTGCGTCGATGATCCCAAAGCAGGTTGGCATTCCTGAGCCAGTTAGCCATGGGTTGCGCTTTGGTTGCCATGATCTCAGCTGTTGCCATTAGAGTTCTCCTGCTTTCGGGTGAAAGGAGAGCTGGATCGTCGTGGTTACGTTTTGGTGGGTTGCCGTGGAGAGAAGCGGAAACCGCCACCGTTCCTGTTGTACGGCTGCGCTTAGTTGCCAGTGAGAGCTCAGGGCCAGATCGGTACTGATACTCAGGTCGCGGAGAGATCCACCGCGGAGAAAAACGGAACTGGCATTTTGATCGCGAGCGCGGACTTGCACTGAACTCCGGGGCGAGAGCCACCAGGTGCTCCATAGCTGATATCCGTTCGACTCGCGTCCGATCCAACTGCCCAGGAGTTGTCGATCATTCGTATAGCCGCTGAGGTAATGGACATTGAAGTAATAGAACCCCGGAAAAGTTCGACGGGGCGTCAGATACCCCTCCGCGCGAAAGTCCATGTGCGGGAGATGCGGCAGGCGAGCAACATAAAATCCTGGCGACCACGCGCTATGTGTGGGGTAGGCAAGGGGAAAGAGCTCGTCGTCGGTGAACGTGTCCACATAAAGCTTCAGCAGATTGTGGAGCTTTGGAACTGTGTATTGGACGTCAACGGCAGCCCGGCGATCGCCCGGATCGTTGGGACCGGGGGCGGAGTTGCTGGTGGAAAATAAGCTGCGCAGAAAACTCTTTGTTGTGAAGGGAGCTCCTGCGCCGGCAAAGATTGTGGTGCGCGAGATGCTGAATTCAAGGTTGGGACTGGGCTTGAACGAAATCTTCTGACCGTTGATAAAGGGCTGGTCGCTGAGCGCAACCCCTGGCTGCCCCAGAGTCTGACTTCCGACATGGACGAATTGTTGACCTGAAAGACGCCCCAGAAAGAACTGACCACGAATCGGGCCCAGCCACCTGCCAATCCCCGGTAGCTCAATGGGGGACACGCGGTCGTAACGGAGCATGGTGATGGGCTCCGCATTGTTGCTGAAGAGGAGCGGTCCTCCCTCTGCCTGGACCCCACCACAATGCTTGCTTCCCGAAGGAGAATTGGTTGTTGTGAAAGGTGTACGAAACGTAAGCTTCGAGCACGCGTCCGCGGGTGAAGCCGGAGACCGGTCCGGCGGCGGCAAGAGGTGTAAAGTCGGCTGCGGCGATGGCGGCATCCGCGGACGAAGGAGTCACCGGCCCCGTTGAGGTTTGTTGCAGCTCAGCCCGGATATAAGCTGCGAAGGGGCCCGAAGCTGCACGCGCCGAGATGCCGGTATAGAGGTTGCTTCCCTGGCCGTAGGGCCGGCCGTAATCGTTGGTGAGGGTTTGGGCAAAGTGGTAGCCGTCGGTAACTGGAGCGCCGGCAATCGCTGAGCTGCGCCAGTCGATCGAGTCGATCGCGGCCTGGCGATGGCACTCCCCGTCCCGCTGGCGCAGCTCCACAGCGAACTCCCCCGCCAGGTCTCTTATCGATCGGTTGGTTTGCTCTGAGACCTCTTCCAGGGAGTCGAGATCCGTTTGGTGTTCCTGGGCTTCGGCGACGAGCCGCGCACTTTCCATCCGCGTCCAGGGACGCAGCCCGGCGAACGCAGTCTGGATATATCCGGCAAGCGCCAACCTCTCGATCGCGGGATAGATCCAGCTTTCAATCGGTACATAGGTGGACGCCATGCTGGAGGAGTCACAGTCTCCGGATCCACTCCCCGGCAAACGGAGATGTGCCTGGGCGTAGCTATGCGTGAACATGAGTGACACGAACAGGAGCATGGCTGACCTTCGCATCGCGAACCTATATGACCCCGGCCACCGCGGCCGTGATGGCAATGGAGGAAGATATCTGGGCAACCGTCAGCAGATTCCTCCAGAAGAGAGACCCGCCGATGATCTTCTGCGGAACGACAATCACGTCGCCGGGATCGAGGCGAGTGGAGAGAACGTCAGTGCCATACCATTCGCCGGATCGTCTTCCAATGACCGAACCGTTAGCGCGGACGACGAAGATCTCTTTGCGATTCGCAACATCGTTGGTTCCACCCGCCCGGCGGAGATACCAGCTCGCTTCTTTACCGGGAACGTAAGTAATCGCGGAGGCGTTATAGACCTGGCCGCTGACCAACACGAATCCAGGACGTTTGGGAACGGTCAGCACGTCGCCGGTATGCATCTCGATGTCGGCAGGCGTGTTCGCCCAGCTATTGATATCCGCGCTGATATGGATCACGAGACGTCCGCTGGCCGGCTGGCTCTTCAAGCGCTGCAGCACCTCCGCCTGCTGCTGCGAAGCAGCCTGCAGCAGGGCGGCCTGATCCTGACCGCTCCAGATTGGGGGCAAGTCGCGCCGATGCCGAGGAGGTCTCAATCTGCCGGATCAGTTCTGACCCTGGTTTTCTCCTCTAACTCCTTCACTTGCGTGCGTATTAAGACGGCGCCGCTGGCGTAGGCGGTGTCACGCAGTCCGCCGGCGCGGCGGAGCACGGAACTAAGCCGCTCTCCCTCCTGCAGGCCATAGCTGCCGGGGTAGGTAACTTCTCCTTCGAGAGTGACGGAGGCGCCGATATCGTTCCATCCCGATAGCTGGTGAATGGTCAGGATGTCGCCCGGTTTGAGCGGGACTTTATCAAATTCGTTCCTTGACCGATATGAATGGACGCTGCGTTGGCTGACTACCTTTTCGCCGTCCTGGATGGTGTAGCTCGCCAGGTCTGCGCTGCTGAGCAGTGCGTCGCGTTTGAAGCCGCCCGCCATGCTCACCAGCTTCATCGGCGTCATATCCTGTGAAAGCGCATAGGAGCCGGGGCGTAAGACTTCACCGCGAATCGTGACCTGCGGGCGCATCCACCTCATAGCGGCCCAGGATGCGGATAGTGTCGAACGGTTGGAGGGCAGGGTTGGTGTTGCCGATCAAGGCATCGGCCAAGTCGAACTGAATCGTCTCGGGATGAAAGTCGGGGGCTACGAGACGCACGATGTCGCCTTTGGCAGCGGGCTCCGGCAGCAGATCCTGGTAGGAGTGGAGAACATCACTCAGCTGCATGCCATCGCGATAAGGGAACTTGCCCGGGCGCACTACGTGGCCTTCCACATAAATGGCGCGCTCGCTGTAGGGCAGGATGGACGCGACGTGGATACGGTCACCGTCCTTCACCTGGAAGGAGGCGATCTTCTCCAGGGCCGACGCCGGTGTGGGCGATGAGTCCAGGCTTACCGTATCGCGTTCCTTGTTGGCGTCGATGCGCTCAATGGTGATATGGTCGAGCGCCGCAGCGACGGTAACTCCGCCGGCATTGTCGAGCACATCTTTGAGCGTCGAGTTGCCCTTGAGTTCATAAATGGCGGGACGCTTTACCATGCCGAAGATGGCGACCTGCGGGCCCGTGGGCGGAATGAGCAGGGTGTCGCCGGCCTGCAGGCGCTCCTCATCCACGCGCACGCCGTGGAGCAAGAAGTCGTAGAGGTCGACTTCGCGTATGAGTTGCTGCCCGCGATAGTGGCGCACGATGCGCAGCGAGCCCACGCTGGTGGGACCGCCAGCCTCATAGATGGCGTTGAGCGGAGTCGAGAGGGAACTGACGTCATACGCGCCCGGACGCTGCACGTCGCCGACCACATACACGCGCACGGTACGCAGGCGGCCAATGGTCACGTCCACCTGGGCATTGTGGTACTGCTGCTTGAGAGCGCTCTCGATGTTGGACCGGGCCTGCTGAAGAGTCAGCCCGGCCACGACCAGAGACCCCGCTTCCGGCAGCGCGATCTTACCCTCGCGATCGATCACGCGAGCGAAGCTCTGCGAGATACCTCCCCACAGATTGATGGTGAGGCCGTCGCCTGTGCCCAGTACATAGTCGGGACCGATGGGCAGATCGACGGGCATGGTGCGGTTTCCGAGTCCGCCGCCTGTCAGCTCATCGCGCTTGACGAAGACCTCGGAACCGAAACGCTTGAGCTTTACGCTATCGGGAGGCACCTGGGTGTAGAGGTCTCGCAAGGAGCGCAGATTGTATGGGGCAGGCAGATGCAGGGATTCAGGTTCGTCGGTGACGCTCTGCGACTTATCGGGCTTGGCTGAGCGGTCTGTTGCCGGAGTTAACCCTTTGGTGCGCGCGGGTGAGGCGCCGCCGTCGGTCATAGATGCCTGGCCGATTCCGGAAACCGATCCGCTTTGAGCACGGTCGAGGCCCGAGAGGCTGAGCCCATCCACAGGCGCCCTTAGTAGCTGTGATGACGACAGCGCTTGTTCATTTTCGTCCTGAGAGGCCGCGCTCGAAAGTAACCGATCCATATCGGCCGCGGACACATAGCCGCGGGCGCGCAACCAAACCGTTATGCTGGCACGCAGGGTGGCGTTGGTCGAGATCTGGGTGAGGAGCATCTCGTCGGTGATGGAGTCGGCTTGCGTGGTGATGCCCTGCTGTTGAAGCTGGTCGGCCACCAGCGACTTGAGCTCTACAACCAGCTCGGGTTTCTGCTGCAGAATCAAAATGATCTGCGCCGCTGTCAGGGAAGTGCGCTCGCCGATTTGTGATGCAGAGGAACTGTTCGCATCAGAATCCGAAGAGGTTGTATCGGTCGCGGCAGACGAAGGAGCAGCCACCGGGGGTACGACCTGCTGCGCATAAGCGGAGCCGCATAACGCAATGAGAGCGACCGCCCTCAATGAGAGGTGCGTGAACCGGGTTGTGAATCGAGTCTTCATGGCTTCTTTCAATCAACAATCAGATCGGGCTTCAACTCCCGCAAAGTGGCAAGCCGGCGTTTCCAGCGCGAGGCCTCGACCAGGTAGCGCATTCCTTCGACAACGTGGAAGCGGAGGCGAAAAAGAATGAAGCGTAGCTGGTAGACTTCGCTTCGAAGCCGCTTCCAAGCGTCGTCATGGGTGCTGGTGTTTACAATTCTTGGAGCCCGATGCAGAGGAAGCAGGCTGGTGCGTTTGGCCTGTTTCCAGGAGTCATCGTTGGCTCTCAACTCCTCCTGCAAGAGGAGGTACAGCTTGGTGCCGGGAAAGTCCGCCAGGACCGACTCTCTTCCGTACTGGTCGGCCCACAGCCGGACAGAGGCGGGCAAACGGTCGGTGGTCCATTCTTCAAGTTGAGCCGGAGCTTCGCCGCCAAAAATCCGGGTGGAGAGCAGCGTCGTCAGGCCGATCGCGATGGATGCGTGACGGCGGTTCCAGGCATGTTCCCGCACTTCGTCCCAGAAAGACTGGTCGTGGTAACGGGTTGCAAGATGATGCTGATACTCGAGCAACCAGGACAGGCGGGTGCACGCACTGCAAAGATGTTTAAAGACATGTTGTGCCTGGGCGATCAATCGGTCGGCGGGGGTAAGGGCTGGGAAGGTAAGGCCTCCCCAGGAATGGAGGATCCGCCTTTCGAGACGCGGGTCGCGGTACGGCAGATGCGGGGCTGCTTCGGAAGAGGCGAAGTGCAGTTCGACTGCGCGCTGTGGCCTCGCTTTGTAGTGGTCCTTGATACTGACCAATTCGGAAGAGCCGGCCTTGAACTCCCACACATCCGGGGTCGCTGCCCATAGTTCGTAACCTCGTTTGCGCAGGAGTTCCTGGCAGAGACTCAATTGATTGCCATCCACCAGAAAGTCGAAATCGAGTTGGCAGCGCAGTTCAGGTCTCGGGCACGACTCAGGGGAAAGCGTGAACCCCTTAAAATTTGCGTACACCAGACCTGCTTCCTGAAACGACTCATTAAGGGAAGCAAACTCGGCAAACATGGTGACGCTCCGGTCCCGGTTGTCGGCGAGATTGCCGCGGAGCCGCTCCAGCGTTGACGCCGGCAGCGCGCTCTCGATGTGCAGCGAGTCAACCCGGTCCAGAAAGTACAGCGCCATCCCGCTGGCATCGAGCCAGTTCCAGGACCGTTGCCAGTCTCGGGGTGTCAACGCCGACAGGCGTTGAGAAGATTCCCTGGCTGAATCGCGGAAGGCGGCAACTACAGCCTCGACCACCTTCTTGCTTGCGCGTTCGCGCCATTTCATAACGATCTCCGGTTCAAATTAGTGGCTGTACATCTCGGGTTCGCCAAGGCTGCCCGCTGGTGGTAAATGACGAAGAAAGTGAACGATCGACCAGATCTCTTCGTCGCTGAGAGTGCCCTTCGAGGCCGGCATGCCGGAAGGTGCTAAGCCGTTGTCGATGATCCATTTCAACTGCCCGTCGCTGTAGTCCTGTACCTGCCGCGAAGCCAACGATGGGATGGGCGGAGACATGCGGTCGGCGAAGGGAACGCCGGTGGACTGGCCGTCGAGTCCATGGCAAACGACGCAATAGTGTCCAAAGGCCTCCTTCCCGGCCGCCAAAGTCTCATGGGTTAAGGGCAACGGGTTCTTTTGCGACCGGTTGCCTACGGTAATGTCATGCTCGGCGGCGACCACGACGTCGCGCTCCAGGGGGCTTGGCTGGCTTACTTTGCAGCCGCACAGCAAGAACGACAAGCCAAGGAAACAAAGTTGGTGCGCCCGATGCATGCTTACTCCGTAACCTTCACTCCGTAACATTCACTCCGTGACTGGATGGTCAACTTCATTGATCCGTGCCCTGCTCCACAAAAGACCGCGCATTGGGCGACAAATGTGCCTGCCTCGGTCGGGGTGAACTCGACCTGGCTGCTCTCCCCTTTCTTGGCTTTGACGACCTGATTAAATGCGTCAAGTTTCAAACCGTGCTGGACGTCTTTGCTGGTGAGCACCAGGATCACAGGCTCGCCCTTTTTGAGCGTGATCTCACTGGGGGTGAAGTCGAAACGTTTGGCGACGATTTCAATTCGGCGTGGCGGGTCCTGGGCATGCGACAGCCGCCATGCACAGGAGACGACGAACAGCGCGATGATCGAAATGCGGAGGGTCAAATTGAGTTTCATGCAATGTTTCTCTTCTCTGTTCAAAAAGTCAGGGAGCCAGATATTTCAGAATGTCGCGTTCGTCCTGCGGGCTGAGCAAGGCTCGTACGCGCATGTGACGGAGCACCGTTCCCGTGATCCGGGGTGAAAGTTGCTCGGGTGGATTGTGACAGCGGCCGCAGTTCGCCCGGAACGCACGTTCTCCGGGATTCGTTGCCGCAGGCAACCTGATGTTGAGCCGATGGTGAAGCTGCTTGCACCGCGTCCCTGGGGAGATTTGACCGCTTGTGCCCAGGCGAGCCAACTGCCGAGCAGGAAGATAACCAGAGGCAGAGGCAGGTATTTCCACGTTGTGCGATTGTTCTTCATTGGTGACCTCGCCACATGGGAAAAAGAAAACGGTAGGTCAGTGATACGTCCCAGATATTCGCGTTGCCGGTAGCAGTGAGTTTGCGCGAATAGCTGCCATTGAGGCGCACCTCATGGGGCAGGTGGTAGTCGAGGCCAAAGTCAAACTGGTTGGTATTGGCAGCGGGCAGGCCGTCGCCCGGGCCCGGACTGTTACGGAAAGTCTGCTGCAACCGAAATACCGGCTCCAGGCGGCCGAAAAGGCTGTCAGGACCTTTCCACTGCGAGAGGCGATAGGCGCTCTCTATCCAGTAACCTTGCGCGTGGGCTCCGTGGGCATATTCGGAACGCACTTCTAAAGGAAACCGCCACGGTTGCCACCAGAAATGGGCACCGCTCGAGTTGTTGTGCGTTCCCTGCAGGAATCGTCCGTAGGAGGTTCCTATTTCGACTCGCTTGCCAGGAAAATACAGATCGAAACGATAGCCGGCTGCACGCCCCGCCTGCAATTGTCTGACATTGCTGGATGCAGAAAAGTAGCCGATGTAGTCCAGGTGTATGGCGGGCTTTGCGAACAACACTCCTCTCGCCATGATTCCGTCACTGGAGCCCGTGGTGCGCGTGCCAATGGGAAAAATGAGCGGAGAGTCCTGCAACTTCTGGATCCAGATGGCCGAAAGACGTTCGTTGTAGGTGCCGAAAGGAGTGAGGAATCGGCCCGCCGTGAAGGTCACTTTGTTCGACGCGAGGTAATCCAGTTGTAGATACTGGGTCGATCCAATATAGGTGCCCTGGTAGGGGCCACTGTTGCCATTTTGTGGCGCAAAAAAGCCGCGCAAATCGAATCGGGATTCCGCCAGGAAATGCTTGCCCAGTGGGGCTACGATTACCGGGGCGGCCACCGGTTGAAAGAAATTGACACCTGTATTTGTGCTGTCGAAAAAGCCGAGTGCGCCCGACACGATCGGAACGTCCTGGGCGGATGAGAACTGTCCACACAGCAGTAGCAGGAAGCCAGCCAACCGGAAGGCGAGAGCCAAACGCGGGAACGACGCTTGATTAGGCTTAGCTGAGTTGGTTGATCGCATAGGGGGCAACTCGTCTTGCATCCCCAACGTAACAACCCCCACCGAATGGCTTGTCAGTCCTCTGTCATCACAATGTCAATGGTTTGTAATCAGGAAACGTGTGCTTAACATTTCCAGGCCGGACTCTTCGAACTTCATACCATTCTTACCTTTACCCCCTTGCACAGCGGTACTCTTGGTGCGTAGAGTCCGGGTTACTTCGACAGGTGATGAGAGAAATATGACAGCACCTAATGCGGATAGGACCGACCTGGCTGGTGGAGTTGTCAGCGCAGCCGCGAATCACGGCGCGCCGGCGTTGACGCCGCCAGAGACCCCCAAGAGTCCGAAAAGCAAGAGCATTCACGTCTCGCCAGCGGTACTCAATGCCGCCCGGAAAAGCGGGGAAGAATTACTCCAGGAGTTGCGGACCGGTCCGGCTGGCCTGACGCAAGCTGAGGCTGAAGAGCGGGCCACGGCAACGGGTCCGAATGAGATTGCGCAGGAAAAGGTGCAAGGTTGGCCCGTGCGCCTTCTGAAAATCATGCGCAACCCGCTGGTGATTCTGTTGGGAACTCTTTCAGCGATCTCCTTTGCCACGGGTGATGCGCGCGCCGGCACCGTAATGGCCATGATGGTAGTCCTGAGTGTAAGCCTGCGCTTCATCCAGGAAGCCCGGGCCGACGACGCGGCGGCGAAGCTCAAGGCCATGATCCACGTCACTGCCACCGTCGTCCGCGACGGCAAGGCGCAGGAAATAGCCCTCCGCGAACTGGTGCCCGGAGACATCATCCAGTTGTCCGCAGGCGATATGATTCCGGGCGATGTACGGGTGCTGACCTCCAAAGACCTCTTCGTGAGCCAGGGTAGCCTCACGGGTGAGTCGCTCCCGGTGGAAAAGTTCCACGACCCGCAACCCGAAACGGTGGCTTCGCCCACGGAACTTAAGAACATCTGCTTCATGGGGACGAGCGTGGAGAGCGGCACGGCAACCGCGGTCGTGGTCACCACGGGAATCCAGACGTATTTCGGCGGTATGGCCGAATCGATTATTGGGGAACGGGTGCTGACGAGCTTCGATCAGGGCCTTAACCACTTTACCTGGCTGATGATCAGGCTGATGGCTGTCATGGTGCCTTTAGTCTTTCTGATCAACGGCCTCACAAAGCACGATTGGAAAGGCGCTTTTTTCTTCGCCCTGGCGGTTGCGGTGGGCCTTACGCCCGAGATGCTGCCGATGATCGTATCCGTCTGTCTCTCCAAGGGCGCACTCGCCATGAGCCGCAGGAAGGTAATCGTCAAGCGTCTCAACTCCATCCAGAACTTCGGCGGCATGGATGTGTTGTGCACCGACAAGACGGGTACGCTCACCGAGGATCGTGTCGTTCTCATGCGGCACTGCGACGTCGAGGGACGTGAAACTGACGATGTGCTATTGGACGGTTACCTGATCAGCTACTTCCAGACAGGCCTCAAGAACTTGTTAGACCGCGCGATTCTGGATAGTTCCGATTTCCATGGTCAGGCGATGGTCGAGAAGTACAAGAAGCTGGATGAGATCCCCTTCGACTTCACGCGACGCATGATGTCTGTCCTGGTGGAGAACCCCGAAGGTAAAGCGATCCTGCTTACCAAAGGCGCTCCCGAGGAAGTTTTTCATCGGTGCGCGCAATTTGAACTGGACGGGAAGCTGTCCGCAATGGAGCCGCCCCTGATCGTTGGTCTGAAGGCAGAATACGAGAACCTCAGCAACGATGGTTTCCGTGTTTTGGCAGTGGCCACCAAGGACCTTACGGGCAAACAGATCTGTAGTAAAGAGGACGAGCGAGATCTAGTTCTCAGAGGATACGTTGCCTTCCTCGACCCACCCAAGAAGAGTGCGGCGGCTGCCCTTGAGTCCCTTCGTCAGCATGGCGTGGCAGTGAAAATCCTGACTGGAGACAACCACCTCATCAGCCGCAAAGTATGCAAAGACGTTGGCCTTTCTCCCGATCCCATGCTTCTCGGGGCCGACGTGGAGAAAATGTCAGATCCGGAACTTGCCGAGGCGGCGCAGAAAGCGACGCTATTTGCCCGCCTCTCTCCGGCTCACAAGGAGCGGGTCATTCGTCTTCTGCGGGGCAAGGGGCACGTCGTCGGGTTCATGGGGGATGGGATCAACGACGCGCCGGCATTGCGCGCCGCCGACGTCGGCATCTCAGTTGACACGGCCACGGATATCGCCAAAGAATCCGCAGATCTGATCCTGCTCGAAAAAGACCTCATGGTGCTCGAAGGGGGCGTGACTGAGGGGCGGAAGGTGTTTGCGAACATCCTCAAATACATCCGCATGGGGGCGAGTTCCAACTTCGGAAATATGTTCAGCGTATTGGGGGCAAGCGCCTTCCTCCCCTTCCTGCCGATGGCGCCCATCCAGGTGTTGACCAACAATCTGCTGTATGACTTTTCGCAGGTACCGATCCCGACCGACGCCGTGGATGAAGAGCAGATAGCCCATCCGCGGCCCTGGAACATCGGGGAGATCACGCGATTTATCTTCTTCATCGGGCCCATCAGCTCGATCTTCGACTACACGACTTTCTTCGTAATGCTCTGGGTCTTCAAGTGTTGGGACCCCTCTCGTGCCTCGGTGTTTCAAACCGGCTGGTTCGTCGAATCGCTGATGACACAGACTCTCATCATCCACGTCATTCGCACCAACAAAATACCCTTCATTCAGAGCCGGGCAAGCCGCTCGCTCATGCTTACGACGCTAGCCGTCATGGCGCTAGGCGTCTGTCTACCGTATTCTCCGGTGGCATCATCGCTGGGCTTCACGCATCTGCCATTGCTGTATTGGCCGATCTTGATGCTGACCCTGCTCGCCTATATGGGACTTACGCAAATCATCAAATTGTGGCTGCTGCGGAAGAAATGGATATAGTAACCGCCGGTTGCAACTGTTCGCTCCGGCCACATAGATAGGCCTACCTCCGTTTTCCCCGCCGCAATGTTCGCAATCCCGGTTCTGCGATTGCATCCATTCAGCACGTGTCAATCCATTCAGCATGTATCAATGTCGATCACGTTAACTGGGCATGCTGCCGCCATGGTTCAAAAGTGCTACATCCGCAATCGGGAAATAGCCGATGTACTGGCTAGATTCAGGAGAATTGCAAATGCAGACATCCCATGCTGTGGTGGATCAGGATGAGGCACAGGAGTCCCCGACTTGCCCCCGTGTCGCCAATATTTGTTCTGTTGATTGGGAGCAAATCGAATCTGAAGACAGGCTGGGATGCGCGCGCGGTGTCGTTTGGGCCATTGTCTTCGAGGTAGTGGTGGTTATTGCCGCCGCGGTTTACTGGAAGTTCCGCCACCTCCCGCACTAGTTTTTTCTCGAAAGCGAACGTACACGTTACCGCAGAGACATTGCCCTGAGCGGCCGGCAGAATCCTGGAGCACAAATGAGTCGAAAGATCCTTAACGGCTGGAAACAGATTTCCGACCACATTGAACGTGGTGTCCGCACTGCCCAACGTTGGGAGGCCTTCTTGGGCATGCCGGTCCATCGCCCGGCAATGAAGGATAGGAGCGCCGTAGTGGCATTTTCCGATGAGCTGGAGCAGTGGCTCACGCGTACTTCACCGGATGTGCGGGACAAGTGTATGGCCATCCATGACAAAGAGAAAGGCAATGAAGGCGTCTTGCGGGTGCTCGAGAATATAAACACCCTGATCTGGCAAGGCCAGCAACTTATCGACCAGATACGACTCTTGCAGGAGCCACGCCGGCGGTCACGTACAATTCGTCACCGGGGGATCACATCGAGAATGCGTGTGCGCACCGCTTCGGCGCCGGGCCGAGGCATGGGTTCCGTGCTCACCTTTCCGCGCCGGAAGCGCGACTGGGGCCCCGGCCTCAAAAATTCGACTGCCAACGAGGCCGCTGCGGATTTTACTGGCTGGCCCCGTTTAGAAAAGACCAGGTAATCGAGATAGCAGGCCCCCCATCACTCATGGGCGCCATGCGCGCTCTACCGCCACACTGCAGCTGGTGCCCGATGAAGGTTAATCTCGCGACCGTTTCCGCTCCGCAGAAGACGAAGATCCCGGCTTCGACGGAGCGGAGGTCACCTGCTCGACGGGGATCTCGTGGCGACAAATTTCGAATGTCGCCATCGGTCATCGTAAATATTGTGCAGGCTTCTGACTTGCTGCTGATGCTGTTCTGTGGATTGCTGACCAGCAGCATGCTGGCGCCACCGCATGCGCAGCGGCCCGACGGCTCACTCTTCTTTGCGACGGTAACCGGCAGCTTGGTAGCGGGCGCCTTTTTCCCCCGTGCCGGGGCTTACCTGCTCCCTTCACTCTGTTCGCTGAGTAAACAGCTCAAGCTTATGCCTATTCCGCTGCTGGCCGGCGTTGGCAGCATGATCGTCTGCCTTTTCCTCACCCGTGATGACGGTCTGGTTCCTCGCCGATGGCCTTTTCTTTGGTTATTCCTGAGCGCCACTCTGCTCGTCGCATCGCGATGCTACCTGTCCCGGCTGCTGCACAGGTGGACCGAGTCCGGCCGGCTGGCGCGCAGGGTCGCAGTGATCGGCGCGGGTGAGTTCAGCCGCGAGTTCATCGAACGCCTGCGTTCGGAGCCAAACTTCTATACCGTGGTGGGCCTGTATGATGATCGCCTTTCGCGCATTCCGGCCGTACAGGACGGGGTTAGAGTGCGCGGCAGCGTGCGCGATCTGCTGGAGCGGAGCCGTGAAGAGCAGATCGACCTGATTGTCATTGCGCTCCCGCTGCGGGCGATCTCACGCATATCGATGATTCTCGGACAGATCGGGAGCGCGGTTGCGGACATTTGCCTGACCACTGATTTCGTTGGGTTCCGCTATCGGAGCAGCCAGATTTCCTCGATCGGCTCCAATCCGGTGGTGTTAATCGAAGAGCGGCCGCTGAAGGATTGGCGGGCGGCGAAGAAGTCGGCCTTCGATCTGGTCATCGGTTCTCTGATGCTCGTCGTCCTCTCGCCGTTCCTCGCCCTCATCGCCCTGGCCATCCGTCTCGATAGCCCCGGACCGATTTTATTCCGGCAGCCCCGGCTGGGTTTCAATAATCGCCTCTTTACCTGCTACAAATTTCGCTCTATGCATCATGGGATGAGGGACTTGCTGGGCGAGCGACAGGCGACGCGGGGCGACCCGCGGGTCACGCGGCTGGGTAAGTGGCTAAGAGCGCTGAGCCTCGACGAGTTGCCGCAATTGCTGAACGTCCTGCAGGGCGACATGTCCCTGGTCGGACCGCGCCCGCATCCGCCCAACACCAAGGCGGAGGACAAACTGTTCACCGATGTGGTCGCAAAATACGCTTTCCGCCACCGCGTTAAGCCCGGGATCACAGGATGGGCGCAAATTAACGGATGGCGTGGCGAAACGACGACTGTGGAGCAGATCGAAAACAGGGTCGCCTGCGATCTGGCCTACATTGAGAACTGGTCTATGTGGTTTGACCTCCGAATTATGGTGCTGACCATCACTCGCGAAATCCTGAGCCGCCACGCGTTCTGAGAGCGCATTTATTTGTTAGCGATGATCTGGATCTTGTGAATTTGCAGCGTATTTGAGAACAGCTCATCTGCTTTGGCCATCAGTGCTTTGGCAATCGCACCGTTGAGGTGAGCGTCTCGGCCCGTTTCATCATCGAAGGTGTCGAACACTGCATACGCACCATCGTCTTCTTTGATGCCATACCAGGTGACGGTTCCTTTTTCCGCCTTGGACATCTCCGCGCCTTGCTTGAGGAACGCTTCTACCTCTGCTGCCTTGCCTGGCTTGGCCTTCAACGAAACGTACAACGCATACTTTGCCATTAGGGTGACTCCTCCGAGTGGTTCTTTTAGCTTCCCCTAGGAGGATAGCCGTTCTCGATAGCCCAACCAAGCCCGGCACTACAGCTTGCTGTTGATGTCATAAGGATTTCTTGTATTCGCGATCTCAAGCGACGATTTTGCCATAGAATATTGGTTGCGCTCCACCGGCCCATTGGACGACGGCGCGTACGATTCGAACGTCAAATACGTTTTGGGGCGAATCGGAGACCTGCTCGGCCCCTTTGCCGGAAGCCCACCTGGGTTGATACCTTCGCCAATTCGACCCCGGCGGCTGGAAATTGCATCTCTCCCAGGAGCGACAGCCCGCGTCGGCCGGTTTGAGCGATAGGTTCACGCAGCAGGATTGAGGTCAACCGATTGGCTCTAACTCGATGGTTTGCGGCAGCATGCATAGCGTTGGTCGTACTCTTTGCCGATCCTGGAGCAAGGGCAGAGCCGACCGATGGCGCGCTCGATTTGCCGGATAGTCCTATCGCGAGCGCATGGCAAACGTCGCCGAACAGCTCGACTACGGCCCCGGCCAGCCAGTCCGATGCGCAGAGTACGCCCACTCCAACCACCCCCGCTCCAAGCACTCCCACACCAGGCACCCCAATGACCGAGGAAGAGCGGCGAAAGCAGGCGCAGGAACAGCTGGACAGCCAACTGCACCAGCGGGTTTTTGCGGTGATGGCAACATTCAATACCACCGCCAACAAGGACGCACTCCCTCTAAGTACCGGCCAGAAGTACGAGCTTTTTTTCAAGAGCGCGACCGATCCCTGGCCTTTCGTGCTTACCGCTTTTGGTGCCGGCATCGATCAGGCGGAAAACAGCTTTCCCGAATATGGACAGGGTGTACAGGGGTACGCCAAGCGATACGGGGCGGCCTATACCGATTACTTCACCGGCAATCTGTTGGGCAACGCGGTGCTGGCAAGCCTGCTGAAGGAAGATCCGCGGTATTTTCAGAAGGGTACCGGCAGCTTTAGCAGCCGTGCTCTTTGGGCGGCAGGGGGCACGGTGTGGTGCAAGCGCGATAGCGGTACCTGGGGGCCAAACTACGCAAATGTTGTGGGCAATCTGATAGGCGGAGCCATTTCCAACTTTTACTACCCGGCGTCCGAGCGTACTGTCGGCGGCACCCTGGGACGGGGTTTTGCGGTCACCGCGCAGGCGATTATCGGCAGTGAAATCATCGAATTCTGGCCCGACATGGTGCGCTACCACCGGCGAAAGCAAGCGGAAAAGCTGGCCAAGCAGATGGGGCAAGGCGGCGGCAGAACACCCCGCGGCCTGCTCCTCAATCCGTCCCCGATGCCCCTGCCCCTCAACCCTGAAGACCCTATCGGGGCGTTACTTTCACCACGTTAGCCCGGCAAGACCGCACACCCTGACAAGTCTCGGGACGGAGGTCTTTGGTTAAACAGATCTCCACCGCCGTCAACCGGTTATTGCCGCAGCTCAGCGCGAAACTCCCCGGCGGGTAACCTGGATTTGCGGCCGCAAATCGCGCCAGCAGGTCATCAGGGGGGACGCCATCGGCATCACCCCCGGTGCCGATGTTTGCCGGGATTTTCACTGCCCGATATGCCTTATGAATCTCTGCAAAATAATCATTGGCCCCTAATCCGGAGCAAGTGCCGTGCGTCTGCCATTCGTGTTCTACTAGGCTCGCCGTGGGCATGATGTCGGTGTCGGCCTGGGGATCGGCCGGGCCGGGCGCATCGCTGCAATGCTGTGGATAGTCGCCGTCGGCATCCTGCGGCCACAGTCCGTGGACCACAAAGCCCAGTTTGCGCCCGCACTCCGGGCTGTCCCCGTGGGTGGCGCAGAACTCCGGCGACCAGGAGAGGTTAAGCAGGTAGAAATCGAATTGCCCCGGCGCCGCATGCTCCTGCGGGCGTCCGCGGCGCGGCCGGCGCCTGCTTGTCCCCTGGTCGTTGCCGGCGTAATCGGAGCTGTCTCGTGGCTGGTATTCGCGGCCGCTTGGACGAGCCTCGGCGTTGCTATGGGGGGCAACGGGTGGTTGGGCGGTGTTTTGGCAACCGATCGTCGCAAGCAGCAGCAAGAGGCCAAAGCCCGCCAGTCTAGGCGGAATGGATGTGTTCGTGATGTCGATGCTGCCTCCCTAGCTTCACGATCTTCGGCTGCAAAGCCGATAAGCATATAGCGAGCGCTTTTGGCGCGTATCACGCTCCCATCAGCATAGTTCACTCGCGCAGTAGCGGCCCCGAAATGGGAACGCTCAAGGAAGGAGTGGCGAGTGAAGTATCGCAGCTTTCTGGAGGCTTCGCCGGATGCGATGGTGGTAGTGAACCAGGGTGGGGAGATCGTTCTACTGAATATTCAGGCGGAGAAACAGTTCGGATACCGGCGGGACGCGCTCCTGGGGCAGCCGGTAAAGAACATCATTCCTGAGGGCTTCGCAGAGCGGCTGGTGGTGGATGGTATCCGCACTGCGGCCGGAGCGATGGCGCAGAAAATTGGTACCGGGATCGAACTCCACGGCCGGCGGCAGGATGGAACTGAGTTTCCGATCGAGATCATGCTCACCCCGCACGAAAGCGTAGAAGGCATGCTGGTGACGGCTGCGATCCGCGACGTTACCGAGCGCAAGCGGGTCGAAGACGCTCTTCGTGAGAGCGAGGAGCGGTTCCGCTTGATGGCGTCGGGGGTGAAGGACTATGCGAACTTAATGCTGGACCCGGAGGGCCTGGTCGTGAGTTGGAACGAGGGGGCGGAAAGAATCAAAGGATACCGGGCAGAGGAGATTATCGGCCAACACTTCTCTCGCTTCTATACCGCCGAAGATATAGCCGACGGAGTACCCGGCTTCGAATTGGGGCAGGCCAAAAAGAACGGACGCTGTGAAGCCGAAGGCTGGCGGGTGCGCAAGGACGGCTCTCGCTTTCTTGCCAACGTTGTGATTACAGCGTTACGTGATGAGCGGGGGCGGTTGCGGGGTTTCGGAAAAATCACGCGGGACGTCAGTGAGCGCCTTAAGTCCGAGGAGAACCTGACCAAGACGATGGAGGAACTGAAGCGTTCGAATGACGAACTGGAGCAATTTGCCTATGTTGCATCCCACGACCTTCAGGAGCCGTTGCGCATGGTGGCCAGTTATACGCAGCTCCTGGCCCAGCGATACAAAGGCCGCCTGGACTCAGACGCCGATGAGTTCATCGCGTTTGCAGTCGACGGGTGCAATCGTATGCAAGGGTTGATCCAGGATCTGCTCTCTTATTCACGCGCGGGGGCGAACAGGGAAGAGCTGCGGGAGATTTCCTGTGAAAACGCACTGCAGCAGGCGCTTGGCAACTTACGAACAGCCATTGAGGAGAGTGCGGCGATAGGTGACTCATGATTCGCTGCCTGCCCTCACCACGGCTGAAACGCAATTAGTCCAGGTATTCCAGAACCTGGTCGGGAACGCGATTAAATATCGCAGTGCCGAGCCGCCTCGGGTACACGTCTCGGCCACGGACGGTGGCAACGAATGGGTCTTTGCGGTACGCGACAACGGGCTGGGAATTGAGCCTCAGTACTTTGAGAGGATATTCGTTCTTTTCCAGCGGTTGCACGGGCAAAAAGAATTCGAGGGCACCGGAATTGGATTAGCCATGTGCAAGAAGATTGTGGATCGGCTGGGTGGCAGGATCTGGGTCGAGTCGCAATCCAAGCAGGGCTCCACCTTCTACTTCGCCCTGCCTGTAGGAGACGGTAAATGATGGAATCGAAGGAAATGAGCACGCAACCCATTCAAGTTCTCATGGTTGAAGATAGTCCCGGGGATGTCAGGCTCACGCAGGAAGCACTTAAGGACGCCAAGGTACAGATCAGGCTGCACGTCGCTCAGGATGGGGTAGAAGCAATGGAGTTTCTCAGGGGTGAGGGAAAGCACTCGAGCGCACCTCGTCCGGACCTGATCCTGCTCGATCTCAACCTGCCCAAAAAAGATGGCCGGGAAGTTCTGCAGGAGATCAAGGAGAGTGCGACACTGAAGAGCATTCCTATTGTGGTCCTGACCACCTCTGCGTCGGACGAGGATATCCTGCGGAGTTATAAGCTCCATGCGAACTGTTACATCACCAAGCCGGTAGACCTGAAAGGATTTCTCACGGTGGTTAAGTCCATTGACGCCTTCTGGTTCTCCGTAGTCAAGTTGCCGCGCTCCCTACGCGTATGAAAGAAAATGCGCTCCAGGTGCTGCTGGTGGAGGATAGCGCGGGAGATGCTCGTCTATTGCGCGAGATGTTCAGCAAGGAGAAACCGGGCAGTTTCGAATTGACCCATGTGGGGCGCATCAGTGAAGCCGAGGGTCATCTTGCGCAAGCTCGAGCGGACATCATTCTGTTAGACATGGGATTACCGGATGAGAAAGGCATCGCCACGGTGCGCCGGGCGCACGCGATGGCCCCCGGCGTCCCGGTGATTGTGCTGACCGGGTTGGACGACGAGGCCCTGGCCGCCGAAGCGATGAAGGAAGGCGCTCAAGACTATCTGATTAAGGGCCAGATCGAAAGTCGTGCGCTTCCCCGAACTCTTCGCCATGCGATTGAGCGCCAGCGCATGCAAACAGAAACCGACCTGGTGCGGACATATCAGATGCGGTTTAAGGATGAGTTCCTCTCCCACGTGTCGCACGAGCTTCGTTCACCGCTGAACGCTATCTATCAGTTTGTGACCATTCTCCTGGACAGGTTGGCCGGTGAACTTGAATCCGGAACAGAGCGGGGACCTGGAAATCGTTCTCAGGAATGTCGAGCAGCTGCAATCGATGATTAATGACTTATTCGAAGTCGCTGGTTCGCATACCGGAAAACTGGTGGTCGAACCGCAACCTACTTCGCTTTGCGATGCAATCCTGGACACGATCCATACCCTCCAGTGGGCAGCCACAGCCAAAGAGATCACTCTTTCTTCGGATATGGATTGCCCCTTGCCGCCAGTCTGCGCTGACCCAACGCGCCTGCGACAAATTCTCGTCATTCTGGTCGAGAACGCCATCAAGTTCACCCCTGCCAACGGAGAGGTGAAGATTCAAGCTCGTCTGCTCGAGCGAGATCCGGGTCTGGTGCTGCTGGAGGTCTCAGATTCGGGATGCGGGATCAGTCCGGACTTTATCGAACGGATTTTTGAACGCATGTTCCAGGTACCAAATCCGGCGTTCGCTGGTACGAAAAGGTCTTGGCCTGGGCTTGTATATCTGCAAAGACCTGGTTACCCGGCAGGGCGGACAGATCTGGGCCACGAGCGTACTGGGGCATGGCGCGGTTTTTTCCGTTACCCTGCCCGTGTTTAGTTTATGCGACCTGATCCTCCCGGCATTTAGAGGGGGAAAACGTATCGACGGTTCGGTCGCACTCGTGGTGACGGAGATAGGTTCGCAGACCGGCTGGCTTTCCGACCAGGTGCGCACGGAACAGTCCCATGAGGTCCGGGATATTCTGCAACAGTGTCTGCATTCCGAGCGGGATGTTCTCCTGCCCAGGATGGGCTTCTCAGGAGCCGTAGAACTCTTTTTCATCGTGGCTGCCACCGACGAAATTGGTGCCGAGGCGCTTGCTGAGCGGATTCGGAAGCAATTGGACTTGAGCGAACAAATCGGGCTGGCAGGCTTGATCCATTCGACCTCTTACCGGTTCCTTCACGGGAATGAAGATGCGATCAAACGAGAGCCAAATGGATCAATGGAAACCTACCTGGAAAAGGCGGCGGTTGAGGTTCAGGAACTAATGAATGAGGAAATTTTGCGGAGGATTGGGAGAGATGGGCAATAAGAAAATTCTCATTGTCGATGACGACCCGGATGTACTTAAAAGTATGCATGTACGCCTCAAGGCCAACAACTACGACACATTCTTTGCAGCGGATGCGATCTCGTGCATTGCTGAGGCGCGGAAGATCGAGCCGGATCTCGTGATCCTCGACCTCGGTCTGCCTGCCGGCGACGGTTTCCTGGTGATGGAAAGGTTCCAAGCAGTTCCTTCTCTGGCCTCGATCCCTGTCATCGTGGTTTCGGGCCGTGAACTTCGCGTAAATCAAAAGCGCGCTCTTCAGGCAGGCGCCAGAGCCTTTCTGCAAAAGCCCGTCAATAATGCCGAGCTTTTGGCGGTCATCCGGCAAGCCCTGGGCGAACCCGCGAAGCAAGAGGAACCTGTGGTGTACGACCTGGGGAAGCCGTAGCCTGCAAACGCTCTTTGAAGGGGACAGCCTTCAGGCCGTCCAAGAGAGCCACAGAATCCGTTCGGCTTTAGACGCTTAGGGACTTTCTCGAGACTCATTCCGAGCGATGCCGATTCCCTCCTGGAATGTCCTAGCCCGTCAATCTGGAGGGCTCATGTGCGTACGGGCTAAAGAGCGTGTGAGAGAACCCACCATTCACCGATTTAGTCCCGGAGGGACGGCTGAGAGTAGCCCAGGACGCAGTCCTGGGAACCATGCACATAACGACGAAAAGTCCCGCAAGGGACGGCTGAAAGTTAACCAGGTTGTACCCAGGACTGCATCCTGGGTAATTTTCACCCGTCCCTGCGGGACTGGTCTGTCTCTCGAATCTCTTCCCAGGACTGCGTCCTGGGCCTGGAGTTTCTACATAACCAGGGCAAAGCGGTTGATATTTCAACCAGAGAAGCTCCTTTGGATGCCGTGTTTTGGCTTTGTATTAGTTAGGGCACGACTTTAAGTCGGGCCCTGATACAGACTGCGTTTTCGTAGGCTCTTCACCCGCACGCTTCCATGCCGCCGCTCTTGCGCCCTTCTCTTAAGCAAAGGCCGCATGATGGGGTCTGCAGTTCAGCGGGCCTCTCCGGCAAATGTTTTTCAAAGCGATTTGCTAACGTTCGCAAATACGTCCTTTGTTTCATCAAGATGCTCAAGATGCTCAAATAAGTCCTTTGTTTCGTCAAGATGCTCAAGATGCTCAAGCAATTAATTTGATCATCTTGCCCATCATTGTGCTTGTACCGCGACAGCGATTTGTTGCTTCCTTCTGTCACGCTACAGGCGACCAGGACTGTCGTCCAGAGGGCTATCAAATAATGATGTGGATAAGCGGGAGGGGAACTCCGCCATCGGTCGAGGCTGAGGGTGACCGCTTCTGCTGGCCCTCCTTTTCAGACACTCTCGGCACGCTTCGACTCAGAAAAATGTAGAAACTCCAGTCCCAGGACTGCGTCCTGGGCTACTCTCAGCCGTCCCTGCGGGACTGAATCGGTGAATGGTGGGTTCTCACACAAGCTCTTTAACCTGTACGCTTCGACATACCGACACCCTTCGTCCGCAGTATATTTCTCTTGCCTCCTTCATTATTTACAACGGCGCGCGAGTCGTGTAGCATCTGCAGTTTTAAGGCCAATCCACATAAGACTTTGCCCTCTATGCGCATCCCTCTGGGTTGGCAAAAATGGTTGTTGTTGATTGCGGCCGGCGCTTGTGCTATGGGCGCTGGTGGAAATCGTGCTACCCGGGCGGGGAATGCACGCTTCGGGGCAATCCGATTTCGTGACCACAGGCGTTTTTACCCCTGCGCATCCTGACGCATACGCAGCGGTGAAAGACTTTCTGGATATCCATCCGGAACATCCTGTCCAGCCTATCGCTTACACGCATACTGTTCATCTCGCTAAAGGCCTTCCATGCACCTTCTGCCATGTCGGTGTGGATCAAGGCCCTGAGGCACGTATTCCCGGGGTGAACGTCTGCATGAGTTGCCACCAGTCGATCGCCACCGACCGCCCCGAGATCAAGAAGATTGCCGCCTACAAAGCACGCGGTGAAGAAATTCCCTGGGTGCGGGTTTACAGCTACAGCGAGTCCGCGCACGTGCGGTTTAACCACGCGCCGCACATTCGCGCCGGAGTCGACTGCGCCATGTGCCACAGCGATATGACCAAACAGACCACGGCCGAACGCAAGGTAGATCTGAACATGGGTTTTTGTATTAACTGCCACGCGCAGAAAAAAGTCTCCATTGATTGCGAGACCTGTCACTACTGAGGATTATGGAACGGCGTGACTTCATCAAGATATCGGCTCTCTCGGGCGTCATGGCCACGCTCGAAGGCTGTCGCAGCGCAGAGAAGCAGCTCATCCGTTTTGTTCCGGAAGAAGAGCTGATTCCCGGCATCGCGACCTGGAAGCCGAGTGTCTGCACGCTATGCTCCGCGGGCTGCGGTCTGCTGGTGCGGGTGATGCAAGGCGAAGCAGAAGTGGTGCGTCACGGCCAGCAGGGCCTGATCAAGATGGGCCTGGCCAAAAAGCTCGAAGGCAATCCGCAGCATCCCGTCAACCAGGGAAAGCTCTGCGCGCGGGGCCAGGCGGGGCTGCAGGTGCTTTATCATCCCGATCGCATCACGCATCCCATCAAACGCAGCGGCCCGCGCGGCTCGGGCGAATTCCAGCCCATAAGCTGGGACGACGCACTGAAGGAATTGGCCTCGCACCTGACCGCATTGAAGGCATCGAATCCCACTGCTTCAGTAGCCTTTCTGTCGCGGCCGTTGAATGGCCAGCGCCGCCAATTGGTCGATCGCTTCCTGACTGCCTACGGTGCGCCGCCCGCGATCTGGTACGAGCCATTCGACGATGGCGTGCTGCGCGAGGCCAATCTGCTCAGCTTTGGACATTTCAGGCTGCCCACGTTTGACCTTGCTCGTGCCGACTATGTCGTTTCGTTCGGCGCCGATTTTCTGGGAACCTGGAATTCGCCGGTGGCCCAATCCATCGGGTATGGAGAGATGCGCCAAGGCCGGCCTGGACGCCGCGCAAAGTTCGTCCAGGTGGAATCGCGGATGTCGCAGACCGGCGCCAATGCGGACGAGTGGATTCCATGCCGGCCGGGAACGGAAGGCATACTTGCGCTGGGGATCGCTCATGTCATCCTGAGCGAAAAGCTGGTGCCGCAAGGGACCGGATCGCGTGCTGGAGCGCTCATTGCCGGATGGTCCGCGGGCCTGCCGGACTACACGCCGGAGGCGGTCGAGAAGCAGACTGGCATATCCGCAGCCGCCATCAAGCGTCTTGCGCACGAGATGACGCAGAGTGGATTGGCCGCTGCCATAATCGGCGGGGCGCCGCTGGCCCTTTCCAACGGCCTGTCTACCGCTTTGGCAGTCAATGCTCTGGAATCGCTGGTCGATACGGGCCTGGATTTTGGGCTTCACGCCCGAGCTGCCGATGGGCGAATCCAGAGCGCCGATGCGGCAAAATCTCTCGGCCCTTCATGCCCTGGTGAACGACCCCGGGATCTCTGCGGCGCCGCAGTTGCTCCTGGTCTACGACGCCAATCCGGTGTTCTCCGCTCCGCCTGCCTTGCGCGTTCGCGAAGCCCTGGCGAAAATTCCCACCATTGTCAGCTTCGGCAGCTTTATTGACGAGACGAGCGCTCTGGCCGACCTGATATTGCCCGACCATGCCCTACTGGAGAGCTGGCTCGACAGCATGCCTGAGTCGGGCTCAACCCGAGCGGTTGTCAGCCTCGCGCCGCCCGCAGTGCTGCCCCTTCACGACACGCGCTCCATGCCCGATGTGCTGCTTGGCCTGGCCCACCAGCTTGGCGGCAATGTCGCCAAGGCTTTGCCATGGCCAACCTTTGACGCCATGCTGCGCGCCGCCTATGTTCCGCTCCGACACCCGCGCCGGCTCCATCGACGCCAAGACGGATGACGATTTTTGGGACGCTATGCAAACCCAGGGCGGCTGGTGGGGCGCAACCAACTGCGGACCAACCGGTACCGGTGGAAAAGCGAGAACCCTTCACCATGGTGTCGCCGAAGCCTGCCGCTGCTACGGGCGATTTTCTCATTCTATTTTCTGCCCTACGTTTCGCAGTCGTTTGGCGATGGTTCTCTGGCGCATTTGCCCTGGTTGCAGGAGCTGCCCGACGTGCTCACGTCCGCGATGTGGTCGAGTTGGGTCGAGATCAATCCTCAGACCGGGGAGCGGCTGGGAATCAAACAAGGCGATTTGGTTGAGATCGCGTCACCGCAGGGAAGCGTGCATGCGGCCGCGGTTCTTTCACCGGGAATCGCGCCCGACATGGTGGCCATGCCGGTTGGCCAGGGGCATGAGAACTTTGGCCGATTCGCCAGCGGCCGTGGCGCCAATCCGCTTTCGATTCTTGAACCTCACGGCGTAGTCGACACGGGTGCGCTCGCCTGGGCCGCGACCCGGGTGAAGCTCGCGCGCGCGGGTGGACCGGAACAGGCGAAACTGGTGTTGTTTGCGGGAGGAATGAGCGGGTTCCCGCACCAGGAAGAGCGGCGCTAGGAGAAAAGGGTGAGATGAATGACTCATAAGTGGGGATTGGTGGTGGATCTGGACCGGTGCACGGGATGCGAAGCGTGTGTGGTCGCTTGCCATGCGGAAAACAATATCCCCACCGCGGGCGAGGACCAGGCCGCGCGCGGCCGAGCCAAGCACTGGATTCGGGTCGAGCGCTACTGGGAGGGAGATTTCCCCAACCCCCGCATCCGCTTTCAGCCGGTCCTTTGCCAGCAATGCGACGAGGCCCCATGCGAGCCCGTCTGTCCTACCTACGCCAGCTATCACACGCCCGAAGGGCTGAATTCGCAGGTATATAACCGTTGCATCGGTACCCGTTTTTGCGCCAACGCCTGCCCCTACAACGTGCGCTTCTTCAATTTCTACAATCCGCAGTGGGAAATGCCGCTGCAGCTGCAGCTCAATCCCGACGTCTCTGTGCGTACCGTTGGCATTATGGAGAAATGCACCTTCTGCGTGCAACGCATCAAGGCTGCCGAGATTCAGGCCGAAGCCGAAAAGCGCGAGCTGAAGGACGGCGAATTCACTACCGCCTGTGCGCAGTCCTGTGCCTCCAAGGCCCTGGTCTTCGGCGACCTCAACGATCCCACTAGCCAGGTCTCGCAGCTTTCCAGCTCCAATCGCGGCACCAAACTGTTGGGCGAACTGGGCACCAAGCCCAACGTGACTTATCTCGAACGAGGCACCTGGGAAGATGCAAACCACGGCTGAACAAATCGAGCAGGATCTGCTGCGGCCGCTCTTCCACAGCAGCGGCAAGTATTGGGTTGCCGTGGCGGTCGCCGCCAGCTTGCTGCTCGCGGGCGTGACTGCATTTGGTTATCAGCTCTATGCCGGGATCGGGGTGTGGGGTATCAACTCCCCCGTATTCTGGGCCTTCGATATTACCAATTTCGTCTTCTGGATCGGCATCAGCCACGCGGGCACGCTGATCTCCGCGATTCTGCGTCTCACCAACGCCACCTGGCGCCGCCCTGTCACTCGCTGCGCCGAGGCCATCACCGTCTTCTCCGTACTGATCGGCGCCATCATTCCGCTCTGCCATATCGGGCGCCCGTGGCTGGCTTTTTGGATGATCCCGTATCCCAGCGAACGCCATATCTGGCCTAACTTTCGCTCGCCACTCGCCTGGGACTTCTTCGCCATCTCCACCTATCTCACCGGCAGCACTACCTTTTTGTATTTGCCGACTATTCCGGACTTCGCCGCCGTGCGGGACGCCTCCACCGGGTGGCGCAGAAAGATCTACCGGGTATTAGCGCTGGGCTGGCAGGGCACGCCGCGGCAATGGCAGCGCCTCGAAATCGCCATGCACATCATGGCCGTCGTCATCGTTCCGGTTGCGGTCTCGGTGCACACCATCGTCTCCTGGGACTTCGCCATGACGCTGGTGCCCATGTGGCACTCCAGCATCTTTGGCCCGTACTTCGTTGCCGGCGCGATCTTCAGCGGCATTGCCGCGCTGATCCTGGCCATGGCGCTGCTGCGGAAGTTCCTGCATTTGGAAGAATATCTCCGGCCCATCCACTTCGAAAATCTGGGCAAGCTGCTTTTGACCATGAGCTTGCTATGGTTCTACTTCACCTTCGCCGAGCGGCTCACCGCCTGGTACGGCAACTCCCCTCCGGAGATGGCCGTTTTCTGGGAGAGTATTCGCAAACAATTCGCACCGCTGTTTTGGACCATGGTGGTGTGCAACTTCATCATCCCCGTGCCCATCCTGGCCATCAAGCGCCTGCGCACGATCACCGGAACCGCGATCGCGTCAGGCACCGTGGTCGTGGGCATGTGGCTGGAGCGCTTCCTGATCGTCGTCCCCTCGCTGGAGCACAAGTTCCTCCCTTACTCCTGGGGAACCTACCGGCCCACCTGGGTGGAAGACACGCTGATGGCTTCGAGCTTTGGCATGATGGCGCTGCTCTACCTGCTGTTCTCAAAATTCGTGCCCATGATTTCCATCTGGGAGATGAAGGTCGGGCTCCAACCCCATGGTGGCGTCCCGGTGGTCGCCCCTGCCGAAGGTAAGCATCATGGTCTGGTGCTGGAAGGGCCCCTGCCCACGGACGTGGCGGAATGAAAGCTCTCTATGGTCTCTATGCCGATCCGGAAGGCGCACAGCGCGCCGTCGACTCCTTGCGCGCCGCCAGTTCCGAGCTCAAGTTCGACGCCGCAGCAGATCGTCATTGTCTCCGGCGAGCCGCACGAGGGCTACGAATTTACTGACTCGCACGCTACCTCGAGTCCCTATCGCTGGGCGGTTCTCGGCGCCGTCGTCGGCGGCACGGCTGGCTATCTGCTGACTACGCTTTCGCAGAAGTCCTATCCCATTCACACCGGGGGCATGTCGCTCACGCCGGCGTGGACCAACGGCATCATCGTCTACGAGATGATCATGCTTGGCGCCATCCTGACCACACTGGTGGTGCTGCTGATCGGCGCCGGGCTGCCAAATTTCAAAGGAGTGATTAGTGATCCCGAAATCGGGAAGGGCAAGATACTGGTAGGCGTGGTTGATCCGCCCGAAAGCTCACAACCGGAATTGGAAAGGCGCCTCCGGCAGGCAGGCGCCTCGCAAGTGAAGCAATCCGCCGAGCAGCGTAGTTTCTCGACCGGGCTCCACGTAATCGCGAAACTGCTCTTTACGATCCGGCCTTGATGCTGGCCACTTTAATGGTCTTGGTGGTTGCGTTCAGCGTCCCGGTCACCGACACCTTCGCTCCGGCGAATGCGGCCGCCTTCTTCGGGTCGTCGAGTTGGTAGGCGGTCTTGGTGGCGGCATCGAAGAGCGTGTATCTGCCGCCCATGTTTACGCAGCGATTGGTGCAATCCTTGGCGCTTTCGCCCTTCTGCTCCATGATCTGGTGCCCACCCAAAGCGGCGCACTGGCTATCCATGATCTCGCCTTTGAACGTCTGCGGTGCCTGGGCAAAAATGCTCAGCGACGCGACCAGACAGCCCGCGCAGATCGCTAGTTTCTTCATCGAATCGATCTCCTTATGCCCGGTATTTCGGGTGCCCTCAAGTGCCTTACTATGCTAACGTCCGGGATACTTTCATAATGTTTCCCGCATTGTCAATCTTCGACTTCAAGCCGGTGTAGGATCGGTCTTCTGCCCATTTGGCAGGGAAAGGACAGCGAAGCATGGCGCAACCAGCAAGCGATCACAGCCACGTCCATCACCATCATTCCCACGCGTCTCGGCGCGACTTCCTTCGTGTATGGATGGGAGGCGCCCTGGCTGGGGCGTCCATTCTGGAACTTGCCTGGCATCGCGCCGCCTGGGCTCGGGCAGCGGCTCCCGGTTCCGATCCAGAACTGTTCGACATACAGAAAGTTGCCAACGGAGTTTACTTTGCTCGCGCCCGTCCTCAGGCGATGATCAACTGCAATGCAGGCATATTCGTCCGATCGAAGGACGTAGTCGTGGTTGATGCGCACTCCAAGCCATCGGCGGCCGCTTCTCTGATTGCCCAAATCAAGCGGGAAGTTACCACCAAGCCGGTGCGCTACGTCATCAATACCCACTTTCATTGGGACCATACCCAAGGCAATCACGCCTATCGCCTGACTGGCGAGAAGGTCGACTTCATCGCCAGCGCGGCTACCAGGCAGCTGATGGCCGACCTTGGCGGTCGCCAGGATGAAGGCTTCCGTGGACGGGGTGCCGAAGCAGATCGACGCCCTTCGCGATCAGGCCGCGCACTCCACCTCGGCCGGCGAAAAGTCCTTTTGCGCGGACCAGATACGACAATTGGAGGCTTATCAGGCGGAGCTGAAAAATTACGTCCTGGAATTGCCGACGATTACCTTTGAGAAAACGTATGTACTTCAAGATCCCGCGCATCGATCTGCACATCGAGTTCCACGGGCACGCACATACCGCTGGAGATGTCGTCGTCTTTTGCCCGCAAGAGCGCGCGATCGCAACCGGTGATGTGATTCACGGCTCGCTGCCGTTCATCGCGGACGGCTTTCCCCGAATCTGGCCGGGCACCATCGACTCCATTGGGGGCGCTGACTTCAACAAAATCATGCCGGGCCATGCCGCCCTGCAAACGGGCCGCACGGTCATGATCAACTTGCGCAACTATATCGAGGAATTGACGGGGAAAGTTGAGCAAGGCAAGAAGGCCGGCCTCACCGTGGCCGAGATGCAACAGCGCATCACCGTAGCCTCACTTCGATCGCTCCAGTCCAACGGCTATGAAGGATATCTGGCGCGAATGAGCAAGGAGGGCCACTCGCCTTTTGCCAAGTTGTCGCCCTTGCAAACCGGGGTCAACGTGAATATCGCCGACATCTATAACAATCTGGACCGAACCTAGCTCGGAGGTGACCTGCTGTTTTCTCCGTTGCTTAGTCGCGTCCGCGAAGCTTGGTAAGCAGCCGCAGAATCTCCAGGTACAGCCAGACCAGTGTGACCATAAGCCCGAAGGCGCCGTACCACTCCATATATTTAGGAGCACCCATACGCGCGGCATTCTCGATAAAGTCGAAATCAAGCACCAGGTTGAGCGCGGCGATGCCTACGATAATCAGGCTGAATCCAATCCCGATCGGCCCTGAGCCGTTGATGGAAGTGAAGTGGACCCCAAAGAAACCCAGCACAAATTGCAGTAGATAAAACAACATGATTGCGCCGGTCGCGGCGACAATCCCCAGCCGGAAATTCTGGGTCACCGGGATCAGGCCGGAGCGATAGGCGAGCAAGAGAACCAGCAATGTGCCAAATGTCAGGCTCACCGACTGGATCGCAATGCCGGGAAAGCGGAGCTCGAGAATGGACGAGATACCGCCGAGCGCCAGCCCTTCCAGCAAAGCGTAGACGGGGGCGGTCACCGGGGACCATTCTTTCTTAAAGGTCGTGACCAGCGCGCAGACAAATCCGCCGATGGTCCCGATCCACAACCATGGGAGCACGGCGGCAGCGTTATGCGATTGCATAAACAGATGCCATGTCCACGCAGCCGACGCCATCGCGCAAAGGAGAAGAATTCCGGTCTTATTGACCGTACCCTGGAGCGTCATCCTCTCGCCCAGTACGGCGAAACCCTCAAAACCTTTCTCGTTCAGTACAGGATTCGCAGTCCTCATCAGTTGTGCCATTGCACTCTCCTCGGTAACGACTCTAAGACAAGTTTACGCCAGGAGGAAGTGCGAAGCATCAGGCAGCAGCGGGAGGGGTCACTTCTGGGGTGTGGTGGAGTTTCCTCACGCCGCTGGGCTACATCCTGGTGCTTTTCGCGATGCGGTTAGCGCCTATCAGCCATGTGGCTCCTGTGCGTGAGATGTCAATGATGATTGGCATCTATTTCGGCCAGATTCTTGCGCGAGGGCGAGATCGTCGCCGGGTATCGGATCGGTATTGATCGCCGGGGTGTGGCGGCACTCGCGCTCGGCTAAAATGCCTAATTTAAGAAATTTGATAATGGATTGATCCAATCAGGGTTCGAAAGGGCGAGCGTTCGCGCCCTACTCCTCTGCGACCGACTGCCGTCCTCCACGCTATTCAAGTACACGACAGCTATCGGGCGCGTCCTGCAGGGTCGTGATGACGCAAACCTCTCGCAACGGGCGTCAATAATTTATCGACGGTTAACACGTGGTGGTTAGGCTGCAACTACCAAAAGTATCCCAGCGTCGTTTCGCCGTTCGTCTCGGGCCTCGCGGCAATCAAAGGCGTAGCAAAAGGTCTCTGTCGAGCAGGCGCTTGCTGGCGGATTTTGCCAATCTCTTCAATATCGAGAATGTCGCTGACCCGAATACGAAGATCAACAGTGGCTCGTTTGGCTGATCTCCGCAGTTCAATCGGCGGAGCAGGCTGGGCCACGAACCATCCAGATGTCGCTTCGACTATCCTTTTAGCTCAGGAGTTTCATTCCCGATGTCGCATCCCCGGGCGGATGTCGCGATCGTAGGTGCGGGAATCCTCGGGCTGGCCCATGCGTATGTGGCGGCAAAAGCCGGAAAATCTGTACTTGTGATCGAGAAGAGCCCGCGCGCGGCCGGAGCTTCGGTGCGCAATTTCGGCATGGTGTGGCCGATTGGCCAGCCTGCCGGGGCGATGCTCGAGCTCTCGCTGCGCAGCCGCGAGTTGTGGCTGGAGATTCTCGACCTGGCGAAACTGCCTCGTCGCGAAACTGGCTCGCTTCACGTGGCCTACCGGCCCGACGAGGCGGCGGTGACGCAGGAGTTCGCCGAGCTCGGTCCCAGGCTGGGCTATGAATGCTCATGGCTGAAGCCGTGCGACGTTCTGGAACGGTCACACGCGGTCCAGCCTGACGGACTTGCCGGAGGTCTGTGGAGTAACACTGAATTCACCGTCGATCCGCGCCAGATAATCCAGTCGTTGCCCGGCTTTCTTAAAGAGCGGTATCGGGTCCAGTTCTTCTATGGAGCCGCGGTCACCGCCATCGAGCCCCCAGTTCTTTATAGCGGGAACGGGCAATGGCAGGCAGAAACCGTGATTGTTTGCAGCGGCGACGACTTTGAGACGCTTTATCCGCGGCACTTTGCAGCTAGTGGTCTCACCCGCTGCAAACTACAGATGATGCGCACAGGAGCGCAACCCAACGGATGGCAGCTAGGCCCGTCGCTCGCCGCTGGGCTCACCCTGCGCTTCTATCCCGCTTTCCAGGTTTGTACCACACTCCCCGCTCTCAGCCGGCGCATCGCCGAAGAGACGCCCGAGTATGATCGTTGGGGAATTCACGCCCTGGTTTCGCAAACCGCCGATGGAGCACTCACCCTCGGCGACTCGCACGAATACTCTCTCGCCGTCGACATCTTCAACAAAGAAGAGATTGACGAGATCATTCTTCGGTATACGCGGCAGTTCCTGCGCGCGCCTGATCTTACAGTGGCCGAGCGATGGTATGGCGTCTATGCCAAGCATCCCGAAAAGCCGCTGGTCGTGATGCATCCCGACGATGGGGTCCGGATTGTCGTTTCGCCGGGAGGCTCCGGCATGACGCTTTCGTTTGGCGTGGCGGAGCAATCGATGCGAGACTTAGGATTCATTCATGTCTAGCACAAAAATCCCCGCCGTCTTTCTGGACTGGGCAGGCACCGCTGTCGATCACGGAAGCATTGCGCCCGTAAAGGCGCTCGAAGACGTCTTCCACGAGTATGGCATCAGCCCTCCTCGCCCCCTGGTCCGCCGGCACATGGGTCTGGCAAAGAAAGACCACATCCGCAAGTTACTCGAAGAGCGGGAAGTGAAAGAACAATGGACGGCTCTGCACCATGCACCACCGCAAGAGCATGACGTTGAGCTGTTGTATGCGGAGTTCGCGCCGCAAATGATGGAGGTGCTGGCCGGCTACGCCACCGTTATTTCAGGTGTGGTGGACGCAGTGGAAGCCATGCGCGCGCGGGGTATGAAGATCGCGGGCACCACCGGCTACACCAGGTCTATGCTCGACCGCCTGGAGACGCTCGCAGGCACGCAGGGTTATCGTACGGACCGCTCCCTGGCTCCTGAAGATGCCGGCGGAGGCCGGCCCTTTCCCTGGATGTGCTACCGGCTGGCTATGGACCTCCGCATCTATCCCCTCTTCGCCTGCGTGAAGATCGGCGACACCGAATCCGACATCGCCGAGGGCCGCAATGCCGGAATGTGGACCATCGGCGTGACCCGCAGCGGCAATGCCGTCGGACTATCAGAGGACGATTGGTCAAAACTCGCCCCCGGAGAGCAAAAAAAGCTGCTCGGTTGCGCTGAGCACGAGCTCCGTTCAGCGGGAGCTGACTACACCGCGGAGACCGTTGCCCACACGCTGCCAGTCCTGGACGAGATTGCAGAGAGGATCGCCCACGGCGAGCGCCCAAAATGAAGGCGTCCCTCGCACCTTCAGGCCGGCGCCTTACCCGTTGGCATTTGCTCACCGTTTCTCTATTGTTCCTTGGCTATGGTGGTTACTACTTCTGCCGCTCCGATTATTCCGTCGCGTTGCCTCTGATCCTTGCCGAGCAGGTACGCAAGGGCACGCCGGCCGACGTTGCCCAGATCAGACTGGGCTCGATTGCATCGTTGGGAGTGCTGGCTTACGCCATCGGCAAGTTTCCCAGCGGCGGGCTAGCCGATCGCTTCGGAGGGCGGAGCAATTTTCTGGGGGGAATGTTGGGATCCATCCTGTTTACCTTGCTCTTTATGCTGGGGGGCGGCTTTCCCATCTTCACTCTGGCCTGGCTGGGCAACCGGCTGGTTCAGTCGCTGGGATGGGCAGGGATGGTGAAGGTCACGTCGCGCTGGTTTTCCTACACCACTTACGGCAGCGTGATGGCAGTGCTCAGTCTCAGTTACCTTTTCGGCGACGCGGTTTCGCGCGGCATTATGTCGCTGCTGCTGGCGCATGGTTTCGGTTGGAGGGGAGTGTTTGCCGCCGGCGCCGTCCTGCTCAGCGTGCTTCTACTCTGCAATCTCATTTTTTTGCGCGAGTTTCCCGCGTCGTATAACCTGCCTGCGCCGGAGGAAAATCCGCTTAACCTCTTTTCCGGATCAGACACAGAGCGGCCGGGCATGGCTGCCATCTTCCGCACCCTGCTAAGTTCCTACGCGTTCTGGCTGGTCTGTGGTCTCTCTCTCGGTACCACGCTGCTGCGCGAAACCTTCAATCTCTGGATGCCCACCTACTTCACCCAGATGGTTGGTATGACGGGCGCCCAGGCCGCGAGTGGGAGCGCTCTCTTTCCGTTTTTCGGCGGCCTGTCTGTCTTGCTAGCAGGTTTTCTCAGCGATTACCTTGGCCCGGAAGGCCGGAGCCGCATTCTCCTGGGCGGTCTCTGCCTCACGGTTCTGGGCTTGTTGGGCCTGGCGCAGGTGTCCGTGCACGCCCCGCGCCTTTTGCCGCTTGCGCTGGTGGCGGCGGTCGCCTTCTGCCTGCTTGGGCCCTATTCCTACCTTGGCGGCGCGATGTCACTCGATTTCGGAGGTAAGGAAGGGAGCGCAACTGCCTCCGGCCTGATTGATGGTTTCGGCTATCTTGCGGGCATTCTCTCCGGCAATGGTATGGCGCATTTGGCAGTCACGTACGGATGGCAGACAATGTTTCTAGTTCTTGCCGCCGTCGCGGGACTGACCAGCGTTGTGGCTGCCCTCGCTCTCTGGCAGCAGCACCGCCGCGCTCTCGCGATTGGCCTGCTGCGTCCAGTGGAGGGACAATGATCGCGAAAGCAGCGGATATCGACGTCACTGCGGTGAAATGCACCCCGGGCGAGCTCACTCTTACCTGGCAGAATTCGTCGTACAGCGTCTACAGTTCGCTATGGCTGCGAGACAACGATCCCGCCAACCGCGATGCTCGTACCGGGCAGCGCCTGATAAGCCTGCTCAACCTTCCAGAGGCGCCACGGCTGCAAGCAGTTGAGCCCCACCCGCCAGGCCACATCACCCTCAGCTGGGAAGACGGCGAAACCAGTGTCTTCCCTCTCCCCTGGTTGCGTGCTTTTGACCGCAGCCTGCGCATCGGTTCGCGCCCCACCCGCCTGCCATGGATGGGGCATCCGGCAACCGCCTTTGCCTCGTGCGATTACGCGGAGTGGATGGAGAACCCGGCGAGCCGCGAAGACTGGCTCTATTATGTGGGACGCGACGGGTTGGCTTTTCTTCGCGACGTGCCGGTTGAAGATGCGGCCGTGCTGCGCATCGCCGACCTCATCGGTTTTGTGCGCGAGACCAACTACGGCCGCATCTTCGATGTTCGCACCGTTGCCGAACCGAACAATCTCGCTTACACAAGTCGCAGCCTGCCAGTCCACACAGACAATCCTTATCGCGATCCGGTGCCCGGCTTCCAGCTGCTGCATTGCCTGTCCGCTGCTGGTGAGGGAGGGGATAGCATTTTTGTGGACGGGATGGCCGCCGCAGAGCGGATCCGAGCCCGTGATCCTGACGCCTTCACCACCTTGTGCCAAACGCCCATTCTCTTTCGTTTTCAGGACGCGGCTGTAGACTTGATCGCCGAGCGAACCATGTTAGAGGTAGACACCCAGGGACACTTCCGCGCCATCTATTACAACGATCGCTCGATTGCGCCCCTGCCGCTCAAGGGGCCGCGGCTCAAAAAGTATTACTCGGCGTACCGCCAGCTTGCCGATCTGCTTCACGAGCCGGCGCGATTGGTGGTCTGCCGCCTGCAGCCAGGCGATCTTGTCCTTTTCGATAACACCCGCATTCTTCATGGCCGCACTGCCTTTTCCAGCGGAGCCCGCCACCTCCAGGGCTGCTACGTGGACGCCGACGGACTCTACAGCTCGCTCGCAGTACTCTCACGCACCAGGAGTGCGCACCATGACGACGTCGGACATTGAGGATCTGATCGATCTGCTCAATGCCCGGGGAGGGAGCGCGTATTTTGGAGAGCCCGTTTCCATCCTCGAACACAGCCTGCAGGCTGCCCACTCCGCGGAGTTGGCTGGGGCTGGCCCTGCGTCAATTTCTGCTGCGCTTTTGCACGACATCGGCCACATGCTGCACGGGCTCGACGAGGAGATCGCTCATCGCGGCCAGGACGGAATGCATGAAGAGGTAGCGGCCACCTATCTCTCCCGCTGGTTTGGAGAAGACGTGACGATGCCGATCCGACTGCACGTTCCGGCCAAGCGCTTTCTTTGTTGGCAAGACCATGAATACCTCGCGCGGCTATCTCCGGCCTCGATGGAAAGCCTTGCCCTGCAGGGTGGACCGATGAACGATGAGCAGGCTGCGGCCTTCTTACTCAGCCCGTTCGCGCCAGCGGCCATTGCGCTGCGCCGCTGGGACGACGAGGCCAAGGTTCCCGGCCTGCGCGTTCCTAACGCGGCTTACTATCGTCCCGCCCTGGAGAATGCAAGGCGCATCTCGTGAAGCGCAGTGGCATCCACAGCTCGCGAAACGAGCGAGATACCCCGAATTTCCTGCACGCGGCGCTGGCAAGGGCTGCGTGTGCGCCTTTCTTTAAGGAAAGGCGCATGCAGTCGGCGGAAGTCAACAAGCTCTACAGGAAATCGGGGATGTTGGGCACCCGGGCCTGGTTGCGGGGTGGAGATTCTTGGTTCAGGTTTTTCTCAACCTCCACCAATTCGCATCGGCCAGAACTACCGACGTTTCGATCTGGCGTTCGGGAATGTTCCAATATTGTTTGAGCAGCCTATCCTTGTCATCACTACTGACCATGCGAAAGCCATGTCTTTCATAAAAGCGGATTGCCCAAACCGCATCCGCCCACGTTCCAATCAACACGGAGTCTTTCGTCAACTCCCGCAAATGAGATAGCAACTGGGATCCGACGCCTTGTTTCTGGCTACCAGTGCGAACGTAGGCGTGACGTATGAGGGTTACATCCTGGATATATTGAAGGCCCATCACCCCTGTCAGGGTCCCGCTGTCTTGATAGCCCCAAAACACAACATCATCATCGATTTCGTGCTGCAATTTCTCCCTGGACATGTATGGTTCTGTCCAGCGATCTTCGGGGATCGTCCCACGGTAAGCCTGCGCGCCATCATTAATGATGGCCCAAATCGATTCAAAGTCCCGGTCGTCACAGCGGCGGATCATGAGCGCTCAGAATATACTTTGTATCTGCCTTTCTCCAGGGAAGGATACTATGCAGCGGACAGCCAAAATATTTATGAATAAGCGTAGCCAGGCGGTACGACTTCCGAAAGAGTTTCAGTTCACTACCTCTGAGGTGTTCATTCGCAAGCAGGGAGATGAAGTGATTCTTTCCGCCCGGCCCGACGACTGGTCGGCCTACCTTACGGCGGGTCCAGTGGTCTCGGAAGAGTTCATGCAAGCCGTTGAGGACTTGCCGATGCAGAAGCGCGAACGCTAGAAAATTGGGCCGAGCTGACTCGGGCACAACAAACAAAATAGATCCTATGACTAATACAGGAGCCGCTACCGTGCTGCCTAACGGATTGCGTACACCAGGAAACGGCCGCTCACTTCTGCTGCGTGGCCTGAGGAAGTCCTTCGGCGACGTGGTGGCAGTGGATGGTCTCGACCTCGAGGTCACTCGCGGTGAATGCTTCGGGCTGTTGGGGCCGAACGGTGCCGGCAAAACAACGACCATTGAAATTTGCGAGGGGCTCACCGCTCCCGATGAAGGCACAGTGGAGCTGCTGGGGCTGAATTGGGCCACCGGCGAACAGCTGCTGCGCCAACGCATCGGCATTCAGCTGCAGGAGACCCAGTTTCCAGACAAGCTGACAGTCGACGAGACCCTGCGGCTGTTCCGCAGCTTTTTTCGGCACGGCATTCCGGTAGAGGATTCGATTCGGACCGCGCAGCTGGAAGACAAACGCCACGCACGCGTGGGGACCCTTTCCGGCGGGCAAAAGCAAAGACTGGCCATGGCCTGCGCCCTGGTGGGCGATCCTGAGCTGCTGTTTCTCGACGAACCGACGACAGGTCTTGATCCGCAGGCGCGGCGCCACCTGTGGGACCTGGTGGACGGCCTGAAACAAGCAGGGCGCACCATTATCCTGACCACACACTATATGGATGAAGCGGAGCGCCTGTGCGACCGGGTGGCGATTATGGATCACGGCCGGATCATTGCCCTCGACAGCCCGCAGCAGTTGATCGCCTCAGTCGGCGGCGAGCACATTGTGGAGTTCGCAATCACGGGTAACGACGGCGGGAACGGTGTGGTCGATGCGGCTCTGCTCACGGCAATTGCGGGGGTACAGTCGCACCGCGTGGATGCGGGTGTGCACCAGCTTTCGGTTCGCGAGCTGCATACGGCGGTGCCAAGTATCTTTGCCACGTTGACCGCGCACGGGCTGCAGTTGAGCGAGTTTCGTACCCACTCGGCCACCCTTGAAGACGTGTTCGTAGGGCTTACGGGAAGGAATTTGCGCGATGAGTAAGCTCGACCTGAGCAGCCTGTATCAATTGACGATGATCCGATTTCGGCTGTTTCTGCGTGAGCCGGAAGCCATCTTCTGGATATTTGTTTTCCCCATCCTGCTGGCGGTGGGGCTGGGGATTGCCTTCCGCAATCGCCCCGCGGATGTGTTGCAGGTGGGTGCAACCACGGCGCAGCTCACGCAGGCCCTGGCGAGCGATAAAGGGTTGTCGGCGGCTACCATGAGCGAGGCAGACGGCACTCGGGCATTGGCTACGGGCAGCATTCTGCTGTTGGCCATCCAAACGCCGGACGGAGTCTCGTACAAATTCGACGAGACCAATCCCGATGCGCGGACCGCGCGCATGGTGGCTGATCGTGCGATACAGACGGCGGCCGGGCGGCGCGAGCTCGTTCCCGTGCAGAATCAGCTGGTGCATGAGACAGGGTCGCGTTACATCGATTTTGTGGTGCCCGGCTTGCTCGGAATGAACCTGATGGGCTCCGCCATATGGGGGATGGGCTTTTCGATTGTAGAGTCCAGACAGAAAAAGTTGCTCAAGCGGCTGGTGGCTTCGCCCATGCCGCGCTGGCAGTACCTGGCGTCGTACCTGTTGTCGCGGTTGGCGATGCTGGTCATCGAGGTAGTCGGCTTTCTGGGCTTCGCCCGGCTCGTCTTTGGAGTGCCGTTTCGCGGGTCTTTTTGGCAATTGGGATTTCTGTGCGTGCTTACTTCGCTGGCATTTTCCGCACTGGGGCTTTTGGTGGCCTCGCGGGCCAGGACCATGGAAGCCGCCTCCGGACTGATGAACCTGGTCATGCTTCCTATGTGGATTTTGTCCGGGGTCTTCTTTTCCGCCACCCGTTTTCCGGCCGTGGTTCAACCCGTGGTACGGGCGCTCCCGCTGACGGCAGCCATCGATGCGTTACGCGGGAATATGCTACAGGGTATGAACCTGGGGCAACTGACGACCCAGATGGCTATCTTGCTTACCTGGCTGGTAGTGGCGTTTACGATCTCCTTGCGCATCTTTCGCTGGAGATAGTCGTCGAAGCGCACCCGGATTTCCTGCCGCGCAGCACTGGACAAGGCCCCGTGTGCGCGTCTTTCCGTGAAGAAAGACGTATGAAGTCCGAGAACGCCACCAAGATCCACAGGAAATCCGGGGTAGCGTAGTGGAGGGACCTGCTGTTTCTCAGGTCCCCACACATTCGTCTGCAGGGATGGACTCTGCAACCCGCTAGAAAGTGAACCGCGCCACGAACTGCAATTGACGCATTCCGGCAAAGGTGCCGCCGAGGATATCGTTTATCTGACCATTCCCTGCACAATCGATACAAGTGTTGCTGGGGTTACCCAGGTTTGCCTGGTTGAAAGCGTTCTGCGCCTGCACCTCGAGTTTCAGGCTCAAGCTTTCGTACAGGTTAAACACCTTGCTGAGCGCGAGGTCCGTGCTAAAGAGACCTGGTCCCCAGAAAGCGTTATAGCGAATATCACCGAATTGTTGGACCTGGGGCCGTTGGTATGGACCGCTGATTTGACCATTGGTGGCCAGGGGAGAAACCGGAACAAAGTAAGTTGCGGAGTGGGTCGCAACATTCAGAGAGCTTGCGCTAAGGCTTTGACCATGGAGTAGATTCGGCACGCAGGGTCCGTTGTCCCGATCCGATCCGCACTCACCATAGGAAGGAGTAAAAGGCAGCCCGCTGGCCAAGTGTAGGTTTGCGTTCAACGCCAGCCCACCGATGGCCTCGTTTGCCCATCCAGGAAGACCGGAGCCGAACTGCTGCCCGCGCCCAAAGGGAAGAGTGTAGTTTCCAAAGAGCTTAAAGTCATTGGTGCGGTTGAAGTCAAAGTGCCCCCATTCCGCATGGGGATCGATCTGGAAGTAGGTTCCAGTGCCGACGCCTTGAGTATCTGACCACACATAACTTGCATTCATCTGCAGCCCGCGTGAGAAGCGCTTTTCGAAGATGGCCTGCAACGAGTTGTAGTGGGCATTCGCCTCGTTCGCGTAATAACCGATGTACCCGGGACCACAAGTGCCCCACTTGGCAAAGAAGACAGATCGTTGGCACTGACTCAAACCTTGAGCAAAGCCGACGATCGTGTAGTCGTTCCAGTTGATGCCGCCCCAGGTGGATGCCGTGATGGAATGAGTCGATTTGTTGCCAACGTAAGCAAGGGTAAAGCTTGTCGTTGCGCCGAGCTGCTGTTGAATCGTGAGATTCCATCCGTCGACCTCCGGAATTCTCATCCGATCGGGCCGCGACGTCGGATAGATTCCGGCGGGCAGTGGGAGCTGCCCATTGGCGGGAATGTTGTACTGGTTACTTGGAGCCGTGGGTCCAGTGGCAATGTTATAGACGCTTCCGTCCAGGTTGCGGGCGGCGTCATAGAGTTCGCCATCCAGTTGGCCCAATCCCTGGTTTTGAAGAACCGGAATGGTCTGCGTCACCAGTTGGCCGAAGATGTCTCCGAAGAATCCAGGATCGAACGCACGACCGTATCCGGCACGGACCACTGTCCTGGGTAGCATCTGGTATGCAAACCCAACCCGTGGCGCAAAATAATTGAAATTATTTTGAATGTTCAGGTTCATACCGATGTTTCCATACCCGGCGACTCGAACGGTGTTGGTGTTCAAGTCGTAGAACCCGCCCATACCTTTGCCGTTGACGGCTTCAGGAAAGTAGATCTCATAACGTAACCCAAGGTTAAGAGTAAGCTTGGGAGAAACTTTCCAGTTGTCCTGAATATAAAAGAACGGACGGTACTGATGTTCCGTTGCGGTCGTGGACGTGCTGAAATAGCGGGATATCGTTGAGACGTCTCCGAACATGAGCGAGGCAATGCCGATGCCGCCCGGTGTTGAACCGGATGCAGTTGCAGTGCGCTCGTCTGCAAACTGCAACTGCCCGGTGCGGTTGACATCGCTTGGAATGCGCAGTTCCTGAAGACGACGAATCTCAGCCCCAAACTTGATCGAGTGGCGGCCAATGTCGCGGGTCCAGTCATTGACAAAGGCGTACTCCTGCTCGGTCTGGTTGAGCGGGCAGTTGCAATGATTGGTGCCATTGTTCCCGGAGCCGAGATTAGAAGTTTCACCGATTTTGCCGCCACCGTCACCAATCTCAACCGCGGATGCGCCCCCCGATCCCGGCGCGCCCGTGTTTAAGCCTACCCATCCAAGGTTTGTCATGAGCGGGGTTGTGCCATCGTATTTCGCCTCTACGAAGGCATAGCGAAAGTAGGAAAATCGAACATCGGTAACCAGCTTGGGTGACACCACCAGGTCGGTGCCGATCGCCAGGCTGTGGTTCCCCCCCGTTTCGTTGCCTGCCCAACCACCCACGCCAAAACCGGCGCCGCCTACTTCGCCCAGAGAGGCGGGAGAGGCCTGATTGGAGCCCAGGTAACCATAGCGCCCGAAGATATGCAAGGTCGGCCTCACTTGATAGTCAATGCGCGTGTCGGCCTGGTTGAAGTTGTACACTCCGAAGCCGCTGGCAACAAAGTTGTTTTGCACCCCGGCCACACTGGGAGCGGGGATGAGCTTGAGTAGATTGACAGCTTGAGGCGAGACACGTGAGTTCGGAATCTGGTTGTTGACGAAGGGTATCCGGCCTACGCCGGTCGATGCGCCATCAGCATTCACCGCGCCCGTATAAGGATCGTAAGCCTGCCCCTGGCCGTTCTGTAGGTATTCGCTCAGATCGCAATTACTTCCAGCCACTCCAGTGCAGGTCGTATGTACTTCCGCCGTGGGCACGGTGAGTTTGAAGGAATTCCCCACCTTCTGGCGCGTCCCTTGATAGTCCGCAAAAAAGAAAAGCTTGTCCCGCTTGATAGGACCGCCAATCGTCCCTCCAAAGACATTGGAAAGAGTGTGCGGAATATCGGGACCGACCGGGTTGTTCCCCGGATATTGGGTGAATGGATCACGCGCCTGCTGCGCGTCGCTGTGCCGGTAATCGTAAACAGAGCCATGGAACTTGTTCGTGCCCGATTTCGTCTGCATCACGGTCACGCCCGCGACGGCAGCGCCGAACTCCGCATCGTAGTTCTGATTGATGAATTTCAATTCCTGAATAGAGTCAAGCGGTGGATTGACTACGATCTCACCGATAAACCCATCTTTGTCATTGGCTCCATCGAGCACAAAGCCGGAGGAAAAGGGAGACTGGCCGTTCGACGAAATAGGGATCGATCGTTGCGGATCCTCGGCATTGGCATTGGAAAATGTAGAAGCCGTCGTAGCCGGTGCGAGCAAAACCAGGCTGGTGGTATTTCGAATCAGATTCGGCGTTTCCTCGATCGTAAGGGTATTGAGCGTTGTAGAGACATCCGCGCGATCCGTTTTTAATTGCGGAGCCTCAGCCGTCACTTCAACTGTCTGCGACGCGGTTCCAGGCTTCAACTGGAAATTCAGCTGCGTGGAGCTATCGGCCGAGACCGTGATCGCCGCCGACTCCTCGATGGCAAAACCCGAGGCCTCGACCTTGATCTTATAGTGGTCTGGAATCAGGTCGTGGACCAGATAGTCGCCCGAGGCTGAGCTTACGACCACCCTGGTAGTTCCCTTATCTGTATCGGTTATGGTGATAGAAGCGTTCGGAACTGCTGCGCCGCTTTGGTCGGTTACCAGGCCGTTGACTGAGCCAAAGATAGCCTGGGCGAAGCTGTGTAAGGGAACCAGGGCCAGAAGGACGCTCAGTAGCAGGAACGGTAATCGCCAGGCGGCATCGGACACCCAGTTACTGAACTTACCAGTGATCGGTGACATTTGGGAAACGTATACTCGCGTCATACTAAGCTCCTCCGAATCGTTTCTCGCAGCATCCTGCGCACATGCTGTCAATTTGAAAGAAATAAATCATAGTTCGGGCCAGTTACACAACGTCCGCAAACCTGGGTGTTAGCCGGGTAGAACTCTAGGCACTCGTATACACGACGCGAATCCGCCTAAAGTATGACTTTGTATAAAAAAGTTACAGACGATCAACTTATGTAATGGGGGTCACGCTATTGCTGGCTGGGTGGTACACTCCTTCCTCAAGCCCCCCTTGGTTGTATGGTTCAGGGCGATATGTAATGTCTGGTTTCGAACCCAATATCGGAAAACCCTCTCTCTTCCGGCGGTCTGGCGGTTGGATGCCGCCGGTGCTTCTGTTCGCTCTCCTGCCGGGTGTGCCGGCGAATGCGCACAGCGGGCCAGGAGCCGCCGCAGCGATCGTCGCCAACCCTGTGAATGCCGCTCCGGAAGAACAATATATGCGGCGCATCTGGCGAATCCAGGACGGTCTTCCCGAAGATACGGTGCAGGCGATTCAGCAATCCCAGGATGGGTATCTCTGGATAGGTACGACGGGCGGCCTGGTGCGGTTCGATGGATCGCATTTCCATCTTTACGATCACGCCACAACCCCGGCTCTGGCCGACAACAGTGTCTTCTGCGTGCTTGCCGCGCGCGATGGCAGCGTATGGATCGGCACCGATGGCGGCGGCCTGGGTCATTTCAAGGATGGAGTCTTTCACCCCTATACCGAGGCCAACGGTTTAAGTAACAGTTTCGTGCGCAGTTTAATTGAGGACGAACAGGGCCGCATCTGGATTGGCACCGATAACGGCCTCTTCCAGCTTGTTCAGGGCAAACTACGCCAGGTGGATACCTCTTCCTATGCATCTGGCTTTGCCGTGCACTCGATTATCGAAGACCGGGAGCACCGGATATGGGTAGGCGGCTCGGCACTCCTGGTGTTCGATCAGAATGGCGTAACCGCGAAGCAACTGCCAGGCAGAGACAGCGAAAATCGAGTGAAATCGATCGTCGAGACTCAGGATGGAACCATCTGGGTAGGTACGGTCGGCGGCCTCAATCGGCTGGTTAAGGGGAAATTTGAGCCTGTAAACCAGATCAGGGGAACAGTGCGCACCCTCCGCCAAACCAGCGATGGCGCACTGTGGATCGGCAGCATCGGGCATGGCCTTTATCGCTACGCCAACGGTGGCTTCACCCACTGGACGAGCGCCAACCTATTGCCCAGCAATACCGTCCTGAGCATCTTTGAAGACGCAGAGCAGCAGGTCTGGATCGGCACCCAGGAAGGCATGGTGCGCTTGAGCAAAACCCCGGTGAGCGTGCTACCGCTGCCCGGGGATTCCGACCCTGATATTGGCACCATTTCTGCCGACCCGAATGGAACCATCTGGGCGGTATCGTCGGGCGTCTTCGCCATCCGTGACGGCGTGGCCCGGCCATATAAGTTCCCCAATATACCGGACGTGCCCGTCCGCAATGTCTTCCGCGACCGCTCCGGTGACCTTTGGATCGGCACTGACGGCAGCGGCGTTTACCGCCTCACGCGTGCCGGCGTAATTCACTACACGGCTCCAGGGAGATTGACCAATAACTTTGTGCGCGCATTTCTGCAGAGCAAAGATGGCGCTGTGTGGATCGCCACCGACGAAGGAGTAAGCCGCATCGACGGCGAGGACACACGCCGCTATGAAGTAGGGAACGGCCTCGCCTACTTCAGCACCCGCGCCCTGGTTGAGGACAGTAACGGAGACATTTGGATCGGAACCGATCACGGTCTTAGCCATCTGCATGAGGGTGCCTTCGTGCACGATGGCGCCACTGCCGCGCTGGCGGAGGATAAGGTCTGGTCGATTCTCGAGGACAACGACGGAGCTTTGTGGTTTGGCACCCGCAGTCATGGCCTCCTCCGATATATGGAGGGCAAAATTAAAATTTATACCACGGCACAGGGGCTGGCGACCGATAGCATCTACCAACTTCTCGCCGACCAGCGCGGCCTGCTGTGGTTAAGCGGCCCCACGACCATCTCCTCTTTCCCCCTGCCCACTCCAGAGCAGAGTGCTGCGGACGCACCTCTCAAGGTGAATGTTTACGAGCTTCCTTACGACACGATTCCGGCACAAATGTATGGTGGGCGCCAGCCCGCCGGTTGCGTGGGCCTGGATGGCGCCATCTGGTTTGCCAGCAGCAGAGGTGCGGTGCGCGTGTTGCCTCAGCCACGGGCTCGCGTTGCGTCGCCGCGAGTGCTGCTGACCGCAATCAATGCCGATGGCCGCGAGTTACCCTGGGCTTCGGCGCTGGTTTTTCCGGCATCGTTGTCTCGCCTGGAAATCACTTTTGCACCGCTGTTGCTGCGCTCTCAGGAGAACGTTCGCTTCCGCTACCAGCTGGAAAATTTCGACCAGGATTGGATCTACGCGGGAACCGGCCGCGTTGCCAGTTACACCAACCTTCCCCCGGGTAAGTACCGGTTCCGCGTGGCCGCTTTTGAAGTAAACAATCCCTCGGCGGTCTCAGAAGTCTCATTCGAGCTCGAAAAGAAGCCTCACTTCTACGGTACCTGGTGGTTCGTTACCCTTTGTCTGTTAGCGGCCGCCCTGCTGATTTTCGTGATTTACCAATCCCGCATCCGTTCCTTGCGGCTCCGTTTCAAAGCGGTTCTCGACGAGCGCAACCGCCTGGCGCGAGAGATGCATGACACTGTGATTCAGGGCTGCACCAGCATCTCGGCGCTGCTGGAGGCGATTTCCAGCTTGCGGCGTGAAAATCTGGCATTGCAGGAGAATCTTCTCGACCATGCGCGCATGCAGGTTCGTTCCACCATCGATGAGGCGCGCCAGGCAGTATGGAACCTGCGTCACAAAGAGGATTCAGTGTCCGGCCTGGGGGTCTCGGCCGCTGCTATTGCGGCTCGCACCAGCGAGGAATTCGGCATCGCGGTGCACTGTACGGAAGAAGGCCGGCCCTTTAGCGTACGCGGCTCGCTGGCCCGCGAGCTATTGATGGTGATACGAGAGGCGGTCTACAACGGGGCACTGCACGGGCATCCTCGATCCATTCAGATCAAGCTGGTCTACAGCCGCGATGAGCTCGACAGCAGCGTCTGCGACGATGGATGCGGCTTTGATGCCACAGCTCGAAAATCCGAGGGCGCGCAACACTACGGAATCGAGGGCATGCGCGAACGCGTGGAGCGGATGGGCGGACGGCTCAGCATTGTCAGTGTTCCCGAGCGGGGAACGACCGTCTCTTTCAGTATCCGGCGTTCTCAGTTGCAATCTCCGGCTGCCCAGGACAGCATGCAGATATGAGCGACCAACCGAAAATCAAGATCCTGATCTGCGACGATCACCCCATCATGCGCTTCGGGATTGCAGCCATCATTCAGTCGCAACCCAATATGGTAGTTGCCGGCCAGGCAGGTACCGCCGAGGAGGCGCTGCGCCTGTTCTGGGAGGTTCGGCCCGACATTACTTTGATGGATCTGAGGCTTCCTGATAAGAGCGGTGTCGATGTCATTCGCGCTGTCCGGCGGAACGCCCCACAGGCACGTTTTATCGTGCTCACCACCTATGACGGCGACGAGGATATCCACCAGGCGCTGGAAGCCGGCGCGATGGGATACCTCATCAAGGGCATGCCTCACGAGGTGTTGATGGAAGCTCTGCGCAAGGTCCATGCGGGACGAAATTTCCTGCCTCCGCCGGTCACCCGCGCGTTGGCCTCACGCATGCCGGACGGCGAGCTCAGCGCCCGCGAACGAGAAGTGCTCTCGCTGCTGGTTCGCGGCAAGAGCAACCGCGAAATTGCCGACGAATTGTCCATCAAAGAAGCCACCGTTAAGTCGCATGTGAGCGTAATTCTGATGCGCCTGAATGTAACCGACCGCACCCAGGCGGTGGTCGCCGCTTTGCAACGTGGCTTGGCCCACCTCTAGTTGCGCCGAATTTGAAACAGAACCACAGACCTTTCCACTCCGCTAACCGGTCTCGGGCGTCGGCCCGGGCACCGTTGCGTCGATCTGGAACGGAGCCGGAACCTGTCGGGCCAAACATGAAAGAGCGGTTAAAATGCCTTGCTGGTAATCGCCTCCCGGTACAATCGGAGATCTGCCGAATTGCGGAGAAAAATGCAGACCCAAGATACACCACTAAGCCCCACGAATTCCTTCTGGGGACCGTACCTCAGCGAGCGCCAATGGGGGTCGGTACGCGAAGACTATTCTGCCGACGGCGATGCCTGGAACTACTTTCCCCATGACCACGCGCGCAGCCGCGCTTATCGCTGGGGAGAAGATGGTCTGGCGGGGATCAGCGACGAGGAGCAGAGGTTGTGTTTCGCCCTTGCGCTGTGGAACGGAAAAGACCCGATCCTGAAAGAGCGGCTGTTTGGCCTTACCAACGGCGAGGGCAACCACGGTGAGGACGTCAAGGAATACTACTATTACCTGGACGCTACGCCAGATCATTCCTATCTCAAAATGCTTTACAAGTACCCTCAAACTCCATATCCCTACGAACAGCTGGTGAACGAGAATCGCAGCCGCGGCCTTCAGGACAACGAGTTCGAACTGATCGATACCGGGGTTTTCGATGAAAATCGCTATTGGGACGTGTTCGTTGAATATTTCAAGGCTGCCCCCGACGACATCCTGGTGCAGATAACCATTCACAATCGCGGTCCCGAGCCGGCTGGATTGCACCTGCTGCCGCAATTGTGGTTTCGCAATAGCTGGTCGTGGGGCTCCCCCGGGACCAAGCCCGAGATCCACGCAAAAGGTTCGATTCTGGCCGCCGAACACCCGGAACTAGGCAGCTATTACCTCT
>CAWCKO010000018.1:0-70597 GCA_963796145.1 uncultured Acidobacteriaceae bacterium | reverse complement strand
CAAATGACAAAAGCCGCAATGGCGGCGTGAATTCTTTGCGACGCAAAACATGTATATACATCTATTACATCAGGAAAAGCCAAACCTCGGGGAAGGGAACTCTTATGAAAACCTCGATGTACCTGTCGGCCGCGCTGCTGCTGGTCGGAGTCGTTTTCGTCAGTCTACGAAAACAGCAGGCTCCCTCGGTTTCCAGGAATTCCTCCGAAACCGGCTCCCCCCGCCCGGATCTCGAGTATTTCAAAGCCGTCAACAGCATTGCGCCACCGAAAGATCCGCAGTTGCTCTTTCTGCTCATGGGGCAGTATGCGAATGCCAATCTGCAAGGTGACGGCGTGGAGTTCTTCTCCGCGCGGCTGAGAGAGTTCGGCCCACACCTTACTGATGTCCAGAAGGCCTTGTATCTAAGCGCGATCGGTTTGTTGCGAGCGCAGCATGCACCTTCGGTCCCGTTGTTGCATCGCGTGGGTTACGTGAAAGAGACCATCACCATCCTGGAGCAGGCCACTCAGCTTTCCGGAGGGCACGTCTTCGTTGTGAACTGGATCGCGGGCATCGTCTACTCCCAGCTTCCGGGCTTCTTCCACCAAGGGCAGGCGGCGCAGGACGAGCTGATGTGGTGCGTCAAGAATGGGGACCAGGCGCCTCATGCCGGCTGGTTGCGTGAGGTTTACTATCGTCTTGGAAAACTCGCTCTCGCTCGGGGAGAACAAGCCAAAGCGCAAGACTATTTGAAGCGAAGCGGCTACCAGGACTTCAATAGCCCGATCACGCTGATCACTCCTTTTTCAGAGGACATAATGTCCGGGCATACCTTTGCGCCGCGGCGCATTGCCGAAATCGTGCCCGGGCGGGTGTACGTGCTCACGGGTTTCGAGTTCACCGAATATTATTTCGTGGTGTCGGACGATGGGCGAGAGCTGATCGGCATCGACGCCGGAACCCGACCGGACTCCGCCCGGGCAGCCTACGAAGCGCTGCGAGCATATGCACCCAATCTCCCCCAACTGACGACCATCTTCATAACCCATTCCCACTGGGATCACGTTGGCGGCCACAGTTATTTCCGTTCCCTGAATCCCCAGCTGCGCTTCTATGCCAGGAGCAATTATCAGGAAGAGATTGCCAACGACTTCAGCGGGCCTGCGATTGGCGCTAAGCCCTTCTTCGGCGAACGATTCAGCTTAGACGATGTACGCACCTTCAAGCCCGACGTCACCATCGACAGCCCGACGGAGTTGAAGATCGGGGGAACGACGATTGAGTTGATCCCTGTGCAAGGCGGAGAGACCCATGATGGAATGTTCGTCAATCTGCCGCATCAGGGAGTCATGTTCGTGGGCGATTTCATCATGCCTTATCTCGGAGCGCCCTTTGTTCAGGAAGGCGATCTGCCGGGGCTGCTGGGTGCGATTGATATTGTAGTGCGAGAGAATCCGAAGTACCTACTGCATGGCCACGAGCCGCTCACGCGGAATTTCGCCTCGCCGGCCATGTTGTCGCAGCTCAAATTGGATCTCAGCTGGTTGCGGGAGCAGGTGTTGAGTTCTATCAGCAGCGGCAAAGAGCGAGCTGTGATTCAACAGGCAAATTTGATTCCACCCGATCTGCTCAGGGGGAATCCTGACGCGTATCTGCCGTATTTCATCATGCGGGAACATGTCATTGATCGTCTGTATGACCAGAACGTCGGCTACTGGCAAGCCGACCTCCAGGGGCTCGACCATATCAGCCGTGCCGACCGCGCCGAACTGCTGGTTGACTACCTTGGTTTGTCGGAAAGTCAGCTTACGAAGACCGTAGGCCGGCTGGCTGCGGACGGCAAGTACGAACTCGCGGCCTCGCTGCTCGAATCATCCGAGGGCAGGTTCGAGCACAGCGAGTCTGTTGCCAGGGCCAAACGGCTCGTCTATCTCAAGCTCATGGAGAAGAACCAAAACACTGATCCGTTCAAATATATTCTGTACTCGGCGGCAATCGGGGAGCAGACACAGCAAATGAGCAGCGGCAAGTGAGGGACGAGGAGCGGTCGAGTCGGTTGCGAAACTGAACCGGTCACTCTGCCCGTAAGGTTTGCGTAAGGTCGACGGTTGCAGCGCGGCGGGCCGGCAGTAAGGACGCGGCCAGAGTAAGCAGCAGCAATGACGCCGCAGCCAACGTCAGAACCAGCGGATCCACGCCGCTCACTCCGAACAGGAACGAGCGCAAGAGATGCGAAGCTGCGAAGGCTCCAGCTAGCCCAATCGCACAGCCCACCGCCGCCAGCTTCGCTCCGGAAATAACAACCAAGCGGACGATACCCGAGCGCTGCGAGCCCAGAGCCATGCGAATCGCCATCTCCTGCACCCGCTGCGCTACCGAGAACGCAATCACGCTGTAGATCCCCAGAACCGCCAGCAGCACCGCGATTCCGGCGAAGGAGGCGATCAGCGCCGTATTGAATCGCCGCGGAGCCTCGCTGTCCGAGATGGCGTGCTCCATAGTTTGCACCTGACTCAAGGGCAATTGCGGGTCGATGGAGCGCACCGTTGCGCGGAGCGTATTTTCCATCTGCTCCGGAGGCATGGCCGTACGCAGCGCAATGAATCCGCCGTTGCCATTCAGATCGGTCGGCGATCCGAGAGAGCCCACCATCGTCTCCGCCTGGTCAACGGTGTTGTAATACTGCTGCTTGATTGGCAAGTCGGGCGAACCCTCTTTTACATCCGCCACCTCGCCCACCACTGTTGCCCAGGGCGTCTGCGTTGATTCCGTGCCCAGCCGAAGCCGCTTGCCGATCGGGTCCTGTCCCGGCCAGGATTGCTCCGCCAGCTTCCGGTTCACGATGACCGCCAGTTGCGCCCCCGCTCTGTCCTCCGGTGTGAAAAATCGGCCGTGCAGAAGAGGAATCCCCATCGCGCGAAAGTAGTCGCCATCGACCTCAATGGTGGTGGCAAGATCCATTCCTGCACCCTTTGGCGCAACATAGCCCTCCGCCACAAACACGCTGTTGTTGTTGCCACCCGAGGCGGGCAGAAACGAAGTCAACCCTACGGTCCTTACTCCGGGTAGTTGCTGCAGGCGGCCTAGAAGTTCGCGGTTGAATTCGTTGATGGAAACCTGGGTCGGATATTGCTTCCGCGGAAGATTGTAAGAGGCGGCCAGTGTATGGTCGGGCTGAAACCCAAGATCCACCTGACGCATCTTCTCGAAACTGCGCAACAGTAATCCCGAGGCCGCCAGCAGCACGAGGGCAACAGCGATCTCTGTAATCACCAACGCCGAACGCAACCGGGCGTGCCCTCCACCTGAGGTGCCGGTGCGGCCGCCTTCCTTGAGCGCGTCATTCACATTGGTCCGGATGGCCGCAAAGGCCGGAGCCAGCCCGCAGATCATTCCCGTCAGCAGAGCGAGGGCCAGTGCAAAACCCACAACCTGCCAATCCAGGCCGATCTCGTCGATGCGCGGCAGTGTCTCCGGCAACAGGCTTACGCCAAAGCGGAGCGCACCCGCTGCGAGCATTAGGCCCACCAAGCCTCCAGCCAAGCTCAACACCAGGCCCTGCAGAATCGCCTGCCAGAGGAGCGTCGCCGACCTCGCACCGAGCGCAAGGCGAACCGCCATCTCCCGCTGCCGGCGAATAGCCCGCACCAGCAAAAGCCCGGCCAGGTTGGCACAGACGATCAACAACACCACGCCCACGGCGAGAAACAGGGTGCGGATCAGCGGACGTGCCTGCTCAACTGTTTCCTCACTGAGTGGCCGGACGACAGGACGAATGGTGAAGCCGGCCATAAACGGCGGGTAGCTGCGCATGGTTTCCCGAGCAACGTGCTCCGCATCGCTGACTGCCTGTGCTGCACTTATGCCAGGCTTTAGGCGACCCACCATATTGAAGTTCCAGCCGCCTGCGGCGCCGGGCGATAGTTCCTGTTCGTTAAAGCTGACCGGAACCCAAAGTTCACTTTGGTTCAGGTGGCCGGGCACCAGGGGAAACTCAAAACTTCGTGGCATCACGCCGATAACCACGTAAGGCTTGCGATCAAGCAGAATCTTCTTTCCCAGCACATGCTGGTCGCCATGAAAGCGGCTCTGCCACGTGCCGTAGCTCAGCACCACCAACTGCTGGTGCTGACCGTCCTCTTGTTGGGTGAAGAAGCGTCCGAGGAGCGGTGGCACCTCGAGTGCCTGGAAAATCCCGGGGCTCATTCGTGTGGCATTCACAGCCGCCGGATCGCCCACCCCGGAAAGCTCAAATCCCGTTCCCTGGTAGCCGCCCAGACTGGTAAAGCTGTGTGTGTCACGAGTGTAGTTTCGAATGTCGGGAACGGTGACGCCCGCCTCTCCATTCCCTCCGACCTCGGCGCCCTGAAGAACATCTGACAGCACCATCAGCCGGTCGGAGTTGGGGAACGGCAGCGGCCGCAGTAATACGCCTTCGACAATCGAAAAGATGGCCGTCGTCGCGCCGATGCCGATTGCCAGCATCAGGACGGCAGTGGCCACAAATCCGGGAGACTTCAACAATTCGCGAGCGGCGATCCTCAGGTCACGGAAGAGAGACGGCATTCAGTTTCCTCGCACAACGGGCTAGCAGCCTCGAAGCAATTACACTGCCAGGTACGGTTGGCGAGAACACTAAGTTCCATCAGGTAGTTAGCGCATGGATCGATCTTCGAAGCCAGTATCTCTGACCGAAATTGGACCCATCTGTCCGAAGATGGACAATTGCCTGAGGCCGAAAATGCTCTTTGTTCCGTCCATCCCTCCCCGGTCCTACGCGGCGGCGGTCGTATTGGGACGATCAGGAATTGGCAAGTCTCCGTTGAACGTGGGCAGCGGCCCGAGCTTTTTGCAAACCTCTTGAATTACCGCACAGCATCGCGGTTGTGTGGTATCCCCTGTGATACCATTCGACTCCTCCATTGACATCCTACCCATAGACAATCTATGGTATCGTCCATGGGCAAAAAGGCTGACTTGACAGATATCTGAGTCAGGCGTGACCGACACCAGTACCGCGGGTGCTCGGCCTCACGTCGGACCCAGGGATTGTTTGTCGCTTAACGTTCAACCGGAACGAAGGTGTCACACTGGCTTTCCTTCGCTCTCGCGCCAGCGTTCCATCAGGCGATTGCTGGGCAGCGATTTATCTACGACTTTGTGAGCCGTCTCCGCTCCTGCCACCGGCAATCCGCGCGCATCCAGCAGGCCTACCTGGACCAGGACCGAAGCCTGGTCCCAGTAGATATGCTCGTGCGCCAGCTTGTCGCCTTCGAATTTGACGATGGCCACCGTCGCTATCTCCACGGCGCGGCCGGTCGGCGGAACCCCCGGCAGCAGCCAATCCATCTCCGTGGTATGCGTAAAGTGGACGACGAACTCGTCCACGATCGCGTCCGCACCAACCGTACGGCTAATCGGTGTCAGACGAAAGTCGGGTGGGTTGACTGGTATGAAATGGTGGGCGTAGAAGCGTTTTAGCTGTTCGTGTCCCACCCCGCCTGTCATGGTCGGGATGTGGTTGACATAGGGCTGCGAAACCATCGTAGCCATGGTGGCATTCACATCTCGGGTCTCGAACTCGTCGCGGGTGTGTGCTTCCCAAAGGGCGACCAAATCCGGCTTTGCCATAGTGCTCCTTTCTCGTCACCGACGGTTCCGGCTATATCGCCCAGTTCTGCATCGCAGAGCTTTTACAGCACGGATGGCGCGTTCGCACCACGGTGCGAACGCCTCGAAAAAGAGAAGCAGGTGCGCGCCGGCGTCGCCAGGATCGTTGCCCAGCTCGCCGCAATAGAAATTGTCAAAGCCGATCTCAACGCCGACAAAGGCTGGGACCAGGCGGTCGCCGGTGCAGACTACATCTTGCATGTCGCGTCGCCCCTGCTCGACAATCCCACCAGCGACGAGGATCTTCTTCGCCCGGCACGTGACGCCACCTTGCGTGTGCGGAGCCCTCCCCTCCGATTGTCACATAGGCAGTCGAAGGGGAAGGATTGCATTGTCTGTCTCGACCGAGGCTTCGCTGCGTGGTTAGTTGCGAAACACAGGTCCGCCAAACGGGGTAGCGGTCATCCCACCATCTACAAACAACTCGATGCCCTGAATGTAGGAAGCATCCTCGGAAGCCAGGAACAGCACCGCTTTGCCAATCTCCTCGGCCTCTCCCCAGCGTCCCAGCGGAATCTGCGACGCGACCTTCTTTCCCAGCTCGCCCACTTCCTCGGCGGTCCGCCTGCCTCCCCTGCCCCAGATCGGGGTCTTGGTCGCGCCAGGAGCAACAACATTTACCCTGATGCCACGCGGAGAAAGGTCCGCCGCCAGCGATCGTGCAAGCGCCCGCACCGCAGCCTTCGAAGCCGCATAGGCTGCGTAGCCGGGCAGCCCCAGCGTCCCAATCACCGATCCATTCATCACCACCGCACCGCCGTCGTTCAAGTAAGGCAACGCATCGTGCACCGTGAAAAACACGGCAGTCAGGTTGATCTTGATAATGTCCTCGAACAGCGCTTCTTCGGTGGAGCCTGCCGGTGTGTTGCCGGCTACACCTGCGTTGGCAAACACTACATCCAGCTTGCCAAAACGCTCCGCAATTGCCTGAAACGTCTTTTTCCGGCTCGCAGAGTCCGTTATGTCGCCCTGGAAACCAACCGCCTTCGGCCCGAGCGCCTTCACAGCCTCGTCCAGAGTCTCCTGGTTCCGACCCGTAATCGCCACCTCGGCGCCCTCCGCCACAAACAATTTGGCCGTAGCAAACCCGATGCCGCTGTTGCCGCCCGTAATCAAAACTTTCTTGCCCGCAAATCTCATGACTTCCTCCACGGATCCTAGTTTCATAACGCAACCACCTATACGATGGAGCTCCGCAGTATAATGATGCAACTAGTTCTTGTGGAAATTTATCCGTGAAACACAAATCCTTCCAGGGCAGTACCTGTCCGGTCGCCCGCTCGATGGACTCCATCGGCGAATGGTGGTCCATGCTCATCATCCGCGACGCCATGCTTGGCGTCAGCCGCTTCTCCGACTTCCAGCGCAGCCTCGGCATGGCCAGGAACGTCCTGACCACACGCCTCCGCCGGCTCGTAGCGCTCGGCATCTTCAAGACCATCCCCGCCTCTGACGGCAGTGCCTACCGCGAGTACGTCCTGACGGAAAAGGGCCGGGATCTCTTGCCTGCCATGATTGCCATCCGCCAGTGGGGAGAGAAGTACCTCTTCTCAGACAACGAACCAAGATCCATCGTCCTCGACAAAAAACACCACCAACCCCTGCGTCGCATGGAGGTGCAGGACGTGAACGGCGATAAATGCACTACCGCCGACCTCGAGCTTCTGAACCTTCGACCCAGACAGCGCCCGCGCCGCAATCCTCTCAAGTCCCGTGCAATCTGACAGGGAACTCGCCGCCAAAGGAAAGGCGCGACCCAGGGCTCCGGGTTATTGGACACCAATTTACTCTGCATGATATTCATGCATCGCCTGCTTCAGTCCATTTGCCCGGAGCGTCTTATGCGCAGCTTTAGTAAACCTTACGTTGCGATTCTTCTTGCAACTTCGCTCGTTACTCTTCCCCTGGCATTGTTGCAGGGAATAGGTTGAGGATAATGGCCCTCCAAGGTTCGACGGTGTCTGTCGTTCGCTTGCGAATCACCGTCGCCGTCGCCATCTTCGCTTCTTTCCTGGGCGCGCATGCCCAAACCGACTGGCCGGTCGTTGGCCACGATCCTCAGGCGCAGAGATTTTCCCCGCTGAAGCAGATCGATGTCCACAATGTTTCCAGGCTCGCGCCCGCGTGGACTTTCCGGCTCGAGGATACGGGCCGGGATACGGGCAATGATGCGGGCAACAGCATCGGCAGCAGGACGATCGAATCTGTGCCCCTGGTAGTGAATGGCCGTATGTACGTGTCCTGGCCATTCTGTCATGTAGCCGCGCTCGATCCTGAAACGGGTCAGCAGCTTTGGCAATATACCGCGGCTCATTGTCCTTATCGTGGGCCGGGTTTGTCATCGATGCGAAGCGTGGCTTACTGGCCCGGTGACCCGCTGCGCGCAGCGCGGATTTTATTCGGTACCGAAGAGGGAGAACTCTATGAGCTGGATGCAAAAACCGGCGTTCCAGTCGAGGAATTCGGCGTCCAGGGCATCGTCAACCTCAAAACGCCTGAGGTGATGAAGGGCTATACCCGCATGCACTACGGGCTCACTTCCGCTCCGCTGGTCTATAAGGATCTGGTGATCACCGGCAGCCATATTGACGACGAGACGGGTCGCAAGGGTCCTGCCGGCGATGTACGCGCCTGGGACGTCCGCACCGGCCGGCTGATGTGGACTTTTCATACCGTGCCTCGGCCCGGAGAGAAGGGACACGAGACCTGGGCCGGCGACTCATGGAAAGACGTTGCCGGCGCGAACGTCTGGTCCTTCTTCACGGTCGACGCAGAACGCGGAATTCTCTACATGCCGGTAGGTTCGCCCAACAATGATCATTACGGCGTGGACCGGCCGGGGGCTAACCTTTTTGGCAATTCGCTGGTTGCCGTGGATGTGAAAACCGGAAAACTGAAGTGGTACTTCCAGGCCATCCATCATGATCTTTGGGATTACGACATGCCCGCGGCGCCGATGCTCTTCGACGTTGTCCAGCAGGGCAAGAAAATCCCCGCGGTCGCTGTCATCACCAAGAATCCTCTTTTGTTCATTCTCAACCGCGTGACGGGGAAACCGGTCTACGGCGTCGAGGAGCGCTCCGTGCCTCCAGGAGACGTGCCGGGTGAACGGTATTCGCCGACCCAACCCTTTCCGCTTAAGCCTCCACCGCTATCTCGTCTAAGCTTTACTGAAAATGTCTTCGCCAAAATCACTCCCGCGCATGAGGCTGCCTGCCGCGAGTGGTACGCGAAATTTCTCGAACGCGGCGGCGTGCCCAACAAGGGTCCGTACACGCCTTCTTCTGCCAACGGGACCCTCCAATTTCCCGATCACTGGGGTGGCGCCTGGATGTGGGGCGGCGCCTTCGATCCCGAGCTTGGGTATTACATCATCAACACCACGGATTCCGCTGCGCTTCATTTCATTCAGCGAGAGCCTGAGCCAAAGCCCGCACCCCGTTATGCTGACCCTGATGGGCAATCGCCGATTTTATACAGCACTCGGCCCAACCCGATTCAGTCCGCAATCTCCTTTGCGGCGTTCTCCTTTTCAGCCGATGGCTGGCCTTGCTGGGCTCCGCCCTGGGGCCGGCTTACGGCCGTGGACGTAAATACCGGCGACATCGCCTGGCAGACACCTTATGGCACCATGAGCGGAATTCCAGCAGGGATAAAGACCGGCACACCCAGCTCTCGAGGCGGTCCCACGACGACCGCTGGCGGTCTTATCTTCATGACCGGGACACTCGACCAGTATTTTCGCGCTCTGGAAACGAAGACCGGCAAAGAGCTGTGGTCCTTCAAGATGGACCAGGCCCCTTTGGCGGTTCCCATCGTGTACGCGGGCAGCAGCGGAAAGGAATATGTCGCAGTCGCGGTGGGTGAAAACCTTATAGCCTTTTCGCTGGCCGGCCACGCGGCGATCCCGAGCGTAACGCGTGTGCAGACGGAATTGCCGGAAGCGAATGGCAAGGATCTGGTCCAGAGGGTGTGTAACAGCTGCCACTCCGTAGATCTGATCGCAAGCCATCGTCAAAATCGGGATGAGTGGACGGGAACTGTGCAAAGAATGGCGCAGCATGGCGCCTCCGCAACGGATGAACAGTTCAACCAGATCGTCGACTACCTGACAAATAACTTCGGGGCTCGCTAGGTAGGTCCTATTCCGGTGCGAAGCCTGTCATATTAATTCCATGGAAATTCGTTGGAGCCGGCGAAGATTCGTGCGTTCGGGCGCGACGCTAGCTGCGTCGCTTCCGTGGCTCAGCGCCTGCAATTCGCGCCGTTCTTTTGCCCAGCGTCATCTCGTCTTCGCGCTAGGCTGGGTGCCCGACGTGGAGTACGCAGACCTGTGGGTGGCGCTCGAAAAGGGATACTTTGCCCATGAGAAGGTTCCGCTCAAGGTGTGGCCCGGCGGACCCAATGCGCCGCAGCCGGTGGTGGAGGTGGCCGCCCGCCAGGCCCACATCGGGGAGGCGGAGTGGCTTCCCCTGCTCGATGCATGCCTGCGCGGCAATGATTTCGTCATCATCGGTTCTATCTTTCCCGTACACCCCGCTGCCCTGATGTCTCTGCCCCGCCGCCCCATCCGCCGGCCCGAAGATCTGCCCCATACCCGCTTCCTGGTACAAGGACCCAGCGAGCGGACCGCGATCGAAGCCATGTTCAAACTGAATCATCTGCCGCCCGACTATCAACTCATTCCGGTCGGTTTTTCGCCGGAGGCGCTGCTGAATGGCGCCGGAGAAGCCTACTATTGCTTTATTACCAATCAGCCGCTGGTGTTGGAAGACAAGGGAATGCGCCCAGGCGTGGATTTTATTGTGACCCGGCTCGAGCAGCTGGGGTACAAGGTTCCGTCGACGCTGCTGTTCGTCGATCGGCAAACGCTGCAGCAGCGGCGGCCCGAACTGGTCGGCTTCCTCAAGGCCAGGCTTCGCGGCAAAGCCGGGAATGAGCTTGATCCGGAGTATGCGGCGCATCTTGCGGTCGACAAATATGGAGCCGATCTGGGCCTCACCTTCCACCACGAACTGCGCACCAACCAATTACAGTTGCCGCTGTACCAGGCGCCCGGATCCCCCGGCCCCTTCTGGATCTCTCAGCAGGACCTGGTCAACAACATGTACAGCGCCGCGATCGCCGCAGGCCGAAGGAACCTGCCCGATCCTTCGCGGCTGATGGATATGTCATTACTCCAGGAGGCCTACCAGCGTGACGGAAGCTGACCTGCTGATCAAGTCCGCGAACATCGTCGCGCTCGATGATGCCGGTACCGAGATCCCCGACGGCTCGATTGCCATCAACGGCAACAGCATCACCTGGATCGGGCCGTCGACGGAAAGCCGCTTTCGCGCCAAAGAGACCATCGACGCCGGCGGCCTGATTGCCATGCCCGGCTTCGTCGACGCGCACGTGCACACCGCACAGCAGTTTCTACATGGCAAGATCTCCGCCATCCGTCGCCGGGGCGAGTTGAAGAGCCCCATGTGGTCCCGCTACCTGATTCCCTTCGAGAGCGGCCTCGAACCTGAAGATGTGTACTGCAGCGGACTCGCCGCCTACGCCTCCATGATCAGCAGCGGCACCACCTGCTTTCTCGAAGCGGGAGGACCTTTCCCCGATGAGATGGGCAGGGCTGCCGACGAGATCGGCATCCGCGGCCGCATTGCGCTTTCCACCATGGATATGGATGAAACCATTCCCCGGGGTTCGCGATTCACCACCGTCGAAGCGCTCAGGAAAAATGAGGAGCTGGTGAAGCGCTGGCAGAATCATCCCCGCGTGAATGCCTGGCTCTCTCTGCGCCAGATTATGGTGAACACAACCGAGCTGACGCGGGGCATGAGCGCCCTGGCCAACCAGCTCGACACACCCATCCATACCCACCTTGCCGAGGGAACTTACGAGGTGGATTACGCGATCAGTAAGTGGGGCCTGCGCCCGGCCGAGTATATGGAGAGCATCGGAGCGCTCCACGGACATGTCCACGCCGCCCACTCCGTGCTGCTGAGCCTGAACGAGCTCGACCTCTACCAGGCACGCAATGTTTCCGCCTGTCACTGCTCGTTCAACAACTACACCATGGGCGCGCCGCGGGTGCTGGAGATGCTGCATCGCGGCATACGCCTGGGCCTGGGCACGGATGGCGCCGCGACCCGCGGCAGTCTGGATATGTTCGAGGTGGTGCATGCAGCCACCGTCGGCCAGCAGGCTGTGGGAGGAACCCCGTACCACATCGATCCGCCAATCACCCATGAGCAGATGCTTGGCGCCGCCATTCGCGGAGGGGCGCGAGCGGCGCGTCTGGAGGGGCAGATCGGATCGCTCGAGGCAGGGAAGCGGGCGGACCTGATCCTGGTGGAGTCCACCAGCCACCCGCAGTTCCCCAATTACGACCCGATGATTACCCTGGCCGAGAGCACGGTCGGCCCCAACGTGAGGACTGTCATCATCGACGGCCGGGTGGTGATGAAGGATCGCGTGCTGCTTACCGTCGATCTGGAGTCGATGAAGGAGCGCCTGCGCCGGCAGTACGGCATTCTCATGGATCGTTTTGAGAGGGCCATCGCCTGACCCATGGCCAAGGTGGAGATCCAGGATGTCAGCAAATCGTATGTTCTCGATCGACGCGACTCCGTGGTCGCCCTGAAGAATGTCGACCTCACCATAGAGGACGGCGAGTTCGTGGCTCTGCTTGGCCCATCCGGCTGCGGCAAGAGCACGCTACTGCACCTGGTCGCTGCCTTGGAGGAAGTGTCGGCGGGGTCCATCCTGGTAGACGGCGAAGCACCCGCGCTGCTGCGCGATCAGCATCGGCTGGGAATTGCCTTCCAGGATCATGCGCTGCTGCCGTGGCTCTCAGTGAAGGGTAATATCGCGCTGCCCTACAAGATTGCGGGGCGTGCTGTCGATTCTGCCCGGGTGCGGCATCTGATCGAGCTTGCCGGCCTGCAGGGATTTGAAGAGGCGCGGCCCAGCCAGCTCTCCGGGGGAATGCGCCAGCGGGCCGCGATTGCCCGCTCGCTGAGTCTTGAACCCGCGCTGCTGTTGCTCGACGAGCCCTTTGGCGCGCTCGACGCGGTGACCCGGCGGCGCATGAATCTTGAGCTGCAACAGATCTGGCTGGAGAGAACCCTGACTACGCTGATGGTCACGCACTCGGTTGACGAAGCATTGTTTCTGGCCGATCGAGTGGTGGTGATGAGCGGCCGCCCGGGAAGGATCGTTGAGGCCATCGCCGTGCCTTTCCCCAGACCGCGCCGGATCGACTGTATGCGCACCGAGCAGTTTCACCAGCTCACCGATCACCTGACCTTGCTGTTGGAGCACTGATGTGAAGAGGTTCGTTTACGTTGTCCTGGCGCAGCTGTGTCTCCTCGCCGCATGGCAGGGCCTGGCCCATTCCGGCGCCGCCGGGCTTACTGTTCCGACGCCCGCCAGCGTGTTGCGCATTTACCTGCAGCCAAGGTTCGCAGCACTGCTCTACCGCTCGGCAATCGCAACTGTCACCTCGGCCGCTGCAGGCCTCGCTGTGGGAACCCTCTTGGGAACGGTAACCGCGTTGGTTGCCTATGTGCTTCCGCCCCTGCGGCCCGGGCTCGATCGGCTCGCGGTGACGGTCAACGCCATCCCCGCGATTGTGTTGGGGCCGATCTTCATCCTGCTGGTCAGCCGTGAGCTGACCCCGGCATTGCTGGCGGCCATCTCGGTCTTCTTTCTCATCTACGTGGCCGTAGCGTCGGGACTGCGTTCCGCATCCGCTGGGCTGGGCGCGATGATGACTACGTTTGGGGCCGGTAGATGGCAGGTGCTCCGTTATCTGGATCTTCCCTCCGCCTTGCCGTCGTTTCTCAGTGGCCTGAAGGTCTCGGTCACGGCTGCCATGATCGGATCGATTGTCGGTGAATGGTTCGGAGCGCCTACCGGGCTCGGCATCGTGATCCTGAATACCATGCAGAACTTTGAGATACCGCTGATGTGGGCAGCGGTGTTGCTGGTGGCGACGATCTCGCTCGCGGGCTACGGTGCTGCCCATGCTGCCGAGCAGCTGATAGCGCGGAGGTTTCAATGATCCGGCGCGTGGTGGCCCAGAGTTGGGGACTGCTGCTGATATTCACCGTGTGGCAGGTGTGGGTCATGTCCGCCCACTACAACAGCATCGTCATTGTCTCTCCGGTAGCCGTGGTTCGCGATATCGTGCTGCATCCTATGGTTTACCTGGCGCCCGCTTTGTGGACACTGGGCTTTGCCGTGAGCGGCCTTGCGGCGGGCATGCTTGTTGGGCTGCTGCTCGCCATCGCAGCGTGGAGATCGCAGATCCTTTCCGGCGCCATCAGTCCCGCTGCGCTGCTGCTCAGCTCGACGCCGGTTGTTTGCCTGATACCTCTGTTGGCGCGCATCTTTGGCTACCAGAGTCGAACCGAGTTCGTGACTGTGGCCATCATGACTTTTTTCCCCGGCTTCGTCTTTGCGACTAAAGGATTGAGGAACCTGCCCCCTGGTTCAAGCGAATTCTTCGCCGTGCTGTCGGCGACGCGGGGCCAGCAACTGCTATGGCTTGCTCTGCCCGCCGCGGTACCGGAAATGGCGGTGGCGTTGCGTATTGGAGCGGCTTACAGCGTGATGGTGACGATGATCTCCGAATACCTGATGCAGACGGGCGGTCTGGGAAATATGTTCGCTCTAACCAGCCAGGCCTTTCAAACGGAACGCGCCTGGGGAGCGAGCCTGGTGGCCATGACGCTCTCAGTCGCGCTTTACACTGTGGCCGGCGCCGTGGAAATGCGCGTCCGAAATCGTTATCGCTGAACCGAGAAACTGCAGCTCCCTCCACTGCGGTCGGGATGTCAAGGCTTTGTATCAGGGCACGACTTTAGTCATGCCATAAATGTCTGAGAATACGTCGGGCTTTAGAGTCTGCGTGAGAGCTCGTAAAGCTATGTGACGGCACAGCTAAAGCCGCGTGCCACATAGCGCATTTGCGGCACGCTTTTAGCCCCTGAGCTACGTCTTTTCTGCCTGACAGCGACTTTTTCCGCAGCCTGTTTAGCCCAATCATTTATGCGCCCTGGTGGCCCGAATAAAGTCGTGCCCTGATACAAAGCGAACCGCATGGGGATCTGCAGATCCCGCGACTACTCCTTCTTGCCCAGATACATCTCGTCCAGGTACTTCCCCCAAGGAGTCTGCGACTCATCAAGCTTGTTCTCGAGTTTTGCGCCTTGCGTCCACCAGTGGGCGACGTCGCGGCCCATGGCCGCGCCACGGCGGGTATGCATGTCGACCTGGAAGTCCTGCACTTCGACGCGGCGCTCTCCGCGGGCGACGACGAATTGCGCCCAGGTGGCAAGCTCCATCGTAGTATTGTCCTTCTTCGCGGTGGCGAGCAGGCGTACCGCATGGACGGAATACATCCATCGATCGCCGCGATCGACCATGCGCAGACGCTGGTTGTTCAGAGCTTCGAGAATTGCAGGCGCATCCATCAGGCCAAACCCTACATCTTCGGTGGCAATGATCTCCAGGCGGCGCCAGAGAACTTCTTCGGCCTCGGCGCCGCTTGAAAAGAACTCATATGCGGCGAGCACCGCCTCCTCGATCCAGCCCCGGCGTATCGACTTCTGTAGCACCGAGCGGAGTTCGTCGAAGGGATAACCGTTCACCGAGGTGGCCCGGCTCCATACATCCTGACTCTGATAGTTCTGCGACATTGGTGCTCCTTCCAGGGGGCTGCTCCATTATGACCGCTAAATGTCCTCGTTTAGGCTTCCCGGCCAGGTGCCACGGAGGTGCTTTGGATGCCGACATCACCGCAATATGTGACAATCCACGCCCTATCCGGTTGGGTTACAGTCGCCGTACCTATGGGAGCGGGTAAGTTGTGCAGGACAAAGCCAGGTTTCGGAGAAGCGTGATGGGTTTACTCATCCTGCAGACGTGGTTCGTCTGTCAGGCTCTGGCGGTTGATCCGCAGGCAAGCAGCTATCTGCGCACCGATTTCACCGTCGAACAGGGCTTGCCCGACGACGAGGTGAATGCCATCGCGCAAACCCCGAATGGATTCCTTTGGGTGGGAACGGATGGTGGACTGGCCAGGTTCGATGGAGAGCACTTCACCCAGATTCGTCTGCGCCCCGGAATTTCCAAAGAAATTTCCGTAAATTTTTTATTGACTGCGGCGGATGGGGCGCTTTGGGTAGGCACCGATTCCGGGCTCGTCTACATACCGGGCACAGCTGTGGATCACTTCGATCGGTCGCTGGTGACCATGTATCACCCGGGCACGGGCCCGAGCGACCGGATCTCGTGCCTGCTCATCCGCAAAGGCATTCTGTGGGTGGGAACCGGCCACGGGCTTTATCGGTTTGATCGCGGCCACTTCGTGACCGTAATCCCAGACGAGCCGATCAGCACCATGGACCAAACCGCAGATGGCCACCTGCTCATCATCGCCAAAGACGGATTCGTGGAATGGGACGGTGCGCGCATCCTACGGTATCCGGAATATCCCAAGCAGCTTGGTGTGGAGAGCGATGGAATCTTTCAAGTGCACGAAGATCGCAACCGCGTTCGGTGGTTCTGCACCAGCTCGGGTATTGCACGCCTGGTGAACGGTTCGTTCCAGAAGCTCGCACCGTTTGGCCATCTCCCGGAAGAGGCGGCCTATCGGATTTACGAGGACCCGCAAGGGACTTTGTGGACCAATAAGGCGTCAGGACTCTTTCGAGCGAGCGACAAGGGCGTGGAAAGTCTGGCGTTGGGCGTGCACGCGAGGTACATGTACTCGGATATGAATGGCGATCTATGGGTGGCTACCGGCAGCGAGGGACTCCTTCGCTTCAAAGACCGCACCTTCAAGATGTACACCCCGGCCGATGGGCTACCCACCTCCAATATCCCGATGGCCGTGTTGGCTGCGCACGACGGAACGCTTTGGGTGGGCAGCAACTGCGGAGGCCTTTCGCGTTTTGACGGCAAGCGCTTCAAGACCTATAGCGAGAAGGATGGGTTGCTGAATTCCTGTGTATGGAGCCTGGCGGAAGACGCTAACCACGATCTTTGGATTGGCACCTGGGGTGGCGGGCTCTTCCGTTTTCGCAACGGCCGCTTCACCCAGTATTCGACTCCGCGGGGGCCGCCCAGTGCGGTGGTGCTGAGCCTGGCGGCTGCGCACGACGGATCGCTCTGGATTGCGACCGATGCAGGCTTAAGCCACATGCAGAATGAGCATTTCCATAACTACACCACGGCTGACGGGCTCTCCAGCGATCGCATCATCACCGTGGTCCAGGACCGTGACGGTGGTATCTGGGCGGCGACCGATGCGGGTGTCGATCACCTGTTGGGTGACCACTTTATGCCGGTGCGGGGAGCGCCCGCGGGGGAAGAGGTTCCCTACGGCCCACTCAAAGAAGACACATTCGGCAACCTCTACGCGTTTTCGTTGGTGAACGGCATCAGCCGCATCCAAGACAATCGGCTTATCAGCGTGAATGGAGCGCTGCAACCGGCGGGCATGGTCGAGTCCCGCGATCATGACTTTTGGTTTAGCGGAAGAGACGGCATCTATCGGGTTGCCGCCGGTGACCTCAGACGCGCCGAACTGGATCCTGATTCACCGGTCGATTACACCTCCTACGGCCCCGCCGACGGGTTGGCCACCAGGGAGTGCACCACGGGTCAGCCCAACGTCGCGATCACCCCAGACGATAAGCTCTGGGTCGGAACCCTGAAAGGGCTGGCCATGCTGGACCTGCGCCGGCAGCTCAAGAGGGATCGCAAACCCGCGATCTTTATGGAAGAGGTGGAGGTTGGAAAAACAAAGAGGAACCCTGGCCGCGAACTGGTGCTCGAACCTGGCAAGGCCCATGTGGACTTGCACTTTACCGCCGTCGATCTCGCATCGCCGGAAAACGTCCGCATCCAGTACCGGCTCGACGGTGTGGATGCGGCATGGTTTGATGCCGACTCCACCCGCACCGCAACCTACACGGACATTCCCCTCGGTGTTCATGCCTTTCATATCCGTGCGAGTAATGGCGACGGTGTCTGGGACCGCGAGGGCATCGTCTACAACGTCACCCAGAAACTGTTCTTCTACCAAACGGTCACATTTCGGCTGGCCGCCTTCGTGGCGGGAGTTTTGCTGCTGGTTGGTTTGTACCAGCTTCGTCTCCGCCAGGCTGCGGCGCGGTTGAGTGAGCGGCTGGAAGAACGGTTGGCGGAACGGGAACGCATCGCCCGCGATCTGCACGACACCCTGTTGCAGGGCTTCCAGGGTCTCATTCTGCGCTTTCACGACGCCATGATGATGATCCCTGAACCTGAGCCCGCGCGGCAACGGATGGAAGCCGCGCTCGACCGCGCCGATGAGGTCATGGCAGAAGGCCGGGACCGGGTGGTCAATTTGCACGCGTCCTTCGACAAATCCGGCGACCTGGCGCAGTCCTTGGCCCACGCCGCAGATGAGATTGCGAACGGAAGCGAAGTTAAGATCTGTGTGACCGCGGAAGGTCAGGTGCAAAAGCTGGATCCTGTGGCTTTGGACGAAGTCTACTGTATTGGACGAGAGGCCATGGTCAATGCGTTTCGGCATGCAAAGGGAAAGAGCATTGAGGTCGAAATAGATTACGCACCTTGGGAATTGCGCCTGCGTATTCGGGACGACGGGCGCGGTATTGATCAGGACATTCTGCAATCCGGAAGGCCGGGACATATTGGGCTGGCCGCAATGCGCGAGCGCGCGGTGCGAATCGGCGGTCAACTCGATATCATCAGCGGACCAGGTGCGGGGACCGAAATCGAATTGAGAGTTCCGGCCTCCAAAGCCTATCGTGGCATTGTGTATGAGTCACCCTGGCGACGTCTGTGGGAGGCCGCTCTCGGCGGACGGTGATTGCGGGGAAAACCTGACGTTCACTCATCGCAAGATCTCTGATTGCCCGCATCTCCCAACGAAAACGTTGGCAGATATGGGGCACGCGCAATTTCCTAGCGATCGGGGGAGCTGTTTAGCTACCCGAAAGTACTGGCTAAAGTCAACTCCAGATGGTGTAGGCAACTTCGTCGCCATGCCTCAATATCGGATCACCCGGAGGGTTCCCAGATGGCACTCGTTCATTCCCAGGCATGGCGACTAAAGTCTGCGCGCAAATCTCAAAGTGTGACCTCAGACATGATGAGGCGTCTGCGAGGCTACGGTTCAACTGAGTCGGTCGAGCCGGGTACCCACCTCTTCCTGCAGGGAGAGAGGCTGGTAGATCTTTTTGTTGTCGTCGAGGGCGAACTGGAACTCTACGAACGAAAAGGACGAACCTCGTGTGAGGTGGAATCAACCCTGGTCAAGCTGCAGTTTACCGGGGAACTGGATTTGCTGAACGACCGGCCAACCCTGCTCAACTGTCGCGCAGTCAACCGTAGCCGCGTGCTGCGCATCTCTCGAGAATCCGTTCGGAAGTTGATGCGCACCGAGCTGGACATCGCTGAGTTGATTCTTACCGAGTGGATCATTCGGCGTGCTCGCCTGGTAAATCATCGCCAAGGAGGCATCATCGTTGTGGGTGACAGCCACGCGGCTGAGACCATGCGCATCGAGCGGTTCTTAATTGGCAATGGCCACCCGCATCAATTGATCGACTCCAATCTAAATCTGGAAGCAGAAGTTCTGCTGCGGGCTTTGGACGTGGAGGCAGACCAGTTGCCGGTGGTATTTTTCTCCGACGGCACCACCCTCCGGAAACCTGCAAATACAGTGCTTGCCCACAAGCTAGGGTTCGATCAGGATCTGGGTGAGCACACGGACTATGACCTTGTGGTCGTGGGCGGTGGCCCCGCCGGACTTGCCGCAGCCGTTTATGGTGCTTCGGAAGGACTCACTACTCTGGTGATCGAGGGAACAGCCCCCGGAGGGCAGGCAGGAACCAGCTCCAAAATCGAGAACTATCTCGGGTTTCCTACCGGTGTGTCCGGTCATGACCTGGCACAAAACGCCACCGTACAGGCGCAGAAGTTTGGCGCACGCTTCGCCATCTCGCGCGATGTTACCGATATTCAACCGGCCGGCGGCGGGTACTCTCTTTCGCTCGAAGGGGGTAAGACGATCTTTGCCCGCGCTATCGTTGTCGCCACCGGGCGCTCGATACAGGCGCCTGGATGTGCCGCATTACAGGAAGTTCGAATATCAGGGCGTCCACTATGCCGCCACCGCCATGGAAGCAGCCAGGTGCGCCGGAAAGGAAGTGGTTGTGGTAGGGGGCGGTAACTCCGCCGGCCAGGCCGCACTTTACCTTGCCCTATCGGCCAGCCATGTTCATCTGCTCATCCGCGGCGAAGGTCTCAAGGCCACTATGTCTGCCTATCTCATCCAACGGATTGCCTCCTCCAATCGCATCACACTTCATCCCGACAGCGAAGTCGTTTCGCTCGACGGAGACACTCATCTGCGCAGCGTAACCTGGTGCAACCGCCTCTCCTATAAGACGCGGAGCTGCCAGACGGGCAACATGTTTGTCATGATCGGAGCCCTCCCCAACACAGAATGGCTTCACGGCAGGCTTGACCTGGATGCGAACGGATTTGTGATGACTGCACCCGGCGATCGCGACGGCTGTGTCTTTCAGACCAGTCTTCCCGGCATCTATGCCGTGGGTGATGTGCGGTCCGGTTCAGTGAAACGCGTCGCCAATGCCGTGGGAGAAGGATCTGTTGTGGTGTCGTACGTCCATCGTTATATTGCGGCACAGAAGGCGCTGGAGATGGAAAGGGAAGCGATCATCGCGTAAAGATATCGGCGTGCGGGCCATTGGTGTGACTCAAACCTGATCAGCCCTCGATGAAGCCTCGTCTTACGGCGATCATCACCGCATGAGTGCGGTCGTTCGCATTCAGCTTGGAAAGGATGCTGCGCATGTGCCCCTTGACCGTATCCTCAGAAATCTTCAGGCGGTCGGCGATTATCTTGTTGGAGCCACCCTCTCTGACCATGCGCAGCACCTCAATTTCACGTGCCGATAGGGCGTCTGAAGTCAGGTGACTGGCCAGTTCCGAAGCGATCTCGGCCGGTATGCGGTTCTTGCCGGAGTGAACGGTGCGAATGGTGTCTACCAGGTCTTTGCGCAGCATGCTCTTAAGTAGATAGCCCTTGGCCCCCGCCTTCAGGGCGCGCGTTGCCTGCACATCACCGGCGTAGGTGGTGAGGACCACGCAGCGGGCGCCCGGCCACTTTTCAAGAATCGCGATGATGGTATCGATCCCATTCATACCCGGCATCTGCAGGTCGATCAAAGCTACATCGGGCCTGAACTTCGCAAACGCCTCGATGGCCTGGTAGCCATCCGAAGCTTCGCCCACCAACTCCATATCAGGCTGCCGCTGCAAGACGCTGGCAATGCCTTCGAGGATCAAGGGATGATCGTCTACGGTCAGAATCCGAATTCGATTTGCGCTCACCGGTGTTGTGCTCATGGCGCCTTACTCGCTTCCAACTTGCCTGGCGGGCGTCCGACCACCAACCTGCGCCTTCCATATAGCCTTGCATCCACAGAATAAGCACCCGCCCCTAACAAACCAATGGCGACCAGTATAGCGATCATGAGCGCATTTATCCCAGGTTCGCGGCAAATCCAGAAAGTGCACAGAGAAACCAGCACCGCCGATCCGGCTGCCAGGGGCGTGTACCAACCCACTATGATCAGGACTGCGGCTATCCGCGATAGCGCCAACAGTACTTCTGTCTCCGGCCCGGGACAAAGCCGCGCGCCCGAAATCAGGGCCGTGGCCACCGCCAGCCGAAGAATCACCAGCGCCACGCCCGCGCCTCGATTGGGAAACGTGCCAAAAAGCCGTTGCATACTCCACTCTTAAAGAAATGCTACGTACATTGCGATGGAAGTGGGAACTGCTTTAGGATTCCTGCCCGGTAGTCATTTCGTGTATGTGCGGAAGTTAAGCCGCCTCCACAACAGGATCGCGGAGGGGTGCATAATACTATGCGTCCCCGGCGAGCAAGTGGGTATCATGTGGCCGATCTCCAGAACGCCAATGAGGCGAGGCCTTCATGGAGACTCTGGCTAAGAATTAATCGAGAACTGAGCGCCGGCGGTGAAACGAAGATCGGCTTTCCATCACTAAGTAGACAGGTTCCACTCTTTCAACCGGCTCCGCGGTTCCCGCTGGGGACCGGAACAAAGCTCCACACTGGGCACCCGTTTTTCGAGCGAGAGGTACCCCCAATGAAGCATCTTCAATTGTTCTTACTGGCTGTGATGCCCTTATGGACGGGGGCTGCGCCCTCCGCCCATTCCCAGACGCCGGCTGTCGTTACCCGTGCATTTACCAACGACCGGGCCGGCGCGAACCTCCAGGAGACGGTTCTCACTCCAAACCTGCTCACTACACAGGGAATTGTCCGCAAGACCACCATCCCCGTTTTCGGCGATGCCCGAGGCACGGAGTCGCAACCTCTGGTGTTGCCCGCCCTCAAGGTGGCGGATGGATCCACGCACGACGTGATGATCTTGCCCTCGATGGCAAATGTCGTTCGCGGAGTGGATGCCCATACCGGCGCCGCTCTGTGGAGCACGATCCTTGGGACACCCATCAATGGCAGCACGGCGATTGACATGTTCATGATTAATGACAAGTGGGGTGTGCTTTCGACTGGGGTTGCCGATCCCGATACAGGTCTTGTCTACCTGGTGGCCTGGATCTCTCCGGACGGCACTCCACTAAAAGGTGTGCACTCGATCTTCACGTTGAATGCCGCCACCGGTGCAGTTGCCAAGCCGCCTGTTTCGCTGGCCCGTCTGAAAAATGGCACCCAGTCGTACAACCAAACCATGCGCAAACAGCGCAGCTCTCTGGTCATGACCAATATTGGCGGCCGTAAGACCATCTTCTTTGCCTACGGCACGGTGCGCGAAACAGGCCAATTCGCGGCCGGCGCCATCATCGCATTTGACGTTGCCAGCAATGCCATCACCGCATTCCTGCCCATGTCCCAGGGACTAGGCGCGGGTATCTGGATGGCAGGCCAGGGGCTGGCAGCGGACGACGCTGGATTTCTGTATGGAGTGACTGGTAACGGATCGTTCAACGGTGTCAACGACTTCGGCGAAACCATCTTCAAGCTGCAATATACGCCCCCACCGTCGCCAGGGGCGCAGGGATCGCTCGCCGTCGTCAGTCATTGGACCCCCTACAGCGATGCCGGCCGCATCGGAAATAACCCCACCCAGTCCGGTCCAGCTCCGCCGGTTACCGATAAGCTCGCCGGCGTCAGCGGGCCAAGCGAAGACTTGGAAAGGCCTGTCAACGCCGCTGGTATGTCTGGCTCCTTTAAAGATGCCAAAGTCGTGCATGACAAAGACCCGGTTACCGGAGCCCTGGTGCCGCGGCTGGTTCCGGTCAACCCAAAGGATGCCGGCTGGAATGACGAAGATCTTGGCTCGGCCGGTTGTACGCTGATCAAGTCGTCTGCGCTGTTGCTTTGTTCCGGCAAAGACGGAATCGGCTATCTGGTCAAGACGGACAACATGGGCAATACCATGCCGGCGGACTTCGCCGACGCCCAGGCCAATTGCGCCAAGCTGAAATCGCCTCCGGTGTGGCTGACGGTCCTCGCCCCAACCCGTAAATCCATGCTCGCAGGACGAGACGGCTCTGGACTTCATGCCCTTTGGCAAGACGCGCCACATGCACATGACTCCGGTCCAGTATCTTAGCCCAACCCGGGGCATGACCATCTTCGTCTGGGGTGAGAACTCGCAGCTTCGCGCGTGGACTCTGTCCTCAACCGGTACTCTCACCTTTCTTGCGCAAGGCGTCGATTCAGCATCGATCGATAGCCTGAATTCCCCGGGGGGCATGCCAGGTGGATTTTGCTCCTTATCCAGCAATAACAACGCGCTTGGATCAGCCATTCTTTGGTGCAGTATCCCCTACGGCAACGCAAACACCCAAGTCACGAACGGCAGGCTCATCGCCTATGACCCGGAAAACCTCATCACCAACGCCGACGGAACCAAGACCCTGAAAGTCCTGTGGGATTCACAAGAGTTCGCCCTGGCCTATCTTTACAACAAATTCCAGCCTCCCATCGTGTGGCAGGGACAAGTCTACCTGCCGAACTACGACGGTGGCGTGGATGTATACGGTCCTAAGTAACTGGGTTCTCACGCAGACGCGAACATCTACAGTTCCGCAAACGGTTTCCGGGAAGCGGTCCTTCTGCCCGGCAGGCTCGACCGAAGCCTTACGCGTGTTGCAGGAATTACGCCGGTACTTGATGATAAAGACCGATGTCATTCACTCATGATCGGCCTTTCGGTGGCCTTCTACTCGGCGCCTGGTTGCTGTTGGCAACGGGTGCGCTCGGCGCAACTCCAACCACCCATGCTAGATTTGCCGGAACGTATGCATCGCGTTCCGGAGACGACGCAAAGCCAGGGCCTTCGATGGACGTCAGCCTGGGTCTGGATGGAACTGCTACGGTTACCGAAGATGCGGGGAACGGCACCGTTACCCATTTTGGGCATTGGGTGGAGACAGACAACCAGGTCAAGGTGAGCTTCGACGCAGTAGACGGAAAGCCGGCGGAACCCCCGATGACACTCCAATCAGAGCACGACGGACTCCGGGCGATTACGTGGAACCACGCCACCTGGGGTAAGACGAGGCCGCCTGTTGTGAAGAGCCGATCCCGAGTGAAGCAACGGTTGACGGACAGAAGGTCCGCAGAATAAGCAAAGACTGCCTCATAACCCTGTGTTCCCGGAGGGAACGAAAGCAGGGATGAAGGTTCCTTCCGAATGCTCCAGCTTTGCCATGCGTATTCCTTCGGTTCCTACTACGGATCTCTCTACTGGTGCTAACCGAACCGGTAACAAAACCGGATTGGGAACAGCCGACTGATGAGGACCGAGCGCTCGAGGGTGCAAGTATGATGATGATTGCCAACAAGCCCCTGACCGCCGTGACTCTCGGCCAGTGAAAGCAGGAGCCCATGCACCAGATCTCACGACGTAAGTTCGTCGCGCTGATGGCGACCGGCGTTGCGGCCGCACCGATGGCGCGCTCGATCGGCGGCGCGGTCACCGCGCAGGAAGTCGTCGATCGTATCAAGAAGAACATTGGCGTCGACTGGAAGTCGGAAACGGTCGACACGTTCAAGGCCGGCGACCCCTCGACCGCCGTGACCGGCATCGTCACTACGGCGCTCGCGTCGTTGGACGTGCTCGGGAGCGCGGTGAAGGCTGGCGCGAATCTGATTGTCACTTGCGAGCCGGCGTTCTTCGCAAGAGCCGACACGCCGACGCCTCCCGTCAGCCGCGGCTTCGGGCCGGGACCCGCCGGACGCGGCGGTCCAACCGACACACCGCCTTCGCCGCCTCCTTCAGATCCAGTGTTCTCGGCCAAGGATGCCTTCATCAGGAAGCACAACCTCGTTGTGTGGCGGTTTTCCGACCATTGGCGCCTGCGCAGGCCCGATCCGTTTGCGCAGGGCCTCGTCAACGTGCTCGGCTGGTCGAAGTTCGCCGGCGCCGGTGATCCAGGGCACCTCTCCATCCCGGAGACATCGCTCGACGCGCTCGTTGCGCACGTGAAGAAGTCGCTGAAATCCCGCGGCGGCATGCGCATCGTGGGCGATCCGCAGCTGCGCCTGCGGAAGGTTGCCTTCCTTCCGGGATCGACGCCGATTCAGGCATCCCTCGAGACGCTTCCCGGCGTCGACGTGATCGTCGCCGGCGAGGTGCGTGAGTGGGAGTCCGTCGAGTACGTGCGCGACACGGTTACGCTCGGCGGGAAGAAGGGGTTGATCCTTGTCGGCCGGATCGTCTCGGAAGATCCCGGAATGCAAGTCTGCGCGCAATGGTTGAAGACGATCGTTCCCGAGGTCGCATCGATGTGGGTTCCCGTCGGCGATCCGTACTGGAGGCCCATGTGATATCCGCAGGCGAAGTCGTCACCCGCATCAAGACGAATCTCGGTTTCCCGTGGCGGGAGGCGACGTACCGCGATACCTTCAAGTTCGGCGGTCCCGACACCGTCGTCAAAGGGATCGCGACCACCATGTTCTGCTCCTACGACGTCATCCGGCGCGCCGCCGAGGCAGGCTGCAACATGATCGTCCCGCACGAGGACACGTATTGGAACGACCGCGACGACGTGACGATCGTGAGCGGCGATCCGGCCTACAAGCTCAAGGTCGATTTCATGCGCGAGCACGACATCGTCATTTTCCGCATGCACGATCACATGCACGCGCAGAAGCCCGACTTTATCTACGTCGGCTTGGCGCGGGCGCTCGGCCTCGAGAGCAAGTACGAGACGGCGCCGCAATCGCACCACTTCACGCTCCCGGAGACGACGCTCGGCGAGCTGGCAGCCACGTTCCAGAAGCGACTCGGCGTAAAGGCGATGAGAGTCGTGGGCGACCCAAAGGCGAAAGTGAGCCGCCTGCAGCTTGGCGTGGGATACGCGACGCCGGCCATCAACAACCCCGACGTGGACGTCGTCGTCAGCGGAGAGCAGCAGGAAAGCGACGGCTTTCTCGACAGCCCGGCGTACGTCCTGGACGCCACGACGCTGGGGATTCCGAAAGGCTGGATCATGCTCGGCCACTCGGTGTCCGAAGAGCAGGGGATGTTGGAAATGGCCCAGTGGATCAAGTCGTTTACGCCCGAGGTCCCCGTTCAGCTCATCAGGACTGGCGAGCCCTTCTGGGCGCCGAAGTAGGCTTAACTGGGATTATCAGACTTTATATTCTCTGCCGCCAATCCCATGGTGGTTGCCACGTTCAACAGCATCGGGGCGAATTTCCGCATGATGTCTTCCAACTCCGCGTTGCGGGTTCGCAAGGCCTGGGTCTCGGTTTCGCGGCGGGACAAAACGCCCCGCAATTCCCGGTTCTGGCGGAAAATCTCCCGGGTTGCCTCCAACCGCTCCACTATAGAGCGCAATTCGTCTTCAGTGACCGGTTTCGCGGTGACGGCCGGGGCGCTGGTCGTGGGTGGTTCAGGAACGGCGGTTTCTTTCCACATTAGATCGTCTCCAATATCGCGTGTTTGATGTTGCTTTACGGGCAGCCCATCCTGTCTTAGGGCTACATGACTTGAAGTTGGTTGCTCCGCAGCATGAAGAATTTGTGTGGAGCAGGAGCCCTGGACGTATCAGGTCGAATCGCTTTACACTTTAGGCCTTTACGGAAGCTTTTACGGGGTCTTGACCGGGACCGGGGCCTTAACAGGGACATGGGCCTTTACGTGACCTTCACGGGTACATCAGCCCTTAAGGGGACATCATACCTATTCCCCACGTCTTTTGAGAAATTCTACACGGGGTTCTGATGCAGCAAATTTGGAATTCGTGACCAGACGGGAATCCGTGACCAAGACGGGAATTCGCGACCAAACGGGACTGAGAAGCGGAATTCTAGCACCTGAGGATTTTCACAGCGCCCTTCCTCTAGGATGAAATCGCGTCTACGCGGCGATCAAATCTTTGTTGATCTCCACGCCCAAACCCGGGCCTTGCGGCAAGTTAAGATAGCCTTCCTTGTCCACCAGTGGCGGGTTCTCCATAATGGCGAACCCATTGGTATACGCAGCGATGGGCGGGTCGTGCAGGATCTCGATCCATGGCGAGTTCGGCCAGGAGGCGATGGCGTGGAGCTGGGCGATGGTGCCGAGATTACCTCCCCCGTGATGGGGAATCAATCTTTTGTGGTGTGCCTGGGTCAGAGCCGCGATCTCACGAAAGCCCGTGACGCCGTCGGCCACCATAATGTCGGGTTGCACGATGCTGTATACCTTCTGTTCGAGTATCCACCGGTATTCGTGTACGCCGCGATTGTTCTCTCCCCCGGCGATGGGAATGCCCACCAGGCGGCTCAACTCGGCCAGTTCGTCGAAAGAGTAGCGCAGCCGCGGTTCTTCCAGCCAGAGGCAGTTCAAACGCTCGAGTTCCCGCGCGGTCTCCAGCGCCCGGCGAAAATCCCACATCACGCCCGGCTGCCACGTGCCAAAGGACTGTGCCTGGTTGGCGTCCACCATGATCTCCATGTCGTCGCCCACCGCTTTGCGCACCGCTTCCACCAGTTCCACGTCTTCCTTCAATGTCGCGTAATGCGCCCGAAGCTTGATCGCCTTCCAACCTTGCGCTTTGAGCTGGACCGCCATGCGGACCCTTTCCTCCGGAGTGGAAAGCTGGATCATGCTGGCGTAGGCCGGTACCCGATCCTTGGCCGCGCCCCAGATTTTGTAGAGGGGCTGGCCGCTGGCTTTGCCGATAAGGTCCCACAGCGCAATCTCCAGAGCCGAAACTGTGCGCGGGCTTCCACCCACGTAATAGCGCAGCGGACCGGCCAATTGCTCGACACTGAACGGGTCCTTACCGATTAGCTGGGACTTGCCCGCCTCCAACCAGGCGGGGTCCATCCCCGGCCCGATGCCCGAAAGTCCCTGATCGGTTTGAATCTCGATGACTGATCCGCCGCCGATCCGCTGCGTGGTCACGGTTCCTGGATTCCACGCCGCTTCCATCTTGCCGGTTTCGCGAACGACCTTCAGGTTAACGATCCGGATGTCGGTGATTTTGAGCCGGACCGGAGAGTGCAACTGCGGCATCAGGGAGGCTAACCGCGGCATCAGAATGGCAAGTGGTGCGGACTTCAGAAAATCTCTTCGCTGCATAGGCCAATCACCAGAGAGAGTACCAGCCCTACGTTGGGTAATAATACAGCGACTATCTGTCCGGAAGCTGGTGTCATAGTCGCGTATTGATTGCGTTACCCTCGAACGCTTCGCCGTGGGCCGACACGTTCGATCCTCCCCGATACATATACCTGGAATAAACCCTCCACCCTCCGTGTTCTATCAGTTAACGCTTGCAAGCGACAACCTGCACGAGAGGACAAGCTTCATTTTGAAAAACAACAACGGACTGTGGACGACGGTGAAACTATGCCCGTGCCATGACATTGCGCGGACGGCGGACAACCTTCGCGCGGACTCTCACCCATCGAGCGCGCTGAACGAGTTAGAACACGCGCCCGGCAAAGGCACTCCACGCCCCTTCGAACCCATTGAACCGCGCAACGGAAAACCCTCCGCAGCCTGGTTGCGCTATTCCGCACCCATCGCACGGAGCATCCGGGGGAACCCCCATGATCTTTAATTCCTTAATCTTCGTCGTATTCTTCGCCATCGTTCTCTTCCTCCACGCCATGCCCTTTCCCTGGCGAGTGAAGAAGATCAATCTCCTCATCGCCAGTTACATCTTCTACGCAGCCTGGAATCCGCCCTTTGTCATCCTTCTCTGGCTGTCCACGGTGGTTGACTGGTTCGCCGCACGCGGGCTCGCGCAGGCAGACGAGCCATGGAGGCGCCGCGCCTGGATGCTCCTCTCCGTCGTCGTCAGCCTCGGCCTGCTCTGCTACTTCAAATACGGCCACTTCCTCATCGAGAACTTCGCCCACCTGGCATCGCTCGCGGGCTTCCACTACACCCCGCCGCAGTCGAGCATCGTCCTGCCCATCGGCATCTCGTTCTACACCTTCGCCACCATGTCCTACACCCTGGACATTTACCTGCGCCGCGCAACCCCAGCCCGCAGTTTCCTCGACTACGCCCTCTTTGTTACCTTCTTTCCACACCTCGTCGCCGGGCCAATCATGCGCCCCACCGAATTGGTCCCGCAATTTGAAGTCCCCCACAAAGCCACACCCGACCAGCTGCGTTTCGGGTTAGCCCTGATGACCCTGGGCCTGTTCGAGAAAGCAGTGCTGGCGGACGGCTTCCTTGGCCCGGTCGTAGAACAGATCTACGACGGCAAAGCCGTCCCCGGCTTTGTCGATTCCTGGGTCGCGACCCTGGCCTTCAGTGGACAAATCTTCTGCGACTTCGCCGGCTACTCCATCGCCGCCATCGGAGCCGCCCTGTGCTTGGGGTTTGCTCTCTCTGACAATTTCCGCTTTCCCTATGCGGCCGTCGGCTTCACCGACTTCTGGCGCCGCTGGCACATCACTCTCTCCGCCTGGCTGCGCGACTATGTCTACATCCCCCTCGGCGGCAACCGCCACGGAAACGTGCGCACCTACTTCTCCCTGATGGCCACCATGCTCATCGGCGGCCTCTGGCATGGCGCCAGTTGGACCTTCGTCGTTTGGGGAGGCCTGCACGGACTCTATCTCGCCATCGAAAGAATGCTGCGCAAGCAGTTCTCCGGCTATCGCCCGAGAGGCGCCGCAGCTGCGGCCCTCGGGCTGCTCACCTTCCTCCTGGTCAACATCGCCTGGGTCTTCTTTCGAGCGAAAACCTTTCATCAGGCCATCCTGATCCTCGGCGGTATGTTGGGCAGAAACGCCCACGCCCAACCCGTGCTGGCCGGGGTCTACCTAATCACCACCACAGTCATCATCGGCGGCCTGTTGCTGGCCCACTGCTCTATGCGCAGCCAAACGCTGGAGGCGGCCATCGCGCGCGCACACCCCGCAGCGCTCACCGCCTTGTGGACCATCATGGCCTTCGCAGTCGTAATTCAACACGGAGAGAGCAATGGCTTCATCTATTTCCAGTTCTGAGGAGATCGTCCACGACACACAGCACGCCCTGCCCTCCGGCCTGCGGCTTACCGCAGCGGACCGTCCAGGCATGGCGCAGCCCGTCCCCGAGCGCGATATCCCGCATCAGCCATGGCGCGTCATGGCGCTCGCCGTCACGGTCCTGGTCCTGCTGCTCACCTCCCTCTGGGAGTGGAAGATGCGCACGCTCGAGCTCGTCCCCGGCGATCTTGGCGAGAGTTATGACCACTGGGCGGAATTGCGAAGGCAGGTGGATAAGCGCAACGTGCCTGTGGTCATCGTTGGCGACTCGCGCATCTTGTTCGACAGCGACCTTGATCGCGCCACGCAACTCATCGGGGTTCGTCCGCTGCAGCTGGCAATTGCCGGTGGCAGCGGATTGCCCATCCTGGAGGACCTCGCCGGCGATCCTCACTTCAAGGGACTAGTCATTGTGGGCATGGCCGAAACTGCGTACTTCGATCTGCAATTGGCGGGCGTGCGGCCGCAAAAGGCGCTGGAGTTGAGCCGCTGGGAATCGCCCTCCAAACGCGGATCTTTCCTCATCCAGCGCGTGCTTTCTCATGGCCTGGCCATGCTTGACGACGACTATGAACTCAGCACCCTGGTCTTCCGCCTCGACCACAATTGGAGGCCTGGCGCGAGCGATCGGCGTAGTGCCATTTGGAAGGCCCAGGAAACGGGCACCGGCGGGCAAACCTGGCTCTGGCGCAGACTCGAACACGATCGACGCCTGAGCGAACATATGCACAACGTCTGGCTTCATTTCTTTCCGTCCCAACCGCTCGACGGCCAAACCATCGACGCGGTCAAGGTCAGAACAAAAATGGCTGTCGACAAGATACGTGCCCGCGGGGGCGATGTGGTCTTCGTGCGCCCACCCTCCGCGCCCGATTTACGCGTAATAGAAGATAAACACGTACCCCGAGCCAAGGCCTGGGACGCGATTCTCTCCTACACCCACAGCAATGGCGTTCACATCGACGATCTTCCCGCGGTGCAGAATCTTACTCTGCCGGAAGGTTCCCATCTTTCCCGTGCCTGTGCCACCGTCTTTACCGACGCGTACCTACGCAGCCTGGCCGGCAAGACCCCCTTGCTGCACCTGCAACCCGGCGCGCCCCCGGCCCTCTCCACCCGCAATTGCGTGCCACCGTCCCTGGCCGAGTCCCATTAGGTTGACAGGCGGAAGTGGTACTGCCCTTGGGAGTCCATCCTACTGGCCGCAAATCGCAATGTTCGCGGCATGGGAAGGGCTTTATTTTGAGTGCCGCTTCCGTCTGTTGTCCCCGCAAAGGGCCGTCCTGCCAGAAGCCCATGGTGCCAGATTTAGAGCGACCTCACTTGTCTCCAAGAACTGTGCGCGGGACTCGTCATTACCCTGGCAGGCTGCGGTTTTGTATCAGGGCACGACTTTAGTCGCGCCGTAACTGCTTGAAAATATTCCGGGCTTTAGCCCCTGAGGGATGTTTTTTTTGCAACTTTCGTGTTTTTCCGCAAACTCAGCGTGTCTCAGCTTAGGGGTTCAGGCCAGTCTGTCCCCTCAAGGATCTCTCACCTCACTTATCTCCTTCGTAACCCCTAGGTAGAAACAACGAGAGGGCGACTATTCATCAAAATCCGTCCCCAACGGTGGTAAGATTTCCTTGTTTCCTTGAAAGAGGGTTTCCGTGCTTGCTAAAAAAACTACCAAGAATCAGATTACCCTGCCCAAAAAAGTGGTCGACCGTTTTACCGGCGTGGAGTATTTCGAGGTAAGCACCGACGGTACCTGCATCATCCTGCGTCCACTGCAAAAGAGCCGTGCCGAGGAGGTACGCGCCCGCCTGGCAGAGCTTCGGATTGACGATGAGGACGTCAAAGCTGCGGTGGCGTGGGTGCGCAAAAAGGCGTGAGGTCGCGAGTTGTCTTTGATACGGCGACGGTGGTGTCGGCGCTGGTCTTTGCGGATGGCCGATTGGCCTGGCTTCGCTCGCATTGGCATGGGGGTGACTGCGTACCGTTGATTTCCACTATTACTGCCACAGAACTGACGCGTGTTCTTGCATATCCCAAATTTCAACTTTCCATCGACGACCGTAGAGAATTGCTGGCGGATTATCTGCCTTTTTGCGAGGTGATTACCCCTAGAAGGAAGTGCAAGATCCTGTGTAGGGACGCTAAGGATCAGCCGTTTCTTGATCTGGCAGAGAGCGGCAAGGCTGAGCGCCTGGTCAGCGGTGATCGCGACCTGCTGGTCCTCGCCGGCAAAACACCGTTTGTGATCGAAACGCCTGAAGCGTATCGCGTCCGGCTGTTATAGCCGATCCTTTATACAGAACTCCGCCTCCGGAACCATCCCACAGCGTTTTTCCATGACTCAAGTCAGCCGTTACGTCCTGATAAGATTCCGCAACGAGTACTCCAGCGGATTACCGCTTTGCAAATGACTCGGGGGGGACCCAACCCATGAAAACAAACCGGAGGCAATTCCTTGAACTTGCTTCCACTGCCGGCGCGTGGTTTCCATTTTGGAAATCGGCTGCAAAGGTGCAGGAAGGTTCTTCTTCGTCAGACGGCAGTGTCGGGCCGGCCAACCGTGGTAGGACGGCCAGTGCCACGCACGTGCCACTCTTCGACGGGACGAGCCTTAAGGGTTGGCGCGTTCTAGGTCCTGCGCGGTGGCAAGTAGAAAATGGGGAGCTGCTCGGATCGTGTGACGTTGCTGAGGGTGGATGGCTCGAATTGGACCGAGGCTTCGAGGATTTTGTGCTTAGGTTCGCTTTCCGGTCCAGCAGCGGCGAGGCCGGTGTGCTCCTGCGGAATGCTCCCCTCACCTGGTCCCGCTATGCGCACCCGGCGGATCGCGGCGACCAGACAATGGGAATCTACGTACCGCTCATCGGCGCTCATGCGGGAGAGATGTTTGTGCTCACGCTCGATGCAAAAGGAAAGCAGCGTGACCGTACGATAATTCCCGCTCCCCCCGGGTTTTCGCCAGGCGGCGACGAGCTTTCTGCCGGGATGTGCGCCCCCATACCCTGCTTCGGCATCAACGACGCGAGAGGCACGAAGAGCGGCTGGCCACTGAGACCGTCGATCCATATCAGCAAGCCGGTTCACGAATGGCAGCAGGTGGAGATTAGCTTGCGCGGACCCGCCTGTCCGTGGGATACGACAGGTGTTGCGGCCGGCCTCGATGCACGAAGCCAGTTCGGCACCCTGGCGCTGTATGTCTCCGGTAGCAAGGATGCCCGCTTCAAGGAGCTGTCCATCTTCGATCTTACGCAGAGAACCGCTGGATTAGCGACAGAAACCACTGGATTCCGGCAACTAACGGATATCTTCTATGCCGAAGGGGTCGCCGCCGGAGATCTGAACCAGGATGGATACGACGAGGTGGTGAGCGGCCCCTTTTACTACATCGGACCGGATTACACGACAGCCCGGGAACTTTATCCACCCACCTCCATCAATATTGGGGGGACGGGAGATCACGGCAACTACTCCAACTGCTTTCTGAGTTATGTCCATGACTTCACCGGCGATGGGTGGCCCGACGTTTTGATGATCATGGGCTTCGGTCCAAAGCCCAATTTCTCCGCGCAACTCTTCGTGAATCCCCGGGGTGAGTTTCGCCACTGGGATAACTACAATGTCGCTCCCTCCGTTACCTGCGAGACGACGCAGTTGGTGGACATCGATGGAGACGGCCGCCCCGAACTGATCATGGCGCAGGGCGGCCAGATAGGGTACGCGAAACCGGATGGTTCCGATGCGACGAAGCCGTGGCGGTTTTATGGGATTTCGGAAAAGTCGCCGCGGGGGCCGCACGGGCTGGGTGTGGGCGATATCAACGGTGACGGGCGCCTGGATATCATCGCGGCCAGCGGTTGGTGGGAACAGCCACCCACCGGAACGAGCGGGCTTTGGACGTTTCACCCGGTCCTTCTTGGGGCAACCGAAGGAGAGCCTGGCCTGCGCGGCGGCGCAGATATTTTTGTCTACGACGTCAATGGCGATGGAGTTCCCGATGTCATCACCAGTCTCAATGCGCACGGCCCAGGACTGGCATGGTTCGAACAGCAAAGAGATGGGCAAGGAACTGTCTCATGGAAGCGCCACCTTATCATGGGTGATCCATTGACACCGCTGGCGGACCGCCAGGAGTGGGAGGAGACAGACAAATCTGTAGCCTTCACTGAATTGCACGCCCTTGCCTTTGCAGATCTGGATGGTGACGGAGTTCCTGTGATCGTCACCGGAAAGCGGTGGTGGTCGCATGGTCACGTCTACGATGAAAACGATGTGGATGATCCGCCGGTGCTCTACAGGTTTAAACCTGTGCGCAAATCCGGGGGTGGGGTAGAGTGGATTCCCAGCATGATCCATAACGCATCGGGTGTCGGCACCCAGATCGTCGCCAAGGACATTAACCGGGATGGCAGGATTGAGATTGTGACCAGCGCACGAAAGGGCACATTCGTCTTTCAGCAGCGGTCAAGGACCTAGGACTCGGGAGAAAGGTTGCATGCTCTTCGCCAGGCGCGGTTCCGTTGTGTTGCGGTTTTGTGAGATTGCCGGGCCCACGCTTTTGCTGTTGTGCGTGGCGGTATGGGCTAGCCCGAAGCAAAGCGCCAAACAAAGCCCGGGGCCACATACCACCTGGAGCACATATCTGGGTAGCGCGGACGCTTCTCATTTCTCTGCGTTGCGGCAGATCGACCGTTCCAACGTAGACAAACTGCAGGTCGCCTGGTCCTACGACAGCGGAAACGAACGACCGTATGAGTTCAACCCAATCATCGTCGGCAAGACTATGTATGTGCTGGCAAAAAACTCTTCGCTGGTTGCGCTCGACGCCGCGACGGGAAAGGAGCTATGGGTCTATCACTCCAACAACCTGGGCTCGCGATTGGAAACTCATCGTGGCATCAACTTCTGGCAGAGCGAGGACGGCTCCGATCGCCGGCTTCTCATCGCCTTTAATAACAAATTGGAAGCGGTCAATGCGGGCAACGGACAGCTAATCACATCCTTCGGCGCCGGCGGGTTGGTGGATCTGAAGAAAGGGCTCGGGCGTGATCCGCAAACCATGCATCAGATCCAATCAGGCACACCCGGCATTGTCTTTGGCGATCTGATCATTTTGGGTTCGTCCACGGGAGAGGACTATGGGTCTCCTCCGGGCGATATCCGGGCCTACGATGTGCGCACCGGACAGATGGTCTGGATCTTCCACACCATCCCGCATCCTGGTGAGTTTGGCTATGACACGTGGCCCAAAGATGCCTGGAAATACGCCGGTGGCGTGAACTGCTGGGGAGAAATGAGCCTGGATGAAAAGACGGGAATCGTCTACATACCCACGGGCGCTCCGGTCTATGACTTTTACGGCGCCGACCGCAAGGGTAATAACCTGTTCGCTGATTCTCTGCTTGCGCTCAACGCCCGCACTGGGAAGTTGATCTGGTACTACCAGCTTATCCACCATGACTTATGGGACTACGACGCGATGGCCGCGCCACAGTTGTTGACCGTGCGCCACGACGGTGAGGATGTCGCGATCGTGGCGCAGGCCTCGAAGCAGGGGTTTCTTTACGTTTTCAACCGAGCAACCGGCAAGCCAATTTGGCCGATTGAGGAACGTGCTGTGCCCAAGTCTAAGATGCCGGGGGAGGAGGCTTCTGCCACACAACCTTTCCCTGTGAAGCCGCCACCTTTCGCACGGCAGGCATTTACGGTAGCCGACCTGGACCCCTATATTTTGAAACCGGCGGATCGAGCCCGGTGGCATAAGGTGGTAGAGCAGGCGGTGAATGAAGGGCTTTTCACGCCTCCCGGGTTGACCGACACGATCGAAATGCCCGGCAATCATGGGGGGACCAATTGGGGCATGACCGCGGCGAACCCCGCAAAGGGGACGATGTACGTGGTGTCCATGGATATTCCGGCCATACTCAAAAATGAGCAGCGGGAGCCGTCCTCGCTATGGGAGATTCCTAGGCGCGCGACCCCGGCCATGCAAGGCAAGGCTGTGTACCATTTCTACTGCGAACGATGCCACGGCCCGGATAGAGCAGGCGCGCCTCCCGCCATTCCATCGCTGGTGAATGCACCTTCGACCTTTGGTGGAGATACGATCAAAAGTGTGGTGAATTATGGGCTCCAGGATATGCCCGGCTTTCCCGACCTCACCGACCGACTGCTCAACAATCTCCTGTCGTATCTTGGCAATCCTGCGAGTGCGCCGGGACCAATTCCGTCGAACGGCGGATCCTCCCCTGCAGCAACTGACGCCGGACCGGCCCCGGTTCGTTACTGGTCGGCGTACGGATTGCAGCCTTCGATCATCAGCCCGCCCTGGACCACAATGACCGCATACGATCTGAATCAGGGAGTGATCAAGTGGCGGATACCGCTGGGGAACGCTCCTCAAGGCGCGTCCGAAAATCTCAAAGACACGGGCATCATGATGTCGCGCAACGGACCGGTCGTTACCGCAGGTGGCTTGGTCTTTATCGCGACGAAAGATGAAGGCAAGCTCCGCGCCTATGACGAGGAGACCGGCAAGGCGGTCTGGGAAGCGGATCTTCCTGCGGCCTCAGAAGGCGTGCCGGCGGTTTACGAGGTGGACGGGCGCGAATACGTTGTTGTTTGTGCAGCCTCTGCGAAGGAGACAGACATACCAAGGGACGGACCCGAGGAGCCAACAGAGCAGCCGGTGCACAGGTCTTACATCGCATTCGCGTTGCCCAACGGCGGAAGTAGGTAGCAGGATTTACACAGCCGGGTGGATAAAGACGGAAACAGACGAAAAGTACCGTAACAAACGGAATTTAGATGCAGCACGGCCCTCATTGACGGGTTACGTTTCGTGCCCAGGATTCTTGTGCGGCGGTTGGGAACCTTGAGGTAGCCCGGCGGGCAGGATCGCCGGTTCACAGTGGTCCCTCGTTCGGACGTGTCCAACCATGGCGATATCCGAGGGAGTAGCTTCGCGAATATCCTTCGGTTAGCAGGACCACCCAAGCATATTCGTTCTTGGCCCCTTGAAACCTATCAGTCCGCCCGTTCTTCAGACCGTCCAACCACGCCTGGTCCTTCATCGTACCGGCCTCCCCGTTGAACCTTCCCAGTCATATTCCGCTATACCTTGCGCCACCTGCAATCACCATAAGGCTTACCCAAAAGGTGCTTTTCGGTCATCCGTCGGTGGAGGTTTCAAGACTTGGCCAGAGCCTCGTCGGCTTGCCCCCGGTCGACGGTGACAAAGCAAAGACGGTGATCAAAGACGGTGACGTTCTGTCACCCCTTCGTGTCACATCTACAAGTTTAATGAATGTAGTAGACCTGCCGCACGCACTGGCTCCGGAAAGTCTAATCACCAGGCCCTGTGTCTGGCCTCCTTCCAGATTACGTTGCATGGGACGTTATGAGCGCGCACAGCCGGTGCTCTAGTACAGCAAGTAACCCTTGTCCGGGATGCGAACGCGGTACATCGAAGTCCGGGCAGTCACGTAGAGAGTCTGCAGATCGCTGTCTCCGAAGGTGCAGTTGGCGGGCGTTTCAGGGAATTCAATCATCCTGACAAAGGTTCCGCTGGGCGTGTAGATTGCGATACCCCGGCATGCGATTTATACGTTGCCGTTCGCCGCGACCCGCAAGCCATCGGGTCCGCCGTCGATATTGGCGACGAAAACCCTCCCATGCGAAGCCTTTCCCTCCGCATCGAGGTCGTACGCCATGATCTCGCGCTCGAACGTATCGGCGACGTAGAGGGTTTTGCCATCAGGAGTCAGTGTCACCCCATTGGGGCGGCGCATCCTGGTAACCAACGAAATGGTGCCTTGCGGAGTCACGTGATAAACCCCGGCGTAATCCATCGCAGGAGTATACAGAGCGTCGGGCGGAAGAGGATCCGTGAAGTAGACTTGCCCATCGCGGCGGACGACCACATCGTTGGGATCGTTGAGGCGCTTACCCTGATACTCCGAAGCGATCACCGTGAGTTTACCGTCTTTTTCCATCCGCACCACGCGGCGTCCGTCGCGCTCGCAGCTATACAGACGGCCCTGCACATCCATGGAATTGCCGTTCGCCCCGTTGGTAAAGTCGCGGTAGATCTCCGGCTGGTTGGGAGCGGTCATCTTCACGATCCGAGCGTCGTACATATCGCTGAAAAGCAGATATCCGTCTTTGGACCAGACCGGCCCCTCAACATAGGCGAAGCCCCCGCCATATCTCTCCACGCCCGGACTGGCGGCCTGCATGCTCGGGGCAGGCCCCGCGGTCTGTAGTTGAACACGCCACTTCCAGGATTCGCCGGGGGCCAGGTCCACTACGCCCTGGTGCGAGTTCAGTGAATTCTGAATGCCGAACCACGGCTCGGGAGCCAGATAGCCCTCTTTCGGTCCACCGTAGATATTGAAGCGGACAAACTGCTCGCCCAGATCAGTGCTGGCGTTCTGTGTAACCCGTAGCGCGAGACCCTGGGGATCCACGATGCGGGCATAGACCTCGCCGCCGTAGCCGGCAAGCGGCAGGGCCACGCGCGCATCGAAATCACCCAAACGATGAGGAAGCTCGAACGAACGCTCCTCGCTTTGCCCATTCAGTCCTGCACCGGAGGGGTTGCGCAGCAGCTGGGTACGATTGGAAGATTCGAAAGTCATCGCGGCCGGATCCGTGCCTGGCAAAAAAGGAACCTTGAACGCCATGTGGTTCCCAATGGAAAAGAACATGGTTTGCTTGTTGGTGGGATCCGAGGTCACCACATAGTTGAGCGAAAGCTGTCCGTTAGTGATCTGATAGGTGGTATCCACCTTGAAGGCGAAGGGATAGAAGCGGCTGGTGGCCTCGGAATCACGCAACTCGACGGTGACCCGGGCGCCTTTCGCATCCGCCGCGCGACTGACTTCGTTCCAGGGCATGCTTTTGGCAAACCCGTGGCAAGGCATCGGGTATGTCTTGCCATCCACCGCATACGTACCGTCGCCGCAGGATTTCAAAGGAATCGTACCCACGGGATACTGAGGCCCGACTGCGGGCCAGAGTTGCATGGCCTTGCCGCGGAAACCCGGGGAGGACGAATAGTCGCGCGCGCGATAGAGGAGCTCTACCCACTGCCCGTTGAACTTGACCTTGTAACTGCTGAGCTCTCCGCCCTCCGACGGTGCGACCGCTGCCTCGACGCCGGCAAGGTTATCCCGCAAAACGACGATCCGCGGCGTTCGAGGCCCGCTGGCATCATCTTCCGATACCGTGTAGCGATCCTGGCCAAAGCTCCACGGGGCGGTCAGGCAGAATGCCACAAGGACTACGAAACGCACCCAGCGCCCATTAATTTGGGAATTCATTTTGCCTCCGCCTCCGCCTTCTCCGGTTGGAAGAGGGTGAAGCCTAAGATATCGGAGTTCGTGGTCAGGGCGACGTATTGCTTTCCGTCGACCATGTAGGTGATCGGCTGCGAATTGATCGGCTGGCCGGTGTTGAAGTGCCAGACGGGCACACCGGTTTTGGCGTTCAGCGCGACGAACTCTCCGTTCAGCTCACCGGAGAAGACCACGCCCCCCGCCGTCGAGAGCAGCCCGCCGCCCAGGCCGGAAGAGCCTACGCGCTCCTGTTCCCACACTTGCTTGCCGGTGGTCAACTCGAGGGCGCGCACATAGACTTTCCAAGTGTCGTCCTTGAGCAGAACATCGCCGCCGGCGCGATATTGAAAGCCACCGGGACGGAATTGCTCCGTATTTTTTGTAGCCAGGCCGCAGCCTTCTAGAGCTACGAAATAGAACAGCCCCGTCTGTGGGCTGTAGGTGGGCGACATCCAGTTGGTGGCGCCGATCGATGAGGGGCAGACCTTTGTCCCAGTCAGGCTCGGTTCAATTCCGGGCACAAGCATGGGACGTCCCTCCGGTGTGAGACCGGTCGCCCAGTTCACCTGGCGCGCAAGTTTGGCGCCATGCAGAAACTTTCCCGTCTCGCGGTCTAACACGTAATAGAAACCATTACGATCCGCCTGAACCAGTAGCTTGCGCATCTGGCCTTCGTAGGGCGCATTGACCAGGACCGGGATCTCGGCCCCATCCCAATCCATCACATCGTGCGGTGTGAACTGGAAGTACCACTTCATCTTGCCAGTGTTAAGATCGAGAGCCACCACAGAGTCCGTATAGAGATTGTCGCCTTTGCGCACGTCGCCGTTGAAATCGGGAGAGGGATTGCCGATCGCCCAATAGACAAGGTGGAGCTCCGGATCGTAGCTGCCCGTCAGCCAGGTAGCGCCGCCGGCATGTTTCCACGATTCTCCCGCCCAGGTCTCCACTCCCGGTTCGCCTGGTTTTGGGATGGAGTCAAACTGCCACAAGCGCTCTCCGCTTTTGGCGTCAAATACGACCAGGAAGCCGTTGAGGCCGCGGTCGCCGTAAATGACGCCGACCAGCACCTTTCCCTGGACCGCCATGGGCGCCGCCGAGGAGTGGTAGCCTTCGGTCGATTCCGCAATCTTGCTCTGCCAAAGAACGTTACCGCTGGAAGCATTCAGAGCAACCAGGAAAGCATCGGTGGTTGTGAAATAGACCTTGTCTTCGTAGACGGCTACGCCGCGGTTGGGGCCTTCGCGGTCAGGGGCCTTGGAGAGGATGTGGTGATACTGCCAGATCAAACGCCCGGTTCGGCCATCGAGCGCGTGAACCTCGTTCGGTTGCGTCACGTACATCACGCCCCCGGCCACGACGGGCACACTCTGGAGTCCGCCTCCACCGGGTAGGTGATAGATCCACTGGCCCACCAGCGACCCGACGTTGGAGAGTTTAATTTGCTGGAGTTCGCTGTGGCGCTGGCTATTGTAACTGCCGTTGTAGAGCAGCCAGTCCTCATCCGGAGATTGCTGCAATTGCTTGTCTGTGACCTGGGCGCCAAGCGAGGACGCAAAAGCCAACACCAGAGCCAGCGCTACTTTCTTCATCGCCCCGCCTCGCCCTCTCCCTGTTCCTTTACACGCACTTTGACAGTAACTTGGTGAGCCAGCATGGCTACCAGATTTTGATATTCGTCGGGGGTTAGCGTTTTGTCATAATCGTGCGGCATCAGCGAAGTAGTTCCGTGATCGATCTGGCGCAACTCGTTTTTGTTATAGAGATGGAGCTTGTCATGGTAGTCGAGAATCTGGATGGAAAATCCATCCTCGTTCTTAGCGATACCTTCTACGGTTTCTCCCCTTTGGGTGACTACCTTGACCGGACGATAGCCGGCAGAAATGGGCCGTGCCTGGCTTAACGACTCGCGCAGATGCTGCAAGGTCATTTGAGCGCCGGCATTGGACAGGTCGGGACCGACGGTCCCGCCGTGACCCTGAATCATGTGGCACTTCATGCATCCGCCCTTACCGGAGAAGACGGCGGCGCCCAGGTCGGAATTTCCGGGAACATCCACATCGGATGCGGAGGCCCGCATGGCCCGGATCCACACCACGATGCGCCAGATATCGTCCTCCGGCAGCCCGAGAGCCGGCATCGCTGTACCCGGGATGCCGTTCTTGATCACATCATAGATGGCATTTTCGCTAAGCCGAAAGAAGCGGCGGTCGCCTACGAGCGCCGGCGCGCGTTCCCCCTCCGCGCCGTCCATACCGTGGCAAGCCGTGCAGGTTCGGTTGAAGAGTACGTGACCCGCGGCGACGGCCTCGGGCCCTGTTCCCAGCGGATTTTTGGCAGGGCCGGCTTGAGCCGAGGTGATGCAGGCTGCCACGGCCAACAACAGGGAAACGCCGATGGATCGAATCATCCTTAAAACACTACCAAAGTCGACTCATGACTTCTTACGCTTTGTATTCCTTCGCCCCGCCTTTGGGATCTCTCCCTGCCACCAATCAATGGGTGGTCCATATCTCGTGCCGTTACGAGATGTGGGATACGCGAACCTTGACGTCAATCCGTCACTAGAGCAGCAGACTTGACGGTGAGCGCTTGTTCATCCCGACCGGAGCATACCCGGACTTCCTGCCAGGCAGCGCCGGACAAGGCCGCGTATGCGCCTTTCCGTCTCAGAGAGGCGCATGAAGTTTGACAACGCCACCAGGTTTCGCAGGAAATCCGGGGGAGCGTAGTGCAGCAATCTGCGGGGAGATTTATCCAGAACGAGTCGTGGCTCAGGTGATGAACATCGGTTCGTTTGAGGACCTTCAACGTCTGGATCAGATTGTCGGCGAGGAAGCATTGCGGCTCGTGCTGAGCCAGGCGGAGGCGGGACAGTTCACTCCGCGCTCATGGCACTACTGGCACTATCGTCTCGGTCTGTCCCGTCCTGGAGAAGTACCTTCCCTGCCTTTCCCTAGGGTCAGTCCCGGTCACGCTAGGGTATCTTCTAAGTCATCTTCGAGAACACCTTCGTATTGTGCGAATGGCTCCTCTAACGCGGAGAACTGCCAGGCAAGATGTGGCACGCGAGCACGTCAACATTGCTAGGGGAACCTGCCATCGTGTTGAGCCGCAGCAAGAGCTGAAAATGCCTGACAGGGTTTGCGGACGAAATACCGCAGCGCTGTAAAGCGGTCGAAAGTCTTGGCGCATTCGTAACGAGTTCACCCGCCGCTTCTGTCCCTTCTCCATTTGCGCCCGCCAAAATCAGGACCTGTCCATCCTTACCGGGGTTTTGCACAAAACTAATCGTCGCGAAAGATTGTCCCGTGGCCCAGCCCTTCGCGGTAGGTACGTAAGAGGAAGACTCGCCAGGACGAGGACGCACATTTCGAATGATTTCCTGATGCGATTCATCGTCGAAAGCAAATCTGAAGTCCAATTGATCATTGAAAAGGGTAGTCCAGAGATTGGAACGGGGACTCCCCATAAAAATGAAGTTTTCGTCGGCGTATAGATCGGAAAGCCGGACGTCTCGAGCCACCTGCACGTTGATCTTTTTTGAGGCACTCTGAGCCAACTCCGCAATGCTTGCGATGACCCTCGCATCAACGGCTGCAGCCTTGTCCCCACGAAGGATGTCTCTGCAGAAAGAAAGCACCTGGGGCGAGAGCGAACTAACATTGGGAATGAACCGCTGGTTCGCATAGTCCGAGAGGGAAACGGGCGAGCCCGTCACTTCCTGGATCTCTACAATGTTCGGATCACTGGTTATCAACCTGATGGAATGCTGAGAACGGAAAAATGCCGGCCAGGGAAGGATGGAAACTGGCGCGTAGGCTGGTCGGGAAAAGTGATTCCAGAACAATCCCCACAGGAGAGCGTTGCAGGCGATGACCAGAACACCAAAAACCAGCCATTTGTACCCACGGCGAAAACGGGGGGCCGGTGTTTCGATAAACGGGACGATGTGGGGGGCCGGTTCCGGGGTGGTGACTGGAACCTCGGGGATGGCAACTGGCGTGAGGCTCGCAGTCTTCTGAGGCTCCCTGGTGATCTCTGGTATGTACGACCCCAGGGGAAGGCTGATTCGAAACTCGGAGGTGACTCCGTATTTTCCGTAATGTTGCAGCAACCGTTTCCGGACGTCGCTCGCGGTCACGCGAACAATCGCGTCCTCGCCGGTGTCGTACGTAGGAGCCCGTCCAAACAGCTTTACGCCGATGATTCGCTCTTTCAAGGCTGCGAACCGGCCGGCAATCGACTCTTCCACTATGTAGGTGAGGAACTGACCGGCGCGATGGCTTCCCTTAAAAGCTTCTCCCTCGACCACTTCCTTGAGATGTTGCTTGCAGCCGGGCAAGCATCTTGCTCGGTCTCCACAATTTTTGCTACCCGGGTGCCGCTTTGGGCAGTTGATTGCATAGGGGACATCGGCGACGGCGATTATAGCATTCAGGGCTCAGAGAAGCCTTCCTGGTACCAGGAGTAGCCACCAGGCCTACCCCGCAGGTAGCCGCCGTTAGACCACCGCATAAGCTTCAAGCCGTTTTTTTACATACAGATATGCTGGACGTTAGAAGGTAGCTCTAACGTTGCCAAGGCTTCTTTTGCGGCCTATGGTGGTGACCGCTTGAATACTCAAAAAAACAATACGTTCTGCTCTCGCACCTTCGATCAAGGTCTTTGGGCCAATTTTGGATTCGGCGACCTGGGAAGAGTCGGAATTGCGCGTACGGAAAACTTTTTTTCGATCCCCATCAACTATTACGGCACTTCCTGAGAGGCCAAAGAGGGCAAAATTATGCAAAAAGAAAAGTTGGCTGAAGTTGCACCCGGCTTCACCACGGTTATCCACAACGGAATCACTGTCTCGGTTGGAGAGGTGGCACGTGTCGACCTGAAACTGGGGGTTGGGCACGGCGACGGTTACGGTAACGGGTGATGCTCCTCTGCTCCAAACCAATAGCCCACAAAACAATGTCGAAATCTCTAAGAACGACGTGAATGAGCTTCCGCTCAACATCTTTGCCGCGTTGGCGCCGGGAACCGCGATACCCAGATTCATTTTCTACTGGCAAATGTCTATCTGAAGTTGAAGCAACCCGATTTGGCAAACGCGCATTGGAGAAATTCCAGGCCGCTCCCCAGACAACACGCAGGTGAGTTGTGCCTCTTTCCCGCCGGCAGAGCAGAGCGCACACCCAGCAACCAGCGAGCCCCTACCATCCGATCGCTAACTAGCAACGTGTGTGGGCTTGCGCAGCCAACATCCCCCGAATCATCGATGCTATCGAAGTAGAACCTGAGTCCTGAACCATTCGCAACGAAATGGGCTGCGCGAAAAAAAGGCTCAGCTGCCTCGTTGGGGATCAATCACTGCTCTTTCACCATGGCCGGGGAAGAAGATGGTACTGATTCCTTCGCCGCATTCGCCATGAAAGACGACCGGGATCGCGCTGAGCATGATCCGGATATCGCAGATCTGTGGGTAGTCTGACACGCGCATTGGCCCACGCGCAACAGCTTTTAGCCCCTGAGAATACGCTTTTTCGAGACATGTAGCTACTGTTAAACCGCCGAAAGAGTTACAAGCCGTTTGTTTACAAGCATATATGAGGACGTTAGAAGGCGGCTCTAACGTTGCCAAAGGCTTCTTTTGCGGCCTATGGTGGTGACCGCTTGGAAACTCACAAAAACAATACGTTCTGCTCTCGGACCTTTGATCGAACCTTCGACCGGGGTCTTTGGGCCAATTTCGGATTCGGAGGTCAGTTATGTTCAAAAATCGTAGGTTCGCAGGAGTACTCCTCTCTTTATCTCTGCTAGTTGCCACAGCAAATGGTCAAATCCGATCGGGGACGATTACCGGGTCCGCGCAGGATGTGAGCGGAGCCGTAATCACGGGTGCGGACGTTACCGTTACGAACACCGCCACCAACGTTGCCTACAACACCAAGACCAATCAGGCCGGTCTCTTCACCGTTCCCTACCTGGAAGATGGAACATATTCCGTCGCTGTAACCAAGGCCGGCTTTGAGACCTTCACCGAGAGCAACGTCCACCTCGATCCGTCGCAGACGGCGAGGGTGGCAGCTACGCTAAGAGTCGGGTCGGCCACCGCCAAGGTCGAAGTGACGGCCTCGGGGGTGCAACTTCAAACCGACAGTAGCACCGTTTCCGCAGGAGTCAGTGCGCAGGTTATCGATGTGATTCCAAATATCACAGAGAACCCGTTCTACTACACGACGCTGCAAAACGGCGTGCAGCCTCGGAACGAGACGTCGAACAGTCAAACCCTCAACTCGTTTGGGATTGGTGTTGCAGGCCGGTCGGAATTTTCCGCAATCGGCGTCAACGGCGGCCGCGCCTATGAAAATGACATTCAGTTGGACGGACTCGCCGTGATGGGCGACGGGTTCAACGAAGCATCAATCATTCCCAACGAAGAGGGAATTCAAGAAGTGAGGGTGATCAACAACAACTTTACCGCGGACTACGGTCATGGCCAGAGTGTGATGGCCATCACGTCAAAGTCCGGGACCAACCAGTTCCATGGCCAAGCCTCGTATCTGATACGGAATGAAGCCCTGAACGCTAATACCTGGGGAAACAACGAGCAAGGGATTCGCCGGCCGGCTTTCAAAGTGAATGATTTCGGCGGCGCCCTGGGAGGCCCGGTTCTCAAGGACAAGTTGTTCTTTTACTCCAGTTATCACTATTTAAGGTTCAATCAAGGCCAAACCTACCTGGAAACAGTACCGACGGCCCTTGAGCGCGTGGGAAATTTCAGCCAGACTTTCCAACAGGGATCAAACGGGGTTCCGTCTCCCGCCCAGCTATTCAATCCTTTCAGTGTTACCCAATTGGGCAGCAACCTCTATCAGCGCGCTCCGTTTCCCAACGCTATCATTCCGAATCCGAACCCAGCGGCCCTCTACATCTACAGTTTTTATCCCATGCCCAACCGGACACCGGACGACGTGTACAACACCAACAACTTCACCTCTACCGTGGTTAATACCGTCCGCCGGCAGACCCTGAACAACCGCATCGACTACAAACTTGGCAGGCACTCTATCTATGGAAATGGAGGATTCGACTTTGGCACGATCTTGCAACCTTACTACTGGGGCAAATTTGCGACCAAGGGATTCAATGATGCGCCAACCACAACCAAAGACACCAACCCGTATGCCCAGGTTGGGGACACGATCATTATCAATCCAACCTTGTTCGTGGATGTGCGCTACGGCGTAACACGAACCCACGCCATCGCGATAGCGGGAAACCATTCGGGTTTTACGCAGTACAACCAGTTCGGCATCGCTCCGGGCACTCAGGCGCTCTTTGCCCTTCCAGGCGCTTCACCGGTCGTGAACCCTAAGATTGGCTCAAATACGGGAGGCGGCAGCAACTGGTCAGCTCTCTCCGGCGGCCAATTTGCAAACAAAACTGAGAGTCAGATCAGCCAGGCCGTCAACGGCAGCGTCACCAAGGTGCATGGCGACTGGACGTTTAAGGCAGGATCGGAATTCCGGGTCATCACGGCAAACTATACCGACTTTGAAGAGGCGTCGACCAATATCGGAGGGTGCTGCGCGAATGACCCCGGGGGGAACTACACCTTCGAATACAACACAGCGAATGGCGGCTCAGCGCCACAAAATACTTCCCCATTGCAGAGCGGTATCAATGGCGCCACCATGTTGGTGGGAGAGGGCGTTTGGTTCGTCCGGCCAGGCGCCAACCTGAAGCCGGCCTACGCAGCAAAGTATTTCGCCGTTTATTCGCAGAATGATTGGCGGGCTACGCCTAAGCTGACGGTCAATCTCGGCTTGCGTTGGGACCTCCAGCCCGGCCCGACCGAACGCTACAACAGGCTGGCCGGCTATGACTTCACCAGGACAAACTCTTTTGGAACCTTGGGAAGCATCGACTTTCCCGGAACCCAGGGCTATAGCCGCAATCTTTGGAACACGGAGTATCACGATTTTCAGCCACGCGTCGGTGCCGCGTACCAATTCAATTCGCGTCTGGTCGTACACGGTGGTTTCGGCATCACCTATCTGCCAAGCAATTCCGGATATTTTTCCAGCCCCAACGATTATGGTGAGGCGACCTTCGCTCCCGGCAACCTTGCGTTGCCGTACGGCACTTCTCCCAATGGTGTCCCTACCTCCCAATTTACCGATGCAGCGCCTCTGGTCGCCGCAACGGGCAACAATCCGGCAGCGCCGCAGACCTACGGAGTTGGCGAGGCATACTTTGACCGGCACCTCAAGAATCAAATCGCCAAACAGGGTAACGTATTCCTCGAGCAATCCTTCGGCCCCAAGGGCCAGTGGTTATTCGCATTGGGCTGGAGCGGTGCCTTCTCAAACCATTTGACCACGCGAAACCTCACTTTTGAAGATCTCCAGAATGTGCCCGCGAGCACACTTGGAGCCTGGAAGACTGAATACATCAACAGCAATGGCGCTACCAATCCGGCAACTGTTCTCATCCCCAACCCATACCAACCAGCAGTGGGGCCGCTTCTGCCCTTCCAGGGGAGTCTGGCGGGCAGGACGGTACAACAAATGATTACCTTGCTTCCTTACCCTCTTCTCTATGGTGGCGGTTTGAATGGATCAACCGGATTCGCCAGTTATAACTCCTTTCAAACGCGTTTGAGGCACGCTTTTTCCTCCGGACTTTATCTGGACTTCAACTACACCTGGGGTAAGGAACTCGACTTCACCACTACAGGCATCGAAGATGGACAGGGTGTCAACTATGGAGGAACCGTCGGCACTCCAGACCTGATCAATAACAGCTTGAACAGGAACTATGGACTAGCCGACATGCCGCAACGGTTCGTCGCAACCGTGACCTACGCCTCCCCGTTTGGCGCCAACGGACCCTTTGCCCTGAGCAATAAAATGGGACGGGCTGTCCTCGGTGACTGGACCCTGGGCTCAGTGATTGTCGCCCAGAGTGGGTTACCTTTTGTTGTTTCCATGTCAGCCAATGGATCCATCACTTCCCGCATAGACAGAGTTCCAGGCCAGCCGATGCAAGTGCCACAAGCCCTCCAGCATTGGTATAACGGAAGTACTACCGTGACCTTGCCGTGCGGAAAGACCGTCACTCCACAAAAGTACAGCTTCCTTAAATACAACTCCTGCGCTTTCACCGGAGAGACGTTGACCACTCCGAATGGAAGTATTGTCCCAAATGAATACTGGAATGGAGACGCTGCACAGACAAGCGGATACCTTCGCGGACCCGACCGCACGAACGTTGACTTCACTCTCAGGAGAACTTTTCCCGTCACCGAGCGATTCAAGTTGGAGATTGCCGCAGAGGCTTCGAATCTGTTTAACCACACCGAGTTCAACGGTTCTAACAACACTTCCTTCGTCGGCAACCTGGGTAATCCTAACCTTGTAAATAGCCCTGGCACAGGGTTGATTCCCGGGCTCGGTACCAGCAGCACTTATGGCACCATGGGAGTGGGCACTTTTGATCCGCGCCAGATCACAATGAATGCAAGGGTTGTCTTTTGACGGGAGAAGGCGCGCGTTGGAGCAAAGTTCATGCGCTGCAGTTATCGCGCGTAGGCTGTGTTTAAATGCGCAGGGACTTTGATCAGCTTTGGGACAATGGATGAAGCATAAATACCGGCTCGCCGTTATCGTTTGCTGTTACTTATTTGTTCTGGCGAGAGGGATTGCGCAAACGGACTGGCCGATGTTTGGCCACGATCCGGGCGGAATGCGCTATTCTCCGTTGAAGCAAATCAATACGAAAAACGTAGAGCAGGTTAAGCTCGCATGGCAATTCGACACTGCGGAGGAGAATGCGCCACCTGCGACAGCTCCCATCACCCCCCACGCTAATTCTGTTCCCGAGGCTTCGCCCGCAGAACCTTCATCCGAAGGTTCTGCGCAGGCTGCGGCTCGACGCCCGCAACCACGGCTGTCCGAGTCGATCCCACTGGTGGTTGGCGGTGTCCTCTACACCTCTACCGGATACAACCGGGTGGTGGCTCTGGATGCAGAGACGGGACATAAAATCTGGGAGTACGAGAGCAAGCACACGCCGGCATTGCGCGGGGTTTCTTACTGGCCAGGAACGAAAGGATACGGGCCAGCGATTGTCTTCGGAACTCTCGATGGCTGGCTGATTTCCCTGGACGCTAAGACGGGCAAGCCCAATCCCCGCTTCGGCGACGAGGGATTTGTCAATCTTAGAATTGGCGTCACCGAAAAGTTCCCTAAAGCGCGATATGCCATTACTTCCCCGCCGAGTATCTACAAGAATCTGGTGATCACAGGCTCAAGCCCCGGAGAACAGCCCACGTTTGGGGCAACGGGCGATATTCGGGCGTGGGATATGCGTAACGGCAAACTGGTTTGGACATTTCACACCCTACCACGGCCCGGCGAAGCCAATCACGAGGGGTGGCAGGACGGACAGTGGGAGAGCCGCGCAGGCGTAAATTCGTGGAGCTTCATTACTGTCGACGTGAAACGAGGGATGGCGTTCGTTCCCATTGGGACGCCAAATACGGACTTTTATGGCGGCGATCGTAAAGGCTCTAACCTTTACGGATCGACTCTCGTGGCCTTGGATGCTGCTACGGGTAAGCTGAAATGGCATTTTCAGACCACGCACCACGACAATTGGGATTACGATCTCGCCTCGGCGCCGATCCTAATAACGACAAAACAGAACGGGAAGGAGATCCCGGCCGTAGCGCAGATCACCAAGCAAGGATTCTTTTCATCTTCGATCGCTTGACCGGCAAGCCGATCTTCGATGTGAACGAGGTTCCAGTTCCTAATGACAATGCGGCTCCAGGCGATGAGAACTGGCCAACCCAACCAATCCCAGTCAAACCACCGCCCCTGGCGCGTAATACCTTTTCCCCGGATGAGATCGCTACGGTAACGCCCGAGCACGAGAAATATTGCCGCGATCTTCTCGCCATGGAAGGCGGGGCGCTGACGGGTGGTCCGTTCGCGCAATATGGTCCGAAGCTTCGCGTCATCTTTCCCAGGTTGGACCGGGGGAACGAACTGGGGCGGCGGATCCTTCGATCCCAAGCTGGGCTACGTGTTCGTCGATACAAAGAGTCTGGCAAATTTCAACAAATTGGTTTTGCGCCCCGATGGGAAAGGCTATCGGCGTGTGGGCCCAGACAATGCGCCTGCGAAAATGGGGGACTACTTCTGGGACGGTGCGAAACAATGGCCGTGCCAGAAACCGCCGTGGGGAGAACTCGTCGCAGTGAATGTGAATTCAGGAGAAATCGCCTGGCGCGTTCCGCTGGGGTCATTCGAGGAGCTGGATAAGCTCGGCGTACCCAAGACGGGGACTCCCACGACTAACGGCGGATCGATCGCAACCGCCGGTGGCCTTGTTTTCATCGGCGCGACTATCGACGGCAAGTTTCGGGCGTTCGATTCCCGAACGGGAAAGGAACTGTGGGTTACCGATCTAGGCGTAGACGTGAACTCGATACCCGTCACATGGAGCAGCAAGAACGGCAAGCAGTACCTCGCGGTGTTTGCTTCCGGGGGCGCTCACGGTGATGCTCATTCTGGCAGATTGCTGGTCTATTCACTGCCGTCCAGGGTGGGTGCGGAAATGGTGCCGCAGGCCCATGAACAGTCCGGTCGAGACACCGCTCTTTTTTTAAAAAAAAAAAAAAAAAAAGAAAGAAGAGAATTATGGCAAAGAAATGTAGGTTGCTGTTGGTGGCGTTGGTCTTGATCGGGACGATGCCGATTTTTGCTTCTGGTCCTTCCTTTCGTCCTGATACCACGATGGACGGGTCGAGTCTCAAGGGCTGGCACACATTTGGACAGGCTGATTGGCGGGCGGAGAAGGGCGAACTAGTGGGAACGCCCAAGACAGGAGGATCCGGTGGCTGGCTGGTGCTCGACCAGTCCTATCAGGACAGCGCGCTTTACGCTGAGTACCGCTGCAGCGGCGGTTGCGTCACCGGTGTGCTTTTCCGCGCGGAGAAAAGTTCCAACGGGGGTCTCAAAGGAACTTATGTAGAGCTCAGCGATCCGGATCTTCAAGCGTATGACGTCACCGTCGATGCCCAGGGGCAAATTCTCGAACGAAACAAGCTTCGGCGCGGTGGAGGGCTGGTGCGCGTCGCCCCTCCACCCTCCCCCAATTCGCAGGCACAGGGCGGCGGTGGGGGATTTCGTGGCGGCAGGCCTACGGTGACGTTGCCCATTCACCCGGACGATACTACGATGCGCCCCAATGACTGGAATCAGATCGAGATCTTCTTCGACGCGAATATCATCCGCACATTTCTCAACAATGGCCATGAGATCGGAGCGGTCAGTGATGAAGGTTACGGGCCGATTGCACTCTACGCCGGAGGCAGCGGTGAGGTACGCTTCAAATCCGTGTCCCTGGCCGACATTGCACTGAAAGTTCGCCAAGCGGAAGAAACGTCAAAGGACTTTCGCAAGCAGCGTCTCAGCGACTTCTACTATTCCTGGGGTTCGGCTGCGGCTGACTTCAACCATGACGGCATTCTCGATGTGGTCTCAGGCCCATACATTTACTACGGACCTGACTATCTGAAGTCGAGAGAGATCTACCTTGCCCAGAGTTCGAGTCCAACCACTGAGTTCGCCACCGATTCCACGATGGAGTTTGCCGCCGACTTCACTGGAGACGGCTGGCCCGACGTCATCACCGTAATGTTCGGAGGCGGCCCGGGCGTGCAACTCTACGTCAATCCGAAAGGAGAGGGGCGACGTTGGGACAAATATACCGTGGTTAACACTGTCCAGAGCGAGATCGCCGTCTTGCGAGATATCGACGGGGATGGCAAGCCCGAGCTCGTCTACAGCGGCGAAGGGTACGTTCGCTACGCCAAGCCCGACCCTGCTAATCCCACTGGCCCGTGGATTATTCATAACGTTTCAGAGAAAGGCTACGGGGCCGGTCACGGGATCGGGGTTGGCGACATCAACGGCGATGGGCGGATGGACATAGTCGATCCGTACGGATGGTGGGAGCAACCTCCGGCGGGCAGCAACCAGGAGGCCTGGACTTATCACCCTGAGGCTTTTGCGCGTTACGGCCGCGGCATGATGGGGGGCAGCGTAATGGCCGTTTATGACGTGAATGGTGACGGCCTCAATGATGTTGTTACCTCGCTCAACGCTCATGGATGGGGATTGGCGTGGTTCGAGCAAAAGAGAGATGCGCATGGAAAGATTTCCTTTGTCGAACACATGGTTATGGATGATTTCTCCACTAAGAACGCAGGCGGGGTCACCTTCTCTGAGCTCCACGGCTCTACCTTCGCCGATGTCGATGGAGACGGCATTCCGGACTTTATTGTAGGCAAGAGGTATTTTTCCCACCTAGACACCAACATCGACCCGGATCCCCGCGATTCCCCAGTGCTCTATTGGTATAAGACAGTACGCAATCCGCAAGCACCAGGCGGCGCGCAGTTGGTTCCATACCTCATCGACAACCATAGCGGGTCCGGTTCCGATGTATTGGCAGTGGATCTAAACAAGGACGGCGCCATGGACATCGTCACCGCAACCCGATTCGGTACCTTTATCTATTGGGGCAAGCCACACTCGAGGGAGGTAAGCGAAAAGCACGTGCGCGGACAACCGTGAGGCGAACAGCGGCTACCTGGAGTTCGCCAGATGGGCGTCAAAGAAACGTGCAATCATCTGATCGGCTTCTTTGGACTCGGGTAGATTGGCTTCATACCAAAAGCCATGGTTGAGGGCCTCGAAGACGGCGAGTTGGGCATCTACACCTGCGCGCAGGAAAGCGCGGTGCAAGATGGCGGTACCGCTCAGCATCATATCGCGGGTGCTGGTCAGAAAGAGGGTCGGCGGCATGCCGTGCAGATCAGCGTAGAGAGGAGAAAGTACGGGATCCTTGGGATTGGCAGAACCGACATAGTCTGCCAACCACTGCACGCCGTCCGCAGGTGGATTCAGATGCCCGGCGAGACCAGTAACCGAGTACACCGCTTGGGTGTCACCCTGCCTGCTGAAGTCACCGGTGCCGGTAAAGATACCTAGCGCGGCGGGTAGCGGAAGGCCAAGCTGTTTGATCTTAACTGCGACTTCCCCCGTGAGGATACCGCCGGCGGAAGCACCATAGATCACGATATGCTGCGGCTTATAAGTCTTGAGTAACTCCTTATAGACTGCAACCGAGTCATCGACGGCGGCGGGGAACGGATTTTCAGGCGCGAGGCGATAAAGAACCGCGACGACCTTGGTGTGGGTCAGGTTGGCGATAGGGATCGACTCGGTGAGTGAACCGGAATCGGTGGTGAAGCCCCCGCCATGGAGGTTGATGAGCACGTGGTCGACCTTATCGGCTGGGATTGGGTCAATCGGCGTCACCACGCGCACAGGAATCGCAGCGATCTTAGAGGACGCTATATTCACCGGGTAGAGTGCACGGTTGTGCTCGGAATCGCGGAGCTGCATTGCATCCGTCTGCGCACGCCTTTCGGCCAGGGTCTGGTTAGGCGCATTGTCTGTTATGGGCCGCGCGAGATATTCCCTTGCCTCCGGGCTGATAGTCTTCGGTAGCGGGATGACGCGGGTGATATGCGCCGTGCCTTGCGCATCGATATAGCTCGAGTCCCCCTGCGGTACGGAAGGGGCAGGCTGCTGGGCCGCCACTTTGGAATCCGTACCTGCGCCGAGAGTGGCAAGGCTGAGAGTTAAGACACAAAACCGAAGTTTCATCGATACCTGCCAAATCAAGACGTGCCTTATGGGTCTCGAGGCAGCCTGCACCAGGCTTGAGCATTCACCCGGCCTATGCACAGCCTGGCTAAATCCACTTAGGACTAAGTTACTTTGCACTTGCATAGTAAGCAATGGTTAGTGCCCAGTAGCGGAGGCTACACTCGTCCATCGGGCTCTGTCAAGAATGGAACAAGGCAGGCCTGCTGGTCAGATAAGGCCGTGACTCAAATATATTTCGCGCCAAGGATAGCACCGTGGCAAAGCAGCCGCTCGACGGCCAAACCATCAAACGCGGTCATGGTCAGAACAAAAGTCGCTGTCGACAAGGTCCGTGCTCGCGGGGGCGATGTGGTCTTCGTGCGGCCGCCCTCCGCGCCCAATTTACGTGTAATCGAAGATAAACACGTACCCCGGGCCAGGGCATGGGACGCAATTCTCGCCTATACCCACAGCAACGGCGTTCACATCGATGATCTTCCCGAGGTGCAGAATCTTACTCTGCCGGAAGGTTCCCATCTTTCCCGTGCCTGTGCCACCGTCTTCACCGACGCGTACCTACGCAGCCTGGCCGGCAAGACCCCCTTGCTGCACCTGCAACCCGGCGCGCCCCCGGCCCTCTCCACCCGCAATTGCGTGCCACCGTCCCTGGCCCGGTCGCACTAGGTTGACTTCGTCCATGGTTCCGGCAAGCTGTCTGGATGACCACCTTGCGGTGCGGCGGATTGGGCGGTCAGGCATCCCGCGTTCGATCCTTAGCGACCTCTGTTTTCCAAAGTGCCGTCCCGTCCGACCACGTATTCCGGCCACGAATTCCTCAACATGAATCGAATGGACCCTGCCGCATCCGAACGCCTATGGAATCATCGAGCGGGAGCCGCTGCTGAAAGCCGAGCCGAGCGACCGCAGCTTGCCGCCGCAATTCCACCCCGCGGAGATTTCGCTAGTTGAGTTAATGCTTCTCTGCGGATAAGGATGGGTGAGTGAGTTGCTGGTAGTTAAGGATCGCGTTGAATACCATGGCATAGGTGCCGATGGTCTCGCCACGATAGACAGGGTTGTTGCCGAACAGCAACACGCTCCCTTGCCCCAGGTGAGCGTTCACCACGACCGCATGCTCGGCAATCGACGAACCCTTGTCCAGCAGGCCATCGAGCAAAAGGGTCTTGGCGTCTGAGAAGCGCAAGATGACGTCGGGCCGGTTCTGAACCGGAATTACTTGCGGGTTGTTGCGGGTCTGCTCCTCATCTAACTTTTTTGCCTCCCATGGCTGCTGCTTGACGAGCGGCTCGGGCTCGGCGATCCTTCTGCCCTGGGGCTCATCGCTGTCCTCGACGGTGCCGCGGCCAGTCGGCCGCTTTGCGTAGGGGTCTAATGCGTCCGTCAATGGATCCGTCAAAACGCGGCGTTCCGCGCCGCCGAGTGTATTGCTGACATTGAAGGCCATGCCGCTCGCGCTCATCACCGGGACACCCGGCCCATAGCCGAAGGCTACTGGATTGTCCGTGGCGACGAAGACCGTGTTGAGCACGCTGCCGACGACACGGGCGTCGCCACGGGGGGCCACGCTAACTCCGGGGGCAAGACCCATGTCGATAGCGAACTGAGCGGTATCTTGGCAGGTGATGAGCAACCCACCTTGCTCAACAAACTTCTTCAGATGAGCAAGCCCCTCATAACCCATGCCGGGTCGTATGTCGGGAGTGCTATCGATGGAGCCAAGGTTTGGGGTCAGCTCCGACTTCTGCCACGGCATCGGGTTGTTCCACATAGGGAGGCCGTTGAGAATTTCGAGTGAAGAGCGGCCGACGGGAGCGAAGACGACAACGTCGTACTTAGCGCGGAGGTCCTCCTGGCTGGTTATGGTCTGCGTGCTGATGTAATCGAAGGGCACACCCGCGGTATCGAAGGCATAGCGCCACCACCCTTCAGTCTGGGTGGCTAGCCAGGTGTGCACGAAGGCTAGCGCGGAGGAGCAACGGTGTGGAAAGGCACGGGAGGCGCTGCGCCGAGGCGGGTTGCATCGAGCGATAGATCGCGCAGAATTCCTGCAATCCCGTCCTCGGGAGCGCCGATGATGAGCAGCGAACCGGCCGCGAAATGATGGCCGTCGGCATCGAACGGCTTGTCTGCAACCTGGATGGTTGCACTTTTGAGTTTGTAAGCCAGAGACAGAAGCGAAACCTGGCCAGTGTTAGCTACCACAACCACCGTGCCAGAACCGGAGATCTTGCCGGCAAGCTTTGCTGAATCGTCGAGCGGGGTCATCCTGGCCATCAGGATCGTAGGGTCGAGGACGCGGACAATCTTCAAATTGAAGAGGTGAGCGAACGACCAACCGGTGTCATCGTAGGGATGCTTCTGCGGGTCGCCGGCAGCCCAGAACTGCCGGTCGAGCAGCGCATCGGCGACCCGGGAGTAGGGCTGATCCATGCGCACCACAATGCTGCCGCCCGGAAAGGTTTGCTGCTTCGGCATGTCTCCGCGCTTTTCACTGGGAACGCTGCAAGTGGTCGAGTCGGATAGCTCTTCTATCTCGACGTGCTGGCGCTTCAACACCTTGATCAACTCAATCTGGCGATTGGTGTCGGCTGCGTCAGCAGGGATCACGTAGGCGGCTGGTCCCTCGAGCGAGGGCTTCTCGACGGCGCGTTTGCTCTTCATGTAGTAGTTCTCGAGGAAATGGTGCGTGTTATGCGAGAAGTACTCCATCGTAGAGAGCAATGCGCTCTCTTCATAGTTGTTGTTATCGCGCTGCGACCAGGTCACCACCGGGAGCGGCGGATTCTGGCGGTACCAGGTTCGCGAGTAATCTTCAGGCTGCAGAATGCGCTTCTCCGTATCCGCGCCACCGTTCCCGAACGTTTCATAGAGCCGGCTGATGCCGTTGTGCATGCCGGCCAGGAACATCAGGTACCCGGGACTCCAGGTGTCGAAGTCACCATGGGTGAAGACTCCGGGCATGCCGAAGTTCTTCATCTGGGCAACGTTGTTCCAGCCCAGTTCTGCCCACTCGTCGGCAAGGGTGGGATCCACCCACGGGTTGTAGGGGCCGTCTCCCACCGTGTTGTCGTAAAGAAAAGGCACTGACTCATGCAAGTCATGCAACACCTGCGCATGCCAGTCAAGATAAGTATTGAGGATATTCCGAGTTAGATCGAGGGTCATGGCCATCGCGTCGCGGTTGTTGTCATGGGCGACGTAGCGGCCCCAATAAAGAAGGTGCGGCCAATCCTGGCCGGGATGAGCTTTGTGCCACCGATAGATATCGACCATCCGGTCCCGGCCGTCGACTTCGACCACAGGAGTGATGAGCACGATCATGTGGGAGCGGATGTACTTGATATACGGCGCATCGTCGACGGCCACGCGATAGGCAAGTTCCATCAGGGCTGTAGGAGCGCCGGTCTCAGGGGAGTGGATGGTCCCCGTGATGTAGTAGACCGGCCAGGATTGATCGAGGATCTCGCGGGCTTTGGCATCGTCGAGACCGATCGTGCGGGGGATCGGCAAGCTGGGCCAGGCGCGCGTCATTGGCTTTCGCGCTGGCGAGGAGTTTAGGGTCCGCGATGGCAGCGGCGATCATCTCTCGTCCTTCCTCAGAACGGCCGATACTGAAGACCTTTACCCGAGGACTGCTCGCCTCCAGCAGGCGGAAATACTTGCTCACATCCTCGGCGTAGGGAAGCATGTCGGGCGCGCCAGAGACGTCGCCGAGCACCGCGGCAGGTGTGGGTACGGTTTTCGAGGCCGGAAGGTAGTCCACCAGGGGAGAGGTGAAGGAGGGATCCGTGGTGTATTTGTGAATCTGGTCGGTGTAATGCTGATCGACGGGCTGGCCGGGATCGCGAGCAAAGGTCGAGTCCAATTTCTGCGCAAACAGGAGCGCATGGAACGAGAACAAGGTCGAAGACACGATGATCAAAGCCAGCTTGGAAGGGGTCATCCTATCTCACTTTCGATTTGCTTTCCTGGGGTGCGCCGGGGGAAGAGAAGCGACGCGGGACAAACGGAAATGGAGCTAATAGGATATTCCGCCAAGCCATCATACCCCCAATCGATATCCATCCCGGCAGAAACCCAGCGGTTTACACGGAAGCCTTCCTCAACTAGAGTGAGACCGTGCTGGGAGGCCAATTTGAAGCGTCTGATGTTGCTACCGTTCCTTCTTCTTAATCTATCTGTCTTCGCGCAGCAAGCTTCCGTGCCGGTGATCGAATATAGTTCGGTGGCCAACTTCCTCAAGCTTCCCCCTGAGCTCTACCTGGGAGAGATGGCCGGCGTGGCGGTCAATTCCAAGGGACACGTTTTTGCCTTGTCGCGCGGCAATACAACCGGCCCTGCCTACGGGGCCGCCGCATCGCAGCTGCTCGAATTTGCTCCCGATGGCAAGTTCGTCCGCGAGATCGGCCACAATCTGTACGCGTGGTCGTTCGGCCATGCGGTCAAGGTCGATGCCGAAGACAACATCTGGGTTGCGGACAAGGGTTCGGACATGGTCATCAAGTTCGATCCCCAGGGCCGCGTGGTCATGGTGTTCGGCCGCAAGCAGGAAGCATCGGACGAGGGCACCGAACCGCTCAAGCATCCCAAGCCGCCCTTGCCTCCGGTCGACGGAATGTTTCGCCAGGTGACCGACATGGCGTGGGACAAGGCAGGCAACACCTACATCAGCGACGGCTACATCAACTCGCGGGTGGCGAAGGCCGATAAGAACGGCAACTGGATTAAGTCCTGGGGCGAGCCGGGCGACAAGCCCGGCCAATTCAGTGTGCCCCACAGTATTGCCGTGGACGCGAAGGGAAATGTGTACGTAGCTGATCGCGGCAACCGCCGCATTCAGGTCTTCGATGGCGAGGGAAATTTCCTTCGGCAGATCACCATTGATGTGCCCTTTGACCAGGACGCTCGTCCGGCCATTGGGTCCAAGCCGGTACAGACCGTTTCCGGAAACGGAACCATGCAAGCCGGATCCCCCTGGGCGCTCTGCATCACGCCCGGACCGAACCAGGTGCTCTATAGTTCCGATGCCTATCCCGGGCGAATTTACAAGCTGAGCCTCGATGGCAAGGTACTTGGCTATCTCGGCGAGTCTGGCAAGCAGCTCAAGCAATTCGGATGGATCCACGAAATCGCCTGCCCATCGGAAAATGTGCTCTACGTTGCCGAGCTGCTGAATTGGCGGGTGCAGAAGTTGATCTTGAAGCCGGTCAAGTAATCAGCGGAGCGCGCAAACCACCTCGTGCCGCACCAATCTCAACGTTCGCACTTCCGCAGGCACATTCACGAAATCGAACCACCTGCGGAACTTAGCGTGGTTCTGATTTTCACAAAGTGCCAGGTCCGCCTGTCCATAAAACTTCCATGGGTTTTTGTTAGAAATCGGGACGGCTGGAAGTTCCCAGGGACTCGGCTCCGGCGGTCATGGGCAGGGTGGAGGATTCCGCCAATATTGCCGCTGCGGGTTGCGCCGTAACGTGAGGATTGGAATACTTAGGCGATCAGCGCTTCCCCTCCCATTCTTAAGATACCAAATCTAAGTCATCAAAAACAGACTGTTTTTTGCTTCCATCTTCGAGTAGCGTGAGCAATCGAGCACGGGATATGTGGTGGTGAAGCATCGCCTTACATGGATTCCGCGTAACAGTGCACGATCGGCGCGGACACATTTCGCCTGTCGCTTGAGAAAAGTTCGAAGGACAAGAGTTAATGCCAGCAGACAGAGTTCATGGGTTCGTGGCAGATAAGTTCAGCCCAGTTCGCGATATCTTTGAGGCGAATTTTGCGAGCGGTGCGGATGTAGGGGCTTCGTGTTGCGCCACCGTGGAGGGCGAAACAGTAGTCGATCTTTGGGGCGGCTTTTCTGACCAGGCAAAAACGCGTCCGTGGGAGAAGGACACCATCCTCACGGTTTATTCCACTACGAAAACCATGACTGCGCTCACCGCGTTGCTCCTCGCTGACCGGGGCGAGTTGGACTTCGATGCACCCGTCGCGAAATACTGGCCAGAATTCGGAGCCAACGGCAAGGAGTACATCAAGGTTAGCCATGTGATGAGTCATGCTTCGGGGCTCTCCGCCTGGAGAGAGCCAGTATCTGCGATGGAGGATCTCTACGACTGGGAGAAGATGACATCGTTGCTGGCCGCGCAGGCACCCCTGTGGGAGCCGGGGACCGCCTCCGGATATCACACGATCACCTTCGGCTTCCTCATAGGTGAAATCGTTCGCCGCATCACCGGAAAATCACTCGGTACCGTCTTTCGCGAAGAAATCGCAGAACCCCTCGGCGCTGACTTCCACATCGGCCTGCCGGCCTCCGCAGCCTCGCGAGTTGCCGAAATCATCCCTATCGTCCTTTCTCAGAACACTGCGAAATTCGAGTTCAGCGAGATCCAGCACCTTACCTTTATGAACCTGCCACGCGATTACCCATGGGCAGGAAGCACGGCGGTCGCGAACACCCGAGCCTGGCGCTCTGCCGAAATTCCGGCCGTGAACGGCCATGGCAACGCGCGCTCCATCGCCGAGATCCATTGCATTCTCGCCAATGGCGGCGTGGCCAAGGGGAAGCGGTTCATGTCGGTAGCGGGCTGCCGCAAGGCGCTGGAACAGCAGATCGAAGGACCTGACCTGGTGATGAGCCATTTGCAGCCGGCGCGCTTTGGCATGGGGTTTGCCCTTCCCGGTCCCTTGTTAGATCTGGAGTTGCCAAATCCCAATACCATCCATTGGGGCGGCGGTGGCTGTTCCTGGATCTTCATCGACATGGATGCCCGCACCACTTTTGCGTACGCAGCGAACAAAACGGACCGACGCCCCATGAGCGATCCACGCCCGTTCCTTACAATACAGGCTTTCTGGAAATCGCTCGGCATTCGCCACGCCGAAGCACCCGGTTCATGGCCGCAAGCGGATTCGTCGAGATAGGGGGACACGAGTCGTTTCGGGACATCCATGATAGGTAACAGTCATGGGGAATCTCCGTTTCCCGTTGACTCTTACCTATCATGGATGTCCCGAATCTGTTTCACCGCGGATATCATCTGGGCTTTAGCGAAGAGCGCCGGAGCAATACGACTGTCGAGTTCCGCTGGGGCTGGGTGACGCCTGAAACGACTGCGAACGGTTCTCAGAATGGCGAAAGTGTCTCAATAGATAATCTCAACCGTGCGTATGCTCTGCCCGATGGACTCAAACGACCGGCTTGTTGGCGTGAGGGCCGTCAGCAGGCTCAGCGCGATCTGCCGACACAAATGAGTCGCGTTTCTCGCCGTTGGTAGGTAATGTGAAACAAAATCTTGCGCCGCACGGAGGGTTGTCAGCAGCCCACAAGCGGCCCCCGTGTGATTCAACGATGGAGCGGCTGATCCGCAGTCCCATGCCCATGCCCGTACTGTGAGTTTTGGTGGTAAAGAATGCATCAAAGATCTTATCCGCCTGCTGCGGTGGAAGCCCCACGCCGGTATCGCTAACCGAGATCAACACCTGACCATCCTCGCCGCTTTGCGACTGGATGGTGAGCTCGCGCATCCCATCCACTTCCTTCATCGCATCAATGCTGTTCATCATGAGGTTCATCAGAACCTGTTGCAGTTGCACGCGATCTCCCATGACCTGAGGGAGGCCTGCAGCGAGTTCCGTCCGAATGAATACAGCGAATTGAGTTGCCTCGCTGTGCAGGAGAAGCCTCATCTCTCGAATAATCTCGTTTAGATCGACCGGCTCCCGTTGCAGAGTATCCTCCTTGAAGAGCAGGCGGACTCGCTTGACGATCTCGCCCGCACGCACTCCGTCTTGTATAACTCTTGACGCGGCCGCGCGCGCCTCCTCCAGGTCAGGTTGATCGCGAGATAGCCAGCGCAAGCAAGTATTGGCGTCGGTGATGGCTGCGGCAATCGGTTGATTGACTTCGTGCGCCAGGGAAGCAGTCAGCTCCCCCATGCTACTCAACCGGTTGGCGCGTGTGAGATCCGCCTGCGCCTGCCGCAGCGCCTCCTCCGCCTGTTCCCGCTCTGCGCGCGCTTCCACTCGAAGTTCAATGATCCGTCGCGCTGTGGCCCAGCCAAAGAAGGCAGCGGTGAACAAGGTAACGAATCCTGTGACTATTGCTGTGAAAACAATGCGATGTTCGACGAGCGCAATATTGAATGCAGCTTGCGTGCGCTGTTCTTCGACGTCGCGCGCTACGTCTTTGACTAGCTGAGAGCTGAGAAATTCAAGACGCTGGACTTGTTTGTCGGTTCGATCCCGTACGGCCACCCACTCTCCCGAAGCCGCTAACGCTCTGATGGCATCCAAATGAGACGGTAGGGTGTCCTCGATTGCTTCGATCGTTGGCAACACTGTTGGGTCTACCTTGACCTGGGAAGGCAAATGACGGAAGACTGCCTCAGTACGTTTAGCCTCGTCCAGCACGTCGGCCCTTAGTGCTTCCGATACTTTGATTAGCTGATCCTGGTCCTCGGACCGCGCCGCAACGCCTAGCCTTTCGTAAAATGAGAAAAGTTCTCCATGTACGCGCAAGACCTCGATCAGTTCTCTGTCGACACCCTTCAGGAGTTCAACTTGAGAACGAACCTCGCGCAACTGCCAAAGCAGAACGCCATCGCAAATAACCATCATCAGAATAAGGAAGGCAAAGCAGAGCGCCAGGTGGCGACCAATCTTGAGTCGGTAAGAACAGCCTGCCTCAGCCATCCAGCCAATCCAGTAGTGTTTAGGGAACCGGTCATACACTATCTACTTGAAGTCCGGGTGCGGTGACGCACCAGTCGAACCAGCAGCAGGCCGCGACCCGGAAACCGTTCCCAAGCTCTTCTCCTTTGGAACGCGATTCCGGCTCGGCGGTCCAGGTTTGAAACCGGTAATCCGCACCAATTCCTGTTCCAACGATGCCGCAGCCTCTGGCGCCCTGCTCTGGCCCAGCAAAACAGAGCGCACTGCCTGAATATAAGCTCGCGAAACTTCCTCGTATTTCTCTCCTGCAACCGTAGAGGGCCGAGCCACCACGCCGCCCACCGGCTGCTTCCCATTGCCGGCGGAATTTCGGTTTGTTCTCAAGATGGCGGTCGGGTCATACGACTCCGGCCCATTCCGTGACTCGTGGTCGGAGCGAGCTTCTTCGAGCTTGATCTCCCCATTGACTAGAAATCGGATCAGTTGCAGTGCCTCAGTAGGGTGCCTGGATGATCGCGAAATTCCGAGTCCAAAACCGCCCAAAGTCGCCGCTTGCGCATTCTTTCCCGCCGGAACGTTCGTCATTCCGATCTGGTCTCGAATCGACGGAATATCCCGGACGCTGAGAAGATAAGTCCGCGCCCACCCACGAAGAAAAGCTGACGTTCCCACGTGGTAAAAGTCGTTTATGGCATCCCATTCCTGGAGAGAGGTCACGCTGCGCGGCGAGATCCAGCCTATCCAATGCGCTGCGCGTTGCCAGCCGCGGATAGCATCAGGATTATTCACGCTAATTGTGCCGTCCGCTTCGATGATTCGCCCCCCACCTTCAGAGACCTGCCATTCCAGGGCGTTACAGGTTAAGCCTTCGCCGGCCGCACCCGGCCATGTAAATCCCCAAAAATCCTTTTGGCCTCTGGCGCGCTCCCCCTCCTGGATCCTGGCGGCCATTCGCTCGAGTTCGTCCCACGTACGGGGCGGCGCCCGGTACCCATACCGTCGGAGCAAATCCCTTCGGTAAAGTAGAACTCCGATATCGGAATGATAAGGCACGGCGACTAGTTTTCCCTTGACCGTGTAACTGGCGACGACGTCGGCGTTGATAGAGGATAGTTCTGTCGCCAAATACGGCTTCAGGTCCATCAATTCTTCGCTCAAAACTCCGGGCCAGATCACATCGACACCGTCCACATCCGGACTGGTGCTTCCTTGTCGGAGTAGCTTCCGGACCAAGTCCAGTTGGTCTAACGCGGTTTCCGGGGTCGGCAGATGCTTGACGCCAATTCCCGTCTGCTGCGTGAAATCCTTCAATCTGTCGTCTGCGAGCAGAGTACGTTCGGTTAGGTCGTGCGACCACTCTGGGTCTACGAACGTGATCGTCACGGGTTCCTTAGAAATTGGATGATCCCCATGAAGAATCAAAGAAAAGAGGAAAGTGCACACGATCCCAGCAATCTTCGTCGAACGCAGCCATGAAACTTTGCAAACACCGATTGTGAGGCCCATTTGATAACCCGAAAGGTTTCTGATTCGCATCACAGGCGCCTCCACGATGTACCGGCGTTCTCAGATTGTCAATCGGTTTGCTTGCGCACGAGCTGCTGCTCGGAGGCGCGCTCGATGCTCATCAGGGCCGCCCGCATGAATCCGAGCGTATGCGCCATGCCGGCGTGCCATGGGGCGTCGCAGGTGATCTGCGGGGTGTGATCGGGGATCAGCACCCCGTCGAAGCCATTGCGATGCAGGATGGAGAGCACGCGGATCATATCGATCTCACCATCGTCAATGAAGGTTTCGCGATACTGCGGTACCCTGCCGGTGACGTTGCGGAAATGAACGTAGCCGAGCCGTTGCTGGCGGCTGTAGGACTCGACCGCCTCATAGAAGTCGTCTCCCCTCATCTCGCCAAGGGTGCCAAGGCAGAACTCGAGCTTGTTACTGGGGCTGGGGTCGATGTCGATAAGACGCTGGTAAAGACGCGGTTGGTAAACCAGGCGCGGCTGCCGGCGCATGGTTGGCATGGGGGGGTCGTCTGGATGCGCGGCCAGTTGCACGCCCGAGGCTTCAGCGACCGGAAGAACATCTCCGAGGAAGCGCTCGAGACGACGCCAGAGTTCGTCGTGCGAGATCGTCGGGAGCACGCCTTCGGGAGCGTGCTCCTCGTAGATCATGTTCCACACCACGCCGTTGGGAATCGGGGTGTCGACGGGACCGTCCATCCCGACTGAGACCGCGCCGCCCCGGGCGAACGGTCTGTGGACGCGGCCACACACGCCGGCGATGCTGAAGTTATATCCGAGTAGGGGAATACTGGCCTCGCCCATTCGGCGCAATATTGTCTTCACGTTTTCGATGTGCAGGGCACGCTTGGGGCCGTCCAGCAAAATATCATGCCAGTGGGCAGGGTCGAGATTCTCGATTGCTTCGAGCTTCAGCCCGGCGGCCTCGATCTCCCGCTTCAAGCTGACCAGCTCTTGCAGCGTCCAAAGCTTGTCTGGGTCGCCGGCGACGCCCCAAGGCTGGTCTTTGCCGCCCGTGGGCTGGTTGTTGCGCGGGTTTGAGGAGCCGCGAAAGTAGTCCACTAAATGCGCGACCACGTGCGTGCATCCTGTCTGGAGGGCGAAGGCGTAGTAGTCCTGATGCAACATGTGCCGGTAGAGACCAAGTCCGAGTTTCATGGTAACGATCCGATCTCGGGCATCGCTGGGAAGCGCCATCTCCACGCTGAGGATCTAGCCGATCATATCTCGCGCCACGTCCGATTTTCCAGCAGGGGAAACTGGGGGACTTGTCCCCTCAATGCCCCGCCCCCTCAATGCCCATAGTTCGATGGCGGGGCGTAACATAGAATCTGCGGCGAACCTGCGGCTTTCAGCAATGGGCGTCACGTGAAGGTAAAGAGGCTGTGGGGAACCAAGCAAAAGCGAGGTCGAACTGAGAGACGAGGGGGATCAATATATCATGGCGCAATCAGTGGTGGAATGGACGGGCGACCGAATTGCCGAAGCAACGCGGCAGGCTTCGCGGGCGGCAACTGCCCTTGCAGATGCGCTTGAGGAGAGCTTAGGAGCGACGCGTCGCATCGCAAAACAAGGCGGCGACACTGCCGAAGAGCTCATGGATGACACAATCAAGCGCCTGCAGCGGCACCCCGTCGAGACAGTGATAGCGACATTTTCGATAGGCATCGCTACGGGAATTACGATAGGCGTCGCCACCGGAATATTCATCGGCTGGATGATGAAGCGAAAGTGAATTTTTGTAACTGGAATACCTGAGAGCGGTCCGGTTCGCTGAGCTCTCGTCGCCGCGCGTCCAAAGATTCCAGCCAAGTCTGGACCTGGCAAGGGACAGTCCGGGGGCTGCCGGAAATGGTGAAATGGACTGCGCCTCCCAAAAGGAAAGGCTCTGAAAGAGGTGCCCCGTCCAGCGCCCTCGGGCATTGATGAAATTGGTGCAGCGCCGATGCGCTTCTCCGACCGCCAGCCCTAGACCATCCGCTCGCCTCGGAGTGAGAATGAGGTGAACATGATTGGGCGTGAAGCAGTACGCCCACACTTCGACTCCGGCCTTGCGCGTCTGCTCAGCCAGCAAATCTCGATAAACTCGTGGTCGCCGTCCTGAAAAAAGATCGCTTCCAGACGATTCCCACGCTGCGTAACGTGATGCGGAAGGCCAGCAACCACCGTACGCGCCAATCGTGCCATGGGGAAAATTAACACGAATGACGGAACCGGGGATAGGCATCATGTCCCCTTATCTCCCTTGTCTCAGATAGTCGCTGAGCGTGAGCTACTGCCGGTAAGGGACTATGGCTGTCTACCGGGTACCCGCGCCGGCAGCAATCGCGACCGTCTTTATCTGGGCAGATTGGCTGCGCGGCGGAAAGGTCACTGACATAGTTTCTCCCTCAGGCACAATCCATAAATCTCCGGGGTCTCCTTCCTATCGGTAGTACCACGGAAATGGAAGTAGATAATGACACGCAGGCACCACCCGAACAGCCCGTCCAGAAAACCACTGATGGCGGATGGCGCCTATGAACGATTTAGCATGCAAGATCCGAACCTCGGTTCGCTGCAGTCTGTCTTGTCCCTTCAATCCTCTACAACTTTGGTGCCCATTCCGTAACGACTCATTACAAGTAGACTTCGTTCGAGGCTCCAGTCAAGCTATGAGGCTTCGTGCGCTGCGCGCGTCTTCCTGGTTGAAAATTTCGTTGATCGCCATGCTGCTTGCATGCAACGCGTGTAGCAACTCCGGCAGCAATAGCAGCAATAACGGTGACGGAAACAGCGCTTCGACGGCTGCGTCCACCGCCCCGGTTCCTCCCCTTAACCTCACGGCCACAGGAGGCAACCAACAGATCTCACTTGCGTGGACAGCCAGCACCGGGGCAACCAGCTACAATGTCAAACGGGCAGCCACCAACGGCGGACCCTACACAACAGTGGCGTCGCCTGCGGGCACAAGTTATACCGACAAGACCGTAACCAACGGAACCCCATACTACTACGTCGTGGCAGCTGTGAATGCGACGGGAGAAAGCGGCAATTCCAACCAGGCGACCGCTACAGCGGCTGCTGCGCCCACCGCCCCGGCTGCTCCCCTTAATCTCACGGCCACGGGAGGCAACCAACAAGTCTCGCTTGCGTGGACGGCCAGCACCGGGGCAACCAGCTACAATGTCAAACGGGCAGCCACCAACGGCGGACCCTACACAACAGTGGCGTCGCCTGCGAGCACAAGTTATACCGACACGACCGTAACCAACGGAACCACTTATTACTACGTGGTCACGGCAGTCAGCGCCAGCGGAGAAAGTGCAAATTCCAATCAGGCATCGGCGACGCCCAGTGCGACCCCGCCAGCGCCCGCTCCCCCACAACCCCTGGAACCTCTTCGTGTGCCACGCCCATCAGCGCTGTAAATACAGCAGGCAACACCAATGTCGTGGGTGATGGAACTCCGGCGAGCTGTACGGAGAGCGCATTCGCAGAGGCCATTGCTGCCGGCGGGATAGTCACCTTCAATTGCGGCCCCTCGCCATATAAGCTCGTTCTGAGTTCCACCACGTCAATCACCCAGGACACAGTGATCGACGGAGGTAATCTAGTGACACTCGACGGCGGCGGCCAGGTCAGGCAACTGCTTCTGAACACCAACAACTTTGATGCTACTACCCCAACTCTGACGCTTCAGAATATTACTTTAGCCAACGGTCATGGGACCGATAATCCAGGCACAGGCGCGCCGACCGGAGGCGGAGCGGTCTATCGCTATGGAGGAACGCTCAATGTCATCCATAGTCAATTCATTAACAATATAGGTCCGGCAAGTGGGCAGGATTCTGCAGGCGGAGCCATTTACTCGGTGGGTGTCGGCACAACGACTGTTGTAGGAAGTACCTTCCAGGGAAATCAGGCGAGCGATGGCGGAGCACTCGGGAATCTAGGAGCTTCTGTCGATCTTGTCAACGACACGATTCAAGGAAACCAGGCCACAGGTACCGGTGGCAATCCAGGCAATGGAGGAAACGGAGGCGGCGTCTACATGGACGGAGCACACATCGTGATCACGATGTGTGGCACTCATATTGACAGCAACCAAGGCAACGCATACGGAGGAGGTCTCTTTTTCGTCGATGACGCGCTCGCGGGAACAGCCGCAATCGATCAATCCTCTTTTGATGGGAATTCAACCGCCTTTGCTGGCGGACTCTATCTCCAAGGCGCAACTGGTACCTTGACCAACTCGAGCGTTATCAACAATCAAGTTCAGGCGATCGACGGCGTCGGTCCATATGCTACGAACGCATTCTTCGATGCTGATTCACTGGGGAGCCTAAACAGTGACAATATAGCGCCGTGATACGCTGTGCGCCGTAAAGAGCTGTTCCTGCCGAGCACGTAATCATCTGGCACAAAGGCCGTTCTCCTCCCCCAGAGAAAGGCCCCTTCACTCTTAGAAGAGCCATGAACTGAAATACTCGCCTACTCAACAGATGAGAACGCCGCTCGGGGTCGGCAGTCTGGTGCTCCTGCATGACCAGGCCTGCCCAAAATCGTCCGAGACGTACAAGTTGCCAGCTCTGTCAGCAACCGCGATGGACGATCCGTTTGCGGCGATGCAACCGGTGTCAACGATACCTTCGGTCCACGCCGGCATCCCGCCTTCGACGGCTACCAGGGATCCATCTGGCGCGATCGGCCGACGATAAATTCTTCCCTGGGCCGCAAAGTGATCTGTCGAAGCGGAGACAAGGATGTCATTACCCGAGAACGTTACCGCAGAGCAGTACGATGCGTGTAGCCCGTCGCGTTCTATGGTCCACGTTGCCCCTGCGTCGGTGCTAATGCAAAGGCCGACAGCGGACGCCGCGATGACAATGTCAGGATTCGCCGAGTGCGCGTGCACCTCATGAACATCGCTGTTGATATCTATCGTGGGCCGCCAGGTTCTTCCGTCGTCAACGGAACGCGGAATGCCGCCCACGTGAACATTGGCGAACAGTATGCGCCCGTTCGAGTTGGCTGCGACCGAGCGAATACCTAAGGGTGGCCCAAGACGCTGCCCATTCACAATTGCCGAACCAGCAAACCAGGCATCCCGCCCCTCGACGGCGTCGAAACTATCGATGGGATCGAGCACACCGCCCCCATCGCTCAGCCGCAGCATGCGCGCATCGTCAGTTCCAACATATATGCTGTCTCGAACAGCCATACAGCATGAAAGCTCGAACTCGCTCGTAGCGACGGTTGCCCATTCGCCGCTTCGTGCACGCCTGCGCAGCGAAAGCCGGTCGACAATGGCGAGCGCACCGCCGAGTCCATCCGGTGCGACCCCTCTGACCGGCTGGTTCGCAATCTCTTGTGTGCGCCCATCGCCAGTGACAGCGAACAACCCATCACCCCACGTTGCCACAAGTATTGTCGGTTTGGTCACGGATTACCTTCCTTTGTCAGCTATCGCGGGTTATCAGCGTTATTGCACAAGGCCCTGCGTTCTGTTTAGGAACCAGTCATTGCGTCCCGGCAAACATGCACACCTATAAATGATTTTCCCGCAAAAAGGGTTTGCAGAGAGGAATTTGGGCAATTATGTATTTGTAGTTTCGGTGCAGTTTCGGGACGAAATAATCACCAAAGGAAATGCCGCTCACATGCAACGGCTGGATGAATGGTGGTTATTTCGTCTGCCCCCTCAAAGCCTCCAAAGCCTCCAGCCTCCAGATAGCTTGCGCTCCAAAAGAAAAAGCCCAGCAAGTCCCGAATGGGATAGAGCATTGCTTTACGCCAGGGGTGAGGCTCCCGGACGACCGCGCCGCCCACCAGCGCAGCCAGCGCCACGCGCGTTGCCCAGCTCCAACCGAACAGAAATACCGCGAGTGCCGGCTGATGGAGCGCCAGAGCCATATCCGTTCGAGCGACCAAACCTTGGCATTGGCGTAGGGCGGCTCGCCGCAGGAGAGGAATTTTGTTGGAACATCGGGATAGCGTGCCGCGACCCTCATCGCTACCGAGAGGCCTGGGTCCTGATCGCTACGCGCACAAAAAAGTATCTCGAATTCCGGATGTTCCTGTTGGAAGAAGCTTTCGAGACGGAGCTCA
>CAWCKO010000017.1:0-219734 GCA_963796145.1 uncultured Acidobacteriaceae bacterium | reverse complement strand
GCGAAGCAAATAAAGGTGCGAAGTAACCACAAGAAGGGACCAAACGAAACATGAATGCGACGTTTTCTTTAGAAACGTACAACCAACTTCTGGCTCCAGCGAGGGAGAGGTTTGAGACAAGCCCCGGTCTCAATGCCATTCGGTCGACCAACGATCCGCGAATGCTGGAAGCCTTTCTCCTCTATTTCTGCGCCATTGGCGCACAGATGACGGAACCGGTGGAAACGTGGATTCGCCGGGCGGCCGATCGGTGCGCGGCCCTTGGACTCTTAGAACTTGCGCAAGCATTGACTCGACATGCCCGCGCGGAAGCTGGTCATCACCTGATGATGATTGCCGATCTTCGGTCACTGGCGGATCACTGGAACTTACGGTATACGCCTCCAGTAGATGCCGATGAGCTGCTGCGTCTGACGCCCAGCTATGGAGCGAGTCGCTATTGCTTGGTTCACGAGGAGAACATTGCTGGTAACACGCCCTATGCACAGATTGCTATTGAGTATGAGATCGAACAGCTTCCCCTGCGCTATGGCGGATTGTTTGTAGCCCGATGCCTGGAAATCTTTGGACCGGAAATTCTTCCCGGCTTAAGCTTTGTGACCGAGCACATCGACCTGGATATCGGGCATACAAAGTTCAATGCACAAGAACTGGCAAAACTGATCGACCGGATTCCCGACAGCCTCCCAGCCCTGGTAGCTGCGGGTAGTGCTGCACTGGATGCCTATGCGCAATTCCTCACTGATTGTGTAGAGCTTGCTGAAAATCATTGCCATGCTTCCCTGATCCTCTCAGAGGCGCCTTCTCAGTTCTTGTCATGGCAATTACGCTGCCCTCTCCTGGACTCGATGAGTGGCGCAGGAGAGGCATCGCCCCAATGGTTAGACGAGGTACGATCGCTTCGCGGAGCTGCTCTCTTTGACAATGGCAGACGGCCTAAGTTCAAAACCGACGATGGGTGTTATGCAGACTCTGACCCAATAGACCTCTACGCCTGGCATGTGCTGGCTTATGCCGGCGATAGTCTTGCCGGTTGTGTGCGAGTTTACCCCCTGGCCGGGAACGGCGTCCCGTGCCTGACGGAGACTCTGCTTGGCGAGAAACAGTTCTTGGAAACACTGCGCACGCTCGGTTCCCATCGTAACAACACTATTGAGATCGGAAGATGGGTGGTCGACCCCGCGCTTCGAGCACAGAATGGTCTTGCGCCGGGCATCGGCGTACAACTCGCCGCCAGTGCCGGAGCCCTCGCTCTCGCGCTCGTGAACCAATCGGAGGCTGTAAATGCAATCGCAATCTTTTCCGCCGGAAGCCGGGACAATCAGTACCTGATGCTGTCTCGGCTTGGCTTGAGACCAGTCTCCGGAATCGAACCTCTGATTTCCACTGAGTATGACGACGTCATACAAGTGATGTACTGTGCCAGGAATCAAAAACTGCAGCGCCGCTTTCAGCGCATGATGGACGCGATGGCAAAAGCCATCGGAGTCGATCAGATGCTCCCGGTATCGGCACTCGATTCCCGCTAAATTGCCTGCTACACCCATGAAGTAAGTACGCGAGAACCCCGGGTCGCCCATGAAAGTTCCGTTGGCAGGACGGATTTCTGGCTCCTGTGATGGCTGCTCATCCGGGTAGGCCAATGCTATGCACAAGGTTTTTAAAGCGTGGGTCGGAACGCAGAGGATCGTACCCCGGCCGTATCAGCACGCCCGGGTTAAATCGCTCTGCGTACCCTTTTTCAATCCAATTCATCGCTGCATCCATATCCCCGAGAGACACGTAGATCGCCGCAATCTCTGAAGCATGCGAAAAACCGGGCGTTGAACTCGTCTTCAGGTCGCTCAGCAGCGTGAGTGCCTCGTTCCTCCGGCCGGATAAAGCATAGGCGCGAGCAAGATTAGCGATGCACGTCGGGCTTCCCCCAGAAAGCTGAACCGCTTTTTGCAGTTCTACGACCGCTTCCCTATACATGTGTTGTTGCAGGTAGGCCTGGGCGAGTTGATTATGTGCCATAGCAAAATTAGGGTCCATTTCGATCGTCTTACGGCTCTGTCGTATGGATTCGTCGTAAGAGTGTGAAAGGACAAGAAGCTCTGCCAAATCGGCGTTAATAATAAGAGATAACGGATCCAGACTTTCCGCCTTTTTCATTTCCGCTATCGCTTCGTCATACCGGTCCAATAGGGCCAGGTGCCAGGCATACCAATGGTGAGCGGTTGCGTAGCCTGGGTTTAGTTCAATGGCCCGCCGGAATTCCTTTCCGCCAGAATCCAAATCCCAGTCAAACCCGTCCAGCACGAACGCTAGCGAGTTGTGGGCTTCCCCGAGCGCGTTGTCCAATTCCACAGCTTTGAGCGCCGCGGCCTTCGCTTTGGGGTATGCCTCCTTGGGGGTCATTACGGCATACTGCCAGTCTCCCAGCAAAGCATAAGTGTCGGCTAAGCCGGAATAAGCCTGGGCATAGTTCGGGTCCTCTTCGATCGCCTGGTTGAAATAAGCAAGGGCAACCCTCAAACCATCTGCGGTTCGCTTATTCCAAAAGTACCGGCCTTTGAGATAAGACTCGTAAGCTTCCGGATTAACAACCCTCACGCTTTTCAGCGCAGCTTGTTCCCGTGGCGTCAAATTGATCTGAATTTGCTCTGCAATGGCTCTTGCCACCCGGTCCTGGAGCGCCAGGGTATCTCGCAACTCGCCCTGATAGCTCTGGGACCATAAGTGCTTGTCCGTGGAGGCATCGATCAACTGCGCCGTGATGCGGACCTGGTCGCCGGAACGGAGCACGGTGCCTTCTACCACCGCATCCACGTTCAGCTCACGAGCGATCTGCGGCAGAGGCTTGCGCGCTCCTTTATATACCATTACGGAGGTGCGTGAGATCACCCGTAATGCGCTGATCTGCGCCAGGTCGGTGATCAACTCGTCCGTCATTCCGTCAGAGAAGTAATTCTGAGAAGCATCGCCCGAGAGGTTTTCTAATGGAAGCACTGCCAGAGACCGGATGGCGGCGGGCCTATGGCCACGCGAACGAAAGAGCACGACGGAAAGAATCGCCAAGCCCAACACCACCGCCAGGGCCATGATGACGCGACTCGTTGGCCGCGGCCGGCGTTTGGCCGGAACGGCTGAGCCGGCACCTCGGAGCTGAAGCCCGGGTCCTGTCACAGGCGGAGCGGCCAACCCTGGGCCCTGGAGCTGAGGCCCGGGCTCTGTCACAGCCGGAATGGCCAACCCGTTTGCTTCGAACTGGTGCCCAGGCTCTTTCCCAGGCGCGTCTGACGACGCAGATTCTGGTCTTCGAATGCGGCCGTCCGCGTCGGCAAAGGACACGTCCGCAATGAAACGATAGCCCCGTTTTGGAAGAGTCTCGATATATCGCGGATTCTCAGCCGAGTCTCCTAACGCGCTCCGGAGCTTTGCGATTGCAATGTTGACCGCCTGGTCGAAATCGCCAAAACTTTCGTTGGGCCAGACTCGGCTGCGTAGTTCCTCCCTGGTGACGACTTCCCCCGGACGTTCCAGCAAGACCTCCAGCAGTTTCAGCGGCTGCTGCTGGACTCTGATTCTCACACCCGCTTTGCGCACCTCGCCCGACTGGAAAGAAACCTCATAGGTTCCGAATCGCACGACGAAGGTGTGCCGCAATGGTTCCATATTTTCGGGCTTCGCCCCGAAGTCTAGCACTTTGCCCGGGCAAGGGCATTGTGAATAGGCGAGGAGAAGTCTCCATCCCTGCCCGCGCACCACCGGGCCCGCACACCCGGACCAAGGATATGTGCTGAACTAACCTATTAGCGATCATGTACTTGGCAGGCAATGAACCGGTTATGAGGAGAAAAGCCTGGGTGAATGGATGCCTGGCGGCCTGGCGCGCACTGTTGGGGTGCGATTCGGGGGGAAGGCAAATGAGACGTCTTGGCTTTAGCCCGCGGGGGATGGTCCATTTTGGGCCTTCATCCTCACAGGAAGATAGATCTTTGGCCGGGTTTGAAGAGTTGGCTTTGCCCCTGTTCGATTCCCTTTACAACTTCGCGCACTGGCTTGCGCAGAATCAGAACGATGCCGAGGATCTCGTACAAGAGACTTACTTAAAGGCTTTACGCAGCTACGCATCGTTTGAGCCTGGCACCAATTTCCGGCCATGGATATTCCAAATCCTGAAGAACACGTTTCTAACTTCGCGCTCAAAACTCGAGCGGCGCATGACCCTTGCAATGGACTCGGAGGAGGATTTGCCCGCAACTCCCGCCACTCCTGAGTCGCTGCTGATCGGGCGTTCCGATATCGATGCGGTTCGATCTGCAATTGAGCAGCTGCCAGTCATCTTTCGCGAAGTCATTCTGCTTTCTGACGTTGAAGATGCGTCTTACCGGGAGATTGCCGAAATATTGTCGATCCCCATCGGAACCGTTATGTCACGCCTGGCCAGAGCCCGGAAGATGGTTCGCGATTCACTCCGGAGTACTCACGAGCCACCAGGATCGGGAAGCTTGTGTCATCCGGGCCTCACTTCAAGAAACGGAATATTGCCCACGCTGGGACACCCTGGATTTACACATAACCAGCAGAGTTGGAGAGATAGAGTTTTACGCGCCGATCTCCGTTAAATGATTGAACATAAAAAAGTTATTGGCTGAAAGTACAGATAATTTCGTTTCTCGAGGTGTCCCCGAAGGGGTGGATGGGAGGGGGTTTCAATGCTGGAGCGAGCTGTGTGTAGGCGGCGGTTATTGCCGGCTGAATCGTTGCGGAGCATACCATTGGATCTACCAATCCTGGAGTCGCTTTCCGCCGTAAGCAGGATGGTCGCCCTCGTTTCCCACGATCTTCGCCATCCCTTGACCGCCATTCTTGCAAATGCGGAGTTTCTCACCCAGCCAGACATTAGCGAGATGGAAAGGAACGAGCTTTACCACGAAATCCGTTGCGCCGTCGACCGGATGAATGAGTTGGTCTCCTCTTTGTTGGAGTGCTCCAGGGGGCGTGACACGCTTCGGCCCGGCGCACGAAACATCGTTGACACCGTCGAGCGGGCGATAAGGATGACAAGTGTGAAACAGGAGTTCCGCCGCATCACCATCAAGCATCATCATGAAGGGACGGCCGTGGGCTGGTTCGATTCCAACCGTCTCGAACGGGTGGTCGCCAATCTCGTCCTGAATGCTTGCGAGGCAGTTTCTCCAGACTCGGGGCAGATCGTCATAACCACCACAGGAGATCGAGCCTGCTTGCAAATTGGGGTCTGGGATAACGGCCCCGGCATTTCCCCGGCGATTCGGGATTCCGCTTTTGAACCCTTCGTGACCTACGGAAAGGCTGAGGGTAGCGGACTGGGCCTCGCGATAGCGAAGAAGATTGTCGAGGATCATGGCGGGGAGATCTACCTTGATGGGAGAAGTGAGACCGGAACTTTGTTCAAGATCACGATTCCTTTTGCCATCCCGGAGGGAGCACTCATTTCATCAATAGGTCCGATTAACGCCAAGCGCAAGTCTAGAAGTATCGCGCTTCGTCTGAACACACCGTAATGCAATCAGTCCGGACATTGCCTCGTAACCAACAGATGCCTTTTATTCCCGACAGGGAACCAGGTTAAGCCGCCACGACAACCGTTCCCCTGGCCCGGCTAACACAAGGCAGCACATATCCGGCATTTTTCTGCTCAGCCGTCAGTCCGGCTTCGACGTCCATTTGAACTGTGCCGCTCAGCACTCGCGTAGCGCACGCACCGCACAGGCCCTGGCGGCAGCCATACGGTATCTGCACCCCGTTTTTCTCCGCCAGATCCAGCAGAGTGCTCCCGGCGGAGTATTCACAAACTTTGCCCGACTGAATAAACACGACGGTCTCGACCCCGAGGGCCTCCCTTGGACGGGGCTCTGTGGACCGTTCCCCTCCCCCAAAACTCTCCTGAAGAATCTGGTCCTCGTTTATGCCCAGAGTCGACAAAATCTGGTGCGCGCTGTCCATGAATCCTTTCGGACCGCAGAGAAAAAAAGTAGGTGAATCCAGATCCGTCATGTGTTGAGAGACAATTTCCTCAGTAAGGCGCCCGTTGTGCCCCTTCCAGTTTGGGTCCGGCCGCGACAGGCAGACCTCATACGTGAAGTGGGGGAGAGACCTTCCCAGCCGTACCAGCTCGTCCTGGAAAATGATGTCCGCACGGGTGCGCACACAATATAGGAGCGTGACGGGATTAGCCAATTTGAGATCGTCGATATAGGACAGCATCGAAATCATGGGTGTGATCCCGCTTCCCGCCGCAATGAGAACTATGCTTTTGTGGAGTCTCTCGTTAAAGTAAAACTGGCCGTACGGCCCGCTTGCCTCCACCACGAGACCCGGCTTCGCCTGCTCATTGAGAAAAACAGATACACAGCCATTCTCCATGCGTTTGGGCGTGATCTCTACATAGTCCTCGTGAACGGGTGAGGAGGAAATGGTGTAACACCGCGTTACTCGTTGGCCATCAACCATCGACTGGAACGTCAGAAACTGCCCTGGCTTAGCGCAAAACCGTCTTTCTTTCGGAACCTGGAAGCGCAGCGTCCTGGTATCGTGGGTTTGCTGCTCAGTCTGCACCAACAGAAGAGTCATTGGGTTATTTCCATTTTCGTGATCGGCGACTGGGCTTGCTGGCGAAGGAATCTCTGGTATACGCGATGACTCCACGGAAGCACGTAACTGCTTCCTCTTTCTGAAAACCAAGGCGCACTGGACCAGGCACACTGCAATTACTACGCGGGTCACCAGCCATAACCCGAACCTTCCTGGGCCCGCTGAACGAAGAAGTTCTGAGAACACGGGGATGGCCACGAGCAGGAACGAAATCACGAAGATCGTTATTCCTAGTGCCTTCAGCGACGATTGGCTCTGCTTGTAGCGGCGTGCGATCAATATTTTCAGCAGGAGCAGAGGCACGAGCACGAACACAAGCACAATGTGCAGAACCAGGTAGGCAGGTAGATCACCTGTTATCCCCGAGCCAGCTAGTTTCTGACTCATTCTGTAGGCCATGATGCAGAACAGGATCACAAATAAGTAACCGCCCACTCTGTGAAGCACAATTAAGCGGTTTCTCGTCGTTACGTTACGCGAGGGCCGGGAAGCCTCCAGCATCACTACCACGTTGGCGGCGGCCAGTGTAACAAAGGCAATGCCGGTGAAAATATCTGAAATATGTGCCATAGGTTTCCATACCTCTACTGTCTGACGACCACTAGACCCCAATCTGTACCTGACACCGCATGTTATGGACAACTGAGGTCGGCTTGCTTTCACGAGAGCAAGGCGTCTTCACCAGCATGAGCCTGTCTCTCCTGCCGATTTGTTCTTCTTGCGCACTCGACGTTAGCGAACACTTGCACTCTGTTAGTGCTAACAGCATTGACCGTGATTTATTCCAGATCCGGATGCGCTTTGGTTCACGAGACGCTCTTGGAGACCTCGCCCAAACTGAACCCGATGGAGTCCATCATGTCAAACTGGAAGCAGCATGAACTGCTGAAATCTGCCCAGAGGCCCCTGCCAACTCAGTGAGGCGGGCCCGCACCTTATGTTGCATGCACCGCTGCCCGCGACCCATCGTCGCCTTTAGGTAGCAGGCTTTTCTGTGGTCACGATGACTTATACTGCGCCGGAGTCAACAGCACTCGCATTTGAGTCAGCAAGGCGTCAAGAGTCGCACCCCCGCCGACATAGGCGTTAACATAAGTCAGTTCCTCTGACGCCAAGAACGTGTGGCTAGAAATAAGTAGGATCGGAATATCAGGATTGAGCTGCTTGATATCCCGAGTCAGCTTGGAACCGATCATTTGCGGCGTTCGATATGCCAGCAGCACCAGGTCCGACGAGGTCTGTTTCATTCTTTCTAACGCCTCCGCGTTGCAGGCTGTTACCACCTTGTATCCAGCCCATTCCAGGGCAAACGTCAGGATTCTCAGCGCCTTGGGATTATCGTCCACATAGAAGACTGTCCGCTGATTCGTTCCTCGTCGCGCCTCATCCCGTTTCCGGCTGCGTTTCTGGTCTAGGCGATTACTGTGCCCTGCACCGAACTCAACGACCGCTGCGTCGCCCGTTAACCGCACCACATTGCCGGCTCCGCCTAGTGCGGCTGTACAATGTTTGCAGTCCTTAAGATGCTCCTCAATTGAGGCGCGCATGACCGCGCCGTGTTTGCCCCCAATGTAGTTAGGGATCTCGCGCCAGATCTCTTCGCAACTCATTGCCGTCACAATGCCTTTTATCAGTTTGTAAGTGGTCGGGCAGTTACAACTCCGATGCTATACCGATTCAGAACTAGTCTTTCAAAGAGAATGCGTTGATGATGAGGCGAGCATAGTCTATCTCCACACTCCACAGCCTATCGGGTTATCAAAAACCACTGCAGGTATGTTAGGGCTTCAAAAAGAATAGCCGGGCACTCGGCCCGACCCATTGGGACAAGGATTAGTCTTAACATTGCCCGGCTTAGACCCATTAGCTTGCGGTATGCGACCGTCAGTTGCACCTTGGCACCTTTTATAGTGTCCTTTCCGGAACCAATTATTTCTTGTTAAATAGAATTCCTATTATGACTCCCAGCAGGATTACGATAATAGCTAAATAACACTCGATTACCTCCAAGTCGCTCATCAGTTCATTCCCTTGCTGATCTTATGGGATCATCCTATCTTTACCCTTCAACACTCGTCTTCAAAGGTCCACCCCCCTCCCTGGTTGGGGAGTGGCATAGTGGACTGTTATGCAGCACGCCTTCAATAAGCTGGCGCAAACTTTCGCTGTCGCTCCGATGCGCTTGAACTCCAGCATGACGATTAGGCGCCAAGTGGTTTGCATCTAGCATCTGATGTGATAAACCACCATTCAGCATAACCCCCCGCTGCGAAACGAGGATACAAGAGTATGTCTTGGAACCCGTGAGAAAGAGCGACCGAACGACCTACTTGCTCCCGCCACTTACTGAAACAGAGACGGTGTCGTGTGGTTTCGCGGCGGCCGCCAGGATGACCGAACGGGATACGGGGAAGTTGTAAACATAATCTGCTGTCTGAATGCTGCTGAGGAAATGCTGGTCTCCAAGCTTATGGAAACTCACGTTGGGCTTGTCGGTGGAAGCACCTTCCATCTCGGTAGGGTTCACAAACACACTGGTACCCTTGTCACGGCTAGTGATCATCAGTACGTCGAATGGTTGATCCGAAATCCGCTTAACAACATATGCGCCTGCGGGGAGTGTCGTTTTACCGGCCACAAACTCGAAGGGCATGTCTACAGCAATTACGGGCTGTATTTCCGCATTGGCAGCCACACCCAGACCAAGCAGGAACATGATTGCGACCAGAATTCTTGTATACTTCTTCATAAGTTCTCCTCTTTACATCTAAGTTGTCGTTGCTGATCCGTGCGGCGCTTGAGCTTGATTCTGCAAGAGTGGCGCTTAGCATCCGTTTCAACAATCATTCAGAACGCTGCAACGTTCCGCACTTATGAGAACTGAGTCGGGCGGTATTTATTCTGACGCGCTGGACAGATCCGAGTGTCCGCCTTTCCGTAAAGTTGTCCACCGGATTCGCTGGCCCACGGGGAATGAAACGTGGCCACCATGGAAGACCTCGGCAATGCAACCAATTCCACAGGAAATCCGGGGTAGCGCAGTGGGGAGATCTGCGGTTCTCCCTTCGGATCGTGGACTCAGTACATTGGAATAAATACTGCCCGAATCAGTTCTCATAAGTGCGGAACATCGCACATGTTCTGAGAATGACCGTTGAAATGGACGCGATGCGTCACTCTTGCGGAACCAGAGCTCCGGAACCGCACGGATCAGCAACGAGAGCTTAAGGGAGATGTACCTGAATGAAACTCCTCATAGCGAGTCTTTTCGCGTTTTCCAGTGCAGCCTTCGCCGCAAACAGTGCGCCGGTCAGCTATCACGAAGGAACCCTTGTGTCGTTCTCTATGCCGGCTTCCGGAAGCAACTGCGCTGTCAGCTCAGAACAGAGCTGCAGTGATGTTTACCGGGCGCAATACATGGTTAAGTCGGAGGGGATCCTCTATGCTCTAACGCCGGTGAACAGCGCGACCGGCAGCATCGCCGAAAGAGCGACGCTAGGCTGGAGCAAAGCTTTCAGCAAGAGCTCTTCGCTGTATCACCAGCAGCTTGGAACAGCTCTCCAGCTTCGAGATGACGGCAGACATCTCTTCGTCAAGGTGGGTGATCGGGAGTCGAAGTATTGGGCCGTTGAGGCACGATAACAAGTAGATGTTGGGCAACGCGTTCGAGGTCCTCGGGGTTTGGTCCTGAAAATCCAGAAACCTGTAACCAGTCTGAGATTGAGAGAGAGTGAGTGAGTAAACAGACTTCCACCACGAGCCGGACGCCTGCCGGGACGCCCAGACGGGATATCGCTACCTCCCTGATGCGTTCTCTTGACTGGTATCGCTCGGAACCGTGTTCGCGTTCAATAGGACCGTCGCTCACCGCTATCACTTGATCTCGACTCCGGTCAACTCGTGCCCGGTTTATGCAGGTCAGCTTCCCCGCCAGACATTCCCCGGGGCTCTCGGCTTCTTTCAAACCCTACTTATTTTGCGGCGACCATGGAATAAAAGCGTCCCTTACCAGTTCTGATGATTAGGCGGCAGAACGTAACTGCCAATCCGATCGGAGTGCCAACTACTCGAGAGGAAAATCGATGTAAGCGGTGTGGCGAGCAGCTAAAGGTGAGTGCACTGGGCTGCCCTCTGCGAAGTCAAAAACGAAACTGACAGCTGATTTAAAGGAGTGCTATGCAGAAATCAGACGGTTCGATCAATCGTCCGGTGAATCGCCGGTCGTTTCTAAAAACTGGAATGCTGGCTGGAAGTGCAGCCACGGTAGGCGCGAGTTTGGCAGGTAGTTTCAAGCCGGCGTTCGGTCAAAGCAGCAGTCTAACCAAAGGAGATGTTGCGATCCTGCGTATGCTGGCTGCAGCCGAGCTCATCGAAGCGGACCTTTGGACACAGTATGCGGAACTAGGTGGTATCGGCGATAACCCGCCCATTGAGGTAGCCCCGAACCAACAGTTGAACAGCTATCAGGCTGCCCTCTCGAACCTCGATTCCGATGGCCCGCAATACATCACCAGCAACACCCTAGACGAAGTCAGCCATGCCACCTTCCTCAACGGATACCTGGAGTCCAAGGGGGAACGTCGGGTCAACTTCGACGAGTTCCGCACCCTGCAAGGCAGCACGGCAACCGGCGCGGACAACATCGGCCGGCTCACCTGCCTCCAGCACCTCAACGTCGACACCAGCTGGTTCATCCGCTATCGCAGCAAAACCAACCCGGACTTTGGCGCCACGTTTCCGCAAGCCGTTACTATCACAAACCGCACCGCCATCCCCATCACCGATGCGGATCTCAATGGCTCTGCCGCCCACATCCAGGTGATCGCCAACATTGCAGCCTTCCACTTCGGATACATCGAGCAAGGCGGCGCCAGCCTCTACGCGTCTATGGGGCAGAAAGCCTCGAGCGCGGAGCTCCTTGAGATCATCTTCGGCATCGGCGGAGACGAAGTTGCCCACTTCCTGGAATGGGTCGATTTTGCCGGCAATGGAGTCCAGGCCCCTGTTGCTCCAGTCACAGACAATGGGCTGACGTTCCCTAATTTTTTCGCCAGCCCCCTGGGTGCACTCGTCCAACCAAGCCTGATCTTTCCTGTCCCGTGCGAGTTCATTAGTCCCAATCTTCCTCACTGCTCCGTGATTCGTCCTCTCACCGACAAGTTCGGCGGTGCCGTGGCTACGATCGCAAGCTTCACCGCCGATGGGCTCTTCTTTGGCCAATCCAAGGAGTTCCTTAATGTAGTCAACCAGATTGCAGCAGAGGCTGATGCGGCCACGCGGCAAACATAATCTCTATTCAGTTGGCCCCAGATACGCCTCCGCTTTAAAACACCAGCGCGGCGCGCCTACGCACAAGCCAGCTCGTAATAATGAGCTGGCTTGTACTAGCGCGAGACTCGGCAGCGCAGTTCCCCTCGTTGACAACTTCCGCAGGACGCCCCGGCAAGACCCCTCCAGCAGTTTTCAGCGGCTGCTGCTGAATTCTGATTTTCACACCAGCTTTCGTACCTCGCCTGGCTGGAAGAAGCCTTATAGGTTCCGAATCGCATGACGACGTGTGCGGCAATCATCCCGTGTAAGGACTTCGCGCGGAGGTCTGGCACTCTGCCTGCGCAAGAGTCTTCGGGAATACGGGACGAGAAGTCTCCATCGCCACACGGCACGAGAGGACCTCGAAGACCCAGGCCAAGGATAACTCCTTAGCCATGTAGGTACTTGGAAGGCAATGAACCGGCTATGAGGAGAAAAGCCTCAGTGGGCCTCTCGGGGAAAATGGAGATGCATCCACATTCCCGTGGATAAGCCGGATTGAATCCGCACCCAAACCTGCACCTTGGGGAGGAAACGGGTTCGATCCGTCGCTTCAGTTGGTCGAGCCCTCGTCCTATGCTGGGCAACCGTCGCAATACGCCTTCGGCCGCAGACTTCTTGAGTGCGAAGTAAGTCCGATAAAGCAGGGCGTAGAAGGTTGGCCATCATCAGAGAAATTCACCAGGATCTCTCCGCCTACTCGACAACCACTTTGCCGGTCATATTCGGATGAATCGAACAGGAGTACGAGTAGGTGCCGGGCTTGCTGGCCGTAAATGTGAACTTCTCGCCGGTACCGAGCACTTTGGACTTAAAGGCGGGGCCGTTGCTGACCACGGTATGGGGGATGTCATCGCCGTTCGTCCAGGTGATCTGCGTCCCTGCCTTCACCGTGAGTGCCGCCGGCGAGAAGTTGAAGTTATCAATCTTGACCTCGGCCTTTCCCGCGGCGGCCGGTGCGGCGGCCACTCCCGGTGGCGTCACCTGAAAACTGATCAAAGCTGTCATCACCCAGGCTGCTAAACAAAAAATCCAGTCAGTCCTTCTCCGGCTTGTCTTACTCAACCTCATCCTGATCATTTCTGCTCCTCTATTCCTGATTTGTGCAATCGGACCGTGAAGTTATGGCGTAGCGACTCCCCGTTGTTCCAGGGTAGTCCGCGTGTCACTGTGCAGAACTTGCGGGCCGCAGTTTTATTCCAACCGATTTCTTCACGGACCGAAAATGTTCAGAGCGGCGTGAATAAAACGCGTGCCGGGCAGTTTACTGCAATGTAGGTGCGGCGGAGGCATCGCCATCGGGATCGTTTGTGGAGCTGGCACTCCTCATGCTGACCCCATGTCGAAGATCTGCTACAGGAACCCTAAGGCGCCTCGGAGATTGGCAATGGAGAGCATAGGTTATATCCAGGATTGTTCCTTGGTTCGCCAGGCGCAAAGCGGCAACCAGGCCGCTTTCGCGCAATTGGTACATACCTACGATCAAACAGTGTTACGGCTCGCGTTGCGGCTCACTGGGTCGGAGAGCGATGCTCAGGACATCCATCAAGAGGCATTTCTAAGAGTTTACAAGAAGCTGGATGGCTTCCGGTTCGAGTGCTCCTTCGCTACCTGGATTTACCGCATTGTCACCAACGTCTGCCTGGATCATCTGCGGAGGAATCGAGCCCGTAAGAAGAATGGCGGGATAGAGGTCAGCGACGACGACTTGCTGGACCAACTGTCGGATGACAGACCAGGTAATAACCCCGAACAACAACTATTAGATCGGGAATTGAACGCGCAAATCCTACGGGCTCTGGAAAGACTTACGCCGCGCGAGCGCATGATTTTTGACTTGAAGCATTTCCAGGGCCTCAAGCTGCGAAGGGTGAGCGAGATTCTCAATACCTCGGAAGGGTCGGTCAAGGTGACTTTCTTCCGGGCCACGCGGAAGCTCCGTTTCCAGCTCGGCAGGTACACGAAGAGGAACAGCTGTTCGATGAAGCAGTGCTGTGATAAAGGTGTAAATCAACGGCAGAAACTTGTAGAAACCAACACCTTGGCAGCAACTGTGAACGCCGCTATGCCGGAACTGCGACCCACCACCACTCTGGATCGAATCTTGATTATAGAAGGCAATGGCGCGTTGCAGATAATTCTGCAGGAGCTCTTCTCTTCGGAAGGCTATGAGGTCGATCTTGTCCCAGATGGCCTGGCTGGTCTGGAGATGCTTCGCCAAAGACGGCCCTCGGCAGTGATCGTCGATCTACAGCACCCAGGACCATCGGGGTGTGATCTTTGCAGGAAAATTGCGAATTTAATTCCCGGTCTGCCCCTTGTAATTCTTAGCGCCAGCCCGGAGGTTGCGGAGAAGGTCCTTCTGCTGGAAACGGGTGCCGACGACTACGTGACCATACCGTTCAGTTCGCGAGAACTTGTTGCGCGACTGCGCGCCCTCATAAGGCGTGCATCCCGCGTCGGTCTGGAAAACTTATATCTCGATAAGGCGGGATGTTTGTGAAGTACGAGCTGCGGTTTGTGGCCACTGCTGTCGTCATCTCCACTTTGTCGTTGATTTGTGCCTATGCTTCCGCCTCGGGCCTGGACGACAGTCCAACTGCACTTGCCGCCCTTCAGGCCAAGGCGGATCAAGCCCAGCCCAAAGACAAGTGCTTTCTCTACGCCAAGCTCGTCAGCCAGATGACGGACCTGGCCGGCCACCAGCTCAATTCCGGCGATTCCGGGCAGGCTTCGGAGACCCTCAAGCTGGTGCAACAGTATGCAGAGAAGATCCATATGGGCGTTGCCGATGACAGCAAAAAGTTGAAAGATGCCGAGTTGCTCATGCAGCGCACCTCCTTTCGCCTGCACGACATCCTCAGCGAAGCTTCATATGAAGACCGGCAGACTTTGGAGGCGACGCTGAAGCAGTTGAATCAGGTTCAGGCGCAGCTCATGACGCAAGTCTTCAAAAAGTAGAATGCGATTGAATCAACCTTCTTCCAAGCGATGCGACGCCTCCATGCCACGGCCGATGATCAGGGCGCTGTCATAGTAGGCCGTGACTGTGGTGGAACTCGCACCCACCGCCTCATCCGATAGGGACTATCTCTACTTCTCAGAAAGAAAGAGAGAGATGAGAACTGGTATCCAGCAAAATTGATCCCGTTTGGCGGGAATAAATTGCGCGGAACCCAGTTTGCAGCTATAGAGGATTCCCGATGAAGGATGCGCATTGTCATTCTTCTTTTCTCTTTCCTGGATGCTGCTTCGGCGTAGCTCAACCCGCACAGTTCGGGGAGTTCGGCGTATGACCGATCATCTCTCTCCCGAGTCCATCAATTCGTTTGTGGACGGAGAACTCTCCGCGGAGCAACTTGCCAGCGCAACCGAACATCTCGCGGAATGCGCCTCCTGTGCTGGCGCTCTCCTGCTGTTTTCCGTGAGTCTTGCTGTTGTCCAGCGCAACGTGCAACAAACTGCGATTCCGTCAGGTGAGTGCGACATACTTGTGACTGAAGGTTGCGATCAGGGTCGTCTGGTCGGCGTATCTGCGGCGGACTCCAAGCTTGCCGCGCGCCTTCGTCTTAGCATTCAACTTGCTCGATGGGGTCTGCTCTCCACCATTTCTGAGGCGAAAGCCTGACCGCACCATGCCTAAAAAGATCTATCCGTTGACCTCAGTGCGTTTCTTTGCGGCATCTCTTGTGTTATTTCACCATTCAGTGCGGGTTTTCCTACCTGTCTTCTCCGGTCGAGGTATTCAGGGGATCCCAGAAGATATGGCCGGCATCGTTTCGCTGGCGTTCCCGGTTTCAGTCAGCTTTTTCTTCCTGCTCTCCGGTTATGTGCTGAGCTTTGTGTATTTGCATAACGTGCAGGCCGTCAATAAGAGCCATTTTTTTGCTGCAAGGTTTGCGCGCCTTTATCCTCTGTACTTTGTCGTGTTGGTACTCGATACGCCGGAGTTGCTGGTGACCGAAGTACAACGGTACGGCATGAAAATTGGGCTGAGAAAAACGGCGGAGATATTCGCAGCAAATGTGGTGATGGTGCAAGTCTGGAACCCGAGCCGGTTGCTTCGCATCAACCGACCCAGTTGGTCTCTTTGCGGGGAAGCATTCTTTTATGTGTGCTTTCCGCTGCTCGGCGTTTTGCTGTGGAAGCTGCGTGGAGCGATGCTGTTGATGACCGCATTGGTTTTGTACGTCGGAGGACAGGCGCTGGTGTGGAGGATGAGGCCACATCTGAGTCTCGAAATGGCACTGACCTTGCCGCCGCTGCATCTTTCAACTTTTGCGCTGGGGATTCTACTGGCCCGTTGGCAGACGCTGCAACAGGAACGAAGGGGCAAAACGCAGGTACGAGTGTGGCAGGTGAGCGCCGTGTTGGGGCTGTCGGTTGGCTGCTTTCTTGGGAGTGTACTCCTGGTTCCTTATTTTGGTGTACCGGCTCCCTATAACAATGGACTGCTGGCGCCGATATTTGCAGGGTTCATATGGGCGCTTTCAGTGATCCCCACTCCGTTGTCGAGGTGGTTGTGTGGGAGATGGCTAGTGACTCTGGGGAATGCCAGTTATGCGCTGTATCTGGTTCACATGCCAATCCTCTGCTTGTTTCTGCACTTTCAATGGGTGACCCATATGTTCTATCCGGTATACCTCGCGCTCTGTGTGGGGTTGAGTTTGTTGAGCTTCCGCTATTTCGAGACGCCGGCCCGCCTCTGGTTGCTGGAGCGATTCCATGCGCGCTCGCTGGGAAATGAAGCACGGACGCCTTCAATGCAACAGCCCGTCCTTGTAATCTCCAGTGATTGTGGCGGCGGCAAGGAATCAGCCGTTCCATGACGAGATTGTCCTTAGATTTTTCCGTGAGTGTTGTTATCCCGCGCAATGGGCAACGAACGGCGATCGGGTCAGGTGAGTGCGACGCACCTGTGACTGGAGTCTGCGATCAGGTTCGTCTGGCCGGCGCATCTGCGGCGGACTCCGAGCTTGCAGCGCGCCCTTGTCTTAGCATTCAGCTTGCTCGATGGGGCCTGCTCTCCACCGTTTCTGAGGTGACAGCCTGACCGCCTCCGAAGCTAATGACCCGACAATCGTGGCATTTGACAGTCTTGCCTGGAGGTATGACGACCTGTTTTCCCGTTCGAGGATCGGTACCCAGCGCGGAACCGTATGGGAAGTGCTTGCCGACACTTTTCGACCCGGCGATGCAATCCTGGTGCTCAATTGCAGAACGAGGGAAGACGCGATCTTTCTTGCAATGTTGGACGTCTCCGTTGTCGCCTGTGCCGCGGAAGGACTGATCCACACGGGTCGGAATCAGATGCAGCCCGAAGCTCCCGACGCTCCAATTCAACTTGATCTTCCGCCGACGGAGTATTTGACGATGATTCGCCCTGGCGCGTTGTTCGACGGAGTATTGTCGAACTTCTCCGGACTGAATAGCGTTGCGGACCTAAATCGGACTGCTCGTGACCTGGCATCCATAGTTATCGTGGGCGCTCCCGTCATCATTTGCCTCTCCACCCGGTTCTGCCTCTCAGAAACGCTCTGGTTTCTCCTCCATGGAAAATTTCGCAAGGCATTCCGCAGATCCACTGGGATCGCTACCGTGAAAGTAGGCGACTGCGCCATGAAAATGCGCTACCCGGCCTTGAGGGAAGTGAGGAAATTGTTTTCACCATCTTTTCTCATGCGCTCCTGCACCGGGATCGGTGTAGCAGTTCCACCATCGTACCTGGAGCCGATCTTCCGCAAATATCCCCGTGTGCTCGGCCTACTGCGTCGAATAGATAAAGGCATTTCGCGCCTGCCTCTGTTCCGGGCGATCGGGGATCACATGCTCCTTTACTTTGAGCGGGTGGAGGCGTGATGCTGTCGAGCGGGCAAGTGCCCCCCAAACATGTTTTCTCCTCGCTGTGGAAATAATCTTTGCGCAGACCAGTTTGGAAACATACGGGACTTCTCCCCTCAGGCCGTGTTCCGTCACGGTTTTGAGGATGGGAGGTCAACCGATCAGCCAGCTTACGTCTCGCACGTGCGTAGGCGACTCGTGTCTTTTGGAGGAACGCTCATGCTCATGCCCCCTCGGAGGAAGGTTCTCCTCTGTTCTTGCCTGTTCGCGGCATTGACCGCGTTGGGTACCGGACTTGTTGGAACCGCAGCGAACTCAGCGACTGAAGCGCCGGCCGGGTTTAACACGCCCAGCTTTAACAGTGCAGCAAGCATCAACAATGGACTCGTCGAACCGCCCGGAGACACCTTTGCTCGGGATCAGCAGGTCTATGAGGAAAACGAAACTGTTGCGGCTGGCCTTGGACCTGTATACAACGCCACTTCCTGCGTCAATTGCCATCAGAATCCAAACAGTGGGGCGGCCAGCCAGATCACAGAACTCCGGGTAGGGCACAACGATGCAAATGGCAATTTCGTGAACCCGACCATCTTGATCAACGACGGCAAAAACACGATTACCGGCAGGTCCATCGTCGATGATCGCGCGATCGGTCCGCAAGCCCAGGAGACCATACCTGCGACGGAAAACATCCGCACATTACGCGCTGCCCTCAACACCCTGGGGGATGGATTTGTGGAAGCCATTGACGACAATACTCTGATCGCAATCGCCGCGGAACAACCGGAGTTGAGTGGAGGCAGAGTTCATGGGGAAGTTGTGGAGGCTCCGATTTTCGAGGCTCCTGGACAGACCCGCGTCGGACGCTTCGGTTGGAAGGACCAGCACAGCAGCTTGCTCTCCTTTATTGCCGACGCCTATCTCAACGAGATGGGGATCACTAACCGGCTGCGTCCTACGGAGGTTACTCAGGTTCTCAACACCACGACGGGCATTAACGATCAGCCAGATGAACTCGGTTTGGCGGACATCGACCACTTTGCTCAGTTTGTGCGGGGAACGATGGTTCCGCCCCGCGACACCACGCTGGCCGCAACCCCCGCAGCCTTGGCAGGCCAACGACTGTTCGGGCAGGTTGGTTGTAACGTCTGCCACATGGAAGCCATTACCACGGCTCCGGTTGGGACGGTTATCGATGGTGGCATGTTTACGGTTCCAGAAGCTCTGGGCGACAAAATAATTCATCCTTTTAGCGACTTCTTGTTGCATGACATCGGAACTGGAGATGGAATCGTCCAGGTCGGGCCGCAAGACACTGCGAACAAATTGAGGACTGCCCCGCTCTGGGGTTTGCGCATGAAGGCCCGCTTCATGCACGACCTGGGGTCGCTGTCTCTTTACAACGCAATCGAGCGTCACGATGGTGAAGCACACGACGCCGCTCAAGGCTTTAGAGACTTGAGCGCCGCGCAGAAGGAGGAGTTGATTACCTTCTTGAGAACGCTGTGAGGCAGTCACGAACGGATCAGCCGCCAGGGCGGCTGATCCGTTGTCAGTTCCTGACGACTGGTCGTGGGTCGATGGACGCTATTGCTTTAAAGCAGTTTCTTCCAGCTCACGCAGCGAACCCTTGAGCGAAATTATCTTGGCATTCATCGCAGAGCTGAGGAAGTGATCGGCCGATGCTAGTCTCTCTGCTACAAGGCACTCTTACCGCGCGACTAGCTTCTCTAGTCCTTTGGTAACCGAAAGCAAAATATCTCTTCCCACTAAATCACCCCAACTGGGATCTATTTAGGCGAACAGAATTTCCAACATCCGCAACTCTCATGGAGTGCCTTGATGACCTTCAACAAACCGCGCCTTGGCCAGGCAATTTTCTCCACCTCGCCCTTCAAGCCGCGAGCCGGAATCCTATCCTCGCCTGAGCCCACCCATCTTGACTCGACTGATCTGCACGCTTCCAGCACAACTGCAGACACCCACGACACCGAGCCCACCATCCCGGAACCCTGGCCCGACACAACCGGCCCAACCACCCCAACTAACCGCCAGGCCGACCTCATCCGCCTGACCGACGTCGAACCCCGCCCCATAGAATGGCTCTGGCAAGACCGCCTCGCCGTCGGCGCCTTAGCCATGCTCTCCGGCGACCCCGGCTCCGGAAAAACCTGGCTAGCCCTGGCCATCGCAGCCGCCCTAAGTCGCGGCCGCCTTCCCCTCGCCACCGAAACCCAGGAACCCTGCACCGTCCTCTACGCCTCGACCGAAAACGGAGGCGCCGAAGTAGTCCGTCCCCGCTTCGAAAAGCTCGATGGCGACCCCACCCGCCTGGTCCTGCTCCGCGGAGTCCTCTCCGACCCCTCCGCACCGCCCACCGCTCTCAGTCTCCGCGACACCCCCATCCTCGAAGACGCCCTCACGCGAAGCCACGCCCGCCTGCTCATCGTCGATCCCTTGCACAGCTACTTCTGGTCCGCGCTCGATCGCCACCGTGGCAATGAATCCGGACGCGCCCTCGACAACCTCGCCCGTCTGGCGGAGAAGCATCGCTGTTGCATTCTCCTCGTCCGTCATCTCAGCAAGCGAGCCACCGGCCGGGCCATCCACCGCGGCCTCGGCTCCATCGAGCTCTCCGGCGCCGTCCGCACCGAGTTACTCACCGGCTGTTCCCCCGATGCACCCACGCAGCCCGCCCTGGTGCACGTCAAATCCAACTTAGGCCGCCTCGCCCCCTCCCTCGGCTACAGCATCGACGACACCGGCGCCTTCTATTGGACCGGTCCCAGCAAACTGACCCCGCAAGAACTCCTGGCAGACCGGCCCATAGGCGCAGGTCTCCCCAAGCGCAAGCTCGTCGCCGAATGGCTGCGTCAAAATCTCCTCGACGGCAAGCGTACCCAATACAACCTCGAGGAGGCCGCCCGAAGGGACGGCGTCTGCATCGCCACCTTGCGCCGCGCCAAATTCGACCTCGGCGTAAAGAGCACCAAGGAGCAAAGCGCCTGGTATTGGGCCCTCCCCTCCGCATCAGAGGATCAGCCAATCAGCCACCAACATGCTCAACATACCCGGGGCGGCTAATTACAAAAATTTGAGCACCTTGACGAAACAAAGGACTTACCCGCCAACATGCTCAACCCGGGTCGCAAAAACCCTTTGTAAACTAGCCTCAGGAGCACCCCTTGCCAACCCCTGACCAAACCCGCGCCGAACTCCCCGTCCTGATCGTAGGCGCAGGACCCACCGGACTCACCCTGGCCTGTGACCTGGCCCGCCGCGGAGTCAACCTCCGCATCATCGACAAGTCCCCCACCTTTTTTGCCGGCTCGCGAGGCAAGGGCCTCCAACCCCGCAGTCTCGAACTCCTTGATGACCTGGGAATCGTGGACCAAATCCTCGCCAACGGACGCTTCCATATTCCCTTCCGCGGCTACGATGGCTCCACCGTCCTTGGCGACCTCGATATGCACGAAGGCCGCCACCCCACACCCGATAGGCCGTATGCCAGCGTTCTCATCATCCCCCAATTCCGCGTCGAAGAGCTGCTAAGGAAGCTCCTCGCCACCTGGGGACTGCACGTCGAACAGGCGACTGAACTCATCGACCTCGACCAGAATGAAGAAACCGTGACCGCCACCGTTCTACGCGACGGTCAGCATCACCAGATCACCGCTCAATACGTAGTAGGCGCAGACGGAGGGCGAAGCTTTCTCCGCAAGCACCTGGACGTCGGCTTTGCCGGGGAAACCTGGAAAGACGAACGCATGCTGGTAGGGGACGTTCAGGCCGACGTACTCGATCGCGACCACTGGCATTCCTGGCCCAAGCACAAAGACGGATGGGTCGCCCTCTGTCCGCTTCCCTCCACCAATGCCTTTCAGTTTCAGGCACAGATTCCGCCCGATGAGCCCGACGAGCCCTCACTCGAACGCCTTCAGCAAATCATCGACGAGCGCACCGGCTGGCCCGCGATCCGCCTGCATGACGCGACCTGGCTCTCGCTCTACCGTGCCAACGTAAGGATGGTCGACCGCTTTCGTGTCGGCCGGATCTTTCTAGCCGGAGACGCCGCCCATGTCCACTCGCCCGCAGGTGGACAAGGCATGAACACCGGCATGCAGGATGCCTATAACCTCGCCTGGAAACTCAGCGCGGTCCTGGCCGGAGCGCCCCCTGGCCTGCTCGATACTTACGAGGAGGAGCGGCTTCCCATTGCCGCCTGGCTTCTCGGTGCCACCACCAAACTTCACCGCCAGATATTTCAGTCAAACGCAGAGCTGCACCGCGACGAGCAATTCCTGCAACTAGCCTTGAACTACCGAGGCAGTCCCCTGGCCCAGGGCGAAGCCTCGCTTTCGACCACCCTCCAACCCGGAGACCGCGCCCCAGACTCCCCGCTGCGCGATCATCAGGGGAGAGAGGTTCGCCTGTTCGACCTGTTCCGAGGCCCCCACTTCACTCTGCTGGAATTCGCCACCGGAGCAGATGAAAACCCGGCAGAATACGAACTCACCAACCACCGCTACAAGATCCTCCGCACCACCGATGCGCCCGCGCACGAACATGAATTTGTAGGCCAAAACGAACACATCTGGAAGAGCTACGGCGTCGAATCCGATGCGCTGTTCCTGATCCGGCCCGACGGATACATCGGTTTCATCGGGCATCGTGGAACAGCGCCTCAAGTCAACGAATATTTGCGAAATCTGCAACCGCAAATGATATGAGAACGCGTCTTCCCAGGTCGGCACCGGCTGGTGATTCCCTACCCTATCGGCAATCTAGCCTCTTGCTCAAGGATCACCTTCTGTGACAATATACGTCCTGCAGGAGCTGAGGCTGCCCGGCTGCGCCAACCATCGCGCCGAAGCAATCGCCAAGCTCCCTGCCACAGGCCCAAAGGCTCCCGAATCTCACATGTATGTACGCGCTTCATCTTGAGGGGTTTGCAACAATTTTGCCGTGGTCGTCTCGGGAAATATAAGGAAAATGATACCTTTTCTGTATGCCGCGCGAGGGGCATCAGATTGGCAATACCAGGTTTACTGCATTGGAAATGCGCTGTTCAAATCGGCCGGTGAACGCGACCGGCCCGCCTGTTCGCAACCCATAACGTCCCGGCAACGGGCCCCAGGCCACGTGTCCCCCTTCCAGGTAACGCGAGAAAAACGGAGGCGAAAGCTGGAATCGTGCCTTACAGTCGTAAATTCCCCGAGCAGGACCGTGCCATCGAAACGGTCTTCCGTCTGATGCGTCAGCATCCTGAAGGTGTCACCGTCAATGAACTCCATGAATTGATGCGTGCGCATAACGACAAACTCCAGGGCGAAATTGCCTGGTTCAATTCGATCGACGTTTTGATAGACGAGGGCCGGGTCTACACCTGCCCCAAATGGAGAGAAAAAGGCTACCTCGAGAGCCTAAAGCTGTTCGCAAAATAATTCCGGAAACAACACGGTGACAGTATGGCGACCTCGCGGCCAGAGCCATGCTGTCACCCCTAATTTATTTGCCCGCACCTGAAACGGAATCGGCCCCGCCATCACTATCTAACTAATCAGGCGCTGACTATAGGTGTCGGCCCCGAGTGTCACTCTCTGTTTTGCTGACTGCCGCAAGAGGTTCGGTTGCTGTCTAAAAGACAATGAGAGTGGCATTTCGGGCCTTAGGGGCCATGGTCGCGCCATCTCTCCAACCGGGGGCCTGGCATGAAACGCGAGGGCGGCTTATGGGCAACAGCGGCCGTGCTCGGTATCGCCGCGACCGTCGGCGTCTCTACAACAAAATCGACCCCGCCATCCCCAGCCACGACCGCACAAAAAACCACCCAATCCTCTTCCGGTCCGAAAACCCCGGCCATGGCAGCCCTCGATAATGGACCCTGCCCGGATCTCGAGAAGCTGCTCCAGACCTTCTTCCTGGTCGACGAAAAAGAGATCGTCGCTCCCAACTCATGCTATCCGGACGAGAAGCAGCCTCCGCCAAACTCGACCACCTTCCGCCGACAAAAGCGAAGCACTTGCGCTTTGTCATCGCCACGCTCCCCGATCCTCTGCACACGCACTTCCCCCTCATCTTCGACCGTCTACCGAAGCCATTGAAGAGGCGGCGCAGGACGACGACTACGTATACGATTCCTCCTGGCTTCCCTGGGAAACGGAACAAGCGTCGTATGTGCACATCGACGATCAGGATAAGGCCGAGAAGCGCAAGGAACAGCAGGAAGACCAGCCCGGGATCCTGCTCTTTCGCAGGCCACTGCCTGACCAGAATCCTGGCACCGTTCCGGTTTCGCCCTTCGAAGATGGATTGGCTGTCCTTATTGTCGGAGAAGAGCCGACCGGAGGCATCCATCGCCGGCAATTCGAAAATGCCCTCAATGGATCGCAGCATTGCAGCCCCACACCGAGATGACCCGGCCGCCCCACTACAAATCCTCGGCCCAAGCTTCTCCGGCTCCATTCCCTCTCTCGTCGAACTGCTGCGAAGCCAAGCGGACTAATCTTGCCGGACGCAGCAGCCCGAACCTGCGCATCTTTAGTGGCAGCGTCACCAGTAACTCCGGCGTAGGTTGGCTCCAGAAAGTTGCTGCCCTCGACCTAAGCCGGCTGAATATTCAATTTCGCAGCTTTCAGCATAGTGGCAATGTCGACCTCGATCGATATTGCAGATATATGTACTCCGCCGGAACCGATCCGGCAACGCTGGCAATTGTCTCCGAAGACGAGACTGCTTTCGGGGGGAGTACAACAGCGGCAATGCAGGTCGTTCTCCCTGCCGGCCCCAACAGTCGGATGACGCCGGCGAGCCAACCGGCTCCACCAAGAAGTTAGACCGCCCCAAGAAGGAAGGTCCCGTCTATCTTTACTATCCGCGAGACATCGCGCTCTTAGGGCTGCTTATCAGAGCCAGTCGATCTTCAGCCAGCCGGCCGCACAGTCCGGTGGAGACGCCTCGCGCCACATTCTGCAGACCGATCTGGCTGATCCTGAGGGAAAAGATCACGACACCATACGCTCTTATAGCGGCGATCAGACTGCGCTCTCGCAGGAAGCTGAACTACAGCAGATCGTCAGCCTGATGCGCGCACATAGAACGGAATACATCGTGCTGCGCAGCAGCAATCCCCTCGACCAGCTATTTCTAAGTCACTTTTTCCGCATGACTTATCCCCAGGGCCGCATCGTCATCGTGGGCTCTGACTTACTGCTTCGCCGGGAAACCGGAGCAGGTGGCCTTAACGGGGTCATGACTCTGACTACCTACCCGCTGCTGCCGTGGGAGCAGGATTGGACCAGGCCTCTTGCTCCTGGGAGCAAGCCAATCTTTCTGGATACCAGCAAGGGCAGGTTTCACTCCCACCGCGCCTTTACCAATAGCGGCGTGGAAGGCGCCTATATTGCGGCGCGCTTCCTGCTGTACCAGCCGCCGATCCCCAATCCCGAAAAAGAAATTACCAGCGAAATGGCAACATCGGCTACCGCATTGGCTGACGGAGACGAGAGCGCGGAGTACGGATTCGTCCCCTCTAATTGCATCGAGGACCTGAACCTGCCCGACTATGCGGCCCCCTTCTGGATGAAGAACCCGCGTGAAGATCCCTGTCGCCATCCGCCCACCTGGCTCTCCGTGCTGGGCGATGGAGGATTTTGGCCCGTTGCGGTCATGGATTTCCCTACCGACCTCGGGTCGAAAAATCCACCAGACATTCCGGATCTCAACGAAAAAGAAACTTTGCAAACCCGGATGTGGCATAGCCTCACATCCATCTACTGGAGCGTTACTTTCTTCGTTGCCGGGCAGGGCCTTGCCGGCGGCATAGCCGCAAGCTTGGCTGGGGATGCCGCCCAGTATGAAGCTCCTGATGCTCGCGGGATTGTTTTGGGCGGTCTTTCATGCCCTCTGTTGCTGCCGTGCATCCATTACCGTCAAGCCGGCGCACCGTGCTCATTTCGTCAGACCCAATTGCACCTCCATCCCGCGGCCAATCAAGAATGCGATGAGACTTATCTCAAGCGGCAGCAAAATTCGCATCGGTCGCTCATACTTTTCGGCAGTATTCTCGTGGCCCTTCTGCCAATCACACTTGCTTGGGGATACGGTGAAATGTGGCAGGGTGGCGAGCCCCTGCCGGACCCCTGGCCCTATCGCGCGTTTCTCCCACTGATCTGGTTCATCGTGGGCTTCGCAGTCTGCGCCAATGCCTGGGTCGAGGACAATCTTTTTAAGCGCGGTGACCATGCTCCAAGCCGGGCGACGACGTGGCAGAAAATCAACATTTTTGCACGACGTTTCAAGGCCTGGACCAGGAGAAGGAGAGTCCCGGCCGCGGTCTGGCGGTCGTTCTTCCTTTATACCGGCTTGTCGTTGATCCTCTATTGGTGCCTGGATTTCTTCCTTGACGGAGCTTTGAACGATGCCAATCGTATCCCCACTTACTGGCGAGCCATCAACCTGACGGCCGGCGTTTCGCCCTTGGTTCCGTTGATATCTTTGATCGTTGGACTGTATGGCTGGTTCTGGTACTCCCTCCAGGGCCTCGCGCTGTTCGGCGAGGACCGGCCCCAATTACCGACTGCTGATTCATTGACCGTCACCCGAAAGAAGTCAGGGAGGCCGGCGGGAGCGCAAGGACGATCTACTGCGCATGTTGAGCAGGGATTGGGCCGGCAATAAGATTGAGGAGCTAGGCTCCCCGTTTGCCCTCTCGGTCTGGATTGTGGCCGGCACTTGCTTTTTCGGGCTCATGGCCATCGGCTGCTGGCTGTTCGGCGTCCCGCCCATTCGGAATTTAGGATCAACCGCCTATTCTGTCGTTTTCTGCTTATGGCTTGATCTGTGTATCAGCATACTGCTGGCGAACGCCTGGCAGCTCTCGCGCGTCTGGCTCCGCTTGCGGCTCATGCTCCAGTTTCTTGACAAGCTTCCCTTGCGCCGCACTCTGGCAGCTTTTAAGGGTTTCTCCTGGGGATCGGCGTGGAAAATGAGCGGCAGTGTTCTCGATGTGCGCTATAAGCTCATCTTTCGCCAGATGGAAAGTCTAACTCACCTTCGCGAATCGCTGCTCGAATGGGAACAGCATCGATGGTCTGGCTTTGCGAAACTGCCTGTTTGCGAGGGTGTGAGCAGTACCGAGATCCAAAGCGCCTGTACCTGGATCGATACTTTCGACCAAACGAGACGCGACCGGGTGACCTTCGCAAAATGGTATTCGCTTGCATTGGGACGGTTGGAAAGCGCGTCGCATGTTGGGGCTCAAGTCGCTGCAGCAGTCGTTGGCCGGCGCGGCAGCCTTGATGCTCACCCAGCTTCTTATTCCTACCTGGCGGGAAGAAAGTGATTCGTTAGTGCTGGACCGGCCCGGTAAAGCGGAAGAAAGCGGCAAGGATAAGACGGATGCCGGTACTCCATCCGTGGCCGCCCTTCCGCCGCACATCCGCAACGCGGAAGAGCTGGTGTGCATGGTCTACATGGCGTTCATCCAGAACATTCTTGGGCGAATCCGTTCCCTCGCCATGGGCATGGTTTGTGTCTTCATTTCGATAACAGTTGCGGTTGCGAGTTACCCCTTCGATCCCCGTCCGGTCCTTAGTAGTGTCGTGGTCGTTCTGTTTGTGAGCCTCGCCACGACCATCACTTTGGTGTATTCACAGATGCACCGGGACCCGACGCTGAGCAATTTGACAGGTACGACGCCCGGCGAACTGGGCAGCGACTTCTGGTTCAAGTTAATAGGCTTTCGGTGTAGGCCCGGCGCTGGGTTTAGTGGCTAGCGTATTTCCAGAGTTCACCGGCTTTATTTTCTCCTGGGTGCAGCCCGGCTTAGCGTCTATAAAATGACAGGCCCACCCACTCTGCTCAGAGGGGGTCGTCGAGATAGTAAGCGACGAGGCCCAGCAGGAAGCACCAGAGCAGGATGTCCACCGTGTAGGCAATTCCCAGCCGGGCCACGATGCTCAACGTTTGCCCTGCCAAACCTGCAGCAGGCGTCCAGTCAGCTAACGCCCAGGTGAGTGCCGACCCGCCCAGACCCGAAGACCAGCACGCAGAGCCAGTAGAGCCAGTGCCGATATACCCGAGCTGCACGCCGGAACCAACCTGCGTGCAGTCCACAAGCGCAGGTCTCCACCACCAACGGCAGCAGCAGCCCGGCCCACAGCCATTGCACACAGTCATAGATACGTTCCTGCCACGCCACCAGGCTTGAGTAGCCGAGATGATAGCGTAGCCACCGCGGCGATTGCGAGTTCCAGTAGCCGGCAAAAAGAGCCTCGTGCGCGCGGCCTGCGGCAATCGGCTGCAGCAACAGCCACCAGAGCGCTACGAAGACCGCCAGCAGCAGGCAGCTCTGCCACCACGGCGGCCGGGACGCAGGCACGCAGATGGCGAAAGGTAGCGGTGTAGAGCCAGAGAAAGGCCACCACCAGCAGCACGCCCGAGAGCATCGAGAACACAAACTGCCAGGTGTGCGAGTCGGGAATCTGCAGCCAGCCGGCGGCCAACAGCATGAGCAGGAAATTTCCCACCCATTGGCGCAGGAAGAGCCGGCCCTTGAGTCTGCGAGAAGGCGCCGCGGATTGCCTGCATCATTTCAGTCTCCTCCACCTGCAGATGCAGCAAGTCGCTGGTGGCCTGAATGCCCGGCTGGTACATCGGCTGCACGTTGGCCGGGCTGATGGCAAAGCTTCCCGGGTTGACCACCTTCAGCAGATAGAAGGATTCATGGCGGCCACTGGACTCGGTGGCGAAGAATGGCCGCGCGGTCATCGTAGAACTCGCTTCGCGTATACCAATACTGCCAGGTCTGCGGCTGGTCGAGAATGTTATAGCTGTCCGCCTGCTGCACGAACTCGGTGCCCGCCGGAATTGGATCCTCGATCAGCAGATACTTCGCCGGCGAACCGTTGACCGCAAGATGCACGGCCAGTGTATCTCCGACGGCGACAGGACCTTTCAGCGGATCGAGCCGGTAGACGATTTGCCCGTCTTTGGTGGTGGGCACCAGCTTGAAGTAATCGCGGGTGAGGTTGAGCGAGAGCGTGCCCTGCTGGTAAAGCTTCTGCTCGGTCGAGTAATACTTGCCCTGCACCGACCAGTAGGCGCGCCCACTGCCATGTTTGTTCACCTGCACCACATTGCTCCCCGGATGCAGCTGAGCGGCGGCGACATCAACGGCAAGATCGGCGCCGGAAGCTGCATCCGCCGGAGTGAAATGGCGCTTGCCGATCGAGCTGCCGTTGAGCAACACGTCGACATCGAAGTCCGCGTTCAGCTCCTGCGAGGCAGCCAGGTAGTCGACCAGGCCAAAGAGCACCATGGCTGTCTGTTCCGTCGAGTTCCACCAGTATCCGCCATTGCGATTGAGCACCAGCCACTGCGCGGCGGGTTCGAGCAACGGGCTCTTCGCATCGGCGTGGGTGAGGAAACGCAAGGCGAAGGCAGTGCTCTCCGCGCTGTTGTCATCGCTGATCTCGAGCAGCGGGTTGTAGCTCGACGGCCAGGAGACAAGCGTGCCGGTGTGCTTCGCTTTGCTTTCCAGCATCTGCGCTATCTGCGGCGCGCGGCTGTCCTCGGTTTCGAGCATCACCATCCCGGTAAGGGCCAACCCTTCCGAAGAAAGGTCGTTGCGCCGCGACCACAGAGTCTCGATCGAATGCCCCAAGATTCTTCGTGCCGGCCTGGCTGAGGGCATAGATCACATAGGCGCGCAGCTCCGGAAGCATGCGCGGATGCTGCGCCAGCTGCTTTTGCAGATACGCTCACTCCCCCGCCCAGGTTGGCGTCGGCCTTGGCATATCCTGCAGCTCTTCGCCTCAGCCAGGCCGGAGACGACATAGGCGGTCATGAAGACGCGGCTGGCATCCTCTTTCCACCAGCCCCAGCCGCCGTCGTCGTGCTTCAGGTCGTTCAGGCGGTCGAGGCCGGCGTTGATCTTGGCCTGCAGATCCGCCGGGCTTACCAGGCCGGAGAGGTTCAGCTTCTTGAGCGTATCGGCCACCACCAGGTTGGGCAGGAAGCTGGACATGGTCTGTTCGGTGCAGCCATAGGGATAGCTGGTGAGATAGCCGAGCGCGGAGAAAAGACTGCCGGCAATCGACGGAGCAACCTCAAGATGCAGCGTGTGCGCAGCGGCATCGGTGTTGCCGGGAAAGTCGATGGTGGTGGAGCTTTGCTGGTCCTGTGTAATCACTCCGGAGTTGTTGATGGTGCGCGGAACTCCGATCGGCTCGACCGGGAAGGTGAGCTCGAGGGCATCCGATTCCTCATTGGTAAGGGCCTTGGCGAGCAGACGGGCAGTGCCGATACGCGATGCCTTCACTCGCCAGAGCGCGGTGCCTTCGCCCTTGCTGGGCACAGTGACTGATTGCGGCGCGCCGCTCACCGGGTCGAGCCCGTTGATGTCGAGCGACAACTGCACCTGCTTGGCCTGGTCGAGGTAGTTGTGAACGATCACCGGGATGGTGACCTCATCCCCTTGGCGCAGGAAGCGCGGCGTGCCCATGCGCACGATGATGTTCTTGCGCACCAGCACGCGGTTGATGGCAGAGCCCGCCCTGGAGTCGAGGGTGATGGCGTGCACCGTCGTCCGCCAGGTGGTAAGCGAATCGGGAAACGTAAGCGTGACGTGGGCATGGCCGGCGGCATCGGTATGGACGGACGGAGACCAATAGGCCGTGTCCGGAAAGGCCTTGCGCACGCGCGGCTGCGCCACATCGTTGCCCGGCTTCACCTGGGCCAGCTGCGGCCGGTAACGTGACGAGCCGTTCGGCCAGCAGCGGAGACTTGAGCCCCGCCTTGCCGCTGAAGTAGTACTGCAGCGACGAATCGACCGCGGCGAAGACGTAGCGGTCCGGGTAAAGCTTCTTAACCATGTCGCCGCTGCTGTCCGGGTAGAGGGAGTAGATGGCTTCGTCGACCACTCCGAAACTGAAATCGGCGCTGACCGGCTTGCCCTGCCAGTCGCGGGCAAATACGTCGTACCCAGCCGTCTGCTGCGGCTGAAATATCTGCTTGTCCGGGGTGATGTCGATTTGTAACTGCTGCTGTACCGGAGGCACCTTGATGCTCACATTCGCCTGGTAGAGCTGGTCGTTGCGGATGAAGGCGGCAGTCACTTCAAGATTGGGCTGCGCATCCGCGGTGATGGGCAAATCAAACGTGAGCGACTTGCCGGGAGAAAACATCACCTTGCGGAACTCGACCGTATATCCGGTGGCGATCACCAGGGGGTGGAAGCTGTCCACGTTGGAGAGGATGCTGAGGTGGGCCGTGTCTCCGGGAGCGTAACTCTTCTTATCGGCGACGATCTGCACCGCGCGCGATTCCCCTCCCCACCCTTCCTCATTGCCGCCCATCACCCACACATAGCTGGAGTCGAACACCACCCGCTGCTCGGGGGTAGTGGCGGTAGCTTCCACCTCTGTGCTGCCGGCACTTGAGACTCGTATAGTCCCCTGGCCGCGGCCACTGGCGTCGGTCGTCACATCGGTGCTCGCTCCGCGAGTGGTCTGGATGGCGCCGTTGGCATATTTGTGCGTGACCAGCTGGAGGTGTACCCGGGTCTGTACCGGGTGGTTGTCGTAGTCCACTGCGGTTACGTTAAAGAGCGCGGAGTCGCCGACGCGCACCGCATAGCTCACCGGCTCGACGTGGATGCGGAAGCTGCCGCGGGTGGCGAGAAAGCGTCCCCGGCCAGTGATCTCGCGGTTGGCCTGGTCGGTGACGGCGGCCTCGACGGTGTAGTCCTGGTCGGTGGGCCGCTTCAGGTCGGCAACGTACTGCGTGGGGACGTTGATGGTGAGCTTGCCGTTGGCGTCGAGCTTCCCGGTCTGCTCCGATTGCTGGGCAGCATCGTAGCCGAGGGCAGCATTGTCATCCCCGGCATCGGCTCCCATGCCGCCACCCTCGTCGCCTCCACCGTCTTCATCCCACCAGTAGTGCGGCGAATGGTAGACGCGGTACTTTACCTTGGCATTGGAGACGGGTTCGCCGAAGAAATACCTGGCATCGATCACCACCTGCATGGTTTCGCCCTGCAGCAGGCGCGCTTTGGCCGGGCTCACGCGCACCTGGTACTCCGGCTTTCTGTAGTCCTCCACGCGGAACTGGCCGTTGCCTGCGTCGGCGTCGGGGTCGTCCGAAGCGGGCCCGTTGCGCAGCCGGATGGTGTAGTAGCCCAGGGTCGCGGTTGCGGGCAGGGTAAGATCGCCGGCCACGTTACCGGCGGCAGAAAGCGGCATGTCCTTATCGAGCAGCGGGTGGTCATCCTGGTCGGCGATGGTGACGTGGATGGTGGCGAGCTTGGGCAGTTCCAGATGATTCTCTACCCGGGCGCGCAGAATCCCTTTCCAGTGGACGACGTGGCCGGGGCGGTAGACCGGCCGATCCGTGTAGACATACGAGGACCAGCGGCCGCCCTGCCAACCGCTGAGGGCGTATCCGCCGGGAGTAACTGCGGCAACGTCATCGCCCGAGGTGGCCAGCACCCAGAAGTTGTCCGGCTGGGGCTTGGGCGCGGTCAGTTGCAGTGGAGCCAGCCCGTCCGCATCGGTCGTGCCCGTGGCTTGCTGCTGCTGACCAAAACCCGCGCTCACCTGAACCCCGGCAATGCCCGCGCCGGAAACGCGGTCCACACAATACGCCAGCACGCTGCCGCTGCCGGTGCGTGTGACCATGGCCATGCGGCTGACCATGAGCAGGGTGTAGGCCTTGTAGTGGCCGTCCGTCGCCTCGATCAGGTAGAGGCCAGAGGGCAACGGGTCGATGGGCAATTCCTGAGAATCGGAGACGTAAGTGGGCGGCAATTCCTGGCGCCAGCGGGCGACCAGCTGGTGATCGTTCAGTAGTGGGATCTGGGCAAACTGGGCTACGCCGACAATGCGGCTACGGCGGGCCAGATTGGCTTGATGGGCGCGAAGACGATCGCGGTTCTCCGTGGTGAACTGGCCGCGGAAGAAGCGGCGGATCAGAAACCAGAGATGATGCTTCCAGTCGTGGAATTTCTCCAGCCAGGTTCGCTCATCGATCCGTTCCTTGGGACCAAAAGGGGTTCCGTTATCGAAGCTGTGCAGGTCGGGCAGGCCAGCGAGAAATTTGCCCGGGTTCTGCACCCGGTAGATGCGGAACTCCAGCTCATCGACATTCTGCGCGTACAGATGGATGGTGGGCTTCTCAGTGGGAGCGAAGCTGCGGTTGGTGCTGAGGTTGAAGGAGACCGGGCGCGCAGCCAGCATCCGCGCAGGAAGCAGCAGCGCCAGCAACAACAGGAACCCAACGCTCAATCGCCTTCGCGCAGAATGTCCCAACGGTAGACTCCGAGAAAGTTTGTCGTTTTCCGGCAGCGGGCGCCAGCGCGCATCCGGATGGTGCAGTAGATCGCTCACCAGCAGGCGGCGCATCTCGCCCTTGCCGTGGTTGATCGGGCCCGTGTGATAGACGACACCCTTCTCCCCGCAAAAAATCATGGAGTGAAATGGAGAGTGGTAATGGGAAGCGCCCGGGACATCATACGGTGAGTTTTGGTCTAACTGGCGATAAAAAATGAGGTCGCCTGGGCGGGCCAGACGAAGGTCTCGTCCGATGAGATAAGTGTTGCGCTCCATGATCGTTTGCGCGTCGGCGAACTGGGCGAAGCTGCCGTTGTCGACGTCTTCGGGAACGAACGGGCCAGGTCGCACGCGGAAGAGGTTGGCGCCCAGTGGGGTTTGCGGATAAGCGTACTGCCGGATCGACGGTAGGGAAGCTTGCGCCGGATGGCTGCCAAGCCAGTTTTCAAGCCATTTTTCATTGTGGGCGTGCAGCGCTTCGCGATAGGCGAAGCGGAGCAGCGCGGCGCAATCGTCGATCTCGGCAGGCAGCTTGGGCTGGTCTGCCTGCGCGTCCGCGATCGAGGTGAACCAGGCACGAAACGCCTGGCGGTCCTGCGCGGTGTGGAGACGAAGAAAATCGGGAGTTCCGTCGCCGTAGCTGTCGCTGGGGTCGAGGACGAAGCTTACCGGAACATGCAAAGTGCGATGGCGCCAGAGCAGATGCAATTGAAGGTGGCCAGGAGTTACGGGGGCTAACAGCACACCCTCGAAGATGGTGCGGCCGGAGGGGTCTTTGGACTCCAGCAGACGGAGTTGTTGCTCACGGCCGGTGTCTTCAGTCACGGTACTACCGAGGCCAAACCAGGAAGCTGGCGGGTGGATGCGGAATGCGTCGTGTTCCGCGCCGTCAGCCGGTAGCGTGATCTGGCTGGGTTCGATGCTGAGGCGTTGGTGGCGGTAAATCGTGGCGCTGGCGATCAAGCCGAGAGCAAGGACGGCGCTCGCCAACCACCCCCCAACAGCCTTGGTAAGCGTCACCTTGGTTGCATCCTCCGACTGAACAGCAGGGCCAATGAAGTGCCAGCTAGATACGCTTCATGGCTCCTATTCTTTCACTGGATTGCGCAGAGGCGGAGCCAAAGCCGTGCTCCTCACCAGCTGGATCTGCCGTTCGACATCGGGGAGAATGTCTGGATCATCGGCGGCGGCATCCTTCCGCGCAAGCTCATACCAACGCAGCGCCTGCTCCGTTTCGTGCCGGCCGAGGGCAAAGTTGCCCAGCTCAATCGCTACGGTCGCCGAGCTGGGGTCCAGAGCAACCGTCTTGAGCAGGTATTGCTCCACTAACTTCTGGTCGCTGCCCACTTCATCGAGCATATGGAGCGCCCGGAACCTCAGGATCGATGCTGCCAGGCGAGGCAAGGAGAAATTACCGTGGTAAAGCAACAGGTTGCCGAAGCGGGCCGTTGGCTGCACGTTGCGCATCGTGGGCATTGCATACCAGTCCCGCTCGGCCATGTCCAGGAGCGCGGAGGCACAACCAGCCTTTGAAATCTCCGTTGCCGATCTCTTGTGGCCGTGGCTCCCACACGTTTACGTCGCCGGCCTTCAATTGCTCATCTCAAAGCCATGTAGTCAACCATCACCCGCGCCGGAGCAATATTGCTTTTATAGAAGGCGATGAATTCCGGCGTCCGCTGTCCCAGGTCGACACTCTCGTTTGCGAAGCTCTGCCACGCGTTCTGAGACCCGCCGGCAAGTACATTGTGATACTCCCAGATTCTGCGCTGGGGCAGCACGGTCACGGCGATCCAGACGACTGCAGCCAATGGCACCGCACGCCACCAAACCGTAGGAGAGCGCCACAGAAACCAGGCGGCCGTCGCCGCGCAGACCGCAAGCAGGGGCACCACAAAGAGCCAGTGCCGCAGGCCGGCATAAAAGATTCCATTGTGGGCGATGAAGAGCATGAAGAATGCCGCCATAGCGGCAAAGGCAGACAGCGGGAGCGCAACCGGAGCGGGCAAGCGGCCCAGCAAGAGCAATGCGAGGCCAACCATCGCCAGCAACAGAAACGCTAGCGGCAACTTCACCACCAGGTCGGCAAACGCAACCCACCAAGGCGCCTTTCCCTGGTAGTTATGGCCGAACGCGTTAATCCAAATGGGACGGCCTTCCACCCCAGCGCGCAGGGTGTCTGCCAGGCCCCACAGATAGGCACGCGGAACCAGGTGCAGGTGCTGCGCGATGGTCAAAACGCGGCGCATCGCGGGCGAATGAAGATCAGCAATCTTGGCCGCGAGCGGACGGTTGAAGGTCTCGCTCGAACCCGGGCTCTCGCGATAGTGAAATCCATATGCGCCCCACAACACCACCATGCTCAAAGCAGCGGCAACCGCCAAGCCGACTATCTGCTTGCCGACAGACCGTTTGTGCCCAGCCTGCCAGATGAGGACACGACGCAGCCAACCAGCAGCGGCAAGACAATCAGCGGCGCGGAGTGTTTGGTGGCCAGCAGCAGGCCGGTGGCGACACCGAGCAGGATCCAGTCGAGCCACAGCCGGTCGCGCAGCGCGAGGATGGCCAGACAGAGGCTGATGGTTCCCAGCAGGGCCATCGGCAGGTCGGTCATGACGACCGGCATATGCGCAGAAACCGTGGGATCGAGCGCCAACAGCAGCAACGCGGCTAAAGCAATGCCGGTGCCGAAGGTCCGCCACAGCAACCAGCCGAGTACAGCCAGCAGCAGAGTGTTGAAGGCCAACAGCGCCGTTCTCGCCCGGCGATGGATCTGGTTGCTGTCGCTGTCCAGAAAGACCGCCTTTTGGGTGTATATGGCGCTCCTCCCACTTTTCGCTGAGCAATTGCAGCGGTCCGAGATGGAGCACACTTGGCGGCACGGAAAGGCCCGCGATCAGCTTGACCAAAGGCGGGTGCTCGGGATTCAGCCGGAAGTCTCCCCAACGAAGATAGGAAGCGCCAGCGGCAATGTGGTAAGGCTCATCAATGGTGAATCCATCCAGGCTGGTGGCCCAGACGGAGTGAACCAAGGCCAGCGCAAGCAGCAATGGCAGCCCGATCCAAAAGATGCGGTCCGGGCTCGCAGGACGAACGCTTGAGCAGTTTCGCAATTGGTGTAGACCGAAGCGATAGGCCTTTTCGTGGTTTTCTCCCAAGGAAAACCACACCTCGCGACCTTTTTCAGTCCACAGTATTTGCGAAACTGCTCTTGCAGTGGGCATTTGGTCCCAAATATATATCAGAGCAGGCAGGGACGCTTGGGATGGAAGGTCCATCCCGGCACCAGGTACTGCATCGGGGTCCGGTCATCGCGGTCTCCGAGTCCCAGCTTCTGATGGAGCGCATGCGCGGTCTCGATGCGCTCCATGTCGATCTCGACACCAAGCCCCGGGCGTTCGGGCAGTTCGATCGCGCCGTTGACGATCCTGAACGGCTCCTTGGTCAGGCGCTGGCCGTCCTGCCAGATCCAGTGCGTATCGATGGCGGTTACCTTTCCGGGAGCAGCAGCGGCCACATGCGTGAACATGGCCAGCGAGATGTCGAAGTGATTGTTGGAGTGCGATCCCCAGGTAAGATCCCAGTCACGGCAGAACTGCGCCACCCGCACGGACCCCTGCATGGTCCAGAAATGCGGATCGGCCAGGGGAATATCGACCGCGTCCAATTGCACCGCGTGTTTCAGCTCTCGCCAATCGGTGGCGATCATGTTGGTGGCGGTGGGGATTCCGGTGGCCCGGCGAAACTCCGCCATAATCTCCCGTCCTGAGTAGCCCTGTTCCGCCCCGCAAGGGTCTTCCGCGTAGGCCAGCACCTGTTGTTTGCCGCGGCAAAGCGCCACTGCTTCCTCTAGGGACCACGCGCCGTTGGGATCGAGCGTGATGCGAGCCTGGGGAAACCTTTGCGCAAGTGCCGTGATGGTTTCCATCTCCTGCTGCCCGGCCAGCACACCGCCTTTGAGTTTGAAGTCGTGAAAGCCGTAGCGCGCTTGCGCCGCCTCGGCCAGGCGTAAGCACAGCCTCGGTGCTAAGCGCCTCCTCATGGCGCAGTCGCAGCCACGGGTCGACGGCGTCGGGATCGCTCGCGTAGGGCAGATCGGTCTTCCGCCGGTCACCGACGAAAAATAAGTAGCCCAGCACGGGGACGCTCGAGCGCTGCCTGCCTTCACCGAGCAACGCAGCTACGGGCAGGCCGACCCACTGTCCCATCAGGTCGAGCAGCGCGCACTCGACCGCGGTGACCGCATGCACCGTGACGCGCATATCGAAGGTCTGCAGTCCACGCCCGCCGGCATCGCGATCGCCAAAGCGCTGCCGTATAGTTTGCAGAATCTCGTTGTAGGAAGCGATCGCGCGATCGACAACCGATGAGCTGGCGTCTTCCAGGACCCGGCGGATCTGAGCGCCGCCTGGAACCTCACCGGCACCCGTATGCCCGGCATCGTCGGTGAGCACAACGACATTGCGGGTGAAGAACGGCGCGTGGGCCCCGCTCAGGTTCAGCAACATGCTGTCGTTGCCCGCAACCGGAATCACCCGCATGCTGGTTACACGAGGAGAGGAAGCGAATTCCCTATTGCTGAGCACCACGGAGAGTATCGCAGAGTCGTTTCTCTCCGGAAAGCGTCTACGCGAAGGCCTTAAAGTCTGCGTGAGCACCCGAGAAAAGAAACAGCAGGTCCCTGCCACTAGGCTCTAGCAGCTCCGGTACGGGATGAACAAGTTCTTTTTGCCGAGGGAATGGTGTTGACAAGCCTGTCAGAGGTATGCGCCGTCGCGCAAGTACTCTACCCGGTGAGGCATTGGGTCGGAGAGACTTCTGCCAGGGGCATTTTTCTAGCTGCTCCCCGCCGCTGCGAGGAGTTTTGTTGTTTCCTGAGCAGCGAACAGGCAGCTTCCGGCTTGAGTGGCTGGGCCAGGAAAAATCCCTGCATGAATTCGCAGCCTATCTCGCCCAGTTGCCGTATATGCTGCTCAGACTCCACGCCTTCGGCAACGGTTTTCAGCCCCATCTGTTTCGCCAGCGTGGTGATCGCACGGACGGTGGAGAGGTTGGCAGCAGTACCGTCGAGACGATGAATGAACGAGCGATCGATTTTGAGCGTGTCGAGGGGCAGCTCTTGCAGGTAGTTGAACGTGGCGTAGCCGGTGCCGAAGTCGTCGATGGCAACCCCAATGCCCAAATCGCGCAGCTTCCGCAGTTCGCCCGCCGCTGCGCGCAGGTCTGAGATGATCCAGCTCTCGGTGATCTCGAGTTCGAGACGGTCGGGCGCGAGGCCGCTTCGCGCCAGCGCGGCCGCAATCTTCGAACTAAAGTCGGGGCTCTCCAACTGCACCCCGGAGACATTGGCAAACATCTTGACTGGGCGCACGGCGGCAGCATCCCATTCCATCGTCTGGCGGCACACCTCGTCGATGACCCAATCGCCGATGGCAACAATCAGGCCGCTTCTTTCTGCGGTGGGAATAAATTCCAGAGGGCTAATCTGGCCCCACGTCGGGATGCTTCCAGCGCAGCAAAGCTTCAAAGCCCACAATCTCTTTGTCCAGGGCGAAGATGGGCTGGTAAACCATGCGGAACTGACTCAGCGCGAGAGCGTTGACCAGGGCGCCAACCATCTCTTCCGCCCGCCGGGTCTGTCGCCCCAAAGCCGTGGAATAGAGCTGCACCCCGCCTCCACCGGCGCGTTTGGCCGCGTGGAGCGCCATATCCGCATTGCGCAACAATAGATCCGTCGAATCCCCGTGGTCGGGAAAGATGCTGATGCCGATGCTGGCGGTCAGCGTAAGCGAGCGGCCATGGAGCAGAAACGGCGTGCTCAAGTCCTTAAGCAGCCGGTGGCAAATTTTCGTTGCATCCGAGGTTTCGCCGACGTCGCGCAAGGCGAGGATGAACTCATCCCCACTGTGGCGAGCAAGCGTGTCAATGTCCCTGATGGACAGGTTGAGCCGCTCGCTGACCAGCTTGAAAAAGGCATCTCCAAGATCAAGTCCCAGGCTGTCGTTAATCGATTTGAAGTGATCCAGGTCGATGCAACAAACTCCAAGCAGGGTGCCCTGCCGCCTTGCTATGGTCATCGCCTGGCGCAGCCTGTCTTCCAGCAAGAGCCGATTGGGTAACCCGGTCAGCCGGTCAAACTGCGATTGATGGACGACCTCCTCATAGAGCTGACCATGTTCGACCGCCAGGCGGGCAAGATCGCATAGGCTCTGAATTATCTCCCGAGCCGGGTCGTCCAGAATCCCTGGCTGAAGGTCAAATACCGTGAACGCGCCTCTCGCCTGGCCGGAACTGGACACCAGCGGCGAGGCGAGGCAGAGGGTAACCCCGGAGTCCAATATTTGACCCAATGCGGGGAAGTTCCAACCCACGTCTGCGCGCGATCCTGCAGCCACCGCCGCATCCCAATTTGCGGCGGGCCGCGGGGGCAATCCCGCCTCGGCTGCAATGTCAAACTGTTGGCCCGAATGCATAAAGATAGCCACCGCCTTCGAGGGACACATGGCCACGAAGGCATCGGCAATCATCTGCATGATCGATGGCAGACGAGTCGTGGCGGATAATGGCCGAGAGTATCTCGTGGGCGTGCTGCGGTTTGCCCAGGGAGCTCATCCGCAGCCATTCCTGCGATCAGCGCCTCGGCAGGATTGATTACGGTCGCTAACCCATTGGCCGAGGCGTGGTCTGCAATTGACTGCTCGACGGATCCCTCGGGCGTGGCGATGTCCATGGTAGGTCATCGGCCACCCGGGAAGCTTACTTTAGCGATGCCTGCAGTCCCCTTTCGGGAAAACCCCTTGAAGGGGGTCTATCTATGCTTCCGGACCGGAGCGGCCTTCTTGGCCGGCGGGGGCTTCCGGGTCGGTTCAGGTTTCTTATGCAACTTGGCAGGCGCCTTTGCCGGCGTTTTCTTTCCCTGAACGCCGCCCTTCGCGGCGGCCTTGACCGTCGACGCAGGCTTGACCGCAGGCCGGTGAACTACCTTGGCTGGAACTGACTTGGACGGAACCGGCTTGGCCGCCGCTTTAGCGGGAGCCGCTTTGATGGGCAGGGCCTTCTTCCCGCCCGAACTATGAGCATGAGCCGGAGCATGGGCGGCAGCATGGCGCTGCGGAGAAGGCTTGGCGGAATGGTTGGAAGCACGGTTGGTTGACGATGACACCGCTTTCGCCGGCTTGGCCATGACGTGCACCTTGGCCGGTTTGCTGGGCGTCACCACATGAAGCGTGGGAGTCTCCACTTTGGCCGGGGCGGACGGTTTATTCCTTTGGGGATCTGGTTCGATCTCGGGCAGAGGTTTCCGGGGCGCCGCCGCGCCCTTTTTCGCTGCCGGCGGAAGGCTAACCGGGACTTCGCCCTCTTCCTCCTCCGCGTCCTCGACCGCTTCGTCGCCAGCTTCCACGCCGGCTTCCTCGTCGTCCAGCTCCAAAGCATCGCCGGCATCGCCGTCGAATGCAGCCTCGAGCGGGATCTTGCTCTTTGCCTCCCCGCTTTTCCTGGAGCCCCGGGTACGGCGTACCGTTACCGGCGGTGGAGGAGCCGGGGGCGAATAGGGCTCGAGGAAGGCACGCAGTTGCTCCTCTGTCTCCAGTTCGCCGTCGATCACGCCCAGGAACAGCCTGGAAGTCATCTCCTCATAGCCGGGTACCTCCGGCGTAATCCGCAGTTCCTGAAGCAGGGCATGGGGAATTTTCTGCCGTGCCTCCGGCCACACGGTAAAGAAGTTCTTGTATTTCGCCTGGATGGCTGGGGCTTTGGAGGTCAATCCCAGCCACAGAACGGCTTGCGGGTCAGCCGAGGTAAACAACTTCCAGGTAGCCGAGGGAGTCGCCGCTTCTTTGCCGCCGAGTTGCTTGTTGAACTCCTTGGCGGCGTGGTCCAGGTTGTTCCACTCCTCCACAAAGCCGGGACGAACAAACATTGCCTTGAGGGTGGTCAAATCCTTGGGCGAAAGTTTCGCCGTAAGAAAGTGCACCGAAGCTGCAGAAATGTCGGGGCTTACCCCCTGCATCTGTAGCTGGGTCACCAGTTTGCGCATTTCCTCCAGGGCCGGCGGCGTCGGCCGAGGCCGTGGTCCAGGCAGGAAATAAGTGGTGCATCCACCCTTCCGCTTCCATGGCGGCAAGCACTCGCAACCCGTCTTCCTCATGGCCGATTTCTTCCAGTTCGTACCCTCGGTGATAGGCAGAGAGAGCCTCGATGGCCTGGTCTTCCTTGGCATTCTGGAATCGCGTCCGGGTGCGCTCATCCAGTTCCCACCCCAGGCGCGCCACCAAGCGGGTGGCCCGGAGCAAGCGGGCCGGATCTTCGATGAACCCGTAGTTGCTAACCAGACGCAGCTGCCGGGCTTCGATGTCGGCGACGCCATTCAGCGGATCCATCAGCAAGCCGTACGAATGCTCGTTGAGCGACAAGGCCATGGCATTGGCGGTGAAGTCGCGGCGGCGCAGATCCTCAAGAATCGTGTCCCAGTGGTATATGGGTTTGCCGGGCTTGGGGTATTCCTCGCGGCGGGCGCTCGAGATCTCGACCGTAACCCCGACCGGGAAACGGAAGAACAGGGTCCGTGAGGGTTCGTGCTCACCCCACAGCTTTCCTCCTGCTTTCTCCAGTGCTTTCTTTAACTTAAGAGCATTTCCCTGCACCGTTACATCAAGATCGAAGACCGGGGAGCCGCTGGTGAGGTCGCGGACCGCTCCGCCCACCAGGAAGACGGTCATCCCGGCTTCGCGCGCTACCGCGCGAATATGGTCGAGGGCATTCCGCTGGTGGATTGAGAGCCGGTTTTTGAGGAGATAGATATAGTCGGGCATGCCTTACGATCAGCTCCGCCCGCCACTAAGATTGCGGCTAACATTCGCCATGTGAACACCTTAGCGGCAAACCCACGCTAGGAACAAAGACCTAAGTTAGCATACTGAGGAGGTACTTGGCTACAGGCTTGCACAGTTTCCGCTGCGCTTCGTTGCACGATTCCCGGTGCGCTCGGAAGAGAGCGCATGCGACAATCCAGCCGGGATGATTTACTCGCCCGGCCGCCGGAGGCCCGACCCCATGCCAGTCAGCCGTAAGAAGGTCATAGTACGAAAGTTGAGCCGGGATTGGCTTTCCGGTTACCTTCCTCCGTCGGACTTTGTGGTGGATGAACAAGCAGAGGTGCTCGATCTGGCAGGCAAGCTCGTTTCGCGTACACATGGCGGAGGTGAAATGGATCTGCTTTGTGCGCGACTTTCAATCCGGGGATGCCAATCAACCCGAGCGTTTGCTGCGCAAGACCTTTGTCACCCGGCCCCGCAGCCAGGGCCTGTGGGTTCGAGCGCGACTGAAAGATAACGACTTGATCGAGGGCCTGGCGCAGAACGATCTGACCCTGCTGGAGGGGGACGGGTTATTCCTCATTCCTCCCGATACCCGTTCGAATACCCAGCGGATTTTTCTGCCCCGCCAGGCAGTCGCGGAGTTGGATGTACTGGCTGTAATCAAGACGGGAACGCGACGGGGGCCGGCCGAAGCGGTTCAGGAGAGCCTGTTCAAAGCACAGAATTCGTCCTCATGAGTCCGGTACAATCCCGGCATGAAGCTTGCCGAGCTCGCCCGCGTTCTTGGGGCCACCTGCCATGGCGACCAGGAACAGGAGATTACCGGGGTGGAGGGGATCGAGAAGGCGGGTCCCGGCCAGCTGACCTTTGTCGCCAACCCGAAATACACCCCCTTCGCCCGCCAGACCAAGGCAGGGGCCGTCCTGGTGACGGAGGACTTTGAGCCCATAGCGGCCCCCACTTTGCGGACCGCGAACCCCTATCTGGCCTTTGCCCGGGCCATCGAGATCTTCCATCCCAGCCCGCACTATCCGCCAGGGATTCACTCCACGGCGGTGATCGACCCCAGCGCCACCATTGGCGAGGACGTGCATATCGCCGCCTATGTGGTGATCGGAGCGGGCGTGGTGATCGGCCCGGGAACCACGCTTTTGCCCCATGTGGTTATTTACCCCAAAGCCACCCTGGGAAAAGATTGCTTTGTCCATGCCCACGCGGTGGTGCGCGAGGGCTGCCATCTGGGCGACGGGGTCATCCTGCAAAATGGAGCGGTGGTGGGGTCGGACGGCTTTGGATTCGCCAAGGAAGATAGCGGCAAATGGCATAAAATCACCCAAAGCGGCGCGGTGATTCTGGGTGACGAGGTGGAGGTTCAGGCCAATTCCTGCATCGACCGGGCCAGCGTTGGCGACACCGAGATTGCGAGCGGGGTCAAGATTGATAACCTGGTGCAGGTTGGCCACGGATCGAGGGTAGGCGCGAATACTCTCCTTTGTGCCCAGGTCGGGCTCGCGGGGTCTTCGGGTGTAGGAAAAAACGTTGTGCTCGCCGGGCAGGTAGGGGTGGTCGGCCATAGTTTCATCGGGGACGGGGTGGTGGTAACGGCGCAATCCGGAGTCCCCGGCGATGTTGCGCCGGGTAGCGTGATCAGCGGGTCACCGGCGTTTGAACACCGTCGCTGGCTACGCAGCGTGGCTGCATTCAGCCGCCTGCCAGAGCTCGTCAAACAGATGAACAAGAAGCCGTAAGTTTCAATAAAATTTAAGCTTACCGATTTGGCAGCACCTTTCTCCGAGTCGGCATCTTATATCCGTCTCATTTGCCGGCTGGACCAGACTATCGGCCAACAGGAAGGAAGATTTTGCACCTGGTCGAAAATCCTATCCGCGTGTTGCTCCTCGACGACGATCCAGAAAACCTGCTCCTTCGAGCCGCCATCCTGCGCAAGCACGGTTATCTCGCCGACACGGCGAGCACGATTGACGAAGCCGAGAAGCTGCTCAACAAGATCGATATTGCTGTGCTCGACTACCATCTGGGCGCGGGACAGTTTGGGACGGAGGTGGCTGCTGTTCTTCGCGGGCGGCGCCCGGAAGTGCCCATCATTATTCTCTCCGCCACCCTGGAACATCGCTTTGGCGGGGTGGAAGACATGCATTTGCTGAAGGGTTACAGCTCGGTCGACGATCTGATCGCCGCATTGCGTTCGTTTGAAGCCAAGCACCGGGGGAAGCCGGTGGTGGTCGATGCGCGGGACTTCTTTTACTCCCGAATCAGCATGGCGATCGGCGAGGACGTGGTGCTGGAAATTCTTGATGGCGATGGGGTGTGGATGTACGTGAACGAAGCCTGTGCGCGTCTGCTGGAGCGGCCGCGGGACTGGTTTCCGGGCAAGAATATGTTCGTCGAGATGCCCGACCTGGCGGCCGACTGGAAAGAGATTCTACGCACCGTGGCGGAGCAGCGCGAGACCTACATCGATCGCACGTATCGCGGCTTGTTGAACCTGCCCCGGAAGGCCGAAGAGTGGGTTTGGAACGTGCTGGCTTTTCCCCTCACCCTGCATAACAACGAAACCGGAGTGGTGTTGACGGCGCGCGTCCTGGAACGAAAGACGCTGTTGTGAAAGAAAGACGCTGTTGTGAAGGTAAGGCCGGATCTGAGTCCCGCAGGGACGGTCTGAAAATAGCCCAGGACGTAGTCCTGGGTTACGCTTGGTTGCTGAAAATCAGTCCCGCAAGGGACGGCTGAAAACCGCGTGACAGCTTTTCAGTCGTCCCTGCCGGGACTATTCGATCTACATCCTGCCTACCCAGGACTACGTCCTGGGCTACTTTCAGGCCGTCCCTGCGGGGCTGATTCCAGAGGTCCCGGCGGCATTCTGCGGTTTATGGTTAGGATGCAGGCCGATTTTCGACGCACTGCGGAAGAGGCCTCTTACATTGTCACTGTATACGGGGGAAGATACTCAAGCTCCGGATTTGCCGCGAACCAGACTCTTTTTTGGTTTACGAGGCCACCAGTGATATGCGTCGACCAATACTGGCGCGATAAGGGCTGCTATAGAAACGATGACGGCCACGATCATGATTAGACTCCGCAGTAGCATAGCAACCCTGTTTAGCGGTCTGTTGTTGCTGTGCGTTGGGGCCGTGGGGTGCCGCTCGCGCTTCGTCGAGGTCACGATTGTGAATCAGGGGCCCACCGTGCACGTGATGGAGTTTGACTATCCGAGCGCGAGCTTCGGCGCGAACCAGTTGGCGCCTGGCGCCAAGTATCACTACCGCTTCAAGATTCAGGGATCAGGCCCGCTGTCACTGCAATATGAGGACGCATCGGGCCACACCCGCACGGCCGAAGGCCCCAAGGTAGATCTGGGGGATCAGGGGTCGCTCCTGGTCACTATCGATGCGCGGGGCGCCGTGACCTGGAACGCCAGCCTGACCAATCCCAAATAACTACTTGACTACCGACTGAAACAGACTCGATTGCAGCAGACTGGAAAACTGGCTGTCTGAGGAAGCGAAGCGCACGTCCAAAGTGCCGCCACTCGAGTTAATGGTGGTGTTGTCGATGGCCTGCTTCTCCGCCGGCGTACCGCTCACCTTCTTGTATAAGGCCGCCGCATTGAGCAGCGAAGCCATAGTGGCGGCGGAAATAGTGTCAGGCGTGAGAACGTCCAGCGAGAATTTCACCCCGTTGTCGAAGCTCATCGAGTAACGGGAACTCAGCAGGCGCTTCTTCACCGTATCGTAGTCGGTCAACTGGGAAGCGTCTCCCAGCACCGTGCGCATCATGGTCTGCGTACCTTCCTGATCGAGCACGCTCCATACCGCGTCAGTGTCGACGGATGCCATCTGGTCCAGCATGGGCCTGTTGCTCAGAAAGCTGGGCTGCATGCCATCGCGCGCATCGAGCGCCGATTTGAGCGCTTCGGTTTGTCCAAAAACCATCGTGGTCGGGTTCAGGAAGACCACCTGCATGCCCGACTGACCCATGGGATAAACGCGGTTCTCGCGGTAAACAATGGGCTTTACCTTGCGCTTTTTAAAGTTAGCCATAATATCTTCTATCGAGAACTGGCCTTGCGCAATGCCGACGATTCGGGTGTTGCCGCTGTTACGAAACGAAGCAAAGGCCAGCTCCTCAATATCGTGATTCTCATCCAAGCCAGAGGTGCGGAGAGCCGTCTCCAGCTGCTTAAGCTCAGGAGGCAGCACCCGCGCCTTGAGATCCATCGCGGCCTGCGAGTTCTGCATGGCGTGGTAGTCGACTACGATCAGTTGCTGAACATCCTTGGGAATAGCGGCGCGTGCGTCTTGACCGAGCTGAGCAGCAGTAGCGGGTAAAGCGAGCGCAAGTGCGAGCCCGGCGATGGCGCTCGTTTGCATTTTCTTCGTGACTTGGATCAATGGGTCATTCCTTCCCTGGGGGGATTACATGCGAAGATGTAAGCAAGTTTTTAACCCAGCTTCTCCATCTTATGCCTTATTGTTAAATCGGCCATTCCAGCGGTTTCTGCAGGCGCCGTTCGAGGATCCTCTCCTCCGCTTTGAACCCTCTAATTAGACGCACCCACTCACTATCTCGCTCAAAGGCCTCTTCCGGAAGTAGACCGACGAGTTCCGCATCTACAACCTTGGTGCCATGAGTCCCCGCCAGGCGGCTCACGGCGGCAAACGCATGGCGTACCGGAGTAATGCGGAAATCCGTGATGTTGAGGGAAACCTGGGCTCGCCCATGGACCAGCACACCCATCGCCTTCACTCCCATAAGTCCGCCATTCGAGGCCCGGAGGGCTTTGGCGATTGCCCGCGCGGCAGTGACATCGGGCCGGTCCAGGTAGAGGTTGTAAGCGATGAGGAACTTACGCGCTCCTACCGCGCTGGCGCCGGCGGTGGGGTGTAGTTCCGGGCCTCCCAAATCGGGACGCCGCGCAGCATCCCGCAACACCAGCTCGCGCAAGCCTTCGAACTGACCCTGGCGCACCTGCTCCAGCAGCGCCCGGTCGGGACGCGAAGCTGCCGCCTCGTAAAAATAAATCGGGATACTGTAGCGGCTCCAGATTTCAAGGCCGGCTTGGCGAGCGAGTATTGCGCATTGGGGCAGCGAGATGCCGCAGACGGGAACGAAGGGAATGACGTCGGTAGCGCCGATGCGAGGGTGCACTCCGCGCTGGGCGGTCAGATCGATGAGCTCCGCCGCTCTGCCGGCGGCCCGAATCGCCGCCTCCACCACCGCGTGGGGAGGGCCGGCAATGGTCACTACGGAACGATTATGGTCGCCATCCATCGACCAATCAAGCAGCGAGACACCGTCCACGCGCATGGCGTCCACGATGGCACGCACTTTGTTGCGATCGCTGCCCTCGGAAAAATTGGGCACGCACTCGATGACGGTCTCGTTCATAGGAGGTCATTTCCACCACGTGTAACCAATGGAGAACTGTACGCTTGCATTCACCCCGGGATTCGAGTCTCCCATGCTGGCGTTCGAAATATGAACCGCATTGGCAGAAAACGATATCGACTGCCGCGGCTTGACGAAGTAGTGCACGCCCACACCAAACTGCGGAGTGTAATTAAAAACACTCGTCCCCAGATGGTTGGGTATGGGATACGGGCCGATGGGCGGGAATTTGTGATTGGTCCAGATGAGGCCGCCCGCCCCCTGGATCCAGGGCAATACCCGATGCCCGCTACGCAGGTTCCAGCGCAGGATTGCGGGCGTGACGCTTACCCCGGTATACGTGCCACCAGTAGGAAACAGGGGGCTGCAGCTCAGTGGGCCGCCTGGTTGCTGGTAACAATTGGCCCGCAGATATTTGGGTGTGTATGCCTGCCACAGAGGGATGAGCTCCGCGCCCAGTTCGAACTGGCCGCGCAGCACGCCTTTGCCAAAAGGAGCGGTGAGCACCTTGCCTGCATGTAGTCCTGCCCATAGAAACCTATAGTCGTCACGGTTCCCGGTACCGACACCTCCGTTTACAAAGACTCCATACTCCCAGGGCTGGCCGGCCAGCAGAGCGGGGATGGGTGCGTCGTTCTGGGCGGTGGCGGCCAGCGGGAAAAGTGCCACCGCAACAGCGAGAACCATCCCGGCAGCAATTCGAGCGATCAGAACTCTAATACTCGCCTTCCCTTCTTTGGAGAAACCTAAACTGTAAATCTCCGGCTGCAGCCGAAAGAGGTCCCCCCAGGTCCTTGGTAAGGACAGATTTTAGAAGGGGAGATACGGGTGATTTTAGCCAGCGACTGCTTCGTATTGAGTGGCGTCGAAATCGAAGTTCGAGTAGACGTTCTGCACGTCGTCCAGGTCTTCCAGGGCTTCGAGCAGCCGGATCATCTGGGCGGCTACGGTGCCTTCCAGCTTGGTGTAAGTAGACGCAATCATCGTAATTTCGGAGACGGAGGTTTCCAGCTTGGCAGCCTTGACCGCGTTCGCAACCGCGTCGTAGGCGGAAGGATCCGTCAAAATCTCCCAGTTTTCGCCCTCGTCGTTCAGGTCTTCACCGCCCGCATCGAGAACAATGTTCATTAACTTATCTTCATCGGCGGCTGCCTTCGGAATGGCGATCAAACCTTTCTTGGCAAACATGAACCGGACTGAATTCGGTTCGCCCAGATTGCCCCCGTTTTTGGAGAAGGCATGGCGAACCTCGCTGACGGTACGGTTGCGATTGTCGGTGGTGACTTCGACGATCAGAGCGACGCCCCCAGGACCGTAGCCCTCAAAGGAGATTTCCTCGTAAATGGAACCGGGCAATTCACCCGTGCCGCGCTGGATGGCCCGCTTGATGTTGTCGGCCGGCATGTTCTCCGCTTTCGCCGCGGCGACCGCGCCGCGCAGCCGGGGATTGGCATCCGGATCCCCGCCACCCTGGCGAGCGGCCATGGTGATTTCGCGGATCAGACGGGTGAAGATCTTGCCCCGCTTGGCATCGAGTGCGCCTTTTTTGTGCTTGATTGTGGCCCATTTGGAGTGGCCGGACATGGGTACCTCTACTGCCTGTAAGAAGGCTGATTCTGCCGTCATCCTCGCGGCGAAAAGGCGAGTATAGCACTTGGGCCTGGGGCCTTTCTACGGCACCCGGATTTCCTACTTCGGGATGCTGGCGACGACCACATCTGCGGTTTTCCTTAAAGAAAACCGCATAATGTCGATCAAATGTTACGGATCTTGACGGGAAATACCGGACAAGGGGCGGGGTCGGCGGAAAGCGTAGACGACGGCGAGCAACGGGGGCGCCAGCAAAATTCCCCAAAACGGAATAACAATGCCGAGCACGATGGGGGCCAGGATCGACGCCCAGATAGGCACCCGGGTCACACGCTTCATGATGAGCGGTTGCAGCATCAATTGATCGATCACCACAATCACCGCATACATGCCGAGCAGGATGCACAAACGGTACATGCTGGGCTGGCTGACCAGGATGGAGAAGGCCGGCCCCAGCAGAGCAATGACCCCGCCAAAGTTGGGGACCAGGGTCATGAGCCCCGCTACCAGTGCCCAGACCGGGGCCAGCGGCACATGCAGCAGAAGAAGACCGATCAGCCACAGCACAGCGACGCAGAGCCCTTCGATGGTGACCGCTCTCCACCAGTTGACCAGAGCGGTGCCGGCAGTCCGCAGATGAACCGCGCTTTTAGAAGCGGTGGAGATTTGCGTCGTTCCGGACGGGGGTGGGGCCGGTGCGAGTGCCGGGGGGTCATCGGGTGCAGCGTTATCGGGCATGGGAACCCCCAATCTTCTGACGATACTCCAGATCGAAACGGCTCAGGAAATCCACGAGCGGCGCAGCGGCGCTCATTATGGGACGTTTATGCGCGGTCTGAAGACGATCCCCTCCGGCCTTGTAGCCAGGCCGACACTCCCCGGGCGGAGCAAAACTGCTAGCCTATAGCTATGAAATTCGGCGTGCTTGTTTTTCCGGGTTCCAATTGCGACCACGATGCATTCCATGCGCTGCACGCGATCGCCGATCAGCCGGCGACTTTTCTGTGGCACGAGTCTGAGAATCTGGAGAACTGCGACGCCATCGTGGTACCGGGCGGATTCGCCTACGGAGACTACCTGAGAACGGGGGCGATCGCACGGTTCTCGCCGGTCATGCAGTCGGTGAAAAAGTTTGCCGCCGGGGGTGGCCTGGTGCTGGGCATCTGCAACGGCTTCCAGATTCTGTGCGAGAGCGGCATGCTGCCTGGAGCCTTGCTGAGAAATGCCGGGCTGCGATATATCTGCAAGCAGGTCTTTGTACGAACTGAGACCGCCAACAGCCCCTTCACCCAGGCGCTTACGCCGGAGCCAGGTGCTGAAGATTCCTATTGGGCATATGGAGGGGAACTACTTCTGCGAGCCTGCTACGCTTGCGGAACTGGAGCGCGGCGACCGCATTGCCTTCCGCTACTGTACCCAGGCAGGAGAGGTTACCTCCGCTGCCAACCCCAATGGCTCCATTAGTTGCATTGCCGGGGTATTGAGCGAGGGTAAGAATGTGCTGGGCATGATGCCCCATCCGGACCGGTCGAGCGAGGCGATACTGGGCTCGTCGGACGGGTTGCTGCTCTTTCGGTCGTTGGTCCGGTGCAATGACCAGGTAAGTCAGGAACTTCATGATTGATATCCACCACCATTTGTTGTTTGGCTTGGACGACGGGCCCTCCGATATCGAAATCTCAGTGGCTATGGCTGAAATGTCCCTGCAGAACGGGGTCACGCACATCGTGTGCACGCCTCATTCGAGCGAACATTTCAAGTTCGACCCAGCGTTGAACCTGGAACGGCTGGAATGGTGCGGCAGCGACTTGGGAAACCGTATCGAGCTGGCGCTCGGCTGTGACTTCCACCTCATGTTCGACAACATTGAGGATGCGATCGCCAACCCGGCGAAGTACTCCATCAATGGCAAGCAATACCTGCTGGTGGAGTTCCCGGAACACGGCATTTCTCAGAATATGAAGGAGATCTTTTTCCGCCTGGGCATGGCCGGGCTCACCTCGATCATTACCCATCCGGAGCGTAACCCGGTGCTGGCGCGGCACCCTGAAAAAATGGCGGACTGGCTGCGCAGCGGATGCTACATACAGATCACCGCCGCTTCCCTCACCGGCCGCTTTGGCAAGATCGCGCAGAGAGTTTCCCATGAGCTGCTGCGCCGGAATTGGGTCAACTTCATCGCGACCGATGCCCATGACCTCACTTCGCGGCCGCCCATGCTGCGCGACGCCTATCAGTTAGTAGCCGACAAATATGGCGTTGAGACTGCGGACCGGCTGTGCGAGCACAATCCGCGCGCGGCCTATTTCGGAGAGAACCTGCCGCCTCAGCCAGAACCCGAAGGCCTGCATCCGGAACTGGACCCCAAGCAATCCTCAGGACTGCTCAACAAGATGTTCGGTTGGTAAGGGGAAGAAAAACAGCAGATCCCGACGCGAAGGCTCATCGGCACTCCGGTTGATTGACAATTCATTTTTGAGACGCACGGTTGTACAGAGAACAGAAGAGACAGCAGGTCCCAGCTGTTTCTTTCTACAGCCCTAATCCGCCATCAACGCCCAGGATCTGGCCGGTGATGAAGTGCGGACCGCGGGCGAAGAATAGAACCGCTTCCGCCACGTCGTTGGTCGTGCCGTTGCGCTGCATCGGCGTCTTGTTCGCGAAATGCTCGTAAGCCGGGTCAACCTCACCATTCACAATCATGCCCGGAGCTACGCAATTCACGCTGATCTGGGGCGCAAAGGCCTTGGCCATGGTCTGGGTCAAGCATGTGGAGCGCGGCTTTCGAGGTGCAGTAATGTCCGTGGGTTGGCCAGGGATGAATGCCTCCCAGTGAGCCGATATTGATGATGCGTCCCCTGGCTTGTAGAGGTGAGGGTACGCCGCCTGGGCCATGAGGAATGGGCCGCGGGTATTGGTCTCGAACATCTTGTCCCATTGCGCCAGGGTGATCGATTGCAGCACCGCGGTCTCAAACGTTCCCGCATTGTTGACCAGGATGTCCAGCCGGCCGAACTCCTGGACCACAGCAGCCACGGCCGCGGCAACACTTTCCACGACTGCGCACGTCGCATTGGACCGCCATCGCCCGCACATTGAGCTGGCGCAGGGATTCGACCGTGGCCTGTGCTTCGGCCTCCGAATGTCTGTAGGTGATGGCAACATCGGCTCCAGCCGCTGCCAGGCCCAACGCAAGACTCCTGCCGATGCGCTTGGCGGCGCCGGTCACCAGCGCTGTTTTAGGATGCAGGCTTTCCAATCTATTGCGGTAAGGGCGTTTGCTCGGAGGGTTTGGCGCTGTTCGATTCGCCCTTCGGGGTGGTGGTGTTGGTGGCCGTCCCTTTACCGTCGCCATAGAGCGAATACTGCTCGCCCGGCCTTTTCATCTTGACCACGATCTCTTTGCTGTCGGTGTCGATCTTGTAGTCCTCGCCGTAGGTCTTCCAGCCGTCGGCAATCACCTGCAGCCGCACCGTGTCGCCAATGGGGATCACGTCGATGGTCACCTTGCCGTCCTCATCGCTCTTGAGCTCCAGCGCGCCCTTGTCCTTATCACCTTCCATGGGATGGAAGACAACAGCGGCGTTGGGGATGGGCTTGCCATTGGTCGACCGCAACACCGTGACTTTAATGGTGGCGGTTGCCGGCGGCGGGGTGTATTTGCGCCCGTTACGCTGATCTGCTCCGGCACAAAGCAAAGGAAAACCCGCAAGCAACAGCACAACACTCGAAATCCTGCGGGAAAACGGGATACCCATGGCAGAAAGTATAGATGATTTCATGGGAGCTGGCAGGCGTTCACAGAAGAGCAATATTTGAGCGACTTTCACTCACATTTTAGTTTTGACGCCTTGACAAGGAATCAAGTGCTGACTATCTTAGCAATTGAAGAGCGAGAGTGCTAAGACGCTCCTCAACGGATCTGGCGTATCGCTCTCAAACTCAACGTCATTTTGACTCGTAATTACCGCGAGGTAAACCCTCGCGCGAAGGAGAAGTAACGCAATGGCAACTGCAACAGCGTCCGTAGCTACCAGCTTTACACCGCTTCACGACCGCATCCTGGTGCGGCGCGTAGAAGAGGGCGAATCGATCCGGGGTGGCATCATCATCCCTGACACAGCCAAGGAAAAGCCCCAGGAGGGTGAAGTCATCTCCGTTGGCAAGGGTAAGTCGAATGACGAAGGCAAGGTCTTCCCGCTCGACGTCAAGGCAGGCGACAGCATTCTGTTTGGCAAGTATTCGGGAACTGAGATCAAAATCGATGGCGAGGAATTCCTCATTATGCGTGAGGAAGAGGTTCTCGGCATTCTGAAGAAGAAATAAGCGCATCGCGGCTGGACCGGATGCGCTTTTTTAATGCTGTTTGAAGGAGAGACAGGAATGGCAAAGCAAATTCTGCACGGAGAAGATTCGCGTCAGGCGATTCTGCGCGGCGTAAACACGCTCGCCGACGCGGTTAAGGTGACGCTTGGGCCCAAGGGCCGCAATGTAGTTATCGAAAAGAAGTTCGGTTCCCCCACCATCACCAAGGACGGCGTCACGGTGGCCAAGGAAATCGAACTGAAGGACTCGCTCGAGAACATGGGCGCGCAAATGGTTCGCGAAGTGGCCTCGAAGACCTCGGACGTGGCCGGTGACGGCACCACGACGGCAACGGTTCTGGCCCAGGCGATTTATCGCGAGGGTGTCAAGACGGTGGCTGCCGGCGCCAATCCGATGGCTCTCAAGCGCGGCATCGACAAGGCGGTTGAGGCCGTTGTCGGCAAGCGCGACGAGCATGGCGTGGTGGTTGGCGGAGCACTGGCGAAGTTTTCCAAGCCGGTGACCGGCGAAATGATTGCCCAGGTGGGCACCATTTCGGCCAACAGCGATTCCACCATCGGCAACATCATTGCCGAGGCCATGAAGAAGGTCGGCAAGGACGGCGTGATCACGGTTGAGGAGTCGAAGACTCTGGAGACCCAGCTGGAAGTGGTCGAAGGCATGCAGTTTGACCGCGGCTATCTGAGCCCCTACTTCGTGACCGATCCGGACCGCATGGAAGTATCGCTCGAAGAGCCTTACATCCTGATCCACGAGAAGAAGATCAGCTCCATGAAGGATCTTCTGCCCCTGTTGGAGCAGGTTGCCCGCAACGGCAAGCCGCTGGTCATCATCGCTGAGGATGTTGACGGCGAGGCGCTGGCGACCCTGGTGGTCAACAAGCTGCGTGGCACGCTGAACGTAGCGGCAGTGAAGGCTCCTGGCTTCGGCGATCGCCGCAAGGCAATGCTCGAAGACATCGCCAAGCTGACCGGTGGCAACGCCATCACGGAAGACCTCGGCATCAAGCTCGAGAACGTCAAGATTGAAGATCTTGGCCGTGCCAAGCGCGTGACCATTGACAAGGACAACACCACGATCGTTGAAGGCCGCGGCGACTCCAAGGCCATCGAAGGCCGGGTGAAGGAAATCCGCAACCAGGTGGAGAAGACGACCTCCGACTACGACCGCGAGAAGCTGCAGGAGCGGCTCGCCAAGTTGGTCGGTGGCGTGGCTGTCATCAAGGTAGGCGCGGCAACCGAGACCGAGATGAAGGAGAAAAAGGCTCGGGTTGAGGATGCCATGCACGCTACCCGCGCTGCAGTTGAGGAAGGCATTGTCCCGGGTGGTGGTGTAGCTCTGCTGCGCTCCGCCAAGGACGTGGATGAGCTGATCAAGAAGCTCGAGGGTGACGAGAAGATCGGTGCAACGATCGTCCGTCGCGCCCTGGAAGAGCCTCTTCGCCAGATCGTCGGCAATGCCGGTGAGGAAGGTGCTGTGATCGTGGGCAAGATCGTCGACAACAACAATCCTCACTACGGCTACAACGCGGCCACCAACCAGTACGAAGACCTGGTCGCGGCCGGTGTCATCGATCCCACCAAGGTAGCCCGCACTGCGCTGCAGAATGCGGCCTCGATCGCGGCTCTCATGCTGACGACCGAAGCCATGGTGGCCGATATCCCCGAGCCGAAGCAGTCTGCTCCGGGCGGTGGTCACGGCGGCGGCGGTATGGGCGACATGTACTAAGCAACACGCAGTTGTTACAAAAGAGGCCACCCGCAAGGGTGGCCTCTTGTTTTGTCGCTAACTTATAGCTGTGTACGACCCGCGCCAGACCTGCTCAGATCCTGGTGAACTGGACCTTGCCGCGAAGCCGACGGATGGACGTCTGTGCGTGGATTTTAACCAGCAGTTGTAATCCTGCCTCCACGACCTCCCTCTTACTGCGCGCGCCGCTGCAGCGCATTGCGCGATGCATCAGTTTGTCGTCAATCTCAATAGTTGTCCGCACCACTCCTCCATTCACTTAGTTGGATCATAAACACCCTTTCCCGTTGCTGCGGATCTATTCGTGCGAGTTGTTTCATGATGGGCCAACTACGCTCCACGGGTGCCCCACGTTCGCCCCAGCGTACGTGGGCCGATAATGATATGTTTCGAGCGCTTTTTATCTAATAAAATTTTGGGTGCAACGAATGCTATGGAAGGGGGCTTCGCCCCGTCTTTTTCGGCCCACGTACGCCACGGCGAACGTTGATTGGATAAGGAAAAAGGCTTCAGCGATCCTAGAGAGAGTCTTGAGGCTGGGACCGAGAGACTCTGGGATCAGGAGAAGCCTTATGAAGATTATAGGATGTGATTTTCACCCTAGCTTTCAACAGATAGCGATTTGCGACCTGGAGACGGGAGAAGTCCAAGAGCGGAAGTTGAGTCACGCCGACGGTCAGGCAGAGCGGTTCTACCGGGAGTTGGGCGAGCCGGCTTTGATAGGGATCGAGGCCACTGGAAATAGCCAGTGGTTCCTTGATCTGGTGCAGCGGTTGGGCCATGAGATACGGGTAGGGGATGCGGCCAAGATCCGCGCCAGCTATGTGCGCAGGCAGAGTACGGACAAGCGGGACGCGGGTCATATATTGACCCTGCTGTTAGAGAAACGGTTTCCCCAGTTGTGGAGACCGAGCGCAGCGATGCGGGATCAGCGGCAGTTGTTGCGCCACCGGGACAAGCTGGTAGAGATCCGGACCAAGGTGAAGAACAGTCTGCAGCACCTGGCGATGAACCGGGGGATGCAAAAGAAGAGCCGGTTGTGGACGCGCCAGGGGATGGAACAGTTCCGGCAGTTGGCGATGCCCGGCTGGGCGGGGGTGCGGCGGGAGGATTTGTTGCACCTGCTCAAGGAGCTGAACCGCCAGATCGAGCAGTTGGATCAGGCGGTGAAGCAGACTGCCTGGCAACATCCCCAGGCCCAGTTGCTGATGACCCAGCCTGGTGTGGGTCCAGTGACGGCGCTGGCTTTCGTGCTGACCATCGGGGATGTGGCACGCTTTGCCGGCAGCAAGCAGCTCACCAGCTATCTGGGCCTGGTTCCCAGCGAACACAGCTCGGGCAGCAAGCGCCGCCTGGGAGCCATTACCAAGCAAGGCAACTGCTTTCTGCGCAAGCTGCTGGTGGAAGCGGCGCAGACCACGGTACGCAAGGATGAGGGTTTTCGCAAAGAGTATCAACACCGTTGCCATCGTCGCCCGAAAGCAGTGGCCAAGGTGGCAGCGGCACGCAAGCTGGCAGTGCGACTCTACTGGATGCTACGCAGCAATGTCGGCTATCCGGAGATCGTTCATATCGAGAGCAACCCGCGGGTGCCCCTGGGAGATGTTTAGCCCGTAACTTTGATTGGGTGCTCTCGCATCCAGACCGGTCTATGCAGAAGACGGCGCAAGCGCCTTGGAAAACACCTCCGGCGTTTCCCACTTCTGCACAGACTCGGCGGCTGGATGTCCGTATAAAAAAATCATGATCGTGGTTTCAGTCGTATCGATGGCTCGGTGGAGCGATCCACCAGAAAAATGATGCAGCGGTGATATCCCAGAGTTTCGGTCCCAGACTCTCTCTGATGGCAAAAACAAGCGGTGCTCCGCACCGCTCAGGATATCTTCGTCCTTGACAACGCCTTTTTCCTTATCGATGGGCACCCGTCTGGTTCCTGATCAGATCCAGACCGACTAGTGGCCCGACGATCCGTGCCCGATGGCCAGGCGCAGTCCCACCCGGAAAGTAAAGGGCAGCGACGGATATCCTATCGGGCCGATTCTCTTGTTGCTGGTCAGGTTGTCGAGCTGGGCATAGGCGGCGAGCCAGGAGAGGAACTGATAGCTTCCACCGAGATCGAGCTTGGTATAGCTGAAGTCCAGATTGCGGTTCGGCAACAGCAGCGAGTTCCCTTCCGCTATGTCGCGGCCCCCCAGAAAAGTAGAGTCGTCACTGCGGCTGGCATAAGCGGCGGTAAATTGGACCGAATATTGCTCGCCGTTATAGCTCACCGCGGCAAAGCCGGTATGCGGCGGCCGGTTGAACGGACGAGCCCCGCGCAGCGGATCAAAGGCGCCGATGGGCACGTTGGAAAACGGCGGCGCCGGCTGACCAGGTAGACCGGTATTGAACGAAGGTTGGAGCGCGTCGGAAGTAAAAGACCGGCGCACCGCCGCATCCAGATAGGTGTAGCCGGCGCGCAGGAACAGATTTTTGAACACGCTGTAGTCCACCTCGCTTTCAATGCCCTGGGCGCGAAAAGCCTGCGAGTTCAGATCGAGGTCGCCCGAGTTGCTCAGCAGGCTCTCCAGCTCCTGCTGCTCAGCGGGGCTCAATTGCGGCAGCAGCGCAGGCACTTCCGTCGCCGGCACCGGCTCGATCTGCCTGCCGTACTGGTTGTGAAAGTAGCTCACGCGCAGCAGGCCGCGCTCACTGAGAAAGCTCTGCGCCACACCGCCCTCATAGGTGCGCGACTGCTCCTGAACGATTGGTGTGATGTGGAACTGCTGGATCGCCTCCGGTCCGCCTTGCTGCGTAAACAGGAAGTTGTAGAGGCTGCTGAACTGCTCATCGAGCGAGGGCTCCTGGTAGCCGTTGGCGAAGTTAAACCGGATCTTGGTGCCGTGAAAGAGCCCATGGCCGGGACGCACCGGATAATAGATCAACCCGATACGAGGCGTCCCTACCGTCCCAAACAACTGGTTCTTCTCCACCCCTCCTCCGAGTGAGTAGTAGAGCCGGTACTTGTAATTCCCCTGAATTTGCGCGGTGTAGTCATAGTTGCCGCGCTCCAGGTTCTGATCGATCCCGTAGGCTACGGATTTCTTCGCCCCGCGCTCATCCTCATAGCGGAAGGTAAACATGCCGAGGATGTGCGGGGTAAACGGGTAGTCGCTCTGAAAGTAGACCCGATCCCGATTGTTGACCCGCTCGACGGTATTCGGATAAATTCCGGCGAAATTCAGGATCGCCTGTCCGGTTACCGAGTCTCCGTTGGCTCCCCGGATCGCAGTATTGTATCCGTAATAGTTACCTATGGTGAGGGGAATGCCGGCGGGATAGAAATTGATATCTTCTTCGCGCTTGCGCGTCATGTCATAGCGCACCAGGTTGTGCCAGCCGCCGATGGTCCGGTTTTCCAAGCGACGCACCCAGGTAAATATCCTGATTCGATTGCTTTCCGGCGTTGGCAATGCCGTAGAAGTCGAATGCACCCGGAGTGCCGGCCGCCGCATCGCTATTGCGCGCCGTGACCCGAAGCAGGGTCGCGGAAGTAAGGGCGTAGCCCAGGTTCGCGCTCCCCGTGTAGTCGTGGAATTCGTTCATCTTGATGGAGTTGTCGCTTTGAAAAGCGTCAAAGCCGCCGTAGTAGTCGAACTTGTTATGGGTGCCCCCGAGCTGGGCCAGGTTGCGAAAACTGGTGAAAGTGCCGGCATCACCCTCGTAGAAGAACGAAGGAAATCCTGTGCTCCCCCGTGGAGTACTCAGGCTGACGACTCCAGCAGAAGCATCCGAACCGTAAAGCACGCTGTTGGGACCACGGTACACCTCGAGCTGTCCTATCCCGGCGGTAGACAAGTTGCTGAAGTCGAAGGCGCCGCCAATATCTCCGATGGGGACCCCATCCAGGTTCACCTGGTTGGCATCAGCATTACTGCCGCGAATGAAAAGCGAGCTCACGCCGCCATACTCGCCCTGGCGCAGGACGAAAACGCCCGGCATCTGGCGCAGCGGATCCATCAGGTCGATGCGGCTGCGGAACTCACCGCTGCGCTGGGTGCTGATCGCAGCGCTGACCTGGGCCTCGGGGAGCGGGGTGCCGGTAGCCGAAGTGACCATCTCCTGCTTTACATTCGCCGGCTCGAGAACCACGTCTTCCTCATGGCTGTCCACCGGGCCGGCGTAGAAGCTGAGGCTGGTGATTTGCTTGAAATTAGTGGCGGAGATGAGCACGTAGAATCGTCCGCTGGCGCTGCTGCTGATCTGATAGGTGCCATCGGTGCGGGTGAGCGCCAGCGCGAGAATCTGACCATTTTGCACCAACACCACGCTGGCATGGATGACGGGCAGGCCCAGGGGATCGGTGACGGTTCCATGCACAATGGCGGCTTGCGTCCAACGGCAAACGAAAAGCAGCCAGAACATGAGGAGGCAAGAGCGCCGCGATCGAACCGGCATGGAAATCCTTTTTTCTCCCGGAACGAGGGTGACCTGCACCTCGATAGACGCCGGACTCCGGTTGGATGCGCAGGCCGGTTCAACCTGGGCAGAAGAAATGGTGACCCCGGGAAGACTCGAACTTCCGACAAACAGTTTAGGAAACTGCTGCTCTATCCACCTGAGCTACGGGGCCCCGTGTCTTAACTGATGGTTTCAGTTTACAGCAGGAGATTAGGAGGGCTACGCGCCCAGACGTATCAACCGGAAGAGCGCCGCGATCATGGCATCGATGTCTTCGAAGCTGTTGTAAAGCGCCAACGAGGGACGGACGGTTTTCTCCAGGCCGAACCTGCGGAGCGTGGGCTGGGCGCAATGGTGGCCTGAACGTACGGCAATCCCTTCGCGGTTGAGCGCGGCGCCCACCTCTTCGGTTTGGAAACCCTCGAGCACAAATGAGAGCACACCGGCTTTTTCCTTGGCGGTGCCGATGATGCGCAGACCCGGCACGCGCAACATAGCCTGGGTGGCGTAGACCAACAGTTCATGCTCGTAGCGGGCTACATTGGGCATGCCGATGTGGTCTAGATAATCGATGGCCGCGCCCAGTCCTACGGCGTCGGCAATGTTGCCGGTACCGGCTTCGAACCGTCCCGGCGGAGGCTGATAGGTCGTCTTCTCAAAGGTGACGTCGACGATCATGTTTCCGCCCCCTTGCCACGGAGGAGTTTCCGCCAGCACTTCCGGCTTGCCGTAGAGCACTCCGATGCCCGTAGGCGCGAAAACCTTGTGGCCGGAGAACACGTAGAAATCGCAATCCAGAGACTGCACATCGATCGGCATGTGGGAAACGGCCTGTGCGCCGTCGAGCAGAACACGGGCTCCATAACGATGGGCCATTTGCACCATCTGATGCGCTGGAGTGACGGTGCCCAGGGCATTCGAGACCTGGGTGAAAGAAACCAGGCGGGTCTTTGGGCTCAGCAGCTTCTCGTACTCATCGAGCAGGATCTGGCCGTCGTCGTCGACGGGTGCTACACGCAGGCACGCGCCCTTCTCCGCGCACAGCATCTGCCAGGGAACGATGTTGGCGTGATGCTCAATCCAGGTGATGACGATCTCATCGCCCTTTATTGATGTGGCGCCGTCCCCATGCCTGGGCGACCAGGTTGATAGCCTCGGTCGCGCCGCGCACGAACACGATCTCCTTCGAGGACGATGCATTGAGGAAGTGCGTCACCTTGCTGCGAGCATCCTCATAGGCATCGGTCGCGCGCGCTGCCAGGTCATGGGCGGCGCGATGAATGTTCGAGTTCTCGTGCTCGTAGAAATAGGAAATGCGATCGATCACGCTTTGCGGCTTTTGCGTGGTCGCGGCGTTGTCCAGCCAGATCAGCGGATGACCGTTGACCCGTTCGTTCAAAATCGGAAAGTCGCGCCGTACCGAAGCCGATATCAAACTGGTTCCGGGCAAGCTTGAGGTCGCCAACAGCCCCAGGATGCGTTATCGGCAGACCACCCTGGTCGAGAAAATAAAACGATGAAGAGTCAGTCAGCGCAGCGCGCGCATCGTTTTCGTTCAGTAACGGCGGCAGGGGGGCTAGCCTGGGCACTGCTGCTTCGAAAGACGGAAACAATGCTTCATCGAACTCCGGCATAGGAAGCGAGAAGGGGGACGACGGAATGCGGCTTCGGGGACACTGTGCTCCGGCCGGGATGACAATTCTGCGGGAAAGGTAGCGCGCGTGGGCGCCATGGCGGATCCGTTAAGACCGCCGGCATTCTCGAGAAAGTAGAACGGAGACGTTGTCGTCAAGGCCGATCTTGCATCGTCCTCAGTCCGTAATGGCGGAAGGGGCGGTAGCGCCGGCACACCCGCTTCAAAGGACGGAAACGTAGCGCCAAACTGCGGCATCGGGAGCGAGAAAGGAGATAGCGGGGGCACGGCGGCGGCGCTGCGCGGATCGTGTTGCAACATTCCCGCTTCCGGGATAGGGGTGGCCGCTGGAAGAGCAACCGCTGCAGCTGGGCCCAGCATGAACGGCGACAGCTCCGGCGTGGCGGACGACAGCCCGGGCACATCCGGTGCCATGGGAACTTTACCGGCCGATGGTATGGCCGGCAGCGAAGGCAGCGGCATGCCGAATTCGGGCAGCCGGGTTTCAAAGGCCGGCGTCAAGTCCTGCGCATCGGGCGTGAAAGGCGCGAGGGTAGTGGGATAGCCCTGCGCCGGCTGCGCGCGGAAGAACTCATTGGCCAAACGGGTCAACATAGTTACATCCGGCAGCGAACCGGCAACGCTGGTCTCGTCCACCGGCAGCGCTGGCTTCAACCGGTCATCGAAGACCGTAGTTGGGAAACCCGCCGCCCGCTCCTGATCACTTGTACTCATGGTATTGTCCGACTTCTACATTCTCGAGCACACCCAGCGCGTCTTCGGCAAGTACTGCCGCGGAGCAATACAGAGACACCAGGTAGGAGGCTATCGAGTTGCGGTCAATACCCATGAAACGGACGGAAAGGCCGGGAGTCTGTTCGCCTGGCAGGCCGGGCTGGAACAGTCCCACCACGCCTTGCTTCCTCTCGCCCGTGCGCAGCAAGAGGATATTGGTCTTCCCTGCCCCATCGATGTTCATCTTGTCGGTGGGGATGAGGGGAATGCCCCGCCAGGTCATGAACGGCGAACCAAAGATCGTGGCCGTGGGCGGAGGAACACCGCGGAAGGTGCACTCCCGGCCGAAGGCGGCGATGGCGCGTGGGTGCGCCAGGAAGAATGCCGGTTCCTTCCAGATGCGCGAGAGCAAGTTCATCCAGATCGTCAGGGGTGGGCGCAGCCTGGCGCGACCGGGATCTTGAATGCCGGATCGACATTGTTGAGCAGGCCATAGTCGGCGTTGTTGATCAGCTCGGCCTCCTGGCGCTCTTTGACTTTTTCCACGGTCAGGCGCAACTGCTCCCGGATCTGGTCGTGCGGATGGCTAAAAAGATCGGAGACGCGGGTGTGAACATCCACCACGGTCGAGATCGCGCTCAACGTGTATTCGCGCGGAGTCTCGACATAGTCGACAAAGGTCTCGGGCAATGTACGTTCATCGCGCGATCCGCAGGCGACTTCGATATCCGCATCGTTCTTAACCTTGTTGACCCGATAGGTGCCGGATTCGACCGGAACCCAGCCCAGCAGCTGGACCAGCCAGCGCGGGGTAATGGCCGTCAACTGGGGCGGTGTCTTGGTGGTGTTGGCTAACTGCCGCGCTGCTACATCGCCTAACGCTCGACGATTCTCATCTGCCATGGGGGTTTGTTCCTTCCTTAACGCATTTTTCACTTCTACTCTGCACAGGCAAGCGCCGCGAGGTGCGGCTTTTCTTGAGGAAAAGCCACGTCGGGAGCGGTTGCTCTGTATGCACCAGAAGTGAAAATGCTCTAGCGCACATCACGGGCATCATAGCCGTCTTGGCAGTCGCTCGGGAATCGTGAAGATGTGGAATTCGGATCAGTTCAACGAACAAATAACCGCCAAGCTGCCCTTTGACCTCATAATTTAAGGACACACCACAAACGAGAGGCGGCTCTATTGACTGGATTGATTCCTCCATCGATTGACGATATTGATTGCGAAATTCTGGCTGAGCTCCAGGCCAACGCCCGCATTGCATTTGCGGAGCTAGGACGAAGAGTCGGATTGTCTACCCCGGCCGTCATTGAAAGAGTCCACCGGCTGGAGGAGAACAACGTGATTCTCGGCTATCGCACGCTCGTCGATCCGGCCCAGGTGGGGCTGCCGGTGCGCGCGTTTGTTCATGTCACGGTGGCGGGAGACAAGCTGGCGAAATTTGCCGCCGTGGTGCGCAACCTGCCCGAAGTGCTGGAGTGTCATCGGGTGACCGGCGCCGAATCATTTATCGTGCAAGTCGCGGTCCGCGACGTGAGACATATGGAAGAGGTCATCGATTCAATGATGCCCTACGTCTCGACCAACACCTCCATGATTCTGGCCTCTCCTGTGCCCTGGAACAGCATCCTTCCCGCCGCGCGCTACGGCAAGAAGCCGCGGCAGCGCAAGTCCAACATCTAACTCTTTCCTTGCCTACAACTAAGGTGTGGGCGCTATGGCGCGAACGCTACCTTACCAATGACGATTTGGTTTGTTACACCAGTAACCGGTGTCAAGCAAGGAGCGATATGAGATTTAGCACGATAGCCTTAGGATCAGCCTCTCTCTTTTTGATTGCGGCGGCCGTAGCACAAACCGCACCGCCGCCCCCGGGAACCGCCGCGCAGCGCAAAGCTAACCAGCAGGCGCGCATTGCCCAGGGGGTCAAGAGCGGACAATTGACCGCTCACGAAACCGCCAACCTGGAAACCCGGGAAGCCAGCGTTAACAAGGAAGAGCACAACATGCGCGCGGCCGACAACGGGAAACTTACAGCGGCTGACCGCACCGCGATCAACAACCGGCAGAACAAGATTTCAAATTCCATCTACAAAGATAAACACAACGCAGCTGTACAGAAATAGCAACCGGCAGCGAGGTCCTTGGGCAGAAGACCTCGCCGCGTCGGGTCTGTCTATTTGCGCAGCGCCCGATAAAGATCGGTAAATATCGGTGGGGTAATCGCGCGGATTGCTTTCTTGATCCGAATTGTCGTTTTCACGCTATTGAGCCCCGGGCGCTCCTGGAACGCCACTTCATGCCGATGAGTCAGTTCCGGGTCCTCTTCAGGGCGGCCATTCGAGTAGTAGTAAGTCGCAATGGACTTCCGGTTCCGATCGGGCGGACAAGCCAGTGGAACGGGATGACCGTGAAACGACACACTCGTCGTGCTGAAGATAGCGCAGCGGTTGAAGACGGGCAGAATTTTCTTCTCCGCCCGGGTCACCTTGCGATCCCATAACTCGAAGTGTCCTCCGTACTCCTCTTTCCAATCTTTGTTCAGATAAACCAGGACATTGATGCGCCGGTCCAACCGCAAACCCTTGTGGTAGCTGAAGTCGGCGTGCACTTCCAACAAGCCGCCGGGCCGTATCTGATGCAAGCCTCCGCCGGTGTAGTTGGGATCGGGCAGCACGCTCTGGATCCCGGTCAACGTCTCGAGAAACTTAAGCATGGGCCGGCTATTCAGGAAGTAGAGGACATCGCGAATCGATGGCGGCAGTTTCTCCACCACATCGAATGCCAGTTTCTTGCGTTGGTTCACATCTGTGTAGGCGTGCCACTCCGCCTCTTTCGGCTCCGGAAAATCCCGCAGTGCGGCCTCAGCCACTTCAATGGGCAGGAAATCGTCGAAATAGATGTGCGGATAAGGCGTGTTGGCCTTGTACTCCTCTGCTTTGGCCTGGGCCAGAGACTCGAGTTTGGCAGTAAATTCCTCGCTGAGCAATTGGTTCATCACCCTGATATCGCTGGGGGTCTCGACTTGGGGCATCGCTGGACTCCGTTCTCTGCGTTTGGTGCGTTTAAACGTATTATGCACCACCAGTTGTAAACTATTGCTGAGGGATATATGGCGCAAGTGGAACGCAGACAGTCGGTGACAGTCAAGGTAGGAGATGTGCGCGTGGGGTCTTCCGCGCCGGTAGTGGTGCAGTCCATGACCAATACCGATACCGCCGATGTACAAAGCACGATTCAGCAAGTTGCCGCTCTTGCCACCGCCGGGTCGGAACTGGTGCGGGTCACGGTCAATAACGACGCCGCGGCGAAAGCAGTGCCGGCGATTGTCGAGGGCCTGGCCAAGCTGGGGATCGACGTCCCCATTGTCGGCGACTTCCACTACAACGGCCACCTGCTGTTGAAAAAGTATCCGGAGTGCGCGCGCACGTTGGCGAAGTACCGCATCAACCCGGGGAATGTCTCGATCGGCCGCAAGGACGATGACAACTTCCGCATCATGATCGAGTGCGCAGTAGAAAACCAGAAGCCGGTACGGATCGGCGTGAACTGGGGTTCGCTGGACCAGGCTCTGCTGACTCGGATGATGGACGAGAATTCCAAACGGGCCCAGCCGGCGGATGCGCGGGATGTGATGATCGAAGCGATGCTGGTGAGCGCAATCGACTCCGCGCACGCTGCCGAACGCTACGGGCTGCGGCATGACCAGATCATTCTCAGCGCCAAGGTGAGCGGCGTGCGCGACCTGATCGAAGTTTACGAATTGATGGCTGCGCGCTGCGATTATCCGCTCCATCTGGGTCTGACCGAAGCCGGTATGAGCATGAAAGGCATCGTCGCGTCCACGGCGGGTTTAGCCCCGCTGCTGCTTAAGGGCATTGGCGATACCATCCGCGTCTCCCTGACCCCCAAACCCGGCGGCGACCGCACCGAGGAGGTGCAGGTGGCGCAACAAATACTGCAGTCACTGGGCATCCGCAGCTTTGCTCCTCAGGTGACCGCCTGCCCCGGATGCGGGCGCACCAGCAGCACTTACTTCCAGGAGTTGACCCAGGATATTCAGGCCTACGTGCGCGACAGCATGCCGGTGTGGCGCGAGCGCTATCCCGGAGTCGAAGAGCTGAAGCTGGCGGTGATGGGTTGCGTGGTGAACGGGCCGGGCGAGTCGAAGCATGCCAACATCGGTATTTCGCTCCCGGGCACGTTTGAAGATCCCAAGGCCCCCGTTTATGTAGATGGTCGCCTCATGACGACCCTTCGCGGCGACGACATCGTGAACGACTTCAAGAAGATTCTCGACGAATATGTCGCAGCGCGCTACGACAGCGGCTCCCGCGAAGAGCAGCTGATTGAAGTGCGGTAACGCGTTTGTGATCTCAGAGTGTGAGTCCCGAAGGGACGGCTGAAAGCCCTGGATGAAAATTCAGCCGTCCCTGACGGGACTATTCCGATCGCGCGAAGGTCTACCCAGGACTACGTCCTGGGCCATTTTCGGGACGTCCCTTGCGGGACTGGATTCCGGAAAGCAGCTTTCGTCCAGGGATTAATTTTTCCAGGGTGACGCAAAAATCACTCCACCGTCTCTCCGTTTACCTTCCCAACTCTTCGAACAACAGGATGATCGACTCAATCCCCCGGTAGAAATTGGCGATGTGAAATTTCTCGTTCGGGGCGTGCAGGTTGTCGTCCGGCAGGCCGAAGCCCATCATGACGGTGGGAATTTTGAGGTGGCGCTCGAAATCTCCCACAATCGGAATAGAGCCGCCGGAACGGATAAAGACCGTTTCTTTCCCAAAAACCTGGTGCAAAGCCCGGGTCGCCGCCTGGATATAACGATTATCGGTGCTGACCACGATCGGATCACCGGAGTGGATAAGACGGACGCGTAGTTCAATGCCCTTCGGTTGCAAGGCTTCGACATAACACTTGTATAGCGCGAACGCCTCCTGTGGGATCATGTCGGGAACCAGGCGGAAGGAGATCTTGGCAGTGGCTTTGGCGGGAATTACGGTTTTCGCGCCCGCGCCGATAAAACCGCCGGGCATTCCGTGAACATCCATGGTGGGCCGAACCCAGGTCCGCTCCAGCACCGAAAAACCCGGCTCTCCAGTAAGCTCACGCGATCCGATCTCTGATTTTCGATACTCCTCCTCATCGAAGGGCAAACTCTTCCAGGCCTTGAGTTCGTCGGCGGAAGGAGCGGCCACCCGGTCATAAAAGCCGGGGACACGAATGTGCCCCTGCGGGTCTTTGAGGGCGGCAATCACCTGCGCCAAGGCAATGAAGGGGTTGGGTGCGGCGCCCCCATACAGGCCGGAGTGCAGATCGGTCCGCGCCCCCTGGGCTTCCAGTTCGGTGTAGATCATTCCCCGCAGCCCGACGCACAAAGTAGGCAGGCCGGGGGCAAACATCTCGGTATCGGAAACCAGGGCGAAGTCGGCCTGCAGCTGCTCCGGATGCTCGCGCACGAACTGCGCTATACCCTCACCGCCCACCTCCTCTTCACCTTCAATAATGACCCGCACATTAATAGGGAGCCGGCCGGTCTGCAGCAGGGATTCAAGGGCCTTCAAGTGGCTGTACATCTGACCCTTGTCGTCGACCGCGCCGCGCGCATAGAGGTTGCCGCCGCGCTCGGTGGGTTCAAACGGGGGCGTAAGCCATTCGTCGAGAGGATCGGGCGGCTGGACGTCGTAATGGCCGTAGGCCAGGCAGGTGGGCTTGCCGGCCGCATGCAGCCAGTCTCCATAAACCAGCGGATGCCCGGATGTTTCGATCACCCGGACATGCTCCAGCCCAATTCGCTCCAATTCCCGGGCCAGGCTCTCGGCGGCAAACCGGACGTCGGCTGCATGCTCGGGAAGGGTGGAGATGGAAGGAATCCGGAGCAGCGATTTCAATTCCTCAAGGAAACGCGCCTGCTGGTTGCGGGCAAACTCAACCGGGGAAGCCATGGGTTGGTCTCTCCTGTAGGCAAATGATTATTTTTGAGCGACTTGTCCGCCCAGGGCCGAGGGCGGCAGTAGCGGCCACCAAGATGTATCCTAAACCTGGAGAAGTATTCATGCTCGACTTGGAAATTGCGCCGCGTGATGTCGCGGCCCACCTTAAATCCGGGGAAACCGGACTGATCCTGCTGGATGTTCGCGAGCCTTGGGAATTTGCAGACGGCCCAGATAGCCGGCTCAAAGCTCATGCCGATGGGCGAAATCCCTTCCCGCGCCTTTGAGGAGCTGGACCCGGAGGCGCACATTGTCACGGTCTGCCATTCCGGGGTCCGTTCCTTGAATGTCGCGGTGTGGATGCGCAACCAGGGTTTCGAGAAGGTGCAGTCGCTAAGCGGGGGGATCGATGGCTGGTCCCGGGAAATCGACCCGGCAGTGCCCCGCTATTGACCGCATTTGCACCCCTACCCCTTACGTTGCAGATCAGGCCCATCTGCGCCCCTGCTCAGCAGTTGAGGAGCGTGATACAAGCAAGATAGACAACCTTTAAAAAGAAAGTTCAGAGCAGCCATGGGCGCCACCGAAAGAGTATTGATTGTTGAAGATGAATTGCATGCTTTGGCCGGGTTGGCCGAGTTGGTCTCCGGCTGGGGTTACCGCACAGAAACCGCACGAGACGGCATCGAGGGCCTGGAAAAAGTAGCCGAGTGGTTTCCCGGGATTATCGTAACCGACCTCAAGATGCCCCGCATGGACGGTTTGGAACTGCTGTCGCGATTGAGCGAGATGCAGTTGAACGCCGCCGTGATCGTCCTGACCGCGCAAGGCAGCATTGAACGTGCGGTCGAGGCGATGAAGATGGGCGCCTACGACTTCATTCAAAAGCCGATCGATCCCACCCGGCTGAAAACCGTTCTGGCCAATGCCAGCCGCCAGCGCGAGACCGAGCGGGAGCTGGAAGTCACCCGCCGCAAGCTGAGGGATACAGGCTTTCTGGGATCGCTGGTGGGCAGCTCGAGGAAAATGCAGGAGATGTTTGCCATGATCGAGCGGGTCGCCCCCAGCACCGTGTCGGTGTTGATTACCGGGGAGAGCGGCACGGGCAAGGAGCTGGTGGCACGAACCCTGCACGAGCTGAGCCCGCGCCGCGGCAAGCCGTTTGTCGCCGTCAATTGCGCCGCCATTCCCGAAACCCTGATTGAGAGCGAGATCTTCGGCCACGAGAAGGGCTCCTTTACGGGAGCGATGGAGCGCCGCGCGGGATGTTTCGAGCTGGCCGAGGAAGGCACGCTGCTGCTCGATGAGATCGGCGAAATGCCGGTGGGCACGCAGGCCAAGCTGCTGCGGGTATTGGAAGACAGGAAGCTGCGGCGCCTGGGCAGCAAAGTCGAAACGCCGATGAACGTACGGGTATTGGCGGCGACCAACAAGAATCCGGAGGAAGCGGTTGCTGATGGGCACCTGCGCGGAGATTTGTACTACCGGCTGAACGTTTTTAACTTGCATATGCCACCTTTGCGGGAACATAAAGAAGACATCCCGGCGATTATCGAAGCCCTGTTGGCCGACATGAACACCAAGCATGGGCGAGAGGTCAAGGGAGTGGACGGCGAGATGCTGACCCGGCTGATGGCGCACGACTGGCCGGGCAATGTGCGTGAGCTGCGCAATACCATCGAGCGGGCGGTCATTCTTTGCGGAGAGGGATACATGGAAACGCGGCATCTGCCGCCTGCCTTCGGGCAGCGCTTTATGCGCGCGGATGCGGGGACCACCAACTACAGCGACAGCGGCGTTCACGTGGAGATCGGCAGCACGGTGGATGAAGCCGAGCGGATGCTGATCCTGAAAACGCTGGAGTCGACGCGCAACAACAAGACCCGGGCGGCCGAGATCCTGGGCATCAGCCTGAAGACGTTGCACAACAAGTTGAAGGAGTACGGTAGCGCAACCAGCAACGAGACGGTGGAGGAGCGGCCGGTTGTCTAAGCGTCCGGCTTAGCAACTGAGACAAGTACCTATCGCCAGCCGCTCAATACGTCGATAACAGGTTTCGGGTGACTCCCCCATGAGACTGAAGACCAAGCTCGTGCTCGCGATCACCGGACTGGTATTCCTGGTGGTGTGCACGCTGTCCTGGATTTTTCTTGGCCAGCTTCTGCGCCAGCGATATGTCCCAGGCTTACTCCGCCAACGACATGGTGGCGCACGAGATTCTCTTTGCCACGCAGCGCGCGATTCGAGACCAACATCCGCGGGCCTCAGGTCGACCCCAACGATCCCAGCGCCCTGCGCGCCGCAGTCGGCCGAGGCATTGCGCAGCGATCCCGCTCTTACGGCGCTGATGAACTCGGCCATCCGCTACTCTCCTACGGTTTTCGATGTCGCCATCGCCGACAGCGAGGGTCGCGCGCTGCTGAGTACCGATCCCACCAATCTGGACCACCTGCTGCCCCATCGCCAGGAATACGAGGAGCTGGAGAGCGGCGGGTTGCTGAGACTGCTGCAAGTCGTCTTCGGACCGCCTCGGGTATACAACGTGACCTTGCCGCTGGAGCGCAATTACGAGCCCTTCGCCACCATCCGGGTGGGTGTTCGTACCACTTTCCTGCGTTTCGTGGTCGAGCCCTGGCTGTATCGCCGCGCTGGCCTATACCGGGGTGGCCATCATTTGCTCGTTGATCTTCGCCGCGTTCCTGGCCAACCTCGCTCTCAAGCCGATCGAACAGATCGGCGCGCGCCTGGATGCGCTGGCCTTGGCGGAGGCCGAAGTGGCGGGCGAGGCGGCGGCGGCCCGGTCGGGCGACGCCGTGGTGCTGGTCTCGCACAAGATCGAGCGCATCGGGCGGCGCATGCGCAACGTGGAAGAGGTCTTCTCCGCCCTCAAAGAAAATCTTGACCAGATCATGACCAATCTGCAGGACGGCATCCTGCTCTACACCCACGATGCCCGTGCGGTGCTGGTCAGCGATTCGGTGGAACGCTTTCTGGGCATCAGCCGGGCAGAAATCCTGGGCTCCAAGTTGCACGAGGTCTTCTCCCGCAATACCCGCCTGGGGAGGCTGGTGCGCGAGTCCTTTGACGCCCGCATGGCCCTGGTGCAGGAGGAGATCACGACCGAGACCGGCCGGCACGTCGAGATCTCGCTCGACTTCATCCATGACGATCGGGCGGTCTATCCCCAGGAAACCCTGGGCGCGCTGCTCACCCTTCACGACGTGGAATCGGTAAGGGAGATAGAAAGCGATCTGGAGCTCTCGCGACGCCTGGCGGCCATCGGACGATTGACCGCGGGCGTCGGTCACGAGGTCAAGAACCCGATCAACGCCATCGTGGTGCATCTGGAGCTGATGCGTAACAAGCTGGGCGACTCCGATCACAAGGCCATGCGGCATCTGGAAGTAATTGAAAGCGAAATCCAGAGACTTGACCGCGTGGTGCAGACGCTGGTGGACTTCTCCCGCCCGGTTGAATTGCAGCTCAAGGAGCAGGATCTGCGCCGGGTGGTCTCCGCGGTCCTGATGCTGGCATCCGCCGAGTTGGAGACCCGCGACGTTCATGTACAGAGCGATCTGCCCGACCGTCCGGTGCTGGCGAAGGTGGATTCGGACCTATTGAAGCAGGCGCTGCTGAACGTCGTCCTGAATGGCGCCCAGGCAATGGCGGAAGGGGGAAAGCTGGAAGTACGGCTGGCCGAGGACGGCCGCATGGCCCTGCTCAGCATTCATGACCAGGGGGCCGGAATACCTCCCGACGTAAGGGACAAGATCTTCGACTTATACTTCACGACAAAAAAAGATGGTAGCGGCATTGGTTTAGCAATGACTTACCGTATCGTGGAGCTGCACAATGGTTCGATTGAAGTAGAATCGGATGCGACTCACGGAACTACTTTTATTTTGCGCTTTCCTCTCAACAGTCTTCAGGAGAGTAGAGCGCGTGGATACCTTATGCCGGATGGGAGCAGCTCAGCTGGATCCATCGTAGCCAAGGAGCCCAGGGGATGAGGGCTGCCAGCCTATGCTCGTTGGTGGCGCTGCTCGGCCATTTTCTGTTCCGGGTGTTCCCACAAGACGTCGTCTCCGCCGCAACAAGCCCAAGCTCCGCCATTGCAGACCGGAAAAGGGACGCTGAGCGAGCCTAAGACGACGCAGCAGCAGGAAAAGACAGACACTCCTCTGGCTTCGCCTTTGCCGCCGCCATCCGCGCAAAGCGTGCCGCAGTTGCCGCCTCCTCACGACTAAGAAGGTGCACGGGCACAAGGTCAAGACGCCCCCGGCCAAGCCGGCAGACACGGCACAGACTCCCCCGGCCGCCTCCGGAACTGCGTCCCCTCCAGCTGGTGCGTCAGGTACCCAGGCCTCCGCGCAGGCCCCCGCACCGCAACAAGCAGCGGCTGGCTGTGGGGACACGGCTCGCCCATTGGTCAATTGACCACCGGTGACAGCGCCTTGGGAGAAAAGAGCCAAGCACGAGACGGCGGATCTGATTGAGCGAAACGCAACAGGGGTTGAACGGGATCAAACGGTCCCTCTCTACGGAAGAGAAAGCCACGGCCGCACAGATACGCAATTACCTGAAGCAGGCCCAGCAGGCACTGGACAATGGAGATACGGACGGCGCACATCTGCTGGCTACAAAAGCCAAGCTGCTGCTGGATGAACTTACCAAGCCCTAACCTCTGTCCTCGCCAACAACCCTGGGGTTGTCGGTAAGGACAGAGGGTAGAGGAGAGTCACCGTTCACCCCAACTCAGCTTGGAGCGCAGCACGTCGAAGAACCCAGTCTTGCCCATGCGAACCAGGTTGACGCTGTGCTCGGAACGGCGGCAGCAGACCTGATCTCCGACCCGAAGCTGCAATGCCTCCTGCCCGTCCACGGTGAGGAAGGTGAGATCGGGAATGCCTTCCACGCTGACGCTCACGTGCGCATCGCCGCGCACCACCATGGGACGAATCGTCAATAGGTGCGGGCATATGGGGGTGATCACCAGCGCATCCACCGAGGGAGCGAGAATCGGTCCGTTGGCGGCCAGGTTGTAGGCGGTAGAACCCGTGGGAGTGGAGATAATGACCCCATCCGCGCGAAAAGACGCCGCCAGCTGCTCAAACAGATGCACGCTGAAGTCGCCCATCCGCGCAATCGCGCCCTTGGCGATCACTACATCGTTCAGCGCCTCGTACTCCTTGTACAAAGCGCCGCCGCGCATGACCTCGGTATGCAGCATGGCGCGGGCATCGATGTTGCAGCAACCTTCCTTCCAACCCTCCAGCGTGGTGTACAGATCAGCCAGCCGGACCTCGGTGAGGAAACCCAGCGCACCCAGGTTGACGCTAAGAATGGGAACATCGGTCCGGGCGAAGGCACGGGCCGCCGCCAGCAGTGTTCCATCCCCGCCCAGCACCACTACCAGCTCTGGCTTTTGCGCCGGCAATTCATGGCGGGGAACGATGCGCGCATCCTGGGTGTAGCTCCCACTCACATGATCCAGAATGGGTTCAAAGTCATGCGCCCGCATCCAGACGACCAGCTCAGGAAGCAGGGTGGCAAGCTCTTCCTTCTGCGGCTTGGAAATGATGGCAACAGGTCGCATGGAGGCTTTAGTGTACGCGATGGGCCTAAAGGATCTAAAAGCGGCCGTAGAGAAGAAACTCACGATTCCCCTTGCGCCCCGACTATGGGCGAATCCGCGAGGTCGCTCTCGACCGCGCCAAGATCATGGATGGCCGTGCGCACGCGATCGATCGCGAACTGGTGCGCAGCCGGGTCGCTGCACGATGCCGCCCTTGCCAACGTGTTCCCTGCCCGCTTCGAATTGTGGCTTGACCAGGATGACGGCCTCGAGTGCATTTCTCTTCGCACTGCGTCCAGCACTGCAGGCAGAACCAGCGTGGCGGAGATGAAAGACACGTCCATGGATACAAAACTGATCCCCGGGCCCAGCTCGCCCGGGTTTGAGATAGCGGGCATTGGTGCGCTCCCGCAGGCTCACGCGCGGATCTCTGCGCAGAGCTTCGGCGATCTGCCCGTAGCCGGTGTCCACAGCCACCACGCTGGCCGCGCCATGCTGCAGCATGCAATCGGTAAAACCGCCGGTGGAGGCGCCGATATCGGCGCACTCGCGGCCGTTCAGGTCGATCTGCCAGCGGGTCAGCGCGGCTTCCAGCTTGACGCCACCGCGGCTGACGTAGCGCTGCTCTTCTCCCAGCACTCGCAGAAGCGCAGTGTCGTCGACCGGGGCGCCGGGCTTCTCGACTTTCTGTTGATTGACCAGCACCCGCCCGGCGAGGATCAGCGCCTGCGCCCGTTCCCTTGACGGCGCCAACCCCCGCTCGAGCAGCAACTTATCCAGGCGGTTCCTCATCTGGAGTGGGTAAGATCGCGATCGACGCAGCCCATTGTACTCGCCGCCTTTTGGGTACTTTGGTTTGGTGTTTCCGCACATGCAACCGTAGAATAGGGTTCGGCTTGATCGATGCCAGACAAGAACCCCAATCCGATTGGCGACCCTGATCGTTCTACTATCAGAGATTCAAGCCCCAGTGCCAGGATGGCTGACGGAACCACTGCTCCGCTAACAGACGACGGTATCTTGCTGCAGCGTGTCCGCCAGGGCGATCAGAGCGCGATGGCGGAGGTCTTTGATCGCTATAGCAGGGCGGTGTACTCCGTCGCCCTGCGGATTCTAAAGGATTCCGGCCACGCGGAAGATGTAATGCAGGAGATCTTCTTCCAGATCTGGCGGAATTCCAGATTCGTTTGTGCAAGGCCGCGGATCGCTGGGCGCGTGGCTGGTGGTGGTGGCGAGAAACCGATCGATTGATCTGTTGCGGCGCAGAAAGCCCACAGATTCCGTCGATGAAGTGATTCTGGCCTCTCCCAGCAATCTGGCTTCAGAGGCCGAGCACAACGCGATGATGGAAAAGGTCCAGAAAGTCTTGCAGGACCTGCCCGCCGAGCAGCAGAGGTCAATGGAATTGGCGTTCTTTGAAGGTTTGAGCCATTCGGAGATCGCGGAGAGAACCGGGGACCCCCTGGGCACGGTAAAGACGCGCATTCGGTTGGCGTTGATTACGTTACGAAAGGCATTTCAGGTATGACGGGCAACGGACACAACACGCAGGAGGAATTGGCTTCCTATGCGATGCAGGGTCTCCCGGTAGAGGAGTCCGCATCCATCAGGGCGCACCTGCAGACCTGTCCTGCTTGCCGCACAGAGTTGGCTCAAGTCTGCGGTGATCTTGCCCTGCTGGGAATAGCGGTCGAGCAGCAGCCGCTACCCGAAGGCGCGCGGGAGCGCTTCCTGCAAAGAATCGCCTCGTCGCCCGCAGTCAAGCCGGCGGAAAAACTGGCCGAGGTCACGCCTATTTCCGTCAAGACCCCGCGTCGTGGAGCGGGCTTCTGGGTTCCGTGGGTGGCGGCTGCCGCCATGGCTATCGCGGCGGTCTCTCTCGGGGTGCAGAATCGGGCTTTGAATGACGAGCTGAACGATGAATCCAACCTGGTGAAAAATCTGGCCGCGCAAGCCTCGAAGGCGCAGCAGGTGCTGGAGGTTTTGACCGCGCCCAGTGCCCAGCGGGTGACGCTTACCGAAGGCAAAGCTCCTATCCAGCCAACCGCACGCGCCACGTATCTGCCAGAGCGCGGCGGGCTGATCCTGCTGGCGACCAATCTGAAACCTCTGCCCGAGGACAAAACGTACGAGCTTTGGGTAATCCCAGCGAATGGGAAAGCTCCGGTACCCGCAGGCCTCTTCCGTCCCGACGCTGTAGGGAGTGCCACCCTGGTGCTGCCGCAGCTTTCCCCAGGGATTCAAGCCAAGGCTTTAGCGGTGACCGTCGAGAAAGCCAGCGGTTCCAACACGCCCACCGCTCCAATCATTCTCTCGGGAGCCACCACCGGTAGCTGATATCTATTTGGATTGGCGTACAGCGGCAGCTAGCGGAGTGGCCGCATAGCACCTTGCGCCGAAGCCACAGGGCGCTCCGCTCCCGCTGGCGTGACTCACGTTGATGGCATTCGCAACCGTGCCTGTCGTGCTGCTGTTGGCCGCTACCGATTGCGCGCTGGTATGCACATCCACTCCCGTTCCATCCAATTGAATGGATGCTGCCACCTGGTTGGTATCCGTGCGAATTACGCTCATGTAGGGCTGGTCAGAAGCCAGAACATAGACTTGGCCAAACGGAGTGCTGAAGGTGGAGGCAATCGAAATAGGATGCCCGGTCACCGGGATCGTGGCTAACACCTGGTAGTTGGTGAGGCTTACCACACTCACCGTGCTGTCCTTCTGATTGGCAACGTAGACCCGGCTTCCGTCGCGCAGAATGGTCAGCGTGGCCGGTCCATTGCCGACCGGCACCGTCACTGCCTGGCCAAACAGCGTAGAGTCATTCCCGAACTGGTCAAGGCTGACATTGATGATGGTGATGGTATTGGAATCGTAATTGGCAGTAACCAGCTGGGACGCGGGGGCGTAGTAGTCGGCAAAAACCGGCCCGGCATTGAACGATGTCGCCGAAGTGCCGGACGGCGGCGGCAGCAGCAGCGTGCCCGTGGCCGGATCGAGGTTCTGCCGGTTTGCCGTGGTATCCAGAGCATTGTACTGGCTATTGATGACGGTGACCGTTCCGCTGCCGCGATTGAGAATGAACGTCCGATTGTTGTCGGTCGAACTAATGCCATAGACGGGGCAGATGCCAACCGGCAGGGTGCGCGAGATGGTCACGCTCGAGATTTCAATCGACTGCACCTGGCCCGGAGTGGTGACCTGCGAAGGAGTCTCGCAAGCTCCGAAAGTGACCTGGTTGGTTCCGTTGTCTTGGGTGATCGAGTAGACGCGGGCAGCGTTGGAGTTGCCGGCCACGGTGATCGGACTGGCAGGGACTGGAAGCTGCTGTGTGAGCTGGTAAACACCGCTCGAATTGTTGGTCAGCACCGCCACCGCCGGAACATTAGGTTCGGTGATAAAGAGATTGGTCGCGGTGGAGAGCAGGTTCAAAGGCTGTGCAGGCTGCAGCAAGGTGCTGCTTTGGATGTTCTTGGTCTGCAGGGTAGTCGAGGGGGTGAAGCTGTTGACCGTGCCGTCGGAGTTAGCGGTGGTGGCCGAGCCGGCACTGGAACTGAGGGTCATAGCCAGCGGATTGTTGCCCAACAAGGCCTGGGTCAGCAGGGTATCACCGGAGGCATCGAAAACATTCGCCAGGCCGGGTGAATTCGCGCCCGCGCTGGTGATCACAACGGCATAACTCTGTGGCTGCGGGGCGGGTCCGGTAACGGCTACGGGAGTGACCACTGGGCGGTAGGTCTCTCCGCAACCGGCCAGTAGTACAACGACGCCCAGGGAACAACCAGTAGCAATTCGTTGGAGAACCCCGAATGAAAACTCTGGCAAACGCACACTCCGCCGGCTCCATGACTGGAGCCATGCAACGCTGGAGCAGTTTCGCAATTGGTGCAGACCGAACCCGGATTTCCTGTAGAGGTTGGTGGAACCACGGAACTCCATGCGACTTTCCGTGAAGAAAGTCGCACATAATTGTTCTCGGCCAGTGCTGCGTCGCAGGAAATCCGGGGAGCGGTAGGCCTTTCCGTGGTTTTCTCTTAAGGAAAACCACTCCTCGCGATCTTTATCAGACCGCGGTAATTGCGAAACTGCTCTAAGCACCCGTGAATACCTCACTACGTTTCATTTCCTGGTAGAAAGATGATTGTAAACGGCCCGGCGTCCCCAGCGATACGCCGGGCCTAAAATGAACAGTGCGCGTTCCAGATCAACAGATGCGATGGCAGTCGTGGCTGGTGCTGGCCGCGGTCGTGCCTTGGTGCGCAATCGCTGCTCTGCGCTATACCGTGACATACCCGGCCGGCGCGACCCGAACCGCCCTGGGAATCAGCCTGGCGTTGGCGCTGCTGGTATTTCTCGCGCGCGCGGCCACGCCTCTGGCTGCGGTGACCGGCGGCGTGATCACTGCGGTTCTTACCCTTGATATGTCCCCCTGGTATCACTCCGCATTACCGGCCTTGCTGGCGTTGTTTGTGCTCACCTTCGCGGCGACCCGATTCGGTAGAGGCAAGAAACAGCAGTTGGGCGTGGCTGAAGACAAGCGGGGCCGTAACGCCGCCCAGGTAGCGGCCAACCTGGGAGTCGCCGGGCTCGGAGCTGCTGTCGGACTCACCCATCCACCGCCTGACACGTTGTATGCCGTGGTGGTGGTGGCCGCCTTAGCTGAAGCGACTGCCGATACGCTGGCTAGCGAATTGGGAGAGGTGCTAGGTGGTCCACCGGTACTGGTGACCACTCTCCGCCGGGTCACGCCCGGCACCGACGGAGCGATCAGCCTGGCCGGCACCGTGGCGGGAACGAGTGGAGCGATCCTGGTGGTGCTGGTAGCGGTGTCTACGCTCGGACTAAGGCTTGGCGATGCGCTTGCCGCAGGACTGGGCGCTGTTGGCGGCCTCTTTGTCGATTCCCTGCTGGGTGCGACGGCTGAGGGGCTCGGCTGGCTTAACAACGACGCGGTGAACTTCCTTTCCACCCTCGCTGCTTCCCTGATCGCACTCGCGATCTTTACCCTGCGGTGATAGGCGACTACAGTTCAGTGGATCTTCAACCGCCAAAGCGTGTAACTGAACATTTCATGCAGCAGCCGCATGGAAGCGTCCCAGAACCCCAGGGGCCGCGCCTCCACACGGGGCGAAGTGGATACGATCAGCCCCATGCTGTTGCAGAGAGCACGAATGCGAAACAGGTGGGTTCCATCGGACACGGCAAGAATTCGGTTCAGGTGATTCTCGCGAGCAATGGCAGCCAGGCGGGCTGCGGATTCTTCTGTGTTTGTGCTCTGGGTCTCAGCGATGATTTGATTCTCCGGGACGCCGTGGGCCAGAAGGTAGTCATGGCCGACGCCGCCTTCGGAATCTCCTGGGCCGCCAGCCCCGCCCAGAGTAATTACCAGCGGAGCCAGGCGTTCGCGATAGAGGGCGAGCGCATGTTCCAGACGAGCCCGTAGCACCGGCGAAGGGCGCCCGTCGTATTCCGCTGCGCCGAAAACCGCGATGGCATCTGCGGGACGCGCCTCATCATGGGTGGCGTAGAAATGAATCTGCCCGTATAGCCACACAAACCATCCCCCGATGGCGAGCAAACCCGCGGCCAGCAACATGCGAAGCACGCGCCGGCTGGTTCCGGATTTTCTGTCGAGGTTGGTGGCATTGCCGAGTCTCATGCGGCTTTCCTTTACGAAAGCTGCTCAGTTCTGGAGGGTTAAAGCAATCTCGTGGGTAGGAATGGCTCCTTCCCGAAGAATTTCCCACGGACCGCTGGAGAGATCGACGATGGTAGTAGCGACACTGCGGCCTGTGGCGCCCCCATCCACGATCAGCGGAATGCGATCGCCAATCTGATCGCGAACGCAGGCTGCGTAGTTGCACTCGGGCAAGCCCTGGAGGTTAGCCGAAGTGGCGGTGATGGGCAAACCCAACTTTTCGACAATGGCGCGGGGAATCACTGCGTCGGGCACGCGCAGGGCCACGTTGCCGGTGTTAGCCGTGGAGCGCAAGGGCAGACGCGAACCGGCACGGACAATCACGGTCAATGGACCGGGCCAGAAGCGCTCCGCCAACAGGTCCAACCGGCTATCGAGTTCGCGCGCCAGGCCGAAGGCCTGGGCTGCGTTCGCGATCAACAGCGACAGCGGCTTGTGTTTGAGGCGGGTCTTGATCTCGTAAATTCGTTCCACCGCCCGAAGATTGACCGGGTCGACCGCTAAACCGTAAAAGGTGTCAGTGGGAACGCCGACCACCTTCCCGCTTTGCAGGCAGGAGACGATGTAATCGATCCGATCCTGTTCCGGTTCGTCCGGATGAACGCGCAGAATTTCCGCCAACAAGATGACTCCACCCCAGGACAGATTTGGTGCAATTCATCGAGAGTAGCAGACCAGCATCGGGCGGTGGACTGCTTCTCCCATGCCGCAGTCTAAATGCCTTTTCGGTATATTGCTTGCATCCGATGTTTCCACCTGGGAAGGTTTCGCTGGATGAATCGCTTCCGTTATGTGTTCACGTTCCTCGCCTGCCTTGTTTCTTTCGCCCTGGCCCGGGGCCAAGTTGCGCCTGCACCGGAAACTACCCACGTTACCCTCGGCCAGTCTGTCGTTCCCCTCTATGGGCCATGGAAGTTTACCGTGGGTGATTCGCCGATCGATCCCACGACCAACGCCCCGCTCTGGGCTGATCCCGGCTTCGATGACTCCAAATGGGAGACGGTCGACTTGACGCCGAAGGCTGGAGACGTGGACCCCCTGTCAGGATTTTCAGGATATGTTCCGGGCTGGACCACACGCGGGCACGCCGGCTACTGGGGCTACGGCTGGTACCGCATCCGTGTGCAGGTGGGGGCGCAGCCAGGGGAGAAGTTGGCGCTGGCGGGCCCATCCGATGTCGACGATGCCTATCAACTCTTCATCGATGGAACTCTGATTGGCAGCTTCGGCAATTTCACCGGCCACCAGCCGACGGCTTACTATAGCCAGCCGATGATGTTCAACCTTTCGCAGGCGCCTGCTGCCGGCGCGCAATCTACTTCGCCGGGCCGCGTGGTAGCTTTTCGCGTCTGGATGACGCCCAGCACACTTCTCGAAGAGGCGGATGTCGGCGGCTTCCATACGGCGCCGTTGCTGGGCAATGCGAGCGCGGTCTCAGCCGGACACCAGCTTCGGTGGCTGGAGCTAGTTCGCGGGTACGGCACTGGAGTGGTCGAAGGACTCCTTTTTCTTCTTTTGGCCGGCATTGCTTTCAGTTTGATCCGCTTTGATCGATCCGATCCGGTGTATGCCTGGGCGGGGGCTGTTTTCCTGTTAGTGGTGGCCAACGTGGTGGTCAGGCTGCTCTGTGCCTGGACCCAATCCCTGAACATCGTCGAGGGCCAATCGCTGAGTGACGCAACCTTGCAACCGCTTCTCTTTGGCGGGTGGGTAATGGTGTGGTGGGTCTGGTTCCGGCTGCAGCGACCTGCGTGGGTTCCCAAGGCAGTCGGTTTGCTCACGTTGGGATATATGCTCTCGACCGCATTAGGCCAAAATCTCTTCTTCCCCATCGTTCCGGTTACGGTCGCCAGCATGTTCCACGTGGTCTCACTCGGAGTGCGGTTGGCATTGCTAGTACTGCTGATTTTGGTGGTGATCAGGGGAATTCGGCGCCAGGGTGCGGAGGGCTGGTTCGTCCTGCCGGCCGTGGTGTTGCTCATTGTCTGGCAATTTGCGGCTGAACTCTTACTCCTCCATGTAAGGGTAGTCAACTGGTTTCCCTATGGGGTGAGGATCTCCATCGGCCAAGTGGCGAACGTCCTGCTGACCGCGGTCTTGTTTGTGCTGCTGCTGCGCCGGTTGCTGCTTTCCGTCAAGCAGCAGCGCCTGATGGCCTTGGATGTGAAGCAGGCCCAGGAGGTTCAGGGCGTGATCCTGCCCGAAGCCATCACCACGCTCCCCGGCCTGACGATTGAAAACGAATATCGGCCGGCGCGCGAAGTGGGCGGCGACTTCTACCAGATCATCCCTCACCCTCTGGATGGCAGCCTGCTGATTGTGGCTGGTGATGTGGCGGGCAAAGGGCTGCGGGCGGGCATGTTGGTCGCGCTGCTGGTGGGCGCCATCCGCATGGCTGCGGAAGTGAATACCGATCCGCTGTTCATTCTCCAGGCGCTGAATCGGCGCCTGCTAGGCCGCAGCGAAGCGAACGCCACCTGCCTCGCCATGCACATCGCAGCCGACGGCGCCGTCACGTTGGCCAATGCGGGACATCTGCCGCCCTACCTCAACGGCCAGCCCATCGAGATGGAAGGAGCATTACCGCTAGGCGTGATCGATGATGCCGAGTTCAGCGTCACCCATTTCCAGCTGCAGGAACACGACCGGGTGGTGCTGGCTTCCGACGGCATTGTGGAGGCTATGGACGAACAGGGCCACCTCTTCGGCTTTGAACGCGTACAAGAGCTATTGACGAGCCGGCTGACCGCTGCCGAGGTTGCCAGCGCCGCGCAAAGCTTCGGCCAGCAGGACGACATCAGCGTGATCGCGGTGACGCGGACCGCCGCGCTGGTTCCGGCCTAGACGGCTTGTTAGTTACGGATTCCGGCTTTATTGAGCGTCTTTCCCACATCTCGCAAGAAAACGCGAGATACCCCGAATTTCCTGAACGCGGCGCTGGCAAGGGCTGGGTGTGCGCCTTTCTATAAGGGAAGGCGCACGAAGTCCGCGGAACCCAACAAGCTCTACAGGCAGTCGGGGATATAAGGCCCCCCAAGTACAATCGACACGAAGCATGAAGTCTCTTGCCGAACGTAGTCCGCGAAGGGTGGAAAGCCGGCAGAATGCCCGCATCAAAGAGCTGCGTGCGGGCCTGGCGCGCGGCGCCAAAATCCCCCACATCGCCGTCGAAGGCTTGCACCTGGTGCAGGAAGCGGTGAAGAGCGGCCTGAAGCTGCATACAGTGTTTGTGCGCAGCGGCAACGAGGCCCTGCTGGACCACCTTGCAGTAGGCGATGCAGAAGTATTGATCGTGGCCGAGGAAGTCTTCCTGAGCGCCGCCATGACCGAGCATCCGCAGGGTATCGCAGCCCTGGTGGAGGCGCCCGAATTCACCGTGCAGGCGATGTTCAGAGAAATACCCCTGGTGGTGATCGCAGCCGGGCTGCAGGACCCGGGAAACCTCGGCACCCTGGTCCGTTCGGCGGAAGCCTTCGGCGCCACCGGCATGATCCTGCTTCCCGGCACCGTGAGCCTGTGGAACGCGAAAACGTTGCGGGCGTCGTCGGGATCCGCCTTCCGCCTGCCGGTGGTGGCCCTGGCTGCGGACGAAGCCTTTGCCGTTTTGCGTGCCCAGGGGGTGCGGGTATTCGCGGCCGTGGCGCGGGATGGAGACAGCGACGCCGATCTGCGCGGGCCCAGTGCCCTGCTGGTAGGCAATGAGGGCGCCGGACTGCCCGAGGCATGGATCGCACAGGCAGACGCGCGGGTCACGATTCCCCTCCCCGGCGCGGTGGAAAGCCTGAATGCAGCGATCGCGGGAAGCGTGCTGCTGTACGAAGCGATGCGCCAGCGGAAAATAGATGCATGAGCCTGTTTAACCAGATCCCCGACGAAAGCACGCTGAAGACGAATGCCCGGTCGGCTCCGCTCGCCGAACGGATGCGTCCCCGAACCCTGGAGGAATACGTAGGCCAGGAGCATCTGCTGGGCCCCGGCAAGCCCTTGCGGGTGGAGATCGAGCGCGACGACCCGGGGTCCATGATCCTGTGGGGACCGCCCGGCGTGGGCAAGACCACGCTGGCCAAGATCATCGCCGAGGCCACCCAGGCCAGCTTCATTGAATTCTCCGCCGTAATGAGCGGCATGAAGGAAATCAAGCAGGTCATGGTGGATGCGGAGAAAGCTGCCGGCTTCGGATCCCGCACCATTCTCTTTATCGATGAAATCCACCGCTTCAATAAGGCGCAGCAGGATGCGTTTCTGCCCTATGTGGAACGGGGCACCATCCGCCTGATCGGGGCCACCACAGAAAACCCCTCCTTTGAAGTAATCGCCGCCCTGCTTTCCCGTTGCCGCGTCTATAGGCTGACTCCGCTGACCGATGAGCAACTCATACAGTTGCTGAAGCGGGCGTTGACCGACAAGGAGCGCGGCCTGGGCGGGTTGAAGGTCACGGCGGACGATGAAGCCGTGGAGATGATCGCGGGCTACGCGAGCGGGGATGCGCGGTATGCCTACAACGCCATCGAGACGGCGGCCAAGCTCGCCGGCGCCGGGCGCATCACCCGGGAGATCGTGCAAAATGCCTTGCAGCAGCGGGTACTGCTCTACGATAAGCAGGGCGAAGAGCACTACAACCTGATCTCTGCCCTGCACAAAAGCATACGTAACAGCGACGCCGACGCTTCGCTCTACTGGCTGGGGCGCATGCTGCAGGCGGGAGAAGACCCCCTGTATGTTGCCCGGCGGCTGGTGCGTATGGCGGTGGAAGACGTTGGCCTGGCCGCGCCGGAAGCGCTGCGGATGGCGCTGGCGGCGCGCGACGCGATTGATTTTCTGGGCTCGCCGGAAGGAGATTTGGCCCTGGCCCAGGCAGCGGTCTATCTGGCGCTGGCGCCCAAGTCGAATGCACTCTACACCGCTTACGGCGAGATCACCGCGGAGATCGAAGCCCATCGTGCGGAGCCCGTGCCTCTTCATTTGAGAAACGCGCCTACACCGCTCATGGAGCAGTTCGGATACGGCGAAGGCTACCAGTATGCGCATGATCTCGAAGGGCGCGTGGCCGATATGGACTGCATGCCGGAGAATTTGCGCGGGCGCGAGTTTTACCATCCGACCGCGGAGGGCCGGGAAAAACTGCTGGCCCAGCGCATGGACGAGGTGCGCCGCATCCGGGCCGCCAAGCACGCCGGTCGCAAGCCAGAACCTTGAAAGGGAGCAGCATGGATCATCAGACCGACCCGCAGTGGCTGAGTTGGACCAAGCGGCTGCAGGCAATTGCCCAGACCGGGCTGACCTTCACCCGGGACCACTACGATCACGAGCGCTACGAAGAACTGCAGGCGATTGCCGCGGAGATGATGGCTGCTGGAAGCGGCATGCCCGACTCACAAAAGGTTCTCCATCTCTTCCGTGCCGAAAACGGATACGCGACCCCCAAGGTAGAGGTTCGCGGCGCCGTGGTGCGCGAAGACCAGATTCTGTTGGTGCGGGAGCGTGAGGACGGGGGATGGACCTTGCCTGGGGGTTGGGCCGATGTAGGCGAGTCCCCCAGCACCATGGTGGTGCGGGAAGTGAAAGAAGAGTCGGGTTACGACGTTGTGCCGCGCAAGCTGGCAGCGGTATTTGACCGCAACAAGCATCCCCATCCGCCGGAGCCGACGCACGCCTACAAACTCTTATTCCTGTGCGAACTGCTCGGCGGCGAGGCCGCGCCGAGCTTTGAAACTCTGGAGGTCGGATTCTTTCCGCGGCACAACTTGCCCTCGCTGTCCGCTGCCCGCATAACCCCATACCAGATTGAGCACATGTTCGAGCACGCCGCGCATCCCGACTGGCCAACCACGTTCGACTGAGTATGAGACGATTTCGATTTTCCGCCGGAGCCAAGCCATGACAGAACGTTCCCTAGCCGGCAAGGTGGCGATCGTGACCGGTGCCGGGCGCGGCCTCGGCCGGTCGATGGCGCGCGGGCTGGCTCGGGCCGGCGCCAGGGTCGTGCTGACGGCGGCCCGCGCCCGGGACGAGCTGGATGCGGCCGCAGCCGAGATCGCCGCCGAACGGGGCGAGGAGTCGGTCGCCACCATACTGGCCGATGTCGCGGACCCGGCTGCCTGCAAGGCTGTGGTGGCGCTGGCGCTCGACCGCTTCGGCAAGCTCGACGTGCTGGTCAACAATGCCGGGCGCGGCATGAAATATGTCAGCGAGAGCTTCATGACCGAGCCGACGCGTTTCTGGGAGATGCCGGCCGAAACCTGGCAGATGGTGATCGCCACCAATGTCAACGGCCCCTTCCTTATGGCGCGCGCTGCGATGCCGCATTTCCTCAAGGCCGGCAAGGGCCGGATCGTCAACATCTCGATGAACTGGCAGACCATGCGCCGCAAGGGCTTCACGCCCTACGGCCCGTCCAAGGCCGCCCTCGAATCGGCCTCGATGATCTGGGCGCAGGACCTGGCCGGCACCGGCATCACCGTCAACACGCTACTGCCGGGCGGCGCGACGGCGACCGGCATGCTTCCCGCCGGCGTCCCGGACGAGGTGCGGGCGAAGATGCTTGACCCGGACGTCGTCGTGCCGCCCCTCCTCTGGCTGGCGTCCGACGCCTCGGACGGCGTGACCGGCAAGCGCATCACCGCCACCGAATGGAGCCTCGCCGATCCGAAGATGGAGGATGCCGGGATATGCGCAGGCCCCCGGGGCGGCGGCACTCTAGCGATAGTAGCCAGCTCGGGTGAGAACCAATAGACCCTGCTTGCGCAGTTCAGGATTGTCTTGCAAAAACGCCGGGCTGAGCTGAAGACCAAGCTTACAAAACTTGCCCTGGGGTTCGACGCCGGCAGGTTTGTATCCGAGGGTGTAACGAGACCGAATCTGATCGATCAAAAGGGAGAGATGGTCGGCGGCCTCTTTTGTGCGCGTGCTCAGGACGGGGCCTCCGGTCGCCTTGGCATATTGATCGATGTCGCCGAGGCGAGTTCCGGTCGCCCCCGAGTCCATGATCGCGCGGTTGGTCTCCGCCGTCCTGTCAATGAGCGCCGCAACCACCGCTCCAGACTGAAGCAGTCTCATCATCGCTTCCGGTTGCGAATGCAGATGCGCGGCAGAGTGCTGACCGATCGTTGCCCGAGTAAAGGCGTTTTCCTGGTTTGCGGTGCCGTCCGTGAGCCACACCAGAACGCGGCGACTCCCCGCCTTTGCTTTCATCGCCTGTTCCACGGCTTCGAACATATCCTCATCGAGAAATGTGCCTTCCACATCGGCCATCCACGAGGCGGTTTTGATCGCCTCCGCCGCCAGCGGGCGATTGGTCGTAAAGTCTTGCAGCAGCTCCGTGCGGGAGGAAAAGATCATCACCGCCACTTCATCTTCCCGCTTCAGGTGGCCAAGTACTTCCAGCCCGGCTTGCGCCAGGGGCCCGAGCGCAGCGTGCACCGTCTCGGTCATGTCGAACAGCAGCACCACAGAAAGAGGCAGCTGATCGCGACTGAAATAGCTGATAGTTTGCGGGACGCCGTCTTCCGAGAGCCGAAAATCCTTAGCCGACAGCATATTCACCGTGAGTCCTGTCTTCTTGTTCTCCACCAGGGCATCGAGCAAGACCAATTGGGTGTCCACATGGATTGTTTGCCCAGGAGGAAGTGAAGATTGCGCCCGGCCAATCTGCCCCAGAAGAAGAGTGCCTATAGCGGCGAGGATCGCGAGCATTCCGACAGCAAAGTGAACCTTTGGCGCACCGTTCTTGATAAGCAGATTCATCGGGACAGGATACCCTGTCGACACAATTCCCTTTGCGTTTGTGTCACAAGGTGCCTAGGTGCCTTTCGAAGTGGGCATAGGCCGTATTCAGTGAAGGGTCTAAGGCGGCACGAGACAAAAGTTATCAAGCGGACGTGGTCATGAACCTGCTACGTCGATCGACGTAATCGCCGCCGTGATCGCGGCGCGACATTCCAGTAAACTGTCGTCACTTATGTGTTCTCAACCGCCAGGCCAGATTAGAACGCAACTTCAGAAGGTTCTCGCGAGCACTGCCTTTGCGAATGCCGAACGAATGCGACGCTTCCTGGAATTCGTTGTCGAGCACACCTTATCGTCTCCGAACGAGCACCTGAAAGAGATGATGATTGGAATCGAGCTCTATGCCGGTCACGGCGAATTTGATCCCCGAATCACTGCTGTCGTCCGAGTAGACGCTTCCCGGGTGCGGACGAAACTTCGGGAATATTACTTGTCCGAAGGCGCTGCCGATCGTCTCGTCATCGATCTCCCGAAGGGAAGCTATACGCCGCTCTTTCGTGAAGCTTCCATTCAAGTCGATCCCCCGCGCCCTACCACCACCAGTTTCACTGAACCATCTATAGTGGTTCTCCCTTTCTCGAATCTCAGCCCCGATCCAGAGGCCTATTTCAGCGACGGTCTCACCGAGGAGATCATCCATGCGCTGTCCTCCATTCGAGGACTTCGAGTGGTCGCTCGCACATCCGCTTTTGCGCTCAAACACCGGAACGCCGACGTTCGGGAGATCGGCCGGGCGCTGAATGTAGGTTTCGTTCTTGAAGGAAGCGTTCGTAAGTCGGGGAATGCGCTGCGCGTGACGGTGCAACTGGCTAGCACTTCGGACGGATATCAGTTATGGTCGCGGCGTTACGAGCGTAGACTTGAAGACTTGTTTGCGGTACAGGATGAGATAGCCCTCGCGATTGCAGACATGCTTCGCGTCGGCACTGCCAACCAACCACGGGCTTTATTGGCCAACGCTGGTAATTTCGAAGCGTACGAATGGTACCTTCGAGGCCGGCATCACCTGAATCGCCAAACAAGAGAGGAATTTCATCGGGCCATCGAGTGCTTTGAAGAGGCTTCTGCACGCAGCCCCGGATACGCTCCAGCATTCAGCGGGATGGCGGTGGCCTGGCACTATCTCGGCTTATTTGCCATGGATGCTCCGTTTGACACATTGCCCAAGGCGCAGAAAGCGGCGGCGCGCGCACTTGAGATCGATGATTGCGAGGGAGATGCCTTGTCCGTTTCGGCGTGCAGCAAGGCTATGTTCGAGTGGAAGTGGTCCGAAGCTGAAACACTGTTCCGGCGGTCTCTCCACACTCAGCCCCGAAGCGACCTCAGCGCTCATCTGTTCGCCTTATTCGTTCTTTTGCCAATGGCGCGGATTGAGGAGGCGCTCAGCATGCTCGACGAGGCAAAACGAATCGATCCGTTATCTCTCCTGGTGGCCGCGAGCAGGGGCGCGGTGCTGCTCATGGCGCGCCGGGTTGGTGAGGCGGAGCTCGAGTACCGCCGCGCGTTGGAACTGAATCCCAATTTCTGGCGTGCGCTCGTCGGCCTCGGGCGTTGCCATGAAGCGCGTGGTGGATATGAAGATGCAATCGTCTGCTTTGAACATGCGAAGGCAGTCTCAGACAACGTACCAACAGCCGTCGGAGCGCTGGGACGCGTTTACGCGCTGACCGGACGAACGAAGGATGCTCATCTGTTGTTGGCTGAATTGGACAATCTTGCCAAGAGCCGTTACGTGTCACCTTACGGCCGGGTGCTGATCTATCTGGGACTCGGCGACGATAAGGTTTTCGACTGGCTGGAGCGCAGCTGTAACGAACGCGCAGGCTGGCTTATGTACCTGGCCACCGATCCGCGGTTTGATCCGCTACGGAAGGATGTCCGTTTTCACTCTCTTCTCGAAAGGCTGGGCTTACCGCGCATCGCTTATTCGACGACCGTTTCAGGATAAGCGCTCCAACGCTTGAAACCGTTTCAAACTTGCCGATTACCGCCAGGTCGAGCAGACTACTCCCGGTGAAAGATGTCTCTGACCGCAGCTTTGAAACACTCTCGAACTCGCAATCCTGAGAAGCTGGCCATCTTATTTGGCCAGCAATCCTTGACCCACGCAGAGTTGACCTACGCAGAGTTCGACAATCTTACAGATAACGTAGCAAGCAATCTGTTGGCGGCGGGGCTGGAATCACGGGACAGGATCGCGCTTCACCTTCTGAACGGGCCGGAACTCGCCATTGCGTGCTTCGGCTGTTTGAAAGCGGGGGGGATTGTCGTACCCATCAACCCGCAATTGAAAGGCCCGGAGATTGACTACATTCTTCGCCATAGCGGGTCGGCGTGTTATATAGGTCAGCCAGATCTCTATTCGGAAGCTAAAAAATCATGTCCAGCAATGACTGCGTTGGAGCTTCGCTATCTCACAGGTCGCCGGCCGGGTAACGGCACGAGTTCTTTTGACAGTCTTCTCCGTTCCACGGCTGGCTCCGTTCGTATTCCAGAGATTGTGCCCGATCAGGTTGCAGCGATTCTTTATACCTCGGGTACGACAACCCGACCCAAGGGCGTCGTGCATTCGCATGAGAGTCTTATGCAGACAGCACGCGTCATGCACCATATGCGGCTCGATCAGGACCAGGTTGCTGTCGTGATGTCTCCGATGACGCACATGGTGGGTTTTGGGATGGTGTTTCTGTCTGGTCTGCTCAACGGTGCAACGGTTGTCATTACCAGGCCCTTTGACTTTCGGGGTGTCCTCGAAGCCTATGGACGCTGGGGCTGCACCTACACGGTTGGCCTTCCCGTGATGTTCCACGGTCTGCTTCAAGCGCAAACTGAGATGCCGCAGGATGTGCCTTCAGGGCGATTCTATTTCTCTGGTGGAGACTCCGCGTCTCCCGCACTTCAGGAGGCTTTTCAAGCTGCCTTCGGCCCCGTTTGTGAAGCCTACGGCATGACAGAGATCGCCCCTGCAGCCTGGAACCGCCCTGGGCATGTACGAGCCGGTTCCATTGGTCAGCCCGGTGAAGGGGTTGCGCTCCGCTTGGTTGATTCTGATGGTCGCGATGTGAAATCCGGTGAGGTGGGGGAGATATGCGTTCGAGGCCCGCACTTCATGATCGGCTATTGGCAGGATCCGGACGCTACCGCGGCGGCTGTCCGGAACGGCTGGTTCCATACCGGAGATTTGGCTCGTTGTGATGTGGACGGCTTCTATTGGTTCGCAGGACGTAAGAAGGAGATCATCATCCGCGGCGGGAGCAATATCTCACCACAGGAAGTCGAAGCCGTCTTCTACCAGCATCCTGCGGTCGGTGAGGTGGGCGTGGTGGGCCGGCCGGATCAAGTTTGGGGAGAAGTCGTAGTCGCCTTTGTTGCCTTGCGATCAGGGCAGGCGGTCACGGAGGCCGAGTTGATTGCGTTCGCGCGGGAAAGGTTGGCGGACTACAAGATACCGGTAAGTGTCATTTTTCGGGCCGAGTTGCCCAAGAGCCCAACCGGCAAAATTCAGCGGCGCGCGCTTGGTCAGGAAGAAAACGCGTTCGCGCACTGATTTGAGATTTCGTTAAGAATTTGAACGCACGTGAAAGGAGAAAATTCCATGGCAACCGTAATGTCCAGTATCCCAGAGTCCAGAACCATCGACACAGAAACCAGACTCCTTATCAACAATGAGTGGGTCCCCAGCGAATCGGGCAAGACATTCTCTACCTTCAACCCAGCGACAGGCGAGGAACTCGCACAAATATCAGAGGCAGATGCCGCGGACGTTGACAAGGCAGTCAGAGTGGCTCGAAACGCCTTTGAACGCGGCCCATGGCGGAAGACCAACGCATCGGAGCGCGGACGTCTCCTCAATCGGCTTGCTGATCTTGTCGAACAGAATGCCGACGAGCTTGCAACCTTAGAAACTCTCGATAATGGAATGCCCTTGTCAGTTGCGCGGCACGTGGCTGTGCCGCTCATCGTCGGCCACTTCCGCTATTTCGCCGGATGGTCCGATAAGAACCATGGCAAGACGATTCCCATCAACGGCGACTACTTCTGCTACACCAGGCACGAGCCGGTGGGCGTTGTCGGTCAGATCACCCCATGGAACTTTCCGCTTCTCATGTATGGCATGAAGCTTGGTCCGGCTCTGTCTATGGGCAATACCGTCGAGCTCAAACCGGCTGAGCAGACTCCGCTAACCGCACTCCGCCTTGGCGAACTGATTATCGAGGCCGGTTTTCCCCCAGGAGTCGTGAACATTCTGCCTGGTTATGGGTCGACAGCCGGGGCGGCTATAGCCAATCACATGGACATCGATAAAGTTGCCTTTACCGGCTCGGGAGAAGTGGGTCATCTCATTATGGAGGCGGCAGGCAGATCCAATCTCAAACGCGTCAGTCTGGAACTTGGAGGAAAAAGCCCGAACATCGTCTTTGCCGATGCCGACATGGACCAGGCAATTGAAGGCAGTCATTTCGCACTGTTTTTCAATCAGGGCCAGGCTTGCTGCGCAGGTTCGCGCTTGTTTGTTGAAGACAGAATCTACGACGAATTCGTGGACAAGAGTGTTGCCCGCGCGAACCGTCGCACGGTAGGTGATCCCTTCGACGCAAGTACCGAGCAAGGGCCGCAAATCGACAGCATTCAGTTTGACAAGGTTATGTCCTACATCGATTCCGGCAAGTGCGAGGGCGCAGAATTACTTACCGGTGGCAAGCGCGTGGGAGACAGGGGGTACTTTATCGAACCAACTGTGTTTGCCAACGTCCAGGATGAAATGAAGATCGCCCGGGAAGAGATTTTTGGCCCGGTAATGAGCATCATCAGGTTCCGCGATCTCGACGAGGTCGTTGAACGGGCGAACAACACCCCTTATGGGCTGGCAGCTGCGGTTTGGACGCGAGACATTGGTAAGGCACATGCGATTGCAAACAGTGTCCGCGCAGGTACGGTGTGGATCAATTGTTTTGATGTCTTCGACGCCGCGGCGCCCTTCGGTGGCTTCAAGCAGTCCGGCATGGGCAGGGAGATGGGCGAGTATGCGCTGCAGCAGTATACGGAGATAAAAACCGTCACCGTCAAGCTGTAACGGGACGATTCACGTCAATTCTGATGCTGTAGCCTAAATGGCTGATCGTGACCGTAACAGGCACCAGCGAATATTGGCCCACCGTTCTTGATAAGGAGATTCATCGGGACAGGATACGCTGTCGACACAATTCCCTTGAGATGACGGGACAGGGCAAAACTCCGTAGCACAACCTGGAGACTCACTGTCCCGTGTTTCCAAACACGAGATTCAGCTGCCGCGGACCGCGCACCGGACCTCTCGACCATTGCACCTCCGCGTTTTGTGCCATCTCAAACTCGGGAAAGCGCGCCAGCCATTCTTCGAGCGCCACCTTCATCTCCATGCGCGCCAGATTCTCGCCCAGACAGCGATGAATCCCAACGCCAAACGCCACGTGTGGATTCGGCTTTCGATCGAGCACGACGCGGTCTGCGTTGGCGAACATCTCGGGATCACGGTTGGCCGCGGGAAACGCCATCAGAACCATTTCTCCTTCTTTGAAAGGACAATCTCCGATGCGCGTTTCCTTGACAATTTCGCGCGCGAGCGTCGCGGGAGCATAGACGCGCAGGAATTCATCTACCGCCGTTGGAATCAACTCAGGCTCGGCCACCAGCCTCGCACGATCATTCGGATGGTTCGCCAAGTGCCACAAGCATGACCCGATCGCGCTCCACGTGGTGTCGATTCCCGCGATTAGCAAAAGCCGCAGCGTATTGCAGATGTGCTCGTCACTCAGCGGTTCTCCTCCGAGCCGCACGTTTAGAAGGAAGGTTACGAGATCCTGCCCATGGATCGAGTCAGCTCGGCGCTTCCGGATTTCTTCCATAAAGAACGCTCGCATCTCGGAAATTACGCGCATCGTCGCTTGTTGATCTCTGATTCCGATTTCGAAGAAATCGTAGATCCAGTTCCGGAAAATAGCGCCAGCCTCTTCCGAAATTCCAAGCATGTAAGCCGTAACACGAGTCGAAATTTCCTGAGCGTAATCGGCCGCGCCATCGCAGCCGGACTCACCTGCAATTCTCTCGATAAGTTCGCGGCAAATGGAGCGCGTCCGAGGCTCGAGGCAATTCACTGCTTCGACGGTAAACTTCGGAAGCAGTATTCTTCTTTGGTGTTTATGTTCCGGCGGATCGGAGGTCAACGGCGGAGCCTGTGTAACAGGTGGCCTTCCTTCGCGCAGAATGGTACGACGCGAAGAGAAATGTTCTGTGTCAAGTGCAATCGTGCGAATGTCTTCGTAACGCGTCGGGAGATAGGTTCCCATGTAGCGCTTCGAATGGGCAATCGGGCATTTCGCCCTCAGGTCATCCCAGATGGGATAGGGATTTTCGATCCATTGCGGATCAAGGTAGTCAAAATCCGTTGTCCAGTCGAATACCAGGTTGCTCGAATCCATGTGTGTCACCTATGTGTGGAGGCTCTGAAAGGATCAACACGGGAGTCGGCGTTTCATTCCGGTGTTTCGTGCGCTCTGGGGCGTGAGCTGATTGAGAATCGGTGCATTGGCAAGTTTGGAGTAGACAGACACCTAGGCCCAGTCAGCCGTCGCGCTCGATCCGGGGTCGATGGAGGCACACGAGACTCTGGCCTATGGCTCTACGGAGTCTTCTGGATCCGAAGTTTCCGCAAAGCTGTAACTATGTCCCCTACCGGTCGTCTGATCTACTACTTCGAGATCGAGATGAAGTTCTCGAGGGCGCTCTGGCGAACGCACAACGCTCGCATCTCATCTTGGCCGAGCTTTTCGGCACAGCCTGCCACTGTGCGCACTCCGCACCCAACTAGTATCCGGCGGTACTCCGGATCCGATGTCGAGACGGCGATGTCACCGAGGGCCCGCAGCAATCGCAAGCTGACTGCGATGTCGTTCTTCGAATACATGCGAATCTGCTCAAAGGCTGCTTCCAGCAGGCGCTCGAACTGGATCCATCCAACGGTTGCGCGGGGAATGCCCGGCGGATCGCAGAGCAACTCGTCTGGCGATTGACGGGACGCGAAACGGATCAAGATACGGCTAAGTTGATCTACGCAACTGATCGCGGTCGTGGGGTCGTTAACGGCGGGCGAGATCGCCTTCAAAGCGATATCGACTATCTGCAGGACTCCAAACTCCACGTCCTGCTGCAAGGTTCTTGTCGGTCCGAAGTCGAACGCCGCAAGCAGCCGAGCTTTTCCTTCGGCGGGCAGACGATTGCCCTTTGAGACCATCAGCAGCGGTACTGCCGCCGGCAGAAAGTGGCCAACCCGCCGGAGAACACGGATGCTGACGTGGTACTGCTTCGCAAGGTCGATCAGGCGCTGCGTATCGATGAAGCGGATGTAGCCAGATTCCTCGCTCGAAATGGCCACCTCGCTCGGGTTGGGTCTAAGCGCCTCAGTATGTCTCAGGCTGTCCACTCCGCGGGGCGAGGGCATCAACTCATCGATCATGGCTTCGGTTTCTTTCGCGATTTTGTCGACAATGTGATTGACGCTGATGGCCTGCGAGATGTGATGAATGAAAAAGAGCAGCCAACCGACGCAGGTCAGCGCCAGCATCATCGCGCCCAGCACAGTCGCTACCGGCGCGAAGGGCTGAGGCAGCGACCGCGCTGCCGGGAGCGCCGCCATGCAATACGAGAACGTGCCGAGGAAGACGCCGAGCGTCCATTGCGTCACTCGGTCCTTGGAAAAGCTGACGATGATGCGCGGAGAGAACTGCATCGATGCCAGCGTAAGCGTCATGAGTAGGATGGCGAAAACGATGGAGACTACCGTCATCATGGAGGCGGCAATGCCAGCCAGAATGACCTGGGCGACTTGCGGATCGGCATGAGACGGAAAGATGGCGGTTGGCACCCAGGCACTGGCCGCCGGAAACTGCTCCTCCAGCCATGACAGGAGCGCGCCCGCGCAGCCCAGCACCAGCGCGATGATGAGCGGCCGAAGCAGGAAGCCGCCGCGAAGGTTGTACATCGCGCGGCGAATGACCAGCGGGAAGTTTTTACTCACGGACTTGTCTGGTCAAGTGTAGTGGGTTGAACCCGAACTTAAAAGAAAAAGAGAAGACCAGAGGCCTGCGGGCGGTAGCATCAAATCCGACATAATAGGGTTCCTGACGGATGACGGGCATGCCCTCCGGCCTAAGGAAACTTGAGCAGGAAATCAGCCCGGTGGGTACTGCTGTCGAGGTGCATCTCCACGTGCCGCAACGGGGTTTTCCCGTCGTTGGGTAGAAAAGTCGCGTTCTCGACTAACCACTTGGACAAGAGGGGCCCATTGTATGGTTTACCTGAGAGCGGTGTCCAAGCGTGAAGCAGCGCATTGGCTTCGCCCGCACGCGTCTCTTTTCCCTCAAAGAACAGTCGACCGAAGTTGAACACATCGCCCTCGTCGATATTCACTCTCAGGACGACCGCGCTCCGGTCTTCCTCGAATTGCAGTGTCGGAACGGCCGTAAAGTTGACGTGGCCGTTCGTCGAGTAAAGCTGCCTCAAGCGGTCAAGCCCTTTGCCGATAGCAGTGGCATTGAACTCGCCGCCCACTGGGGCATTGAGCGCATCTCTTAACTGCTCTGCGGAGAAAGAGAGGCCGCCCTCAAGAGTGACTGCTTCAAGTCGGTATTGTTTGCCGGGAGAGACTTGTATAGAGACATTTGCAGATCTCGGCTGTGGGGTTTCCAATGACATGGCGGAGAGGTGCGGCTCTTCTGCGGTCGCCCTCGCATATCCCAAGTCACGAAGATTCCGCAGGACACGTTCCTTAATCTCGTCGACTCGGTACGTTCTGCCCTCAAGCGCACGAGTAGTGCGGAGTCGTTCAGCCGGGGGAAGATTGCTTGAGATGATTGTCAGAGTCCGCACGTGCACTAGGGAGTCGGGTGAAAGCATTATCCGCGTTGCGTCTTTGGGCCACAACAGATTGACCTCGTAGTTGTTGCTCTGATCCTCCTCTGCGACTGCCGACCGCGCGCCGCTCTTGAACTGGTCAGCCACACGGTTGTCGTAAGCGAAGGTTATGCGATAGCGAAGCTTTCGATTCGGCAGACCAGAGACCGTATGGGGCAGATCCACTTTAGTGAGAGCACCCCACGCCATGCGGTCGAGGCTTACCTGGCCCGAAGCATGGACTAGTACAAGGTCGGAAATGTAGCCATTCGAATCAACGGAAAATTCGATGGCGGTTTGGGTCTGTGAGAAGTTTTTCGGACTTTCATGGAAAGCGCGGGAGTTCATGCCCCTTGGCACTGCTTTCATCCAGGCATCTTTGGTTCGCTGCTGGATCAGATCAGCTTCCTGCATCGCTGCCGTCCGCTCGCTTTCGGCGACCAGTGTGAGCAACTCAATTTGAGGATTGGCAACGCTGGCTTCCGATGACTCTGCAGTCGGCAATCCTATCGATGTTTTTTGGACTATTTCTTGTCCTGCAGGTAGATTGGGAGGGCTCCCTCTACCTGCGGCACGCACGACGAAGTGAGAAGTGGAGACAAGCAGAGCCACGGAGAAAGCTAGCGCAACGAATACATGCCTCTTCCGATTCATGAATGCGCAACGGAAAAGTGTATCGTTTAGGATACGCTCGACGCGGCTGTTGATTCCCCTCCTTCGAGTCATGGGTATACCAGCCAGAGGCCGACGATACATCGCTGCAAATTCAAGGAGTACTTCGGCATACGAGCACCGATCTGGAGCTTGCATGATGGCTGCGTGGTCGCTGATGGCTTCTCCGAGGTCGGCAAGCTCCTTCTGCAACCACCAGGCCAGCGGGCTAAACCAGAAAATTACCGCGTGGAGCCGAGCCAGCAGATGTAGAAAGAAGTCAGCTTGACGAATATGAGAGCGCTCGTGAGCCAAAACCATATGCAACTTGGCGCGGTCCCAGTTCTCGAATGGCGAGGGCAGCACGACGCAGAACCCGATGGTTAAGGGGGTGCTGATATCGCCGCTGCTCCTAACCTTCATCAGCGTTGTCGATAAGCCGAAGACCGGCCGGGCTCGGCGCCACACCCGGAACGCCCAAGTAAGGCCCAGGAGCAGCCGCAACAGAAGGATCGCGCAAATCGTCAGATATACAGTCGTGGTAAAAAGATCGAGTTTCGCCATGTGCGGACCGGGGCTTGAGTGGGTATCTGGCGATTTTGTCGCCGGGCGCGCAGGATTGGGTGTTGCCTCCTCAATCGTTTGAACTTGCGGAAAGACCAGCACCTTGGTCGATGGCCAAATTGTCGGGTAGGACCGCAGAGCCATGGGAAGGGAGAACTTGAATGCGTGCCATCGCATCACGGAGGGCATCGCCAACGCGGCAATAAGCACCAGACTCCATGCGATCTTTTGGGAAACCACGTGCGTGACACCAAACAGCTTGAGTGTTACCCATACCAGCCCCACCGTGATTGTGGTCCGGAGCGCCGACTCGAGAACTAATGTCATCATCACTTTTTTCCCTTCTTCGCAGCGGCGATTCGGGAGGCAAGTCGCTTCAGTTCTTCTCGATCCAAGACTTTGGAATCAACCATGCCGACCAGCAAGGACTCGACAGATCCATCGCAGAACCAATCGATAATGCGGCGGACCGCGCGACCGGCTACGATCTGCGGAGCCTCGACGGGACGATACAGAAATGTACGGTTGGCTGCCGTATGGGTTAGGTAGCCCTTCTCTTCCAAGCGGCGAAGGACTGTCCTGATGGTGGATTCCTTCAGAGGACGGTCCAGTTCCTGCCGAACTTGTTCCGCATTCAACTCGCCGTGCTGCCAGACAAGTCGCATGATGGAGCGTTCCAATTCACCGAGGTCCGCTGGATCGTGACTTTTGGTAGTGTTACCTGCCATAACGTTACACACTGTAGCATTTGCGCTTAAGCTTGGCAAGAGATGATGGCGTAGATTTGTTCCCTTTGGAGACAGAGCATCCCGAATTCGCCAAAAAAGAGGACCTTCCCGAAAATCCTCTGGGCCGCGATACCGCGGCGGACCGGGAGTGGTAGACGTCCGTTTGATAGTCGGGTTATACCCGGATAGCTACAGGCGCACCACGCCCGCTTGCCGAAGAACGGCCAGGGTGGGAAAGCCGTCGACGGCCATCAGCAGGTCCGCTTCGGCGAGCAAGCTGCGCAGAACATGGATGACGCCCTCGGTGCCATCCAAAGCAAGACCATAAACATAAGGACGCCCGATGCCTACAGCACTGGCTCCCATCGCCAAAGCCTTCACGATATCGCTGCCGGAACGAACACCCGAGTCGAACAGGACCGGGACCCTGCCGCAAGCCTCTACGATGGCTGGCAGCAAATCGATGGCCGCGATGCCCCCGTTCGCCTGCCGTCCCCCGTGGTTGGAACAATAAATGCCATCGGCTCCGCCGTCGATGGAGCGCCTGGCGTCGTCAGGATGACAGATGCCCTTCACAATGAGAGGCAACTTGGTCAGAGAGCGCAGCCAAGGCAGGTCCGCCCAGTTAAGAACTTTGCCGAAGGTCTGAGCCCACTGCATAATCGCAGCCGGGAAATCCTCGTCCGGACGCTTCGCGAGCAATGCGCGAAAACAGGGGTCGGTGAAGTAGTTTGTGAGTACATGCCCGCGCAACATGGGGAAGTTGGCGGTGTTGAGGTCCCGTGGACGCCACCCTGTAAGCGAGGTGTCAAGGGTAACGACAAGGCCCTGAAAGCCGGCGGCCTCGGCGCGATGAACCAGGCTTTCCGCGAGTCCCTTGTCCTTTGGGGTATAGAGCTGGAAAAATCCCGGGGTGCTGCCCATCGCTTCAGCGACCGTCTCAAGCGGGTCGTTCGACAAGGTTGAGGCCATCATGGGAACACCCGTCCTGGCCGAAGCCCGCGCGACATGAAGATCTCCATGCCCGTCCGTGGTACAGATGCCGAGGACCCCGATGGGGCTGAGAAAGATGGGGGCTGCCAGCTTGAGGCCGAAGAGTTCGAGCGAAAGATCGCGGGTGGAGCAATCCGCCATCATGCGCGGAACAAGACCCCAGTGATGGAAGGCGTCAGCATTGTTGCGTTGCGTGAACTCATCGCCACACCCGCCCTGCACATAAGACAAAACGGACGCGGGCATCGCCGCTTGCGCTTTCTGCTCGAGAAGCTCGAAGTTAACCGGGAGTTTGGGAACGATGTCGCGAAGACCGTTGAGGTAGATCTCATTCTCATAGTCGCCGAAGTGGGGCATTCCAACCTGCTCTCTGAAGCAAACACCGGACCTCAGAGATCATAAACGGAGGCCAGCGCGACCGGAACCCGCTCCACAAAGGACGAGTCGCCTGGGAAACACTGAAACACGATGCGCCCCGACCGCCGCTCATGGCTCTAACCATCAGGGAGGGTTCTGATGGACAGACAGGATGCACTGTTCCCCGAGACGGAAGAAAGACCTACACAACCCGAGCCTCGCGGTTTCCGCTATCGGGAGCAGATAGTGACCGAAGAGGAGGAGGAGGCACTTGTAGCTTCGCTGGGACAACTGAACCTGAAGCCCTTTGAATTCCACGGGCGCCTTGGGAACCGGAGAGTCGTCAGCTTTGGCCTTAAATATGACTATAGCCGCCGCTCTGTCGAACCAGCCAGTGAGATGCCGGCGTTCCTCGCCGATCTTCTCGTCCGCGTCGCGGAGTTTGCTGGCTACGAAGCCGATGCGTTTCAACAGGTAGGAGTCAATGAGTACCGCCCGGGTGCAGGGATCGGGTGGCACAAAGACAAGTCACATTTTGGAATCATCGTCGGAGTTTCCCTACTCGCGCCGGCAACCATGCGATTCAGGCGAGCGCATGGTGCGCAGTGGAATCGCGTCTCTCACATCGTAAACCCTCGCTCGAGCTACATCCTCTCTGGAGAGGCTCGGACGGAATGGGAACATAGCATTCCCCCGCTGACGGATCTGCGATACTCGGTTACCTTCCGAACCCTCTCGGAGGCATTTCGTACCCGGGACGATCGCTCATCTCACCCGCGTTAGCGGCTCGAAGAGTTCTTGCCCGATTCCGCGACAACGACGCGGAACTGCCGCCGAACTCCCGGCCGAGCCTCCCCAGCAGGAGCAAAACAAATCATCCGCTTAGCTGGTAATTTTCGACTGCTCAGTAACCATGACTGTCCGCGGCATGCCCCGATTCTTGAGGAGAATGGAGTCAATCTGATTCTCGCCATCGCGGGCGTCCACCAGGACCAGGAATCCCTTCGCTCCAACCTGGTGATGCAGCAGCTTGATGGTTGCTTCCGCAATCCCCAGCCCCCGCAAAGTATCGGTGAGATCTATTTCCGTGAACGGCGGCTGCTCCTCATTTGCTGCTGCTGCATCCTGCCGGCTGGATAAGCCCGGCCCCTGGTGCCCGTGCACATCATGCTTGATGCTATGCCGAACCCTCCAGAGGACGCTGTGCTTTCCCTCCATATCGCCGGGAAGGTGCTTCGCGTCCGGGTTGAGCATATGTACTCGTTTGCCCTCGTCTGACACAGCAACTCCGATCTGGTTGGCGCGGACTCCAGCCAGCTTGAGATCGGCGATCGCATCGCGGGCAGACACCTCGTCTAAAAACACGGCTGCAACCAGGTGGGAAGGTGTCAGTCCGATTGCTTGTCCCTGTTGATTCCACATATTTGTTCTCCACGGTAACGACACCCACTCATTGTGTGGTGCCTGCGAGGGAGTGTGGATTTCCGGGGAAACTATGCCCCATGGCGCAGCGGCTCCGTACGACCGCTTCCCCAGACTCGCTACCTGGCTGACCATTGTAGACCTGCTGAGCTTACCCTGCTGGACATTGCTGGTACCTGGCGGAGGGCCACACCAGAGAATCGTCAAAGAGTTCAAAATCTCCTGTTCGACGGTAGTTTGCAGTACTGCAAGGAGTCCGGGATTTTGAACTGCTCTAACACTTCTCTTTTCAGTGCTCGGAGATGGGCCGATCCAGGATCGTGCAGCCTAACCCGCATTTCTCACGCTTGCCGGTTTTGCGCCAGGTTTGCGGTGTGATGAGGTCTTTTCCAGCGCTTTGTGTGAAGTGGTTGGCCGGTTGGGGTCGTTTCTGGTAGGTGCCAAGCTGTTTGGGGTTTAGCGGATAGACATTTTCCATGGCTCCGCCAGACCGGCGCCATGGGTCAGGGTGGAAGTGTAGTTGGGGCGTTGGCTGCGGGTTTCAGCAGCGTAGGGCGTGGAAGGCTTGTGCGAAGAGGTCTTTCCAGGGATAGGCCGAGTTGAACTCAAGCATGATGCGGCGCACGCTGATGCGCACGATAGCGCCGATCTTGAACAGCTTGAGACGGATGGTATCGACCTGAGCTTGAGCCCACTCCGTGCCTGCGAGGCCCAGACGGCGCAGCGCTTCCATCAGGGTGTAGGCCAGCGAGGAGAAGTAGAGGCGCAACTGATTGCCCTTCATTTCGTCGGTGGAGAGCCGATCGGCGAACAGACACATCTGTTCCTTGATGCGGTTTTCCATTTCGCCGCGGGCGCAGTAGAACTTTTCGTAAAGTGCCTGGTCGGGCCACTGGTCCGGAGTCAGGGAAGTGACCACGAAGCGGGGATTCTCGCCCTTGTCCAGATACTCGGCTTTGGCCACCACGCGACGGGAGCGCGACCAACTGTGGTGGGTGGTGTAGGTGAAGCCGGTAAAGACGCGCGCCGGCTTGCCAGTCTTCTGGTGAAGAACACGCGCTTGCTGCATCTGGGCACCGATGATCTTCTGCAATCGTTTGTTGCGCGCCAAGCCAAACAGGTAATCCACCTTGTTGGCCTCGCACCAGCCCATCAACTCTTCACGGCAAAAGCCGGAGTCGGCGCGCAACACGATCCGTGTCTGCGGCCATTGCTGCCGCAGTTGGGCAACGATGCAGCTCACTTCCTCCACCGCTCCAGCGGCAGCGTCTTGGTTGGCCGCCCGCAGGCGCGCGCAGAGCAACTGGTCGCCGGCGAAGATATACAGCGGCAGATAGCAGTAGCTGCCGTAATAGCCATGGAAGAAGCGCTCCGGCTGATGGCCGTAAAGCGGGATGTCGGTGGCGTCCAGGTCCAGCACCACCTGTTCCGGTGCACTGCGTTGAGACTCCACAAACAGGTCCCCCAACAAGCGATCCAGAGACTCCGCCGAGTAGCTGATCTTGTGATAGCGACCGCTGCGGCCAACCAGTTCCAGCCGGTTCAGCGTGCTCTTGCCGGCCAGCGGCTCGTCCAACTCCCTCTTGCCGCTGAGCAATGCCAGCAACGGATCGCAGCGCAACTGCTCATGATCGCAGAGATCCTCGTAGCCCAGCGCCAGACCGAAGATGCGCTGCGCCAGCATCTCCGAGAGCTGGTGCGTGATCAGCAACGGCGATCGGCCATCGACAAAGCTGGCCGACAGACGACCCAGCAGGTTGATCTTGCGGTCCACCTCACGCAGCAGCAGCGCACCGCCGTCGCTGGAAACCTGACCAGCGCTAAATCCCGCCTCCACGCGGCGAGAAAAATGAGCTGTAAATGCAAACGTCTCTTGATTACACTCTGTCATCAGAAAGGCCGCCTCCGCTCGGCAAACACTACGTCTCCACAACGCAGTTATGCCATGAATAAGCGGCCTTTCCAACCCCCTTTTCAAATCCCCTAACCCAAATTCGCAGCATCATCGTGAGAAATGCGGGCTTACCTGGCCCACCATTGTAGACCTCTTGAAATTCGCTGACAGAAGGAACTGACACTTTTTAGCATGCCGACCAAGGAGTCTATCCTGGTCTGCTCCCCGAGCACGCAACTTAACATCAAAAAACCGCATGGGAATAGCAATCGCGCGTCCCGTAAATCCATACATAAATCCATGAGGACTTTGACCCATGAAAAGATTCATTCTGACCGGTGCTCCTGGCGCCGGAAAAACAGCGATTCTGCGGCAACTGGAGCTTGATGGCTTTGGCGTCGTCGAAGAGGCATCTACAGACATCATCGCGCTTCGGCAAGCACAGGGTATTGCGGAGCCATGGACGGATCGCTCGTTCATTGATGCGGTTGCCGGCCTGCAAAGGCAACGGCAGATTCGCTCGGCAACTGAGGCTGTCGAAACTCAGTTCCATGATCGATCGGTCATTTGCACGGCAGCCTTAGCGGCTTACCTGGGGTACCCGGTTTCCGAAATGCTTTCGCGCGAACTGGAACGCATCGTGTCAGAGAATGTCTATCAAAAACAGGTTTTCTTTATACGTAACCTCGGCTTTATCAAGAAAACCGAAGCACGGCGGATCAGCTTCGAGGAATCTTTACGTTTTGAACGAGTACATGAGGAGACATATCGAACCCTCGGATTTGAGATTACCTCCATCGAACCTGGAACCCTATCTAACCGAGTCAGTGCGATCAAGTTGGCACTCGAGGCTCTGTCGCGTTAAATCCCCCCTACATCCCCTGGACAGTCGCAACTGGCACTTTAGAAACATTAGATAGGCCCTTCGAGTTTGCAGAATATTGCTTCCAGAAAGCCAACTGTCCCGGCAGGCCCCGTCATTTGCACATTCACCGGCCCCATGTTCGCGTGGGCAACCAACTTGAACGTCAGGAAAGGGCAACATTGACGCTCCGCCACAATCAATTCCGACACAATCCTCATCCACTTCTCGCCTCCAGGAAGGCGGAAAGCATATCCGTCGGGGAGCGCTTCTGTTGCGATCACAGCGGACTTGAACTGCGCAATCAGCGTTGCTTCACGCTCCCGCAGTTCAGCATCCAACAAACGGCAAGCTACCGGGATGTCTCCGGACTCTTGCCTCATGGACGGCTGGCCGGCGGCACGACGCCATTCATGCGTAGGTACTCCACCATTTGCCCGTAGTGGTTGAAGGCATGTACCGAGGCCTCGACGACGAGCGCCAATCGAGTCACCGCATTGGCCGGCAAAGGCGAAATCGGAGAAGATTTGACTGCCGGCTTCTTGTCGCCGATCGCGTCGACCGCCTTGTCAAGATGCGCGAATGACGCATTCAGGTAATCGATAATCTCCGCTTTCGTCCTGATTGTTTCTGGTCCAAGCTCGTCCCCGGCATCGGCTGGTGGCTCCTCGCCCAATGCAGCTGCGGCCAAAATGTGGTTGGTTGCTGCCAGGTGTTTCACCTGGTTCCCAAAGGTCCGCACGCCCTTGAATTCACCGTCGGTTGGGGCAAATCCATATTTGTCGGCGGGCATGGCATCGGCGGCAGACACGATTTCCTTCTCTAGAGACCGCAGAAGGATCTGGAGCGCACGCCTTTCCCGCTGCGCGTCAAGAGTAGCAGGATCCTTTTCGTCGGCTTGGTGGGGTAGCGGCACAGCAGTTTGCGCCAGAAGGACCATTGGGCCCGGTTTGTCTGTCTCTGCCGGCGCGATGTTCGTACACACCAGCAAAATTGCGGATGCGAATATCCAGGTCGTTTGTTTCACAAGTTCCTTTCGCCGCGTACAGATAGGCGATCTGCCGCCGCTATGACGAAGCTACGACTTAAAGTCGACTTTAAGGCAAGACAATTTTTGTAAGATATTCGTTACGGAGTTCTAGAATGTGTCCATGGCGGAATTCACTATTTCCGAGGTGGCGCGACAGGTTGGAGTTCAGCCATCCGCAATTCGCTACTACGAACAGATCGGATTGCTTCCTCCGGCGCGACGAGTGAGTGGACAGAGACGTTACGACTCGACGATGCTTTACCGGCTGGCAGTCGTCCAACGAGCTCGGCAACTTGGTTTCACGCTCGATGAAATCCGGCAACTGTTCTTCGGTGTTCGTAATGTCTCCCGGGCATCAGAACGATGGCAGCAGTTGTCTCGTAAGAAAATGGCCGAACTCGATGATTTGATGGACGGGATTGAGTCGGTGCGGCGCCTGCTCGGAAAAATGATGCAAAACTGTCGCTGCGAAACTCTGGAGCAATGCGGCAAGGAGATATTTCGCAGTGGTTGTATTAATGTTGCGGTAGGTTCTCTGCCAGCGAATTATCACCGTAGACAATAAGTCATCGCTCCCCAGTCAAGCTGCCAAGGTTCGGTTCCCCCTGGTCTAACTTCTAAGCGTCATAACATTCCGTGCCCACGGAAAAGAGCAGGCGCTGACTCACGCGAGATGCTAATCGCGGCAGATCGATAAGCTCACAAACAGGCAACTGCTCAGCAAACCTCGGCCCGTCATGCCCTGGGTTCAGCGCGGCAATCCCTTGTGTGATCAGCATGTCACGCGCCAGGTTGTAGGTGAAAAGAGGCTGGGAGGCATCGAATGGAATGCTCTCAAGGCTTTTCAGCGTATGCAATACGATAGATTCGACAAGCCTGCCGTCCGCGACCAAATACCATGCGAGGGTTGCGAACTCATTTAAATGCTCGAGAAAGAGAGAACACCATTCGACCTGCCGTGACAGCTCGAATGGTGCCGTGGACAAGGATGTCATTGTTGTCATGACGGCCCTTTCTTATCAAAGCCCCGGCTCTGTAGGTTAGAAAAATCTCCCATGCGGATAGCCGGAGGTATAGGCGTTTTCATCACGAGCGCGGCTGAGTCCAAACTCTAGCCTTCATTACCCCTCCAAGGCACACGATACCGCTGGCCCCACTGTGACGGTGTCACGGATGAGTCACAGCATTGTCATATGTCGGTCGTCGAGGGAGTGGGCTGGGGGGAGGTAAGGGGCACCCAGAGGTGCGCCTTCTACCGAACTCAGTGGCGTGCGCAATAGGCGCCCACATGTTCACCGCGGGGGATAGCGAAGCCGCCACTCACAACACAACGACGATCCGCCCGCGCCCCACAGGGTGTTCCACAAGCTCGTGGGCACGAGCAATGTCTGCGAGCGGTATTCGTTCGCCAATCTCGAAGCCTGACCACCCAGCCTCAAGCGCAGTATTCAAATCCCGCGCCGCCTGCAATTTCGCTTCCTTTGAGAAATCGTCGCTGCCCAGAAAGAACACACCAATGTTCTTGAATACCATTTGCCAAAAGGGAATCTTCGGAGCGGCGTTATCGGTGGCATAGCTCGCGATCGATCCGCCCAGCTTCAGCAGTTCGACGTCGGCTTCGATATTGGCTCCAAACGCGACCTCAACAATGTGGTCAATGCCCTCCGGAGCGAGCGCTCGTATGCGTGCAAGTCAGCTCCTTGTCGCTCAGAAGCACCTCGTGAGCGCCGTTGTTCAATGCTGTGGGTTGGTCAGACACGGAACGCACAGTACCTATCACGCGCGCTCCCGCATTACGTGCCAGCGCAACCGCGCAGAGTCCAACGGCGCCCGCGGCACCCTGCACCATCACCGTGCGCCCGCTAACGGCGCCACCAACGTGGACCGCGCGATGTGCAGTGATGCCGGGAATGCCGAGACATGCACCCTGCTCCATCGACACTTTTTCGGGCAACGGAGCAATGTGGTCGACCGGAACCACTGTAAACTCCGCGGCCGTACCAAACGGACGGTACGACTGGGCTCCGTAACACCACACGGAACGGCCCATCCATTCAGAGGAAACTCCAGCACCAAGCTGATCCACACGGCCAGCGCCATCGCTATGCGGAATCACGCGAGGATACGCCATGCCGGAGCCAAACGCGTCCTGCCGCTTCTTGATATCGCCCGGGTTGATGCCGGAGGCAGCAATGCGAATGCGAACTTCCCCGGCCGCCGGTATCGGGTCCGGCATTTCGCCGACCACTAGCACGTCGCGAGCCGGTCCCTGCTTCTCGTACCATGCTGCCTTCATTTAAGCTCCTTGGAACTTTTTCCAGGACAAACGCGTTTGCGGAAAGCCCGAAATCAGTAGCACTTTTTCTCCATTTCCCATTCGGTCGAACGCAATCTTTCTCGCTTCGTTCGTTCCGTCCCTAGCCGCAGTACCTCGCTCGATGAGCGGAGCGGCGGGGCCAATCCCGTTGAGCCCCGCGCCCATGCCCAAAGCTCGTCCCTATGAGGAATTATGAACTTACTTGGCCAGCCGGACTACCCTGACAAACTGCAATTGTATTTTCCGAATTCGAAATAATGATCGCGGGCGTCCCTTTGCCGAACTGCGCCGATGCACTGCGTAGCGAGTGTTCAAAAACGAACAGCCCGCGGAGGCTTGTTACAACTCGTTGAAGACGTTGTGGCAAGCAGACGGCGCGATGTTCGGAAGTGAACACAGTCTCTCGATTTTGAACGATCCCCCCGACGTCATCGCAATGTTAATCGCTAAATTTCTGTATTTTGCCGGGAAACACTCGCCTTGAAATGTGGCCTTCGGGATGCCATGGATCTGATGTGTGCGCAGCGATATTTCTACTGGAACTTACGACGAAAGAAATGCGTAATCACAATCCAGGTAGTAGTCATCCCGTGCATTCTTCCAAATTCATATCGAGGGTCACGCATGATTGCCTTATCTTCTTACCTTCGCTTGAAAGTGTGCCTGCTTCTTCTTATCGCCTTAACCTGGAACGTTGGGGTCGTCTGGGCTCAGACATCTAACGCCCCCATGAGTGGGTCGCAAGTGCGGATTGCACAGGATCTGGAGTCGATTCGCGTGGCCGAACAGAAACATCTTCCCGAAGCACATCGAGGGATTTTGTGGGAACAACTCGGATTGGAATACCATGCTGCAACAGAATTCCCGAAAGCGGAAGAGGCCTACAACAGGGCCCTGCATCTGCTGAAGACTGCACCATCAGCCAGAGCAGAGTATGCTTCAACACTCGACGACCTTGCTTCGCTCTACCTGATCTACGGCCGTTTGGACGACGCCGAGAGAGCCAGAAAGCAAGCTCTCAGGGTGCGTCAGGAGTTGGGCAACCCGACCGAGATTGCGGTTAGCGAAACACACCTGGCGGACATCGCTCTCACGCGGCACCAGTTCAAGAAGGCGGAGCGACTGGCTCTACGGGGACTTGAGGGGATGGAGCCTTCGTTGAATCCACCCCGGTGGGGATGCTCTCCGCATACATTACCCTCACGTATGCACGCTGCTTACGAGGGCACTGCGGTGAAGGATTAATGAATGCCGAGCAAGCTGTTGCTTTCGCGAACAAGAACTTCGAATCGGAATCGGCGGCTAGCGGGTTCGCGCTGGAGACGCTCGGGTTTGCTGAATGGAAGAGCGGGGCGACACAAGATGGGGAGAGAGCCATGCTTCAAGCTATCCAGATGCTGCGGACAAAGCTGGCCCCTGCCGATCCTCGCTTGGCCGGCGCCATGCTGCAATACCGGGCCTACTTAATTGAGGCAAACCGGCAGGCGGAAGCACAAGAGATTCACGAACAAGTGACAAGGATGGCCAGCCAGGCGGGAGTTTTCTGTCAGGGGTGCACCGTAAGCGTCTATTCTTTATCGAATGCCTTACGATAGGACAGTTCAACGTCGGACAGCTAAACTGTCACCGGGGCAATAGTGCAAGCAATGCCGACTCATAACTCAGAGTCATAACTCATACTCGGAATCCCTAAGACATCCTTCGTCCCTATTGAGGTCGGGGCCAGGCGGCCTTTCTCTATTTGATCACCGGAGAGAGAGCGATCGAGGTTAGTCCCAGCAGGAAACAAAGAAACATGAGCGCGAGGTAGAGCCGCACACGGCTGCTGGCGCCGCGGAACTCTTTCCATACAAACACACCCCACAGCGCCGAGATCATGGTGTTGCCCTCACCCATGGAGAACGAAGTCGCCGGACCGATCATGGGCACATAGGAAGCGACAAAATTCGCAATCGTTCCCAGGCCCCAGATAAGCCCGCCGGCGATACCCCAGGCATGCACGTTCCAGCTTCCGCTGCCATAATCCCGCAACTCCACAGGGGAACCGCTGATAGGCCGGCGCAGCAGCAGATAGATCATGGGCAAGGCAGAAGCCACAGCCCCCAGGGCAAAGACAACATTGACGGTATAAGGCTGCAGATGGCCAGGACCAGCCAGGGATTTGGCCACCAGGGGATAGAACAGCCCGGCGCCGATCCCTCCAACAAAGCTCAGAAGAATGCCTTTTCCCGACGCCGCACTGCCCCGGGAGATACCCTTGTAGGCCAAAGCATCGAGGACAATCGCGATACACACCAGCCCAATGCCGGAAAAGATCAGCACCGGGTTCCCTGCCGGCGACACAACATAATTGAGAACTGCCCCAAGCACCAGCGCGAGCCCGGCGCCTATGGGGAAGGCTACCGCCATTCCCGCCACCGAGATGGCGGCCACGATCAGGATATTCCCCACACTAAAAACGGCCCCACCGGCAAACGCCAGCCACAAACTGCGCTGGCTCGCCGCCCGCAAATTGAGGAAGAAACTGTCCGGCGATGAAGGATCAATCTGTCCCAGAGTGAGTCCGAAGAGAACCGAACACACCAGCAGGCCGATGGTGTAGTCGAAGTAATAGAGCGCGAAGGGCCAGCTGCGGGTGATTTTTTGGGTGTTCGCCCAGGTTCCCCAGCAAAGCATGCTGAGGGTCATCAGGAAGAGCGCCATGGAATAGGTTTGCGGCGTGAACATGCAGGATCCCACGAAACGGTGATAGTTGCCCTCAGGCCCGCGAGAGTAGGTTCTCCAATCAGGTACTGCTCGTGCGTCTTGTGGCCCTTTACGGGGTTGCTTTGACGGTCCCGGTTTGCTCGTGCCGGGGGGACCACTAGGTACAGCGATGTCTACATCCGCCGCCGTCGTCATCGAGGTGGAAAGGATTCAGGCGCGAGTAGATACTTTCTACCGCCCTGGCCTCGATATTCTTCGCGCTCTTGCCTTTCTGCTCGTGTTCCTTGCGCATGGCCTGGTGTCGCGGCTCGACAAACCCACCCAGCTCGGAGCCATCGCGCGTGCCGGGGAATTTGGCGTCTGCATCTTTTTCTTTCTTAGCTCCTATCTGATCACGGAACTGCTGCTGCGCGAGAAGCGCGATACCAAAACCATCCTTATTCCCGCGTTTTATGTGCGCCGCATTCTTCGTATCTGGCCGCTCTACTTCGCCATGATCGGCCTGGGCTGGTTTTATGGGCTTTTCTCCCCGGCCCATACCGTCTCCGCGGCGTGGGGCGCCGCGCTTATGCTGCTGTTCACCAACTGGTACACCGTGGGCCACGGCTATCCGCCGGGATTTCTCTTTCCCCTGTGGAGCATCTCTCTGGAGGAACAGTTCTACCTGCTGTGGCCCTGCATCGTGAAGTACCTGAGCCCGGCGTCGCTGTTGGGCATCAGTTCGGTGTTAATGACTGCCGCGTACCTCACAATGGCCCGGCTTCTGGCGCAGGGGCAAACCTTGGATCCGGGGATCTGGGTGAACAGCCTGGTCCAGTTCCAGTTCTTTGCGTTGGGAACGATGACCGCAGTTATCCTTCGCGGGCGCGTCCCCAACCTTTCCCAATCCGTCCGCTGGGGATTATTTGTCGCCGGGCTGCTGTGTCTGCGCGCCGCGCAAGCCGCTGTCTACACCAACGATCCAGTGGCCCCGCACAACTTCGCCCACATTGCGCCCCGGTACCTGATCGCTCTGCCGGGCTGTCTATGCCTGTTCTTCACCTGCCTGCCATTGGCCGGCGGTTCGCTGCAAAAGCCTTTCATCTATCTGGGAAAGATCTCCTACGGCTTGTACGTCTTCCACGTGCTATGGCTGGGTGCGGCCAGGGATCTGCTCAAGCACTTCGCGGGCGCGCACATGAGTCCCCTTACATTCCAGCTGTTGGCGATGTCCCTCGCACTGCCCGCCACGGTGGTGACGGGCATGCTGTCCTACCGCTACCTGGAAAGTCCCTTTTTGCGCTTTAAGAAGCGTTTTACGGTGGTCCGCTCGCGGCCGGTGTAATTGCTGCTCACTTGATGTAGTAGCCGCTCACCCGCCAGTAGCCTTTGGCAAAGGCCAGGGTCAGCGTCTCCACCGCATCTGGCCGGTTGGCAAAGCTGGAGTGATAGTGGAGCACGACATATTGGCCCTCCGGAGCCCCCGGCACGGAGGTGGCGTAACCGGCATCGATGAGCTCACGCGCCTGCAGGGCGCCGACCCCGGCGCGCGTCTTCTCGATTTGAGACGCAAACGCTTCGCGATCCAGCTGGGCGCGAATCAGCATCCCGGTGTAGGCATAGCTGTCGGCATAACGGCCGTGATCCAGATAACCGAGAAATCCCAGGGCCTGACGCTCAGCCGCCTGCTCCTCCGCAATATGCGGATCATCCCCTGGCTGCGCCCCGGTTTGCGGCGGCGGCGGCTCCTGCATAGCGAACAACGGAGCCTGTCCCAGGCTGGCTGCCACCAAGACGATGGCCAGCCAGCGAAAGCTCAGACACAACATTAGCTTTTCGCCCATAAACTGCTCTACTGCCAATATTTCACCGAGCAGCCATAAGGACGGGTCACAGGGGTTTGCACTGCCTGCCCGGACATGGCCTCAGTCAGCGCAAGAGAGACGTAGTTCTTCGACACCTTGATGTCTGAGATTTCCGTGGTGGGATGATCGTCGATGGCCCCGGCGTAAATCAGCTTCCCGCTGGGATCGATGACGTACATATTCGGCGTGGTCTTGGCGCCATAGAGATGACCGATCTCGCCTTTGGGGTCGAGGATGGCCGCCGTCGGGTCAGCCCCCATTTTCTTCATATAGGCGTTTTCCTGGCCGGCATCCACGTACCCCTGCTCGCCGGGCGCGGAGGAGATGACGGTGAGCCACACCACCCCTTTCGCCGTCCATTCCTTCTGCAAGGACTGCATGTTACCGCTTTGGTAGTGCTTGATGGTGTAGGGGCAGTCGTGGTTATGCCACTCCAGCACCACGTACTTGCCGCGGTACGCATCCAGGCTTTGTGTCTTGCCGTTCGAGTCGGTGCCATGAAAGTCGGGCGCCGGGCTGCCGATTTGGGCGGCGTGGGCCGAAGGGGCAAAGACGATGGTCAGGGCGGCGGCCACAATCGCGGCCAGAACGGAGCTTTTGCGGGTCATCGGCTTATCCTTTCAGGGTTGCTGTTCCAACAAGGCTTGGTTGTTGGGGTGAGTGTGGAGCTGGTCGAGCGCCCCGAACACCACCCCCGGCGTGAGCACTTCGGGCAGCAGCAAGGCCGGCTGTCCGGGAAGGTAAAAGACATAGGTAGGCACGCCGCTGCGGCCCAGCTCATTGAGCGCCGAAGCGATGCCCTCATCGTGTCGCGTCCAATCAGCGCGAACCAGCACGATCCCCGAGTCGCGCAGCCGCCGCCGCACATCGCCGCGATTAAGGACCGCACGCTCATTCACCTGGCAGCTCAGGCACCAGCGGGCGGTGAAGTCGACAAACACAGGACGGCCCTGGGCGCGATATTGCTCGATGGCCGCGCGGCTGTAAGGCTGCCAACCGGCCTGGGTTGCAGTCGTCGCCTCCGCCGCAGGAAATTTCCACAAGGCATACAGCGGAGTGGCAACTGCCAGGACAATCACCGTGATGGCAAAGGCGGAAGCTACCCGTCGCGCCGGCCAGCGGCCGAGGATCCAGCCGGCAATCGCCAGCAGCAGAAACGCCGCCAGCAAAGCGGTCAGCGCATCCACTCCGGCGGAGGAGGCAAACAGCCACACCAGCCAGATGACAGTGGCGAAGATGGGCGCAGCCGTGGCCTGCTTCAGCATTTCCATCCATGCGCCCGGCCGGGGCAAATAGCGCATCCAAACGGGATTAAACGTGAGCAGTAGATATGGCGCGGCCAGACCGATGGCCAGCGCAGTAAACACGGCAAAGGCCACAACCGCGCTTTGGGCCAGGGCAAAACCAATGGCTGCTCCCATGAACGGAGCCGTGCAGGGGGTGGCCACTACCATGGCCAGTACGCCAGTGAAAAAGCTGCCGGCATAGCCTTGGCGCGCGGCCAGGCTCGAGCCGGTATTGGCCACGGTGAGCCCAATCTCAAACATGCCGGCCAGCGACAGGCCGAGGAAGAAGAGCAGCAGCGCCATGACCGCGATAAAGCCGGGAGACTGAAACTGGAAGCCCCAGCCGAGTTGACGCCCTCCGGCCCGGAGCACCAACAGCAGCGCAACCACGGCCCAGAAAGAAACCAGGATTCCCAGTGCATACACCAAGCCGTGGGCGCGCACCTTGGTGGGGTGGTGCCGGGAAGACTCCACCAGCGCCAGCCCTTTGATGAACAGCACAGGGAAGACACAGGGCATGAGGTTCAGAATCACTCCACCCAGGAAGGCCAGAGCCGTGAAGCGCAGGAGCTTGACTATGCCGACCCCATCGGCCGCGGCCGGTAACGAGCCGGGCGGAGCGTGGATCTCGTAGGCTGTTCCATCCCCCAGCAGGAGCACGCCGTTCAGCTGCGCCAACTGCGTACGAAAGTTTTCATCCTTCTTGAGCGAGATCTCGACGCCGTCCTTCACCCCGCGGACGGGTTGAGGCGCGGCATTCACAATCTGGTTTTGATCGAAGGGGAAAAACTGGGCGTTCGTTGCCGGATGTCCCCGAAGGGCGAGTGTGAAACCAGTGGGGTTGGTTCCAAAAACCGCCTGGGAAGACGCCGGGAGCGGCTGGGGCAAGAGGCTGTGGAAGCGATCAAAGAGCGCCTGCCGGCCGGGATCAACGGGACCCTTTTGCGCCGCAACCTGCAGCGGAAAGGCCAAGTCCGCTTTACCTGGAATGCAAACCTCGCGGCAAACCAGCCAATTTACGTGGGCAGACAGCTGGTCCGCGGAGGGCGCCTTAAGCGTGGAGTCGGCCTTTAAGGTTATGGGGAAGAGCACCTCATCCTCGTAACCAAAATCCATCAGCGGGCCCAGCGGCAAACGGCGCGGAGCAGGAAACTGCATGGCACTCGCGGTGATGCCGGGGGGCAGATTCCATTTGATATCCGGCGGCTCCCCGGAATCGCCGGCGTTGATCCAATAGACGTGCCAACCCTTGTCTAACGTGAAGTGCAGGCCGACCAGCGCGCTGCCTCCGGGCTGGATGGAGTCCGCAAGCGGGAGCAACTCGACCGTGAGATGCTGGGCGCGAACTGGACCTTCCACCGGCGTGGCTGCGGCCGCGGTGAGGGTTAATCCCGCACCGAGAATCCATGCAAATTTGCGAAGGCCGGACATAGTAGAACGCCAACCACCCCGTCTCATTGTAGACGTTCGCGGGTCCGTGGGGGTTACATCCCCCCTTGCGCCTATTTCGCGTCCAGCGTAAAGCTATCCTTCAACTCAACCGACCTATTGGACGCGTCAGGGTCGACCACCCGGTACATCTTTGCGTCGGCGTGCTTCCCTTCCAGAGTGATGACGAGATAGTTGAAGTTGGGATAGGTGCGCGCGCGATACAGATCCTGGTCGCCACGAATAAAGATAGGGTAAGGACGGGCGCCCCCTCCCCCGGTGATCACGTGGGTGATGCCATTGATCTCAAAACGCTCATAGTTATGAATATGGCCGTTGAAGATAACGAACTTGGCGTGGGATGCAGCTGCCGCGGCTTCCAGATCATGACGCAGATCGAGCATCGAGGGGGAGGGGATGCCAAGCATGAAAGCGGTTTGCAGATCGGCAACCAGCGGCACATGAAAGAGGAAGAAAACAAAATCCGCCGACGGAGGGATATGGGCCAGCTGCGAGTCGAGCCATCGACGCTGCGGCCAGCCGACGTTGAGGAACGTGCTGCTATCGAGTGTGATGAGATAGACATTTCCCAATTGCACCGAGTAGTAATTGTGGTTTCCGATCTGTGGGTAGGCGGCAAAGTAATTCCTGATGCCGCTGCGAGGATCAATCAGCCCCTCGTGGTTGCCGATGGTGGGATAGATACGCAGCCGCTCTTGAGACCACGCTGCCGTCTCCTGGCTGTAGATTTTCCAGTCGTCCAGGTCGCTGCCGTGGAAGGGCATATCGCCGGTAAGCAGCAGGACGTCCGGCTTTTCTTCGGCAACCTTTTGCGCCAGCCATTTGCGCACTCCGGGCGCAGTGTCGGAGGTATTGCTGGGATCGGTAAAGCGCATGTCGCCATAGACGATGATGCGCAGCGGCCGCCCGGCTGGTAGATCAGAAACGGTAAAGGTGGGGGCGCCGGAACCCTCACTGTCTTGCGCAAACATTTGAAGGGAGCTGGTGGCCATGCAGGTAATTGCGAGCACAAATCTGACCGCGTCGCGCCGGCGCAGCATCAGGGCCGGCCGCCGCCGACAAAGTGCACAACCTCCAGACGGTCCCCTTCCGCCAGGCCGGCGTTGGCCCACTCGGCGCGGGGAACGATGTTGCCGTTGTGCTCGATGGCGACCCGGTCGCTCTTGAGGCCCAGGTCGGCAATCAAATCCTGAAGGTTGGCCCCGGGCGCCAGTTGCGGAAATTCACGCGACTGGCCGTTGAGGACAAGGTACATAGAGGCAGACTATCACCGCAGCCTCAGGTGGCGAGCCATCCCAGGAACCACCGCCGCATGCGTCGGAAGGCCGGTTGAACCTCGGTGCCCGAAAAATAGATAGTGCGGTTGAGCGCTTTGAGAACCTGAATGGCTTCCACGCGTGGATCGGCGTTCCCCAGAGGTCCCTTACCTGCAGGATCTACGGCGTACTCGTCGGCCAGGTATTCAATCGCGTGGCCCAGGATTTCCAAAGCCCGGGCAGCCTCGCGGGAGAGCTGCCGGCGAACCAATGGGGCGGCTCTCGGAGCAAGCCTGATCGGCCCGGCCGCATGCTGCGGCTGCTCGATTGGGCTGTGAGTGAAGCTCTCCAGCGATCGGGCGTTGCGAGACCTGAGCATGATTCCACCTCATGGTGGAGCTATCGGCCAGCAGCGGATATCCGGAGAGCTGAATGCTGGAAAATCGGCCACACCCGTTATCACTGGGCCACAAAGCGTGGCTTGACTCCAGGGAGGCGAAAACTTACAGTCGAACCAGAGCGCTTGAAAAATGCAGACGCCCGATTACTTTTGGAACTACCTGCCGCTGCTCATGCAGATTATTGTTGCCGCGGGCTTTGGAGCCGGGATCGTCACTGTTTCCTGGTTCATCGGGAGGCACCGCAATACAGTTGCCAAGCTGGCCACCTATGAGTGCGGCATCGTCTCCGAAGGCGATGCCCGGGGCCGTTTCTCCGTCCGCTTCTACATGGTCGCGATGCTCTTCATCCTCTTCGACGTGGAAGTGGTCTTCATGCTTCCCTGGGCGGTGGTCTACCGCGAGCTGCCCCAGCTGGTCGGTTCCCGCATGTTTGGCTTTTGGGAGATGGTCGTCTACCTCGGCTTTGTGATGGTCGGGTTCTTCTACGTTCTGAAAAAAGGAATTCTGGACTGGTCCTCCGATAAGGGAGACCTCTGATGGATACCGCAATCGAGAAAGATGCGGTGCTCCAGGCACACGCCCAGAACCACGCCATCGCTGCCCTGCTGGCCGCCAAGCCCTCCTGCATCACCAATGCCCGCTTCGATCACGGCGAATTGACACTCTGGATCGAGCGCGACGACATCCGCCCGGTGTGCCGTACGCTGCAGAAGGCGGGTTATAACTTCCTGGTGGACGTGACCTGCGTGGACTGGTATCCCAGCGAACCGCGCTTTCAAGTGACCTATCACATCCTTTCTCACAGCCTGAAGGAGCGGCTCCGGCTCTGTGTCATGGTCGATAGCCTGGATACGGAAGTGGCCAGCATTACTCCCGAGTGGCCATCGGCCAATTTCTACGAGCGCGAGGTATGGGACCTGTTCGGGGTGCGCTTCGGCGGCCACCCCAACCTGCGCCGCATCATGATGCCCGACCAGTGGGAAGGGCATCCCTTACGCAAGGACTACCCGGTGGAGGGCTACCGCTAATGGATGCTGCAGATTTCGCCATCTCCCCGCTGATCGAACCTCGCCACGAGGAAGGCAACAAGGACCGCACCATGGTCCTGAACATGGGGCCGCAGCATCCCTCCACCCACGGCGTGCTGCGCCTGGTGCTCGAGATCGATGGCGAAACCGTGCTGCGCCTGGTGCCCGACATCGGCTTTCTGCATACCGGCATCGAGAAAACCTGCGAAGCCAAGTTCTATCAGCAGGTGGTTCCGCTTACCGACCGCATCGACTATCTGAGCCCGATGTCGAACAATCTCTGTTACTGCCTGGCGGTGGAGAAGTTATTGCAGCTGGAGATCCCGCCCCGGGCGCAGTTCATGCGCGTGTTGCTGAATGAAATGACACGCCTTCAATCTCACCTGGTCTGGCTGGGCACGCACGCCATGGATATCGGCGCGCTGACCCTGTTTCTCTACACCTTCCGCGAGCGGGAAGAGATCCTGAAGATCTTTGAGGATGTCAGCGGGCAGCGCATGATGGGCTCCTATTTTCGTGTGGGCGGCCTCGCGCTCGAGCCCCCGGTGGACTTCTACGAGCGGGTGCAGGGTCTGCTCAACATCATGCCGGAAAAGATCGATGAGTACGAGAACCTGCTCAATGGCAATCCCATTTGGACCAGCCGGTTGAAGGGAGTCGGCTACCTCAGCGGCGCCGATGCCGTCGCCCTGGGAGTGACCGGGCCGCCCTTGCGCGCCAGCGGCGTCGATTGGGACCTGCGCCGCGACATGCCTTATTCCGGCTACGAAAAGTTCCAGTTCAAGGTACCCGTCTCCGATGTGGGCGATGTGTGGACCCGATACATTGTGCGGGTCGAGGAGATGCGGGAGTCAGTCAAGATTTGCCAGCAGGCGCTGGATGGAATGCCGCCTGGCCCCATCAAGGCCAATGCGCCCAAGGTCGTGCTGCCGGACCGGGAAAAGATGAAGACCGAGATGGAGTCTCTCATCTATCACTTCAAGATTGTGACCGAAGGCTTTGCGGTGCCGGCGGGACAGGTCTACCAGGGAATTGAATCCCCCCGCGGGGAGATGGGGTATTTCGTGGTCAGCGACGGCACGGCCAAGCCTTACCGCGTGCACATGCGCAACCCTACGTTTGCTTCCCTGCAGGCGCTCGAAACCATGTGCGTGGGGCGTCTGCTGGCCGACGTGGTCGCCGTTATCGGCTCCATCGATATCGTGCTGGGAGAAATCGACCGGTGAGCGACCCTATCGAGGTTCGCCGCCATATCTGGGAGTCGCTGGTCAGTATGCTTCAGGTCTATGCACATGCGGCCAGCCTGAATGACAAGAAATACGTGGTGATCAGCTTGCCCGATGGGGCGTTGGTGAAGTATAAGGACTTCGGGTTGAGGCTTCGCTTTAGTCCTGAGAACGGAGAGGGAAGCTGGAGCATTACCAAGCCGGAAAAGGAAGAATGCGGCGGGTTCCGGATCGAAGAGGACGGCATTCTGACTTTCCCTGCGGGTCCCAAGCCCCTCGATACCGCGGCGATCGAGTGGATCGAGCATCTGGTCCACGCTACATCGACAGAATCAAATGGGCCCCTTCGCCAACCACTGGCTATCTCCTGAAATCAAATTATGAGCACAGAGATAAACACCATCTTTAGTCCAGCATTGGCCGCGCGCTTCGACCGCATGGTGACGCTTTACCCGCTTCGCCGGTCGGCACTCATCCCCATGCTGCTTTATGCGCAGGATGAGGTCGGCTATCTCTCCGACCAGGTGATCCGTGAAGTGGCTGCGCGGATCGGAATTACCGAACTCGATGTGCGCGACGTCATCAGTTATTACTCTCTGCTGCACACCGCTCCAGCGGGCAAGTATCATGTACAGGTATGCACCAACATCAGTTGCATGCTGCGCGGTGGCAACGAGCTGTTGGCCCATTGCAAACAGCGGTTAGGCATCGGCAACAAGGAAACCACGCCCGATAAGGTTTTCTCCCTGGAAGAAGTGGAGTGCATCGGGGCCTGCAGTTGGGCTCCCGCTGTCCAGGTAAATTACGATTTTCACGAGAATTTGACGCCCGACTCGATGGACAAGGTTCTAGAAGACTATCGGGCCAGAAAGTAGTCACGCGGAGAAAGCATGGCCTATCTCGTCTCTCATCCAGATGAAGTGAAGGTGATCTCGTTCCGCTTCGGCAAGGGCGCGACCTCGATCGACAAGTATCTCGAGCTGGACGGATACACTTCTGTGCGCAAGGCCATTGCCCTGGGCCCGGAAGGAATCATCGCGGAAATGAAAGCCTCGAACCTGCGCGGGCGCGGGGGCGCCGGCTTCCCTACCGGGTTGAAGTGGTCATTTGTTCCCAAGCAATCGGCCAAACCAAAATACGTGCTGGTGAACGGAGATGAGAGCGAGCCGGGCACCTGCAAAGACCGCCTGATCTTTGAGCACGATCCCCACTGCGGTGATTGAGGGCGTGATCATCGCCGGGTTGGCCATCGGCGCCAAAATGGGCTTTGTCTACCTGCGCGGCGAGTATCGCTACCTGCTCAAGATCATGGAGAAAGCCATCGATGACGCCTATGCCAAGGGATTTCTGGGCAAAGGCATCTTTGGCAGCGATTTGGATTTCGACGTTATCTCCCATACCGGCGCGGGCGCCTATGAAGTGGGCGAAGAGTCGGCTTTGATGGAATCGCTCGAAGGCAAGCGCGGCATTCCCCGCATCCGGCCGCCTTTCCCCGCGGTGGTGGGCCTCTATGGCGGCCCCACCATTATTAACAATGCGGAAACATTGGCCACCGTGCCCCATATTTTCCGCATCGGTGCAGCGGAGTACGCCAAGATCGGCACCGAGCGCAACGGCGGCACCCGCCTCTTCGCGCTCAGTGGCGATGTGGCCAAACCAGGGGTCTACGAGTTGCCCATGGGCTACAACCTCAAAAAGATGATCTACGAGGTGGGCGGCGGCATCCCCGATGGCCGCTCGTTGAAAGCTGTAGTACCCGGAGGCTCCTCCTGTCCGGCACTTCTGCCCAACGAGATCGATATCGGCATGGACTTCGACCAGGTAGCTAAGGCGGGCAGCATGCTCGGTTCCGGCGGCGTGGTGGTTCTGGACGACACCGTCTGCATGGTGGAGTTCGCCCTGCGAACCATGAAGTTCTACGCAGCATGAGAGCTGTGGGTGGTGTATTCCCTGCCGCGAAGGCACCGATTGGCTGAAGAAAACACTGACCCGCGTCCATGCCGGCGGCGGAGTGGCCAAGGATATCGACAACATCCGTTACCTGGCGCAGAACATGCTGGGCCGCACCTTCTGCCCGCTGGGCGACGCTGCGGCCATGCCCACCATTGCGTTCGTGGACAAATTTCGCAAGGAGTTTGAAGACCACCTGGACGGCAAACCGTGTCCGTACGCGCACCAGCCGGAGGCGGCCCTGGCCGGCGCATGATGCCCTCACCGACAAAGACAGGAATCCATGGCTGACGTAACCTTTACCGTCGATGGCAAAAAGCTGACCGCACCTGCAGGCACGCTGCTGATCGAAGCTTGCCGCGAGGCAAGCATCGCGGTTCCCCAGTTCTGCTATTATCCCGGCCTTTCGCTGCAGGCGGCTTGCCGCATGTGCCTGGTGCGCCTGGAAAAGGTGCCGAAGCTGCAAACCGCCTGCACCACCCCGGTCGCTGAAGGCATGGTGGTCCACACCGATAGCGACGAGATCACCACGGCGCGCAAAGCCACCATCGAATTGCTGCTGGGCAATCATCCGCTCGATTGCCCGGTGTGCGACGCCGGCGGCGAATGCGAGTTGCAGGACATGACTTTCAAGTACGGACCGCCGGAGTCACTCTACACCGAGGTCAAGCAGCACCGCGAAGAACAGCAGTGGTCCCCGGTGGTGTTTTTCGACCGGCCGCGCTGCATCCTCTGCTACCGTTGCGTGCGCACCTGCGGCGAGGGCATGGACGTGTGGGCGCTGGGGGTACAGAACCGCGGCGTCACCAGCACCATTGCCCCTAACGGAGGCGACCACCTGGACTGCGAAGAGTGCGGCATGTGCATCGACGTTTGCCCGGTGGGGGCGCTCACCTCGGGCGCCTATCGTTACAAAACCCGGCCCTGGGAGATGAACCACGTCTCTACCGTCTGCACCCACTGCGGCGATGGATGCAAGACCACCCTGGGGGTGCGCAGCGTCGACAACGGCTCTGAAATTCTACGCGGCGATAACCGCGACAAGAGCGGCATCAACGGCGAATTTTTGTGCATCAAGGGACGCTACGCCTTCGACTTCGCCAACCATACTGACCGTTTGACCAAGCCGCTGCTGCGCCAGTCGGACGGCAAATTCGCCGAAGTGAGTTGGGAGCAGGCGCTGGCAGCACGCAGGCCGCAAGCTGCGCGAAATTCGCGAGAACCGGGGCGGCCGCTCCATCGGCGTCATCGGCTCCAACCGCACCACCAACGAGGAAAATTACCTCCTGCAAAAGCTGGCCAGGACGGTGCTGGGAACCAACAACATCGATCATCACCGCACCGCCGACTATATCGCCTTCGCTCGCGCCATCTCGGGGCACACGGACCGCGCCGCGTCGCTGCGCGAAACCATGACCGCACCGGCCATTCTGTTGTTGGGCAACGATCCGACGGAGCAGCATCCTCTGCTGGCCTGGAACCTGCGCACCAACGTGCGCCATCACAACGCCCGCATCTACGTCGTGAACCATGCCGGCATCAAGCTGGAGCGGCAGGCGCACGCATCGCTGATCATTCCTCAGGATGGCTACGCCGGCGTAGTGCGCTTCCTGGCCGGCGACGATGCGGCCTTCCCCGGTACCCAGCTAGGAGACGAGGCGAAAAAGTTCCGCGAGGCGTTGCGCGCCGAGCCCAGCCTGCTGATTATCTTTGGTTCTGAATACCGCGGCCGCGACATCGACGCGCTGGTGAATTTTGGCATCTGGCTGGGCAAGGCGCGCTTCGCTTGCCTGGGGGACTACGTCAACTCCCGCGGCGCCGCGGATATGGGGTTGCTCCCCGGCTTCCTCCCCGGCTATGTTCCTGTGGCCCAGGGCGGCGCTTTTGCCGAGGAATACGGCGATGCCCTGCCGCAGGCTCCAGGTATGGACCTGGTGGAAATGTTTGACGCCGCCGAGCGGGGTGATCTGGCGGCGCTTTATGTTGTGGGCGCCAACCCTATCGCCCGCTACGGGATTGACCCGGCGGCGCTCAAAAGCACCTTTGTCGTCGTACAGGATATGTTCCTGACTGAGACCGCACAGCTGGCCGACCTGGTGTTGCCCACGTCGAATCTCTACGAGAAGAGCGGAACGGTGACCAACACCTACGGCGACCAGCAGCTGGTGAAGAAGGCCGGCGACCGGGCCGGGGTTCGCAGCGACTTCGAGTTGATGGTGCGGCTGGCCGATTGCATGGGGGCAGACGCCAGGAAGCTGGTTCCCTTCGGCCGTGGAGTCCGCGCCGACATGGGACAGACCCGGGGCGCCCAGTCCGGCGAAGCCGACCGCCATGCCGTCTGGCTGGCGGCGCAAAACCTGGAACCGAAGCTCAGCCCGTTTGATCCCTTCGCCATTCTCGATGAGATCCAGCGCCTGGTGCCCGGCTACCAGGTCTCGCGCATGGAGCTGTTGGCGGGCAACGATGTCCATGTGCAATCATCGCTGGTGCAAATCGACGCCGGGCCTGAGCGCCACGCGCTGATTCTTCCGGCAGAAGATACACTCTTTACTTCAGGCACTTTGGGGCGATACAGCACCACTCTGCATTCGGTCATGGAATCGCATACCACTAAACCTACTGAGACGGCCGCGGACTAGACAGGACCAACAATAGATGTGGGAAAACACTTAACTTCGAGAGGAACCTTCCGTGAAGGGCCGCTTTTCCCACATCTCGCAAAAGGCGCGAGATATGGGCCACCACTATCGTTGATTCACTATTGTTGATCCGAAAGCGCCAAAGAGAAAGCGAAAGACACTCGTGAGCTTCCTGATCTTTTTCTTACTGAGTTGTTTGAAGATTGCCGTGGTGCTGGCGATCTTCCTCGGGGCCGTAGCCTACACGGTGCTGCTGGAGCGCAAACTAGTGGGGCGCATCCAGAACCGCTGGGGACCCAGCCGCGTGGGCCCCTTCGGCATGATGCAACCCATGGCCGATGGGCTCAAGCTCTTTCTCAAAGAAGACCTGCTGCCCACTAATGTTGATCGGCCGCTGTACATCCTGGCGCCCATGATCGCGCTCGGCTGCGCCCTGATCTCGATTTCTGTGGTACCCTTCGGCGCGCGTATCACCTGGCATGGCGTCGATATGTTCGAGATCGCCAACGTGAATATCGGTCTGCTGGTGATCCTCGGCGTCACCTCGGTCGGCGTTTACGGGATCGCGCTTGCCGGCTGGTCGTCCAACAACAAATACTCGCTGATGGGAGCGCTGCGCTCCAGTGCCCAGGTGATCAGCTACGAGCTTGCCCTGGGGCTTTCGGTGGTTGGCGTGGTGCTGCGGGCCGGATCGTTCAACCTGCGCACCATCGTAGACAGCCAGTCGGCGCATGGCCTCCTGTCATGGAACGTCTTTGGGGGCTTTCAATTCGTCGCCTTCTTCATTTACATCATCGCGGCGTACGCCGAGACCAACCGCGCCCCTTTCGATCTGCCCGAGGCTGAGACCGAGCTGACGGCCGGCTACCACACCGAATACAGCTCGATGAAGTTTGCCATGTTCTTCATGGCCGAGTACGCCAACATGATCACCGTCGGCTGCGTGGCCACGCTGCTCTTTTTTGGCGGATGGACCAGCCCCTTCGGGTCGCTGATTCCCCCCTTCGGCGGCGTTGTGGTCCAGGCCATCCTGCCAGTGTTCTGGTTTGTGTTGAAGGTTTTCTGTTTCCTATTTCTGTACATTTGGGTGCGCGGCACCCTTCCCCGGTTGCGTTATGACCAGTTGATGGGCTTTGGCTGGAAGTACCTGATGCCCCTGGCGATTCTTAATATTCTCGCCACCAGTCTGTGGCTCGCCCAACGCGCTCTCTAAGGTTTTGTGCCGGGGTTCGGTTGGCACGTGCAACCTGTTCTACAATCACCTTCGGGCCCGATATAGCAACGGGAGAAATGCTCTAGCATGTATCTGGTTCTCTTCATCTTTTTCGGCGGGCTTTGTGTGGCAGGAGCATTGAACCTCCTGCTGCAGCGCCACCCTATCAACAGCGCCCTCTCACTGATTGTGGTCATGAGCTCGCTGGCCGTGCTCTACCTCCTGCTGGGCGCGGAGTTTCTAGCCGCCGCCCAGGTCATTGTGTACTCCGGCGCCATCATGGTCCTGTTCACCTTCGTCATCATGTTGCTCAACGCCGGGAAGGAAGAGCGCACCCATGGCAGCCATGCGGCTTACATCGTGGGCATTCCGGGAGTAGCGGTGCTGGTCAGCCTGCTGGCATTCATCTTTCTTTCGGCGCGCAGCCACCTGGCCCAGGCCCGGCTGGGGGAGTACGTGGTCTCAACCTCCGACCTCAGCAAGGTGCTCTTCCGCGATCTGCTGCTGCCCTTTGAGGTGACTTCGATCCTGATCCTCGTTGCCATCCTGGGCGCGGTTGCGCTGGCCAGCAAGGAGCACTGACATGACTGTTCCTATTGCCTACTACCTGGTACTGAGCGCGATTCTTTTCTCGATCGGCGTCGGCGCCTTCCTGATCAAGCGCAATATCATCACCGTCTTCATGTCGATTGAGTTAATGCTGAACGCGGTGAACCTGACCTTCGTCGCTTTCGCCTATCAATGGCACCGGGTGCAGGGGCAGATTTTCGTCTTCTTCGTGATGGTCGTCGCCGCGGCGGAGGCCGCGGTCGGCCTGGCCATCATCATCGCCATCTTCCGCGCCAGGAGTACGCTCAACGTGGATCAAGTCAACCTGATGAAACTATGAACCCCACTCCATCGCTCCATCTATGGTTGATCCCGGTACTGCCATTCATAGGCTTCGTGCTGAATGGATTGCTGGGCCGTCATCTGCCCAAGGCGCTGGTCACGACGATTGCCCTGCTCTTTACCGCGGCTCCCCTGGCGATGGTCACTGGGTATAGCTTTCCGCTTCGGCAGTCTCACTCTGCCTTATATTGAACGCCTGGCAATGCCCTGGATAGAGACATCGACCTTTCGCGCCGATTTTTCCTTCCTGCTCGACCCTTTGACGCTGGTCATGCTGCTGGTGGTTACTGGTGTGGGCTTTGTGATCCATATCTACTCGGTCGGCTACATGGCGCATGAAGAGGGCTACTGGCGTTACTTTGCCTATCTCAACCTGTTCATGTTTTTCATGCTGACACTGGTGCTGGCGGAGAACTTCCTGCTCATGTTCGTCGGCTGGGAGGGTGTCGGTCTTGCTTCCTATTTATTGATCGGTTTTTACTTCATGCGCCAATCGGCCGCGGACGCGGGCAAGAAGGCGTTCATCCTCAACCGCATCGGCGATATCGGTTTTCTGCTGGCCATGTTCCTGATGATCGCCCACTTCGGCTCGCTCAGCTATAGCAGCGTTTTTGGCGCGATCGCGCAGCATCCCGAAATGCAAGGCGGCTTTCTGACCGCCATTGCGCTGTTGCTGCTGCTCGGCGCCACTGGCAAGTCGGCGCAGATTCCGCTTTACGTCTGGCTGCCGGACGCAATGGAAGGCCCCACACCGGTCTCCGCCCTGATCCATGCCGCAACCATGGTGACCGCGGGCGTCTATATGATCGTGCGCTCGCACGCGCTGTTTGACCGGTCGCCGTTCGCGCTGAGCGTGGTGGCGATCATCGGCGCCGCCACCGCCTTGTTTGCCGCCACCATGGGCATGGTGCAGACGGATATCAAGCGCGTGCTGGCCTACTCCACCATCTCCCAGCTGGGCTATATGTTCCTGGCCTGCGGGGCTGCGGCCTACTCCGCGGCCATCTTTCACCTGGTGACGCATGCCTTCTTCAAAGGCCTGCTTTTTCTCGCTGCCGGCGCCGTTATCCACTCCATGAGCGGGCAGCAGGATATGCGTGCCATGGGCGGCCTGCGCAAGGCGATCCCCATCACCTTCTGGACCATGAGCGCCGGGGTCTTCGCCATCTCTGGATTGCCGCCCTTCTCCGGCTTCTTCAGCAAAGACGCGATTCTTTACCAGTCTTTTCTTTCGCCCACCGCAGGCCCCGTCCTTTGGTTTGTGGGCCTGGTGACTGCCCTGCTCACCGCCTTCTATATGTTCCGGCTGTGGTACCTCACGTTCTTTGGCGCCAGCCGGACGCCTGACGCCCATCCCCACGAAAGCCCCTGGGTGATGCTGGGACCGCTAGTCATTCTGGGCGTGCTTGCCCTGGCCGGCGGCTGGATCGGCATCCCCAAAGCGCTCGGCGGCGGCGATCAGTTCGCCCACTTCCTCGAGCCAGTGGTTAACGCTGCATCGACCCCGGCCTCGGACAACGAGAACCAGGAACGCTTGTTCAGCGTGCTCTCGGTGGTCATGGGATTGATTGGCTGGTTCGTCGCCGATCTGTTCTACAGGCGCAAGCCGGGTATGGCTGACCGGCTGGTCGAGCGCGCCAGTGGCGTCTACCACGTGCTGGTGAACAAGTACTGGATCGACCAGATTTATAACGGCCTGATCGTGACGCCCCTCCTCTTCCTTAGCCGTTACTTATTGTGGGGAGCGGTCGATCGCGGAGTCATCACCGGAGGCGGGGCCCTGGCGGCGGGCAGCATGCGCGGCCTGGGTGCCCTGGTCCAGCGGGTGCAGTCGGGAAACATCCGTTCCTACGCAGGGTGGCTGGCAGTCGGCGCGGCGGCTCTGATCCTGATTACTTATTTCGGCTTTTCCATGCACCTCTAAGAGAGAGCGACGATCTTGCTGAATGATTCCATATTGACGCTTACGACCTTTGTGCCGGCTGCAGGAGCCGTGGTCGTGGCATTGCTTCCGCGGCGGGGCCGCATCATCCAATGGTTCACGCTGATTGTGTCTCTGGTCACTTTCGGCTTGACCCTCCATTTGCCGGCCCACTACCTCTACGGCCACCCGGGCTTTCAATTTGAAGTCGACCGCCCCTGGATCTCCAGCCCGGCCATTCGCTACCACCTGGGAGTGGATGGCATTTCCCTCTGGCTGGTGGTGCTGACTGGCTTCCTGGCGCCTTTGGGCGTGCTGGCTTCATGGAAGACCATCGCTCACCGCACCAAGGAGTTTTACTTCTTCTTCCTGCTGCAGCAGACGGCGATGATCGGCGTCTTTGTCGCGCTCGATATGTTTCTTTACTACGCTTTTTGGGAGCTGACGCTGGTGCCCATGGCGATCCTTATCTCCATGTTCGGCCGCGATCGCGGAACCGAGGCGGCGATCAAGTATTTCACATATACGTTCCTGTCCTCCGCGTTGCTGCTGGTGGCGATTGTCTGGCTCTACGCCAAGACCGGCACCTTCGACTTTGTCCGTGTGCAATCCGTTCTCGCCCAGGGTGGTTTGCCGCCTCAGGCGCTCTTCTGGGCCGCGTTAGCATTTCTAGTCGCCTTTGCAGTCAAGGTTCCGGTCTTTCCCTTACATGGCTGGCTGGGGGACGCGTTCAGCGAAGCACCCACTGCGATGGCCATGGTGATTGCCGGCAAGCTGGGTCTCTATTCCATCCTGCGCTTCAATCTCGGTCTCTTCCCTGCCCAGGCCCGCCAGGTGGCGCCGTGGATGATCGCGCTGGCGGTGATAGGGATTCTTTATGGCTCGCTGGTAGCGCTGGTGCAGAAGGATATGAAGCGGCTGGTGGCGTTCTCGACCGTCGGCCATCTCAGCTTCTGCATTCTGGGCATCTTCTGCTTCGCCGTTTCTGGAGTGGACGGTGCGGTCTACCACACCATCAACGAGAGCATCTCCGCGGGTGCGCTTTTCCTATTGCTCGGCTTCATGTACGAGCGTTATGGAACGTATGAGATATCCTCCTACGGCGGCTTGGCCAAACGCATGCCCCACCTGGCCACCCTGTTCGTCATCACTTCGCTCTCCCTGGTCGGCTTGCCACTCATGAACGGGTTTGTGGGCGAGTTTCTTATCCTCAGCGGCAGTTTCCCTGGACATATCGCCTGGGTTTCGGCGGCCACAGTCGGCGTGATCCTGAGCGCGTCGTACATGCTGTGGATGACCCAGCGCGTTTTCTACAGTACTGAATCAGGCATGGTTACAGAATTGACGGTAACGGATATGGGCTTCCGGGAGCATTTTGCCGTTTGGCCGATGGCGGTTCTGATGCTGTTGATGGGAGTAGCTTCCCCGTTCTGGATGCGCGCCATCGATGGCGCGGTGGTGAAACTGGCGTCGCCGGCGCCGGTCATTGGAATGGGAACGGGAATGGGCATGGCGGAGAAACAGTGATGCAAGTGCCCCAGGCCTACCGCATTCTGCCCGAGTTGTTGCTTACCATCACCGGTGTTCTCGTCATGCTGATCGAGCCGGTCATGCCGCCTGGCATGAGCCGCAAGCCGATAGGCTTTTTGGCCCTGGCGGGAACGATCGCTGCCTTAGTGGCCAGCGTGTGGCAGATTGGGCTGGCACCGGGAACAGCATTTTACGGCACGGTGCAAACCGATACCTTCAGCGTCTTTTTCCACGTGGTGATTTTGAGCGTGGTGCTGGTTGCGCTGCTGATCGCCTTTGATGTGTTCGATGGCAGCAAGGAAAGGCCGACCGAGTATTACGCTCTGCTCCTCTTCGGCGCCACGGGCATGTGCCTGATGACGAGCGCGGTGGAACTGCTGCTGGTCTTCATCAGCCTGGAAATCTCTTCCATCGCAACCTACATCCTGGCGGCTTTCCGCAAGCGGAACGGTAAGAGTCCCGAGGCTGGGCTCAAGTACTTTCTGCTGGGGTCGTTTGCGACTGCCTTCTTTCTCTACGGCATTGCACTCACCTTTGGCGCGACGGGAACCACTAATATTTCCGAGGTAGCGGCGGCGCTTCCCCAAAGCCCCACGCCGGGCTTTGCCGTGCTGGCCGTAGCCATGATTCTGATTGGCATTGGCTTCAAAGTCTCTGCCGTGCCCTTCCAGGTGTGGACTCCCGACGTTTACGAGGGTGCGCCTTCTCCGGTTGTGGCCTTGATGTCTACCGCTCCCAAGGTTGCCGCCTTCGCCGTGCTGCTGCGCATCACCTACGGCGCGTATCCGCAATTGCATGCCCATTGGCTGCTGATCGTCTGGATCATGGCGGCCCTTTCGATGACGGTGGGCAACCTGGGCGCGCTGCGCCAGCACAATGTGAAGCGCCTGCTGGCCTATTCTTCCATCGCCCACGCCGGCTACACGCTGGTTGCCTTTACCGCATTGTCCAGCGAAGGAATCGCCGCCGCCATGTTCTACACCGCGACCTACGCGGCGATGAACGTGGGCGTATTCGCAGTCTTCAGCCACGCCGGCGGCTATGAAGACAAGCTGCTCTCGGTGGCCGATTACCGCGGCCTCGCCTACCGCTCGCCTCTGCTGGGCGGAGCGTTGGCCTTCTTGTTGCTCTCGCTCATCGGGATTCCCTTCACCGGTGGCTTCTTCGGCAAGTTTTATGTCTTCACCGCCGCCCTGCACTCAGGCGAAGTATGGCTGGCCATCATTGGCCTGGTGAACAGCGGCGTCGCCGCGTACTACTATCTGCGCCTGCTTACGTCGGTGTATGGCAAGCCCACGGATGATGCGCCGGTGCAGTTGGTGCCGCGGGTAAAAGGTTCGCTTACCTTCGCGCTGCTGCTCACCGTTTTAGCCACCTTGTTCCTGGGCATTTTCCCAGGAAGAATCCTGGCGATGGCCCAGGCCGGAGCGGCAACCTTCGCCGCGGTGAGCGGTAAATAAGGCCCTGTCCTGAACTGCGAGTCACTCAATCCTCATCAATCCGTGCACGAGCCTGAAGGCAGTCCAAGCACGATAAAATACATTATCGCGTTAGGAACACCAGCAACGGGCAGGGGTGGCAAACGAGCTAGTTGGTATCAATAGCGCGCGTACACTGACGGCGGATCAATTCGCCGGCCTCTCCGATGTATCTCCTGAGCTCGAATGGCTCATCAACATCACCAACGAGAAAACCGGCCGTGCTTCCAAGGTCGATGTCGCGGAATTCATCGCCTTCACCAATCTGAAAGATCATAGTGCATTGCGCACGGTAGCGCGCAGTCTGGCTTGCTGTCGGTCTCCGGTTCCTCATTGAACTCATTGGCGTGAAGGTTGCCTAGACGCGAAACAGCTGGCACGGCAAATGCAGGCAGATCAGTTCTGCCGATGTCGACATCAATGGAATCGTGGTTCGCCCGTCAGCGCAGGATTCTTTGAACGATCAATACCATCGTCCAATAGATTCTGTTCCACGCATCTGGCCTAATTGTTGAAGGAGGGTGAACGTGGTGAAAAATCCGAGTTACTCGACAACGGAGATTGCTGAAATACGTCTTATGCGACGGTCGCCCGCATATTGGCGGGTAACGTTTGATCTGCCGCCTCTCAACATCTGGGGTCCAGAAGAATGTTCCTCAATTGAACGAGATCATCACAGCACTTGAGACGGACGAGCATATCAAAGTGGTGGTTTTTGACAGCGCAATCGAAGGCTTCTTTCTGACTCACTACGACTTCCTTGCGAAACCTGAGGATACAACCGCGTCTACCACCGGGACCGACAGGATTGCAGCCCCTGCCCGATATGTTTGTGCGCCTCAGCCGTGCCCCGGTTGTGTCGATCGCGTCAATTCGAGGACGCGCCACTGGTGTCGGAAGTGAGCTTGCCTTGGCCTGCGACATGCGGTTCGCAAGCCGGGAAAAAGCCATTCTGTCGCAGTTTGAAGTGGTGGCTCGGATTGTGCCCGGAGGTGGCCCGATGGCACGGCTACCGCGTCTAATGGGCAGAGGACGCGCGCTGGAAGTGCTCCTGGGAGCCGACGACATCCCAGGCGATCTGGCCGAACGTTACGGATACGTCAACCGGTCATTGCCGGATTCCGACCTCGACGTGTTTGTTGAGTCCCTCGCAACTCGGATCGCATCGTTCGACAAGCGGGCGATCAGCGAGACCAAGCACTTCGTCGACGTTGCCAGCTTGCCGCCTGATTTTGAAATCGCACCAGAGTGGGACGTGTGCTTTGCCTCGATCATGCGGCCAGCCGCGCAAAAGAGAATCAAGACCTTGATGGAACTAGGGCTTCATAAGCCCGGCGATCTGGAAGAGCGTCTTACTCTGCTACTTCGGGCAACTCGGGCCCTCGCATCCCCAGGAAGGATAAATGCAACGTTCTGTGCTGCGGGCAGAAATCACTCCTGATCAAGGTCTGATAAAAACAGAGTTGAATTGGCTCAAGGAGAATAAATTATCGCAACTGCAACTGTAGCAACCCGTCCTCCTTTGCTCTCTCTTTACGCGTGAGAGTGCAATCTCACAAGGTGCGCCTCGCATCCCGACAGTACCGAAGCCCAAGTGGAGGGCGCCGACGCGGATGCACCACGGCATCTTCAGGTGCGATTCGGAAGTAACAGAGGAGGCTATATGGCAAAAGCGCAACACAAGGCACAAGAGCCGTTTGTTCGCTCCTCGGATGAAGTGGAAACGATACAGCACGGCGAGGCCGAGACGGTGGAGCAAATCACGGCGACATTGCTGGATATTGCAAAAAGAGTGGTAGAGCGGCAGCGTCATACGGTATGCGCCGTTCATGCGAAGAGCAATGGCCTGGTGAAGGCAGAAGTTACAGTTCTGGCAGATCTCCGCGAGGAACTACGGCAAGGTCTATTCGCGAAACCAGCGAGCTACGGCGCGGTCATGCGCTTCTCGAGCGAACCTGGCGACGTACTGTCCGACCACATCTCAACTCCACGCGGTCTTGCTATCAAGATCATCGGCGTCGAGGGGGAGATGCTTCCAAACCATGCAGGCCAGGTTACCCAGGACTTCATTTGTAACAACGGCAGCACATTTGCCCCGAACGTAGACGTCTTCCTAAAAGCCATCCGGTTGCGTGCAAAACACGCGGATGATTCTGAGGCCTTGAAGCAGGTGGTGAGCTCCGCGGCACAGACAGCGGAAGAGGCCCTCGAACTGGTTGGGAAAAAATCCGCCCTCCTCACGGGCTTTGACCACCCTCCTACACTTCTATTCGGCGAGACGTATCACACTGCGGCGCCACTGCGATTCGGCGACTACTTTGGCAAGATGAGATTGGTTCCCGTATCCGACAACCTCATTGCACTACAAGGCAAACACGTGGATCACCCGCACTCCTGGAACTGCTTTAAGGACAGCATCGTGGCGTTCTTTCAAAGGGTAACGGCAGTGTGGGAACTTCGATGATCCAGCTTTGCACGGAGCTCGCGAAGATGCCTGCCGAGGACTCGTCCGTCGATGGGACCACAAGCTCAGTGCACCTCTAACGCTTGCCCGGATCACAGCACAACCTCAGAACGCATACTCGGATGCCCGCCGGATCTGGGTTGACGAGCAGCTCAGCTTCAATCCCTGGCATAGTCTGGCCGCACATCGTCCCCTGGGAGGCATCATGCGCGCCCGCTTGAAGGCTTACCAAGCGTCCAGCCAATTTCGCCATTCCGCCGAGGGCCGTCCGACGGTGGAGCCTCGCTCCGTCGAAGAGCTGCCCGACTGAACGGTCCCAACCTCCCGGAGCTCCACGAACAATCGTCGGTTTCGCTGACTTGCCGCGGGCCCCGCCGGGAGAGTCAATGAGAATTTGTAAGGCTTTGCCTTTGGCCAATCACCCGTAGCTGCATGGACACCGTCCCCCCGCCTGTTTGTCCCGCCACGTGATAAACCGGATTATCGTGGGCCTCTCTTTGGTCTTGAGCGGATTCCTCAAATCCCACGACTTCTGAATGACAGGCGGGACCCGGCTCAAGGCCGATTCAGGCCGCTCCGCATGCCAAACCTTCCTTAGCGTGCTCCATCGTCCGTTTTCTGATGGGACCCGAGGATGCGCCCTGGCGCTCTCCGTCCCCCTGCGAGCCGTGAATCAACTTATCGTCCTGTGTGAGTTTCGGTTTACGTTTTGCCTAGCAAGCTCGTCCAATGAAGAATCGGGTAAAGGTACTTTAGCGAGGAGGGAAGGGGATGAAGGCTACACATTTCAAAGCCTGTATCTTTCTTGGAATCGGGGTCGGATTATCTTCCACAAATCACGCTCAGCTTGCATCCCTTAGCGCCACGCAGACCATTTCGATCAAAGGCGAGACAGCGACGGACTTCGTTGAACCGGCAAAAATAGACCAAGCCGGTAACATTTACCTCCGCTACGGAATGTCAGACTCCTCCTATAGGCCAGTGGTGAAGCTGTCATCGGATGGACGGAAGATTTCCTCCTACGACGTCTCGGCCGTTCCTGGCCACGCGGGCGCGCACCTGAGAGACTTTTGCATCGACGTCAAGGGAAACTTCATCGCGTTGATCCGGCAAGAAGATGGTTCATCGTATCTCCTGACATTTGACTCTCAGGGCAACTTCCAATCCTCAGTTGCGGTGGACGAAAACATCGATCCCTTCCGGATGGCTTTTGCTGGAGACGATACGCTTGTTCTGAGTGGTAGGGTTCCACCACGGCAGCAGGACCCGACCAAAAGATCCGGTTCCGAGCCTCTTGTCGTCACTACTAACTTGAATGGGAAGATATTGAAGAAGGTGGAACTTCCCGGGGATATTCTGCCAACGAAGGTGCAGCCTGGCTCCAGACCGCCCAAGATGGACGCGGCATTCGAAGAGACTGTGGCTGGGGCGATCATGGACACCGCCGAAGATAAAAATGTCTACTTGGCGCGTCCTGGAACGACGGGTTTTGTATACGTGATCTCATCGAAGGGTCTTGTGCTCCGGCGAATGCCGCTAAAGATTCCCAGCGGCTTTCTTTTGTATGGCCTCAAGGCGCACGGGGACGAACTTGCAACCGTGACGATCCAGCATTCGGACAATGGTGACGGCACGCAGGTGATCCGTTCTGAACTGGAGATTTACACAACCATGACCGGAGCGCTGCTCAACAGCTATCTGCTGGATTCAAATATTCCGTTTTCTCTGGCGGGGTTCCAAGGTGGAGGTCCATTCATTTTCGTGGGAAACTCTGACGATGCAACGGTGACGCTGTATAAGGCACACCCACGACTGCAGGGCGTTTCGCTCATTCGAGAGCAATGGCGATTCGCATCCGATGACGCGAAGTTCCCGAACGGGATCAATTAACTTCACAAATGAAGTTTGATCTTTGGGTTCATAACCCAAAGAGCGGGTCAGAGACTCCAGACTGGTGAAACAGGGACTCGCTAGATTCCCTGAGGACGCGGACGGGAGGCTACAGCCCAACGCAGCGTTCTTATTCTTAGCGCTTATGGGCCTTAAGGCCCATGGGGCGGCTCCAGACGTCGCCACTACTTCTACCTGGATAGACGGTCGACGATCATCTGCTGCAGACGCGGTAAATCTACGTCGGTGATGGCGTGCACGCGGCTCGGGGTCAAGCTTGGCTTGTCCGCATCTGTGTAGATAAGCGTGTCGCCGTAGGCGGCGCCGTGATCGGTGGCCACATCCATATACACGAAGCGCTCACCCCGAATCAGCGAAGGATCGAGCCAGGCCGCTACCGCCATCTCGTCCCAAAGATAGTTGGGAAACAGCGGCCGCGGGGTGTAGCGCGTGACCCACTGGGCGGCAGCGCTGTGCGCCTTGGCCAGGCCGTCGAGAACCTCAGGCTCGGCCCGCGTCTTGATAGACACATCGATGGTCGTCGTTGTGACCTTGGCCCACTTCTCACGCAGGGTAATACTTGTCGCCTCCGGGTCAAACCAGAAGTTGAACTCGTGGCGCGGCCGGGTGGTCCACTCGGGCGCGTCGGTCTGCGGATTCAGACTGCCTCCCATCAGCACCAGCTCCTGTGTCAGTTCGGCGAAGTGGGGATCGAGCCGGCAGGCGAGGGCCACATTGGTGAGCGGCCCCAAACCCACAATCGTCACCTGGTGGGGATGCGCACGGACCATCCGCACCATGAACTGCGCAGCGTTCTCATCGGCGGCGTGCGTTTTGGGTAGACCCTCGGGAACCCGCGCAGGATCGACTTTGTCCCACCCGGCCGGTGCATCCGCAGCCGAATAGGCGCCAAGGAAGGACGCCTGGCCATACAGGCGACTGAAGAGGCGGGTTTCCTCGGCCGTCCGCACCAGGGGAAAGACTGCACCGGCAAACACCGGCTACATCGGTGCGGCCGAGTGCCTCGACCAGGCGCAGCGCGTGCGCTACCTCTTCATCACGCCATACATTGCCAGTGATCACGGTGATACCCAGCAGCCGAACCTCCGGCGACTTGAGCAGCAGCATCAGTGCCATATCGGCGGTGGTCGAAGCGTCCTGATCGGCGATCACAAGACGTTCCTGTGCTCTACCCGGGACCGCCAGTAAACTGCATGCAAGAAGAAGACAAGCGGTGCGCAGCAATGTCACGATTTAAAGAGTGTAGCCTACTACAGGAAATTCATCAGTGCCGGCTGACGGCGACCAGGCTTTGCCAACCAGCTTTACTCATCCTGAGACGTTGCCCGGTCTTCAGGACCACCGAACCTTCGCTCTGCCCTTCGCGGAAGATTTCACTCACCTGGTCTACATTGACGATGACCGAGCGATGGATACGTACGAACTTATCCGGATCAAGGGTCTTCGACAGTTGCTTAATAGTCTCGCGTAACATGAAACTCTTGCTTCCCACGTGCAGGCAAGCGTAGTAGTCCGCCGCTTCGATCCATTCGATGTCGTCGACGTTGACAAACGAGTCCCTGGCGCCGTTGTGCACCAGAAGGCGCCTGGGAAAGTCCTGCCGGCCGTTCTCGAGGCTGGTCAACAAGGACTTCAGCTGCTCCTGTGTGAGCAGTGCTGACTGGGAAGCGATCCGTTCCCTCACCCGCAGCAGCGTTGCCTGCAGCCGCTCCGGTTCGACCGGCTTAGTGAGATAGTCGAGCGCCTGGACCTGGAATGCCCGCACGGCATAATGATTGTGCGCGGTTACAAAGACGGTGACGGGCATGTGCACCGTTCCGATCTGCTCGATCACGTCGAACCCGTCTTTTCCTGGCATCTGTATGTCGAGAAAGAGAACATCGAACCGGCTTTCTCTGAGCGCCGCAATCACTTCCCGTCCGTTGCGGCATTCCCCAGCGACTTCAACATCGTCCAGACTGGACAACAGAAATCGCAGACGCTCCCTGGCCAGCGGTTCGTCGTCGGCAATGAGGGCTTTGAGCCTCATACTCCATCGCGTTCGTAGGGAATGGTAATGGCGACTTCAAAGCCGCCTGCATGGAGTGGCTGCGCCATCATCCTGTAGCCGTCGGGATAGAAATGGGCGAGCCGCTCACGGGTATTTCTCAGTCCGATGCCATGGCCATTTTGTTGCCTGTCGACCTGCACCGGGCCGCTATCGCGCACCAGCACATGCAAGAAATCCCCAATGCGGGTGGCGGATGCCTCCACCAGACCTTCGTTTTCGCAATTAGCAATACCGTGCCTGATCGCATTCTCCACGATGGGCTGCAGCAGAAAGCAAGGGACCAGACCGTCTAATGCACCCGGGTCCACATCGATCTGCACTCGCAGGCGGTCCGCAAAACGAACCCGTTCGATGGCCAGGTAGTTCCCTACAAACTCCAACTCCTGTGACAAGGGAACTTTCTGCGGAGTTGTATTGGTCAAGGTACTCTTCAGGATAGAGTTGAGATGCCGCAGCATCTCGGCCGCTGCCTTCTGCCTTCCGAGTTCGACCAGGGTGGTGATCGCGTTCAGGGTATTGAAGAGGAAATGCGGTTCCAGTTGCATCTGCAGCGCTCGCAGGTGCGCGCTGGAAAGTTGCCTTTGCAGCTCGAGAGACTGCATAGCCTCACGCTGGGCGCGAATCTGAGACTGGATCACTCCCGTGATCCCAAAAGCGAATCCATAGAGCAGCAATTCCATGCCAAGCCGATTGATACTCAGCGCGCTTGTGAACGCGGAGAGCGCGGTTTCTCTTGCCTGCCATCCGGGAACGGTAAAGTTCAGACTTCCGAGCAGTAACAGGTGGACGATTCCGAGCACGGTTCCTGCCAATATATGCACCGAGATCGACCGCAGGGAAAGGCCGGGCACACAGTTTACTCGTTGTCCCAGTTTCCAGAGGGCGCTCGCAACGCAAGCCCACCATCCCCAGAGGACCACCCCATACAACAAAGACGGAAGATGGGTTATCGAATGACACTCGCTGGCGGTCGCAAGGGCGAGAACGGCCGCCACGGAGAAAATAACTGCGTGAGCATTTAATTTCCTTGTCATCCGATTCACCTGAAACCACTGGCATTTATCGTACATCCGCTGCATTGACAGGACTGGTCCCTCCCGGAGTAGCTGATCATCGCAAGATCGGTGGAGGCGACGGTAATGCCGCCAGAATCACCGAGACTTCTGTAGATACCGATCGACTTCTCGAATAGTGCCCTGGCCGAATCCCTCCCATGGACCCTTCCAGGGACGCCGCTCTCATGACCCCCCAGCATGGGCGCTGGCCTGCTCGCATTCCACGCCTTTGCAGGGAGCCCTGGGAATTTTGCAGGGAGGTCTTGCCCTGGTTGTCCTATAGTGATGGGGATGAATCGAAGACACTTTGTCGGTCTTGCAGCCTCCACGGTGGTCGCCGACGATATTGCCCCTGCGCTCTCGGCTTCCGCTCCACTCCAGCCCTTCGCGCTCGGGGTGGTCATCAAGCCGTACGGCGCTCCCGAAGAACATCTGCGCACGGTACACGAGCTCGGCTTCCCCAGCGTCTTCCTGTCGATGGACCAATACCTCGGCAGTTTCACCCCTGTCTTGGCGAGCCAATATCGTGACCTGCTGGCCAAGTACCAGCTCACGGCAACCGCCATTGAAGTCGTCGGGCCGCCACCGCTCGAATGGAACTTTATGCACGGGCCGGCGACCATCGGCCTGGTGCCGCCTGCGACCCGCGCGGCGCGCATCGACGCTCTGCGCCAGGCATCGGATTTCGCCAAACAAGCCGGCATCTCGCAGGTGCAGACCCATTGCGGATTTATTCCTGAAAACCCGGGCGATCCGCTCTATCCCCAAGTTGTGGAAGCCATCCGCACGGTGGCTCGACACTGCCAGGGCAACGGCCAGGCTTTCCTGATGGAGACGGGCCAGGAGACCCCGACTACCATGTCGCGGGCCATCCGCGACGTGAACATGCCTAACCTTGGCGTGGGCCTGGACACCGCCAACCTGCTGCTTTATGGCAAAGCCAACCCGGTTGATGCGGTCGACATCCTCGGTCCCCACGTGATGAGCGTACACGCGAAGGACGGCCGGTGGCCCACCGACCCCTACCAATTCGGCGAGGAGGTGCTTATCGGCACCGGCCTGGTGGACTTCCGCACGGTCTTCAGCAAACTCCATCATCTCGGCTACAAGGGCGCGATCACCATCGAGCGGGAAACTTCGGGCGCGCAACAGATCGCAGACTTTCGCACGGAAAAGAGCTACCTCGAACACGTGATCCGTGAGGTGACGGGATGAACCGGCGCGAATTTCTGCAAACAGGAACCGCTTGCGGGCTGCTGCTGCTCAAGCCGGGCACCGCGTTCAGTTACCAGGCCAACTCGGCCGTTCGTCTTGGCCTGCTGGGGTGCGGCAATCGCGGGACGGCTGTGGCCACGTCGTTTTCCCACAGCACGACCGCCCAGGTGGTGGCGCTGGCGGATATTTTTCCCGATAAGCTGGCGCTGGGACGCAGCCACTTTGACCAGCTCAATGCGAGCCTTAGCCGGGCGGCTATCGACGACAAGCTGCTTTTCCATGGGCCGCACGCATTTGAGCAACTGGCCGCTTCCAAGGACGTCGATCTGATTCAGATTTCTACCCCGCCGTACTTCCATGTGCAGCACCTGGATGCCGCGGTCGCGGCGGGCAAACACGTTTATTGCGAAAAGCCTGTAGGCGTCGACGTGGCCCAAGCGAAACAAGCACTGGAGATTGCGAAACGAGTCAAGCCCACACAAAGCGTCGACGTCGGATTCCAGTGCCGCAGCGCACCACCGATTGCGGCCATCGCAGAAAAGATCAAAGGGGGCGCGCTGGGCAAAATTGCCTCGGTTGCCGGAAACTACTTCGCTCCCGCGTCGGAAGAGAAAGTCCACCCGGGCGCCTCGCCTGACGAATACCTGCTGCGCAACTGGCTCTGGTATCGCAATTTGTCGGGCGACATCCTGGTGGAACAGAACATCCACATCATCGATCTCTGCAACTGGATGCTTGGCGCTCACCCGCTCAGAGCCACGGCGACGGGGGGCCGCAACATCCTGACCCACGCCGGCGACTGCTGGGACAACTACCAGGTGGACTTCACTTACCCGGAAGACATTCATCTTTCCTTTATTTCTACCCAGTTCGGCAATAGCGGATTCGATGCCGGGCTGCGTATGTTTGGCGGCAACGGGTCGGCGACGATTCCCTACTCCGGTCCAGTGCAAATTGTGGGCGAGCAAGCATGGGCGTGGACGGAATCGATGAATACGGGCGGTGGTCCGGCAAAGTTTGCCGCCAACGGCAGCTTTGCCGACAACCTGGAATTTGCCGACCGGGACAAGGAGCGCACCTTCATCGACAGCATCACCTCGGGCCAATCGCACAACCAGATTGCTGCCGGGGTGGAGACGGCTTTGAGCTGCATGCTGGGCCGCATGGCCGGATACGAAAAACGAGAAGTCAGCTGGGAGCAACTGCTCGCTCACGGGGAGACTTACAAATTGGGAATGAAGCTGGATCAGTTTGCGTGAAATCCTCCGTCCAAATATATGCGCACTAAGCGCACTAAGCGCACTAAGTTATTTTCGGTTACCATTGGCGACGCGACTTAGCGGCGCGGGCGGTCATGTCGCAGATTGAGATTTCTTGCACACCTAATAAGATTCCCAATTTATGCGTTTAGAGTTAGTAGATGCTAGATATTTATTGGACCTAGGGTTGAACACCGGTTGCCTGATAGCGAATTTCAAAAGCGCAGGGGCTAAAGAGCCTGTGTGAGAACCCACCATTCACCGATTTAGTCCCGGAGGGACGGCTGAGAGTAGCCCAGGACGCAGTCCTGGGAAGAGATTCGAGAGACGTACCAGTCCCGAAGGGACGGCTGAAAATTACCCTGGATGCAGTCCTGGGTACAACCTGGTTAACTCTCAGCCGTCCCTCCGGGACTAAATCGGTGAATCGTGGGTGCGCACGCACAATCTAAAGCCCAACCTTATTTAGACCCTTTACGGCACGACTAAAGTGGAGCCGTGACTTCCAGTCGTTCCGGGGATTGCCGGGACTTTGGTCAGGAAAGCAAAATCGATGGGCGCCTTGTAGCCGTTTCCCTCTCTTCCCTCACCTGATCGCACAACGTCGCCGGCGCCAGCACATGAACACGCGCTCCTAAGCCCAATGCGATGAATCGAGCTTCTTCAATGTTCTCGAACGAGACATGAAGAACGGTCCAGCCCTCCGGAAGAGCCGGGGTACATTGCGCATCCGGAGCCGGGGAAACAGCGGACCAGCGGCTGACCGAGACTGCCGCGTCCGGGGTAAGAGCCAGCGTGGCTCTAAATTGCGTCCGTTTCTGCTGCAGCTGGGCGGTGGCGCTCTTCCAGTGGGCAGCCAGATCGAAGTTCGCCGGCCTCTCAAAGGTTACGGCGAGCACCACCGCGTTCTTCATACGGGAAACACGGTAGGTGCGCATCCCAGCCGGCGCGCGCGCCACCAGATACCAGATGGCCTGTTTGTTGACAATGCCGAAGGGATCTACCGTGCGCACCCCGCTCTCACCATCGGCGCGGGAGTAGAGAAAGGTGAGCTTGCAATCCCGTGCGATGGCGTCCTGAACGACAGGCAGCAGGGATAGGTCGTTGGAAGAGGGGTACCAGCCTTCCGGATCGATATGCAAGCGGGCGCGGATCGACGCCGCCTGGGTCTGCATTTTGTGCGGCATGGCGGCCAGCAGCTTGCCGAAGGCGCGCTCCGAGGCCGCGGCCAAGCTGGGATCCCCAAGCGCGCTGGGCTGCGACATGAGCAGCGCCCGCAGCTCCGCCTCGTCCAGGCCGGGAACCCTGGTGCGCCAGCCCTTGGCCAACTCCCATCCGCCCTGGGAGCCACGCAGCGCGAGGATAGGAACCCCGGCAGCGCTCAACGCCTCCATATCGCGATGCGCAGTGCGTTGCGACACCTCGAGCCGCTCCGCGAGCTCGCGCGTGGAGAGTCGTCCATGCGCCTGCAGCAACATGAGGGTGGAAAGCAGCCGGCCGGATTTCATATTTTTAGTTTCTTTCAGCATATATGACAGTGGATGTCATATATGACTCCTTAAGTTTAAATAGTGAGGCCGACGCCTCCTTGAAAGAGAGGACGTATGGGACTGAAAGAGTTTTTCCTATGGCAGTTGGAGCACGAGGCTGCTACCTCGCGCAAGGTGATCGAGCGTGTCCCCGAGGGCAAGAACAGCTGGAAACCACATCAGCGCTCGATGGAGTTGGGCTATCTTTCCGCGCTCGTGGCGTCCATGCCGGGATGGATCGAGTTCATGGTCAACCGCCGTGAATTGGATCTCTCTGACCCGGCCAATGAAGTGATGAAGACCAAAGCGGTGAAGACCCGCGCTGAGTTATGCCAGATGCTTGCCGAGGGGTTGGCGAAGTCACGCAAGGCGCTGGAGGATACGACCGAAGAGCACCTGACCAAGATGTGGCGCTTCCGCATGAACGGCCGGGTGGTCAGTGAAGGGCCGCGCTATGCCATGATCTCGGACGGCGCCATGAGTCATCTCGCGCATCATAGGGGGCAGTTGACCGTGTACCTGCGCCTGCTGGAGGAAAGGGTCCCGGCGCTCTTTGGTCCCTCGGCGGATGAGGCTTTCTAGGTACTCGAGTGACAATGCCGGGGCGTGAGGATCGATAACTGTCGGCCCTCACGCGCGGCTATTCCTTTGACCGTGTTCAGTTCTGTCGAAGATCGTTGCTGACAGGGTTTTCCCGGTAGGGCAGAAGAACCGTGAACACCGCGCCGGTTGACCCATTCTCATTTTTCGAGTGCGCTTGCACTGTTCCCCCATGCCGTTCGGCGATCTCTTTACACACCCATAAGCCCAAGCCGGTGCCTACATCCTGCTTGGTGGTGAAGAAGGGTTCAAAGATTCGATCAAGGTTCTGCGGAGAAATACCAGGACCGTCATCCTCTATCGTGAGCCGAATTGATTTTCCGTTCAACAGCCTGGCGAGAGACGATTCGATTTTCAATGTGCCGTTGAAGGGCAAAGCATCAATGGCGTTGGAGATGATGTTGGACACGAGTTGCTGAATCTCACCGCCCAAACCGATGATGGGAGGACACTCCTCAAACTCAAGACACAGCCTGATTTGCTTGTGCTGGAGCTTGTTGGAATATAACTTGAGGATCGACTCCACCACCGCCGGGATGTGGACCGATGTAGGCAATGTTGATTCACGATAAAAGCCAAGCGTCTGCCGCGTGATGTGCGATACCCGCGCCAGTTCCTGTTCTGCCATCTGCAGTTGCTCACTGACCGCTTCCGGGAGCGCGGGATTTCTCCGGGCAAGAAATATGAGGTTACCTACCGCTTCCAGTGGATTGTTAATCTCATGAGAAACGGTTGCTGCCAACCGCGCAGCTGCCGCAAGCTTCTCAGTCCTGCGTAGTACCTCCTGGAAGTTTCGCTCACGAGAAGCATCGTGGAAAACTAGAACGACTCCAATCAGCTTTCCAGAATCGTCTTTGATGGGCGCCGCGCTGTCTTCAATGGGCAACAGGTGACCGCCGCGATGCTTCAACATGTTGTGGTTGGCAAGTCCCCCCACAAAGTCTTGCGCCAAGACCTTTTCGACAGGATTATCTGCGGGAATATTGGTGGCTTCACTAAAGATAGGAAAGACGTCACCGACTTTTTTTCCTTTAGCTTCTTCCAATCTTGTGCCGGTGAGACGCTCCGCTACTGGATTCAAAAATGACACAAGACCTCGATGGTCGGTTACGATCACACCATCTCCGATCGACGAGAGTGTCACCCGGAACCATTCTTCGCTTCGACGCAGTGCCGCCGCGTCTCTTTCCCGCCTGTCCATCTCGCGCATGACAAACAACGCCAGCAAAACCAGGCCCAAAGCAGCAATGGCACTTGCCGTATAGATGCAGGCGATGGTGATCCTAATGCTTTCCTGGTACGCATCTTTACGCAGCTCGCCGAGCGACGATTCCTCCTGCTCCATTCGCCCAACAAGAGCGCGGATATTTTCCATCATGACGAAGCCGTTGTCAGACATCACCAGGGCTTTGGCTCCCCCGGTGTCACCCGATTGGAACAGGGAGACGGTCTGTGCTATTTCGGCGAGCTTTTGGTGTGCCAGAACGCGAAGATCTGCGACTTGCGTTTGTTCTCGGGGGTTGTCCCCCACCGCAACGGCTAAATCGTGCAGGCGGGAATCGATCTGAGCCGAGGCGACGCGATAGGGAGAGAGGTATTCGAGCTTCCCGGTATACAGAAAGCCCCGTTGGCCGGTCTCGGCATCCTTAAGCAGAGACTGCGTATCCCTTAACGCCTGCACCACTCGCTTGCTATGACTGAACCACCCCTGATGTTCGACTTGAACAGCCAGTTGATATCGCAAGACGGCGGTATTGAGCACCAGGAGGAGAAGCAGTATCAGAAAGCCGGCAATTACGCCAAAACGCTTGTGCATTGAGCGCATGATCGTCCGCTTTGTAGCCGATGAAGACCGACTCAGGAAAATTGTACTCGAATTGTGTCAATTTCCTTATGATCGAGGTGACATCATGACGCCTCGATATCCTTTCCTATTTAGCCTGCTGCTTGTTACGCTCTTCTGCCGCGGCCAAACTCCGGTTCGTATCGACGTGGACCTGGCAAAATCTACAGGTACCTTCGCCCCCATCTATAGCTGGTTTGGCTACGACGAGTCAGGCTATACGATCACGCAGAACGGCAAGGCCCTGCTTGCCCAATTGCACGATCTGAGCCCGGTTCCGGTCTATATTCGCGCGCATTTCCTGCTTGCCACCGGGGACGGAAAGCCCGATCTCAAATGGAGTTCGTCGAACGTCTACACCGAGGATGCGAACGGTGAGCCGGTCTATAGCTGGACCATTCTCGATCAGATTTTTGACGCGTATGCGGCCGCACATGTGCGTCCGATGGTGGAGCTCGGCTTTATGCCGAAGGCACTTTCGACCCATCCCGATCCTTACCACATCGGGTGGCCGCTCAAGCCGGGGGAGGAGGAGGGCTGGTCGTTTCCTCCGAAAGACTTCAAACGCTGGCAAGAGTTATCCCGCCAGGTGGCCGCGCATATGGCCAATCGGTACGGCATGGAGACGGTTTCCACCTGGTATTGGGAGGTGTGGAACGAGCCGGACCTCAAGTACTACTGGAAAGGGACGGAGGAGGAGTACAACAAACTGTACGACTATGCAGTCGCCGGAGTACGGCAGGCGATTCCCAACGCGCGCGTAGGAGGACCTGCGACCACCGGCCCGGGCGCGCAGGGCAACGCCGCGGAGTTTCTGCAGGAGTTTCTCACCCACTGCGCGCAGAACAAGAGCGCGGCAACCGGGGGCCCCATCCCTCTGGACTTCATCTCCTTCCACGTAAAGGGGCGCCCGAATGTGGTCGGCGGTCACGTGCAGATGGGCCTGGACCACGAACTGAACAATGCTGCCAACGGCTTTGCCATTGTGCGCAGGTTCCCACAGTTCCAAAGGCTGGGCATTATCCTGAGCGAAGCGGACCCGGAAGGCTGCGCGGCTTGCTCGGCGCGTCTCTACCCGCCCAACGCTTATCGCAATGGGCCGCTCTATCCCAGTTATACAGCGGCAGCGATGAAGGGCCTCCTCGAGCTTGCAGATCGCGAGCAGGTGAACCTGCTGGGGATGCTGACCTGGGCTTTTGAGTTTGAAGGGAAACCCTACTTCGACGGGTATCGCACGCTGGCGACCAATGGAGTCGACAAGCCAGTGTTGAACTTCTTCCGCATGGCTGGATTGATGAGAGGTAATCGCGTTGGGGTAATGAGCAGCGGGGCCGCGCCGCTCGACAGTATCCTGACCCACAGCGTTCGCCAGGCACCGGATATCGATGGGCTGGCGACCAGTGCGCCCGGTGAAGCCGCTGTGTTGCTGTGGAATTATCACGATGACGACGTCGCTGCGCCCGGCGATGCCATTGCGGTGTCGATGAAGTCCATTCCGCTTTCCGTCCATCGCGTGCTGCTGCAGCACTATCGCATCGATGATCAGCACAGCAATGCCTACACGGTGTGGAAGGAAATGGGGTCGCCGCAGAATCCGACCCCGGAGCAGTATGCAAAGCTGCAAGCTGCCGGGCAGCTGCAGCTGCTCGACTCTCCACGGTGGATCAGCCCCGAAAATGGAGAGATCAAGCTGGATGTGCAACTGCCACGGATGGGGTTGTCGCTTTTGCGGGTGACGTGGCCGGCCAACTGACACTCATGGTTGACAGCACGAAGCCCCGGGCCATCACCAATGGCCTGCCTGGCGCGACAACCTCATCCACTTTGCTCCGGTGCTGTTTCAGAAATAGCGCTTCCGTGGCTATGCAGTTTCTCGTAGGCTTCCAGCGCATCATGCAGCCGATTGAAGATCAGCGCCGGATCGATGACTTCGGCCAAGTGGTGACGCACAAAGTCCGATTTCAAGCCGACGTGCATACGGGCAAAGCCTAACTGGGTTCCGCAGCGCTTTATTTCTTTTTGTAGTTCCACGATCACTCGGGCTGCGGAATAATCCACATGGATGATGGCCTCGGCATCGACAATCAGCCAACGGACGTGCGAAGGCGGCATTCCCAGGATGCACTTCACTTCTTCCGCGAAGCGGTTGGCATTGGCATAGAAGAGTTCGGCTCCAAATTGGTAGATCACCAATCCGGGCTCGGTCACCGCGCCTGGGACCACGGGTTTCAAATCCCAGGTGCCGGTTTCGTTCAAAACCATGACGCCGGTGTGGGGGTGATAGCTGTGATGGACAACCCTTAAGAGCGAAAGGATCATCGCCAGCACGATTCCCTGCTCGACGCCGGCCACAACCACGACAACCGCAGTCGTCACAGCCAAGGCAAACTCTCCCGGGCTCTCGCGCCGGATTTCCCACAGGGTTGAGACCTTGATCAGCCGGATGGCGATCATGAAGACCAGGGCGCCCAACACGCAACGTGGCAGATACTGGAGCGGCCGGGTGAGGAAGAGGAGAACCAGCGCGACGACTGCCGCGGTGGTTAGCTGCGCCACCTGGCTCTGGGCACCGGCGCTTTCAACCATGGCGGTCTGGGTGGGGCTTCCATTGACCACAAAGGTCCCGCTCAACCCAGCCGCGGCGTTGGCCGCGGAAAGACCGGCCAGGTCATCATCCTCGTCGAGCTGCTGGCGATGGCGGGCCGCATAGACCCGGGCAGTGGCCGCACTCTGAGTGATGATCATGATGGAGCACGACGCGGCGACAGAAAACAGCGGGGGAAGTTCTTTCCAGTGCACCTTAAGGTGCGCAAAATGAGGCAGGCCACCGGCCACCGGCCCGATGATATCGATACCTCGTCCGCTGAAGTTCCAGACGGCGCTTGCCGTCATGGCTCCGGCTACGGCGATGAGCGCGCCCGGCACTCTGGGCGCAAAGCGCTGAAGCAGAAAAAGGATGAGCACCACCACCGCGGAGACGACCAAGGTGGGCAGGTGCACCTGCGGCAGCCTTTTTAATACTTCCGCCAATTGCAGGACGGTTCGGCGAGCCGAGACCTGCAGTCCCAGCATCTCTCCCAGCACCGCGATTCCGACCTGGAAACCGACTCCGGTGAGGAAGCCAACGAGCACGGTCTGGGAGAGGAAGTCGGCGATGAAGCCCAATTTGAGCAGGCGCGCTAACAGCAGGAACCCAGCCGTAAGCAGGGCGACCACTCCCGCGATGGCTACATATTGCGCGCTGGCTGCGGGGGCCAGGTCAGAGACTCCGCTGGCAAAGATGGCTGCGGTCGCGGAGTCAGCGGAAACTACCAGATAGCGGGAGGAGCCGAAGGCCGCGAATGCTACGGCCGGGAGGAGCAGCGAGTAAAGGCCGGTAACTACGGGCATGCCGGCGATCTTGGTGTACCCCAGGGCCTGAGGGATGTTCATGGCGGCGAGGGTGCATCCTGCAAAGGCGTCGCGCAAGGCGGCTGCGGGCTTGAACGGCCGCACAGTTTGAAAGAGCTTCAGCAAAGTCGCATCTCCGGAAGCGGGTCTATCGCAAGTCCGGAGTGTACATTCTCGAAGCCTTGTCTACCATCGGGATGTTCCAGCCGGGCCTCAGGAGGCCTATATTTCCTGTAGGCTGGCGTCGGGGGACGTATGACAAAGGTTCAAACCAATCCTGGCATTGCGTCACGTGCGGTTGCTTTCGCAGCGCTTACCGTGGGCGCTACAGCCATTGGCCTGCTGGCTATTGGATGGATAAGCATAAGAAAACTACGTCCGTTTTAGGGCAGGCTGGAGAAAGTCGACGTGGGCTGACGCGTCTGGACCTCCTGACGGCGCACGCCTTAAAGTAGGATCGGGGAGTTTAGAGCAGTTTCGCAATTACTGTGGTCTGACAAAGATCGCGAGGAGTGGTTTTCCTTGAGAGAAAACCACGACAAGGCCTGTCGCTTCGGTTTACACCAATTGCGAAACTGCTCTAGCCCGGCCTCGCACAGATGTAAGGACGACTATTCAGAACTACGGGCTCGGGTGAATGCGCTGAGTTTACCCTGTGCCATCATCCTTTCCCAGGAACTCATCGCTATGACAACACACTTCGATTGCGGCGCGTGGTTGGTGACTGCGGCGACCTTATGGTCCCTGTTGTTCGTCAACACTCTTTCTGGACAAAACCCCGACACCAGTGCCAACCGCGCCGCGATGGTGGCCAATCCGCGCGATGTGCGCTCTCCGCTTACGCTCTCGGCGATCAACGATGCCCAGACCGGGCTCGCCGCGTTCCAGTTCGAAGAGCATGAGGATCCTCCGGCAATCATTACGGCTCCAGGAGAATCCATAAGACTTACATATAAAAATGCGATGTCTACGCATTCGCAGGAAGTATGTGTGGATGGTCCGTGCAGAAATATGACAAATCTGCATTTTCACGGCCTCCACGTTTCACCTAACTCTCCGCAGGATGACGTCATTACGATGATGACTATGCCGGGAGAGTCACTGCACTACGTGGTGGAAATCCCGCTGGATCAGGCACCAGGCCTTTACTTCTACCACACGCATCCTCATGGCGAAAGCTATCAACAATCGTTGGATGGCATGTCCGGGGCAATCGTGATTAAGGGGATCAGCCGCTATTACCCAAGCCTGGCTCATCTTCCGGAACGGGTGTTGGTGCTTCGCGACCGGATTATCGACAACGACTCTCCGCTAGCATCTGGGTTGAGAAAGCTGGTTCAGATTCCGGAAGAGAGATGCGGCAGCGCATCCGGTGACCCGATGCGACTCTTTACGGTCAATGGATTGCTTCGACCGGAGATCACGATTGCCCCCGGTGAGCGGCAACTCTGGCGTATCGTAAATGCTTCGCCAGACCTCTATGCGGATCTCAAGGTGGACCGGGAGCGGATGGAAGTCGTGGCTTTGGACGGTATGCCCCTGAACTTTCACGCTCAGAACCGCAGGCCGGAACTTATGGATGACGTACTGATTCCGCCGGCAGGTCGAGTGGAAGCGGTTGTCAGGGGACCCAGAGCCGGCGAACATGTCTCGCTTCGCAGTCTGTGCTTCGACACGGGACCTGACGGAGATCCGAATCCCACCATGGTGTTGGCTGATCTGGGGGATGGTCCGGCGCCCGCGCCCGCACTCCCGCGGGTACCGACCGACCCTACGCGGCCGATCTACAAGGACCTCTCAAGAACCGTACTGGGCAAGCTGGAACAAAGTCCAACCCAGTTTGTTGTGGTCTTTACCGAGGATAAGAATGGCTTCTACATCAATGACAAGAAATACGCCCCGGACGGGCCACCGATGATCACGGTTGATATCGGCGCCTATCGCCACTGGCAGGTGTTGAATAAGAGCCACGAGGCTCACCCGTTCCACATCCACCAGGTTCACTTTCTCGTATACGAGGAGAACGGCCGCAAGACGGCACAGCCCAAATGGCTCGATACGGTGAACGTTCCGGCTGAGGGATCGGTGGACTTGATCATGGATTTCACCGACCCGATCATCCGTGGAATGTCTGTTTTTCACTGCCATCTCTTGAAACACGAAGACAAGGGTATGATGGCTAAGGTCCTTTTCCGGTAGCGACGGGTCGCAATAAAGAGCGTGTGTAAGAACCCACCATTCACCGATTGAGTCCCGGAGGGACAGTCTGTGAGTAGCCCAGGACGCAATTTCGGAAAGAGCTTCGAGAGACGGACCAGTCCCGCGGGACGGCTGCAGTCTGCCCAGGATGCAGTCTCGGGTACAACTTGGTTAAAACTTTCAGCCGTCCCTTGCGGGACTTTGTCGCTATGTGAATGTTCCCTGACTGCAGTCCTGGGCTACTCGAGCAGCCCTTCGGGACTCAACCGGCGATGGTAGGTTCTCACACACGCCGTTTAGCCCCTGCGCTTTTTCTGACCCAAGCACAATTAACAGGGGCTAAAGCCCAAATCATTTATGCAGCCTCAGTGGCCCGACTAAAAGTCGTGCCCTGATACAAAGCCTTGACAATCCAGACAGTCGCTCCACTGCGCTCCCCCGGATTTCCTGTGAAACTTGGTGGCGTTCTCGAACTTCATGCGCCTTTCTTTACGGAAAGGCGCACACGCAGCATTGTCTAGTGCTGAGTGGCAGGAATCCGTACGCTCCGGTCGGGATGACAAAAGGACAAGGTAGTGCTTCCACCAGCCTTGGATGCCGGTTGGGAGAACTGGGCTGGGCAAAGACGCGGCCGGTGAAACTTGATTGTTACTCATAGCGCAAAGCAACAAGTGGATCTACTTTGGTGGCGCGGCGGGCAGGCAGATAACAAGCCAGCATCACGACGGGTACAACCACCAACGGCACGACAGACAGGATCACCGGATCATTCGCGCTTAATCCGTATACGAAACTGGCCGCGATATTTCGCAAAAAGAAAGCCGCTACAACGCCAATCCCAACCCCTGTGACAGCAAGCCTTGCCCCTTGCTTCAGGATCAAGCGGAACACATCCTTTGACTGCGCGCCCAATGCCATGCGAATACCCACCTCCTTAGTGCGCTGTGAAACTGAGTAGGCCATGACTGCGTACACTCCGATGGTGGCTAACGCCAGCGCCAGGCCGGAAAACATGCCCAGCAGCGAAAGATCGAAGCGGCGCAGAGATCCAGAATCCGCCACCATCGAATCCATGGTTTTTACCTCGTATACAGGTAAATTCTTATCCACATCCGCCACCGCCGCGCGAATCGCGTGGAGAAGATCACCCTCGCCCTGGGCGCTGCGGATAGCGATACCCATGTTCGCTTCCAGCAGAGGCCGAATGGTGTCGGGGATCTGGGTGTAGGGATAGTAGGCAGTAGGCTCAATGTCCACGTCGGTACCCCAGTGCCGGACGTCGCCTGCAACGCCCACAACCGTGCACCATGGGGCACCGTTGAAATTGGGCTTCAGACGTTTGCCAATCGGACTTTCTCCCGGCCAATATTTGCGCGCCAGGCTCTCGCTCACAACGGCGACTGTGGGCGTATTCGCTGTGTCGCTTTGGTCAAAGACGCGCCCTTGCAGCATGGGAATCTGTAACGTATGAAAATAGTTTTCGCCTACCGCTCGATAGCGAGTCACGATCTCTCCTTGTACGGGGACTGGATTCTTACCTTCCACAACGATGGGCATTGAAGGATCGGTGCCGCTCATTGGGAGGTCGCGAGCCACGGCTGCCGATTGCACTCCGGGCATCGCTTGCACCCGCTCCGCTACCTGGTGGTAAAAGTCCGCCATCCGCTGCCCTGTAAACTCGGCAGGCGCAGCGATGCGGAAGGTGAGCACGTTCGCCGGATTAAAACCCAAGTCGACATTGCGCAGCGACCAGAGGCTCTTGAGTGCAAGCCCGGTACCAATGAGCAGAATGCAAGCCAGGGCGGTTTCTGCAATTACCAGTATGGAACGGTATCCCCCCAATCCCCGGCTGGTGGCGCTTCCCTGCTCCCTCAAGCCATCGGTTACGTCGATACGCGCAGCCTGGATCGATGGAACCATTCCGAACAGGATCCCCACGAGCAGGGAAATCAGGAGCGAATACGCCAATACGCCGCCATCGATGGCTACCTCCTCAATACCCGGGACACTTGGAGGATGGATCGCTAACACTCCATGGAGAGCCAGAAATGCAAATGCAACTCCAAGCGCGCCGCCGGCGGACGCCAGCAGCACGCTTTCAATGAGGAGTTGCCGGATAACTCGTATTGGCGAAGCGCCGAGAGCAGACCGTATTGCCATTTCACGTCGCCGCGCACTCCCCCGGGCCAGCAACAGGTTGGCCACGTTGGAGCAGGCAATCAGCAATACAAATCCGACGCAACCCATCAACATCAGCAGAGCGGGCCGCACATTGCTGGTTAATGCATCGCTGATTGTCTGGAGATAGACGCCAAAACCTACGGCGCTGGTCGCATCTTCGCGGTGCAGGCGAGCCGCGATTGCATCCAGTTCGGCCCGTGCCTGTTTCAGGTTCATTCCATCAGGCAGGCGCACAAAGCCTCCCAACCAGTGGACAGTTGGCGAGGAGCCGATTCCGCTGTTCCGGCGCAACTGCAAAGGCGTCCATAGCAATTCCTTGCTGCCAAAGACGTCGAACCCGGCGGGCATTACACCCACAACGGTGTAAGGCGCTCCGTCGAGTTGAATGGCCGCGCCGGTGATGTGGGGATTTGCTTTGTAGCGGTTTCTCCATAAAGCGTAGCTCAGCAGAACAAAGTTGCCCGATCCTGCGACATCTTCCTGGGCAGAAAACAGCCGGCCGAGTATCGGTTGCACGCCCAGCACGGGCAACATGTCATAGGACACCTGGCCACCGGGAATGCGCTCAGGCTGGTCCTCTGTGCTACTTAGATTGAACTCCCAGGAGACGTGCGCGCCCATCTTCGCTAAGAGTCCACCCTGCTGCTTCCAATCCAGAAAGTCCTGGGTAGAGAAGAGATTGAGGTTCCCATTCGCCTGGCGCTGAGAGACTGCCAGCACGCGTGCGGGGTCCTTAAAGGGTAACGGCTTTAGCAACACGGAATGAATCACACTGAACATTGCAGTGTTGGCTCCAATCCCCAATCCGAGCGTGAGGACCGCGGCAAGGGTAAATCGGCGGGATTTGAGGAGGGATCTGATTCCGTAGCGAACGTCCTCGAGAAGGTTCTCCATCGGCGCTAACCTCGTTAGCTATTCTGACAGTGTCTCCAGGCCTTGGTTATGGTAGTCGATCGTTTTTTCCGCGGCAGGTCCAGGCGGAGGGCCGCGGCCGAGCTGTCGCCGTTCTGGAAAGGGTTAGACTGTCATTGTATTCCTGCCATTTGTCTCCCGATTGCTACGACTCATCACTTTGAGAAGGTGAGCGAACCGCAGATTTCTCCAATTCGCTCCCACGGCGCGCCGGGACAGGCGGGATGACAAAGGGTAGGGCGGTGCTTCTGAGTGTACTCGAACGTTCGTTACACTTTGGACCAAGGACCTCCATTACAACCCCCTTGAGGTCTAAAGGCCTTGGATTCGGTCTCTCATGCTCTTGCACCTTGAAATATGCCAGCAGTCGAGGCCGTGGGAAGGTGGTAATCCCGAAGGGATTTCCAAGGAGTGTGGGAAGGGTGGAAAGCCGGCTTCTTGGCTTTCCCTGCTTTCCATACTCTGTCATTTCCATTGGCCAGCTTTGAAAACGCGTATCCCAAAATCACCACGAGGGCCCGCCTTCGGGAACAGGAACCACTTGTCCGAGATGCCGACTTGAACGAAGCCGCTGGCGCGGCGGACACTGCCTGAGCGCGGAGCAGCCGGCAGCGGTAGCTGAGGTAAGGTTGGGTCACAAGGAAGGAGGTTCCTGTGACCCATTTACGCAAGAGGATGCTGGAAGAACTCCAGCGGCGCAACTATTCCGAGAGCACGACCCGAGCCTATCTGCAAGCCGTCCAGCAGTTCGCCGTACACTTCGGAAAATCCCCAGACAAGTTAGGGCCAGATGATCTAAGAAGCTACCAGGCGTATTTGCTCGTTGAGCGCAAGCTGGCGGTGGCGAGCGTGGTGGCCCGCGTTGCGGCGCTCCGATTCTTCTTCGTTCGAACGCTCAAGCGACGCGAGTTCCGAGAGGAGTTGCCCTACCCGAAGTCTTATCGGCGGTTGCCGACGGTGCTGAGTCTGGAGGAGGTTGCCCAGCTTATCGATGCCACCGGCAACCTCATGCAGCGTGCCCTACTGATGACGCTTTACGGCACGGGCATGCGGCGGACAGAAGTGTCGATGCTCAAGGTGCGAGATATCGACAGCCGGCGCATGATGATTCGCGTCGAGCGCGGCAAGGGCGGCGCCAGTCGAGATCTGCCACTCAGCCCAGCGCTATTGGAAACGCTGCGTGAGTATTGGCGATGGAAGAAGCCTCGCATCTATCTTTTTCCCAGCAGCATAGGTCGACGCGATCAAGACACACCCATTTCCGACAAGACCGTTTGGTATGCCTGTAAAGAAGCTGCCCTCCATGCGCGCATCACCAAGCATGTAACTCCTCACACCTTACGCCATAGCTGGGCTACCCATTTGCTCGAGGCGGGAACGGACCTGCGTACCATTCAGGTTCTGCTCGGCCATGGAGACCTGCAAACCACCGCAAAGTACCTTCATCTGTCGCAGCGGCACTTACAGACAGTATTCAACCCGCTGGAGAGTTTACAACTCTCCAGCGTTAGCCAGGCAGGCCACAACTATCATCGGAAGAAAAGTTAATTGATGCGGCCTGCCGTAGAAGTGGCGGACATCCTTCGCGCTCGGGGTGACTGCTTCCGGGAACAGAACCGATCCTGGCTGGGCTACCAGCAGCTCAACGTGTTGCGCGCCATCACCGCATGTCGCACAGCTGCGCTGGGAGGCCATCTGGACGCCTGCTCACGTTGCGACCACCAAGCCATTTCCTATAACTCCTGTCGCAACCGCCACTGTCCCAAGTGCCAAGCCCAGGCACGCCAGCGCTGGCTCGCGCGTCGCGAACAAGATCTGCTCAGCGTGACCTACTTCCACGTCGTCTTTACCTTGCCCCACCAGTTGAACCCGCTTTGTCAGCGCTATCCACGGCTGCTCTACAATCTGCTCTTCCGCGCCAGCGCTCAGACCATGCTCGAAGTTGCGGCCAACCCCAAGCACCTCGGAGCCAAGATCGGCTTCCTCAGCATTCTGCACACCTGGGGACAGAACCTGCGATTGCATCCTCATCTCCACTGCGTCGTTCCCGCCGGCGGTTTCGATCCAAGCTACTCTCGCTGGGTTCATCCCAAGTATCCCTTCTTCCTCCCCGTCAAGGTCCTCAGCCGCGTCTTTCGCGGCAAGTTTCTCGATCTCCTTCAGCGCGCACCCGGTCAGCATCGAACCGACTTGTCCTCAACCCTCGTGCACGCGTTGCTACAGCATGACTGGGTCGTCTATGCCAAGCCCGCTTTCGGTGGACCTACTCACGTGTTGCGCTATCTCGGCCGCTATACCCACCGCGTGGCCATCAGCAATCAGCGCCTGCTTAGCTTCGATGGTCACAGCGTGACCTTTCGATGGAAAGACTACGCTCATGGCAATAAACAGCGCATCATGACTCTCACCGCTATCGAGTTCCTGCGTCGCTTTTGTCAACACGTGCTGCCTAGAGGCTTTGTCCGCATCCGCCACTTCGGCTATCTCGCCAGTGCTCACCGAACCGCTCTGCTCGCACTCGCTCGCCTTCAGCTCGCCCCCCAACCTCGACCCGATCCGCGCATCGCCCTCTCCCAGTCAGCCACTTGGCGCTGCCCACGTTGCGGAGCCAACATGTGCATAGGCCCCAACCTTACCGCGCAACAACTGGCCTTCCGATGCAGACTGGCCGACACCTCATGATTCCATCTCCATCCACTCGCTCCCAAACGTGTGCCGGCACGTCTTCGCATATCTACGTCCTAACCTCAAAACTACAGCCTTTTCACCTGCTCCTGCCCGTGCGCAGATCGCGAAATTACCCCTTCCACCCATCCCTACCTCGTACAGCACCCTCTCCCGCCTGTCACTTCCAGACTCTTCCCCGCCTTCACGCTACGCCGAGTTTCGCCCGCAGCTCCATAGCAGCGCCCACCACTGCCAGCGCCTTCCTTCAAGCCTCCTTATCGAAAATGCCTCGGAGCAATTTCGTCGCTCCCTCAGCACCCGGCCCCGAGGCATTTCCGATCAAGGCTAACGACTTTCCGTCCACTTGGGTCCTTTTCAGCTGTCGGTGAGCGACTTGGCGATTTAGCACCAATTGAGAAAAGGGCAGTTAACTCGGGATTGCCGGCGAAAGGCCAAGTGACCTTCGTTTCACTAGAACCAACTGTTAATTCGGAGAGGTATCCAGCGCGAAGGTGGTACCGAGTCCCGCGAAGAGATATCTATTACCAAATGCCTTCTTCAGCGCAATGAAAGCTGGCTCGCCGGTGCAGTGGCCGGGTGCGACATATTCCACATGAAGCGTGTCGTGCAGCGCCGTGACGATCGTCTGGATCTCCGCATCGTTAGCCACTACGAGGTGGAATCCGCCCACGATCAAATGGATGCGCGGGTCGATCGTGGTCGCCACTTGGACGATCTTGTCAATGCCCGGATGTGAACATCCAACCACCAGCACCATGCCGTTGGGCGCTTTGAGAGCCAACGACAACTCGTGAAGTTCCAGTGTGCCCGGCTTATCAGAGACCAAAGAGATCAGATAAATGCCGGAAGCGATCTCGACCGTTTTATCTACGAGTTGGAAATTTGCGCCGGGCCAGGCTGATCCAAACCGCATGACGTCCGGGGGCGATCCGCCGTAGTAACGCTGTTCCGAAGGGAGAGAAGAGTCTTTGCGAAAAAAGCTGCCCGGCAAGTCGGCGCCATACACGCCAAACCCCTCCTTCGGCGCATAGATCTTCACGCGGGGGTTCACCTTCAACACGTATGTCAGGCCGCCCATGTGATCGCCGTGGCGGTGCGACATAACAACGAAATCCAGCTTCGAGAGGTCTATGCTTTTTGCCTGGACATTGCGAGCAAGGACCTCCGGGTTGTTGCCAGTGTCGAACAGTATCCGCTTTCCACCGTACTCCACCAGCGCAGAATAACCCCAGTCCTTCTGCATGGCAGAGTCTTTGCCGAAAGCATCATAAAGAATGGTAATTTGCGCTTGGGAGGTACTGGCGCTGGCCGTGGGGTTAGCGAAGCTTGTTGTCGCACACCCGACGAAAAGCAGAAGCGCTGCAGAACAGGAAACTGCCAGGGAATAGAGGGGCATACATTCCTCCTGTGGCCCTTGGTGGTTCTTCGAAACCGGAAAAACGATTACATCCGAGCGAAACCTTCAAGTCAAGGCGGGGAGTGATAGGAGGTACGCTTTTTCCACCTGCGTCCGAGATGGAGTCATTCTCGCGTACCCTCGGCAGATATGCCTGCATCACGGGCAATCCAGAAGTTGTGCCCGATTCCCGAGAACAGGCCAACGCACTATTTCACCTCAGGTCGAACGGCTACGCCTCTGCCAAGTTGTCGATAAACGGCTTCTCGAACATTTGTCACGGAGCAAGCGGAAGGGCGAAAATCTAAGATCAAGTTGACGAGATGCCGACAACTCGTCCAAGTGGATTACTTCCGGATAGGCGACAATTCGACCGGAACCCGCAAAACGCCAGCTATGCGGCTCGATGGGCGCATTGGCTGAAGTCGCCAGCTCAGATCGGGGACACCGGAGGGTCTTTCCTCTTGCTTACCGAGGGGAGATGCGCTATCATCCCTCGGTAACCGTGGGGAGAAAGCATGAGCAAGCCTTCTGACCTTGTCCAGGGCACCCTGGACCTGTTAGTTCTCAAGATTCTCGCGCTTGAGCCTCTGCACGGCTGGGCCCTTAGCCAGAGGCTCAAGCAGGTTTCCGGCGAAGTGCTGCAGGTGAGTGACGGGTCGCTCTACCCTGCTCTGCACAAGTTGGAACACCAGGGCTGGATTCAGGCGGAATGGAAACCGACCGAGAATAATCGGCGGGCCAAGTTCTACTCGTTGACGCGTCTCGGCCGTCGGCATCTCGAAAAAGAAGCAGCCAACTGGGAGCGCATCTCTACAGCCATTTCCAGCGTGATGCGATTGACGGAGGTGTGAGCCATGCGGTTTCAACATTGGGTTTATACGATTCCGCTGTGGTTGCGCTCGCTGTTGCGTCGCGACCGCCTGGACGCTGAGCTCGACGAAGAGCTGCGCGATCACATCGATCGGCAGATCGAAGACAACATGTTCCGCGGCATGAGCCCCGAGGAAGCTCGCGTTGCCGCCCTGCGAAGATTCGGCAATCCTGCGTTGCTGCGCGATCAGACCCGCGCAACATGGAGTTGGAACGGATTGGAGCAGTTCGTGCGCGATCTTCGGATCGGAATTCGCACGCTAAGTCGGACACCAGGATTCGCCATTATTGCAATTCTTGTTACGACTCTCGGCATCGGCGCCAACGTGGCGTTGTTCACGGTGGTGCGCTCTGTATTGCTCAAGCCGCTGCCCTTCACAGATCCCAACTCTCTGCTGATGCTCTACGAGCACAGTTCATTCGCCAGCGGCGATTTCCCGTACAACGGCGTAGCCGGGGGTGTTTACACAGAGTGGAACAATCGCAACCGTACATTCAGCGGCATGGGCCTCACGCGTGACATCCAGGTGGACCTCTCAGGATCGGGCGGGGATCTTCCTGAGACGCTCAACTCAGCGCTGGTTTCCTGGAACATGTTTCCGATGCTGGGAGTGCAGCCGGTACTAGGTCGCGGCTTCACCGCCGCGGACGATGACCGCGCCGCCAACGCTACGGTGGTGCTGAGCTGGAGTTTATGGAAACGCCGTTTCGGTGGCGAACCAGCCGTAGTGAACGAAACGATTTACCTGGACGGCAAACCTTACCAGGTCATCGGCGTCATGCCTGCGTGGTTCGCGTTTCCCGAGTCCAGCATGCAGCTTTGGATCCCGGCTCATAACTACGATCCAGAGAAGATTATCTCGGCTCTTGCTAATCACGCGTACCGCGTGGTCGGGCGGTTGAAACCTGGAATCACACCCGCGCAGGCATCCGCCGACTTAACCGTGATAACGCGGCAGCTCCATAACGCGCATCTCGACGACCCGTTTGTGTCCGCCGCGGCCAGCAGCCGTCCGTTACTGGAGCACATGGTGGGGCCGATCGAGCGCCCGCTCTACGTGCTGCTTGCGGCCACGGCCTGCCTGCTCTTGATTGCCTGCCTGAACGTAGCCAACCTGCTGGTGGCGCGCGCTGCGGCGCGCCGCAGAGAACTTGCGGTCCGCACAGCCCTGGGCGGCAGCCGCATCCGCTTGCTCCGCGAGCACCTGATGGAAAGCTTCCTGCTGTCGGTCGCGGGCGGAGCCGGGGGCCTCGTGCTTGCCAATGGCGCCATTTCATGGCTTGTGAGCACGCGCCACGACCTGGCTCGCGCAAGCTCCATCCACGTCGATGGCGCGGTTGCGGCATTTACTGTGGGCGTGATCGTCCTCTGCGCGCTCTTTTCCGGGCTCGTCTCCGCGCTCAACGCCAACGACAAGCAGATCCTCGGTGCGCTCCACGAGTCTTCAACTTCGCACAGTGCAGGCAAGCAGCGAGCCAACCTGCGCAAAGTCCTGCTTGCCGCCGAGGTTGGGCTGACCGTTGTGTTGCTCGTGGGGGCAAGTCTGCTGATCAAGAGCTATCAGCGTCTTCGCTCCGTCGACATTGGCTGCCTCACTAACAATGTGCTCACCATGCGAATCGTGCTGCCCGGCGCGCGCTACAAAACACCGGGCCCGGCGCCTGCCAATTTCTTCGCGACGCTGTTGGCGCGGGTGCGGGCACTGCCCGGCGTGCAAGCTGCCGCCCTCGTGACAGCCGTTCCCGGCCAAGGCTATTTCGGCGACATTAAATTCACGATCGCGGAACATCCTCCGCTGCCACAGGGGAATGGTCTTTTTGCCATTTACCGCTATTCGGATCCCGGATACTTCGCGGCCCTGGGCATCCCTTTTCTCAGCGGACACACTTTCGACGACGGACAACTGCTGGACCGCGCCAATGAAGTGATCATCAGCGAATCCTTCGCCCAAAAGTTCTTTCCGGGTGAAGACCCCATCGGCAAACACTTGCTCGTGCCGGATCACAAAAACACCAACGTTGTCGTTGGCGTGGTCGGCGATACCCGTTACGCCATCGGCGATCAGCCTCAGCCAATGCAGTACTTTCCGCTGTTCCTCGGTAATCAGAACTACGGCACACTCGTCGTCCGCTCCGGCCGGGACGTCGAACAGTTGGCGATGCCGGTGCAGCGGATCATTCAGAGCATGGACCATGACCTGCCCGTTTCCGACGTGCTTACGATGGATCAACTGCTCGGGAAATCCACGCTCGACCAGAGGTTCGATGCGGCGCTAATTACCGGGTTTGCGGTGCTTTCGCTCCTACTCGCCACTGCCGGCCTCTTCGGTGTGTTGTCTTATATCGTGGCCCAGCGCTCGGGCGAGATCGGGATCCGCATGGCTCTCGGCGCGCAAAGGGGGCAGGTGCTGGGACTCATACTTGCCGACGGGCTTCGCCCGGCTCTTGTTGGATTGATACTGGGCCTGGCAGCTGGCGCCGCAGTCACGCAATCCGTCAAGGCCATGCTCTATGAAACCCAACCGCTCGATCCCGAAATCTTCGTCGCCGTTGCAGCATTGCTGATTGCCTCAGCCGCACTGGCCTGCCTAGTTCCGGCCTGGCGGGCCTCCCGGCTCGACCCCATGCGGGTGTTGAGGATGGATTAAACCAACAACCGGCATGGCTTGCTGTATCAGCTCATCATTGTCGCGAGAACCGAGCGGGGGACACCCGCTAAAGTCCATCCATGCGGTGCAACATTGGATGCCGGTTGGGAGAACCCCCACTCCGTGTTGTGAGACGAATGGGTTTCCGTTTTTGCTCTCGATGGGTAGTCTTCTTAAATGGCCAACTTTATCTCCGGTGCTTTCCTGCTGCTGTTCTTGCTGTTTTCTGCGCTGCCAGTGAGAGCGCAGGCGGCTGCATCCTCCGGCTTCCCAAACAATGAGCAGTTGCGGCGATTCAAAACCATGAGCGATCCCCGGCTCTCGCCCGATGGCAAACGCATCCTGATCAGGGTTACGGAAGCAACTGCGGATGGCGCGAAGAGCCACCTTTGGCTAACAGGCGTAGATGGAGAAGAGCCGCGGCAGCTCACCTTCTCACCTGACGCGGACAAACGCGGTGAGTACGAGGGCGAATGGATGCCCGATGGACAAAGCATTCTGTTCCTGGCTAAACGCGACGAACATGTCTCGCTCTATCGCCTGCCCATGAACGGCGGCGAAGCAAAGGCGTTCAACCTAAAGGTCAAGCCTGTCGTCGACCAGGCCAAGCTTCCCGACGCCTTGCCTCTGAAGGATGAGGAAAAGAAGCCTGAAGATCCGCATTCGAGTGACTCTCCGAGTCATCCGAAGACCGATGCGACATCCGATACTCATTCCGATGAGGTGGACATCGACGTAAAGCGCTATAGGGTCTCTCCTGACGGCAGATGCATCACTATCATTGCCGACGACCCGCAGACGCCGGGCGAGAAGGCGCAGAAGGAAGCGAAAGCTGATGCCGAGTGGGTGAACCATAATCCTCATGTCTCCCGCTTGTACCTGCTGAACGTCGCGACCGGCAAGCTGATGCTCCTGCCGGTGGAACCGGATGTGCATGATGCTTACTGGAGCAGCGATAGCTCGAAGCTGCTGGCCATCGCCGATGGCGTCAATGGCGCAGGCGATCTGGGACCGGCGATGAGCAGTTGGCTGGTCAGCATCGCAGACTCGAGCCACCCGCAGAAGCTTGCGGAGTTGCCCCCGACGATCGAAGTCGCCGCATGGTCAGCGGACGGCCAGTCGATTTTCTACCTGGCACAGGCGAAACACGATGCACCTCCGGGCTATGCAGACCTGTACCTCTATGACTCTGGCGCGAAGACGACACGCGATCTGAGCGATGGATTCACGGGCTCACTGCGCCATGGTCTTCCAGTACCCCTCGCCGACGGTAGCGTAATGCAACTGGTTGAGGTCGGCTTCCACGGTAAAGTCGGCCGCTATGACCCAGGGACCAGCGAACCGGAACTGCTGACGCTCGGGCCGTCTGATGTGTCCGCAGTCGGGACGAATGCATCGCGCACCGGTTGGCTGTTCCTGGGGGGCGGAGGAGGAAGCCCTCCACAGCTCTATTACACCGCGGACCTGAAATCTGCACCCACGGCGGTGAAGACGCCGCCACTCACGCCCGAGCACATGCTGAGCGTGGCTCCGAAGCAGGTGCAATGGAAAAGCGACGGCTTCACCATAGACGGCCGCTTGTATCTGCCGCCAGAAGCGGCCAGGCAGCGTGTTCCGCTGATTGTGGAGGTGCATGGAGGCCCACTTGGAGCTTATTCCGATGCACATGAGCCGTGGATCGACTTCCTGCTGGGCCACGGCTGGGCCGTGCTGCGGACCAATCCGCGGGGCAGCTCCGGCTATGGCGCGGCCTTCGCGGCCGCTAACAAAAACGATCTTGGAGGCGGCGATTACCGCGACATCATGGCCGGGGTCGATGCCGTGCTGAAGACGGAGCCACTCGACGGCAACCGCATGGCATTGATGGGCTACAGCTACGGTGGCGAAATGGCGGCCTTTGTTGAGGGCAAGACCACGCGCTTCAAAGCCATCATCAGTGGAGCGCCGGTCATCGACCAGCACAGCGAATACGGTACGGAAGACTCGTCCTGGTACGACCGGTGGTATTTCGGCAAGCCGTGGGAACATCCACAGGATGCGTGGCGGCAAAGCCCATTGGCCTCCGCCGGCAAGGCGAGCACGCCGTTCCTGCTACTGCAAGGCGAGAGCGACACCACCGATCCGCTGGGGCAGTCCATGGAAATGTATCGGGCATTGCGCCAGATGGGCGTGCCGGTCGAACTGGTGACGTACCCCCGCGACAATCACGGTCCTTTGGCGATGGCGATTTACGGCTATCCGGTACCTGAACCCTGGCACGGCTTCGATGCCCGGCGTCGAATCATCGCCTTCATCCAAAAGGCCTTCGACGCGGTCCCTAAGTAGCTGCTAGAGCATTTTCACTTCTACTCTGCACAGTCAAGCGCCGCGAAATGCGGCTTTTCTTGAGGAAAAGCCACGTCGGGAGTGGTTGCTCTGTATACACCGGAAGTGAAATGCTCTAGGGCAGTGGCTTCACCAATACACCGGATTTCATCACCCAGGCGACATGCTCCATCACCGTTATATCGTCAAGCGGATTAGAGGGAACGGCGACGAGGTCGGCAAACTTGCCGGGCTCAATGGTGCCGAGGTCCTTATCGAGCGACAAGAGCGTCGCCCCGTTTATGGTTGCAGCCTGCAGCGCCTCGAGCGGAGTCATGCCGCCCCGCACAAGGGCTCCAAACTCCCTGGATACGGACTCATCGACGTCGTCGTCATCGACGCCGTAAGCAATCTTGACGTGATACTTCAAGGCGCGCTGAAAGGCAGGACCCTGTTCCTTAACAATAGCTATGCCCTTCGCCATGCTGCTGGGTTCGCGGCCTTTCGAGAGTCCGGTCTGCAGATCATGCTGGAAGCAATAGAGCGTCGGCACCAGCCAGGTGCCGCGTTCGGCCATCATCTTCGCGCCTTCTTCGTCGAGCATGGTGCCGTGCTCGATGGAATCGACGCCGGCACGAATGGCGGCCTTGATGCCGACCGTGCCCTCAGCATGCGCCATCACCTTGTGTCCGGCACGATGTGCGTCTTCGACCGCGCGCGCCATCTGGGCGTCGCTCAGCTCCTGCACGCGGTAGTCGCTGATTGGATCCATGACGCCTCCGGTTGCCATCAGCTTGATCCAGTCGGCGCCATACTTGATGTCGCGACGGACAATGCGACTCACATCGTCGACGGTGTCTACCTGGTTGGGCTGGCCCAGAGATGGCTTGTCTGGCGAGAGACGATCGGCGTCACCGTGGCCGCCGGTCAGCGAGATACAACTGCCGGCAGCGATGATGCGCGGACCCGTAATGAGCTTGTTCTCGACCCCCTCGCGCAAAGCAAATTGGGGATACGACGGATAGGATTCGCAGGCATCGCGGACCACGGTAAAACCATGCTTCAGCCAGAGCTGCAGGTTCGAGACTCCGCGGACGGTTGCTTGCGGAGCAGAGGTGATCAGGTACGATGTGGACGATTGCGTGGTTGGATTGGAGAGTATGTGCCCATGGGCATCGATGAGGCCGGGGACGATGGTGTAATGGCTCAGGTCGATGACCGGAGTATTACCCGTCGTGCCGGCTGCGGGAGGCGAGGAGGAGATAGCAGCGATCCTCTCACCGGTAACAATAATGTAAGCATCCGAAACAATGTGTCCGGTGCGCACGTCAAGGAGTTTGCCCGCGTGAATGATCTGCGTTTTCGGGGCTGACGCTGGTTGGGCCTGGGACGGGACGGTTGCGAACATTGTAAGTACGGCGAGGAGACCACAGCGGCACTGCTGCAGGGAGTGTATCAAGCAGGTTTCCTTCACAAAAACTAAGATATCTGGTCATGGTAGCAGGGTGGTTCAAGAGCCAGGCTGGTTGGCGATCCGGCACAGGGGGAAGGGTCAATGAAGTTTCGTGGGAAGTTTCGTGGACTGCTGTTGAGCGTAGCGATGTTGACCGGAGTGGGAGCGGCACAATCACTGCACTGCGATCTCCAGAGCTACAAGGCAATGGATGGATTGCGTGCGGAGGTGACCGGAAGCGCTCTTTCCATGACCTGGCAGGGCGAAGGCGGACAGCAGCTTCGGGCGCAGTTTGCGCTGCGCAACGGCCAGCCGGTGGTGGTGGAACTGGCCGCGCGCCAGGGCACCGGGAGCTGGATCCTTCTGGGGAAGAACTTGACCCCCGATTTCCAGGTAACGACCGGACGGCGCCGCATCTCAGGTGCGCAGCGCAACCAGCTCAAGAAACTCAATCTGGACACTCCCGAGCAGGAAGCTATCAGCAAATGGAATACATTCTGGGATGCCCCGCTGGTGATTCCGGGCGGGGGCGACACTACAGATCTACCCCGCTCGGAATCCGAAATTACCCGTGGATCGGTTAGCTATAAGTCGAGCAACTGCACCGTGGTCAGCAGCGGAGCGCGGGAGAGCGTCACGTTTGACGGCCTGACGCTGGGTATTTTCTCCGGCGATCTGCGGTTCACGGTGTACAAGGGATCGAACCTGCTGCGGCAGGAAGCGATTGCCAAAACTCAGGAACCTTCCGTCGCCTACATTTATCAGGCCGGGCTCAAGGGCTTTCCGGTCGAAGACAGCACCACGCTATCATGGCGCGATACGGCGCAGCACTGGCAGGAAGCGCACCTGGGTGGGGCGCCGAATACCGATGTGGTGGGGCTGCGGGCGCGCAACCGTTTGCTCATACTCGCTGCAGGCGCGGGTTCATTGGCCGTCTTCCCGCCGCCGCACAAGTTCTTCTTCGCTCGGGAGAACGAGGTCAACCTCGGCTTTGTCTACTACCGCAAAGACGACAACCACTCCTTCTCCCTGGGTGTCTATTGGCCGGAAAGAGGAGAAGGCTATCATCCCTGGGGCGCTACCGACGCGGAGTGGAAGCGAAGGGTTGGTGTATCCCGGGCAGAATGGGATAACTATGCCCTCTACAACGCACCTGCGGGAACCCTGCAGCGCATGGCTGTCTACTACTACTTAAGCACCAAGGGCGCCATCCCCACCCAGGAGGCAGTGCTCGCCTACACCCACAACGATGTCTTCAAACCCTTGCCCGGTTTCAAGGTTATGGCCGGCCACTTCCACATGGACTTTAACGAACAGCTGCGCGAGCGCAATACGTTGGATTATCAACCACCGTGGGTGGGGGTTTTCCGTGCTTTGGGAATCAATATTCTTTACCTGGGTGATTTCCACGACGACTCGCACCCCAACGATCCTGGACCAGAGCGCTTCAAGGAAGAGAAGGTCTACTTCGAGGGTGCTCAGCGCGTCTCAGACAAAGACTTTCTGGTTATGCCGGCGGAAGAGCCGAACGCTTACTTCGGCGGCCACTGGTGGCTGCTCACACCCAAGCCGATTTACTTCTCACACGCCGAACCTCGGCCAGCCGGTCAGCCGTTCACGGAGAACGACCCGACTTATGGTCAGGTCTATCACGTCGGTTCGTCTGCAGACATCCTGAACATGGTCCAGCGCGAACAGGGGATTCTGTGGACCACACACCCGCGCACCAAGAATTCCGAAGGGTATCCTGATGCTTATAAGGACCAGCCGTTTTTCCAGAGCGACCGCTTCATCGGCGCTTCATGGGAGTCGTTGCCGGTGGATTTGTCGGAGAAAGAGGAGTGCGAGGTTCGCTGCTTCGGAACCCAGGACGATATGAGCAATTGGGCCCCTAAGGCCAAGTTCATGATTGCCGAAGGGGACACCTATACCAAATGGCCGGATGACGAGACTTATCCTCAGCTAGCCATCAATTATGTAAAGCTCGACAAGGTTCCTCTCTACAACGAAAGCTGGGCGCCTATTATCGACCTTATGCAGCGCGGCGATTTCTACGGCACTACCGGTGAGGTTCTCTTTCACCAGTGGGGCGTGGAAGGCAGCGGCGCCCACAGCGTTTATTCGGCGAATATCGAATATACGTATCCGCTCGAATTCGCAGACCTGGTATGGAGCGATGGGGCCAAGGTCGAACATAAGTACATTGACCTTACTGATACCACTCCCTTCGGAACCAAGGACTTCAAGATTCCCTTCGACGCTACGGGCAAGAAGTGGGTTCGGTTCTCGGTGTGGGATTCCGCGGGCAATGGTGCGTGGGTTCAGCCAACTAACCTGAAGTAGCGGGGCGCAGTTTGCTCTGGGCCATTACGCAACGAGGATGACACATGGATTCAGCAATTACGTTTACCGAATTACTGCTTTACACGGAGCAGGAAACGAGCCGATGGAAGGAGTGGTTTGGGTTACATCCGGAAGCGCTTGAAGTTCCATTTCTCATTGCGAATGCCAAGAACGTAAAAGGATTGATGGCCCATATTTTTATGGTGGAATTTCTCTTCGCGAATGCTGTGTCGAATGATCCTCGACCCGACTGGCAAGAGTTGCAGGCTCGTGCAGCGGACGATTTATTCAAAGTCCACGAGGATGCGGTCAAGAAGTTTCATGAGTTTATCCGTTCAGCGCGAGCGGAAGATTGGAATGAAGTGAAAGAGGTGGGCTTCAGCGGCTTCAAGGTAAGCAAGCGGAAGATGTTTGCACAGGCCATCCTTCACGGGGTGCAGCATCGTGGGCAGCTCGCGACTCATCTACGCGAACAAGGATTTGGTGACATGTGGGCACATGACTTCATCCTTACGGATGTGATGCCCTAGGCTGGGAGGTTTGACGATCCACTTGACGAGCATGGTCGTCTTCCGATATAGTCGGATTCCGATATGGCTTCTGACTCCAGCAGGAACCCTCCGCTATCGGCCGCGACCCTGCATATCCTCCTGGCGCTCGCCGGAGGCAACCTGCATGGCTACGGCATCATTCAGGAAGTCGCTCGCAATTCAGACGGTCACTATAGATTGGGACCGGGCACGTTGTACGATAACCTGAAGAAGTTGATGGACGCGGGATTGGTCGCAGACGCGCCCAAGGCTGCATCTTCAAAACGCAAGTCTGCCACGACCAAGGAAGATGATCGGCGCTTCTACACCCTCACCAAGGAAGGGCGGGCGGCCTTGGCGATCGAGGTGGATCGCCTGCAAAGCGTCGTCACCCAAGCCAGATTGCGTCTCCAGGAAGCGAGGTCCGGAAGGGCATGAACAGAGTTTTCTCACGCTTTGCCTATCGTCTCCTCCTCGGCCTGCATCCGGCTTCGTTTCAAAACGAATTTGGCGCCGAGATGCTTTGGATCTTCGACGAGGAATACCCCAGTGGCACGGCCCCTTACCTGCTGTTCGACGGAGCGATCTCTCTGCTCCGCCAGCGTTGCAGAATACAGCGTGACCCTGGACAGCTGTCCATTCGTTCCGGGGCAGTCATCAGCAATCCCGGAATAGGCCCGGTTCGCCTGCTTCAAGGGGGGATTACGGCTTCCGCGATTCTGTGCAGCTTCATGCTGCTTTTCAGCCGGCCCAGCCCGCTCGTTGTTACCGTCCGATGGTCAGAACGGATGCCTTGCTACACCATCACGCTGCAGACGCCCACGCATATGACGGAAATCCGGAAGACTATGCCGTAGCGGCTGGACGAATACATAGTTCGATCGGGTGGACGTTCTTGATGCTTGAAGTTCGCAATCTGCATAAACGTTACTCTGGCATCCCTGCTCTGGACTCGGTTAGCTTTATTGCGCGTGCGGGAGAGGTAACCGGCTACCTGGGCGCAAACGGTTCTGGCAAATCAACCACCATGAAGCTGGCCACTGGATTGATTGAACCGACTTCGGGAGAAATCCTGTTCGACGGTCGACCTATCCAGGGAAACCTGATGGCCTATCGGCAACGGATGGGCTATGTTCCCGAAGAGCCGCATCTCTATACCCACCTGAGTGGTCTGGAATACCTGGTGATGGTGGCGCAGTTGCGGAACATGGACCGCGAGGCCGCAAACGAGCGCATCCACGGGCTGCTCCGTCTGTTCGGAATTTATGGTGACCGCGACGTAGCGATGTCGTCCTACTCAAAGGGTATGCGGCAGAAGATACTGCTCACGGCGGCCTTGATGCACAATCCAGACCTGATACTGCTGGATGAGCCGTTCTCCGGCCTCGACGTCGGGTCTTCGCTCATCTTCCGCAGCCTGATTCGAGAACTGGCAGTACGGGGTAAGATTGTGCTCTTCAGTTCGCATGAACTGGAGACGGTGGAACGCGTCTGCTCCCACGTCGTGATTCTGCATCGCGGCAAAGTGGTTGCCGATGACTCGATTGAACGGCTAAGAGTCCTGATGGCCGTGCCTACGCTTGAGGAGATATTTTCACAACTCGCCGTGGAACAAGACTCAGAAGCCATCTCACGAGAGATTGCAGACTTGATCCATGCATAGCGACTGGGCCCTCAGAAAACTGCAATTCCGCACTTTGTATCGCGTGTTCCTTCTCCGGCTGGTCGACCTTGAACTGCTCTCGGCGGATGGCGACCCAACTAAATTGATTGGGCATTTTGCCAGCATTTTTGCGACTTTCAGCTTCTGCCTCACTGCTCCAGTTCTGCTGATGAATGGTAACGGGCTGCAGATGACACAGGCATGGATGTTCGAGCATTTCTTTATTGAAACAGCAATGACCGCGGCCGGACTGATTGCCGTACTCAACTGGGATGCGGCTTTTCCGGACAGGCGGGATGTGATGGTGCTGGCGCCGTTACCGGTGAAGAGAAGCACGCTGCTGCTGGCGAAGATTGCCGCCCTGTTCGCTGCGCCCGCTCTCGCAATCCTCGCATTGAACATCTTCTCAGGTGTCATTTGGCCGGCGATCTTCAGGTCCCCTAACGCCGGATTCGTTGGTGTGCTGCGGTCATGGCCCGCCTATTGGATCACCATCTTTGCGGGGGGAGCCTTCTTTGTGTTCACGATTCTGGCGTTACAGGGATTAGGGGCCAATCTGCTGCCACGACAGCTCTTCCTTCGTCTGTCTGCTATCTTGCAAGCGGGCAGCTTGTGCCTCTTACTGAGCGTTTACTTTCTCGAGCCGTCGCTGGAATCGCCCGCGGCCCTTGCTTCCCCGCAAAATCAGCGGCTGCTCGAGTGGCTTCCCTCCTATTGGTTTCTTGCTCTCTTTAACCAACTCAATGGATCGATGCATCCCTCGCTTGTTCCTCTGGCAAGACGGGCATGGATCGGTTTAGGTGTGTCTGCGTTCGGAGCTTGCGCAGCGTTGCTGGTGTGTTACTTCCGCATGATGAGACAGATGGTTGAGCAACCCGACATCCTGCCCGGCACTCGATCCTTTGCGCGGCCGCCACGCTTGGGCAGCTCCCTGACGAACGCAATCACCCTCTTCAGTCTTCGAACCATCATGCGAAGTCGACAGCATCGCATGATCCTCAGCTTCTATCTCGGTATCGGGATCACAATTGTGGTCGTCTATGTGAAAACAGCCCTAGGAGGATTTGGATCTGCAAGAGAAACGATCAGCAGCTCGTTCCTGCTGGCAAGCATTCTGATGATGATCCTTACTGTGCTGGCGTTACGCGTCGTAGCTTCGATTCCGATCTCGCTTGCAGCAAACTGGATTGTCCGCATAACGCAAATCCGATCCGCTCCGGATTACCAGAAAGCTGTCCGCTTTTCGTGGCTCGCACTCGGTGTCTTGCCCGTCTTGCTCGTCATTGGCGGCTTCCTTCTGGCTGGCTTCCTTCTCGCCGCCTATTCCTGGCGCCCGGCATTAGGGCATTTGAGTGTGATGCTGTGCCTGGGAATCCTTCTGGTTGAACTTTGCCTGTACACGTTTCCGAAGGTTCCCTTCACCTGCTCCTATCTGCCGGGTAAAGGACGAAGCCTTTTTGTCTTCTGGGTGTGCCTGATGCTGTTCCTACGCTTCCTGGATCAAGCAGCGGAACTTGAGAGCCGTATGTTGAGCCATGTGCTTAGCTGCATGGTCATGATTCTGATCGTGGCTTTTGCGGCGGCCGGCATGCGGTGGCTGAGTGAATCTCGTACGGCCCCGACTCAGGATCTGTTGTTTGAAGAAGAATACCCCGCCGAGATTACTGCCTTGAAGTTGAGTTGATTTGCTTCCCCGATGTGGGTCGTGCCACTATTCAGTGCAACACTTTCATGACAGAACGCAAGCCGCCGTATGCAGCAGAGCACCTATCGCGCTCCATCCTGGCCCTGTCATTCGCCGGAGCCCTGATTTTCCTCTACTTGCGAACTTTTCTGCTTCCGGCTACTCCCTTTGTTGGCATAGGTGATCAGATTCTGTTCTTCGCTCGTGCGGCGCGTATGGCTCACGGGCAAGTCCTGTACCGGGACTTTTTCGAGCTTGTTCCTCCTGGCACCGACCTGCTCTATGCTGCAGGGTTTCGCCTCTTTGGTATCCACAGCTGGGTGATGCAGGCCTGGGGTATCGGCCTGGGGCTCGCTCTCTGTTGTGTCATCACGCTGGTCGCCAGCAGGATACTCCGCGGTGCGCTGGTTCTGCTTCCAGCTCTGTTATTCCTGGTCTTCGACTTCAGTAGCGGGTTTGACCTGACGCACCACTGGTACAGCACTCTCGCCGCTCTGGCTGCGGTGGCTGTTCTTATGGGTGGCGCCAGCCTGCAGCGGATCTTCACTGCAGGCACACTCTGCGGCATAGCCACCCTGTTTACTCAGACCCAGGGTGCGCTGACGCTCATCGCTCTAGCCATATATTTGTTGTGGCTCAAGCGATCCGGTACCCAGGAATCAAGTAAGCTGATGCGGCTTGCTGCCCTGGCTTTGCCGTTCGCGCTGGTACTTTCTTGTGGCCTCGGATACTACGTCTACAAGGGGGGTTTTCGCACCATCTTCTTCGATCTGGTAGTGTTCCCACCCAGGTTTCTGTCCGGTGAGGTCAACTCGCCCCGAACTTATCTCCGTCAGCTTCCCCCGGTCCAGGGGCTGGCCGGCATCGTTCACCTGATCCCTTTTTTGTTCATCTATGCTCTTGTTCCTTATATCTATCTACTCGGTCTTTACCAGCTGTGGCGCAAGCGCGACGTGCTGCCGACGGCTCTTCGACAGCATCTTGTTCTGCTCCATGTAGCCGGCCTCGCCCTGTTCCTGGCCGTCGCTAGCGGCCCTAGATTCTTTCGTCTCTGTACAGTCGCTCCGCCTGCCATCCTCATCTGCGTCTGGCTCATCAGCCAACCGAGTCCCACGCTTAGGCGCGTTCGTATTCTGTTATGGCTTCTGGCCGCCGCCTTTGCTTTATTGCTACCGTTCAATCGCCAGACACAATGGCACGCTACCCTGAATTTGCCTATCGGCCGGACCGCTTTCAGCGACCCGCTTGTGTTCCGTGAATTTCAATGGCTGGCGCAACGCACTCACCCGTCCGAGCCCTTTTTTAACAGCGCCGCGCTCGCTCTCTATCTCTCGCTGGAGAATCCCACCGCCTCGGAGTTTGTTAACTATGATGATTTCACCCGGCCGGAGCAGGTAGTCGCGGTGGTCCAGTCGCTCCAACGGCATCCCCCACATTTCGTCGTTTTGTACCCGGCAAGCAAGAACTCCCCGAATGTTCACGACCACTCTGCGCCCTTCCGCCAATATATTTATGACAATTACCATATGGCGCAAATTTTCTACTTGAACCAGAACTCCCGCTACGAGGAACTCTGGGAAATTGGCAAGGTGGACTAAAGTCAAAAGGAAATTTCCGATTCAATGCTGAATCTTCACGCAGGCAGCCGCTTCAGCATCTCGCGTGCACTCCGGAACCACGGTCGCTCCAGGCGGCGTAAATAGGCGGGCATGGTCGGTTTCTTATCGAGCACCTTCTGCGCCCATTCGCGGGCTTCGGCGTTGCGTCCCTGCGACGCCAGCAGACCCGCGAAATTCAAGTACGTCTCCGACGACGTTGACGTGATGGTTGCTTGCCGAAAGAGCGCCTCGGCTTTTTCTTTTTGTCCGGTCAGCGCGTAGGCGTGGGCGAGCAACCCAGCTGCGCGATGAAAATCGTAGTCGGCGTCTTTGCCGACCACTCGTTCCAGGTCGGGTAAAGCGGCTGCTGCATCGCCTAACTGGAGGGCGCAAATGCCACGCCGGTAAAAGGGATCGAGTGTATCAGCGCGGGCGGCAATGGCTCTGTCGAATGCGGCTCGTGCCAACAGGAGCCTGCCGTCGTCCATGTAAAGGTCGCCGAGTTCTTCGTAATTCCCCGCCGACGGATTGTCTCGAACCATAGTTTCGAGTGTGCTAATGCGCTTGCGACGCGGAAAAACCTTGAAGGACTGACGGAGCAGTCCAACGTCGGGGAGCACCTCGACGAAAATATATACGAGTGCGCCGAGGGGCCCGAGAAAGAGGATGATGAAAATCCAATACATGTCCGGCCGTCGCCGGATGAAATGGACGATTGCCAATCCCTGGAGCAGCAAGCCCCATGGGTATAGCAGATGGCTCAGGAATCCCACGCAATATTGATCTCAACGTCAGGTTAACATTTGTGGGAGACAGAACGTGGCTGGAGGAGGGACTGTACACGATGACGTCGAACGGTCAAACTAAATGCCGTTAGAGCGGTTTCCTGTAATGGACACAGCGATCCACCACTTCAAACTTCAACGATTCATGGACACGCTGAGAAAGGCTACTGTCGATCCAGGTGTCTGAAGCCATCTCGACACATCCCTGGCTGCGCGCCCAATTCTCCGCGGCAGCCAGTAATTGTGCGCCCAGGCCTCTTCTGCGGAAGTTTTCCCTCACAAACCATCCTTCCACGAAACCCACCGCATGGCGGGTATCGCAGCCATCGGCATGGGAGCGTAGGCCGACTTCGAGAAAACCGGCGAGATCTCCCTCTGCTGTCGCCGCCACGAAGATCACAAGCGCAACGTCGCTTCTGGCTTGCCCGCAAGAATCGGCATAACTTCTTCCCGATGTTCTTCCCAGGAAGCTTCCGGCCACAACGCTTCGCTGAGACGGGAGACTTGCTCGCAATCTGACGGCACACCGAGCCTGACGCGAATTTCGGCCACGGGGTCATTCTAGTACCGCCTGCCGGCGGGAGCTAAGGCCGATCGATGTCAAATCGGCGTATGATTTTGCGTTGTGGCGGAGGAGGCGGAGATGACAAAGCGCGTGTCTACCCTACTTGTACTGGGTCTGCTGGTGAGCTTCGGATTCGCAAAGGACAAAACGAAAAACGCTCTGCCAGCTTATGTTTTGCAGGCGAAAACTGTGGCAGTCATCGTCGACCCGGGGGCAAGTTTTTCGATCGAGGGTCCACAGGCAAATCTAGCGGCGCAAAAAGACGTCGAGGCGGCGCTCCTGAAGTGGGGAAGGTTCGAACCTGTCTCAGACAAGCAGACTGCGGATTTGATCGTTGTGGTGCGTAAAGGAAACGAACGCCTGATGGATCAGACACTTCCCGATCCTCGGCAGAACAGCGGAGGAGTTAATCCAAACGACCGAGGAGGGTCGATTGGACCCCAGCGTGGTTCCCAGGCAAATCTGCCGGGCGAGCCTGGCGTTGGACCGGACCAGCAAAATCCCCGCTCTCCAACGGAGATTGGGGATGCGGAGGATTACTTTGCGGTTTTCAAAGGCGGCGAAGATCCACGTGGCGCGACTCCCGCGTGGAAATATGTGGGCAGAGATGGCCTTAACCCTGCGTCGGTCACGGCGGTGGTGGCATTTAAGAAGGCAGTGGCCGCGGCGGAGAAGGCCGCAGCCCAGAAACAGTAAGAACGACCCCATCCAGTCTTCATCCAGTCTTCATCATCAAGTCTTCGTCCAGGGGGGCGCAGGAAATGAAGGTATGCTATTCGCCGGAATGGTGACCCCGGGTAATATCCGGGAACCATAAAGCGAGAAGGCGCGTATCAATACGGAGGGAAGCTCGGCTTCAGAGTGTTCGGGGGACGTACGGATGACAATTCACTGGCTAAGTCTTGGGATTGGGGCCGGGTTGGGCATAGTCCTGGGAATCCTCGGTAACTGGCAGATTGGCACCAGATTGCGAAAATGGTCGGAACTTCGGGCACTCAATAGGGAGTATTCCTCACTGGCCGGGCAATACGTAAATCATCGCGTCAGGGACGACGGAACCCATGAACCGACTGGGGGAACCATAGAACTCACGTGGGAGCCACAGCAGGGTTTATTGGAAGCAGCCGGCTTCCACGCAACCAGAGGCCCCGAATGGCATAGCTATATCAGAATGAGCATGCAGTTCAAAGGGACGGGCACAGGTCACTATAACAACGTGGACTCGATACACGGAGGGATTCAGCAGATCATCTATTCGAAACAAAGGCGCGCTTTTCATGTCATGGGAACCAACCACAGTCGGCAACAGTTTGCCCATTATTGGAGACTAAAGGAATAGATGGGGATGTCCCGCACCATTTAAGCGATCGGTATGTTCCGTTTTTCACTCCTGATGGGTACTCTTCTTCCTGTTTCAGAACGCTACAACTCCTTTCCCTTAGCGGCGGTTCGCTATTTGCCTGCCCGCTGAACGCGTATCATCTAGGCTGCAGCAGCGGCGCATGAATTCGCGGTAAGGAGCGGCAGTTGCGGAAGACAAGACTGATTCGCCTCCAATATGCTGTGAATCGCCCGCACGCACCCTCCCTCCGCGTCACATGCAATTCGCCGTACACATCGACTTCTGAGCGCCGATTCGTGCATATTTGCGCCAGCGTTTACTTCTGAGATATCCATTGATAAGCCGTGAGCGAGTTGACCGCAACCTGTTTAACCCGGCATGAATGGCTCTAGAAGAGTCGAGGGATACTATGAAGCTTCGCATTACGCTCTCCATGATTGGACGCAGCTTACCTTTCCTGGCCGCGATCATCGGCCTGACGCCTATCTCTCTCGCTCGTGGACAGGCCAAACCGGATCGGTTGACGTTTGAGGTGGCAGCGATTAGACCTGCTCAGCCAGGCGCCACCAGCGGCGGGATCAAGCCGATGCCCGGAGGCGACGGGTATCTGGTGCAGAACATGCCGGTAAAGATCATGATCAGTCTGATGTATAAAGTGCCGGCGCGACAGATCACGGGCGCCCCGGACTGGCTCGACACCAGCCACTTCGATATTGAGGCCAAGGCGGATCGCTCTTACAGCATTGACGACCTTCATGTGATGTTTCAGAACCTGCTGGCTGATCGATTCAATTTGAAGTTTCATAAGGAGACCAGGGAAGGTCCAGTGTATGCACTGATGGTGGACAAATCGGGATCGAAGATGAAGATCAATGAGAGCGCTCAGGATTTCAAGATTCCGATGCTTCCCGGGCCGGATAACGTCTTCGTTGGGACCCGGGTTTCCATGCAGTACTTCTGTTGGTTCCTCGGGCAGCAGCTCCAGGCGGAGAAACGGCCGGTCATCGACAGGACCGGGCTGGATAAAAACTACGATTTCACGCTGTCGTTTGCACCGGAGCTCCCGCCCAATGTTGCCAAAGAGGATCTACCCCCGGGTTTCCTGGATCGTCCGTCGCTCTTCGACGCTTTGAAGGAACAGCTTGGTCTTAAGTTACAGGCAGAACAGGGACCGGTAGAGTATTACGTCATCGACCACGTAGAGAAACCGTCAGCAAACTAGCAGCAGGCTGCGGATTCCATGTCGATACAGAATGAGCCAAACGGGAGAGCTGCTGAGCAAGCTGCCTCAGATCGGCCAATCGGATGGAGCTCTCTATTTTTCTTACTTATCCTTCGATCGGACGGCAAACAAGAGAGCGATACCGCATACCAGCGCTAAGCCCCCGAGAATTGGGGGCAACGGATTGATTTTAGTCTGTTCAAGAGTTGACTGAAACATCAGTCGCACGGGTGATGCAAAGTAAGCGAGCAAAACGATGCCGAGTGCCATCAGAATGATGCCGAGAATTGATGTTGTTCTCATGAGGGTTCCTAGTTCGATCGGCAATCTACGTGGTCCGGTTCGCTCTTTGTCCGATTGTTTCCGGGCCGGGACCTTATTTTCGATGGTCTTGCTTGTATATGCAACCCGGATCTCAGACATTGCAGAGATATCCCCGATGAACACGCCAACGAGAAAGAACACCGCTGGCAAAAGGAGAGAAGCTCAGCGACGAGGCGCCTTCTGCCTTTCTGTCCCGAAGGCTGCGAGGAAGGCGTCGGCGACATGGATTTCGAGGTCTTTGGGACCCTTGCCGCCGGTCTTGCTTACGAACACGTGGCGATAGATCATGGGACCGAGCAGGAGGGCAATGCCGATTTCGGGATCGATGCCGCGGCGGAGGTCGCCGCGCTTCTCTCCACGCTTGATCATGTTGTTCAAGGCCACTCGGGCCGGCTCGACGACGCGCGCGCGCCAGACCGCACCCATTGCCCGGTTGCGCGAAGCGTAGGCGATCAGGTGCGGCGTCATTTTTTCCCTCAACGCCTGGCGGTCGGCAGCCGGCTGATATTGGAGCTGGGCGATGAGGTCGGCGCGTAGGTCGCCGGAGTCGAAGACCGGCGGCTCCACATCGAGACCATGCAGGTAGCCCATCACTTCCAGGACCAGGGCGTCCTTATCCTGCCAGTGCTTGTAGATAGTGGCCTTGCTTACCCCCGAGGTTTCGGCAATGGCATCCATGCTGGTGGCATCGATGCCCTGCTCGGAAAATAACTGCACCGCGGCATCCAACACTTTCTTATGGGCCTGCGCGCTTCTAGGTCTTGCCATCTGCTATGTCTTCTTCTCCTAAGCTTCAATTCTGCTGAACAGATAGGCGCCGGCGCTAAGGAAGACGGCGGCAATACACGCGAGCAGCGTGACGTCGAACGCCAGGCTGAAGTGCCAGGTGTTGATGAGCGCGCCGCGCAGGCCGTCCACTCCGTACGCCAGCGGATCGAGCCTGGTAATGATGCTCATCGCGAGCGGCAGATTGGCCAGGGGAAAAAGCGCGCCGGATAGAAAGAAGATGGGCATGACCATGAAGTTCATGACTAATTGAAACCCCTGCATGTCCTTAATGACCGAGCCGATGGCGGTTCCCAATGCGGCGAAGACGATGGCGATCATGGCCACGAAGAGAAAGGCGACAGGGATGGCAAACCAGCTATGGGGACGGAAGCCGGCGATGAGGCAGATGACCAGGATCAGTGTGCCCTGGATGATCGCGACTGTGGCGCCGCCCAGCGTGCGTCCGATCATGATTTCCATGCGCGATACGGGAGCTACCAGGGTTTCTTTGAGGAAGCCGAACTGCCGATCCCAAAGCATGGCAATCCCGGAGAAGACGGAGCTAAAGAGGACCGTCATGCCGACGACGCCTGGGGCCATGAACTGCAGATAACTGCCATGGCCAGCCTGCTTGAAGACTGGACCGAGTCCGAAACCCAGCGCCAGCAGGTAGAGGCATGGCTGGCCGAGGGACACCACGATCTGTACCCGTGAGCGCACGTAGCGCTTCAGCTCCCGCAACCACAAGATGTAAATCGCGCCCATTTTTTCCTCTCTGTGTCTGGCTAGCGGCGTTGGAACATCTGCGCCATCTGCCGCAACCTGTCCTTTGAATCGGCACCTTCGTCGCGCAGCGAGGAACCGGTGAGGGCGAGAAAAGCGGCTTCGAGCGATTCGGTACTGGTCAGTTCTTTCAACTCCGCTGAGGTGCCCTGGGCCACGATTGTTCCATGGTCCATGATGGCGATGCGATGGGCGACGCGGTCGGCCTCATCCATGTAATGGGTGGTGAGGAAGACGGTGGTCTTCTCCGTCTCGTTGAGGCGCTTGACGTGGGTCCAGAGCTGGTTGCGGCTCTGCGGGTCGAGACCGAGCGTGGGCTCGTCGAGAAAGAGAATTTTGGGCGTGTGCAGAAAGCCGCGGGCGATCTCGAGCCGCCGCTTCATGCCGCCGGAGAATGTCTTCACGTATGCGTCTTTGCGGTCCCATAGTTCGAACAGCTTCAGCAGTTCCTCGGTGCGCTGGGCCCGCAGCTTGCGGGGGACGTGGTAGAGGACGCCATGGAGATCCATGTTTTCGTAAGCGGTCTGTTCGTTGTCGAGGCTGGGGTCCTGAAAGACGATGCCGAAGCGTTGACGGGCCAGCTTCTGCTTCACCGTGGGATCAAGCCCGTCGAGCTCGATGCGGCCGCTGGTGGGACGCAACAGCGTGGTGAGCATCTTGATGGTGGTGGTTTTGCCGGCGCCGTTCGGTCCCAGAAAGGCGAAGATCTCTCCCTGCGCGACGTCGAAGGTGATGTCATTGACGGCGGTGAAATCGCCAAATTTTTTGACCAGATTGGTGACGGAAATCATCCCAGGACTTCCCTCCGTTTGTAGACACGTCCGCCGATATAAACAATACTGAACGGTTTAGTTATCCATTGTCAAGATGCTGATTTTTTCCGGATCTACGCGGAGTGATTCAACTTACTCGTACTACGACCACGGTCGCGTCATCGGTCTGGTTGCGGTGTGAAAACTTGTCCATCGATTGCATGATGGCTTCAACCATCTCGTCAGCGGATTTCGCATCGCGTCCGGTGGCTGCAATGCGGAGACCCTCTGTGCCCCACTCCCTTTGAGCGGGATTTAAAGCTTCGATTACCCCATCTGTGTAGGCAAGGATCAGGTCACCAGGATGAAGCTGAACCGAACCTTCCTCGTAGGTCGAATCCGGAAACAGTCCTACGGGCGCACCACCCGTCTCGAGCCAAACGATCGAGCGATCCGGTCGAATAAGCATGGGAGGATTGTGGCCGGCATTCACGTAGTGCAGGGTGTGTGTTGCCCCGTCAAAAATACCATAGAAAAGGGTGGCGTAGCGCGATGCCAGTGACGATCCATACACCTGACGATTCACTGCCTTGAGCGCTGCTGCCCTATTGCTTCCAGCGAATAAAGCCGCAGTGCGAAGCGACGATTGGACGTTTGAGATCATCAAGGCTGCGGCGAGGCCCTTACCGGATGCATCCCCAACGGCAAACGCCAAACGGTCCTCGGGGAGGGTAACGAAATCGTAAAAATCGCCGCCCACTTCTCCTACTTGCCGGCATCGAGCGCTGTAATCCAGGGTATCGATGGTTGGACCCCAGTGCTGCAGGAATCTCTGCTGTACCTCGAATGCAGCCATCCATTCACTGGCAGGTTCCATCACAACTGCGCCTATCGACATCTTTGCACCTCTGTACTAATGTCGATCCGCAAGACGCCAGTTCGACACCATGGGTGCAAATTTTTTTTTGCGTATGGATGGTCCTGGATGTCGAGAAGCGGGCGGCGTGATCCGACTCTCTTACAAACGCGCAATAAATTGGCGCTCATACGAGAGGAGAAGACGATATGAAATACATTTTGCTGATGACCGGCACGAAAGAAGGTGTAGAGGCGTATAAGGCCTGGTCGGAGAAGGATATCCAGACTCATTTCGCACATTTGACCAGCCTCCAGAACGATCTGAGCAAATCCGGAGAGTTTGTGGCCACGGAAGGCTTAGGCATGCCTCAACAGGCTAAGGTGGTGCGGGCGGGCAAGGATAAAGCGCCGATCACGGATGGTGTGTTTCCGGAGGCAAAGGAATTTGTCCTGGGCTACTGGATTGTCGACGTCGACAGTGCGGAACGAGCCTATGAGATTGCGGCCCGTATATCGGCGGGCCCTGGCCCCGGGGGGACACAATTGAGCATGCCCATCGAAGTGCGGCAAATCATGAGTAGAGTTGCTGAGGAATTGCCGTGACCGAAAGATTGCTGGATCACGGTTCCGAGCATCTGTTGCGCGAACTCGCGCCGCAGGTGCTCGGGATCGTCATTCGGCGCTTCCATGATTTCGCCGACGCCGAAGACGCCGTCCAGGAGGCGTTGCTCGCAGCAGCGCTTCAGTGGCCCAAGGAAGGCACGCCTGACAATCCTCGGGCCTGGCTTATCCAGGTCGCTTGCCGGCGCATGACCGATCACCTGAGAAGCGAGCTCGCCCGTCGGCGCCGGGAAACCGCCGTGGCCATGGAGCTTGATTATTTGGCGCCCGTGGCCGAAATCGACAGTCATGTCGAGCAGGATGACACGCTCATTTTGCTCTTCATGTGCTGTCATCCCGCCCTGAGCCGGCCATCGGCGATTGCTCTCACCCTGCGGGCCGTGGGCGGCTTAACCACGGCGGAGATCGCGAACGCCTTCCTGGTGCCCGAGGCGACCATGGCACAGCGAATCAGCCGGGCCAAACAAAGCATCAAGTCTTCCGGAATGCCTTTCCGATTGCCGACCGATCAAGAGCGAACACAACGGCTCGGCGCTGTGCTGCATGTGCTGTACCTGATCTTCAACGAGGGCTATGTCGCCAGTGTTGGACCGCAAGTGCAGCGGCTGGAGTTATCGGGCGAGGCAATCCGGTTGACGCGGGCCCTGCACAATTTGCTTCCCGACGACGGTGAAGTCGGCGGATTGCTGGCACTCATGTTGCTGACCAACGCGCGCCGCAAAGCACGAACAGGACCGAACGAGGAAATGATCCCCCTGGCCAAACAGGATCGCACTCGATGGGACCAGGGGGAGATCTCCGAAGGCGTCGCGCTCATCACCGCGACACTTGCGAAAGGTTCGATCAGCGCCTATCAGCTACAGGCTGCCATTGCTGCCGTTCATATCGAAGCGGCCAGGGCTGAGGACACTGACTGGCCGCAGATCCTGGCGTTGTATGAACTTTTGAAACATATGTCCAACAATCCCATGGTGATGCTCAACCATGCGATCGCGACGGCCATGGTCAGGGGCCCGTCGGAAGGTCTCAGGCTGCTGACTGCGCTGGACGAGGATGGACGGCTGACCGGTCATCACCGGCTCGATGCTGTTCGTGCTTACCTGCTGGAGATGGCCGGTGACTGTCCGGGCGCGATCGCTCATTATCGAATGGCGGCAGAACGTACGACGAGCCTCCCGGAACGAAATTATCTCCTGGCGCAAGTTGGCCGGCTAAGCGAGAGCATTTGAAGGTGGTGCGGGCTTCAGAAATCTGGCTTTAAAAGTAGCTCGACATGAACCTTAGAAGAAGCGTACCTCAGGTGCTCAAGGGTTTGCGTGAGAGCTCTGCACTGAGTCCCGAAGGGACGGCTGAAAGTAGCCCAGGACGATAGTCCTGGGTAACGGCCACGAATCGGACTAGTCCCGCCAGGGACGGCTGAAATCTTAGCCCCCATGTTCAGCCGTCCCTTGCGGGACTGATCGAATGGCCTATGTTTACCCACGACTACCGTCCTGGGCTACTTTCAGCCGTCCCTTCGGGACTCAGTGCAGAGCTCTCACGCAGACTCTAAAGCCCTCTACTATTTTCGTAACTTACGGCACAACTAAAGTCGTGCCCTGATACAAAGCCTTACAAAACCAAGTTTTTCCGCAGCCTCTTGAGGGTGCGCAGGTCAAGCATCATCATTGAGAATGCGTGTCTACGATTTTGTGTGAATGAATAGTCAAAATCAACACGACCGTTGCTAGTTTTCCGCGTTCTCGCGCACGCAGCTCAGCCCTCAGGGGCTAAAGCCTGTCCCTTCAGGCCTATCCCTCGCAGCAGCAGTTCAGCGGATTGGCGTCCATGGCCGCAATCTACCGTTACGTTGATCCAGCTCCTTCCGGGGTTGACCCTTCCGCCTTGTAAGGGCTATAACGTTCCGGGGCTTGCGAGCGCTCCCATTTGCGCGCGTTCCGCGTGGGTGATTTTTCGTCAGCATCCAGAAGACTGGATGGGAGGGTGGACAGATGATCCCGCCAGCCTTTGAATATCTCAGACCGAAGACAATTTCCGAGGCTATCGCTTTTCTGCAGCAGTATGGAGACGACGCCAAGATTTTGAGCGGCGGGCAAAGCCTCATCCCCATGATGAAGTTCAGGCTGGCTCGGCCCGGCTACCTCATCGATATCAACCGGATCCCCGGATTGTCTTACATCAAGGAAGAGGACGGCTATCTGAAGATCGGCGGACTCACACGAGAAGCCGACTTGGAAAGCTCTCCACTGATCCAGGCGAAATACCCCATTATCCTCGACACCGCCCGCGTGATTGCTGATCCGCAAGTGCGGAATATGGCAACGCTGGCAGGCAATCTGGCGCATGGCGACCCGGCCAACGATCATCCGGCTACCATGCTGGCGCTGGGGGCACAGGTGGTGGCCGTCGGGCCGCAGGGCGAGAGAGTGCTGCCCATCGAAAGCTTTTTTGTCACCCTGTTTACCACCGAGCTTCAGCCAGGCGAGATCGTCAGCGAGATTCGCATTCCCGTGCCCCCAGCGCGCAGCGGAGGCGCTTATTTAAAGCTGGAGAGAAAGGTCGGCGACTTTGCCACCGCCGGCGTGGCCGCGCAGGTGACCGTGGATAGCGGAGGAATCTGCCAACAGGCTGGTATCGGACTGACCAACGTAGGCGCGACACCGGTGAAGGCCGTCAAGGCGGAGGAGTCTCTGCGGGGAAAGAAACTGGATGAAGCCAGCATCGCGCAGGCAGCAGAGCTGGCGGCCGGCGAAGCACAACCCAGCTCTGATCTGCGCGGGCCCGCGGAATACAAGCGGGGCTTAGTGAAGGAATTGACCAAGCGCGCGTTAGCTCGCGCGCTCGAACGTACCGGCAAGTAGAGATTCGGAGGCCGTGGATGGCGAAGAAACAATTGATTCAAGTCAAAGTGAATGGTCGCGATCGCGAAGCCCAGGTGGAGCCCAGATTGTTGTTGGTTCACTTCATCCGCGGGATTCAAGGACTGACGGGCACTCACGTCGGTTGCGACACGACCCATTGTGGGGCTTGTACCGTGCTGCTTGATGGAAAGACGGTCAAATCATGCACCATGTTTGCCGTGCAGGCCGATGGCTGCGAAGTGCTCACCGTGGAAGGCTTGATGCAGAATGGCAAGCTCCATCCGCTGCAGGAAGGATTCAAGCAGGAGCATGGTCTGCAGTGCGGCTTCTGCACCCCGGGCATGCTGATGTCGTCCTATGCGCTGCTGCGCAAAAATAAAAATCCCAGCGAGGAAGAGATCCGCTGGGGAATTTCCGGCAATCTGTGCCGTTGTACCGGTTACCAGAACATCGTGAAGGCGGTGCAGTATGCCGCCGCCAAGATGGAGCAGGGAGGCAAGGATGATCTACCCAACATCGCCTGAGATCGGTGGCATGGGCCATCCCATCAAGCGCAAGGAAGATCTACGCTTCATCCAGGGCAAGGGCAACTATGTAGACGATGTAAACCTGCCCGATATGGTCTACGGACACATGGTGCGCAGTCCTTACGCCCATGCCCGGCTCAAGAGCATGAACACGGAGAAGGCCAAACAGCTTCCGGGTGTTCTGGCCGTCATCACCGGCGAGGACCTGGCCAAAGCGAACCTGGCCTGGATGCCTACCCTCTTCTTCGACAAGCAAATGGTGTTGGCGACAGGTAAGGTACTGTTTCAGTCGCAGGAAGTAGCCTTCGTGGTTGCCGAGGACCAGTACACCGCCGCGGACGCTGCCGAGTTAGTGGAAGTGGAGTATGAAGAGCTGCCGGTGTTGGTCGATCCCCACAAGGCGCTCGATCCCGAATCACCCATCCTGCGCGAGGACCGCGAGGAAAAAAGCAACCACATCTTTCACTGGGAGGTGGGCGACAGGGCCGCCACGGACAAGGTTTTCGAACAGGCGGAAGTCAAGGCCAAGGTGCATGCTGTCTTCCAGCGCTGCCACCCGGCGCCGCTCGAAACCTGCGGCTGCGTCGCCGACCACAATACCGCGACCGGACGGCTCACCATCTATCTCACCTCGCAGGCTCCCCACGCCCATCGAACGCTATTCGCGCTGGTCGGCGGCATTCCGGAAAACAACATCCGTGTTATTTCGCCCGACATCGGCGGCGGTTTCGGCAACAAGGTTCCCATTTATCCCGGGTATGTTTGCGCTGTCGTCGCGTCGCTGACACTCGGACGGCCGGTGAAATGGATCGAGACGCGTTCGGAGAATCTCCAATCCACGGGCTTCGCGCGCGACTACCACATGACGGCGGAGCTTGCCGCCACCCAGAACGGCAAAATCCAGGCCATGCGGGTCAAGACTCTGGCCGACCATGGAGCCTTCAACGCAGCTGCCCAGCCCACCAAGTTTCCCGCCGGCTTGTTCAGCATCTGCACCGGCGCCTATGACTATCCCACTGCTTTTTGTGAAGTGGATGGGGTTTACACCAACAAGGCGCCCGGTGGAATCGCCTATCGCTGTTCGTTCCGGGTGACGGAGGCCGCGTATCTCATCGAGAGAGCAGTCGATGTTCTGGCCCAGGAGTTGAAGATCGATCCGGTCGAGTTGCGGCGGAAAAACTTTATCCCCCCGGAGAAGTTTCCGTATAAGTCGCCGCTTGGCTGGTCCTATGACAGCGGAGACTACGATGCCGCGATGAAAGTAGCGCTCGACATCGTCGGTTACGATGCGCTGCGGAAGGAGCAGGCGGAGAAGCGTAAGAAGGGCGAGTTGATGGGCATCGGCATTTCCAGCTTCGTCGAAGTGGTCGGCGCCGGGCCTGCCCATACCTTCGACATTGCCGGCATCAAGATGTTCGACAGCGCCGAGATTCGGGTTCATCCCACGGGCAAAGCCATGTGCCGCATGGGCACCAAGAGCCAGGGCCAGGGGCATGAGACGACGTATGCCCAGATTGTCGCCCAGGAGTTGGGTATCCCGGCAGCCGATGTGACGGTAGAGGAAGGCGACACAGACACCGCTCCCTATGGTTTGGGAACATACGCCAGCCGCAGCACCCCGGTCTCTGGTGCAGCTACCGCCATGGCGGCGCGTAAGATCCGCGATAAGGCCAAGAAGATCGCCGCGCATCTGCTGGAATGCAGTGAGGAGGATCTTGATTGGGAGCCGGGGAAGTTTTTCGTCAAAGGCGCGCCCAGCAAATCCAAGACTATCCAGGAAATTGCGTTCGCCGCCTACACCAACATGCCCGCGGGCATGGAAGCCGGCCTTGAAGCGGTGGATTATTACGATCCGCCCAACCTGACGTTTCCTTTCGGCACCTACATCTGCGTCGTGGATATCGACAAAGGTACAGGCGAGGTCAAAGTTCGCCGTTTTGTGGCGGTGGACGACTGCGGCAACATCATTAATCCCATGATTGTGGAAGGCCAGATCCATGGCGGATTGACCGAGGGCCTGGCCATCGCCTTCATGCAGCAGATTGATTACGACGAGAACGGCAACGTGCAGGGCGGAAGCTTTATGGACTACCTGTTGCCGACGGCGGTCGAGACCCCGGTCTGGGAGACAGGCAAGACGTGCACACCTTCACCGCACCATCCGTTCGGAGCCAAGGGGGTGGGCGAGTCGCCCAACGTGGGCTCTCCCGCAGCCTTCGTAAACGCCGTGGTTGACGCGCTCTCCCATTTGGGGGTGAAGCACATTGATATGCCAATCGCTCCCTGGAAGGTGTGGAACATTCTCCAGGAGAAAGGCGTGGTCGCGTAGCTATGGCAATACAAATCGAAAAGAGCTTTCAGGTCAAAGAGCCGATCGAGAAAGTCTGGAGCCTGCTCAGCGATCCGCCGGAGAGTTGCCACCTGTGTGCCGGGGGCAAAAATTACCGAGCAGGTGGACGAGAAGACCTACAAAGGCACGATCAGCGTGAAGGTGGGCCCCAGCGCAACCGACTACAAAGGGGTGCTGGAGATCGTTCGTCTCGACGCGGAAAACCACGAGCTCGAAATTCTCGGCAAAGGGCAGGACGTGAGAGGCCGCGGCAGCGCGTCGATGAAGATGACGGGCAAACTGCGTGGGCTCGAGGATGGCGGCACGGAGGTCACAAGCGTTTCCGAGGTCAATGTCGTGGGCATCCTGGCACAGATGGGGTCGCGCGTGATCAGCGAAGTTTCGAACATCATGTTTGCGCAATTCATCAAGAATTTTCAAGCGCAGCTGCAACAACCCGCGGATGCAGCCGCGGCTGAGGCCAAGCCCATCAGCGCCGCTTCCCTGGCGTGGGAGGCGGCAAAAGGAGTCTTTCACCGCGAACCCTGAAGTCTGCGGCGATGCGGAACCAAACCATCATGCCAGCCTTACCTGCCCAGCCTGAGGAAGAGTCTCTGAGAGATCCGGATGCTCTCATGCGAAGCTTCGAGCGGCTGGGTTACATCGCGGACCGCTCCCTGGCCACCGCGGTTTATCTCATCACCCGACTACGCAAGCCGCTTTTGATTGAGGGTCACGCTGGTCTGGGGAAGACGGAAGTGGCCAAGACCCTGGCCGAGATGTTGGGGACCCAACTCATCCGGCTGCAGTGTTACGAGGGGCTGGACGTCAGCTCCTCCGTCTACGAATGGAATTATCAGAAACAGTTACTGGCCATCAAGATCCAGGAAGGAACGGAGCAGACGGTTGAAGAGAAAGAGAGACACATCTTCAGCCGCGAGTTTTTGCTGGAGCGGCCGCTGCTCAAATCCATCCTTGCGCAAGACGCTTCGCCCGTGCTGCTGATCGACGAGATCGACCGCGCCGATGAGGCGTTCGAGGCGTTTCTTCTCGAGCTGCTCTCCGATTTCCAGATCAGCGTTCCCGAGCTGGGCACCATCCAGGCCAGGCACATCCCTTATGTCGTTCTCACCTCGAACCGCACCCGGGAACTGAGCGATGCCCTGAAGCGCCGGTGCCTCTATCACTGGATTGACTATCCGAGCTTCGAGAAAGAGATGAGAATTGTGCGCGCCAGGCTGCCCGGCATCGAAGAGGAGCTGGGTATGCAAGTTGTGCGGTACGTTCAGGCAACGCGGCTTGCTGGATCTGGCCAAGCCGCCCGGAGTGGCGGAGACCCTGGACTGCGCTCAGGCCGTGGTCTCTTTGGGAAGCCACCGTCTGGATGCGGAAGTGATTGAGGAGACGATGGGCTGCGTAGCGAAATCCATGGAAGATGTCGCGAAACTCAAGGCGGGGATGGATAAGCTCATCCCCCAGGCTCTTTAAGGCCTTCTAACTACGGGGGCACGATGCGTCAGGAACAATACGAGCGTCTGGCTGCCTCCATCGTAGAATTCTGCCGCTTCACCAGAAAGCACGGCCTGTCCAACAACCTGCTTAGTACGCTTACGGCGTTGGAAGCAGCCAAGACGATCGCTGCCGAAAACCAGGAAACCTTTGCCTTCGTCTTACAGGCGGCGCTGTGCTCTTCCAAGGAAGAATGGGAATTGTTCCCCCAGCTTTTCGAGGCCTTCTGGAGCGAATCGCGAACCCAGCCGCGAGCTGCCTCCGGTGAGCGCAAGGGACCTCCGAAGGGCGGTACGCAAGAGCCCGAAGCTGGCTCTACGGTTTTCCTTGATCCATCCGAGGCTGCGCCACGCGACGGCGACGGCAGAGCGGTTTATGGCGCGAGTGCGCAGCAGCGGCTGAAGAAGGTGGACTTCTCCGAAGTGCCGCCGGATGACATGGCTGCGCTGGAAGAGCTTTCTTTGCGACTTTTACGGCGTATGAGCCAGCGGCTCTCGCGAACATTCGTAAGCAGCAATCTTGCCGGCCGGGTAGATCTCCGCAGAAGCATTCGGCGCAGTGTCGCCTATGGCGGAGAGCCCATCGTCCTGGCTTACAAGGGCAGGAAGCCAAGGAAGAACAAGCTGGTAGTTCTTCTCGACATCAGCGGCTCGATGAATTTCTACAGCCTGTTCCTGTTGCGGTTTGCCTACGCTCTGCAGGCACATTTTCAGCGGGTGGACACGTTTTTGTTCAGCACCCATGTGGTCGAGATCAGCGACCTGCTGCGCACCCGGCAACTGACGGAGGCCCTGCGACGGCTCTCGCAGCAGGCAATGGGCTGGTCGGGAGGCACGAAAATCGGCGAGTCGCTCCGGCAATTCAACCAACTCTACGCAAGAAAGCTGCTCTCGCGCGATACGACCTTCATCATTCTGAGTGACGGTTGGGATACCGGGGAGCCGGAAGTACTGGCAGCACAACTGCGAGCTGCCAGGCGCCGGGCGCAAAGAATTCTATGGCTGAATCCGCTGCTGGGACTTAAGGACTATCGGCCGATTACCCGAGGCATGGCTGCCGCGCTCCCCCATGTAGACGTCTTTGCTCCGGCGCATAATCTAGAGAGTCTGCTGGCGTTGGAGAGGTACCTGTAGGTGTACGATCAATTCCTCCATAAGGCGAACGAGCTACTCGCAAAGGGCGAATCCTTCGCGGTAGCCGTAGTGGTGCGTTATCTCTCACCTATCTCGGGCAAACCCGGCGACAAGGCGATTATATTTGCAGACGGCACAGTTTGGGGCTGGATTGGGGGCGGTTGCGCGCAGCCAGTGGTGATCAAGGAGGCGATCAAGGCCCTCCAGGACGGTCAACCCCGGTTGATTCGCATCAGCCCAACATCATCCTCCGAGGAAGGCATCGTGGACTACAACATGACCTGCCACAGCGGCGGCACACTGGACATATTTATTGAGCCTGTCCTTCCCAGGCCGCATATTTTGATTCTGGGCCGCTCTCCCGTTGGGCAAACGCTGGCTAAGCTCGGCAAGGCCATCAGCTACAGGGTCTCAGTCGCGGCTCCGCAGGCTGACCGGGCGAGCTATCAGGATGCGGATTGGGTGCAGGATGATCTGAATCTGGGCCGGCTCACGATCGGGCCGCAGACTTTCCTTGTTGTGTCCACTCAGGGAGAGTGCGACGAGGAGGCGCTGGAACAGGCGCTGCGAACGGACGCTTCGTATGTGGCGTTCGTGGCCAGCAGAGCCAAGGCGGCCAAGGTTCTTCAACACCTGGGCGAACGAGGGATAGGCGCGGAAAGGTTGCATCAAGTGCGGGCGCCGGCCGGGATGAGCATTCCGACTGGTTCGCCAGAGGAAATCGCGGTCAGCATCCTGGCCGAGATCGTGCAGTTGAACAGGAACAGAGCCGTCGAGCATGAGGACACGCCGGTGTTGCCGGCGCAGACGCAGGAGCTGAAAGATCCGATCTGTGGAATGACTGTGGGCGTGGATGTAGCGAAGTATAAGTCGGAGTTTGATGGCAAATCTTTCTACTTCTGTTGCGCCGGCTGCAAGCAGACATTTGACAGACAGCCGGATAAGTATGTGATGGCGAATCCTCCCTATGAGAAAGCCTAAGCAGGCTGAGAGTTCTGAGGCGCGGTAAAATCCTGGCTTGTAGCAAAGCTCGTCATGAAACAGGCAGGCGCCACCCTCGGATCAGCGATCTTTCTGGTTGTCGCTCCGGGGACGCTTGCCTTGTATGTCCCCTGGATGATTTGTCGCTGGCACTTCGCCCCGCCGCTGCTCGGCTTTTTCCCTTTCCGCATCGTCGGAGCGCTGATGATCATCGCCGGGCTTCCGGGCCTGCTTGATTCATTTGCTCGTTTCGCCATAAAAGGGCTGGGGACGCCCGCGCCTGTCGCTCCCCCGGAGCGGCTGGTAATTAGCGGACTCTATCGCTACGTGCGCAACCCGATGTATGTTGCCGTTTCGTCGCTTCTCTTCGGCCAGGGACTGCTCTTCGGCAGCGTCCGGCTGCTGGAGTATGGGATTGTGGTCTGGCTGGGGTTTTTCGCTTTCGTTGTTCTTTATGAAGAGCCTACGCTGCGCCAATAATTCGGGAAAGAATACGAGGAATTCTGCGCCCGCGTTCCCCGCTGGATTCCCCGCCTGAACAGGCTGCGGAAAAAGTCTGCGTGAGTCCCGAAGGGACGGGCTGAAAGTAGCCCAGGACGCAGTCCTGGGTAGACCCGAACAAAACGGACCGAGTCCCGTCAGGGACGGCTGAAATCCCTGTAGCCATTGTTCAGTCGTCCCTGACGGGACTGTTCGGATCACAGATGTTTCCCCAGGACTGCGTCCTGGGCTACTTTCAGCCCGTCCCTTCGGGACTCACGCAGATTTTTTCCGCAGCCTGTGAAACCCGTTGAGCCCCGAACCTGACATCTACGACTACTTCATGTCAGAGGCATTCAACATCCGCGATATGTCTGCGATGCCGCGAGGGGAGATATCATTGACAATCTATCCATAGGCGGTCTATGGTTAGCGGCGATGGCAAATAAACCGGAACTGATGCCCGGGACCCTGGATATGCTGATCCTGAAAACCCTGACGCGTGCGCCACTGCATGGGTACGGGATCGCGCAGTCGATCAAGCGCGTGTCGGACGATGTGCTGACGGTGGAAGAAGGTTCGCTTTATCCGGGTCTGCAGCGTCTGCTGCTGCAGGGCTGGGTGAAGGCGGAGTGGAAGAAGACAGAGACCAACCGCCGGGCACGCTACTACACCCTGACCGCCGCGGGTCGGAAGCAGTTGGGCATCGAGGTCTCGGAGTTTCAGAAGATGATTGCGGCGATTGGCCGAGTGCTCGAGGACGCGCAGGAGACCCTATGAATGCCCTGCTCCGTTTGCTGAGAAAGATCGCGGTTCTGCTGCGGCGTGGGAGCTTCGATCGAGAGCTACAGGAAGAGATGGCGTTTCATCGAGAGCAGGTGGCGAAGGAGTTCGAAGCCAGCGGCATAACGCCGGAAGCCGCTCGTTATGCTGCGATGCGGCAGTTTGGCAACGCGACGCTGCTCAAGGAACGCAGCCATGAGGTGATGGGATTTCGGGTCGAGACCGTGGTCCAGGACCTGCGATTCGCGGTGCGACAACTGCAGAAGAATCCCGGACTTGCGGTAACCGCCGTCGTGGTGCTGGCGCTGGGCATTGGGGCCAGCACGGCAATCTTCGGCTTTGTGGATGCGTTGTTGATTCAGCCCCTGCCGTATGCCAGTCCGAACCGGCTGGTGGACGTCGATGAAAGCGAAGCCGTGTTTCCGCGCACTAACCTTTCCCGCGACGATTACGAGGACTGGAAGCGGCTGAATACGACACTCAGCTCACTCGATGTGTATGGAGGCACCGGATTTCTACTGCGCACGGGTTCAGTCTCAGAACCCGTGCCGGCAGCCCGGGTAAGCGACGGATTCTTTCGCACACTCGGGGTCACACCGATTCTGGGGCGCGACTTTCGGCCGGGCGAAGACAGGCCCGGGGGGCCGAAGATCGCGATGCTTACGTACGGTACGTGGATGAAGCGCTTCGGTGGCCGTCATGAGGTGATTGGGGAGTCCGTCAGCCTGACCGGCGAGGCGTACACGATTGTGGGGGTTTTGCCGCGTAATTTTGCATTTGCCCCGCGTGCCAGCGCGGAGTTCTGGGTGCCCCTGCTGGACAAGACCGGATGTGAGAAGCGAAGAAGCTGCCACAACCTGGACGGAATGGGACGACTGCGCGACGGAGTGACCGTGCAGGCAGCATTGGCCGATATGAACGCAATTGCGGCGCACCTGGCTCTTGAGTACCCGGGCTCGAACAAGGGGCAGAGTGCAAGCGTGCTTCCGTTGTCCGAGATCTTTGTGGGCAAGCTGCGGCCGACTCTCGTAACCCTGCTCGCCGGGGCAGCACTGCTGCTGCTGATTGCCTGCGTGAATGTGGCCAGCCTGGTGTTGGTGCGAGCGGAAAGTCGCAGGCGCGAAACAGCAGTGCGGGGCGCCCTGGGCGCCACACCCGCGCGTCTGGTTCGGCAGTTTGTCACGGAAGGCCTGCTGCTGGCCGGCTTGGGATGTATGGCGGGAGTCGCGCTCGCCGTCGTAATGATTCCTCTGCTGACGCGGGTAATTCCGAAACCGATGGCGCAGGGTATGCCGTTTCTCGCCGGGGTGGGACTCAATCAACATACCGCGTTTTTTGCGGGAGGAGCCACACTGCTGGCGGCATTTCTGCTGTCGGTCACGCCTGCGCTGCGGCTCGCCTTCAGAGATGTCCACGAAGGGCTGATAGATGGAGGCCGCGGCGCGGCGAGCCGATTCTGGCGCCGGCTGGGAGCTAACCTGGTGGTAGTGGAGTTAACCGTAGCTGTGGTGCTGCTGGCCGGCGCCGGACTGCTGGCCAAGAGTTTCTACCGGCTGTTGCACGTCGAGACCGGATTCGATGCGTCGCACCTGGCGACGGTCTATGTAATGGCTCCGGACGCCATATATGGCAAGCCTGAGCAACAGGTCGCCCTGTATCACGAGATTTTGGAGAAAGTTTCGGCCTTGCCGGGAGTGCAGTCTGCAGGCATTACCAGCGATCTCCCGTTGCAGTGCAATTGCGACACGGACTGGATACGCATTCCCGGCAAGCCGTTCCATGGCGAGCACAATGAGGTTCTGCAACGCGACGTGAGCCCTCAATACCTGACCACCCTCAAAGCGAAGCTGGTGCGTGGGCGCATGTTTACCGAAGCCGACGATGCGAACCATTCCCAGGTGACCATCCTCAACGAGTCGATGGCGCGAAAGTACTTCCCCGGCGAGGATCCACTCCGCAAGATGATCGGCAACGGAGATCTGGCGCCCAAATCAATGCGACAAGTGGTTGGAGTGATCGAAGATGTGCGCGAGGGAGCACTGGATGACGAGAGGTGGCCGGCGGAGTATTTCTCCATCTATCACGGTCCTGATGGCTACTTCGAAGTGGCGGCACGCAGCGGTCAGGACGAGAAGGCTCTGCTGCCGGTGTTGGTCAAGACGCTGCGCGCGATCAACCCCAACCTGGGGGTCTACGGCGAGAGCACCATGACCGAGCAGCTCAGCACCTCGCAAAGCGCCCTGCTGCACCGGTTTTCCAGCTGGCTGGTGGGAGGGTTCGCGGTAATGGCCCTGGTGTTAGCAGTGGTGGGGCTGTACGGAGTAGTTGCGTTTTCGGTAAGCCAGAGAACGCGCGAGATCGGTGTGCGGATGGCGCTGGGTGCGCAGCGGGGCGCTATCCACCGGCTCATTCTGAAAGAGGCGGGCTGGCTGACCGGAATGGGGATGGTTGCCGGACTGGCGTGTTCTGTTGCGGCGGCGAATCTAATGCGCAGCCTGCTCTTCGGCGTGCATGCGTGGGACGTTTCGACCCTGATAGGGGTGGCTGCGGTGCTGGGGTTCTCGGCTTTGCTGGCCAGCTTGATCCCCGCGCGACGGGCTTCCTCTGTCAATCCAGTCGAAGCATTGAGCGCCGAATAGCTGAGTCCTTCATCAGAGCGATTTCCCTTGAGCGCGATGACTATCCTCACAGAAGACGAGTCATTCCCTGCCGATATTGCTATTCAGGGATACAGAATCGACCCAGATACGGGGAGTCGGTGAATCCTTAGAGCATTTTCACTTCTGGTGTATACAGAGCAACCACTCCCGACGTGGCTTTTCCTCAAGAAAAGCCGCACTTCGCGGCGCTTGCCTGTGCAGAGTAGAAGTGAAAATGCTCTAAGCCACGGAAGGGATGTTCCGACCATGATCGAGGGACGTAGTGAAGAGGGGGTCAGGCTGCCCTGGGCCCATCTCCGGATTCCCCCGTTTCCTCAAATCGCCATCTGGATCCTCCAGTTGAGCAATAACGAAGTGGCGCCGATGCGTCAGCTTAGTACTTTGATCTCTTCAGAGCCGGCGTTCTCCAGCGAAGTTCTCACCATCGCGAATTCAGCCTTGTACGCGAGGCGCTTTCCTATCACCAGCGTCCTTCAGGCCATCGCCGTGCTCGGCACCAACAGCCTCAAAGGCCTCTGCCTTACCGTCGGCGTAAGAGCTTACCTTGGCGACGCACTCAACCATCAGGCGTTGCGGGCAATATGGCGCCACAGCCTGGCCTGTGGATTAATAGCGCATCAGCTAGCCCAAGCCGGATCGATGGATAAAGACGCTGCGTATACCGCGGGCATCATGCATGATATCGGCAGACTGGCGCTGGCCGTTATTTCCCCAAAAGCATACGCCACCTTATTGGAGACGCATCGGGGATCTGCCGCCAGCGTCCTCCAGGTGGAGCGCGAGCTGTTCGGATTTGATCATTGTGAGGCGGGACGGCATCTGGTTGCGGATTGGAAACTGCCCTCCTACTTCAAGGCCGTTGTTTCCGATCATCACTGCTCCAGGCGGAAGGGAGACCCCTGGCAAATGCCCGACTTGATCAACATGAGTTGCAGAATCGCTGACACCGTGGGCTTCTCTGGATTTCAGGGCTGCGAAGTGATCCCGTATGGGGATCTGCTGGACGAACTGCCGGATCGGGAACGCAAGACGTTCTGCGCCGACGTTGAACAGCTTGTCTTTGAGGTCTCCACCAAGATCAATGCCGCAGAGGTGGTTTGATCGGATCGCGCCGGGTCATCGCTATCCAGCGGGCAGAATCATGGATTTGGAAACGCTTGTTTGAGACTTGCCCCCAGTTGCTTGTCGCCCCATATCTCAAAGAGCAGATTGCCATGCTAACAAACGATAGCGGCTGATTCGCTAACCCTTCGACAAATGCTGTCGCAAAATCGGACAACGACGCGCAAAAGTTGCAAGGGAAAGGAACGGCGAAATGCCGATCTTAGATTTGCCGCGATATTGGCCGGCGGGTCTGAGTAATCCTATGAGTAGCCTTGGCGAAACAACCGCACGTTTGACCAACTTCGAACGACCAGGCAGATCCTGTCAACGGGTGCTGGTCGCCGACGATGACGCCATGTTCCGCAGAATTCTGCAAAGTTGGCTGGAAAATTGGGGGTACCAGGTCACGGTGGTTGAGGACGGCGCGGAAGCCTGGAACATTCTTCAAAAAGAGTTACCACCTCAAGTACTCATTCTTGATTGGGTCATGCCTGATATAAGCGGCGTGGACTTATGTCGCAAAGTGAGAGCACAGAATCGGGCACCCTACCAATACATCCTTCTAGCGACTGCCAATGATGCGAAGCAGAATCTGGTCAGAGGAATGGAGGCGGGGGCCGACGACTACGTGACCAAACCCTTCGACAAGAGGGAGTTACAGGCTCGGTTAAGGGTCGCCAATCGAATTTTGACGCTCCAGGGCTACAGAGTCGAAGATCACGCGCAACTTCTATTTCAGGCAACCCACGATTCACTTACCGGTATCTGGACCGGGGCTCAATCCTGGACACGCTGAACCGCGAACTTGAGCGTTCCGCCCGTTCCGACGATGCCGTTGGGATCCTGCTGGTCGATGTAGATTACTTCAAGAAGATCAATGACACGCACGGACATTTGATTGGAGACGATGTGCTCAGAGAAGTCGCACACCGCATAAGCAATGCTGTCAGGGTATACGATTCGGTCGGCCGTTACGGAGGAGAGGAGTTACTGATTGTGTTGCCCGGCTGCAGCAGGGATCGGCTTCAGGAGGGTGCCGAGAGGATTCGGTCAGCGATCGGCAGCACGCCGATCGTCCTCAATGGCTCCAGAATCCCCGTCACCGTCAGCATTGGTGCAACAGTCACGACCGGTGGCCTGACCTCGGATATGGAAATGCTTGCGGCTGCCGATCGCGCACTTTATCGGGCCAAAAAGAGCGGGCGCAATCAAACGGCGTTATCGGATCTTGTACTCAACTGATCGGCCGTCGCCGCCATGGTATGTTTATGCCACTCCTGCGGGCAGCCTTCTGCCGCGGCGGGAAACCCATGGGGATGCGCCCATATAGTTTGCTCGAGTGCGCGTCGCCCTTTGTAAAAGGAGCGTGTGCATGGCTCGATTGAGTGGCCTGCTTCGACACATACTTGAGGCTGCTTGCTTCAGCCTGTTTGCCAGCGTCATTCTATGCGGCTTTGCTCAGGCCGCTGAACCGCTGCTTCTGCGCAATCCTTCGCTTAGCCGTGACCGGATTGCGTTTCTTTACGCCGATGACGTGTGGACGGTTTCGCGTGAGGGCGGTGAAGCGCGGCGACTGACGTCGGTCAATTGCGTGGTCGCGGGACCCTACTTTTCTCCCGATGGAACGCAGATCGTCTATTCGACCCAGGGACAGGGGCTGACGGACGTGTATGTGGTAAGTGCAGAGGGTGGGGTGCCCCGGCGACTTACCTGGGAGCCGACCGGCAACTATGCCGCAGGCTGGACCGCGGACGGAAAGGATGTTCTTTTCGCGTCGATGCATGCCAGCTACTCGGACTTCTTCCGGCTGTTCCGCACCCATGCCGACGGCACCGGCATGCCCGTGGTTCTGCCCCTGCCGAGCGCAGTTACAGGCACCTTCTCTGCCGATGGAAATACGCTGGCATACGTACCCGTTATGCAATGGGAAGCGGCGTGGAAACACTACCGTGGCGGCCAAACCACCCCGGTGTGGCTGGTGGATATGAAGACCCTCGACCTGGTGAAAGTTCCCCGCCAAAACTCTAACGACTCCAGCCCGGTTTGGGAAGGCGATACGGTTTACTTCCTCTCTGACCGCAATGGCCCGGTCACTCTGTTCAGCTACGATACAAAAACAAAAGCTGTGGAACAGGTGGTCGAGAATCACGGCTACGACCTGAAGACCGTCGCGGCTGGGCCGGGCGCCCTCGTCTATGAGCAGTTCGGCTCGTTACACCTTTATGACCTGGCCACGCGCCAGGAGCACACTGTACCGATTACCATTCATGGAGACCTGCCGTCCCTCACTCCGCATCTTGCCAAAATCCCCGCCAAGGAGACGCAGAACGTAGTCATTTCCCCGACAGGGATGCGCGTTGTTGTGGAGGCGCACGGCGACATCTTTACTCTGCCGGCGGAAAAGGGTGACACTCGCAACCTTACCAAAACGCCGGGCTCCGCTGAGCGGGACCCTGCATGGTCGCCTGACGGCAAATCCGTCGCCTACTTCAGCGATGCCTCCGGCGAGTACCAACTCTACATCCGCGACCAGGATGGGCTGCAGCCGCCCAAGGTGATCGATCTGGGCCCCGACCCGTCTTTTTTTATAGCCCGCACTGGTCGCCGGACTCCAAGCACATCGCCTTCTCCGACAAGCATCTGCGTCTCTGGTATGTGGACGCCGCCGGGGGCAAGCCGGTGAAAATAGACACCGGCCTGCGGGCTAGCTTCGGTTCTTCGACCGAGCTTTCCTGGTCTCCTGACTCGCAATGGATCGCATACAAGCGTGATCTGGAGAACCAGTTGCACGCGATTTTCTTCTATTCGCTGGCCACTCACACATCTACGCAGATTACGGATGGCATGAGCGATGCAGCGCATCCGGTTTTCGACCCGGGCGGCAAGTACGTCTACTTCATGGCCTCGACGAATAACGGCCCTTCGGTTGCCGGGATCGACCTTTCGTCGCTGGACCGCGCCACCAACAGCAGCGCCTACGTGATTGTTCTGGCCCGGGATGGCACCTCACCGGTGCCGCCCGAGAGCGACGACGAGAACAAGAAGAAAGACGAGGACAAGGACAAAGACAAGAAAGAAACAGACAAGAAGGACGATCAGAAGGACGCCGATAAGAGTTCTGCCGCAGCCAAGGAAGACGAGGCCAAGAAGAAGGAGAACGAGAAGCCTAAGCCCACGGTCATCGATATGGCGGGCATCGGGAACCGCATCCTCTCCCTGCCCATCCCAGCCCGTAACTATGTCGATCTTTCCGTAGGCAAGACAGGGGTGCTTTTTCTTGCAGAGGGGGACGCGGTCGGCCGCGCCTCTGCAGGCGATGGCCCGCCGATACGCTCCCTGTGGCGCTTCACGACGGAGAAGCGAAAGACCGAGCAGATGCTTAGTGGACTGAACGGCTATTCCATTTCCTTTAACGGCGAAAAGCTCTTTTATACCCGCGGCGACAACTGGTTCCTCGTTCCCATTGCCGATCTCAAATCCGACTCCCCGGACGCTCCACAGGGTAAACCCGTGAACAACGGCGGCATGATGGCCACCATCGACCCGCACGCAGAGTGGCAGCAGATGTACCGCGAAACCTGGCACATCGAACGCGACTTCTTCTACGATCCGCAGGTTCACGGGCTGGACCTCGGGAAGATTGAAGCGAAGTACAAACCCTACCTTGATGGGCTCGCGTCGCGAGAGGAATTTACCTATCTGTCGAATGAGATGCTGGGTGAAATCCAGGTAGGCCACATGTTCGTATCCGGCCCTGAGGAACCAAAAGACACACCCAAGCCCGGGCTGCTGGGAGCGGACTACACCGTCGACAACAACCGCTACAGGTTCGCGAAAATCTATAACGGCCAGAACTGGACTCCCTCGCTCACCGCGCCCCTTACGGTGCCGGGCATCAACATCGTTGAAGGCGAGTATCTGTTAGCGGTCAACGGTCGCGAGCTGCACGCGACTGACAACCTCCACAGCTTCTTCGACGGCGCCGCGGGCAAGCAGACGGTGTTGCGCGTTGGTACCAAGCCGGACGGCAGTGATGGGCGCGACGTCACGGTGGTGCCGGTTGATTCCGAACACGGCCTGCGCAACATCGACTGGATCGAGTCAAACCGGCGCAAGGTCGATCAACTCTCGGGGGGTAAGGTTGCATACATCTATATGCCGAACACCGGCGGCGCCGGGTACTCAAACTTTAACCGCTACTTCTACGCGCAGCTCGATAAGCAGGCTGTAGTGCTCGATGAGCGGTACAACGAGGGCGGGCTTATCGCCGACTACGTAGTGAATGTGCTGAGTCAAAAGCTGCTCAGTGGCGCGATCGAGCGAGACGGTAAACCGGTTCATGATCCTGCGGGCGCTATTTTTGGGCCGAAAGCGATGATCATCAATCAATCGGCCGGTTCAGGCGGCGATGCGATGCCCTGGTATTTTCGCAAAGCAAACCTGGGTACGCTGGTGGGCGTAAATACGTGGGGCGGCCTGGTGGGGATAGGTGGTTATCCCACTCTGATCGACGGCGGCAGCGTTACTGCGCCTCGCTACGCGATCTATGGCCTGAACGGGACCTGGGAAGTGGAAGGCCACGGCATCGCTCCCGATGTGCAAGTGGAGGAGTTACCGAAGGATGTGGCCGCAGGCCACGACGTGCAGCTCGAACGTGCGGTTTCGATCGTGATGGAGCAGCTGAAGGAGCATCCCGTGCCTACTCCGGCGATTCCACCTTACCCCAACTACCACCAGCAGGACGGCCTGGGTCGATAGTCGACAGAAAGTGGTTTTCCGAGTCACCGCTCTGATGCTTTGTATCAGGGCACGACTTTAGTCGGGCCGTTGAGGCCCATCAAAGATCTGGGCTTTAGCCCGGACATCAACCGGCCAAATTGGCCTTCAGGCCCTGAGGTACACTTTCCATGGAATTTCCACAGAGGTGTCATGGGCCTGCGGCCCACCCAAGGTGATGAGAAAACGCCTTCTGTCCAGCAACCGCTCTCCATGGAAGCGTGGCCCTCCCCTTTGTCATCCCGAGCGTACCCGAATTTCCTGCCACGTTGCGCCGGACACGGTCGCGTGTGCGCCTTTCAGTAAGGAAAGGCGCATGAAGTTCGCCAACGCCACCAAGTTTTACAGGAAATCCGGGGCAGCCGAGGGATCTGCAGTTCAGCGGACCTTTCGTGGAAATGTTTTTTCGACCGAGGGATGAAGAAAAAACCGTACCTCAGGGCCTAAAGGCCAATGGGTTTTGAGTATGGGTGTCCGGGCTAAAGCCCGGACTACCCAACAGCGACTTTTTCCGCAGCCCGTTTGCCCCTGCGCTTCCTCTTGGCCAGGTGAGTGCATTTTCGTGCAGGATGTGCCCCAGCAGGGGCTTCTGAAGCCCAATTCTCTTTCTGTCCCCTTACGGCCCGACTAAAGTCTTGCCCTGATACAAAGCCAAAACACAGCATCCAAAGCCGCTTCTCTGGTTGAAATATCAACCGTTTCGCCTGTCCGCGACGGAAGGATTGCCGCGCTATACGTTTTCCTCAATCCAAAATTCTCGTAGCTCTGCACGATACCCACCATAGCTGTAACTAACGAGAAAACCGTTTACTGCTAGGGTGTTCTTGACTAAAACCGCGAAAAGCCAATTTTGGGACCGACATTGGAAATTTAGTGTGACCTTCAGAGATAAGTGGCGGTCGTTCTGGTCGTTCTGCAACGCTATTTGGCGCGGCGTAGGGCGTCTTCACAGGGGTTCCGGACGGACGGCGAAAAGACTTGTCCGACATGCCGGTTTTAAGGACATGTGATTATCCCTCAGTTCGGGCAAGTCCCCAAAGGCGAGCCTTGCAGGGCATGATTCCTACTGAATTCCCTGGGCGACATGGCACCTATCCAAGGTGCACCCTTGCAGAGGCTAGTTTATCCATGCGACTCCCACTTAACCCAATGCCAGTTCCCCAATCTCCTCTCTCACAGAAACCGCCGTCCGACTTCGCGGTAACCTTCGCGTAAAAGTCGAACAGGCGAGAATCACAAGCAGAGGATCGACGGGGTGACGGAATCCAGGATCGAGATGGCTCAAATAGTAGGGAACTGGAAACACAAGCAGCACCAGCAGGTAGAGCATAGCGATCGTTGAGGAACCCTCACGAAACATTCGGTACAGACGGGCTGAAGATAACAGGGATAGCAAGCTGAGGAAGCAAATATTCTCCGGATCAAATGGCTCTTCCCGCAAATACTCCTGGTTGAAGCTCCAAAAGCCTGTCCACATGAAGACCACACGGCGAAGGGATCGCAAGGCGTATGCGCCCGGATGCCGCTTAATATAAGTCATCGCTTCCTGGTGCTTCGCAGCCATGTACCGCAGTTCACCCAACCGCTCGAATTGTGCGCTCTCCTGCGTGCTGCCTGAGGGGTGCTCTTGCCCATCCCACCAGTGCCGACTGTTATTTACATTGCCCACGCAGACCTCCAACCAGAAGCCGTCTTTAAAAGGGATCGGGTGACCAAGCACCAGCTTATTACGTACCACCCACGGCAGAATTGTCACCACCATGGCGACGGTTCCTATGCTTACGGCGCCCCATGCGCGCTTGTGCTGCCATCGCAGGCGAACCCAAAGCCATCCAAGCAGGATTGGAAAGATCCCGACCATCACCGGGTTGGTCAATGCTGTGAAGCCGAGAAGAGCGCCGAATCCGGCGCACCGCAAAAGACAGTCTGAGGACGCCAACGAGAGAACCAGCAGAAACAGCAATGCAAGCAGCAACGCCACGAAAGAGTGGTACCACATAGTTGTCGCTGAGAAATTGATTGCATAAGGAAAGAAGGCCCACACCCACGCCGCCATGTTAGCGGTCCGCAGATCGAAATGTCTCCGTGCGATGAGAAAGACGGGCACCGAAGTGAACGCGGAGAAGAAGCTATTCAAGCTCAGAAAAACTAACGCGGATGCCTTCGTATACAGACCGAAGAGAGCAAAGACGCCTGCCAGCATATAGGGGTATACCGGGGTGAGCAATGCAGTCGGCCCGGTCTCAGCCCAGTATGGGTTCGCATATCCTTGCCCTAGTGCGATGGAGCGAGCCACGCGGCCTATTTCATAAGCAAATTCCCAATGGCCGCGTCCCGGATCAAGAAACCCTTTGTACACCAACGCTACGACCGCAAGTCGTACACACCACCCTGTCATGACTACCCAGAACAGGCTTCCAAACAAGTGAGCCCGGTACCTGATTCCGAACCGTTCCGCTGAGTCGTAATAAAGGGACGATAAATTACGCGAAGGCCGGGAGACATATAACGATGTTGTCAACGTAACGCTCCTAACGATAGTCGCTATCTTTAGAGAGTAGTTACGGTTGCTTATCCTACCCTTGGAGCGAAGGTTATTGTTTCGTCAAGAGCTACAAGGCCAAGCTCCCCCTGTTCGGGTTCTCGCTCGGATACCTCTGGTGGAGGATAACTCTGGTTAGAGCATTTTCACTTCTGGTGTATACAGAGCAGCCACTCCCGACGTGGCTTTTCCTCAAGAAAAGCCGCACTTCGCGGCGCTTGACTGTGCAGAGTAGAAGTGAAAATGCTCTAGAAAGTAGTTTTGACAGAAACCTGGAACGCTCTTGGGCCGCCCTGGTTGTAGAGCGCGCCCGCATTCCCGAAGCTCTGATCGAGCATCTTAGTGGATTGGCCAAAAAGAAGGTCAGAGAAGGAAGGATCGATATACCCGAAGTTGGGATGATTGAACATGTTGAACGCCTCGATCTTCAACTGCAAATTCAATCCTTCGGGTAGCTGATACGTTTGCCGAATACCAAAATTCCCCTGAACTTCAGGGAATCCACGGAGAAGATTGCGCGGCGCGTCTCCCGGCATGGGCGTTTCAGGTAGGGCCAATGCCGGGTTGACTGCGTTCTGGCCGCCATTAAACATGCGGCCCCCCGGGAACTGAGATCCGTACACGTACAACGGCCGTCCGGGAATCAAATCCACTCCGCTGTAGTAGGGTCGTCCGGTCACCGGATCGAAAGAAAAATTCCCCAGCAGGTTCACCGGAAACCCAGTTCGTGCGATCAGCCTGCCGTCGAGACCCCACCCTTCATAAAGCGTCTTCATGCTCAGCAATGGGTGCCGTGGAGACGATTGAGTCCAGGAAATCGCCGCCTCCAGGTTCTGGCGTACATCAAGATCGGAGTTTCCGCGCACCAACGTGTAAAAAGGATCCGTCGAACCATAATCGAACGAATGAGCCCAGGTGTAGGAGGCCACAACCTCAATCCCAGGAGACATCGCGCGCTGAAACTCGGTCTGCAACGATGCAAAGCTCGAGGTCAAACCCGAAGGGAAGTAAGATACGTCTCCAAAATCCGGGTTTTGTGCGTTCACGTTCCTTTGCTGCTCTACAAGGAGCCGCCGTCCATTGGCTCCAACATAAGAAAGCGTGATGCTCTGGTTCTTACCCAGAGCCTGCTCCACACCGATATTCCACTGCCAGCTATACGGCAGTTGAAGGTGAGGAGAAAACGAAAACACTTGCTGATTGGTGTACGGTGCCTCCACAGTGGTGGAAACGTTAATCTGAGACGGGGTCGCTGGCACCGGGGCATTGAGGAAGTGCGCGTAGCTTGTGAAGCCAATCCCGTTGAATGCTCTCAGCGCGGGCTGAATGGCCGTGTCGAAGAAAATGCCGCCACCAGCGCGAACGATAAGTTCCTTGCCCGGTTCATTCTTCACTTGCCAGGCTGCCCCGAGGCGCGGGGCGAAATTAGACCAGCTCGTATGCCACAGAGGCGTGCCCCTCGAAGCCAGCTGCAAGGTGACGGGGGCACTCACATCGCCCAAAGCCGTATAAGCGTCCTGGCCATGCTGCCCTTTGGGCGCGGGGCTGACATCCCACCGTAGGCCGGCCGACACATTCAACCTCGACGAAAGCTTCCATGCATCTTCTGCGAACAGCCCCAACTCGTTGAGCACTGGATTCGCGGGAGTGCTTTGACTGATCACGAGATCGGAAGCAGCATTGTTTAGCAGTGAATCGAGGGTGAAGAAGTCCGCCAAAATCGACAAACTCGGAGGAGTTAAGTGACTGGAAATGTGCTGTTCATCCACGCCAAATCGAAAAAGATGGTTGCGAGTCTGAAGGCTGTACGTATCTCGCAGATTCCACTGACGGAGCGAGCTCATGATTTGATTCGTGTTACTGCTGCTGTCACCAACACCTATGATGTGTACATAGGCTTCCGCGCTCGCCTGAGCGTCCGTGACATTGAGTGTGCCGGGAACGCCTAGGGCTGCATTAAGGTTACCTGCCGGGGGCGGGTATTCGTGGCCCTGAATCTGCTCCGGCGTCGTGTTCGCGTTCAAGGTAGACCCAAGATAACCCAGCCTGAATTCGTTGCTATGACTTGCGGAAAACTCCGCGGCGCCTCCGACGGTCCACGTATGGGTATTAAGCTGACTGGCAGTCACGGAATAGAGTTGGTTCGATTGAGCATAGCTCGGTGTATCTCCGTACCGAACGAACAGCGACAACTTGGGAGTGAACTGATGGTCTACGCGGACGCTCGTGGAATTCACATTGGCAGGAAATAGGGCGTCATTAATAGGGTTTTGTGCCATTCCAGTTGGATTGCCGCCCGGACCGATAACTCTTGTCAACCCGTCCGATTGAGGGAACGAGGTTAACACCGCGGCAATTGCGGGCGGTACAGCTTTTGTGTAAAAGAAACAGCCGAACAGATCCTGCAGATTCAGAGTGCAGATATCAGGGGTATATTGATACGTCTGCGGCACCGGCTGAACAAGGTAGAGACCCTCATAGGAGGCAAAGACGAAGCTCGTGGCGGGACCATGATGGGTGCCCGGAATAACAAAGGGAGCGCCGCCAGTCGCTCCAAAATTGTTCTGCGCGTAGTTCGGTACAGTATATTGCCCATGCGAGCTCGCAAACCAATCAGCGGCATCGAGAGGCGAGCCGCGGAAGTACTCATAGAGACTGCCATGAAGCTTGTTTGTTCCCGAACGCGTTATAAAAGTGAACTGACCGCCTGGGGTTCTTCCATATTCAACCGAGTAGGTAGATGTGAGCACGCGAAACTCCTGCAGCGCATCCGCGGAAACCAGGCTCTGAGTTGTGCCAAGAGCTGTCGAACCTGCGATCGATCCGGCGTTCAGGGTGCGAGAGCTATTCAGCGTCAATCCGTAGGAAGGATTCGCGGCGGCATCATCCACGAAAAACGAGTTGGACTCCGCACGCTGCCCGTTCACGCTGAAGTCTGCCTGGGTCTGCGAGCCGCTCAGGGTAGCCGCCTGAGGGCTTTGCGTGACGATCCCAGGTGTCAACAGCACCAGATCCTGCAGGGTGCGCCCATTTAGCGGAACGGTATCAATTAATTTCCGGTCGATTACTGTGCTGACCGATGCATCCGTCTTGTTCAGCACCAGACCGCCGGCGTCGACGTTTACTGTTTCCGTAACTGCTCCAACCCTCATGCGTATCAGCAGCCGCTTCATATCGCCGCCGTTCAGCGTGATCCCGTTCACGTGTGTGGTGGCAAAGCCGTCGCGCTCAATTTGCAAGGTATAAGCCCCGGGAATGATCCCGGCCAGCAGGAACCCCCCTTCCGGGCTCGTAGTCGAGTCGTTTTCCGTCCCAGTCTGCGTATTGATGAGCTTGAGGCTGGCATCCGTGATGGCAGCCTTCGAGGAATCCTGCACTACCCCAGCGACGGACGCCGCACTGAACTGCGCAAAGGAGCGCAGACCAATACAGAACAAGAACGGCAACAAGGACTTGATATTGGAGATGGGCCAAAAACGATTCATGAGCCTGCGATTCACTTGGCTTGCGGCTATTCACTCATGCCTAAAGAGGTGATTTCCGTCCACATCTATCCTGGCCTCAAAATTATTTATCCGCAAAATCCGTTGGTCGCGGAATTCCCCGTCCGTTTTCTCCGCTACGATCCCCAAGTGATTGATCTTGCACCGTTTATCCAAAAGAAGTCTGGCGTCTGTATCCAGACCGCCCCCCACATTTGTTTTGCTTCTGGGTAGATCCACACAGGAATCCTCTCTTTGAGGTTGAAACCCTTCCAGAGAGAGGAAACTTCTTGAGCTTAACGCCGTTGGGGTTCGCTCCGAACGTATGCATGCGTCTCCTTGAATATTTGCCACGCCATCGACAGCCTAGCCATCGCTGTAAGGGGTGCGGCAGAAAAACGTAGCGGACAGTATCACAAAATTTATCCATTCTCCAAGGTAGGTAAACGAGAAGTCACTCTCCTTGTCAATGAAGTGACAAACAAGGGGGATTTCTCTTGACCTTCATTTTGGAGAACGCAGATCGGACGAATCACCTCTGGCAACAATCCTTGAAAAAGAGTTTCCTTCTGTGGATCTCTACTCTAGCTCTCATCTCGACCGCCTCAGGCCAAGCCTTGCCGAAGATAGATGACATGAATGACAAGTCGACGTCGGTCGCAGGATCTGTTACGGATCAAAGAGGGGATCCGATTCGAGGAGCAATAGTCTACTTGAGACAACTTGCTGCAGAGAAAGCGAAAACGGCCTTGGCTGACGATGATGGATATTTTGTGATCTCAGCAAATGCTGGTGCGTTTGACCTCCAGTTGAGCGCGCCTGGGTTTGCGACAAAGACGGTTCACGGAGAACTCAGCGGCAGCCAGCGACTCGATCTCGGTGAGGTTGAGCTAACAATCGAAATCGAGGCCGCTCAGGTGATAGTGAGTGTAACCAAGCAGGAGTTGGCGGAGGAGCAGGTGAAGACCGAAGAGAGACAGCGAGTTTTCGGGATAGTTCCGAACTTCCTCGTTACGTACGATCACAATGCGGTTCCCTTGCAGGCCACGCAAAAATACGAACTTGCTTTTAGAACACTGGTCGACCCGGAGACGATCAGCGTGGCCTTGCTCTCGTCCGGCCTGCAGCAAAGGACGGGTGGCCTGAAAGGATACGGCACTGGCGCGGATGGCTTTGCGAAACGCTTTGCCTCTTCCTACGGAACAGGTTCTATCGACACGCTCCTCGGGAGCGCCGTACTTCCATCGTTGTTTAAGCAGGATCCGAGATATTTCTATAAAGGGGAGGGCTCTCTGCAGCGAAGGGTGTTGTATGCCATGAGCATGTCGGTTATATGCAAAGGTGATAACGGACACTGGCAGTACAACTATTCGGGTCTCCTCGGTGGATTGGCGGCGGGTGGCATCTCCAATCTCTACTACCCACCAGCCAACAGGAATGGTCTGAACGTAACACTTGAAAATACCGCCATTGGAATCGGCTCTTCCGCAATTTCAAACCTGTTTCAGGAATTCCTCCTGCGTAGATTAACTCGAAAAGCAAAACAGTAGACCTACTGCGACCAACACCGCCCAAGCCGATAATTCACCACGCAATGAGGGGGATGCGATGCCTCTATAGCCCGCCGACTGGCGACGTTTCGGCAGGCAAATGTCCTGGAAGCTTCTAATCATTTGCCTTTGATAGGAAACTCGAGGATGGGACGCCGCACGCGACCGACAACCTCCACAGCTTCTTTTCCTGTGGAACTTGGTGGCGTTGGCGAACTTCATGCGCCTTTCTACGGGCGCAAATCTTAGCTAAGTAGCCTGGATACCTCGAATCAGAACCAAGGGAATCGACAAGATTGGACGGGTGCCCCGTCCAGTCTTGCTGATCCATTGGGTTTTGGTGAGAAATTGAGGTTAGAGGTTAAAGCCCTTGCCCACCAAGCCCAAAAAAGGTCTTGAATGGGGCACCCGCTCTTGTGGAGAGGTTTTTCTAGAGAGGAGTCATGGGCCTTCGGCCCACCTAAGGTGATGAAAAGGCCTTCTGTCCAGCAACCGCTCACGTTCCACCCCTCCTGACGGTCATCTCACCACATTGGCCGACTGCGCCTGCAATATTTCTGTAGCGTGAAAAGATGTGTGGCGCCTCCGGCTGTGGTCGACAATCGAAGAGGCCATGCATTATGAATGGGAAATACAGGTGGTGCTCGATGAAGCAAGCGAGGAGCCTCTCATCTGCAATCGCCGGCGCGCCCCGAGGCCCAATCGGGGTTGCCCTGGAAAATTCCGATTGGAAGCCCGAGACAAGATGCAGGCCCCAGACCCGCTGGGATAGGCTGAACGCACTTCCAGAAAGACTGCTGAACCCAAAAGGAATCCTTGCCATTTTGCTCTTTCTACCGATTCCGGTGGCGATGGCGATGGCCGAACAAGACTGTAGATACGTTAGCCTCATCGCTCACGAAACGCCGTTGTTCAGCGCTTTTTTCATGAAGTGGTCGGTGGACTTATACCTGTGGCAAGCGGCCGCGGCAGCAATCTGGTATGGCTTGCGCGCATTACATCTGCACAAAGCTAGGTTTATTTCGCTGATCCTCATTAATATTCCGTTGGGGTTCGCTGTCGCCTACCTACGATTGATATTCTGCATCTCGCTGCTCAAAGCGGCCTTTCCGACTGGACCCGGTTGGTAATTCGGAATGCGGGGAAGATTACTTTCCTGGGCACGAAGGATATCTACTACATCCGCGCCGAAGACAATTATCTGAGAATTCATGAGGAAAAGGAATCTCATCTCCTTCGCGGAACGCTCAGTGCCCTTGAAGAGCAGTTGAATCCCAAACACTTCCTGCGCGTTCACCGCTCAATCCTTGTCAATACCAACAGGGTCCGGGAAATTCTTCTGGACTCCAGCGAAGGGGATTCGAAACTTCTGTTCAAGAACGGGATTTCTCTGCCCCTCACCCGAACCTACAGGGCGCAGGTGCTGCAGGCACTCTCTCAAGGGCAGTAGCTCTTCTAGTGGACTGTAACAGCTGATTCAGGAGCAGAACCAAACCTGCGAAATGCGCGACCCTTGTAAAGCTCGCGGCTCTTATGCTTTGTATCAGGGCCCGACTTTAGTCGGGCCGCAAAGGGCTGAGAGACAATAGGGCTTTAGCCCCTGCGGCGCTACTGAATCAGCTGTTACAGTCCACTAGAAATGCAGCCTCACTGCGAGTTGTATCTGGCGAGGGGTATAGATAACGTTGCTACCTGAGCTGGTGACCGCCCCGAACAGCGGAACGCCGGCGGCAGTTGCATTGAAGGTAAGCGTTCCGGGACCGTTAGGGGCCGACGCTCCACTTAGGATGTAGCCTGTATTGTTCACACCCGTCACATTTTGGTGATTAAGCAGATTGAACCCTTCCCCGAGCAGCTCAAGGCTATATTTCTCTGCGAAGGTAATGCGCTTTGACAAGCGAAAATCGAAAACCGACGTCGAGGGATACTTGTATGTATTCCGCCCTGTGATATCGATTCGAGCCGCTCCGCCCGACCCGTTGATGCTCGAGCCCAAGGGCCTGAGCGTTGTTCCTGCCGAAGTCTGGAGCGAGGGCGCGCCGCTGGTGACCAGGGAATATGGGAGCCCGTCCTGCGCCTGAAAGATGGGGGCCACGCTCCAGTCATTCGCTAAAAACCCGCGCCATCCAGGAACGCGCAGGGAGATTCGGCAACCGCGTCGAACACGAATCGATTGGGGACGTCAAAGTTGGAATTGGCGTACTCCTTATCGAGTTGGTTGGGAACCAAAAGGTCATCTGCATCGTAAAACGTTGTCGCATTCTCACCGTAGTCAAGGGCATGCGCCCATGTGTAATTGGCGTCGAACTGGATGTGTTGTTTCATGCGATGGCTGAGTTCTACCACAAAAGCGTTATAGCTGGTATTTACGCCGCTGAAGACATCCGTAATGTTAGAGTAATTCGGATTAATCCGGTTGTAGTAGAACGTTGTCGTATACGTGGGTGTCTTGATCGGCCCATGGCCGCTGCTGTCGACCACGTTGTAGGTGATTGCGCCCACGTTGACCGTGTCGATATTTGTATCGACAAAATCGGGCAAATGCCGGCCAAGACTCCCAAGGTACGACAGCGAAAGAACCGAGTTCCAACCAACCTCCTGCTGGACAGAAAGATCTATTTGGTGAATCTGCGGATTTTTGAAATTGCTGTCGAAGAACAGGGCGCTCGGCTTTGCGCCTCCGGCTCCGGGCGCGGACGAAAGGATCCCTGGGAATGCGAGAGCTCCAGTGGTGGTCGGTGTGTAGGTGTAGCGAACCACTCCCTGGAGAGAACCTGTGGAGGTGATCACGCTGTCAATCGTCGAGTTGATCAGGCGTCCATAACAAATGCCATATCCACCGCGAACCACCGTCTTGCCCGTCCCGAACACATCGTAGACGAATCCAAATCGTGGCCCAAGGTTGTTCTTATCACTGGGGAGCTTCGTTGTCTGCGGCAGTATTGGATTCTGCAGATTGGCGTAAGAAGAAGGCAATTGCTCATACTCGTATCGCAGTCCCAAGGTCAGTGTCAGATCGGGCCGAATCTTCCAACTGTCAGTGACGAAGCCGGCATAATCCTGCGTCGAAAACGCAAAGCCCGGGGGGCCGATCGCTTGAAGAAAGCTGCTATAGCAGGGATAGGAGCCGGCAGCGGTTCCGGCGGCATTGCACACACCCCGGTTCCCGTCGAGGAACGCATAGTAGTCCGACAGATAGTTGAGGACGGTAGTGTGGGTATAGGCACCGGCAACATAGTCCAGGTTTTCGGTCCGGTCATTCACATGGTTATAGTCCAAGCCGATTTTCAAGGTGTGGTTCCCATGCTGCCAGGTAACGGTATCGGTAATCTGCTGCCGACGCTCATCCGGGAAGGCGTACCTCGGCTCGTAATAGAGCGTACCGAATAACAATCCGTTGCTGCCGGCAACAGAAATCTGCGGTGGCCGTCCCAGCTGATTCCCCGCGAACTCCTGCTCATAGTCGGTAGGTTGCTGGTTCGATTCATATTCGAAGTCGCGCCCATATTGGTATCGCACTTCGTTGGCAAGCGTGGCGCTGAAGATGCTCTCCAGTCTTACCAACCCCCAATCCACCTTGGTGTAGTCGTTGCCGAAGCTCCGCCTGCCGTAGGGTGCAGTAGTGAGGAAGATGACGTCGCCAGGGGCAGCCCAGTGCATTCGGTTGTATTGAAAGCTGGCATGGTTCTTGGAATTGACCTGCCAATCCAGCTTGGGGAAATTCAAGTACTGGCTCCCTGTCCTCGGAACCGTGCCCTGAAGGCCGTTGAGGGCGGCCAAACCACTTGCATAGTCCTGCTCGGCAACGGTCTGAGAAGTGCCGAGTCTCTGGGCCAGTAGGGCGATCTGTGCGGAAGTGGGAGCAGCAAAGAACGTCGACGGCGAACCCGCAACCGCTGTGCCCGGGAAGTTCCGCAAGAACCGGTCGAAGGCATAAAGAAGAACAACCGGTCCTTAAGGACGGGGCCGCCCACGCCGAATCCATATTGTTTGCGCCAATCCCTCGGCTTATAAGGGGTCGTTATATAGGTTCCGTTTTCATTCTGAGTGAGCGTCGTAAACGGGTTCGTCGCGCCCCAGTCACTGTCACGATCGTAAAAGAAAAGCTCGCCGTGGAACTGGTTGGAGCCGCTCTTGGTGACGGTATTCACAACCCCGCCGGCGGAGCGTCCGTACTCCGCCGAATAGTTTGAGGTATTGACCTGAAATTCCTGGACAGCGACCTGGGATGTTGAATAGCCGACGCGAAGGGAACGTCTCCTTTCCTCGGAGAAGAAGGCCTGATTGTTGTCTGCGCCGTCCACTGTCATATTGTTCAGCAGCGTACTGATGCCACGAAAGCTAAGTAGTCCGTATCCGGTCGAATCGCTCGTGACACCGGGAGTTAGTAACGCAAAATCAGACCAGCGGCGCCCGTTGATGGGTAAGTTGTCGATTGCCACCTGGTTAAGGTTTTCACTGATCGCAGGAGACTCGAGATTGATGGGTTGGGCATCCTCGGACACTTCAATGGTCTGGACGGCTCCGGCAGCGTCGAGCCTCGGCTCGAACTCGGTCACCGATCCGACAGCCGCAGTAATATTCTCCGCCTTGAAAGGCGCGAAGCCGGGAGACTCGATTTCAACCTCATAGGACCCGGGATGCAGATTCGTGAGCCGAAAGTATCCTTGCGCAGTGGTCAGGGCAACTTCCTCGGCCCCGGTTCCCTGGTTCTGGACTGTTACCTTGGCTCCGGCGACAACCGCTCCGGCGCGATCATAGACTGTGCCTCCGATTGCTCCCTCTGTTGCCGATTGCCCCGACGCGTGGCCAAACATGCATAGGAAGAGTAGAAGCGGCAAATGGTGAGTTCTTCTCTGAGCTTGCATTTCTCTGGTCATCCTCTCAAGAAATTCTGCAAAATCTGTTGCCCGGTCGATGGGGGTCCGACTTGCTTGGTTCTCAGTGTTCGTTGACAAATTCTCGTGTTACCGACGGATGCTGGCTATTAAATTGAACAGTCACAATCTGATTCGAATAGGCATCGCTCTCCGTGCATCGGGGGAGCGCAGCCGTCGGCCCAAGGATGTAGTAATCGTGGCCCTGGATCTTCGTATGTTCGTATCGGTGATAATGTCCGGCAAAGACGGTGTAGTTGCGGTTGGCGAGAAGACTTTGCAACTTCGCGAAATTCCTGGATCGTGGCGTTCGCCATGGCGGACGGTGCATGAACAGGTAAGTCCACCGCACCTTAGAGTGCTCACGGAGAACCCCGCTAAAATATTGCAACTGGCCGTCGCTTATGTGGGTCACAGCCAGCGAGCCTAGCGCCGCGTGGCTCGCCTCGACGTCACAAGGGTCGGACTGTCCTGGAACAGCCACTTGCCGATCCGGGTGAAGTGCTCCGTCGGCGGCAATACGAAGAATGGTAGCGTTCGCTTGCCTCTCTTTATCAGCTGAGATCGCAGGTGGAGGATCTTCCGTGTCAAGCCCCAGAAACAGAACATTGTCGTAGAGGAAGTAAAAGTACGGCCGACCATAACGGGACTCGTACATCCTCCGCATCACATCATCGCTGATGTCGTGATTTCCCGGCACGCGAATGAATGGCACGGCCAGTTTTTCCGCTGACTTGTCAAAGTCATTCCACATCGCCCTAAGCACCGCCGGGTCGCGCGTATATCCTTCAATGTTGTCGCCAACGGACAGCACAAAGCTCAGGGCCCCGCTCGACGGCAAACTTGCATTCACTTGTCGAACCGCGCGATCGATCCCCCCTGGATACGCCATCCCCGTCCGGTCGCCAAACAGTGCGAAGGAGAAGTCTGGAGTGTTGACCGCGTTTGGAACCCGGGTCCATGGGACCCGTGGCTCCTGCAGGAGATCGGAGGAGAACGCAGGTCTGGATGCTGAGTGTGCCTCGCCAGCAATACCGGCAAGCGCACTTGTGCTGAGGAGAAGGAGTCTGCAGATAGATTTTAACGTGCGCGATTGCATGACCTATGCCGCTTTCGAAGAACTTAGCACCGGCTTCGCTTTGCGGCCGAATGAGGTCGCCTTGCCAGCAACGTCATCATGCAGAAGGCGAGGATGGTTGTCTGTGAAATGGGGCGAGACGCTACCTACGAATGGGTAAGAGGGAGAATCGGCTCGCTAGCAGGCTGCTGAAAAACTCTGGTTTTCGAAGGGTACGGGCTTCAGCCCGTACATAAGCTATTGAAAATAGGTCCGGCTTTAGCCGCTGAGGGGACGGTCGAAGCCTAGCAGAGCGCTTTCCTTAGCTCCCGCCGCCAAGGGATCCACCGTCTTTTCCGGTTCTCACACAGGCTCGAAGGCCGCGTCCTGTTCGCGGAGTGGCTTAGTTTTAAAAGAGACAAACCGCTGACATCCCAGTGACAATTGCGCCCTGGAAAGGATCTATCGTCCTATTCAAGCGAGGAATTCGTGTTACCCAAGTCCCGCAAAATTGTTTTTTTCTTTCCCTCCTTCGCGAGTTCCGATGCGACGGCGCCGTTGGGCATCCTGGCTGTTGCCACGCCCTTGCTCCGTGCCGGATTTCAAATTTGCCTTATCGATTCCACCATCACTCCTAACTATAAAAAACGCGTGCTCGAAGAAGTACGCGATGCACTCTGCCTTGGTATCTCTCTTGTGACCGGACCCATGATCCGGGAGACGGTTGAAATTGCCCGCGCCATCAAGGAATGGAATCCTGAATTCCCCATCATCCTGGGCGGGTGGCACCCTTCGCTACTACCTACCCAGACGCTGCAAGCCCCATATATCGACTACGTAGTTCGCGGACAGGGCGAAGACTCGTTACTGGAACTCGTCCATCACATCGAGAAAGGATCGGCGCCTGACTTTGTAGCGGGTATCGGCTTCAAGCGCGACAACAGGCTGATCTTTACTGCCGAACGCCCTCTGAAGCCGCTGGTAGACATGCCCCCGAAGGCGTATCACCTCGCGGACTTTGACGCCTATGAACGCTTGTGCGGCAAGCGCTGGGCAATGTATACCTCAAGTCTCGCCTGCCCCTTCAATTGCGCCTACTGCACCAACGCCGGCGTTTACGGACGCAAGTGGAACGCTCTGCCTGCGGAACAATTTGTGGAAGAGACGGTCGATCTCAGCCGCAGATACGGTTTGGAGATGCTGTGGATCGTCGATGACAACTTCCTGGTGGACCTTGACCGGGCGCGCGCCATTTCTGAAGGACTGGTACGTGCCGGTGCGCAATTTAAGTGGAGCATTCAGGCGACCACGAACCTCACCGCGCGCCTCTCCTTCGAAGACCTCAAGCTGCTGCACAGGAGCGGACTGCACCAGATATGCCAGGGTGCCGAATCGGGGTCTCGCAAAGTCTGGAAGGCCATGAACAAAGACTTTCAGGACTTCCCAACGATTTATGAAAGTGCGGCCCGCTGTCTGGCGGCGGGGATTCGGCCCTCGTTCAACATCATCTTCGCCTTTCCGGGTGAGGGGGCGAAGGAGCGGAGGGAGACCATCCGTTTTGTGATGGACGTTTGCCGGAAGTTTCCCGGGTCCGAGTTCTGGACTAATATCTTTACCCCCTATCCCGGCGCTCCCATCATGGATAAGGTTGCGGAACTCGGCATCCAGACGCCGGACTCACTGGAAGGTTGGGTCGACTTCTTTCCTCGCTATACCAAGCTTCCGTGGCTGAACGGCCGCGACCATGAGGAATTGCAGGTAATGCGCGACTACCTCCGCATCGCCTTTGATCGCGTCCCTATCTCGGCGGACACGCGCAAACCGATCGTCCGGCTGGCGCAGAAATGCATCTCGCTGCCCGCACGCTGGCGTCTTGACCATAGCGCTTACCGCTTTCCGGTCGAACTCTGGCTGAATAAGAAGTTGAAAGAGCGGACTGCCGCGCTTAAGCCTGCCGTGGATGCAAAACGGTTGGAGCCCAACGTGGTGGAGGCGACATGCTGAGCAGGGGAAAAGTTATCCTCTTTTACCCAGCTTACGACGGGCCTCCGCTTGGCGCCCCGCTTTGCCTGCTCGCCCTCGCCTCTCCTTTGCGCCAGGCCAACTTTGAGGTAGTGGTGATCGATGCGGCCATTGACACCGATTATCGAAACCACATTATGTGTGAGAGCGTGGACGCGCTGTGCGTCGGGATCTCAGTACTTACCGGCCCCATGATCCGCGGCGCGTTGGAAATAGCTACCGCGGTCAAGAGCGACATGCCATGGCTGCCCATCATCTTTGGGGGCTGGCATCCCACTCTGTTGCCGGATGAAACCTTGAGCGAACCCTTCGTCGATATTGTGGTCCGAGGGCAGGGTGAAGTCACCCTGGTGGAAGTGTGCGAAGCCCTGCTCGCAAAACGGCCGCTGGATATGATTCCGGGCGTGTCGTTTAAAAAGAAAGGCCTGCGCACACACAACTCGGATCGGCGCGTGGAGCCGCTCGATGCCCTTCCCATCCCAGCCTTTGACTTGACCGACTTTGACGCTTACGAGAAGCTGAGCGGCGCCAGAAAAATCGGATACGCCACCAGCGTAGGGTGCCCGTACGCGTGCAACTACTGCACCGACATGGTCTTTTACAAGCGGCGATTCAATGCGCTCTCGGCCGAGCGGGTGGTTTCCGAGCTCACCGATCTGGTGACCAGGTATCGCATCGAAGAAGTCGCCTTGCTCGACTCAAACTTTCCCGTTCAACTTGACCGGGCTCTCGACATCGCGCGCGGCATACTCGCATCCGGGGTCAAGTTCCGCTGGACGTTCCAAGCTTCGACCGACTTCCTTTGCCGCATGGCCGAAGAGGACGTCATCCTGCTGGGCAAGAGCGGCGTATCGCATATGGGCTTCGGCACCGAATCCACTTCCGAGTCGGTGCTGAAGCTCATGAACAAGCGCCATCAAAGAGTGAACGAGATGTATGAGACCGCGCGCAAGGCCAACCTCGCCGGCATCCGGGTCACGTTCAATCTCATTTTTGCTTATCCCGGTGAAACCGAGGCCGATCGCACGATCACGTTTAAAACCATGAGCGATATTGCGCGGCAGTTTCCAAACGTGAGCTTCTCGCCCAATATCTTCACTCCCTATCCAGGGATTCCTATCTGGCCGCAGCTGCGGGAACTTGGCGTGCCCGAACCACACTCCTTGCGTGAATGGATGGAGATGCCGCTGGGTGCGAACATGCTTCCCTGGCTTAAAGGAAAAGAGCTGGCGCGCCTGGAGCGGTTGGTTGAGTATTTTCTGCTCAACAGCCAGATTTGCCGCCAGACTGGAAAAGCTTCGCAGCTGCGGCGCGCAGTTCAATTTGTCATTCGATCGCCCATCCGTTGGCGGTTGAATTCAAGTCAAATCTTTTTTCCCTGGGAACTTTGGCTTGCAGGTCTCTCTGAACGGCTGGCCTTGCGCCGTTCGCTCGTAACCGGCCAGGAACTTCCTAAACTACCCGCAAGTGCGTGTTAGTGAAATGAACTTTTCGAGGTAACTCGTGGCGGATATTCTTCTGGCGCACTCCTATCATCTCCTATATGACCCCAAGCAGGTACGCAAGATGCAACCGTATCCGCCGCTTGGGACCCTGTACGCGGCCGCGGCACTGAGAGAGCATGGCATCTCCGCGGCCGTGTTTGATTCCATGCTGCAAGACCCGGTCTCCGGGTTCCTCGAGATCCTGCGCCAACAGAAACCGAGAATCCTTGCCATCTACGAAGATGACTTCAATTTTCTTTCCAAGATGTGCCTCACGCGCATGCGCGAGCTCGCCTGGCGACTGGCCCATGCGGGGAGGGAGGCGGGCGCGATCGTGATCGCTCACGGATCGGACGCCACAGATCACGCTAAAGCGTATCTGCAAAATGGGGCCGACTTCGTTCTCGTCGGCGAAGCTGAGCAGAGCCTGGTGAAGCTTTGTGCATCGCTTCTGAGTGGCGCCGAGTGCGCCGCCAATATTCCGGGCGTCCTCAGCCTCGACGCTCAGCACAACCTTGTGCAGAGCTCCCTCCAGCCGCCGCGCAATACGAATTGGAAGAACTTGTCGAAGCCGGCACGGGAGTTGATCGATCTCGAGCCTTACCGCAAGGCATGGGTTTCAGCGCACGGTCACTTCTCCACCAATGTTGTCGCCAGCCGTGGATGCCCCTACCGCTGCAACTGGTGCGCTAAGCCGATCTCTGGAAATAAATTTCAACTCCGTCCTGCCGCGCTGGTGGCGGCCGAGATTCATGAGCTCAAGGAAGTGTATGGAGTGCAGCATATCTGGTTCGGGGATGACATCTTTGCCCTCAACCAGCACTGGACGCAACAATTCGCAGACGAGATCGAGGCGCGAGCCTGCTCCTTGCCGTTCAAGATTCAGTCCCGCGCCGATCTTATGAGTCAGCAAACGGTCGCCAGCCTAAAACGAGCAGGCTGCGCCGAAGTGTGGATGGGGGTTGAATCCGGATCGCAAAGAGTGCTCGACGCCATGGATAAGGGCTTGCGGGTTGCGGAAGTAGAAGCCGCACGCGCCCGGCTTGGCGACGCCGGTATTCGCGCATGTTACTTCCTGCAATTCGGCTATCCGGGAGAGCAGTGGGACGACATCCAGCAAACGATAGAGCTGGTCCGGAGCACCCGCCCGGACGACATCGGCATTTCGTTTTCTTACCCCCTACCAGGGACTGCATTTTTCGAACGGGTACAGGAGCAGATCGGCTCCAAACGAAATTGGACTGATAGCGATGATCTGTGCCTCATGTTCACGGCAACCTACAAAGACGAATTCTACCTGTCTCTCCGAAACGCTCTCCACGCTGAAGTGGACTCGTGGCACAACCAGGAAGATGTTGACTGGATCGCCCTTTGGGAAAGGGTATTCGAACTCGAGCAGACCAGCAAAAACTCCGAGGCGACCCTCTTCGCGCAGAGAGACCAGCTAGTCCATCTGCAGGTCGCTCAAGTAGGAGGTATCCATGGCTGAACTCTTACTCGCCCACGGTTATTTTCTCTACGAAGACCCCAAAGAGCTTCAGATCATGAAGCCCTATGCACCTCTGGGAATTTTGTATCTGTGCTCGCACCTGAGAAAGCAAGGCTTCGACGTCGACGTATTCGACACTACCTTCTCCAGCCGGGAGGCGCTGTTTCTTCATCTACGCAGCGAGAAACCTTCCGTGTTGGGCATCTACGCCAATCTGATGACACGCAGGAACGTGGTCGAAATTCTCAAGGTTGCGCGCGAGGCGGGCTGGAGGACAATCGTCGGCGGTCCCGAGCCTGGTGCGTATGCTCTTGAATACCTGCAGGCGGGAGCGGACTTTGTCGTCTTTGGCGAGGGCGAGCTCACGGTGGGGGAATTGCTCGAGTCGTTCCGTTGTGGAGCGGATTCTTACTCATCAATTGCCGGGATCGCCTACCTTGATTCCGCCGGGCATATGCACGAAACCGGGCAACGCACGCAGATCGCCGATCTTGATGGCCAACCCTGGCCTGCTCGCCAGGCCATCGACATCAACCGCTATGTAAAGACATGGAGAGATGCCCACGGTACAGGATCGGTCAACTTCATTACCGCGCGCGGCTGCCCTTATAAGTGCCGCTGGTGCAGCCACCAGGTGTTTGGACAGACCCACCGCCGGCGCAACCCGCTGCTGGTGGTGGACGAAGTGGAATGGCTGTTGAACACGTATAGCCCCGACATAGTCTGGGTCTCCGATGATGTGTTCACCATTAACCACCAATGGCTTCGCCAGTATGCGGCGGAGATGCGGGCGCGCGGTCTCCGCATCCCTTTCGAGTGCATTTCGCGCGCAGATCGCCTCAACCCGGAGATGCTCGATCTACTTGCCGAGCTGGGGTGCTTTCGCATCTGGATTGGTTCGGAAAGCGGATCCCAGCGCATTCTCGACTCCATGGATCGTGGAGTCAAGATCGAACAGGTACAGCAGGCGGTTGCCATGAGCCGGGAGCGCGGTATTCAAAGCGGCATGTTTCTAATGTGGGGGTATGAGGGAGAAGAGCTGGAAGATATCGAAGCGACCATCCGGCATGTCAGCACTTCACAACCAGATATCTTCTTCACTACGGTCTCTTATCCGATCAAGGGAACGCCTTACTACAAGAAGATGTCCGATCGCCTGGTTCAGCTGCAGCCGTGGGCAACCAGCTCTGATCGCGATCTGAAGATCAAGGGCCGGCATTCGCAACAGTTTTACAAGTACGCGGACAGGCTTCTGAAAGAGGAAGTGCAGCTGGCCCGTCTCGCGGGCACTCCTGCGGCGGATTCCGAGAGCGCAGCCGGCCTACGCCACAGCATTGACCAGGTCCGGGCGCGGCTGCTCTCTTCTTCTCGGAGGTAGAAGCATGAACGCCACCTGCGAAGCTGAAAATCAAACAGTATTAGCGTTTGACAGTCTTGCCCCACGCTACGATGACCTGTTTACGCGATCCATGATTGGCCGTGCCCAGCGGGAAGCCGTGTGGGACGTGCTTCTCGACACCTTTGAGCCCGGATCTCATATCCTGGAGCTCAATTGCGGCACAGGGGAAGACGCCTCTTTCTCGCCCAGCATGACGTTTCCGTGGTTGCCTGCGATGCCTCCCCACGGATGGTCGCGACCGCCCGGCAGCGCATGCACGACGAAGATCCGGAGGCGCCGATCGAGTTCAAGCTGCTTGCGACCGAGAACCTGTGGAGGCTGAACGCTGGAGAGCTGTTCGATGGCGCTTTTTCCAACTTCTCCGGATTGAATTGTGTTGCGGACCTGAACCAGACAGCCCGCCATCTGGCATTCCTCCTAACTAGGGGCGCTCCAGTGCTGATTTGCCTTTCCACGCGCTTCTGCCTTTCCGAGATAGCATGGTTTGCTCTCCATGGCCAATTCCGCAAAGCGTTCCGCAGATGCTCTGGATTCGCAACCGTGAAAGTGGGAAATTTCACCGTCAAGGTAAATTACCCAACCTTGCAGGAAGTTAAAACTTCCTTTTCGACATTTTTCCGCATGCGTCCTGCACCGGGATCGGGGTTGCGGTTCCCCCTTCGTACCTGGAACCCGTTGTCCGCAAATATCCCCGGCTGCTCAGCTGGCTTCGTTTAGTCGATCGCACCATTTCTCGCTTGCCCTGGTTTCGAACGGTTGGAGATCACATGCTCATCCACTTTGAACGGGTGGGGGGGCAATGCTGCTAACCCCGCAGGCACAGCTTAAGGACCACTTCCAGGAGCTAGGCACCGGAGTCATGCTGCGATGCCCGCGCTGCTTTGGCTTGATGGGCAGCCTACGGGATAACGACGGTATCGCGCTCGACTGTTCAACTTGTAAGTCGAGGCTGGCTTGTGAGCACGGTATATGGAAAGCTCTCACGCCAGAGCGCCTGGCTCGTTACGCGCGCTTCGTAGACAACTATGAATCCATTCGAGCCTCAGAAGGCCGCGGAAGTACCAGTGCTGACTACTACCTTGCGCTTCCCTATCGTGATCTTTCCGGCCGTCTTGGCTCCCAATGGGCGATCCGTGGGCGTACTTTCCGTTATATCGAGCGGAAGATTCTGCCGCGTATCGCTGCCCTGACACACCATCCGCTCCGCATTCTGGATTTAGGTGCAGGTAACGGTTGGATGAGCTATCGATTGGCGAGGCAGGGCCACGCCCCCGTAGCTGTCGACTTACTGACCAATGATCGGGATGGTCTTGGCGCCGCACAGCACTGCAGCAGCGATTGGGCTTTGCGTTTCCGTGCATTCAGGCGGAAGTCGACAATCTGCCCTTGGCAGACTCCCAGTTTGATCTGGCGATCTTTAACGCTTCGTTTCATTATTCCGAGAACTACAAAAGACATTGGCCGAAGCGCTTCGCTGCGTACGCAGCGGGGGAACAGTGCTCATCGCTGACACTG
>CAWCKO010000016.1:0-69701 GCA_963796145.1 uncultured Acidobacteriaceae bacterium | reverse complement strand
GAAGGATTGGTACCGGCGAACCTTGACCCGATGGTACACTTTCGGTCGGTGCCGATAAAGCGCCTATGGGTCTTGATAGCGGCGGTCTTCCTCTTGTTTTCAGTGTTCGGCTTCTACGTCGATCTCATGTACAGGGGAGTGTTGCCTTATGTCGTCGTGCTGCAAATCGCGCTTTACGTCGGGCTGAATGCTTCGTTGTGGATCATCGTGCTGTCGCGGCTGTCGATGCCGTTTCTAGTCGGCCTGATTGTGCTGCAGTTTTTCAATATTCCGATCAACACCAGCCTCGCAAACTGGATGACGCGCAGCTTCGATCTGAAGCCAGTGCCTTCGGAATTGGGAATCCATTTCGCCGCAACAGCGACGCTGTCGGCGATCATTCTCTCCTACGCTTTTTTCGTTGTGTATATCCGGCGCGAGGGCAGAGAGTCGTTCCGCATGCGCAACGAACTGGAGCTGGCACACGGGATTCAAAAGACGCTAGTGCCGCCGCTGGGATTGCGAACGTCGCGCTTTGAGATTTACGGCATTTCGCACCCCAGTGAAAAGGTGGGCGGCGATCTGGTGGATGCGATTTACCTGCCGAGCGGTGATGCTATTGCCTATGTTGCCGACATCGCTGGACATGGGCTCCCCGCCGGCATTCTGATGGGAATGCTGAAGACAGCGACTCGCACGGCCCTGCTGGATGCGGAGGGACGCGAGCCGCATCGGACTCTGCCGGTATTGCTGGATCGGCTGAACAGGGTGCTCCCGGAGGTGAAAGAGCCGCACATGTATGCGACGTTCACCGGCTTCCGGCTAGGAGCGGACGGCAGCGTGTTCTATGCGCTGGCGGCAAGCCCACCGATTCTGCAGTGGCATGCGAGCGAGTGGACCTTGTCGCACACGGAGGAGGGCCAGTTCCCTCTCGGGCTGCTTCCGGTTTCCAGCTTTGACGGACAGAGACTGGAAGTTGCGTCGGGCGATCTGCTCGTGGTTGCAACGGACGGGATTCTGGAAGTGTGCAACAAACCCCAAGAAGAATTTGGCGTGGAACGACTGAAGCAAGTGATCGCGGCGAACGCCAAGGACCCTTTACCGGAGCTGGCGGCAAGTATTCTTGCGGCGGCGCGTGGGTTTGGACACCAGTTAGACGATCAAACAATCCTCATCGTGCGTTGTTTGTGATTTGGGAATGAAGTACTCGCCATCAACGATTGAGGTCTTCATCGGCTTTCTTGGCAACCTAATTGAAAGATTAGGTCGTCTCAACTCCGGAGCCCCCAGATGACGCTCAGTTTTCTTGCTGAGCGCTGTACGTCCCTGAAAGTCGCATTTTCGGTACTTCGCCATGTGGGCGGCAGAACCGACTGAACTGAGGGGTGCTGCTACTGCAATGCTGGATCTAACCGCCATACCACTCCATCATGGAGGTCGGTGAGCCAGACTGACCCCAAACCTGCGCGAATGCTGTCTCCCCCCTTTCCAATCCATTGCTGCGTAACTCTATTGGTTGCCGGGTCAATCCTGGTGATTGGAAAGCCAAAGAGCGTCGCCCAGATCGAACCTTCGCCATAGGCAATCTCGCCGCCATGGCCGGAAAGCCCCGCTTCAATCGTCGCTAACAGCTTGCCACTCCTCGTATCGACGCGGGAGATGGTACCGTCGCCCTGGTTGAGTGTCCACACCGAACCAGCACCGGTGGTCAGGAAGCGAGGGGTCCTCCCGACTCTCGTGGTCGACACGAGCTTGTTCGTTGCCCCATCGACTCGGGAAAGCAGGCTCTTTCCTGTCGACGTAATCCACACCGAGCCATCCGCAAAAGCCACCGCATAGGAGTTCGAGGGAATTCTGATTCTCGCGACGATGCTGTCGGTGGTTGGGTCAATTCGCGCCAACACTCCTTTGGGACTAGTTACAATCCATACGCTTCCCGCACCTGCCGTAATTCCGCCCTCGGAGTCGGCTGGACCGGCAGGAATCCTAGCGACGACCTTTTGCGTCTTCAAGTCGACCCTGACAAGGTTATGGTCGGCGCAGCTTGGTACCCACAGACTGCCGAAACCGACTGCGAGGCCAGAGCAAGGCTTTGGTATCGTTACGGATTCGCCGACCTGGTTGGTGACCGCATTCAGACGTATGACAGAGTTGGTAGACGAACTTGTGACCCAGACAGAATCGGCGGTCAGTGCCATCCAGTCCGGATGGCCGCCGACCTGCAGTGTCGCTAGCGGATGCAGGCCGGTCATTGGACGCTGGATGGCAGGATTGCTAACTCCGGTCGCCTTGGGGAATTGAACAGTCGTCTGCGCCCCGAGCGTACTGATACTTGCGAGCAGGCCAAAAAACAAACTGGCTGGGGCATTGGGTCGAAGCTGTCTATCAGCTTTCGCGAGATTCATGCGCTATTTCCGTTTTGGGGCGGTGCTGACTAGAAGTATGTTTTCATGACTCCCATCGCTTGAGCAGTAGCTGACCTCAGATAGTGATAAATTGCTTTCTCATGAACTGCCCGAAAAGTCCCATTTATCGGTAACTTCCCCGTGACCGCGTAACGGTACGTTCTCCGTTGCGACAGTGTAGAGACACTAGGATGGCGTTTACGATGTTCTTGCGGGAAACCGCGATGGGGCAATTCAGCAGGATCCGGCGTATACGTTACGTTCCAGGTGCGTACACCGTATGGCCAAAATTACGGTGATGGGTTTGGTTGTGGGCTTTGATGTCACAATTTCCTGGTCGATCATAGGACATGCCATGAGTATTGGAGAATGAAAGGCGAAACCGATCCACAGCCCGTCAGAAACGCCTGTTGCGGTTTATGATATGCGTGCGATGCCGACCGATGCTCCATGTGAAGAGTGCGAAGCAATCATCCTGGAATACAAACGAGCCTGCCTGGACTTCTGGCTCAACGCAAGCCAGGAAACTCGGGATGCTTGCCGTGCAATAGGGCATCTTGTTGGGGGAGGCAGCGAAGCTGACGTTGCCCGCGCTCAGGCGCTGCTCCGTCCATTTGAGCCGTTTAGAGGTCCCGTGAAAGCCGACTCGAAGATGGGCAAATCGCGAATGGCCGACGTGATTTATCGGAAGGTCCAGCATCAATCCAAAACTGGTCATTACGTGAAGTTTCCCATGGCTAAACCGTCGTCCTCGGATCTTTCATAACACCCGCCGCGCCTCAACAAGCTGCCAGGTCCGAGCGATCCAGCTTTGTGGCGTTGCCAATTCGGAACGCGGGAAGTTTTCCCGCTCTGGCCCAGTCCAGTACTGTGTCTGTCCGCCAGCAACACCTGCCCGATCCCCAGCCAACAAGCGCCTCAGGTCAGGACTTGATTAGTACTTTCGAGAGCAAAACGAGGGGCGATTCGTCCTGTGCTATTACGTGTGTGCCAAGCCTGACCCTACAGTGATTGCGTCTGCCTCAGCATTCAATTATTCCTGCCTAGAGCATTTCACTTCGGCTGTATACAGAGCGGCCACTCCCGACGTGGCTTTTCCTCAAGAAAAGCCGCACTTCGCGGTTGCTTGACGGTGCAGAGTAGAAGTGAAAATGCTCGAGTAGCGTGCTGGGGTGCGGAATGGAATTTCGCGTAATTTGGGAAATTGACATCCACGCAGACAGCCCGAAAAAAGCGGTCGAGGAAGCACGCGCAGTACAACTGCGACCGGATATGCCCGCTACCCTCTTTGAGGTTTGGGATTACGCCCGGCAAAAGATGCATCGAGTCGATTTTGGGGGGACGGCCGGCAGGTTGGACAACCTCGAAATGGCTTCTTCACGCGCTGCTTTCCGGCGGCTTCAATGCTCTCCGGATTTACAGCCCGATCTGAAGGATCTGGTCGCGGTCATGCTTATTTTCCTGGATGCGGAGGAAGGAAATTCAAACCGCTATTGACGCCTCCTGCCGGTCGAGAGCTCCCTCCACGTTTATAATCGACCACCATGAAGGCGCATGTTTACGTCACGCTGAAGCGCACCGTCCTCGACCCCCAGGGGCAGACCATCCACGGCGCGCTGAAACGAATGCAATACACCGGCGTCGAGGACGTGCGGCAAGGAAAATACTTCCAACTCACACTCCGGGCTATGGATTCTGCCGATGCGCGGGCCGAAGTGGAACGCATCGCCCGCGAAGTGCTGACCAATCCGGTGATCGAAGAGTTTACCTATCGCCTGGAGGAATAAGCGGAGCTCCCTATCGACCGTACAATGAGAGTCTATGTGCGGAATCGTTGGATATACCGGCCCGAAGGACGTCGTCTCCGTCATTCTTGACGGCTTGAGACGGCTGGAGTACCGCGGATATGACTCGGCGGGTATTGCCGTGGGATCCGCGGGACATGGGCTGGCACTGCGGCGCGCGCCGGGCAAGCTGCGCAACCTGGAAGAGGCGATCCGGCAGCACCCGTTGCACGGCACCTACGGCGTCGGCCATACCCGTTGGGCCACCCATGGCAGGCCCACCGAAGAGAACGCCCATCCCCACCGCGACTGCACCGGGCGCATCGTGGTGGTGCATAACGGCATCGTCGAAAACTACCTCGAACTGAAGCGTGAGCTGGCAGGAGAAGGCCACATTTTTGTCACCGAGACGGATACGGAAATCATCGCCCACCTGATCGAACAGGAACTGCGCTCGGCCGAAAGTTCGGGCAAGACGATGTTGCTGGAGGACGCGGTGCGCCGGGCGGCGCGCAGGTTGACGGGCGCTTACGCCATCAGTGTGATCTCCGCCGATGCCCCAGACACCATTGTGAGCGCGCGCAACGGGCCGCCGGTGGTGGTCGGCGTGGGCGAAGGAGAATCCTTCGTGGCCTCGGATGTACCCGGGATCCTGCACCACACCCGCATGATGTACTTTCTGGCCGATGGCGATGTCGCCATCCTGACGCCGCAGGAGGTGAAGTTCACCAACCTGGAAGGCGATCCCGTGGTGCGCAAGGTGGAGAAAATTCTCTGGGACCCGATCCAGGCGGAAAAGGGCGGCTACAAGCATTTCATGCTCAAGGAGATTTTCGAGCAGCCGCGGGCCGTGCGCGACACTACTCTGGGCCGGATCTCGCTCGAGACGGGCGCGGTATTCCTGGGCGAAATGCAGATCACCGACGATCAGTTCCGAGCGGCCACGCAGGTGAACATCGCGGCGTGCGGCACCAGTTGGCACTCCGCCCTGGCGGGCAAGTACATGATCGAGCGGCTGGCGCGTGTTCCCACGGAAGTGGATTACGCCAGCGAATACCGGTATCGCGACCCGATCGCCGATCCGCGCGCGCTGGGCATGCTCATTACGCAGTCTGGCGAGACCGCGGATACGTTGGCGGCGCAGCGGGAGATGATCGCCAAGGGATCGATGACCATCGCCATCTGCAACGTGGTGGGCGCCATGGTGGCGCGGGAAGCCCACGGAACGATCTATACCCACGCCGGGCCGGAGATTGGCGTCGCCTCCACCAAAGCATTCACCGCGCAATTGACGGCGCTGTTTCTCTTCGCCCTGCACCTGGCGCAGAAACGAGGAACCATTGCGGGCCCTGAGAGCGCTGCATTCGTCGACGAACTCAGCCGTATTCCGGGAAAAATTGAAGAGGTACTGCGCCAGCGCGATGGCCAGTGCCGGCAACTGGCCAAATTGTTTGCGTCGGCGTCGGACTTTCTCTTCTTAGGCCGCGGCATTCACTTTCCCATCGCGCTCGAGGGAGCGCTGAAGCTAAAGGAGATCTCCTACATCCACGCCGAAGGCTATCCCGCGGGGGAGATGAAGCACGGGCCCAATGCGCTGATCGATGAGGCGTTGCCGGTGGTCGTGTTGGCGACCAGCGATGCGCACAGTCCGGAGTCGGTGCTGCGCTATGAGAAGACGCTCTCCAACATCCAGGAGGTAACGGCGCGCTCAGGCCGTGTGATTGCGGTGGCGACCGAGGGCAACCAGCAGATTCGCGAGCTGGTCGAACACGTGATCTATGTGCCCCAGGCGCCCGAATTGCTGGCGCCGCTCATCGAAGTGGTGCCGCTGCAGCTGCTGGCTTACCACATCGCCGTGCACCGCGGTTGCGACGTGGATCAGCCGCGCAATCTGGCCAAATCCGTCACCGTCGAATAATGTTGTGATAGGCAAGACAATGTTGTTTTCCATCCGAGGTGACGGATATTGGAACGGCCACACTACACTGCGCGGCTAACGCGCAGACTCCTGCTGTCGGAACCCGGCGCTTGTTTCCATCTTGAATTCACGGTTGAGGAACTGGAAAAGTTTGATTTCCAGCCGGGGCAGTTCGTCTCGTTCCTGGCCCTCGACCCTAAGGGGAAACACCAGACCCGGGCCTACTCCATCGCGTCGGCGCCTCGTGCCAACCAGTTCGATGTGTGCGTCAATCGGGTGGATGGTGGGTTCTTCTCCAATTTGCTGTGCGATCTTAAGGAAGGAGAGAGCCTTCAATTTCATGGACCGCACGGCTTGTTCCTGCTGCGCGCGCCCTTGACCGACAGCATCTTCATCGCCACCGGTACGGGCATCGCACCCATGCGCGGCTTTGTCGAATACCTCTTTCCGGACGATGGCGAGGACCGTAGCCAGGGGCGGAATTTTTGGCTGGTGTATGGAACGCGGTATGAGACCGAGCTTTATTACGAGGATTATTTCGAACGGATCGCCGCCGGCAGGCCGAATTTCTTCTACCGCAAGACGCTGAGCCGGGCCCAAGAGAGTTGGCAAGGCGCGCGCGGCTATGTCCAGGAGCTAGTGGAGCAAATCGCCGTGGAGCATGCGCGCGCGCAGGATCCGCGCCCGGTAAGCGGAGCCGCGTACAATATCCACGCCTATATTTGCGGATTGAATGAAATGGTAACGGCCAACCGCGATTGCCTGAAAGGCTTGGGCTGGGAGAGAAAACAAATCATCTTCGAACGCTACGATTGATGCGCCGAGGAGAGAAACAGCAGGTCCCTCCACTAACAGATGTCACTGGGAGCGCCGCCCTCCCCTTTGTCATCCCGAGCGAAGTCGAGGGATCTGCAGTTCTCCCTCTTGGAAAAGCGGTGCCCTTTCTCAAACAGAATTGTCCTCCCGACCGGAGCGTACCCGGATTTCCTGCCACGCAGCACTAGACAATGCCGCGTGTGCGCCTTTCCGTAAAGAAAGGCGCATGAAGTTCGACAACGCCACCAAATTCCACAGGAAATCCGGGGGAGCGTAGTGGAGAGACCTGCTGTTTCTCTACAGACAATTACGGCAGGGCGAAGGCGACGTAAACGCCACCTGACGGCTTTCTGCTCGATTGCCCTCCACCGGCCGCGATGACGACGTATTGCTTTCCGTTCACCATGTAGGTCGAAGGTGTGGCCAGTCCGGAGAAAGGTAGCTGAGTCTCCCACAACAGCTTTCCGGTTGTCTTGTCGTAAGCGTGGAACTTCTGATCAAAAACGCTTGCGCCGATAAAGAGCAATCCACCATCGGTGACCACCGGGCCGCCATAGTTATCCGACCCGGTATCCGCCATCCCCTTGGCTACCAGCTCCGGATAGGTTCCGAAGGGTATCTTCCACAGATATTGGCCGGTATTTAGATCGATCGCGCTCAGAGTGCCCCAGGGTGGCGCGGTGGCCGGATAACCATCCGGATCTGTGAAACGGCGAAAGCCGATGGTCTTGTAGGGCACGTCGCCGTTGCCATGGTCGCCCGCGCCCTCGGCAGCCACCGGATCAGCCGACTTTGCATTCGGGTGCTGCGGCCGCTGCTGCTGTTGTGGCGCCCTGGTCAGGTAATGCACCACGGCCTGCACCTGTTCGTCACTCAGGTTATTGAAGGGGGGCATGCGGCCCCTTCCCTGGCGGATGATGCCTGCGATCTCCGCATCGGTGAGGATTCCCTCGATACCCCACAGGCGCGGAATCGCCGGCGGCGAGCCGGCCCGGTTCAGGCCATGGCAACCGCTGCATTGGTTCTGGTAAACCTTCTCGCCTAAGCTTCCAGCAGGTGGCGGAACCGTCAGCCCGACCAGCCAGGCGGTGTCATTGGCGTTGACATACAGCACTCCCGTGGAGGGGTCGACGGCGACACCACCCCACTCTCCGCCTCCGGCAAATCCGGGCATGTCGACGGTGAGCTTGTCCACACTGGGCGGAACGAACTGGCCGCCACCGATCATGGTGCTGAACTGCTTCGCCGCCCATGCGTGCGCTTCCGGAGTGCGGTTAGTCAGGGTATCTGCCGAGGAGCTCTGCTGCGTATAGGGCGCGGGCAAAGTCGGTATCGGCTGGGTGGGCGAAGTGACTTCCCCAGGGACGTTGCTCGAGGGGAAGGGTAATTCCTTAATCGGGAAAAGCGATTCTCCTGTATCCCGGTCAAAGACGAAAAGCAAACCGGACTTGGTGGTCTGGGCGACAGCATCGACCCGCTTGCCATCATGCGTGACCGTCACCAGCGCCGGAGGCGCGGGAAAATCGCGGTCCCAAAGGTCATGGTGCACGCCCTGGAAATGCCAGATGCGCTTGCCCGTCTCGGCATCGAGCGCAATCAGCGAATCGGCAAACAGATCGTTGCCAATACGATCCCCGCCGTAAAAGTCGAAGACCGCGGACCCGGTAGGCACATACACAATGCCACGCTTGATGTCGACCGTCATCCCAGTCCAGTTGTTAGCGGCTCCGGCGTTTTTCCAGGCATCTTGGGGCCAGGTGTCATAGCCAAACTCTCCTGGACGGGGAATGGTGTGGAAGGTCCAGCGCAAGGCTCCAGTGCGTACGTCGAAGGCGCGAATGTCTCCCGGGGGCGCCGGATGGGTTTCAGGGTTTGCACCGCCAACGATGATCAAATCCTTATAGATGCTGCCCGGCGTGGTGAGATCAACCGATTGTTGCTCGTAGGGTTCGCGCAGTCCCTTGCGTAAGTCGATTCTTCCCTGCTCGCCAAAAGTGAGGATCGGCTTACCCGTCGCTGCATCGAGCGCGTAAAGATAGTTGCGGGCGCCGGCGAAAATTCGGCTTTGTTGGCCATCGGTCCAATAGGACACGCCGCGGGTCAGCACCCGCCCTTCAAGATCCTCCTGGAATTTCCAAAGCAGCTTGCCCGTCGCGCCATCGAGCGCGATCACGCTGCGGCCCGGGGTCGTGGTGTAGAGAACCTTGCCGACAATAATGGGATTGGCTTCGATGCCTCCTTTTTCTCCCGTGTCGTACTTCCACGCCACCACCAGGTTCTTCACGTTGTCGCGATTAATCTGCGCGAGGGTGGAGTAGTGAGTGCCGTCGTGTCCGCCATAAGCCGGCCAGTCTTGTTGACCGAATGCCGCTAATGACCCAGCGGTACAGAGGCCCAATCCCAAAGCTACCGTTGTCCCGAACTTCCCCATTTGCTCCCCCAACCCTGAACAGAAACGTTTCAGCCGCGACGTTTCACCGCAAAACCAGGCGCTCTCCCGCGCCCGCATGATTTTACAGGATGCGGAAGCGGCGTCATCGGCCGGGCGCGTTCGTGCCAAAGTCACCAAAATATTCGCGCAGGTGTTGCGCCAGGACGAAACTTACGCCGCCTCATCAACGTCTGCGATTCGATGATTCAAGTATTTTGAATCATCGCTGGCCATTTGCGCTATTCGCGGCCGCAGGTCATCAGTACGGCTCGCAAAAAGTTGTAAAGTGGAGTCGTTAGTTTCATAGGAGATTTTCCATGAGTTCTGACTTTTCGAGAAGAACCCTGATGAAGGGGATCTGTTCGACTGCTGCGCTGTCGGCTGCCTTACCGGCTGCCGCGGTGTTACCTGCGGCTGCTGCGGACGGTAAAACCGAATACAAGGGCCCGCACGGTCCGGGGATGCCTCAGGAGGGGCCTGACACGCCCAAGATCTGCGCCCCGGTCGGGGGCCGCGAGATCACCGATGAACAGATGCGGAGAGTCAAGCAAATCGGGGTCAACAACGTGCTGATGGGTGGTCCGAAGATGCCATGGCAAGAGGCAGATTTGCAGGCCACAGTCGACAAGCTCAAGTCGGGGGGCCTGGCACTGGGTAACATGATGATCGCCGGATTTCCTAACTGCATTTACGGCCGAGCCGGCGCGGAGCGCGACAAGGAGATTGAGGACTTCAAGACTTCGATTCGCGCCGCGGGCAAAGTAGGCCTGCCGGTCGTCGAGTACAACTGGTATGCGCATCGGGCGATCGAGGGTTACTACCTGGAAGAGGGGCGCGGCGGAGCGGGATACACTGCCTTCAATATCGATAAGGTGGAGAACCTGCCCACAGTGCCCGAGGAAGGAGTCCATTCCAACGAAGAACTGTGGAAGAACATCACCTATTTTCTGCAGGCCGTCATTCCCACTTGCGAACAGTCAAACGTGCGTTTGGCATTGCACCCGAACGATCCCCCAATTGCCGTTACCCGCGGATCGGGACAGATTATGGCTTCTCTCGAGGGTTGGAAGAAGTTGATCACGGTGGTGAACAGCCCGGCGAACGGTATCACTTACGAATGCGGAGTATCGCGCGAGATGGAAGTCGATCCGGTCGAAGTATGCAAGTACTTCGGTACCCGAGACCGTATCAATCACGTGCATTACCGCAACCCGGTGGTGAGAGTGCCGCATAACGATTACACCGAAACCTTTATCGACATGGGTGAAAACAATATGCTGGCCGTGATGCGGGAGCTGATCAAGGTGAAGTACACCCGCCTGATCTATCCCGAGCACGAGCGCGCATTGGATTATGACAAGGCGGTCGGCATCCGTAACCAATATCCGGGCGGCGGCGGATATACCGGCATGGTGTACGACATCGCCTATGCGCGAGCCATGTTTCAGGCCTCCATCATGCTGGAACGAGGGACGGAGTGGAAGGAGTTTTAGCTCCTGACATGGTCGCTTACTATCCTTGCCGATTTCCCTGGTAAGGATAGTAAGCGCCAAACCTACCTGGAACGCGGCCTGAGATTCAGCAGTTCCGCCCCAATACTGTATCTCCTGGTATGTGGGTTCTGTTCGATATAGCCATACACCTGTAACGAGCTGAGCAGCCGATGCACGTCGCTGGGCAAGAGCCCCGTGCGATCGGGATCGGCGATCTGGGTCACCCCGAGAGACGACCGGCCTTTGAACTCGGTGAGGATTCGGCAAACCTTGGTAACGGTGGTGGCAGTCTGGCTCAAAAGATGACCTTTCCTGCGAGGTTGATGATGCGGCTGCCGCCGTTGACTCCGGTGACCAGACCGAAGGATGAACTTCCGAACTGCGTATTGGGCAAAGCGAACTGAGGCGTGTTGGTCGCGTGCAGCCATTCACTGCGAAGCTCCAGGTTAAATCGTTCCGTGAGCTTGACGGTGCGGAAGATAGAAGCATCCAGATTGAAAAACCTGGGACCGGAATATACGTAGTTGCCTACATCACCCTGGGGCGTTCCCTTGGGCGGCGCGGAGAAGACGCTGGTGTCAAACCAGGGCGTTTTTGCTATGCCATGCAGCCTGCGGAACGGGCCGCTGATGTTGGGAAAGGCGGTATTGCCTGGAGTGTTGAATGACGAGCAGGTGCAGGTGAAGGCCAAAGGAAAGCCGGCCGTGGTCTCCCAGATCCCGGTGAGCTGCCATCCCCCAAGCACCTGGCCGGGCACACCAGAGCTGACCAGGCGAGAGCCCGCCCCAATGGGAAGGTGCCACAGGAAACTCTCATTGAAGATATGGGTCTGGTTGAAATCGGTAGCGGCGTAGTTGCGCCGCTGATTGACGTAGTCGAGCAGCCCATTGGGATAGTCGGCAGCCTCGCTGGCATATCCCAAAGCCTTGCCGTAGGTATAGGAATTGGTTATCGAGAAACCACGTGAGAATTTGTGATCTAACTTGACTTGCAGAGCGTTGTAGTTGGAACTGTAGCCGATGAAGTACTCGGTGGTGGTTGCCGTGCGGCCGACATTGGCATTGGGGCTGCCACAGGCTGCACAGGGTCCATATTCGGGCTGACCCGCAGCGCCCTGGCCATACACGGTGGCGGCGTTGGCGTTGTACTGAATCGGCGTATGGACTCCGTGATTACCGACATAGGCAATGTCAACCACCCAGTTTCCTGGTAGATTGCGCTCATAGGCGAGATTCCAGGTTTCGAGGTAAGGGTTTTTCCAGTTCAGGTTGATCGCATAATAACTCTGGTTGAGCAACGCCGGCGTATTGGCGGGAATGATTCCGCTGGCCGGCGGCACATACGGAGGCAAAGCGGGAAAACCCTTGGCAAAGGTCGCCGCAGTGTTGTCGGAAAGGATCGCCGGTCCAAAGCTGCTCAAGCTGGAGTATTGTTGCGTCGGCTCTACGGGGTAATTGTAGGCGTACAGATCGATGGGAAACGACATAGTGCTCATGCCGAAGCCCGCGCGGACGACGCTGTTGGAAGATATGCGATAGTCCACTCCAAGGCGCGGGCCCCAGTTATGGTAGTCAGGCTGCATTCCCAGATTTCGTGGAACGCTTCCGATGCCCGCCAACTGTAATGTGTTGGTGGCGGACACATAGTTGGAGAATCCGCCGGCGAAGTGAGGAGTTGGCGGCCCGTAGTACTCCCAGCGCAATCCGGCATTGACCGTCAGCTTTGCGGCTCGCCTGCCACTTGTCGCCAAAATACACAAAAATCTGGTTCTGCCGGTAAGCGGGAAAGAGATTAGCGTAACCGCGGTTGATGCTGTTAGGGACGCCCAACAGGAAACTGCCGAATTGGTTCGCCTGGCCGCCTGATTTGCCTCCGTTCAATGAAGTCTGCCCGGCGGCAAAGGCAAACTGGCCGGGCGGATTGCCGACCAGGAGCAAGTCATCACGCACGCGATGATAGTCAACACCCCATTCGAAGGTATGATTGGCGTGGACTTTGCTCATGTTTTCCACGCCCTCGATAATCGTCCCGGCGCGGTTCCAGGGGCAATTCGAACAGCCTCCAATCATCGGATCGGAGAAACCCTCTCCGTTGATGGCTGTGATGCTGCTTGTGAATTGGCTCATGTTTGCGCCAGGGATGCCTGCTTGTTCGGCGAGAGGCTTCCCGTAACCGGTGGGATATGCGAGGTTATCGAAACGGCTTATGCCAAAACGCGCTTCGGAGAGCAGTGTCGCGGCGAAGGTGTGGACCCAGTTCACTCCCGTGGAATAGATCTTTTCGTTGCCATAACCTTCCGCTCCTCCGATGCCGCCGCCGGAGATAGGTCCGCCGTAGTCGCCGAAGAGACCGGCTTGGTTCAGGGTAGGCTTCTCAAAGCTGAAACGCCCTGAAATGTGATCGTTATTGTGGAAAAAGCGATCGATCTTGGTATCGATAAATGGAGTGTTTTGCGTAAAAAGACTGCTGGTGTTCAGGTTGTTCTGGTACTTGAGGACGCCGGAGGCAGTCTGGTTGGCATTGGGCGGAGCAACGTGGCTCAAAAGCGTGAGGGCAACCGGATCCAGCCGGCTTGGAGGAATTACGTTGAGCACGCCGTTATAACTGAACTGCTGTCTGCCGGTGCCGCAGAGTTTCGCATTGCCGCCAGGAAGACAATCCGCAGTATCTCCGGTCATAGGGTCATAGACAGCCGCGAGAACAGGGTCGCTGAAGTCCCCGCCGCGCATCGCCATGGTCGGCACGGCGACCGTATAAAACTCTCCGATATGCTGGGTGTGCTCGAGGAAGCTGGCGAAGAAGAACATCTTCTCCTTCTGAATCGGGCCGCCCAGGTTACCTCCCAAATAATTATCATACGGCATGATGATTGGGCGTGGTCTGGAAGTAGGTTCTGGCCTGGAGCGCGTTGCCGGTATAGAAGTAATAGACCTCGCCGTGATAGGCGTTGCCGCCGGATTTGAGGATCACGTTGGTGACTGCGCCGAGCGCCGATCCCTGCTGGGGATCGTAGTTGCTGGTGGAGATGTGCACTTCCTGGATCGCTTCGATGGGTGGAATGTAGATTTGCAGCAGATTGGTGCGCTGGTTGTCATCTATGCCTTCGATATCGAAGGTCGTTGTACATGCTTGAATTGCCGTTCACGGTCGTGGCCATGCTCAGCTGCGGATTATAAAATGTCGAGTGGTCTTTGACCGTGTATCCTGCGCCCGGCACGGTGTTCAGCAGGCTCTGAAAATTGCGGCCGGTCGATAAGCGGCAATTGCGCCACTGGCGCGGTGTCAATGTCTCTGCCTGTATCCGCAGTGTCAGTCTGTAACTCCGGAGTGACCGCACTGCTGACATTGACGGTCTGGGTAACCGCACCTGGATCGAGTTTGGCATCGGCGCGCACCGTGGTCCGACGAATAGAGTAATCCCACTGTGCACTGGCTGTCTGAAAACCCTCTTTCTGGACGGAGACCTTGTAAGTACCTGGGGGAAGATCAGGAGCCGAATAGTAGCCGCTTGAGTCGGTTTGGACGGCGTGATTCACGCCAGTGTTTACATCTGTGATGGTGACGCTGGCGCCTGGAATGGAAGCGCTGGTGGAGTCCGAGACAGTTCCCACGATTGTGCCGTTCACGTTCTGGCCAAAGGCGCAGAGAGCTGACAAGAACACCACACACACAAAAGGCCGCAGCCTTTTGCTCATGTCACTTTTGTGTTTTGCTGGTTGCTCGCATGTCTTTCCCTCCAGGAATGACTCGCTCACAGGTTGGCCGTCTCAGAGATCCGTCTGGGTTGCGGATCCGTTTCTAACTCGAGACGCGAGGAACTTTATGCCTGTTTTACACGCGTGTCAAGCGCATACCACTATCTGAGATTGGCCTTTTTTAAGTCGTGAAGAATGATTGGGTCTGAAGATAGCCCAGGAACGTGAGAGTTTGCCTGATAACCAAAAAAAGAAACCGCAGATCTCCCGGAGATCTGCGGTTTGTTCCTCTCGGTGGTGAAAGCTACTGTTCAGCTATTGGTCTGGGCCCCGTTTCATCGCGTTCGCCAACAGCTCATCGAATTCTGAACGTGGCATCTTCAGTTTCTCAGGATGCGCATCGACGTATTTGCCCAGGCCTTGAAATTTAGCCGGTGTCCATCCCCCTTCGAATTCCGCGCCGTTCTTGCCTTCGCGATTGAGTTCGAAGTTGTAGTCATCCATAAGGTTAGTAAATTCCGCATGGCTTACCGCGGCTTCCGCCATGACCGCCGGGATAAAGATAACCCCGTCCGTCTTCGCCAGCACTAAGTCGCCCGGCAGAACCACGGCGCGTCCGACGCGAATGGGTGAGTTAATCGCAGTCAGCGTCATCTGCTGAATAAAGGAGGGATCGTAACCTTTGTAGAAGCCATTGAAATTGGGGATTTCCCGGTTTTCCTCCTGGTCTCGGATCCCTCCATAAAAGACAAACCCGGTATGGGTGTGGGCGGCGATACCGTTGCCCAGGTTGGACCCGATTAGCGTGCCGTCAATAATTTTTCCAAAACTATCGGCGACATACACGTCGCCGATCTGCAGTTCATTGATAGGCCAGCTGTTATTTCCGCTAACTCTTCCCTCGGCCTTACCTTCCGCGGCAATCGCCTTCGCCATGTCAGCCCGGACCGGCATATATTGTGCCGTGAGAGCCCGCCCGGCAAAGGGTTTTTCAATATGAAGGGCCTGCCAATCACCCTCGAATTGATTGCGGTACCCTTTCTCACGCAGGTAGTCCCATACATCTTCGATCGAAACATCCAGGGCTCGCTTGAGCAGATCGTCCGGCACCTTGGGGCGTCCGTCAGGAAAGCGCTCCCCCTTCCAGTCCGAGGTGTAGAACATCATCTGTTCTTTCGTTTGCTTTACTTGGGAGAAGGCAGTCGAAGCCCCCAACACAGTCCAAACCATCACCGCAACGGCAATCATTTTTTTCATAGGAACTCACCATATCATTCGAGGCATTCGCCGCCAAGACTCGAACGCCTCGCTCAGACATAGGTGAAATCCTAGGGCCGCGGAAAAACCCGGAAGTTGTAAGAACATCCCTCAGGGGCTAAAGCCCAAAATATTTTCAAGCAGTGTACGGCCCGACTAAAGTCGTGCCCTGATACAAAACCGAGTTTTTCCGCAGCCCGCTACGGCGCCGGCGCAGCAGAAGGAGGCGGAGTGCGGGGCCTTTGCCTTTCAGCCATAAGCGCATCGAATTCAGAACGCGGCATCTTCAACTTCTCAGGATGTGCATCGATCCACTTGGCGAGGCCTTGATATTTAGCCGGTGTCCAGCCGCCTTCAAACTCAGCGCCGTTCTTGCCTTCTTTGTTGAGTTCAAAGTTGTAGTCGTCTTCCAGGCTGGTGAATTCTGCGTGGCTTATCGCGTCCTCGGCCAGGATCGCAGGGATGAAGATAACTCCATCCGTCTTCGCCAGGACAAGATCTCCCGGCAACACAACGGCTCGCCCGATACGGATAGGCGCGTTGATTGCAGTCAATTCCATTTGCGCCCAGGCAGAGGGATCGTACCCTTTGTAGAATCCGTTAAAGTTTGGGATTTCTCGATTTTCTTCCTGGTCTCGTATGCCGGCGTAGAAGACAAACCCGGTATGGGTGTGCGCGGCTATGCCGTTGCCCAGGTTGGAACCGATCAGTGTGCCTTCAATGATCTTGCCAAAGCCGTCGGCTACATACACGTCCCCGATCTGCAGTTCATTGATCGGCCAGCTATTGTTTCCACTGACCCGGCCCTCAGCCTTACCCTCAGCAGCAATCGCCTTCGCCATATCCGCCCGAGTCGGCATATATTGAGCCGTGAGCGCACGGCCGGCGAAGGGCTTTTCGATGTGAAGAGCCTCCCAGTTTCCCTCAAACTGATTGGCATAGCCTTTCTGCCGCAGGAAGCCCCAGATATCCTCGATCGTGCAATCCACGGCCCGCTTGATCAGATCGTCCGGCACTTTGGGGCGCCCGTCTGGAAAGCGGTCGCCCTTCCAGTCTGAGGTGTAGAACATCATTTGGTCCCTGGTCATCTTCACCTGGCAAAATGCAGACGAAGCTCCCAACAACGTCCCGCAGGATTACAGCGGTCACGATCAGTTTCTTCATTAGAGTCTCCTGCTCGAACTCAGGTCCTAAACTTATCTAAACCGGCATTTTCCTCTTGCTGTATTCGCGGCCGGCAATCGCCGCCGACTCTGGTGCCTCGAGCACCATCGCACCGTCCTGAATTTGTTTGACGACGTAGTCCGGGCTGTTCTGATTGGCGGTGCCGGCGTTGAGGAACATAACCTTGTTCTTCTTGCAAGCGTCCAGAACCGCTTGCCTGACCTTGACCATCTCCGGCCGGGTGCCTACATCCACCCGCGAGCCGTCTTCGGGAAAGATGGAAAGACCGTAGAGCCAAAAGCTATGGTCGCCCGGTCCCCATTCCGCCATCGAGATGCCAGGCAAGGCGAGTGTCTTGTCGACATCCACGTCGGCAAAGGTGTCTTCGATCTTGACGCCGAAGATCATCTCGCCCTTGGGGTTGAGCGGCCACAAATCGGCCACATGCAGGTACTTATTGTGGTTGACACCCCAGACTTCGGCCGCAAAGTTCGCACTGGAGCCGCGCAGTCCGCGCATTTCCAGTTTGGGAACGCCGGGATAATCGAAGGGGTAGCGCATCGCCATCTGGGTCGCGACCTGGATCGCGCCGGCATCGCGGGCGTGGCACATATGAATCCCATGCACGCCGCAGTCCAACAGCTGTTCCAGGACCCACGTGTTCGCCCGCATATAGGCTGGGTCCAGACCGATGATGCCCGTCTCCACAAACACCGCGGGCGTACGATGGCCGCTGCGCGTCGGTCCACCGTCCACCAGGCCACGCATGAACTCGCGCAACCCGGCAAAGTCGAGCGCCCCATGCTCCATTTCGCAGTTGATCGCGTCCATATAAGTCCGGGCCATCTTGACGCCTTGCGCGTAGCTGTCCACGCCCGGCCCCATGCCCGAGCCGCCGTAATAGATCGGTTGACCGTCTTCCCACAGCTCAATCGCTTTGTTGATGCGGCGCGGCTTGTAGTTCCAGTCGACCGAAGAAGGCTGGGTATTGGTATTGACCGGTTCGCTGGCCCCACGCCCTCCGCGCCCACGGCCACTCGCCGGAACTTCTTGCCCCATCGCACCGGTGGCCGCAATCCCCATTCCAATGGACACCCCCGCCGTGAGCAGATCTCTTCTTTTAATTGTCATGCTTACTCTCCTTCGAGAACGCCCTGTGAGGGGTCTTGCGACTAGAGACGATCATTGGTTGGTAGCCGTCGCGATGGAGCCGGGGCGGCTGGAGAACTTAAGCGTGGCCGCAGTGTCTTGCACCACGGTCTTGCCATCAAATTTGTAAACCTCGATGTCGTACTCGGTCGCGCATTGCAGCAGAATCGTATGGCCGTCGCGGCTCCAGGTCGCCCCCTGACACCAGTGACCGGTGTTGGTGGTTGCGACTTCGGTCAGCTTGCCATTGTTGACGCTGAAGATGCGCATAAGACCATGCACAGAGTTGTAATTGGGGGCATTCACCGGCACAGACGCGCCATTGCCGACCGTTACCTCCGCATATTTTCCGTCCGGTGACAGAACGACATGTTCCGGCGTCGAGCCCACTACCGCGGAATCTACGACTGTGTTCGTGCTGAGGTCGACCAGGGTGATCGTGCCCAGGGGTGGCGGACCCCCGTGGCGGCCGCCGGCGGACGGGGTTCGAGCCGCGTTGGCATCGATCGCGCCGCCGAGATTCGTGTTGATTCCATACTTGCCATCTGGCGTGACAGCCATGCCGTAGGGAGAAGCGCCGGTGACCACCGATTGACCACTATAGGTCACCTTGGTGCCATCGATGTCGAGGATGCCAACTCTGTTGCCGCCGCGTTCCACTACGAAAGCGCGTTTGCCATCCGGGCTGAATGCAACGTCGGTGGATCCTGCGCCTTTCTCCATTTCCACTTTGCCCACCTGGGTGAGCTTCTTATGCGCAATCGAGAACACGGTAACCGCGCCGTCCTGGGTACTGGCCACAAGTGCCATCGTGCCTGCGGGGTTAATAGAAACACCGCTGGCGCCGGGTCCGGCCGCAATGGTCTGTATCACCCGCGGGTTCTTGGGCTTTGATAGGTCGATGACCGAGACGACATTGTCGGCAACCAGCTTGGTTGGATCGCTCGGATCAGGTTTCTGCCCGCAGGTAACGATCGCGAAGCTCGAATCGGGCGCGACGGCAACTGCGTCTGGAGGCCCAATCAGGCTGGCAGGTGCGTTGACGGAGCCTAGTATCTTCGGCGGGTAGTGGTTGAGGTCGATGACCGAAACGGTGTCCGGACGCATGCCGGGTGGGTCATCGCCTGGACGGATCTGCTTGCCGTCGTTGCCCGAAACCGCGATCTGTGCCTCAACCCCGGCCGCCAGCGCGGTGAGCACAACTACCGTTGCAATTGAGATACCAACCTTCATGAACCCTCCCGCTGTGCCCGCTATCAGAACGAATACTTTAAGGCAAATTGCATCTGACGCATCGTGCCCGCCGTCGTGACTACGCCAAAGGTAGCGGGGCTGCGGATGTCGGAGGAGCCGGGTACGTTCCAGTTCGGGCGGTTCAATGCATTAAACATCTCCCATCGGAAGTTGAGTAAGTGCGATTCCCAGATATGGATGTCTCTTGTCAGGGAGGTATCGAGATCTTCGCTTCCCGGCGTAAAGAGCGTATTTCTACCCATATTCCCCGGCCTCCAATTCAGATCAGAGCTGGTATAGTCGAAGGCCGCAGCGTTCCAGTAGTTCGAAGCTGAGCGCTGTGACGGAATATAACTGGCTCCGGTGTAATCCGGTTGGTTCCCTAACGTACCCAGGCCGGCAGTATCGCCAAGCTGGGTGGCGTTGACGGGTGTGCCATCACCCAGTGTGAGAATGCCGCCGACTTGCCAGCCCCCAATGATATAGCTGACGAAGCCGTTATTGACGAAAGCCCGGCCCTTTCCGAAAGGAAGATCGTAGAGGGTAGAAGCCACGAAACGGCGGGGCAGGTCGAATTGCGATAACCCACGCTCGGCAGGCAGATTGTAGGAATTGGTCGGCCAAAGAGTATCCCCGGAATTACTGCGAAGAGCACTTCCACCGTCAATGGATTTGGACCAGGTATAGGCGATCACGTAGAGGAGCCCGTGGGAAAGCCTCTGGGACAGCTTCACGTCCAAGGCGTTGTAGCTCGCGTTGTCGAAGCTCGAAGCTGCCTGGATTGGCCCGAAGTTAGGGAATGGTCTCCGCGACTTGGTGCTGCTGGTATCGGTTGGTCCGCTCTTAGGCACAGCTTGATTGAAGATAAAGTCGCGGTCCAGATGGTGGCCTTCATTGCCCATATATCCAACTTCCACCACCACATTCTGGCTAAGCTGGCGCTGAACGTTGGCAATCGTTTGCCCGATATACGGCGTGCGGTTGTTTTGAAAATTGGCGTTGATCTGAGGCCCCGAGATGCAGGGACCTGTATATCCCGGGCACAAGGGGCTTCCTGCCTCCGCGGCCCAGGGTGAGCTGAGGTTGACCGTACGCGCATTGGTAGCGACTACAGTGCCATCCTTTCCGCCGAGATTGCGGGACATATCAAAGACCGCATTCCCAATATCAATGGCGTAGAAAATCCCGTAGCCGGCGCGGAAGCTCCATTTGTTACCCAGGCTGTAGTTGATGCCCACGCGTGGTCCAAAATCGAAGTTGTTCGGGTTGACCAGGGCCTTTCCCATGTACTGATTGCCACGTTGGACCGGTTGCCCCTGGGCGTACTCGAAACCCATGCCCTGATAGAAATTGCCACTCCCCGGCCTGGTCAGAATCGGCGACGGGGAGTTGGGAATGATGCTCGAGACAGGCGTGGTGAAGCGCGGCGCAGGCGTAGTCGTCACACCCGAAGTGAAAATATCCGCATTGATTTGACTGTTGTGCTTATCCACCCAGGGGCGGAAGTTTTCGTAGCGCAAGCCAAGATTCACCGTGAGTTTCGGGGAAACTTTCCAGTCGTCCTGAATGAACACGGCATAATTGGTCCGCCGTAGCTCAGCATTGGCGAGCGAAGTAACGCGGTAATACTGGGAAACAAAGCCAGTCATGAAATCTGCAAAAACGAAGCCTGTCTTTCCTGCATTGGCCGGGTCATCCGTGGATGAGCCATCGAAGTCGAACTCACCCTCGGACTTCTGATTGCCGTTCTGGTTGTAGCGATCGCGCCCAATCGCGCCTCCAATCTTGATGGAGTGGGCGCCCTTGATCATGGAAAGGCTATCTGTCCATTGAAACAGGTCGTCGCGAGTTACCCAGGGGGTGATTCCACCGAAGCTGCTGATCCCTTCCCCGAGTCCAATCGCCGGAACGCCATAAGTGGCAGGAGTCGGAGCCACCAGGCCATCAATTCCGAGTGTTGCCTGAACATTCAAGGTGTTGGCATAGTATCCAGCGTAGTCGTTGTTGAACTGGTCCCAGGCAAACCGCGCCTCGTTCACCACCGAGGGGCTGATGATGTACGTGTTCCCCATCACCACCTGGCGTACCGTGGTGTTGGTAATTGCACTACTGGCGACCTGGAACAGCGCGGCCGGAGCGCTCAAATCGGATTCCCAGCTGAAGCGCCCGAACCAGCTCGACTTCTGGTTCTCGATCCAGTCGATGCGCTGGTTGAACTGGGTTTCATCCGTGGGCTGCAAAGCTTGCCGGATATAGTTACTCGACAAAGGATTTTCGGGGTTGGTCGGAGGCGGATTGTAGTTGAGTATGGCCAGCGCCTGGGGGCTGAGCCGCGATTGGGGAATGATATTTCCGGGAAAGGGAGTAGCGCTGCCTCCAGTGCCAGTGACAACGCGGGTGAGAGGATCGTAAATCTGCGGAATGCCGGGGGCTGAGAAGTCGCCCGAGCGCATGGCAACCGTGGCGCTGGAACCGACCAACTGGGTCGTCAGCCGGTCATGCAGGGCTTCAAAATTCGACATGAAGAAAAGTTTGTCTTTGGCGTTAAATACCTTGGGGATAGAAAGCGGGCCGCCCAAAGTGAAACCGTAGTCATTGCGGCGGAATGGATCTTTTTTGCCCACCTGCCTCCATTCCTTGGCGTCGAAAACATCATTGCGCAGAAATTCGAAAGCGACAAAGTGATAAGAATTTGTTCCCGCCTTTGTGGTCGCATTGATCTGTGACGCCCCTTCGCCGAACTCCGCTGAGTAGACGCCGGTCTGCACGCGAAATTCCTGAATCGCATCGATCGAAGGGTGAATGATGTACGAGTTGAAGTTGGGATCCGTGTTTTCGACCCCGTCCAGCGTGTAGTGATTAAACTCCAGGCGCTGTCCAGCGATCGCTATCGATTCCGCGGAGCGCACGCCCCCTTGCAGGCCGCTGCTACCCGTGGCCGGAGCCTCCGAAACAACATTGGGAGTGAGTGATACAAGATCCAGGTAATCACGCCCATTGAGAGGCAAGCCAGTTATCTGTTGCGACCCGACGACCGTCCCCAGGGAGACCGATTCGGTGGTAAGGAGCGGTTCGCCGGTATTCACCACGACGTTCTGTGAAACCGTGCCCACCTCCATTCTGAAATCGATGCGCGCCACTTCGCCGACTTGTACCTGGACGTTCGGGTGGTCAATGATCTTGAAACCCGCCTTTTCGGTGCGCAGGTCGTAAGAGGCGGGCTGCAGGTAAGGAATCGTATAGGTGCCGGTGTCGTTGCTGATCACGCTGCGTACCTGTTGCGTGGCCGCATTGGTCGCCGTCACAGTCGCTCCCGCCACCAGAGCCCCGGTCGCATCCGTTACCGTACCGGTCACTTCGCCCGTCTGCTGGCCGTACGCCGCCAGAGCGGGAACGCCAATCACTGTGGCAATCAAAAGCACCCTTAGATGTCTCACTTGGTACCTCTTTGCTTTACCGTCCTCTCACAAATTCACTCGCAAACCTGGACCGAATGCCTCAGTAGGGGGGCGCCCGCTTGGTGTATTTGCGGCCAATTTCCGCGGTCTCGGCGCTGGCCGGCCCCACCATGACGCCTTCCTTGATCATGTCAATCACGTCTTTGGCGCTGAGTGAGTTGAGGAAGAAGACATGATTTGCCTTGCACGCAGCCAGCACCTTGCTGCGCGCGGCAACCATTCTCGGGTCCTGGATCGCTGCCGCGCCTTGTGCGCGGACACCGAGAGACAGCGCCATATCCCCGGGACCCCATTCCGCCATGCCGATGCCGGGAACCTTCAGGTTTTCGTCGACATTGGCCAGCGCGTATTTGTCTTCCTCCTTAACGCCGAGTAACAGTTCACCGTTCGGATTGAGTGGCCAGGGGTCCGCCTTTTCCTCGTACTCCTCCTGGGAGACTCCCCAGATTTGGGACGCATTCGCAACCCCGTGAACGCCGCGGCGTCCCTCCGGAAGCCCGTCGACTCCAACGCCCTCCTGGTGGATTGGAAAACGCACTGCTTCGACAAAAGCGCGAATCGCGCCCGGGTCATCCGCATGGGTAAGCATCACGCCGTGCACGCCCGTTGCCAGCACCTGGTTAAACATCCAGGCATTGGCGTGAACTGCTTCCGCATCCATTCCATTCACCGGCACGTTGACGATCACAGCCGGTGTACGATGACCGCTCCTGTCGGGGCCGCCCGCCACCAGCCCGCGCATGTACTCCTGTAGCCCTTTCACATCAAACGGCGCGTGCTCCATGTCGTAGCTGATGTAATCCGCATACGTCTGAGCGTCCTTAACTCCCTGCTCGTAGGTTCCGGTCGTCCCGGAGTGCGAGCCGGTGTAGTAGATAGGCTGGCCTTCTGCCAGAAGCTCGATAGCTTGGTTGATGCGCTTCGGCTTCGCGGTCTGGGCCACGATGGTTGCGGTGACTGCCAACAGCAGAACAGTTGCCAGTAGGAAAAGCCCTTGGATCCTTGACCTCTTCACAGAAAAACCCTCCATTAGCGGGCGATCTATCATTGACCATTTATGGCGAGCGGATACTAGTCCAACGAAGCTGCAAGAAGCAAAGAAAATCTTTGATCCCGGTGTAACCGGTTTCAGTAAAAAGGGAGGCAATCCATATCTTTTCACGTGAGACGTTGATCTATCATCGGTAGCCTCAGTGCGCCAAGAGCATGGTTTTGGTAGCACTTGCAGCTTGGGATGGAACCTACTCCGTAGGTACCGGAAGGCACCACGGCCCTGCTCGTACCCGTGCGCCCGCCGTACCACTAAGTGGTACGGCAGGCGCGTATGTCGCAGCCGGCATCCGGAATTTCTTGGTCGTTGCGCTACCCTACGCGGGGCCTGACTTCGCGACACCGCATAATGGATTGTTTGATCGCTAACGGGCCCTGAGCTGGGCGTAGAAATAGATGACAGGCAACTGGAGAGGAACCAAGATCGCATGACACAGGATTCACTCAACGGTGTATTCGCAGTTCCGCCGCTTGCACGAGCGCTCGGGAAATCCCGAGCGATTGATTTCGAGCAGAATTCGCGCATCGTTCGCTACATCGCGAAAGGCGGCGTCTCACGGTTCATCTATGGCGGGAATGCTTTCCTCTACCATTTGACGCTGGATGAATATGAGCAGCTGCTGGAATGGCAAGCGGAAACACAAGGGGATGGGCTCTGGCTTATTCCAAGTGCAGGCCCTTCCTACGGCCGGCTGATGGACCAGGCAAAATTACTGCGTCGCTTTGCTGTTCCCTGTGTGATGACGCTTCCCTGCGGAGACCCACGCGACGCTGCCGGACTCGAGCGAGGCTTGCGCGAGTTTGCCGAAGCCGCCGATACTCGCCTGATGCTCTACCTCAAAGAGGAACCGAACATGGGAGCGGATCTCATGGCGGGTCTCGATACGGTGGCAAAACTGGTCGACGAAGGGGTTTGCATCGCGATCAAGTATGCCGTGGTTCGCGAACATCCGGAGCAGGACCATTACCTCGACGAACTGGTCAAGCGGGTGGACCGGAGTAAGGTGATCAGCGGTATCGGCGAGCGCCCGGCCGTGATCCATCTTCGGCAGTGGGGACTTACCTGGATTCACCACCGGCTCCGGCTGCCTTGCCCCCACCTTGAGCGCAGCAGTCTTCTCCGCTTGCCGAACTGGTGATTATGCGGAAGCCGAGCGCATCCGTTCCCGCTTCCTGGACCTCGAAGACCTGCGGGATGCATGGGGACCGGCCCGCGTTCTGCATCATGCTCTGGAACTGGCTGGCATTGCTCGCACCGGGCCTATTCCTCCTTTCGTTTCTGAACTTTCTCCGGAGCAAAGGAATCGTGTAGAACCTGTGGTGCAGAAACTCTTGACCCAACAACAAGAGTTGGTTGCCGGGGATTGAAGACTGCAAGGAGTGCCGCGGGAGACTTTGTGCTGGGGAGAAATGCAAACTATCTGGTCACGTCGTAAATTTCTCAAAATTGCTGGTGGTTCTGCCTTTCTTAGCGGCTTACATCCCCTCCTCGCTGCGGAAACGGCGCGGACGAAAATCAGCGACATTCAGACTATGACTTTGACCGGCCCTCGTACCTATATCTTCGTCAAGGTTGTCGCCGACAACGGGCACTACGGTATCGCCGAGGCATATGGCCTTCCCAGCATCGGAGTAAAGGAGCAGATTCAGGCGCTCAAACCGCTGCTGGTAGGAAAAAATCCGCTGGAGATCGATGCCATTTACACCTTCATGGGTATCGGCGGTCCTGAGCTTTCGGGCACGCGAACCGATGGCTCGGCGCACTCACTCATGCGGGCGGCCAGCGGCATCGAGATGGCTCTCTGGGACCTGGCAGGCAAAACCCTCGGCGTCCCCACAACCACGCTCCTGGGCGGAAGGTTTCGCGATAAAGTCCGCGTATACGACCACGCATCGCCTCGCGACATGTTGGACAAAGTCTCTTGTCGCGAATGGGCAGCGAAAATCAAGGCCGATCCCAGTGGCTTTACAGCGCACAAGATCGGGTTTCCTCATACAGACCCGTCGACCGATAGCGCCCGCGACCTGGGCAACCGAGTGCTTACTACCAAAGAACTCATCGACATTGCTCAGGGATTTGAAAATTGCCGCGAGGCCATCGGCTGGGACCACGACCTGATGGTTCACTGCCACTGGGAGTACGACCTGCGAACCTCCATCCAGTTGGCGGAGGCGGTAGCGCCGATAAAACCGCTGTGGCTGGAAGATCCACTTCCCGTTGATTACTCCGACTCATGGAGAAGGTTATGTGCGAGTTCTCGTGTACCCATCTGTACCGGCGAGAACCTGGAGCGGCGGGCAGGCTTCAAGGATTTCATCATCTATCAGGGTTGTGACATCTTGAATCCGGATCTGCGCAATAGCGGCGGGTTCCTGGAAACGAAGCGCATTGCTGATATGGCCGATACGTTTGGATTGCCGATGGCGACCCATAATACCGGGAGCCAATTGCACACCTGGGCCAACTGCCAGTGGGCTGCATCCATCCGCGACTATATTGCTTGTGAAACGATCACTGGCCAGGGGGGCTGGATGGACAAGGTGCTTCTGCTCGATGGTCCCTATATTAAGGACGGGCACGTCGGCGTAACCGCTAAGCCTGGGCTTGGTGTCGACTTAAACCCTGACGTAGTAAAAGCTCATCTGGCCGAAGGAGAACAGTGGTGGGGATGAAAGGTGTGAACATGAAACGTCGTGAATTGTTGAAGTCCCTCGGGGGTGCGGGCTTGCTTAGTCTTGCTTCGCCTCTCTTGCGATCGCAGGAGCAGGTCGCGCGCGCCACTCGCGGCATGGCCACGCCCCGGATCAAGGATATTAGCGTGATCGAGTGTGAGCCTGCCGGAGTGCGGCTCACCGTGGTTAAGATCACCACCGACCAGGATGGCCTCTATGGCTATGGCTGCGCCACATTCACACAACGCGCCGACCTGGTTAAGCCGGCGGTTGAAAAATATCTGAAACCGTTTCTGCTCGGTAAGACCACGGACCGGATCGAGGACATCTGGCAATCGTGCTACGACAGCTCCTATTGGAAGAACGGTCCGGTGCTGAACAACGCCATCAGCGGTGTTGACCAGGCCTTGTGGGATATCAAGGGCCGCCAGGCGGGTATGCCTGTTTATCAGCTTGCCGGCGGCAAATGCCGGGAAGCGGTCGATGCCTACGCGCATGCCGACGGGCGCTGATTTTCCAGACGTGGTAGCAAGCGCGAAGGCTTTCATGGCCCAGGGCTTCCGCAATGTTCGGGTGCAGGTTGGCATTCCAGGTATGTCGGGGTATGGCTCCCGTCATGGCGACGACACCAAGCTCAAGTCGCTGCACGACAAACCCCTGTACGAACCGGCTTATGATTTCCGCCGCGCGTTGAAGCTGCTGGAGATCTGCCGCCAGGAACTGGGGGATGAGGTCGAATTGCTGCACGATATGCACGAGCGCCTTACGCCCAATCAAGCGGTCCAGTTCTGTAAAGAAGCAGAGAAGTTCCACATGTTCTTTCTCGAAGATCCGCTATCGCCCGAAGACCTGGGCTACTTCCAGCAGATCCGGCAAAACTGTGCCACACCAATTGCCATGGGCGAGCTCTTCAACAGCCCGCATGAATGGCAGCCCTTGATCGAGGGGCGGCTGATCGACTACATCCGCGTACACGTTTCCCAGGCAGGAGGATTCACCCCGTCGCGCAAGATCGCGATCCTGGCTGAGCAGTATGGAGTTAAGACCGCATGGCACGGTCCGGGCGACGTATCTCCCGTAGGCCACATGGCCAACGTGACCCTGGACATAGTCAGTTATAACTTCGGCATTCAGGAATATTCGCCCTTCAACCAACAGACCCAGGAAATCTTTCACGGCTGTCCGGAGATGAGGGACGGATATCTGTGGGTGAGTGAAAAGCCCGGATGGGGCATCGAGATCGACGAGCAGGCAGCCGCCAAATCTCCATTTACGCCGGGAAGAAACAACCTGAATGGCGGTTGGGGAGAAATTCGGAAACGTGATGGCACAGTCATCAAGCAGTAGCCGGTCGCGCCCTGCCAATGGACGCGAGATGTGGGATTCCACGAATCTTAACTTCATTGGTTTTGGGGCCGAAAGCTGCATGTTAATCGCCGTGGAATCCCACATCTCGCGAAAAACGAGCGAGATACCCCGAATTTCCTGCACGCGGCGCTGGCAAGGGCTGCGTGTGCGCCTTTCTATAAGGAAAGGCGCATGAAGTTCGCGAACCCACTGAGCTCCACAGGAAATCGGGGATATGGGGCACCCGGCGTCTGTTGCACGTGAAAATCTGAGGCGTCTGTTGCACGTGAAAATCTGAGGCGTCTGTTGCACGTGAACATCTGAAAAGAGGTTAGGTTGTCAGCGTTCAAAGAGCTGGGCCGTCGCGACATCCTCAAGCTGCCTGCAATGGCTGCAGCCTACGGGCTGCTTCCACGTTCCGCGGCCGCGCTTGCCCCTGCGCCGGGAGCACCGTTCGACGAGGCAGATCCGGAAGGCACGAAGATTGCCGTCAAACTAACCGTCCAGAACACCTCAGACGAGGAACTCCTTTTTCTCAAACAGATTGGCTTGCGCTGGCTGCACGCTGACTTCGGCGAGCAGGCTTCCTACGATTTTATTAAGGCCACACAGGATCGTTTTGCACGCTACGGCCTCAGGATTGACTGCGCGCTGATGGAGAAGTATCGCTCAAAGAGAATTCAGCTGGGCCAGCCTGGCAGAGACGAGGACATCGAGAAATTCAATACCTTTCTAACCGATTGCGGGCACCTGGGCATTCGCACGTCTCACATCGACTTCCATCCAGGAAATACCTACACCACCAACATGATCACCACGGCCCGGGGTTATACCGCACGCGAGTTCAGCGTAACCGACTTCCGGGATAAGGTCGAAAAACGAATGTTCGACCGCGACTACTCTGCCCAGGAGATCTGGGCGAACTATGCTTACTTTCTCGACGCGGTGCTGCCGGTCGCGGAAAAAGCAGGTATCAAGTTAGCCCATCACCCGGACGATCCGCCGATTACGCCCATGAATGGAGTGGCAAAGGTCTTCATCAACTATGCCGGCTACAAGCATGCCGAGGACGTAGCGGCGAAAGGCAGTAAGAACTGGGGCCTTTGCCTCTGCCTCGGCACCTGGTTAGAGGGCGGAGACACCATGGGCAAGGATGCCGCCTCAATGATCCGGGAATTCGGTGGACGGGATAAGCTCTTTACCATTCACTTTCGCAATGTCAGCTCACCGCTTCCGCGATTTCATGAAACCTTCCAGGACGACGGCTATCAGGACATGTATCTCCTCATGAAAGCCCTGCGAGAGGTGCGCAGCACCGCGTCGCTGATCCCTGACCATTATCCCGGCATCGTGAGCGACGCCAATCTTCGCATCGACAACGCCTATATGGTTTCTGCGATGCGGCAGATGCTGCGCCGTGCCTACGAAGAAGTGGGATGACTATGTCAATAGCAGCGGAATAACCACGCCCATCCCCATCGCGAAAAACCATAGCGCAGGAGCCGGGGTGCCAACCGGGCGCAAGCGGCGCAGTTCTCTGGCAATCATTCTTGGATCGAGCCTGTGCTTGTTGCTATAGCTTCGCTCAAATATATAGAACAGGGAACCAGTGCAGGCGCCATAGATAAGGTGGCCCAGGAGAGAAGGAAGCAATGCAGAAGCGGCAGTTATCCTCCAATCGATCTCACCCGTAAGTATCAGCGGAAGCAGCGTCAAAGGTCCTACATACCACCAGATGAGTCCGAATACCCAGCCCCATGCGCCGGCCATGGCAAGATTGGACGCCTCATCACGGAACAAAACGCCGTAGCTCATTCCGATCAAAGTGCTGACCAGAAGATGAACCACTAGGCCGCTCAAAGTTGACAAATGAGTTTCTACGCCGGCAACACTCGACAACACATGTGCAGCGAACATGAAGGGGCTGGAGACGAGACCTCCGGCGAGGCCCGCGAGGGCTCCCCACTCAAGCGAGCGGAAGAGGCGGAACCCTGGGCCATCCGGCTCTCTGTTGAGAGGGTCGGATTCGATGAATAGTCGTAGCCACGCGCGATCAAACGTTGCATACACCACCCCCAGGATGAGGCCGTAAAGGATGTAACCCACGAGCGCTCCGAACAACGGAGTTGCCGCATCCATGGACCAATTCAACGGCATCCGCTGTACGAGAGGAAAGAGTGTGAGCGGGCCTGCAAACCACCAACAGACGGTATAACCCAGCCCCCAACCCATGCAGGAGCCGTAGCCGCGAACATCCCGTTGGAAGAGCAGGCCGAAGGTTGCCCCGATCATGAAGGCAACGCAGAACTGAAGGATCACTCGGATGGCCTGCGACGGGATGTCGCCTAAGCCGGCAATCAACGGGAAAAATCCCCCTTGCCACATCCAGTGGCCGAAGATAAGGCCACTAATCACCCCAGCCAGACCACCGGCAACGATCGCCCGGCTCCGGTGGAAGCGCGGCCTGGAGCTATCTGGGAGGAGTCCTCCGCGAATCCCCAGAGCGAGTCCGACCGGCGCCCCCAGGCAAACCAGGTAAGATGCCAGTTCCCGGAAGCGGCCGCGAGCGTCATCCAGCATGGCGCCGGAATCATGAGTGCCAAGTTTCAGCATGCTTGCGGCCAGTGTTAGAAACCAAAAAAGGAGGGCGGCGCTCAGTCCCCAGATCAGCCCTGCCCCTGCGCTCGATGCACGTTTGGAGAACACCATGGTGAAGACAAGCCCAAACACTGCGCCGAGCAAAACTGCGCGGGGCAGCGAGGCGTGAAGGACATTCCCTTGAAGCAGTCCGCCTGCGATCCCCACCAGAACTCCAATACAGGCGTCCTTCCACGTGACTATGGACTGCGCCATGGCTGCATGTCCCTTCCTCCAAGCTCAATGGTCTGAATAATGTCTCGAGGGAAAAACAGCTCCAGCGTCCACGCCATGAGCACACGGATCTTCCGCTCCAGGCCAGGCAATTTGGAAACATAAATCCCTCTCCAGATGAGCCAGGCGAGAAGGCCGGAGAAGCGCAGCGACCGTGCTGGCGCGAACGGAACGGTCAACTCCGCGCAGGCGGTCTGGTGGCCCACGACGCAGAGGGCGCCGAGAGACGTGAAATGAAAATCTTTTGCCGGGCCGCCCTTTAAGGCCGCGCAGATATTCTTTGCGATGGTCGCGGCTTCACGAAGGGCAAATTGTGCCGTGGGAGGGCAAGGCTTTTTCGTTTCAGAATCGATCACGGCGGCGCAGTCGCCGAGCGCCCAGGCAGTCGAACGTTTCGCAACTGCAAGGGTGCTATCGACTACGATCGCGCCACGAGGGTTGGTCAGCAGATCCAGCGTCCTGATAAGCGGATTGGGCGCGGTTCCGGCGGTCCACACTAGCGTTTCCGCTGAAATTTGACAGTCGCTCAGAGTCACCAGCCCGGGTTGAGCATCGACCAGCCTGGTACCAAGGCGGAATACGACGCCACGCTCTTTCATCTTTTCAAGGGCGTAGCCAGCGAGTGTTTCGCTAAGCTCGGGCAGGATACGGTCGCGCGAATGCACCAGGGTCACACACAGCTCTTCGATCTTGAGATTGCGGTAGTCGGGGAAAATGCCGTGGGCAAAGTCATTCAGCGCTCCGGCCAACTCCACACCGGCGAACCCTCCGCCTGCGATCACGAAGGTGAGGAGTTGCCTTCGGACAACCGGGCATGTTTCTCGATCTGCTCTCTCGAACATTTCGATTACGTGATTCCTGATGCGAATTGCATCCAGCAGGGTCTTGAAGTCGAAGGCCACCCTCTCTACATTCACCAGCCCCAGGTAGTTCGAGACCGCTCCCAGGGCAAAAACCACGTGATCGTATTCGAGTTCGCGGCGAGACTCACGTTCCGCTCCATCAAGAACGATCGCTCGTCTCTCGAAGTCGACCCCAGTAACGCGCCCGCGCACGAAGTGGGTCTGGCGAAGGCTGCTGCGCAACGGTACGCTGATATGACTGGGTTCCAGACTGCTTCCCGCGACCTCGGCCAGCATGGGAGTAAACAAGAGCGCATTGGTATCGCTCACCAGGGAGATGGAGGCGGAGCTGCCAAGTTCTTCTTCCAGACATTCTGCAACCTTCATTCCTCCGAATCCGCCGCCGAGTATCACGATGCGGGTCAGGTTGGTGGAGGGTGCTGAGGCCGGCGTGGTTTCCGCGCCGTACAAAGTCTCTGCAAGCTCACTGAATAGCTGAAGTATGGCGCCGAGCAAGGCACCGTAGAGTATCCATCCGACTAGCGGCGCAAAATGCCCCTGCATCCCCACTGCGTCCAGGGCCATATGGTTTCCCGCAAGCAAGGGGAGGAAGATTACGCTCGTGATTCCCCAAAGCGGGATGCCGAGAGAAGCAGCGGCCATGATGTTGTCCGCGTAACCGCCTCGCGCCGGGGGAACGCAGGCTGCATACATCGAGCCCGCAACGACGGCTACCGTGGACTCCGGCCCTCTTGTAGTGCTGAGGAGCAAGAGCGGCGCGGCCGCGGCTGAACCAGCGAGTGCTCCGAGGATTCCTCTTCGAACAAATCGGTTCATGTTTTTAGACAAGGAGCATCGCTCGAGAGCGATGATGGAATGCTGGATGTTAGAGTCTCCAGGCTCAGGAAGGTTACACGGCGGGTGGGGAGGCGATCGTATAAACTTGTTTTGCCGGGTACGGATGAAGTACCCGCGGAGCACCCAATGTCTACCACTCCTTTAGAACCACTCAAAGCGGGCGAGGCCCCTGCGCCGCTCATGCCAAACGAGCTCGTGCGCAACCAGGGCCTGATCGCCTGGTCGAGTTTCTTCTTCGCTTTGCTTCAGAGCATCTGCGGAGCCTTCGTGGCTATCTCCGGTCTCCGACTCGCGATCGGAATAGGGTCATTTGCCCTGAGTACGGGAGCGGCAACGGCAATGGAACGGTTTCATGCCGACTGGATTCGTATTCCGATGATGGCGATCGCCCTCCTCGGTTCCCTGCTGAACCTGGGAATCCTTTTGCAGATTCGCCATCTTCGCAATCGCCCCGCTGCCCAATGGCGGCAAAAACCATTGAGTCTCCACCAAAGGCGAATGGAGCGGGCGCAAATGGTTTTGTCGCTCGCCACGCTCCTTCTTCTCGGCGTGGAAGAGTACTTGCATTTCAGCTCTCACCACTCGCTCTAGCCAGTCTAGCCGGTCATCTCCTGATCGAGTCGCGCATGCAGACGCTGACTGAAGCCGACCGGCAGTTCGAAGACCTGGTCGTCGGCCGTCAGAACCAGGATATTGCGCGTAGAATCCAGGATCGCTGAACAGATTTCGCAGTGGTCGAGGTGCTTTTGAACAAACTCTCGCGTCTCCAGCGGCAGCGTATCGTCCAGATACCCGGAGATGCAGTCCCAAACGTGTTTGCAGTTTAAAACCACGGGATCCACCTCCTCTTTGGATTCATATTTCTCAGCAGGGGGGTCAACTGCTTTTGCAGCATCAGGCGCGCGCGGTGCAGTCGCACCTTCACATTGCCGACAGTAATGCTGAGTGCGGCCGCAGTTTCAACGATATTCATCTCCTCCACATCGCGCAACAAAAACACCTCACGGTATTTTTCAGGAAGGTTGGTTATCGCCTTCTGCAGCATCTGACGCACCTCCTTGCGCTCCAATGCTTCCGAAGGAACTTCCCGCCAGTCGCGCAGAATCGCGGGAGAAATGTGACCGCCCTCTTCCGGCGTATCGTCGATCGATTCCATCCGCAGGATTCCCTCGCGCCGCAGACGGCTGCGCGCCTCATTCAGGGCGATACCCACCAGCCAGGTACTGAACCTGGCCTCCGCGCGAAAACTCGATAGATGATGAAAGGCCTTGAGGAATGCCTCCTGGGCAACGTCTTCCGCATCGGCCTCATTCTTCATGTACGACAAAGCCATCATGTACACGCTACGCTCGTAAGGGCGGATGAGTTCGTGGTAAAGCTGCGTATCTCCGGCGAGAATGGAGGCGATCATCTGCGCCTCGTCCCGGCGTCCTACAGTGGGCGTCATGGAGTTTAGACCTGCACTTCCAGACGCTTCGCCACTAGTGCATCGACTGAAAACAGACCCGCCCCTAAGATCAGAACCATCAGCGACGCAAAGAGAAAGGTGTAGGGATCGGCCACATAAAACTTTCCCGGATTGGAGAAGATGGAAACCAGCGCTTGATGATCCGCTGTCCAGTAAGCGACCAGCATGTTGAATGCCAGAAGCAGGCCGGTGAAGCGGGAGGCAAAGCCGATGATAAGGAGCAGGCCGCCAAAGAATTCCAGGCCTGATACGAAATAGGCATTGAAGGCGGGAAAAGGTATGTTCAGGCTGGTGAAGAAGCCAGTGATCTTTCCGATGTTGTGCATTTTACCCCAGCCTGTCTGGACAAACTGCCATCCCCAATAAAGGCGTACCGCAAGCAGAAACGGCGACCGCAGGTAGGAGATCTTCTCTGCGGCAAAGGAGTAGTAACGGAGCAAGGGTTTCATTGTGTCTCTTTCTTCGCGTGAACAGCAATTGGCATTCACTGTTTGCGAGATCCATCGCCGAGTTAGAGAGCGACGGCCGCTAAATAGTTACAGTGAAGATGAGCGGGTTGCCGCGCGAGAAAACCTGTAACCCGCGGCCTGATGGCACGTCAGACCGGTTATCATGGAGCGACTACCCCGACGGCGTCTTTGGTTTTGTCGTCGGCTGCAGTCGACGTTGAAGTTCTGCTTTCTGATGTTGCTGATCTTATCCACGCATTCAGTCATCATGTATGGCGCTACGATCCTGCAGACGGGCGGAGCGAATCTGCAAATCGAGTTTGCGGGTGTAGAACCCGATCTTCCTAGGACCTGCATCATTGCCAAGATCGGTAAGTCTGCCCAGGCCGTGGCAACATACTATGGGAAGTTTCCGGTCTCCTCAGCGCGCATCCTGGTCGTCGTGGCCGCCGGCCAGCGGGGAGTCCTGCACGGAACCACTTGGGGCAGCAGAGGCGGCTTTCCCGCTGTCACCCGGCTCACCATCGGCCAGCACACCACAGACCAGGACTTTGACACCGATTGGATTGTGACTCATGAGCTGGTCCATATGGCGGTCGCATCCCTTCCCGACTCACAGCACTGGCTGGAGGAAGGGATCGCGACCTATGTGGAACCAATCGCTCGTTCTCAGGCAGGACGGCTGAGTCCGGAAAAGGTGTGGTCCGATATGTTGGGCGGCATGGGCCACGGCGAGCCGGAAGCATTCGACCGCGGCCTGGACCACACCCACACCTGGGGCCGCACCTACTGGGGTGGAGCCTTGTTCTGCCTGGTTGCCGATGTTGCGATACGCCGCCAGACGAACAATTCGTATGGCCTGCAGGATGCGCTGCGGGCGATTGTCGCCGCCGGTGGCACCATCGATAAAAACTGGCACTTGACGCGAGTCCTTAGTGTAGGAGATAAGGCAACTCATACCTCAGTGCTCGAGGATCTCTATAGAGAGTGGAGCGAAAACCCGGTTCATGTAGATCTTCCTCTGCTCTGGAACCAGTTGGGGATTCATCAAGAGGATGACCACATCGTCTTCGACGGCGCGGCGCCGCTCTCGCGGATACGCATGGGGATAACGGCGCCACGAACTGGATTAAATCCTTAAAGGGGAAAAAAGATTGCTTGTAACTTCGCGCTTCCTATCCGTTCTAACAGGCACAAGAGAGAAGCGTCGTGATCGACTACTTCGCTCCTGCACAGCAACTCCCGAGACAAATAACGTCCAGCGCACTCGGTGCGCGGCCTAACCAGAAAGGTATTCATTCATGAAGAACCGTTCCGCAAATACCCTCGCCCTCGCCGCTGCGTTTGCAGGTCTGCTCGGCGGCACAACTGCTCGCTTGAACGCACAACCCAGCCAGCAGAGCGGCACCCCCACCGCGAGCGCGTCATCCCACGCCGGCGCGCTGCTGGTTGCTCAGAGTAACCCCACCCCCGACACCACCAAGCACTCCTGCAAGGGCAAGAACGATTGCAAGGGGCAGGGCGGCGGCCCCGATCCGGGCAAGAACAGCTGCAAAGGCAAGGGCGGCTGCGCTACTGACGGCTCCACGCCGCCGAAGGCCAGCTAGTTCCGCTGTCTGTTGGAGGCTTGGGATCGCTCAAGCCTCCAGTCTCTTCTTGCGTCTAAATCAGGAGCCTACGATGCCAGCCAACCGCTTCAACGCCTTTACCGACTATGGTGTCGGTATCGGACTGCGCGTCCCGCATTACGATCACATACTGTCGGAGAAACCAGTCGTCGATTGGTTCGAGATCATTTCAGAAAACTATATGGTAGATGGCGGCCGCCCGTTGAAGATGCTCGACCAGATTCTGGAGCAGTACAGGGTCGTCCAGCACGGCGTCTCCATGTATTTTGGCTCAGCGCAGGCGCTCAATCGCGAGCACCTCAAACGCCTCAAGGAATTAACCCGGCGTACCAAAACGCCCTGGCTTTCCGATCACCTGTGCTGGGGCAGCGTCGACGGACGGTACACGCACGATCTGCTTCCTCTGCCCTACACCTTCGAAGCCGTACAGATTACGTCGCAGCGTATTCGCCAGGTGCAGGACTTTCTCGAGATCCCCATTGCGGTCGAGAACGTGAGTAGTTACGCCGAGTTTCACGAATCCCAGATGACCGAGTGGGAGTTCTTGAACGAGGTAGTTCACGCTGCCGACTGCGGCATTCTGCTCGACGTGAACAACATCTATGTCTCCTCGCAGAATCACGGGTTCGATCCTATGCAGTATGTGAACAGTGTTGCTGCGGATCGCGTGGCTCAGATACATATCGCCGGGCACTCTAAATTCGAAAAGTACACGCTTGACACCCACGACCATCCGGTACTCGACCCGGTCTGGAATTTGTACGCCCGCGCGATCGAGCGTACCGGGCCCATGGCAACGCTGCTGGAGTGGGATGACAACATCCCTTCCTTCGGCGAAGTGCATGCCGAAGCGCTCAAGGCAAATCTTTATCTTCTCTCGGCAACGCAGCCTGAACACTTAAGCGAGGTGCCCGCATGAATCTCCTCGAGCTCCAGCGACGCATGTCCCACGACGTAATGCGTCCCCTGACGTCCGACTTTGCGATGCAAGCCATGACCGAGCACGGTGTGCCCTGTGACGAAATCGCGGCCAGATACATTAAACCCAATTCTCAACTCACTTCGTTGGAGCGGCTCGAGATCTACAACCGGCAGTATTGGTTTCGCGTGATTGCCGCCGTGTCGGAAGATTTTCCCGCCCTCAACGCAGTTCTCGGCCGGGAGAAATTCGACTCGCTGGTGCTGGCTTATCTGCGGGAAAATCCGTCCACTTCCTTTTCCCTGCGGAATCTGGGAGCCAGGTTGCCGGCCTGGCTCGCGTCCTACCCTAAACTCGCCAGCCCCATGCACGCCCTGGCGGTGGATGTTGCTCGACTGGAGTGGGCTTATATCGAAGCGTTCGATGGAGCCAGTCTGGCGCCGCTGGGCTGGCAGGATTTTGCCGGGCTAGGATCGGACTCCACTCTGCGCCTGCAGCCGCACCTGCAATTACTCGACTTGCAGTATCCCGTAGACGAGGTGGTCCTCGCCGTCCGCAAAGTGACCCCGGAGATCGACATCGTGAGCAACGCCGTATCCGAACGCCGGCAGGCCTCGGAGGTAGTGCTGCCGGAGGTGAGCAGGTCCAGCGTCTACCTGGCTGTGCATCGCTTCGACAACTCGGTCTACTACCGCCGTATCGAGCGCGAAGAATTTCTTCTGCTCGCTGACCTTCGTGACGGCGATTCGATCGCGACTGCTATCGAGCGTGCTTTCGAGGGCAGCAAGCTCAGTCCCGATCTGCAAGCCGCAAGGATTCAGGAGTACTTCTCGCACGCCTCGGAGCTCGGCTGGTTCTGTTTGCCGGAGAGCGCACAGGGGAGTGGGACATACACGCACTTCTACTGATCGCCCTGCCCGGTTTCGCCGGAGGATTCCTGTGCCGAAAATAGTCTATGCCGCGTTCCTGGCGGCCGTCGTTGTTTCCTCGGCATTGGCTCAGGAGCAGAAGAACGAGACCGGCTTTGTGCTCGGTTCGGAGCAGATTCCAGGCTTTACCACCACCGCAGGCACGCCCCTCAGCCTGGGAGGGAGTGTGGCCTTCTCATTTGACTACGCACGTAGACTGAAGGGTGAGAAGACCGCGTTGTCGGCGGAAGTTCCATTCGCCGCCGCACCGAGCCACCAGGGGGGCTCGTCTCAGCCTGGAACAGTCAGCAGTCTGGCAACGTTATACGTGGTTCCTTCCCTGCGCGTGCAGGCGTTCGCTAACCGGCGCTTGTCGCCCTGGCTTTCCGGAGGTTTCGGCTTCGGCTGGCTGGAGACGAGCGCCGTGCTTAACAACGGCGCACCCAATCCCCAGATCAATCGATACACCGGTACAGCACAGTTCGGCGGTGGCGTCGACATCAGGACGCCGATCCACATTCTTTTCCCGATCTCTTTGCGGGTAGAGCTGCGCGACTACTACGCCGTCAACGCGGCAAATTACGGTTCGTCCATCCGCCAGCAAGGTCAGCACGATCTAGTACCGGCCGGCGGATTCGTCATCCACTTTTAAGTTTTAACCTACTCGCACTCCCGGAGGACTCAGTGACATTAAAATCCCCATCATGGCCTCTTCTTCTCATGTGCGGAATCGCCTTTGCATTCCAACCATATGCGCTCGGCCAACATATCATCGGGCTGCAACCGGGGGTCAAAGCGCCGGAGATCGCTCTTGCGGACCAAACCGGCAAGCCACAGAGCTTTAGCACACTCACTGGTTCAAATGGCCTGCTTCTCCTGTTTTTCCGTTCCGCCGACTGGTGTCCGTTTTGCAAGGGTCAACTGGTCGATCTGGAGCGCGCGCAAAAGCTGTTTGCCGCCAAGGGAATCAACGTGGCCGGCGTCAGTTATGACTCTCCCCAGGTGCTGGCTGAATTTTCAAAGCGGAAGTCGATCACTTACCCGCTTCTCTCCGACTCCTCGTCCAGGCTTATTGACGCCTTCGGCATTCGCAACGTCGAGGCCACCGGAGCTGAGGCCGGCATCCCGGTTCCGGGTTACTATTTGATTAGCAAGCAGGGGATCATCGAAAAGCGATTCTTTGAAGATGGGTACATTAACCGGCTAACTGCCAACAATGTTTACCAGAATATCTTCGGAGATGTCGCCCTTCCGCAGCCGATCAGGAGTTTGCCCTCCCCCCATGTCGAGCTGACCACTATGCAGTCAGACAAAGAGGTGACTCCGGGAGAGTTGGTGCGGCTGGTGGTTACGATCACACCGGATCGAGATACCCATGTCTACGCCCCGGGCGCTGAAAAAGACCACTACATCGTGGCGTCTCTCACTCTCGACCCTTCCTACCTTTACACGGTAAGACCTACAGTCTATCCGAAACCTGAGATGATGCACTTTCCAGAGTCCAACGAAACCGAGCCCGTTTATACAGATAAAACGGTCCTGGATACGTCCGTGGCCGCCGTGGTCAACAAGGAGACCCTTGCCATCTTCGCAAAAGATCCCATGCTGCACATCACCGGCAGTCTGGAGTATCAGGCCTGTACTTCGAAGGTCTGTTTCCCTCGTATCAAGGTGCCTCTCACCTGGACAGTCCAGTTGACAGAATTAGACAAAGTGCGTGCGGTGGCAGCGAAGGCCAACCAATAGCGTACTTCTCAAGCAGTCCTGCGCTGGATCGTAACCACGGTGATGTCGTCTGCCTGGCCGTGGGTCTGCGCAGCCTGGGCGATGGCGGCGGCGGGCAGAACGGATAGCTGCTGGGTGCGCGCGAAGCCGAGCAGCTCCTGTTGCGCGTTCTTCGCTTCCACCACCCCGTCGGAAATGAAAGTGAGCCGCGCCGATTCCGGCAGTTCCACGGTCTGCTCTGTGTATTCGGCCATGCTGGTGATGCCCAATGGCAGACCATTGGCAAGGTCGATCTCTGCGCCGTTGAGATAGGGCGCAAGATGGCCTGCGTTGGAGAGGATCATGGTTCCGGTAGCGGAGATTCGCGCGCAGAGGCAGGTAACAAAACCGTCATCGGTCTGCCCCACCAGCTGCTGATTGAGCAGCGTGAGCGAGCGGGCCGGGGAAAGCTGCTGCACAGCGAGTGTCCGGATGGCGCCTACGATGAGCGTGCCGACCATCGCCGCACTCAGTCCTTTACCGCTCACATCCCCAATGAAAAAGAGCAACCCGCCATCCCCCTCAGGAAAGACCTGGTAAAAATCGCCTCCCACCTCCGCGGCCGCAACGTACGCCGCTTCCATTGAAAACCTGCCCAACGCAGGAAACGTTACCGGAACCAGGCGGCTCTGCACCCGATTCGCCGCGGCCAATTCCGCCGCCGAGCGTTCCTGCTCGTGGCTGGTAAATAGGAAACGGGAGCCCAAAATCACGATGAAGCTCAGCATGTACAAGCAGATGGCGATACTGGAAAAGACAAAGTGCACTGGCCCCAAATGAAGGTCGGGAATGAGCGCGTTGGGATCCCTGGTCCAGCCAAGCACATAGACGACGTAAGAAAAGAAATCGAGCGGAAGGGCAAGCCCGAAAAAAACTACCGGCAGCAGCAGAATGGCAGCCTCCCGGTTACCCCGCAGATACCAGACGACCAGCAAAACCGCAGAGAAAACGGCATAGGAGAGGGTCGCGACTCCGGCGGTTGTATCCAACGTGAACCCGTTGACCACGCCATAGAAGGCGAGTAACCCCAGGCCGGCGCAAGCAACCAGCGCCGCTTCGTAGATGCGGACCACGATTCCTGGCTGCTGACGGATAAAGCGGTACAGAAACTCAATCGATGCTACGATGCTGGCGTAACCAAGCGCAACGTAGATGATCTCGAAGCTCCGCAGGGGCAATACAGCAAGAGCGCCAAGAACACCGACAGCGTAGTAGAGCCCGATCAACCCGAGGCTGATGCCCGCCCACAGATATTCACGATGTGGGCGTTCCGCAAGAAAAAGACAGATAAGTCCGGAGCCGATCAGTAGCCCCAATAACGCAACCACGATATCGTCGAACTGGTAGATGACCTGTGTGCCGCGCATCGCCGTATGCAAGGTGTCGATGACTGCCGCCGGTCCGATCCATACCGTGCGCGGCCTGATGACGGCGATGGAGCGATGGTTAGGCGCCCAGAAGCGAACGGCGACCACGGCCGCATCCCCTGGAGCTGCGTTATCCAATGGAAATACCAGGGACGCCGGCAAAAGATAACCGAAAACCGATCCGAAACTGCCGTAGTGTCCGATCGTCTGTCCGTTGACGAAAACCTGATAGCTGTTTCCCACCCGGTCCAGCAGCAAGCTGAGGGGGCCATGGGCCGCGGGAAGCCGCAAATGAATCCGCAGCCACACGAAACCCTGGACCGTGGCAAAGCTCTGATCGCGGGTGCTCCTATAGGGATCGAATGACTGCCAGGCAGAGTCGTCATAGGCCGAGCTGGCCCATCGAGGATCGTCGCCGCTGTGGAATCGCCAACCCTGATCCAGGCTGACCGGCTCGCCCATCCGGGTGGCATCCACAACCAAGGGCTGAGCTAAGCTATCGGCGGAGTTATCGTGGGAGGCCTCGCCGGGGACGTGACCGAAGGCCTGGAGGCCTGAAGCCACCAGGATCCAGAAGGCAACCACCGGGAACCAGCGCGTGGGCCACAATTGACGTGCATTCATTGCTGGGTGAGTTTCTCTCGCTCCTCGCCTTGCTTCTTGCTACGGCAATCTTAACCCGTGGCGCCGGATGACGGTCCGTTTTGGTCGGGTCTACCCAGGACTGCGTCCTGGGCTATTTTCAGCCGTCCCTTGGGGACTCACGCAGACTTTTTCCGCAGGCTGTTTAGACGTAGAAAGTCCGTGGCCGCCCTTAAGGGGCGGCCACCTGGAGTTACCTCGACTCATTTATTCTTTGCGCTCGTAGGGTGCGTATTGCGGTTCCCAAATATTGGCGTCAAGTTCACCTCTCAGGGCATCCTCGTTGGCGACCTGCGCCTGGCCATCCTTGATCGCCTGTAGCCCCACAGCCTCCGCGATCGGACGACCGAGATCACGCGACTGCGAGATCGGCGGAAGCAGGCTCGCCTGCTTGTCCGTCTGGGTAGGCAAGTGACGGATCAGTTCCGTGGCTGCGGCCTTCACCATCGTATCGGTGACGAATCGAGCCTTGGAGGCAATGATGCCAAGGGCAAGCCCGGGAAATATGTAGGAGTTGTTCGTCTGAGCGACATGAAACTTCTTTCCGCCATAATTAACCGGGTCGTAGGGACTCCCGGTACCGATCAGTGCGCGGCCCTCTGTCCAGTCCATCAAGTCCTGGGGCGTCGCTTCGCTGCGTGAGGTTGGATTCGACAGCGGAAAAATAACCGGTCGAGCAGTGTACTTCGCCATTTCACGAACTGCCTGTTCGGTAAACGTCCCGGCCTGGCCAGACAAGCCGATGAGCACTGTCGGCTTCACGTTGCGAACCACATCCAGGAGCGTGATGTCTCCATTCGGTTGTCGCCAACTCTGCACTTCTTGTTCTTTGCGCGCGTAGGGTAGCTGCTCCGGCTCCACGTTCTTACGCTTTTCGGTGATCAGGCCCCAGCGATCCATGGCATAGAAGCGAGCCCGAGCTTCCTCTTGCGAAACCCCGCGGTCTGCAATGAACTGGGCCAACAGGTTGGTGACGCCTAAACCCGCGCTGCCGAAGCCCACAACCACGATCTTCTGCTGCTCCAGGGGATTGCCGGTTACATTGATGGCGGAGATGAGGGTTGCCGCGGTGATCGCCGCAGTACCCTGGATATCGTCGTTGAACGTGCATAGCTGGTTCCGGTAGCGGGCCAAGAACCGGGCTGCATTTGTACCCGCAAAGTCTTCCCATTGCAACAGAACGTGCGGCCAGCGCTTTTTCACGGCGGAGACAAAGGTCTCGACAAAGTCATCGTATTCCTGTCCCCGTACACGCTTGTTCCGCCAACCGAGATAGATCGGGTCTTTGAGCCGCTCCTCGTTGTCCGTGCCCACATCGAGCAGAATCGGAAGACAGTTTTCCGGATGGATCCCGCCGAGCGCAGTATAAAGGGCCATCTTCCCAATAGGGATACCCATGCCTCCTGCACCCTGGTCGCCGAGGCCCAGAATCCGTTCGCCATCGCTGACCACAATGCACTTCACATTGTCGTAGCGGGAGTGATCGAGTATCTGAGCAATCCGGCCCTTATTCGGATAACTGAGAAACAGTCCTCGCGGCTTTCTCCATATTTCACTGAAGCGTTGGCAACCCTCGCCCACCGTAGGGGTGTAAACCAGAGGCAGCATCTTTTCAACATTGCGAACCAAAAGGGCGTAGAACAGGGTCTCGTTAGTATCCTGCAGGTCGCGAAGAAAACTGTATTTAGCGAAAGGAGTCGGCTGTCTATCCAAAGCGTGCATCCGGCGCTCAAGCTGTTCGTCCAGGGTTCCTATGTGCGGTGGCAGCAAACCGTGCAGGTCAAAGACATCGCGTTCATGATCGGAGAAAGCTGTTCCCTTGTTAAGGCGAGGCGAATTGATCAGGTCGAATCCCGAGAGGGAAACCTGAAGAGCCTGTTGATGGACCGTTTCTTGCACTTGCGTAGTCATGTTCTATCCCTCCATGTCCCGTCCTGCCCGTCAGCGCAGGAGATTGGTTTTTGCTAAGTCGACCACTTCGTCGCCGCGCCCGCTGAGCACGGCGCGAATCATATAGAGGCTGAAGCCCAGGGCCTGGTCAAAACTAATCGTTGGCGGCATCGACAGCTCCTGGCGATTGACCAGCACCTCAATCAAGGCGGGGCCATCGTGAGCCAGCGCTTTGCTCATCGCCGGGCGCAGTTCTTCCGGCTTCTCCACGCGAACCCCCAAGATACTCGCGGACTCGGCGAGTTTCGCAAAATCGGGATTCACCAGATCTGTTCCGTAGTCGACTAATCCAGCCGCTTTCATCTCCAGTTCCACAAAGCCGAGGGTGCCGTTGTTGAAGACCACCACCTTCACCGGCAAATTAAGCTGGCGCAGCGTCAGCAGGTCGCCTAGGAGCATCGCCAGCCCTCCATCGCCTGAAAGTGTGATGACCTGTCTCCCAGGATGGCTGGCTTGTACGCCAATCGCCTGGGGAAGAGCATTCGCCATGGAGCCATGGGTGAAGGAGCCGAGAAGCCGGCGCTTGCCGTTCATGTGAAGATAGCGCGCGGCCCAGACCGTAGGCGTGCCCACGTCGCAGGAAAACACCGCATCGTCCGCCGCCAGCTCATCGAGTATTTTCGCTACGTATTGTGGATGAATCGGTGTGCGCCCCGGCTCGCCGACCGCGAGTTCATCGAGACCCTTGCGGGCATTCTTATAGTGACCAAGACAAGTGTCGAGATACGATCGATCGTTCTTGCTCTGAAGCAGCGGAGTCAGCACCTCCAGCGTGTCCTTCACATTGCCAATCAGGCCCAGATCGACCGGGGTGCGGCGTCCAAGCTGCTCGCCCAGCCGATCAACCTGAATAATTTTTGCGTTCTTGGGATAGAACTGTTGATAGGGAAAGTCTGTTCCCAGCATGAGCAGAGCATCACAATTCATCATGGCGTGGTAGCCCGATGAAAAGCCGAGCAGCCCGGTCATTCCCACGTCGTAAGGATTGTCGTACTCAATAAATTCCTTGCCCCGCAGCGCATGAACGATCGGTGACTTCAGCCGTTCGGCAACGGCAATCAGTTCTGCATGAGCGCCCGCGCAACCAGCACCGCCAAGGATGGTCACTTTTTGGGCGTTGTTGAGTATCTCCGCCGCCCGCCTGAACTCGTTATCCGATGGGCGAAGCTCTGGGCAGGAATCTTCCATGCCCAGCGACAATGCGCTCCCGGAACACTCGCGCAGCGCCACATCCCCGGGAATGACCACCACCGCAACGCCTCGCTTGGCGATCGCTGTGCGCATGGCGATTCCCAGCACCCGTGGCACTGGTCCGGCTGCGAAACCACTACGCAGTAGTGGCTGCAATCCTGAAACAAGTGGTCGGGACGTGTTTCCTGAAAGTAGCCGCTGCCCAATTCGAGGCTGGGAATTTGCGCCGCAATGGCTAGTACCGGCACCCGGCTCCGGTGGCAATCGAACAGGCCATTGATGAGGTGAAGGTTGCCCGGCCCGCAGCTGCCGGCGCACACAGCGATCTCACCCGTAAGGTGAGCTTCGGCGCCCGCCGCAAACGCAGCCACCTCTTCATGCCTCACATGGAGCCAGTCGATCTTCTTATTTTTGCGGATGGTGTCGGTCAGGCCATTCAGGGAATCGCCGGAAACTCCGTAAACTCTCTTTACCCCGGCCTTCACCAGAGTCTCGATGAATACCTCAGCTACGTTTTTCGCCATACCGTGTCTCACCTCGTTGGGAAACAACTAGAGTTTGATTCCCGATCGGAGCGGACGGACTTGCGGTTTTTTCTGTCCCGGGGCAAAACTTCGCACTGCGCCTGCGCAGGTGGCCTACAGCTTGAAAAGTTCGCGCAGGCGGCGGGTCTGGGCGCGGCTGACCGGAATTTCAGTCTGCTTGCGATCGTCCATGCGCAACTGATAGCTGCTCTTGAACCAGGGCACCACTTCCTTGATGTGGTTAATGTTCACCACAAAGGAACGGTGGGCTCTCCAGAACACAGATGGCTCGAGCAACTCGAGCAGCTCTTCGATGGTCCGGCACTTCGAATGTCCTTCAAGAGTCGGCGTCACGACGGAGATGATGCCCTCCTCGATGGCGGCGAAGCAAATATCCTTCTGATCCACCAGGAAGAGCCGGTTATGAGCCTGCAAAATGATCTTCCCGCTGCGGGGACGCACTCCCGCCTGTTGCTGTTCAATGAGGCGGAGCAGCGCATCGAGACGCGCATCCGACGGCTTGACGTCAGCCAAAGCTCCGTTCTCTGGCGGTGGCTCCTGGTCGAGCTGATGCGCCTCCTGCAAGCGCTGGCGCGCGCGCTCCAGGGCCTGCATTACCCGGGCACGATCAAAAGGCTTGAGCAGGTAATCGATGGCGTTCACATCGAAAGCGCGCACCGCATACTGATCGAAAGCGGTGGCAAAAATGATCTGCGGCATGCGGTCGGCTTCTTCCCGCTCCAGCAGCTTCTTGAGCACGGCAAAGCCGTCCAGTCCTGGCATCTGCACGTCCAGAAACACTACATCCGGATGGTGAGTACGAATCAGGTGGACCGCCTCAATGCCATTCTGGCCCTGGGCGATGACCTCGACTCCTCCCGCGGAGTCGAGAAGGTATTTGAGCTCCTCGCGCGCAAGCCGTTCATCATCGACGATCAGCGCAGTCATGGGCATGTTATTGGCGTTCTTCGTAGCGAGTATGAGTATAGGGGGGCTGGCTCAGGATTGGAAGGCGCGCAGACGGGAGGGCATGTTATCCGCAGCCAGGCTATGGCCGCAGTAGACGCAGTAAACATCCGTAATACGCACGCTGCGGTAGCAATTGCCGCAGGAGGCAGAGACCTGGTAGGCGCACTGAGGGCAGAAATGGAACTCGGTATGGATGCTGGTGCCGCACGATGGGCAGCGCGCCACCACGGGCTGGCGAAGCAGGAAATAAAGCACTGCTCCGATGCCGCCGTACAGAACCAGGCAGATAATCACCCACAACCGTGTGCTCATGCTGCGGCGAGGCGCATCCCGGCTGATATAGCCAGTCATGAGCACATACAACGCCGCCAGCGTGCTCCAGGAGAGCGCGAAATAAAAACGCAGGCCAAAGGGAGCGGTGGACGGCTTAAGCCGGTGGGCGGGCAGGATCACCCAGGAAAGATACTGCATGAACACGAACGCCAAGACCGCGGCCGCGATTGACCAGCGGGGGATAAGCTTGACCTCTTCCGTAAAGGAAGAAGTGCTTTGGGCGTTGTGGGACGGGGTAATCATTTTTCTATCGGACGGAAAGGTCTCAAAGCCGCCCCGATCGTACTCCACATCCCGCTTTCCTTTCCACATCGCAGCAATCAGCGCTGCCAGCATCGCAGGAAAGAGCATCAGGATGAGAATGGCGACCATGGTGTGAAAATCGAACAGATGCTCTCCCGCCAGAAGATCTTCGATGCCATTCCAGATGGCAGGCGCCAGCAGCACCAGCAGGGACAAAAAACCGGTGAGGGCAAAGCCCATCGTACGCAGTTGGCGCATGCGTTGCTCCTGGGTGGAGATCACCGCATCGCGTACCGCACGGCGGGTCTTTTGCGCCACCCTCAGGTTGGCCTCGTAATCCGGCCAGGCAATCGAGCGCGTCGCATCCGCGGGGCGCCGGCTCGCGCCCCCTTTAGGGTTAGCGGTCATCGTGCCTCTCCCTCCGCGGCTGCAGCCTCGGCTGCGCAAATGCGTGGTTTGAGTGCAGAGAGGCCACGGTAGAGACGCGACTTCACCGTGGAAAGCGGGGAATGCGTAACCTGTGCAATCTCTTCGAGCGATAGCTCTTCATGGAAGCGAAGGACCAGCACTTCACGATGCAGCGGCTCGAGCGTCAGCAATGCCTCGGCGACCCGGTGCCCATTCTCGTTCGTCTGGTACATCTCAAAAGGAGACGGCCCCTCGGCGGCCACATCGAAAGAACGGCCATCTTCGCCTGCTTCGCGCATCGCCTCCAGGCTGCTCATGGTGCGCTTGCGCCGCACGTCGATGACAAGGTTGCGGGCGATGGTAAACAGCCAGGTATCGAAGCGGGACTTGCCGTTAAACTGGTCACCGCGCTTCAGCACGCGCATCCAGGTTTCCTGAAAAATATCTTCCGCTGTCTCCCGGTTCCCGGTGAGGTAAAGCAGGTAACGCAGCAGGCGGTGCTGATACTGAACGATCAGCTGATCGAGCAACTCCGGATCGTGGCGCTTTAGTCCCTGGGCAACCAGGGTGTTCTCGTTGCACGAGTGATCCGCGACGCTAAGCGAGGTTGTGCGCATGTCATCCTCTGAGACGCGGATAGCTTCTCCAAAGACGCCCCGGGCGACTACTTTTTTGAGCCTGCCGGTAAGGGCCATACTCCTCCGGGACGGTTCAAGTGCAACAAGAATATAGGAATTGGCTCCCTGAATCCAGTTGGATGCACCACAGTCTAAACTTGGGACTATGGAGATTTTGTTCGGCCTGCACCCGGTCGAGGAGGCTTTGCGTTCCGGCACCCGGAAGTTCGATCACATTTGCATCGCTCGCGAGCGGCAGGATGTGCGCCTGGAGAAGCTGATCCAGGCTTGCCGTGACGCGGGCGTGAAGCTGCGCCTGGATACCCGTGACCAACTCACGAAGCTGGCCCGGAGTGAGGCGCATCAGGGGGTGGTGGCCATCGTCCGGGAGCGGCAATTCCTTGATCTGGACGACTTGCTCAAGGGCGCTAAGCGAGACCGGTTGCTGTTGGCGCTGGACGGGATAGAAGACCCGCAGAACCTGGGTGCCCTGCTGCGTACCGCCGAGGGTGCGGGCGTGGACGGGGTGGTGGTCACGGAGCGGCGGTCGGCGCCGCTCAGCCCGGTTGCCGTCAAGGCCTCGGCCGGCGCAGCCGAGCACGTGAAGATCGCCCGGGTGGTGAACCTGGTGCGCACCCTGGAAGAGTTGAAGCAGCGCGACCTGTGGATCATCGGCCTCGACGAGCGCGGAGCCATGGATTACGACCAGTTTGATTTTTCCGTGGGCTGCGTTCTGGTGCTAGGCCGGGAAGGAGCAGGACTGCACGACCTGGTCCGGCGCACCTGCGATCACCTGCTGCGCATACCCATGGCCGGCCGGGTGGCCTCCCTAAACGTGAGCGCCGCGGGCGCTGTAGTGCTCTACGAGGCCGCGCGGCAGCGCCGCAGTGCCTTGCGAGGCGACAACACCGTGCCCTCACCGGCGCGGGCGAAAAAGCTGAAGGGCTTGGGTTCATGAAGTATTTGTGGTTGGCAGCCGTCGCTGCTGTGCTGGCTTCCGGTGCTGGGGCGCAACAGGCGTCCCCGCCGGCCGCGGTTCCCTCCGAGGTACCTGCGGAGCATCCCGGCAAGGTGATTCTCTCTCGCTCCCTCGACCAAAGCGGCAAAGCGGAAAAGCCATCCACCGCGCCTGCGGGAGATCCAGCGACCGACGCGGAACGCCAGGCGATCACTTTCCTTTCCTACGATCTGGATGTGCACTTGCAACCCAGGGAGCACACGATGGCCGTGCGCGCGCGCATCCGGTTGCGCAACGACTCGGGTAGTCCGCTGAGCCGGCTCCCTTTGCAGATTTCTTCCACCTTGCAATGGACCAGTGTTCGCGTAGCCGATGCCCCGGCTACTTTCTCCCAGCAATTGGTCCCGAGCGATATTGACCATACCGGGGCGCTCCAGGAGGCGGTTATCCCTCTGGCACAGCCGCTTGCTCCGCAACAGATCCTCGCCGTCGACCTTACCTACGAGGGCACCGCCGCATTTTCTGCAACCCGGCTGGAGCAGATCGGGACCCCGGCGGATGTGGCGAAAGCGTCCGATTGGGACCGGGTCTCCGACGAATTTGTGGGGCTAAGAGGCCTGGGCAACGTGGCCTGGTACCCGGTAGCCTCCGTACCGGTGAAATTGGGAGATGGAGCCAAATTCTTCACCGAAGCGGCCGCTGAGCGGCTACGCCAGGGCCAGGCGACCGTCAGCATGCGAGTGACGGAAGAGTTCTTTGGCGAAGCGCCCAACCTGGCCGTCCTGGATGGACAGACCTTCACGCTGACTCCCACGACTCTGCCTGCCGCGTCGGTGCCCGGAATCGTGACCTGCGCGCTGCCCCCAACCCGGCTGGGACTGGTCTCACCGAGCCTGTTTCTGCTCACCCGTACTGCCCGCGAGGGCAACGGAGTTAAGGTCTTCGCCCGCACAGAGGATGTTGCCAACGCGCAGGCCTACCTGTCCGCAGCTACGATTGTGGCCCCGCTGATCAATCGCTGGCTGGGCACCGAGCCCCGGGGAGCGCTCGAAATCGTCGACCTGCCGGATCAGGACGACGCCCCGTTCGAAGATGGTGACGTGCTCCTCACCGATGTGCAGAGCACCGAGCCGGGCAAGCTGACTGGCGCCCTCATCCATTCCTTGTCCCATCTTTATTTCCGGTCGCCCTATGCCTGGCTGCAGGAAGGCGTTCCCTCGTTCATGGGTTCGCTGTGGGTGGAGCAAAATCGCGGGCGTGACGTTGCCATTCAGCAAATGGATAACGACCGCGGAGCACTTTCGCTCGCCGAGCCAGGCGACGCTGCCTCGGATACCGTTGAGCGCCAGGCTTTGCTGATCGCCCGCGACCCAGTCTACTACCGCACCAAAGCTACGTATGTCTTTTGGATGTTGCGCGACCTGGCTGGGGATGGAGCGTTGGCGCGTGCCCTGCGCGCCTATCAACCTGGTTCAGATACGGCAGGAACCGGCTTTGAGCAGGTGCTGGAGCGGGCCAGCGGCAAAGACCTGAAGTGGTTCTTCGAGGACTGGGTCTACCACGATCGCGGCCTTCCCGACCTTTCGATTGCGGGAGTCTACCCCAACAAGGCCAGCGTGCCGGGCGCCTATATTGTCTCCGTGGATATAGCCAATAGCGGGACTGTCGAGGCGCAGGTCCCGGTGTCGGTTACTTCCGCTACAACCACGGTTACTGAGATGCTGCGCATCCCCGCAAAGTCAAAGATAAGTCATCGCTTTGTACTGCAAGGCCAGCCGACGGAGGTCGCCGTCAACGATGGCACCATTCCCGAAGTACAAGCCAGTGTCCACCGCCAGACCCTATCCTTCCCAACCGCCTCGGAGTAAGCACGTTGTACCTTTTGTGAAAGCGTGGAGAAAAGAAACAGCAGATCTGGCCAACGCTCCCCCGGATTTCCTGTGGAACTTGATGGCGCTGTCGGACTTCATGCGCCTTTCTTCACGGGCTTTTAGCCCGGACAGCCAACCGGCAAATTGTGTGGCCTTCAGGCCCTGAGGAATGCTTTTCATGGAATTTCCGCAGAACCAATGAAGAGAAAACCTTACCTCAGGGCCTAAAGGCCAATGGCTTTTGAGTATGGGTGTCCGGGCTGAAGCCCGGACCTACACAACAGCGACTTTTTCCGCAGCCTGTAAAGCCCAGATTTTTGTCGGGCTTTTATGGCCCGACTAAAGTCGTGCCCTGATACAAAGCCTTGACAATCCAGACAGTCGCTCCACTACGCTGCAGTCGAGGGACCTGCACGTTTCCTGTCCGTTGCTCAATTTTCGACTTCCTCGCTGACCGCCTTTACTTCAGGGTGTTCCAGCGTACCGGTAATGGCGAGAGCATTCGCGGGCGATCCCCCTCTCAGGTCTATTTCGCGACCGAAAGAGATTGTCCCCGATAGGGGAATCGCCTCCTGTCCCCGAGCCAACAGGCTATGTGTAATCTTGATGGTGCTGTCCGCAATCGCAGCATCGGCACTCCATTGATCGAAGTGCAGGAAGGGCTGGCCAGCAACAGGCAGCGGAGTCTCCGCAGCCAAGCCCCCTTTGGTCCAGTTCCAGTGCAAAGTACCTGTAGCCGAACGGGCCAGCTCCGGCGCGTCGAAGCCGGACATACGGAGTTGGGCGGAGAAATTGGCCAAGCCAGTGCCCCAACGCTCCTCGAAGATACTGGCCAGTGCACTGGGCGCGGCGTTGGTCACCTGCAGCTCAAGCTGGTATTGCGGTTGGTCACCGGACGCATCCACCGATCCGGCGAGATGCACAGTCCCGTTCGCAAAGTGGCCGTTCAGGGACCGGATCCTGATCGAGTTTCCGCTGATGTCCACCGCACCAATCGCGTCATGCACCACTAGCTTGCCGGTCGAGAGCTCGCCGATCTGCACCGTACCGGAAAGATCAGGCCACTTCACGGAATGGCGATCGATACGATCGAGAAGCTGGCGCAGAAGTTCCCCGCCTTCGCTGGTGCCCAGCAGCGTGGATTGAAGCGCACCCAGGTCCAGGCCCGCGGTGATGAGCGAGAAGTGCCCCCCACACCCCTTGCTCCCGGTGCACAACGTCGGATACTCCAGCGTTCCCTGCCCCTCCAGCCTGCCATAACTGATGGACGCATTCGTCCACGCAATCTGCGCCGGGCTCAGGATTGCCTGCGCCGACGCAATCCGCAGCGGTTGTGACAAATACGGCGTCGTGAGTTCGGCATTCCGGATGGTGATGCTACCCTCCGCCGTCGAGGAGGCGATCGGATTATCGGAGTCCGGCACCGGCAACAACCACTTACCGCGCAGGTCGAGATCCAGAGCGGCGGTCCCCACCTCGCCGAGCGCGCCAGGGGAGTTGCCGAGCAGTCCGAAGCCTTTATTGAATTGCTGCAGCCGGCCCACGCTGCTGGCGCCGCTCAAGTGCAGATCGAACCCGGCGGGCGTAAACCGTCCGTCCACCGTCGCTGGAACCGGCGCACCCATCGCCAGCCGCACCGGCTGCAGCAGCAGCGCGGGGGACCCGGCGTTGGCCGCCTGTGGAATGTCGCACCTCAATCGCACCGGGGCGAGCAGGAATGGCTTGCCTGAATCGGACGGAGTTAAGCTCAGCGCAGCAAGCGCCACTTCGCCCGAAATCAAAGGCTGGCGGCCGCTCTGCGATGTGTAGTGGAACTGCCCGTTGACCGCTCCCACAGCCTGCACTCCTGCGCCCATGCCGCTGCGCAGTTCCTGCAGCCCGGCCAGGACCGCCGCGGCAGGAACGCGACTGATCTCCAGCGTGAGGTTAGCCTGAGGCGGGGTTTGGCGCTTCCTGGATCGAGCCGGTGAGCAGAAGCGCGCCATCGCCAACTGGGGAGGCACAGGATATGCCTTCCAACGATCGCGATTCCCTCCGGAACGAGGCCTGGCACGAGGTTGAAAGATCTAACGGATGAGCCGGAGTAAACTCCGCGCGATGGAGTCCGGCCACCTTCATTCTGGCGTTGACCTGCGCCAGCCCGGCGGTACCGCCCACCTCGGCCTCGACATCAAGTCCGCCGCGCCAGCCTGTATCGCGGCCCAGGGTGAGGCGGCTCAACTGGCCCAGAGGCACCCCGGTCCACTCCACCTTGAGATTCAAAGGCATCTCGCCCATCAAGGCGGCCCGGCGTAGCGTGCCGTCGATGCGCAGCACGCCGGTGTCGGCAAGATCGAGATCGAGATCGGTGCGTACCGGTTGTGCCCGAAAGCGCACCTCCCACTGATCCCCCGGGGCCAGGGAGATGGAGAGGTCGGAATTCAGGAATGAGAGCGGCTTCTTCTCGTTGCCCTGCTTGAAATTGATGCGCGTGTTCTCCGCCTCGATATACGGGAAACGCGGAGCGCTGCCCGCATAGCGCTGACCCGTAGGGGCGTTTGGGATGTGCGCTGCCTGCACCAGAACCGAAGCCACGTTCCAACCCCCATTGGGCTCGCGGACCAGGTTCAGACTGGCGTCGTCGAAATGGATTCGGGAGACTTCCAGCCGGCCCCGCCACAACGACAAAAGCCGCAGGTAAGCCACCACGCTGCTGGAGTGAAGGGTGGGCTCGGCACCGAAATGAGGATCTTCTTCTACCGAAAAGTCTGAGAACTCGAGGCCAGGCAGAGGCAGCAGGCGCAGCTTGACGGAAGAGATGTGGACGGGCCGCCCGATACTGCGGCCGATGCTGTCGGCAATTCTGTGCTGATAGCGGTTGATGTTGACCAGCGGGGGCAGCACAAAAGCAACTACCGCCAACACCACGGCTGCCAGAAGGATCCAGCGCCGGAGCGAAGGACGCTTCTCTACGCCACCCATCCTAACGAACCAGATGCAACGTTCGGCGCCAGCGGGTCTGGTCGAAGAAGTGGAGGATTACGTGGCCGTAGAACGAAATCTTGTCTCCCACGCCCTCTTTTTCATACTGGTTGTCGGGTTGGATAAAGGACCAGTAGACGAACAGCGGGCGGCCGACGATATTGGCTCGCGGCACAAAGCCCCAGTAGCGGCCATCCAGCGAGACGGTGCGGTTATCGCCCATGGCAAAGTAGCGGCCTGGCGGTACCACCAGATCCTCTCCCTGGATGTAGTTGGGAAGGTCAGCGGCCCAGGTTGGGGTTACGTCCCCGCTTTGGGTTGGGGGTACGGCGGGAAAATCGTCGCGGTAGGGAAAATAGTTGCCGTAGTCAGGCATCGCCGCCTGCGGTTCGTGTTGCGGCTGCCCGTTGAGAAAGACCACCCCGTTGCGCAGGTGGATACGGTCGCCAGGGACACCGATGACCCGCTTCACCAGGTACAGGTCGGGCTCGCCCGGCTTGAAGAAAACGATAATGTCGCCGCGGCGGACATCGCGATAATAGACGAACGGAGCCCACGCGGTGCGCGGCGCCAGCGTGATCCGGTCCACCAGCACATGGTCGCCCACCAGCAGAGTCTTTTCCATGGAGGACGACGGAATTTCGAAGTTCTGGAAAATGAAGGTCAGTGCAAACAGCCCAATGACCAGCACGGTACAGATGGAAGCGAATGCTTCCAGCGGCGTCTCTTCCCTTGCCTGCTCGGTCTTGATCTCGGTTTCCGTGGCTTCCATGCTAGTGGTCATCGGCCTCACTCAGTGAATGACCCGGAACATGCGGCTCCAGCGTGCGAAGTCCATCACGGTGTCGAGCGGGCTCTTCTCGTGTCCGAGTCTATCATCCGGCAGGGTGTTGGCATCGGTAGCCGACGGCTCATGCAGGGAGAAGTAAATGAAGAAAGGCAAACCGACCACATTCGCCCGCGGAACAAACCCCCAGTAGCGGCTGTCGCGGCTGTGATTGCGGTTGTCGCCGAGCACGAAATAAAGCCCCGGGGGCACCACCAGTTCGCCGTTCTGGACATCGTGGCGCATTTGCATCCACCAGTGCGTATCCACTCCCGGGTCGGTGTAAAGCTTGGCCGGAAACTGATCGCGGAAGTTATCTTGATACGCGCCTTCAAAGACCGCGAAAGGCTCATTCTGCTTCTGCCCGTTGATACAGACCACGCCATTCTGCAGGTGAATCCGGTCGCCAGGCACGGCCACCACCCGCTTGACCACGTGATCCGACGGATCCAGCGGAAAGTGGAATACGATCACGTCGCCGCGCCTCACCTGCTCATAGGGCAGCAACCAGTGCCAGACACCGGGCGCCCCATATACCGATTTATTAACCAGCAGGAAATCGCCGACCAGTAGCGTCCGCTCCATCGACTCCGAGGGGATGCGAAACGGCTGCACCACAAAGGTGAGCACAAAGAGTGCGATGACGATGATGGATAACAGCGAGCGAAAGGTATCGAGCAGGTTGGGGAAGACGAGGTGGGCGTGACTGTGATGCCCTGCTTCGCGCGCCGCCTCGGGGACAGCCGCGACGGTGACCACTGTGACCGCTTCTTCCGTCGTCACCCGGAAGAACTCTGCTGATGGTTGCCGGGTCAAGAACCGCTACCTTCCGCCACCGGTTCCGCTGCAAGACCCTGCTTCCGGAGCTTCTCAAAAGCCCGCCGGGCGGCCTCCTGCTCGGCGCGTTTCTTGGTGGTTCCAACCCCGCGGGCAAGTGGCTTGGGGCCGCTTCCCTCCGCCACTCTCACTTCCACCAGGAAGCGCTTGCGGTGATCGGGCCCGCTCTCCGCTTTGAGCACATAAGCCGGCGGCCCGGTCTTCTTGGCTTGCAACAGTTCCTGCAACGCCGTCTTGTGGTCTCCGAGCGAGACACCATGATCCAGCGCCTGACGCAGGTCATTTACGTAGGGCGCAACCACGTGCTCGGTCACGAATGCCTGGACCGGAGCCAGACCGCCGTCCAGATAGAGCGCCCCGATGATGGCCTCGACGCAATTCGCCAGCAAGGTCGACTTCTTTCGCCCTCCGCCTCGTTCCTCGCCACGCCCCAGCCTCAGATAACTTCCCAGGTCGAGCGCCGAGGCCACCTGCGCCAGGTGACGCCGGCTGACCAGGCTGGCGCGCAGGCGGGTCCACTCCCCTTCATGAAGATCGGGAAAACGCCGGAAGAGGATCTCCGCCACCACCAGGCCCAGAACCGCGTCACCCAGAAACTCCAGTTGCTCGTTGTCCTCTTCGCGCGAAGAATTGCTTCCCTCCGCCTGGCGGCATTCGACAGTCTGCTCATAAGCAAGCGAACTATGAGTCAGCGCCTTCACCAGCAGTCGCTGCTCGTGGAAGGTATGACCCAGCGCTGCCTGTAGCGTGTTGGGAGCCGGCTGTGACATCAACTTGGTTGCCCTGTCTCCTACTCTAGTGCATAGCGGAAGAGATCGCAGGGCCGATAACACGATAGGGGCACACGAGGTCAATGGGACTGCGGGTCGGGCGCCGAATCATCGTCGCCTGACGGCTCGGTGTGCACCTGCTGGGGTACTGCATATGGCTGCTTCAGACCCTTCTCCGCCGCCAACCTGGTATCCGCCTGGCCGTCGCGCACGGTGAGCGCGGCGCGGTACTCGCTGACCGCCTGATCGCGCTGATCCTGAATGTCGTAAATACGCCCCAGGTAGATGTGCGACCAGGCCAGCATACGGGGATCCTTGGAGAGCCGGATCGTCTCTTCGAAGTCGTGTTGAGCGACCGGGACATCACGGTGCATGATGGCTACCCGGGCCAGGATGAAGTTCGCCCGTGCCGGATCGCCGGACTTGTCGTCGACCGACTGTTGTGCCAGCGTGCCGGCGGCATCCGTATCGCCTTTCATCAGTTTCATCTCCGCCAGGTCGAGTCCTCTCAGTTCTCGCGGCGAACGATGAACTATGTCGGAGGAGCTTTGCTGATTGAACGTAATGCTCTTGACGTGATTCAGTTGCTGGCTCACGTCCATGCCATAGACCATCTCGCCGATACTTTCCTTAAAGCTCTGGGGCTGCCTCTCGAAAACGGCGAAGGCGTTATAGAAGTACTCGGTCAGTACATAGCCATCTGCCATGGACTGCTGGACGGCGCGGCGCCGCACCGCTTCGGCTGCCTCGACCGACGCATTGTGCTGGTGGGTGGCCGCTTCCAGATCCGCGCGTCTGACATCGGGGGAAATCTTGTAAATGGTGACCCCGGTATCCATGGTTCGAGCCTCGACAGCCCGGATCATGCATTCAACCACCAGCGCTACGATGTCGCTGCGATAGGTGTAGTCCAGGGGCGCATCCTTGACCGTCTTGAGAAAGGGCAGAAGCCTGTCCAGCGTAGTAGCGCGAGCGTAGAGTAGCGGCTCAATCTGGTAATGAAGGTAAGCGTGGCGGACCTCACGCATGTGGATGGTCCCATTGACCGGCGATGCCACCACCACATAATCGGCTCCGTAGACGCGGGCATTGGTCTGTCCGGGGTCGAGCAGCGGTTCGACCACCACCAGAAAGCGCCGTCCGCCGGAGATACCGACAGGTGTCTTGAGGTAGATGCCGGTATCGTCAATCATCTTGGTCAGGGAGTCGTGGAGCTGGCCCAGCTGCCGGTCGTATTGCGGGCGAACACGGAGCCAGATCAGATGCAGATCGACCAGCTGACTAAAGCGGCGCAGTAAAGGCAGTATGTTTTCCACCCCGCTGGCATCCGGAGGCATATCAGCGCCTTCGGCGCTCGGCGCCAGATCAGGGGGCGCCGTGACATAGAGGGCGAGCGAAATATATTGCGCCAGGTCCGACCCCGAGTCGGAAAGCCGATGCTGAGCGATGAAAGTGCAAATCTTTTCGTGTGCGTCCTGGGCCTCTGGCGAACCCTGTAGGGCCTGGTTGACCTGTTCCCGAACCTCCTGGCGCAACGGGTCTGAGGCGGTAAGCCCCTGATCGTAACCGCAGGAATTGAGCGCCGCGGCAATCTCGAAAAGCGCCTCGCTGTTTTGCAGACTGATGTCGGGGCCGGCGGTATCCACCAAAGCCGGTGACTTAGGCGCGGGCGGGGCTGGACCCTGCGAACTGGAAGAAGAAGTCTGGGCGGGCGCGCCGGGCCCCCAGCACAATCAGCAGCGCAATCGATGCGGTTAGTGCCCGGGAAGGAAAAGCAGACGGCTTGCCATGACCCTGCATAGAATGCGGCGATTGACCCTCATCAAGTCTATGCACTGAACCAAGGGAGGGTCAAACGGGAGGGCCAAACCGGCTTGCGGAGGACAGACCCGTCGAGGCTGGACGCCAACTCGATCCCTAGTGCAGTTTCGCAATTACTGTGGTCTGAAAAAGATCGCGAGGAGTGGTTTTCCTTGAGAGAAAACCACGAAAAGGCCAAACGCTCCGGTTTACACCAATTGCGAAACTGCTCTACCCGCGAACCGGAACACTAGAGAAGGAAAGGAGAACCGTCCCCCGCACCGACTTCCCCAAAACCTGCGCCGGGGCAAAAACGCTGAAAAGCAGGGTATCTTCGAGCTGGGCACGCGTCTTGGGATCAGAGCTTCCGGAGATGATCTTGTAGTCGTATACGCGGCCTTCCCCATTGATGAAAGCCTGAACAACGACTGGGTTGTTACCATCCGCAACGCTTCCGGCTGGCTCAAAGGAGGTGTAAAGGAAACGGGGACTTGATGCCATGGCAAGGGGCTCGTCACGAGCCAGCAGAGGCTCCGTACCAAACATCCCCATGAGCATTGCCACCCCACCCACCAGCGCAACCGTGCTGGCAAATCCGGCCGCAATCTGCCACACCAGCGGGCGGACGGTGTTCTGCCAATGTACTCGCCCGCGAGAGAGTTTCTCCTGGGCGGTGTTGGCCGCTTGCTGCGACAAGGCTACCCGAAGCCTAAGACCCAGATTGGGCGGAGCCTTAGCCGGGCCGATGGAGCTGATCAGTGCTTGCGCGGTCCGCCATTGCTCGAATTCATCCGCACAACTGGAGCAGGCTTCAAGATGCGCGGCAATCTCGCTCATAGCTGCGCCGCTCACGGCGCCGTCGAGGTATGCCGAGAACTCCTCGCGAAAATGCGCGCACTGCTTCACTTGGCCCCCCTGGCGCTGGTAGAAAGCGTTTGCATCGGCTGAAAACCGGAGCTCGGCCGTTTTGCCGCCGTCTCAGCGAAACCCGCCAACCGAGCCTTCAAATGAGCACGTCCACGCATTAGACGCGACTTGACGGTGCCGAGATTCACCCCCAGGATCTCCGCCACTTCCTCGTACGAGAAGCCTTCGATATCGCGCAGCACGACCACCGCATGGAACGGCTCGGGAATCTGCCGCAGTTCCTCTTCCACCCGGGCGCGCACCTCTTCCTGGGCTGCCTGGTCAAACGGCGAGTCATGACCATCGACCAGGGTGTCTTTAAGGCACAGCGGCTGGCCATCCATGGTCTGGCCGAATTCGGTTTCTATGGTGACTTCCTGCCGCTTGTGGCGGCCCCACCAGCGGCGCTGATTGCTGGCCTCGCGCAGCGCTATACGATAAATCCACGTGCGCAGGCTGGAATCACCGTTAAACCCGCCAATCCCACGGTAAATCTTGATAAAGACGTCCTGGGTCAAGTCGGCCGCGTCTGCGGGATCGGGAATGGTGCGTGCGATCAGGCTGTAGATGGGCTGGTGATACTTGGCGATCAACCAAGCGAACGCCTCTTCGGAACCGGCTTTCAGTTCAGAGACAATTCCAGCTTCTTCCGACGGTACGCTAAGGACGGTGGCGATATTTCCCAAAACAATGCCTGCCTGCATGCAAAAGTTCTCCATAACATAACAGGAAGCATCCACTTGCGTCTCCCAATTCCGCGGTCAGGCTGCCGCGCGGCGGCGGGGACACCCCCGCCGGGTGATTCATTCGAGTCTCTTTACCTTAGACACCGCCGGCGGGACAAGTGGTTCCGCAAAAAGGGTTACTGAGGTGCTGGGGTGGGGGCTGGTTTCTTCTTGCGCGGCTTTGGATTGTCGGGTCCATCGTCGACCACAATCTTGGCGGGCGGCGCCGGCGCGGCTGACGGCTTAGGGGCCGGGGCCTGCAGGCGGGCAATTTGGGCGTCCTGGGCGCCGATGGACTGGAGTAGCCAGGTGCCTAGTTTGGCCCGGGCGTCTTCGAGCCCGGCTCGGGCATCTTCCAGGCTGCTCGCATCCGAGGGGGAGCCGGCCAGCGACGCTGTTTCCGTAACCCGGAGCAGCACGTCGTAGAGGGCATCCAGATTACGGAAGACGGCGAACGATGGTGAGAGCACGGCCGGGCCACCCGCCTCTACCTGGGCCATGAGTCCCGGCAAGGTGGCATTGAGGTCTCGCTGCATGGAGGCGACATCTGCCTCGACGGCGGAGCGGGTCGCGTTGGATGCCTTCCAGTGGGAGACACTGAGGTTGGCGATGGTGGTCTGCACATTGGCAAGTGCAGGGCGTAGGCTCGCGACCGCAAACCCGGTCGGCGCGGGTGCCGGCGGGGCTGCTGCTGGCGCCTGGGCGAAGGCAGCATACGAGCCGCTGAATATGACCAGGGTTAACACAGCGACTTTAGAGCACTGGGGGAATGGGAACATTCTTTCTCCCGATGACAACGGTGACAGGGTGGTTGCCACGTGCGGAGCGTTTGACGGATTTGGCATGCTCCAGCAGAATAAAGGATGTTCTTCCCTTTGTGGGCCTGTGGCGCAGCTGGGAGCGCGCTTCCATGGCATGGAAGAGGTCATCGGTTCGATCCCGGTCAGGTCCACCACCCTAACACTTGCTGAATCAAAGAGCTACAGCAACCGCTCTGAAGAGCAAAACCAAAAACAGGGGCACAAAAAGGGCACAATTAAGAATACGATAGTCCGCGACCAACGCAAAAAATCAAACGCCCACTGGAATGACCAGTGGGCGTTTTCGCAGTTTCCGTACCTTTTTCAGCTGGCTTGCTCGACTACGAACAGGCCCGAAACATGCTTCTGAGCTGCCCGCTTGTCCTCGTCATCACTCTGGCTGTAAATGTCCAGAGTGGTCCGGCTGTCGGCGTGGCGCATGAGTTCCTGCACCACCTTTATTCCTTCGCGCTTCTTGACCAGGAGCGTTGCAAGCGAATGCCGGAAGGTATGCCAGCCCACATGCTTTGTGATCCCCGCCCTGATTGCAGCAGGACGAAGCTGTCGCTGCAACGCGGCGTCGAACCATAGCGGAGACTTCCCTGCCCTCTGAACCGAGGCAAAGATCCAGTCCTCGTCGCCTGGATAGAGACATTCAGTCCGCCATTGCTGAAGGGCGACGACCAAGGCCTCGGGGATCGGCACCGTCGCACCTGATGCATCGTTCTTCAGGTTGGAGAGATGCCTGCGGATGCTTCCTCGAACCGGGGTGATTGTCCAGTCGACGAAATCGATATCTCTCCACTTGAGCCCACGAATTTCTGACCGCCGAAAACCTGTAACCGCAGCGACGAGGATGGCGACCCTGATCGCCTGGCTGGTCACTTGATACATGATCCCCCTAACCTCATCGAGTGCGAGGGTTGCTGGTTTCCTCAGACGCTTCGAGCCCTGCCTAACATCTTCTATAGGGTTTTTGTCACACAGCTCGTGTCGTTTGGCGTGGGCGAACAGTGTGTGCAGACGGCTCTTGATCTTCGCTTTGGAGCCGGGGGCGAGCTTGGCTGTCGGCTTCGGGGCAGTCGTGCCTACTTTCGCCCGCCTCCACGCTGGTGTGACCTGAGTGAGTGACCGGAGCCACTCTTCTACAGCAACGGCCTTGATGTCGTCGAGCGCGACGGCTCCCCACTTTGGAATGATGTGACAGCGAAACAAGTCCAGGTAGTTGTCGATCGTGGACTGCGACCGATTGATTTCCGGGTCGCGCAGCTCGTGCTCCTGAAAGTGACCCCAGGCATCCAGCACAGTAGTTCGCCCGGCTTTGGGGGTGGGGGCGTTGATCTCGGCGCGGAGGTTTGAGACGGCCTGCTTGGCGTCGGCGAGCTTCGGGTACTCTTTGAGCGTACCGACGACTTTCTTCTTTTGGACGCGAGAGCCGTCCGGCTGGAGTTCTCTCCACCGGTACACCCAGACGTGGGGACCTTTGGCGCGGCTCACTCTTTCGAGCGAGCCATCCTGATAACTGCTGCGAGTGCTTGGCATATCATCTCCAAGCGCTCTAGTCGGACTGGCCAGACGATCCTACACCAGTCTCCTGGCCGGCCAGCCACAAATTTAAGGTCGAGGCCCGGAATCTCCAGTGCTTCGCAACTCTGATCGCCGGGACGCGGCCTTCGCGAGCGAGCCTGACAAGCGTTTTTTGATGAACGCGCAGTAGCACGGCGGCTTGCTTGGGGTCGAGCAACGGCTCAAACTGGCTCTGCGCTGCTGATTGGTTCTGTGGGTCGTCAAGGATGCTCATGAGGGTTGGTGCTTCGCCCGCATGACGAAAGCGCGAAGTGTGACGCATTCCATCTCCAATCGGATGTGCCGGCACTGAACCTCTACCAGCTCGGTTCAATAGAGTCTTGCGCGGAAGGCCGAGGAACTCGGCGGCTCGCTGGCCATCGACGAACTGTTCCTGCGTGAAGCCCATTGGAAGTTGCATTGAAACGTCCTCGATATGAAGTGATTCTGGTTTCTGCCAAGTGCGCCAATTCTTGCAGGCACATCAACCGCTATGTACATTTCAATAATGTCACATGAGCACTGTATCAAAGGCAAGGAATTCTTTGCATTTTAAACACCAACTCGTGTGTTATCTCGTTGTCGAAAGACTGATTTCCGATATATTTGCGACACTCCCCCCTGCGGTAAAGGAAAATGCTCAAAAAAGATAAAAAAGATCTGACCGTTCGTGAACATCTAAAGATGATCCAATCTGACGGAGGTAAGGCCCGCTGGGCAAAGCTGACTCCCGAGGAGCGGAGCGCCCAGGCGCGCAAGATAGTAGGAGCGCGATGGGCCAAGAAGAGGGCCGCAGAGGTTGTCCCTGCGACAACGTTCCTCCGCGAAGCCTTCAAAGCGTGCGGCAAAGAAATCGCCGAAAAACAAATAGCGCAGCCCCTGTCATTTCAGATTTTTCTTGCGCCGAATCCGTCCAGGTTGCCTCTGAGCTTGGGCTTCCAGGCGGAGATTCTCCGTATGCCTCTCTTTGGCAAGCTCATAAATCATCTCCCAGGCAATGGGATATTTCTCCTTGGACCCATTGAGCTGAACGACGGCATATTGTGGCCGACTCTCAACGATAACCTCACGAGCCTTACCGTTCTGTTCCACCGAAGACGCGGTGACGAAGATTACCTGCGTTTTGCGCTCCAGCAAGACCCCCATGGGCAGTCTTCTCCTGTAATCGTAGTAAGATATACAAGCAATTGCTTGTATGGACGCATACGATCCGTTAGGTCGGCCTGGGGACAAAGCAACAGATTGGTTCAAGTCAGCGTTTTTTAAACGATTGCACGGCTGAAGTGCTTCTACTACCTAAGCTGCGATGAGATGGCTTTTTTTGACACATCCCGGTAATTTTTTTTGGGGTCTGGAAATGGGGACTATGGGCCAGACACTTCTGCATCTCGTGGACCAGCGAGGTCAGACTCTCCCGGTGGCTATCCGGCTAGCAGTTGAGGCCGCGCACCGTTGGGTCAGGTGGGAATATCCCCATTTGGACGAAGCCGTAGTTGCTGGATGGGCAGAAGACGTTGGCAAAGCAATGGGCGCCCGTCTCGATGAGATTCGGTCTCCCTATCGCTACGCGTTTGCCGCATTGCATGGCAAGGTCAGGGAGTGGTTCAGAAGCAATGCTTCCAGGGAGGTTCTGGTTGGAATAGGAAGGGAGTTGGAGCTGTGGGCCGGCATTGATCGTTCCACACAGCGCGTCATCTACCGAGCCGTCCTGTTCGACCAATTGAAAACGAAGCTGAGTGAGCGTGACAGGCATATCCTTGTTTTGCTTCAGCAGGACATGACGAGCCCGGCGAGTGTTGCGGCGGCCTTGGGTGTCAGTTATGCAGCAGCGGCAAAGGCGATACAACGGGTTAAAGAGAGGATTGCTGCAATATTGGTAGGTGGCCCAACTGCAGAGCAAGTTCCAATGTCACCGCATCCTTGCGAATCGGAAAGCGGAGGGTAACGCTTGGATTTGATGAAGGATTTTTTTCTAGAAGCGAACCCAAATCCTGAGCGGATCGGGTGTCCCGAAGAGCGGACCCTCCGGGCGCTTGCCGAAGGCCGTTTGCCAGCTTCCCATCCGGCCCGTCTTCATCTGGCTTCATGCTCCGAGTGCTTCGCAGAGTTCCGAGGTTTTAAAGGGGAATGTGAGCAAACGCGTAAAGGGCGCAGCCGGATCATTGGCTGGGCATTGGCCGCGTCTTTGATCGTCGCAAGTGGTGTAGGGCTTTGGGAATACCTGCACGCAAGACCTGGACACCTAGCAGCCGTCCAGATGGCCTCTACACAACCGGTGAAAGCAAATGTCGATCTCTTTAATGCCGGAACGGTGAGAGGAGAGGACGATGGTATCAACGCTCTGAAGCAGGTGTCGTTGCCCGCCGCGATCGTACAGCTTTCGGTGACGTTGCCTCGATTCAGCGAGGCTGGGCGCTACGAGGTCCTTGTATCTAGAGACAAATCTGGAAATGAGGTTGTCGCAAAGGGCTCCGGGGATGCTGTCGTCAATGCCGGCAAAGTGATCGTGGGTGCGACGCTCGATCTCCGCGCCGCCAAACCTGGGGCTTACTTTCTGGCGACAGTTAGGGGCTCTGACAATGGCATGTACTACTACCCCGTTCAAATCGCACATGGAGCTCCTTGAAAAGATGCAGAATTCCCCCTTCCCAGGAATGAATGACGGTCTGACCTCGAAAACCAAGCATGAGGTCTTCGAGGGCGTTCTCTCTGCTTTAAACAAGAAGTTCTATAAGCCAGAACTTCTTGGAAATGGGTGGCATGAAGCTGTTGCGAATCATCGTGCGACTATCGAAGGTGCACCTACACTGGAGGCATTCGAGCAGGCTGTTACTGCCCTTCTCCAGAATCTCAAGACCTCTCATGTTGGCTTTTTTCATCAAAGCGCGCGGAGAGCTTCAAGCCGTGCGGCGCTCAGCGCAACCTATCTCGCGGACGAAACTGCCCACGGACCTCGGTGGATTTTCCAGGATGTTCATGATGGCGGTGCAGCGGCACTGGCTGGGATTCAACCCGGCGATATCTTACTGAGGCTCGATGACCAAGAGATCAACCCGCCTGAGCACCCTGTTTTCCCGATGGGAGCGACATCGAAACTCAATATTGTTGCGAGCGACGATAGGGAGCGAACAATAACAGTCAATGTGTCAAAGCCAAAGGGAAAGAAGTTGCAGTTTGTGGAACCTACGCTTGTCCAGTCGAAGATTGTCGCTAATGGGGTTGGGTACCTGAAGGTGGCAATGTTTCCCGGGATGATCGGGGTTGACGTTGCAAACGAAATTTCCAAGGCAGTGGTGAGTCTCGGTAAGATTAGAGGGCTGATTATCGACCTACGGGGAAATACAGGTGGCGGGGCGGGCGCACTCCGTCTCATGAGTTTATTGACGCCGGAGAAGGTGCCGGTTGGGTTCGCGCCTGGAAAGCGGTGGGCTGGGCGAGATCTTGCCAAAGAGAAAATTTCATTTCCTCGCTTCGGAAACATCCCGGCATCAAAGAAGACCCTCTGGCTGCTCGCCTTACGCTACCTGCCATCCCTCATCACAAAGTCTCCGATTGTGTTGGAGTCTGAAGGGTACGGTCCTGAACCGTATCAAGGAAATGTCGTTCTCCTAGTTGATCGACACACCGCGAGTGCGGCGGAGATGGTCACCATTTTTGCGAAAGAAAATAGGCTGGCAACCATCGTAGGAGAAAGGACTGCCGGAAGGCTCTTGTCTGCGACTTCAGTGAAAGTCGGACACGGCTTTCGGCTTGCGCTCCCGACGGGTGCTTATTACACGTGGAAGGGCACTGCTCTTGAGGGCAGCCCGATTGAACCTGATGTAGTCAGCGAATTCGATTGGCAGGACAGAAGACGCGGCCCTGACCGGCAGCTCGCTACGGCACTGAAGACTGTAAGCACTGGAATTTCGATGTAAGCGCCTTTGTCCGGCTGGCTCGCCGAAATTTCGTTGAGCGCATTAGGCCTGTTCTCGTCGGTTCACGGCGAAAAGCCACGTGTCCGGAAAGTCCCCCACTGGAAATCAGTGAACACTAGGGCGTTTATCAGGACCTATCCGGAATTGACCAGATTTCCGAGAAGTCGTTTTGCGTCCAAGTGGACTGGATTTGTAAACACTGGCCGACTTCGAAGCGTATTCCTGAGAGTGGCTTCGTTAGGGGAATCAAAAGGGACTAAAACTTATACGTCGTCCATACAGCGCCATAATCCACGGCTTTGCCTGGTGGCGACGCCTGCGTCAAAAACGGACCGACGAAAAAATGGCCGTAGGCTGTGGATACCGAAAGATGATGGCTCGGATTCCAGTACACCCCGACCGACGGCTGATTCCCGACATAGCGCCTAGAATTGCCTTGCCCAGGTACCAGTAGATTGACGCCGAGTCCATACACGCCGTCCTGCAGGCTGGTCCGCCAGAACGTATGGTCGTCTGCAATCAGGCTAAGTGATCTGGTGAGCTGCAAAGTTATGTGGGGACCAGTTTCGAAGAGATTCAATGGGCCGAGTAAACTGATGCCGCCCTGACCAAAATAGAAGCCCGTGGGGAACAGCGGATTGAACGTTCCCAACGGCGACGCAGAACCTCCGCGGTTGCCGCTGGCTATGCCCGCCGTGGCGCCAATCTGCGGGTGGATCATAGCTGAGCGAAAGGTGTATGCGGTGTCGTGAGTGGTGGCCCAGGCTCGTATGCCATTGGGGCCAAACGCCCCCCCATTGGAACATGGTTTCGCTGTTATAGCTCCAGCCGTTTCGCCCGCCCCAGAACCTTCCGCCCACCGTATGGCGCAACTCGCTCTGGGAACCCTTTTCGAACGGCGTATTTTTCCGAGCGAGCCCCAGATAGTAAAGATCGATGTTTCCGCCCTTGATTTCAGGCAGAGGATGAACAGCATATACACCCCAAAAGGTAGAGGCGTGATTTGGAGGTGCATCAAGAACGCCGTTGCCGTTCAGTACGGGCTTTGCAGCGAGCCCATCGACGGTCCATGCAGATGTCTTCCATTTAGCCGACACACCATCGAATGCCTGGCGGACATTGGGCCCCTCTCTGACGTCAACAAAGCGTCCGGAACCAAACTCGAACTCCTGCCGTCCAAGGCGCAACACCACCGACTCATCGCTTGTCTTCGAGATGCCAATGTCGGCGAACCCCTCTTCAAAAAATAGGTTTGACTCATCGGTCACCGGTCTCGGGCCGCCACTCCGTCCCGCTTCGATAGCACTAGTGAGTTGCGCGAAAAACCTAAGGCGAGGTGCCGCATGAATATCGGCGTATGTTGACAGGCGCTGCAAAAGATAGCCGTCATCGTCTTGAGCTCCGAAACCCCAGCTCGCATTGCGGAAGCCCTCGTACCATTCTCGAATCTCGCCGCCAAAGGTGAAATACCGATCCTCATTTGCTCCGAGGGGCACGTACTTGAGGCGATCCCAATTGTCGTGCCGGCACGTTGGATTGCTGAGATACCGGTAGTCTTCGTCCTGCCGCAGCAGTCCATAGGGCGGCGGACTGTTGGGGCATGTTGACTGCGCAAAGATACGACTGGAAAGCGGCAGGAGAACGCTCAGACCTGCACAGCCAAGAACGACCATCTTGAGTGTCCCCAGCGATCGCGACGCAACTGATGATCTCTTTGTAATAGCGGGCAGCATCCTTCATTCGGGCTTTGCTCAATGCAAAACGCTTCGCCCGGCAAGGGAAGCTACTCTCAAGCAACCCCCTTGTGCGTCAACACGCAATCAACCTTGAAGCTGCCGCATGAGCAGCGCATAGTCCGCGACTTCCCAGTGCTCCGCCAGTTGTCCGTTTTCAATGCGGTAGAGTTGAAAAGCCATCGCGTCGATGCTTCTGCCAGTGGCCTTGAGGCCAAAGAAATCGCCCTTGTGCGTACCTCGAACGGAATTGAGGACAGCGACGCCATTTGCCTCAGCCACAATCGCCGAAATCGGCAGCGACAGATCTGAAAACGCAGAGCAAAGTCCGGCGAAGTACTTCTTGACGGTCTCTCGTCCTGGAGTCTGCCCAGCCAGATGATCGTCGTAGTCTTCCGCGACGATCTCGTCCAGGACCTGGAGGTCGCCACTCTCAATGGCGTTGAAAAAGCGGCGTATGAGTGTCTTGTTCTCTTCTATCGATGACGACATGCTGTTCTCCTTCAATAGTCCACAGTGAATCGCTTGTTAATCAACCTTCTCTGCTCCACCCCGTCGATCATGGCGACAGCGAAATCCTCGTAGGATAGGCTGGATCGCCCCGTCGCATCTTCAACTAGATGGTCGAGTCCATTGCGATATTTGCCTGTCCGCTGACCGGGTGCGAAGTAGACAGGTGGCTACCTCCTTCGTCCCAGGACGGGCATGTTCCTCAAGCGCTAAACGGATAGGTTTCTGTGGGACGACGTAGCCGGAACGACGAGTTGTAGAAGGCGGTGGCTTCCACGCTTCCAACAATAGGCAATCGGTGCAAGGCGCTGAACTCCGAAGTGCCTGTAAATAGCAACGAGCCTTCTCCGGACCAGATCTCACCGCCGATGAACTCCAGCGCCGACGGTACGAACTCGCATACCGACAACGGTCCTCCATGCACAGCCGACCCGACCACCCTCAGCCCGAGAGTCTTAATCACTGTGAGCTTTTCCTCAGTGATCTCGCCCAAGAGTTCACTTGGGCGAAAGAGCCCTTGCGCCAGCACGAAACCGGCGGGGCGGGAAAGCCGGGGCCGCGATCAGTCCGTACACGTTCGGCTGATTCATGTCGAATTCAATGTCCCCAAGCAGCTTCGGATAGCCTTCTCTTCCCCGTCCAGCGAGCATCCCCCGTTCGTTCGAGATGAAGATGTGCGGAACGAAGCCGACGTCCTCGCCCCGGAAGCGCGCGTGAATTATGTGAATGTACTCCCCGAAAGGGACCGACGCTGCTGAACCCGTATGACAGAACATCACGGATATCTTGGGGTTCTCATCGATCTCCAATTCGGTGGGCAGCAGCGCCGCTGCAGCATCGGTGTTCGTCCGGTAGCTGAATGTCACTTGATTCACTGCTCTGAACGACGCATTCGTGAAGCCGCAGGGATCGGCGTGAACCGGCATCACTTGCCCAAAGCTGCTTCGACTCATCTTTCCCTTCACAGACATCTTGTATCTCCTAATCTTTGCGGTTACGTATCGCCCGACTCTTTGAGTTAGTCAATCCGGACTAGATTTTTCGCAGAGAAAGGTCCGCCAAACTGCTGGAGACGACCGCTCTCAGATATCCGTCCGAGATTGATGGGATAGAAGCCCAGTCGCTCGCATAGGGCGCTGACCGTAGCGATCGCATCAGCATCGTCGGAGGGCATGAAGATGACACGCCGTCCGCCGGCCTCGGCGGGATTGCTCGCTAGGGCCGCTGCCGCCAAGGTATTGAACGCCTTCACTACACGCGCGCCGAAAACAGCCTCGGCCACGATCTCGCTGGATACCGCCCACCCAGGTTCGTTGGAGTAAAAGCTGGGAGATCGATAGCGTTCGTAGCATCTATGACGATGCGGCCTCCCCAGTCGGATATTGAGCTGACTGCATCAGGTACCGCCGGAAACGGAACCGCGAGGATCACGACGTCTGCCAGGATGGATTCCTCGACGGTGGCCGCTTCTTCACCTTCGAGCCCAGCTTGCCAACGATATCCGTCAGTGAACCAGGACCGCGATTGTTGGCCAGTGAAACCTCAATACCCTTGCTTGCGAAATGGCCGGCCAGGGCGCTACCAATTGCTCCGGAACCAACGATTGAGTAGGTGATACGTTCTCCTTAGAAGGCTTAGAACATGCCGTGTGGATTAGCGCGAGGGACGTTGGGAGCGAGCCATGGAGCTGAATTCTTTGGGTCACCAACCGGTTGCAA
>CAWCKO010000015.1:0-181382 GCA_963796145.1 uncultured Acidobacteriaceae bacterium | reverse complement strand
GTGCATATAGCGCAAATCAATCGACCGGGCAGCCGGATCCGCAAACTGCTCACCTTACTCACGAGCTTCTTCCTCGGCCAGGCAGCGTTGCAAGCAGTCAGCCTGCTCATCGGATTGTTTCTCGTCCGCTCTCTCAGCGTAACCGCCTATGCCCAGTTCGGTCTCGCTCTTGGTTTCCAGGCTACCGCCTCCATCCTGATGGACCTGGGATTCGCCAGCACGATCATTCCTTTGGTAGGCGAGCGCACCGCCGATCGCGCACTTGGTTGGCAAGTACGTACGAGGAGCAAAATCTCTCAGAGACCGTTCATTCTTGATTTTCTCTCCGGTCGTCGCGGTGATCTTTCTCGTAATCACCCATAAGCAGAGGTGGGGTTGGCCCATCCAACTTGGCTTACTTGCCTCAGTATTACTCGCGCTCTATTCCAGCAGCGCAGCTTCTTACTACTCGGTACCGCTGTTCCTCTACAGGCGCCTGCGCGATTTCTACGTTCTGCAAACAGTCTCCGGCGCTTGCCGGCTTTTGGTCTACGTATTCCTTAATGCCATAAGCTCACTCAATTCGGTGACCGCAGCCGGTTTCAGCGCTCTGAACGCCACCCTCAACGGATATTTGCTCAAAAGGAAAGGCGGAACCGCGATCGAGTGGCCGGAACAAGACGATCCGGCTATTCGCAAGGCAGATCATCCAGTATATTCTGCCGGCCTTGCCGGCAATCCTACTGGGGCGTTCCATGGCCAAATCGCGCTGTTTCTTATTAGCATTTTCGGCAGTACGGTCAACATCGCTCAAGTAGCGGCGCTGGGTCGCCTGGGACAAATCTTCTATCTACTCATGACTTTCAACGTTGTCATCGTGGAGCCCTATGTGGCGCGACTGCCAAGGCCGCGACTGTTGTTTACATATTTCCGGCTTATCGCCGCCGCCTGCCTGGGCGGGGCGATGCTGGTTCTGTTTACTTTCGCTTTTCCGGAAATTTTCCTGTGGGTGATTGGCCCCAAGTACGAGCAACTGAGGGGTCTGATCGGCTGGGTCGTACTTACCGCCTGCATTAACTACGTAGCCGGGTTGATATGGATCATGAATCGATCCAGGAAATGGCTTTTCTGGAGGGGATCGATCGCGGAAATTAGCTTGTTGGCCGTGGTGCAAATTGGCTATCTCGTGATCTTTGGGGTTCGAAACACAAAGAGCGCGGTCCTGTTCAATTTTGCCTCTAGTTTCTGTTATGTGATCGCCCACTCGTATGTAGCCATTCACGGCTTCACCAAGGGGGCACGGGGCGAGGTGCTGGACCCAGTCCGGTCGCAGATCTCTACGCCGTGAGTCCGGTTTCACGATCGAGCTAAACAGTTCTTGAGAACCGGCCTCGGTGATAGGCATAATGACCGCACAACGATTCGCTACAGATCTTGCCTGGTGGAAGCTATCCGGGAACTGGGCCTTCGCGCGGCCCCACGGCAGGTCTCAGCAGTCAAAATCATGGGTCACATGCGCGTATTGATGGGAACAATGCTCGCGATGGGAGTTGGATTCGGCGTGGCCGGTTGCGGCTTCAGCCTGGCTCCTCTGCCGGCAGGCTCCATCGCCGGAAGAGCCGGGATCTATGATTATTCTCCGTCCGTCATCCAATCCGGCAGTCTGCAGCAATCCTGGTGGTGTGGAGGGGCCTACAATCCACCTGGAACCACATACTTTTCCGACACCATCCAGTATCAATCGATGAATATGTCGACGGGCGTCAAGAATGGTCCGATGACCGTGCTGGGCGAAACCCCGGGCGCATGGGATTCCGTTTTCACCTGCAATCCAAAGGTCGTGGGGGGCTTTTTCGCCAATCCACTGAACACTGGCGAGAGCTTTACCTATGCCATGTATTACGTCGGTCTCGGCTCCGACCCGGAAAGCAACAACTACATCGGCGTTGCCTTCTCCAACGACGGGATGTCCTGGAAGAAATTCCCCTACCCGGTCATCTCCCCGGAAACATCGAAGGGCTACGGAGTGGGCCAGCCAGCGGCCTACAACAGCGACCACCAGGGAGCGATCCTGCTCTTCTACGAAGACGACAGCTTGTATCCCCGCCATGTGGAAGCGAAGTCCAGCGATGGAGTGCACTTTGTCACCGTAGGCACGCTCACCACCAATGGCCTCGATGCCGGCAACCAGACTTGGGGTGACATCGCCTATGACGCCGGCACAGGTTATTGGTACGCCGGTTTTAATACTCCTACCCGCGATCCTTCGACCACAGGCGGGGTGATGGAGCGGGGCTCCTGGGGCGTAGAGTTATTTCGCATCTGCGACGCATCGCTTTTAACCGGAGCCACCCCCTGGGAGCTCCTGTCAATCGTCGACACCAACCTCAATGGCTACGAAGCCAATTTCCTCCCTGGGCTGGTGCGTGACATGTATGGCAACTTGATCTCTGGTCCCGCGATCCAGATGTACACCTCGATATCGAATCCTCCACCGCCCTGGAATGCATCTCCCGAGGCCGCCGGAAATTCCGGGGATATTTCCAACTGGAACATCTGCTTTGGCTACCTGGACACCGGGTCGTCCATTAACCGCGCTCAATCGATATTTCAACCAGACCGTGCACGAGGTGACGACGGGGTGGGTCGATCCTAAGGGCAACTTTTCGTTGCAATCCACGCTGGGACATCTTTACCAAAGTCCGCAACAGGGTGCGACCGTTCCGTTTTATGGCTGCAAGAACGGCTCCATGGATTATTTTGTCTCCCTTGATGGTCTCTGCGAAGGCGCTCGTATCCTGGGCACGAATGGCTACGGCTACTCGCGGCCAGTCGCGGGTCTTAACCTGGTCGCGCTGTATCGCTGTAGTACTGGCCATGATCATTTCGTCAGCACCGATCCGAGATGTGAAGGCCAGGTCGGCCGAGGAGCTTCTTGGGTATGTCCTTCCTTAACGAGTTATTTTGCAAGCTGAGGGCCCGGGTGTTGTGCCATGAGCCATTCCCAAGAGAAGATCTCGGTCGCTCTTTGCACGTATAACGGTGAGCGATTTCTGAGCCGCCAATTGACCAGTATTCAGCAGCAAACCAGGTCGCCGGATGAGTTGGTTGTTTGCGACGATTGCTCCACTGACGGCACTATCGAGATGCTGCACGACTTTGCAGCATCGGCTGCGTTTCCGGTGAGGATTACCCGCAACGAACACAACCTTGGTTTTGTCGCCAATTTCGAGCGCGCGATTCGGCTTTGCCAGGGGGATTTGATTGCGCTGTGCGACCAGGATGACATCTGGTATCCCACCCGTCTTGAGCGCTCACTGCAGGAATTCACAGCGCATCCCGAAGTGGGATTTGTCTTTTCCGACGCGGACATCATTGATGATCAGGATCAGTTGACGGGAATGCGACTGTGGACGAACTTTGGCTTCGTCGGCGAACGAAAAGAGCAACTGTTTGCAGGAGACTATACTGTTCTGGCCAAGAATCGGTTTGTGACCGGAGCGACCGTCATGTTTCGCAGCCGCTTACGCGAGAACTGTCTGCCCATCGGCTCGGGGTGGCTCCACGACGAGTGGATCGTTGCCATCGCGGCCGCGGTGGCGGAGGTGAGGCCGATCGACTCAGCCGCTGATTCGCTACCGCAAGCATGCGTCGCAGCAAGTTGGTCTGAGTCCAGCCCCGAGCTTTCAGGAAAGGAATCAGAAGCACTGGAGCGAGCTTTCCAGGCAGATAGGCCTGCTGGAAGAAATTTGCAGCAGATTGTCTCAGCAATCTTTGAGCCCGCAGGGCGAGGCGCTTTATTCCTGCTACCAGGCGCATTTGCGCTTTGCCCGTTTCCGCTACGCGCTTCCTGAGCGTCGGCTTGCGCGGTTGAGCGCCATGCTGCGGGAATATGCAAGCTATTCCGCTTGCGGCTCGGGCGTGTTCAGCATGGCAACGGATCTTGTGCTGAGCAAGTAGCGCTGAGCGGCCCTCGGGTGACAGCAGTCAGATCACCGCGATCCTGGCCTGCTTGCCGACGCGGATGGCGATACGCGCAGGCCGCTTTTCCACGTGGATCAGCTTTTCTGACGAGGTCACGCCGTCGATGTTCACTCCGGCGGTCACCTGCCTCTCTGCTTCCGTGCGCGAAGTCTTCAGACCCAGGGCCACCAACAACTTGGCCACATGAATGTCGATGGGACGATTCTGATCGTTCAGCGCAAGCTCCAGGGATGCGGCAACCGCGACCTGGCGCAAGTCCACCGCGACTTCTTCCGCGACCGCTTCGACGTTTCGCTGTTGGAACTGCATGGCCCAGTCCTCGTCGGCTTTGCGGGCGGCGGCCTCGGAATGAAAGCCGGCGACGATGGTGCGCGCCAGCCTCTTCTTGGCCTCCATGGGGTGCAGGGCGCCGCTGGCCACGTCGGCTTTGCATCCGTTCAATCTCGCTCTGCCGCAGGTCAGTCAGGAAAATCCAGTACCGCCACATCAGCTCGTCGGAGACGGACATCAGCTTGCCATACATCTCCTGGGCCGGCTCGTGAATGCCAATGGCGTTGCCCAGAGACTTCGACATCTTCTGCACTCCATCCAGACCCTCAATAATCGGCGTCATCAAGACGATCTGGGATGGTTGGTTGTAGTGCCGCTGCAGTTCCCGCCCAATCAGCAGGTTGAACTTCTGGTCGGTGCCGCCGAGTTCCACATCCGCGCGCAGTGCCACGGAGTCGTAGCCCTGCGACAACGGATAGAGCATCTCATGCAGAAAGATCGGCTGTTCGTTGTTGAACCGGCGATGGAATTCCTCGCGCTCCAGCATTTGCGAGACAGTAAATCGTGCAGCCAGGCGGATAATGCCTTCGAATCCCAGGGTCGATAGCCATTCCGAGTTGAAGCGAACCTCGGTCTTTTCCCGGTCGAGGATCCTGAAAACCTGGTCGGTGTAGGTTTTTGCGTTCTGCGTGATTTCCTCGCTGGTGAGCGGCTTACGAGTCTCCGAGCGTCCCGTAGGATCACCGATCAGCGAGGTGAAGTCTCCGATGAGAAAGATGACCTGGTGGCCGAGATCCTGGAAGTGCTTAAGCTTGCGCATCAGCACGGTGTGGCCCAGGTGCAAATCGGGGGCGGTGGGGTCAAATCCCGCCTTGACGCGAAGAGGCTGGCCGGTTTTCCGGGAGCCCTCCAGACGCTCACGCAAATCGGAGACGCGGATGATTTCCGCCGCGCCCTTCTGCAAGTAGTCCAACTGCTCATCAACGGGCAAAAAGTCCATGTCTTCAGCAGTATAAGGTTTCATGCAAAATGGGAGAGGGGCGCCATGCAAGACGACTGGGACATCGCGCGGTTGCGGGCCGAGACTGCAGGCTGCGAGCACTCGGTCTTCTTCAATAATGCCGGCGCGAGCCTGCAGCCGCGAGCCGTGGTCGCGCGGGTGATCGAGCATCTTCGCCTGGAAGAACAGGTAGGTGGCTACGAGGCGGCCGACCGCGTGGCCCCTGAACTCGAGGGGCTATACGGCAGCGTGGCGCGGCTGTTGCACTGCGCTCCGGAAGAAATCGCCCTGCAGGAGAACGCGACCCGGGCCTGGGAAATGGCCTTTTACTCGCTGCACTTCGCCGCCGGCGATCGCATCGTGACCTCGGCCAATGAATACGCCAGCAACTACATCGCATTTCTGCAGGTAGCGCAGCGTACCGGGGCGGAAATCTGCGTGGTGGAAAGCGACCAGGCGGGAGAGGTTGACCTGGAAGCTCTGCGCAGGCTGCTCGACGAGCGGGTCAAGTTGATCGCGCTCACCCACGTGCCCACCAATGGCGGCCTGGTGCAGCCCGCTGCGCGGGTGGGTGAACTGGCCCGGCGAGCCGGCATTCCATTCCTGCTGGATGCCACTCAGTCGGCGGGGCAGATGCATCTGGACGTCAATGCCCTGGGGTGCGATATGCTGTGCGCGACCGGGCGCAAATACCTCAGGGGCCCGCGCGGTACCGGGTTTCTCTACGTGCGCAGTGGAATGCTGGAGCAGATGGAGCCGCCCCTGCTGGACCTGCACGCAGCCACCTGGGTCTCGCGAGACAAGTTTGAGGTTCGCAGCGATGCAAGAAAATTTGAGACCTGGGAATCGGCAGCGGCCATCCGGCTGGGGTTCGGCGTAGCCATCGAATACGCGTTGGCGTTGGGTCTCGAAAAGATCGAGCGCCGGGTTCAGGGTTTGGCCGCCCTGTTGCGGGAGGCGGCTGGCCGAGGTCGAAGGCGTGACGGTGCGAGACCTGGGCCGGGTTGGCTGCGGCATCGTGACCTTTACCTGCGAGGGGCATTCGGCCGGAGAGGTGATGCATTGGCTGCAGACCAACGGCATCGCGGTGCGCATTAGTGAGCGGTCTGCCACCCTCATCGACATGGAGCGGCGGAATCTGGATGAGCTGGTGAGGGCCTCGGTGCATTACTACAACACGGAATGGGAGATCGAGCGCCTTTGCCAGGCGCTGGGGGCCATGAAGCACTGAGGTCCAGACGATGGATGCGGAACGTCTACGGGAATACCTGCTGCGCTTGCCCCACGTGGTCGAAACCATGCAATGGGGTGCAAACCTGGTCTTCTGGGTGGGGGACAAGGCGATTGGCGGCAAGATGTTTGCCTTGATGAACCTTGACGATGACCAGAGGGCGGTACTCTCTTTTGCCGCCGGGCCGGAACGATATGCTGAGTTGCTGGAAACCGAAGGTGTGTTTCCTGCCCCTTATCTGGCGCGGGCGCATTGGGTGGCAATCAGGCATTGGGGGGTCTTCCGCAGCAGCGAACTGGAAGAACTGCTCGAATTTGGGCGCCGCCTGATCTATGACAAACTGCCCCGGAAGACCAGAAATGTGCTGGCAATGCCGCCGGCGGCGCAGCGAAAGCTGGTGAAGGACCGAAAGAAGTTGTTGGCCGCGAAGGCGGCGTCCCGGTAGCAGACCTGTACGGTACCCGTGCATGTCTGCTTTGGGACTCAGGCACCCACGGCACCTGCGGAGAGGGATAAAACCGCAGGTCTCTTCATCGCGGGCAAAAACGGTTTGTACAATCAATTACGATGAGACGGATGAAATCAGGGGCTCGGCGGCTCGTCTGCCTGTTGGTCATCGTGGCTTCGCTGCACCCGGTCGGAGCACAAAACGAAGACGGCGCGGCGAACCAGAAGAAGGCCAAGGCGACCCTGGACGCCATGGTTGCCGCCCTGGGCGGCCAGAGATGGCTCACGCTCGTCAGCTCCATGCAGCAGGGCCGCACCTCCGGCTTCTACCAGGGCAAGCCCACCGGCGCGACCTCAGAATTCTACGAAATCCAGAAATTTCCCGACCAGACGCGTATCGAGCTGGGCAAGAAACGGGACGTGTTTGAGATCATTTCGGGAGATCAGGCCTGGGAGGTCACCTACAAGGGCAAGAAGGAGCTACCCAAGGAACAGGTCCAGGAACTGCTCCGGCGTCGCGCTCACTCGATTTGGACCGCGATCCACGTGTGGCTCAACGATCCCAGGACAGTGCTCATTTATGACGGGCAAAGGCTGGTGGAGCGCCACCTGGCCGACCAAACGACGCTCATCAATGCAGACAATGACAGCATCACCATCCAGACGGATGCGGAGACCCATCTGCCCTTGCGCCGGATCTATCAGTGGCGCGATCCGGTTTACAAAGACAAGAATACAGACGCGGAAACCTATGACAACTACCAGCCGGTGGAGGGGCTGCCCACCGCCTATACCCTGACCCGGTATCACAATGACGACATGACGAATCAGCGGTTCCTCACCCACGCAGCCTACGATGTTCCGCTGGCGCCCGACATGTTCAATCCCGACGTGGCGGCGTCCAAGATCAAGAAATAGCCACATGGATGCTCTATAATCTGCCCTGCGACCATGGAAGAAGAGAACCCCAGGCAGGAGCCGGCGCGCGGGCTGGATATACGCCAGATCATGGCGATTCTGCCCCACCGTTATCCCTTTCTCCTGATTGACCGCGTCCTCGAAAGCAGCCCCAAAAAGCGCATCGTGGCAATCAAGAACGTGACCATCAACGAGCCATTTTTCCAGGGCCATTTTCCTGACTACGCCATCATGCCCGGAGTGCTGATGGTGGAAGCAATCGCCCAGGCAGGTGGGGTGCTGCTGCTCCCCGAGGTTCCGGATCATGAAAACAAGCTGTTGGTCTTCTCCGGTATCGACCGGGCTCGCTTTCGCAGACCGGTGACGCCTGGCGATCAGCTGCGCATCGAAGTGGATGTGTTGAACTGGAGGCCCCTAGCCGCGCGGCTTGAGGGCAAGGTCTACGTAGAAGGCAAGCTGGTGTGTGAAGCCACTATCCTGTGCGCGGTCGTGCCCCGGCCATCCCGCATTGGCAATGACAGACCGGATGGACCGGTTGCTCCGGCTGCGGAGGATCCTTCCCTGGAGACGGTGAGTCACGAGTGAGCATTCACCCAACAGCCATTGTGGCTGCTACGGCTTCTATTCCTGAATCCTGTAACGTGGGCCCCTATTGCACCATAGGTCCTGATGTCGACCTGGGTGAGGACTGCGAACTGGTTTCCCATGTGGTTCTCGACGGCAAGACTCGCCTGGGCGCCCGGAATCGCGTCTACTCCTTTGCCTGCCTGGGGGTCGCGCCCCAGGATCTCAAGTACCGCGGTGAGGCGACCGCACTGGAAATCGGCGACGACAACACCATCCGCGAATGCGTGACCATCTCCCGGGGTACCAAGGGCGGCGGCGGCACCACCCGGGTGGGCAGCCACTGCCTGATCATGGCGTACACCCATATTGGCCACGACAGCACCATCGGGAACCACTGCATTCTGGCCAATGGCGCCACCCTGGCCGGCCACGTCACGGTGGAGGACCACGCCAGTGTGGGCGCGCTCTGCCCCGTGCACCAGTACTGCACGATCGGAAAGCATGCTTACGTGGGCGGGGGCACCACCATCACCCAGGATGTTCTGCCCTTCTCTCTGACCTCGGCCAAACGCGAGACCCATGCTTACAGCCTCAATCGCATCGGGCTGGAGCGTTCCGGCTTCAGCGAACAGCAGTTGCGCGCCCTGCACCATGCTTACCGGGTCCTGCTGGCAGCCAGGCTGAACACCTCGCAGGCACTGGAGCGTTTGCGCGGCGAGGCCGAGCTGGACCCCTGCGTGACGTACCTGGTCGCGTTTATCGAGCGGTCCCAGCGGGGCGTAATCAAATAGGAGCGGCGTGAATCAAGAAGCGATCACCAGGCTGGGTCTGATTGCCGGCAATGGGCGATTTCCGTTTCTGCTGCTCGATGCCGCGCGCGCTCATGGTGTTGAGGTGGTGGTCGCCGCCATCAAAGAAGAAACCGAAGCGGAGATGGATGCACGGGCCGCGGCTGACCCAGGCATCAGGGTGCATTGGCTCTCCCTGGGGGAGCTGTCGCGATTGATCGAGACCTTCCGCCAGGAAGGCGTAACCCGGGCCGTGATGGCCGGCCAGGTGAAGCACAAGCAGATCTTTTCCAGCATTCGCCCTGACTGGCGGCTGGCCAAGCTGCTGTTGAATCTGCGCACCCGGAACACAGACATGCTGCTGGGCGCTGTGGCCAAGGTTCTGAGCGATGAAGGGATTGAGCTGATCTCGTCCACCGCCTACCTGGAGCCGCTGTTGGCGCCGCCAGGAGTGTTGACGGCCCGCGCGCCCACGGCGGAGGAGCAGCAGGATCTGGCTTACGGACGCGAAGTAGCCTCGGCTCTCGCCGGCTTTGACATTGGCCAGACCGTGGTGGTCGCTGGGCAGGCCTGTGTGGCGGTCGAGGCGATGGAGGGTACCGATGCCACCATCGCGCGCGCCGGAGCCATCCTGCGCACTCTGGAGGCCGAGGGTGAGGCTTCTACGCTGCAAAGGCGGTTGAGTGTGGTCAAGGTGGCCAAGCCAAATCAGGATATGCGTTTCGATGTGCCGGTCATTGGCTCCGATACCATCGAGGCCATGCGCCTGGCGGGGGCAACTTGCCTTTTGATCGAAGCCGGCCGCACCCTGATTTTTGACCAGGACAAAGTTCAGCAGCTGGCCGGCGCTGCCGGCATCGCGATCATCGCCGTGTGAGCTAGACAGGGAAAGACGAAACGCGGTCTAATCGAGTGGGGAGATCCGCATGCAAACATCGAAAGTCGCATTCGTTGCAGTCCTGGTGGTTCTGCTCGCCGGCGCCGCCTTGAGTATCCGCGGAAAAGCGGATGATACGGCCATGCCGCAAGCCGGTCAGATGGCCCCCAACTTTACCTTGCCATCGCAGGATGGTTCCGACATCAGCCTCGACAGTTTCCGGGGCAAGTGGGTGGTGCTCTACTTCTATCCCAAGGACATGACGACCGGCTGCACTATTGAAGCCCACAATTTTCAGCAGGACATGGACAAGTATCAAAAACTGGATGCCGTGGTGGTGGGCGTAAGTGTCGACTCGACCGGCAGCCACAAGGAATTTTGTGCCAAGGAAGGGCTGAGCTTCAAGCTGCTGAGCGACCAGGATAAGAAGGTTGTGGTGCAGTATGGATCGATGGGCGACTACATGGGCGTCAAGATCGCCAAGCGCAACACGTTTCTGATCGATCCCCAGGGCAAGATCGCCCAGGTGTGGACCGGCGTCAAACCCCAGGAGCACAGCGCGCAGGTTCTGGCAGCGCTGAACGGGTACGAGAAGAAGTAGCCAGAGATTGTTTTTCAACCCCAAAAAACCTCTAGACGCAAAAAAGCCCGGCTGCCTGCCGGGCTCTTTTGCTTGCCTGTTTTTGTTAAGAACTACTTCTTCTTAACTGACTTCTTTTTAGCTGCCTTCTTCGCCGGAGCCTTCTTAGCTGCCTTCTTGGCCGACGATTTCTTTGCTGCCTTCTTAGCTGGAGCCTTCTTTGCTGCTTTCTTAACTGCCAAAGGAATACCTCGTTTGATGGTAGATTTTTTGCTACTGGCGCTTTTCTTGTTGCCGACCGCTTTCGCAGCCTTACTGCCGCTTTTTGCGCCTTTGCTGCTCTTCTTTGCGGCAGATTTTGTGGCGGCCTTTTTGGCCGGAGCTTTGGCCGGAGTCTTCGCCGCTACGGCCTTTTTGGCTGGAGGGGGAGCAACGGTCTTCTTCGCCGCAGCCTTTTTGGCCGGGGCTTTCGCGGGTGGCTGTGCGGGCGGCACGCTCACGGGTGGAGCGAGCACCTCGGAACCGATAGGAGTGGAGGAGACGATGATGCTTACTTCTTCTTCCTCTTCGTCATCATCATCGAAGCCGTCTTCAATCTCATCCGGGTACTCGTCCGCCTCGGCTTCAAACTCATTGTCAGCGTGTGCGTACAGCTTGAATTCGTCCTGCATTCTTATGCCTCCAAGGCTTTGTTTGCTACGGATTCGGATCGCAGAGAACCGCTTTCCATAATACTTGCCTGCGGCGCGGATTATAGCAACAGCATGCAACGGGATGCCAACGAACGCAAGTGTGAATTAAGTTTCTTTTCCGTTCTTCGCGCTGGCATGCGTGCCGGACGCTGTGCGCGCCGGTGGTTTGTGCTTGGAAGCCGCGCTTGGCCGATGCTTGCTGGGTTTGCTGGTGAGATGGGCCGGTTCGGCCACATAGAGACGACGGCCCGGTTCCAATCGAGCCGCGGTTATATGATTCCAGCGGCGAAGCTGTTGCACGGTGATGTTGAAGCGATCGGCCACCGTGACCAGCGTGTCGCCGTGTTCGACCTTGTAAAGCGTGAGCCGGAATTTGCTGGAAGGCGCAGGGGGAACCGGAATGATGAGCGAATCGGTGGAGGAGAGATCGTCGCCAGGCTCCAGCTGGTTGACAAAGACGATCTCCGACGCGCTGACATGGTAGTCGCGAGCCACCGTTTCGAGGGTCTCTCCGGCCACCACTTTGTGAAACCGCCATTGATTCCGCTTATCCGCGGGAATTTCGGCGATGCGCTTCTCAAACAGATCTTTGGTGCCCGCGGGAAGATGCAGCTCAAAGGGAGCGTCGGCGGGAGTGCTCATCCGCAGCAGGCTGGGATTGAGGTCTGCGATTTCCTGAACCGGCGCTCCGACCAGGTCGGAGACCAGGCGCAGGTCCACACTGTTGTTGGTGGTGACGGTGTCGGTGACCAGCGGCGGATCGGGCGCGAGCGACTGCAGTCCGTACTGCTCAGGATTTTTAGCCATGATCGCGGCCGCAATGATGATGGGAACGTAATTCTTGGTTTCCTGGGGCAGCGCGTTGCGCCGGTACAGCTCCCAGAAGTCGGCGTAGCCCGTGCGCTCTACGGCCTTCTGAATGTTGCCAGGACCCCAGTCGTAGGCCGCCATGGCCAGATACCAATCGCCCAACTGGGCGTACAGCACCTTCATGTAGCGAGCATAGGCGTGGGTTGATTTTTCCGGATCGAAGCGCTCGTCGTACCAGCCATTGCGGCTGAGACCATAGACGCCGTAGGGCATGAACTGCCACATGCCGCCGGCGCCCGAGCGGCCATTCACGATCTGCGGCTGAAAGCCGGATTCGGCCACTGCCTGGTAAATCAGATCCTGGGGAACTTTCTCCTCTGCCAGCACCGCCGCGATCATGGCATGATACCGGCCCGCGCGCTCGAGCGAACGCATGAGCGTGCCTCGCCCCTTGGAAGAAAAATAGCTGATGAAACCGGCCACAGGATCGTTGATCACCAGCGGCAGATCGGACTGTGTGGTCTTGAGTTCTGCAATCGCCTGCGCCTTGACCGTCGGGTCCACGGGGAAAGTGACATCGTTGGCAATATCCACCGGAGCCGGTTCAATCTTGGGCGCGAATCCATTTCCCTGCTTGAGCGCCTCCATCTCCAGCGTATTGACGGCATCGACCACGCGGTCGAACTCGTCGCGCAGCTGAGGTTGGGTCTTCAGGTCGAAATTGCTGTTCAGCATCAGATCGACGGCGCGATCGAAGTCCGCCTTGGCAGTCTGCAGTTTGCCCGCGTGATAGTTAGTAATACCGCTCTGATAAGCCACTTCGACTGCGTCGATCAGGGCCTGCACCTGGGGGCTGGCGGGCGAGACGGCGGGAGCTGCAGACGCGTTGGCCTGGGAGGAAGACGGTTCGGAGGGCTTGAGGGCGGGAGCCGTAGCCTGGGGCGATTTTGCCGGTCCCTTGGCCACCCCGTCTTCAGGGACACATCCGGTAAGCAGCAGCGGGGCCGCGGCAAGCACGAGAAGGAGCACTCTGGGAGCGATATTCAACCCTCCACTATTCAATCCTTTCGCGGCCTGACAACATGGTGTTGACCTTGATTGTATTGCCCTGAGCCCTTCATTGTGAATGATAAGATCGGGGGAGAGACCTTCCTCTCGTTCGTCAACTGAGTCGCCACCCGCCGATCGGCATCCCTTCATGGATAGTAAGCACATCCGCAATTTCGCCATCATCGCCCACATTGACCACGGCAAATCCACCCTCTCCGACCGGTTGCTGGAGCTGACCGGCTCCCTGACGGCGCGTGAGATGCAGGCCCAGGTGCTGGATGCCATGGACCTTGAACGGGAACGCGGCATCACCATTAAGGCCCATGCGGTGCGCATGAACTACCTTGCCCACGATGGCGAAATGTACCAGTTAAATCTATTGGATACGCCCGGGCATGTCGATTTTTCCTACGAGGTCTCCCGCTCCCTGGCCTGCTGTGAGGGCGCTCTGCTGGTGGTTGACGCGTCGCAGGGCGTGGAGGCCCAAACCCTGGCCAATGCTCACCTGGCGATCAATAACGGCCTGGACATGATCCCGGTGATCAACAAGATCGATTTGCCCAGCGCAGATGTGTTGCGCACCCAGGAAATGATCGAGTCCACTGTAGGATTGGACGCCACCGATGCGCTCCCGGTGAGTGCCAAAACGGGCCTCGGCGTTCCCGACGTGCTGGAAGCCATCGTGCGCCGCTTGCCTCCGCCTTCGGGAGACGCGGAAGCCCCGCTGCAGGCCCTGATCTTCGACTGCCATTTTGATCCCTATCGCGGCGTGATCGTGTTGTGCCGCGTGATCCATGGCATTTTGCGTAAGGGGGCGAGGATACGGCTCATGTCGAATGACCGGGTATTCGATGTGGAAGCGGTCGGAGTCCTGACCCCGAAGCCGGTGGAGATTGAACAGCTGTCAGCCGGCGAGGTTGGCTTTTTTTCCGCGACCATCAAGAATGTCGCCGACACCAAGATCGGGGACACGGTTACTGAGGACGCACGTCCGGCGGCGGCGCCGCTGCCCGGCTTCAAAGACATCCAGTCGATGGTTTTTGCCGGGCTCTACACCGTGGACTCGCACGAGCACACGCTGCTGCGTGACGCGCTCGAGAAGCTGCGGCTGAACGACTCCTCTTTCTTCTTTGAACCCGAAAGCTCGGTCGCCCTGGGGTTTGGATTTCGCTGTGGTTTTCTTGGACTGCTGCACATGGAGATCATTCAGGAGCGCCTGGAGCGCGAGTTCAACCTGGATCTCATTACCACCGCTCCCGGTGTGCGCTACAGAATTACCCTCACCGACGGGGCGGTCATCGAAGTGGAGAACCCTTCCCGTTGGCCCGACCCAAGCGATATCGCGAAGATCGAAGAGCCGGTAATCATTGCCAGCATCCTGACCAGTGAAGAGTACGTCGGTGGCATTCTCAAGCTGGTGGAGGAGAAGCGCGGGCGGCAGAAAAACTTCGAATATGTAACCCCCACTCGAGTCATGCTGACCTATGAGTTGCCGCTCAACGAAATCGTACTGGACTTTTACGACCGTCTGAAATCGGTATCGCGCGGATATGCGTCGCTGGATTACCAGTTGGCGGGCATGTGGGAGTCTCCCATGGTCAAGCTGGATATCCTGGTCTCGGGGGAACCGGTCGATGCGCTCTCGATCATTGTGCATCGCGACTTCGCCTACGAGCGGGGACGAGCGCTGGTTTCCAAAATGCGCGAGCTGATTCCGCGGCAGATGTTTGAGGTCGCGATCCAGGCGGCCATCGGAGCCAAAATTGTCTCCCGGGAGACGGTTGCCCCATTGCGCAAGAACGTACTTGCCAAGTGCTACGGGGGAGACATCAGCCGGAAACGCAAACTTCTGGAGAAGCAAAAAGAGGGGAAGAAGCGCATGAAGCGCATCGGAAAAGTGGACATTCCTCAGGAGGCTTTTCTGGCTGTGCTCAAAGTGGGCGAAGAGTCCAGCAAATAAGCGAAATTTACCGTTACGTTGGTCATAATTTACGTGGTTCTGTGGAAAGCTGTGAATTTCCGCGGCCGCGTCGAGACGTGGCGTCAAATGACGCGTCCGCACGTACATGCAAGACAAGCATTTGACTTCAAGAGGTTTAAGGGGCACTCCGCGAGAGCGCTCTCAGGTCCGTTTGAGGGCTGAAAGTTCCTCGGGAAAAACGCGTCCCCCGCTTTCCACAGTTTTTTCCACAGGTACGGCAGAACCTGTCACTCAGGCATTTCGGCTCTCATGGCGAGGCGAAAACCGAGCTTCTCGCGGTCATCCCCAGGGCAGGATTGATACGCTTACTTATAGTCTTATTGCCTTCCCCCGGGCAAGGAAATCCTGCCCGGGGGAGACGCAGTAGGTCATGGCCTACTGCGGGGGCTGCGGGGGCTTGGTAGTGCTGGGCCGAGGTGTGGTCCGAGCGGGAGCGGTTGAGCTCGGGCGAGCGGGAGCGGCGGCGCCGGCTGCGGGTTGCGGAGGAACGCCGGATTTTGCGTTGTAGGCGTCTACCACCGCCTTGGTAATGTCAGAGGATCCGTTGGCCCACAGTACGGGGGTCTGCTGGGCGCTGGTATCGAGCACCAGCGTGAATTTTTGTTGGTTGGAATAGGTGTCCAGGACCGCGTAAACCTTCTGTGCCAGTTGCTGATACATGTCGTTCATCGCGCTGCTGGCTTCGTTTTGTGCATCTTCCGCGGAGCGCTGCAGGGATTTTGTCTTTTCGTCGATGGTCCGAAGGCGGCTGTCGCGCTCCGGTTCACTCAGGTTGGCGCCGGCGTCCTGCAACTGCTTCTTGAGCGAATCGATTTCATCGCTTTGGGCCTTCAATTGTGCCTGCTTAGGCTCGAACTTGGTCCGCAGTTGAGCGAAGTTCCGTTGCCCTTCATTGGTTGCTGCGACCGCCTGCTGGAAGGCGATGATGGCTACTTTGGCAGTGGCAGGAACAACCGGAGCGGAGGAAAGACCTGCAGTTGAATCGGCGGGCGTAGGGGCGGAGGGCGCCTGCGCCTGGGCTAACGCTCTACCGGTCGACGCGATGGAACCCACGCCAACGGCGGACGCGAGCAGGCAAACAAGTGTGGACGAACGCTTCATCGGAATACAGAACTCCTTTTGATCTTTGAATCCAGATCGCCCGCGTCTTTCAGCGGAAAGCGGGCCTTCGCTTGCGGGTCTCCCGCATGCGCATTTGCAATGCAGTCACCTGGCCAGCGCATCTGGCAGCAAATGCGGAAAAGAGACACGGACCGAGACAATCACAGGGCCAGGAGTGATTATAGGTGTGGGCCAAAGGACCGTCAACGCTCCACGGCTGCCTACGGGCCTTGTTCCACAGGAAGACATTTGTTTAGAACGTGGTGCTGACACTGAGCCGGAAGGTCTTTCTCGGCTCCCGGAAATGCAACAGGGAGTCATAAGCCGAAATCGCTTCATTGTAAGTGAAGTCGCCCGCCCCGCCGGCGGGGAACATGCTGCGTGTGATCAGGCTTTCACCCTGCCTATTCTCAAAAAGGCGGGCCACGTTGTATGCGTAGTAGAGACGGAAGGGTGCATTCACGATGGGCAGAATCACGTCAATTTCCCCGCCGAGAGAATCGCGCGGCACGAAATTGGTGCCGGAGATGGGCCGGATCTCGTTGATGAACTGGATCGATTGACCGCCCTGGCAAGCGCCGTTGTAGTAGGAGGTACAACCGTATAGAGGCGAGTTGAGCTGGTCGGCACCCTCCACGCTTTGCCGTAACTGCGACTGGCGAATCACAGAAGTGATGTCGAAGTCGTCGAACAGGCCAAAAGTGACCGGACCGCCAAGAGGAATCCGGTATTCCAGGTTGGATGTGAACTTGATGTCGCCGCCTACCGAGACCGGGCGGTAGATGGGAATCGGAATGATGATGTTGCCCAAAGTGTAGTTGGTCGGATCGATGGGGACGGGCGTGCCGTCGGGGTTGGTGAGAGTGATATTTTGCCGCACGGGAATGAAGGCATAGGGGGTCGCTGCGCGCACATCAAAGCCCCGTAGCTCGTTATCGCCGCCGGAATAGAAGCGGGCGAAGGGGGGAGCAACATCTCCGCTGAAACCCTGGATGTAAGAACCCTGCACCCGGAATGCAACTACGTTGCGTCCTTCGGGATTGGGGCGCAGACCCTTCACCGCGATGTAGTGCTTGTACTGCACCACCGGGCTGAAATAGCGAACGTTGCCGAACAGGCCCGCCAGCTGGAAGGCGGCGGAGATATCCGATCCGAAACGAGCCTTGAAAATGGTAGGCCCGACCTTGTTGTACTGGTAGCTCAACGAAACCGAGCTGGTGTAAATGCCTTCCAGTGCATTGGGTCCCTGAATCTGACCGCTGCGGAAGGCGAGCGTCTGGAAGAGGTTAGCGGAAGCCTGGCTGAAGGTGGTGATGGTCGACTTATCCCAACTGTAGGTCAATCCAACCCGCTTGAACGCGTGGCGCAGGGGATAGCTGATGGAGAAATTCAACCCGGTCGAAGACTGATTGTAGTTCTGGGTGAGCGATTGCTGGGCGGCCGACAGGTTAGCGGACTGGCCGGTTACGGCGGCATAGTTGCGGGCTGAATTAAAGTCCGACTTCCTGGAGAAGAGCTGGAACCCCAGGCTCATCGGTTTATTGCGCAGGTAGGGCTCGGTAAAGGCGAAGACCGCACTGCGCGCCAGGTTACCGAGATTGCCCTGCAGGCTCAAGGTTTCGCCCAGGCCCAGAAAATTATTGGTGGAGTAGTTAAGGCCAAGGAAAGTGCCGGAAAGGCCGCTGACGCCGCCATTCAGGCCGATCGAGTTCTTGCCCTTTTCGTGCACCTTGAGCAAAAGCGAAACAGTGCCGTTCTCGTTGTCCGGGTGTATCTCGGAGTCGGTATCGACCTTGAGCGGATCGAAGTAGTCCAATTGGTTCAGGCGAAGTATGCTTTGTTCCCACAGGTTGCTGTTGTAGGGCGCGCCTTCTTCAATCAGCAGCTCGCGGCGGATGACCCGATCGCGGGTGATGGTGTTGCCCTGGAACTCGATGCGCGAAACGGTAAAAGCCTTGCCCTCGTCGATATCGATGTCCAGATAGATCAGATGTTTGGCGTCGTCGGGGCGCGGCGTCGGTACCGCAGTGAAGTTGATGTAGCCCAGCGAACCATAGGCCTTGCGCAGGTTATCCAGACCTTTGCCGATGGCCGTGGCATTGAAAAACTCTCCGTCCTTGGTCGGGAACTGGGCGCGCAGCGCTTTGACATTCTGCACATGCGCGTTGCCGGTGAAGGTGATTCCTCCCAGCCGGTAGCGCTCCCCCTCGTCGACCGGGATACGAATGTCGATGCGCTTACCCTGGCGGGGCCGGAAGGTAAAGAACGAGAGGCCGCCTTCATTCCGGATATGGGTAATGGGATCGCTGACCCCAGCTCTGAAATAGCCCTTGTCCTGCATGGCGCGACGAACCCGCTCCGTATCTTCCTCGAGTTTGCTGGCGTCGTAGGTGCGGGCGAACAGGTTCTCCAGGAAAATCGAGTGCGGAATCCCAATCGGCCGAAGATTTTTCATCGCTGCCCGCAGGTCGCGCGAAGGCAGGGCATGGTTGCCGGTGAAGGTGATATTCCCCACTTTTACCGTGGGGCCTTCCTTGACGATGAAGTTGATCGACACCGAAGAGGGTGGGATGGTTCTAATGTCTGGCTTCACGGTTGCGAACTGGTGCCCGTGTTCGGCCAGCAGGGCGCGGATCACATCGATCGCCCGCGCCAGCCGCGTCGGATCGTAGGGGCTCTCAACCGAGAGGCTGACGTGCTCTTTCTTGAAGCGGTCGAGAACGTCCGAAGTGGAGACCGAGTTCAGGCCCTTGTAGTTGATCTCGCGAATGGTCGGCTTTTCTTTAACGATCACGTCGAGAATGACGCCCTTGGGGGTATCCTCCCGGGCGATCTGCAGATTCTCGAAGTATCCGGTGTTCCAGAGCGAGTTGAAGTCGCGCTCGATGGTCGCTGGATCGTAGGTATCTCCAACATGGGTGAAAAGGCGCGCCAGCACCGTCTCTCTGGGAATGCGCCGGTTGCCGATCACCCGGATTTGCTGGATGACGTTCGACGGGTTCGGCGGGGCGACGTCTTGCTGAGCCCAGGCAATCAGACTGGAACCGCAAAATAGAAGCAAGCCCAAGATCCTGCACATCCTTAAAAAAAACCGCGCAGGTTGGTTTTGATAAAACCGGGAGCGAAGGCTCCCTGACACGACGCGAAGAATAGGCACACCCTCACTGCTAAAAATCGGATCCTGGTGGAGGAAAAGGCGATTATATGTGACGGAAGGGGTACTCCCCAACTCCGAGGATTGGTTTCTCACGCCGTCTACCATCCCGGAGGTCCACTCAGCTGAGACACCACAACCCACCAAGCAGTTTCGCAAACTTTATTCTCTAGAAACCAGCTCCTCGCCTAGTCCACAGTTGCGAAAATATTCGCCCAGTGAGGAATCCCAGGAGACGGAGAGTAGGTTTGGCTTGCAACAGACCTGGCAGTCTTCCACGTAACGCTGCCGTCCCCCGGCAGATTCGTCGACCACGATCTCATTCCACTCTCCACAGCCCGCGCACTGGAAACCCGCTGGAAACGGCATTGTCTATCTCACGCTTGAGCAGGTGTTCTTAGTCTATCGGAGGGAAGAGGTTTTGCGCTTCTTCCGGGCTGAGCTTTCGAACTTCCACCAGGGTGGAATAGAACGTGGCCCCGCGGCCCAGGTCGGTGAGCCGCTCGGAGGTCAGCGCGTTCACGTTGCTCCCCCCGGTCGACAGCTTGTTCCAGTTGAGGCTGGCCGCGACCACTCCCGCCGGCACGCTGCCATCGATGCGGGCGCGCAGGCGAATTTTTCCCCGTGCGTTGTATATCTCCACCCAGTCCGCTTCGGCGATCTGCCGTGCGCCGGCGTCGATGGCGTGGATCATGGCAAGACCGGGCGATTCCATCTTCTGGTGCCCGGGCAGGTTGGCGAAGGTGGAGTTCATATAGTTGTCGGCCTTACGGGGCAGGAACTCGAGCGGAAACTCATGCGCGTTCGCGCCCCGGCGCGATTCATCCGGAGGATGAAACGTCGGTAGGGGTTCCAGTCCCTGCGCTGCCAGTGCGCTCGAATAAAACTCAATCTTGCCGCTGGGTGTGGCAAACACGCCATGGGCAAACTGCTCCGCTGCGGATTGCTGGCGGATGCTCTTCTTCGTTTCCAGTGCCTCCGCGCAGTCTCCTCCCAGCGCCTGCGCGATCAGATCATCAACGCTGTCGTGAAAGCAGGACTCGGTGAAGCCCATGCGCTGGCCCAATTGGCCGAAGAGCCAGACGTTCGATCGCGCCTCGCCCAGGGGTGCGATTGCCTGCTCCGACAGCTGCAGAAAGTAGTGGCCATACGCTCCCTGAAAGTCCTTGTGCTCCAGGAAAGTGGTGGCCGGGAGCACGATATCGGCATAGTCCGTGGTGTCGGTGAAGAACTGTTCGTGCACCACGGTGAAGAGGTCGCTGCGCATCAAGCCCCGTGCCACGGCATTCTGGTTGGGAGCAATCGCCGCGGGGTTCGAGTTGTAGACGAAGAGCGCCTTCACCGGAGGGGACTCGAGCTCGGTGAGTGCGTGGCCGAGGCGTGACATGTTGACGATGCGCGCCGGCCGCTCCAGCGGACTGGCCAGCATCAGGTCGGGTCTCTCGAGCGCGGTGCTGTTGAATGTGAAGGCCCCGCTGGTGGAGAGCTGCAGCCCTCCGCCCCTCCGCTTCCAGGCGCCGATCAGAGCGGGTAACATGCAAACCGCGCGCGCCGCGGATCCGCCGTTCTGCGAGCGCTGTATGCCGTAGTTCAAGCGGATAACCGCCGGGGTGTTGGTCGCATATTCACGCGCCAGAAGCTCGATATCGGCAGCTGCGATGCCGGTCAATCCGGCAACATGCTCTGGCGAATAAGGGAGAACATGTTCCCGCAGTGCCGCGAATCCGTGGGTGTGCTGGGCCACGTATTCGGGGTCGTGAAGACCTTCTTTGATGATCACGTGCATGAGGCCAAGCGCCAAAGCGGTATCAGTGCCAGGCTGAATGGGAAGGTGCCAGTCAGCCACCCGGGCAGTGCGGGTGCGGTAGGGGTCGATCACCACCAACCGCGCGCCGTTGCGTCGTGCTTCTTCGACGAAGGGCCAGAGGTGAACGTTATTGCCGTGGATATTTGCACCCCACGCGATGATGTACCTCGAGTGGCGGAAATGTTCCGGGTCGGTGCCCAGCTTTTTCCCGTAGACCGATACCAGGGCATCGCCGCCCGCAGTGGCGCAGATGGTGCGATCCAGCCGCGAGGCGCCCAGGCGATGAAAGAAGCGGCGATCCATTGAGCCATATCCGAGCACACCGATGGTTCCGGCATAGGAGTAGGGCAGGATGGATTCAGGACCGTGCTCTTCCGCGATGAGCCGCAGTCGTTGCGCGATCAGGTCCAGGGCCTCATCCCAGCTGATAGGTTCGAAGACGTCTGCCTCGCGCCCGTAAGGCATTCTGCCTTTCGGCGCTCCGGGCCGGCGGCGCATGGGCTGGAGCAGCCGCGACGGGGAATAGACCCGATCCAGATATTTGGCCACCTTGGCGCAGAGAAAGCCGCGGGTGACGGGATGTGCCGGGTCACCTTGCACGCGGGTGGCCTTACCCAATTCATCGATGGTTACGAGAACGGCGCAGGAGTCCGGGCAGTCGTGTGAACAGACGGCACGGACAGTCTTGGACGGCGGGGGCATGACCTATTGTAGTAGCAGACGAGAGAGAAACCGCAGATCTCTTCAGTACGCTAAGTGCCGTCCGAAAACATTTCCAGGAGAGGTTCGCTGAACTGCAGATCCCTCCACTCCGCTGCGCTTCGGTCGGGATGACAAGGGGAGGGCGGTACCTCCATTCATAGCAGTCAATGGGTGTCGTTGATGTGCAAAAGCTCGAAAAACAGCTTTTGAGCCGACGACAGTTACTCTCCATGGTGCGCCGCCCTCCCCTTTGTCATCCCGACCGAAGCGCAGCGTAGTGGAGGGATCTGCAGTTCAGCGGACCTCTCCTGGAAATGTTTTCGGACAGCACTTAGCGTACTGAAGGATCCGCGGTTTCTTTTTGCCGCCTCAGAACTTATTGTTAGCGACAGGAGGGAGAATGCGCCCTGTCCATCTCATGCTCGTTCTTGCTGTGCGTCCTGACTGCGCCGGCACAAATAGCGCCGGAATCCGCGATTCGCCACCTCCTGGACAAGCAGGCGGCGGACTGGAACCGGGGCGATGTGGATGCCTTCATGCAGGGCTACGAAGACTCCCCCAACACCACCTTCGTCGGCGAGAAAGTGGAGTACGGCTACGCCAACATCCTCGAACGCTACAAGAAGCTCTACGCCACTCCGGCGGCGATGGGCAAACTAACCTTTTCCAACCTTGCTATCAGGGGTCTGGATTCCAACTACGCGGTGGCGACCGGGAACTTTCATTTGGATCGAACCACGGCCGGTGGCGGCAATGCCGACGGAATCTTCTCCCTCGTGTTCAAGAACGAGCCGTCAGGCTGGAAGATCATCCTGGACCACAGCAACCGTAGCCACTGACAGCCGCTCAGATCTGCAGCACTTCTCTTTCCTTATTGCGGCACATTTCTTCCATCCGCCGGATCTCGTCGTCGGTGAGTTTCTGTATCTCCTCGAGCGACCTCTTCTCCTCATCCTCTGAGATCTTCTTTTCCTTGGCGGACTTCTTGATCAGATCATTGCCGTCGCGACGAATATTGCGCACCGCGGTGCGATGGTCTTCGAGCGTTTTGTTGAGGTGCTTGACCACTTCGCGGCGCCGCTCCTCCGTCATAGGAGGAACGGGAATCCGCACGATCTTGCCGTCATTCTGCGGATTGAATCCCAGGTCGGATGTACGCAGCGCCTTCTCGATGTCGCCAATAATGGTCGGATCCCACGGCTGGATCAGGATCAGGTTGGCATCGGGAGCGGTGACCTGCGCCACCTGGTTGAGCGGCATGTCGCTGCCGTAGTAGGGGACCTTTACCTGATCGAGCATATGCACGGAGGCGCGACCAGTGCGCGTAGATGCGAGATTGGCGCGGAAATCGTCGACCGCCTTTTCCATCCTCGACTTGAGCTGCTGCTGGGTGTCTTTGAGGGCAGGAATGCTGCCCATTACCGAGACTGCCATTTTCTTTTCCCCCGAAATTAGATCGACATCGCCTGCTCGCGCGCATGATACGAGGAGCGCACCAGCGGGCCCGACTCCACATGACGGAATCCCATACCAAGAGCCTCTTCGCGCATAAAAGCGAACTCCTCCGGCGTGTAATAGCGAGCCATCGGCAGGTGATCTCTGGATGGACGCAAGTACTGGCCAATGGTCAACACGTCCGTTCCCACCGCGGCCAGGTCGCGATACACCTGCAGCAGCTCGTGCATTTCTTCTCCCAGGCCGACCATAACGCCAGACTTGGTGGTCATGCGCGGGTTGACGATCTTGGCGTACTCGAGCAGCCGCAGAGTGCGCTGGTAACGGGCGCCCGACCGCACCACGCGATAGAGCCGGGGAACCGATTCGGTGTTGTGGTTCAACATCTCAGGCCTGGCCTCGACCACGATACGGATAGCTTCTTCCTGGCCCTGAAAGTCGGGGATAAGGACTTCCACCTGACAGCCAGGGGCCTGGCGGCGGATCTCCTCGATCACCATCGCAAAGGCGCGTGCGCCCCCAAGGATATCGTCGTCACGGTTCACGCTGGTGATCACCGCGTGCTTAAGCTCCAGACTGGCGACTGCTTCGGCCACCCGGCGCGGTTCGTCGAAGTCGATGGGGTCCGGCCGCCCCTTGGGCACGGCGCAGAAACCGCAGCGCCGGGTGCAGGCATTACCCAGCATCATGAAGGTTGCGGTGCGCTGATTCCAGCATTCGCCGATGTTAGGGCAGTGGGCGGACTCGCATACGGTATGCAGGTTGAGCGAGCGGGCCAGAGCCTTCAGTTGGTGATAGTTTTCTCCCACCGGCGCGCGAGCCTTAAGCCAGGCGGGCTTGGGGACGGGGCGGCGTGGGCTTTGGTCGATCTGGACAAGGTCAAGCACGCTGGTCCAATTGTATCGTGGCTAGCGAAGGCGCCCGATTACCTCGGATCGCACCAGGTAGAGAAAGAAAACTAAGTTGATCACGATCCATCACCCCCGCTTGAGGCTGGTGAAAGCGGAAAAGGCTATAGCACCAGTAACACACGGAGCAGAGGACCGCGCCCAGGGTCAGCGCCCATCCCCATCGCCGCCTGCGGATCAGCCCCAGGCCAGCGACCGCAAAGAGGGTACACAGCATCAGAACGCCGATCCTGGCTCCTCCGGACGGATAGTGCCCGCTGAGCACACCCACCACCCCAATCACGGAGAGCGCCAGCATCCAGAGAGAGATGGCCGCCATGCCCGGCAACGGTAGTTTGGATTCGGTCATAACGTGTGCAGATAGGCCATCAGATCTGCCAGCTGCTGATCAGACAGTGTATTGCCCAGGGCGGGCATCATGTTTCTCCCATGCAGAATCACCGCGGTCACGCGGGCGTCATTGGCCACCATTCCACTGGGCAGATAAGGCTTTCGAAAAAGCCCCTCGAGCCCGGGACCATTCAGGCCTTTTTCCGTATTGGCGTAGTGGCAGCTGGAACAGCGGCTCATGAAGATCCTCTGCCCCGCTGCCTCCTGCGGCGTGAGCTCATTGAGTGGCTTGGAGGGCGTCAGATGGTGGCATCCGAGCATCGTCAGCAAACCAAGAGGGAGAAATTTCTTCAATTCGACTCCGCGATCGCCGCGACAATTTTGTCCATCGCCGCGCGTTCGGCCGGCAAGGAAGGATTGTGATCGGTGCACATGATAGAGAAAGCGACCGTCTGGCCGCTGGCGGCCACCACGTAACCGCTCAGAGCGCGTGCTTCCCCCAGCGTACCCGTCTTGGCAAACACTTTGCCGTCGAGCAAAGGCTGCTTGAAGCGGGTGGAGAGCGAGCCGTCCACTCCGCCCACAGGCAGAGAGGTGCGGAAGGCCTCGCCCCAGCTCTGCCGCGCTGCATAGGCAAGTAGGGTGGTAAAGGCCCGGGGCGTAACCAAATCCTGAATGGAGAGCCCGCAACCGTCGTAGAGGACAAAGTCCGTGGGCGCTATGCCGGCGGAGATGAGGAACTGCCGTACCACGCGCGTGCCTTCAAGCAGCGATCCATCCGAGCTCTCGAGCTTACCCAGGGTTCTCAGGGTGATCTCGGCGTGGAGGTTCTGGCTGACTTTGTTGGTCACCACCAGGTCATCGCCCAGCGGCGGCGAAACATGCGAGGCGAGCAGAGTCGGCCCCACGTTTGCCGCCTGAACGTTCTCGGAAGTGATGGGATGAAGCTCGAGCGGCTGTTGCTGCGCGGGGAGGAAGTCGCTGGTATCGGAGGGCAGGCGATGTTGCGCCCGGGCTTTGCCGCTGACCTGGACCCCACGCGCAAGCAGCATCGCCCGCAGCGACCGCGCCGCATACTCCGCCGGGTCCTCGATCGCGAGGGCGGTGTGCAGACCCGGTTGACCCAGGGGTGTCCGGCCAAAAAGCCGCACCGTCATGGAACCCGGAGAGCGCTCGACGCCAGGCTTGCCTGGGTCGCCCGGGGGGCTGGTGATGAGCGAGTTGTCGAGGGTGTAGTAGGCGGTCGGCGGAAGCCAGGAAACCACGGCGGTTTCACCCACCTGCGCTGCCGGCATGGCATTGAGGTAGACCTCGTTATCGTTCACGCTCAGTGCGGAAACCGGCGCGCCATAACCCCATTGCAGGTCATCCCAGCTCCAGCCGGCGCCATAGCGTTCGAAAACAAACCAGGTATCGTCGCCCACGATGTCCCCCACCACCGAGTGAACCCCGTGGCGGACGATCTGGTCGGCCATATCTTCGAGGGCAGCCAGCGGCGGACCCGGTCCGCTCGGTCTTGATGCCAAAGGGCATGGTGCGCGCAGACATGTTAGGGTCACCCACCCCGAAGATGGTGATATCGCCCCGAACCTCTCCTCCGCTGCCGACCGGGGCATTGCTCGAGACTAAGGTGGTGAAGGTGAGACCGCTGGGCAGCAGGGCATACGCCGCTGCAGTCGTGAACAGCTTGGCGTTGGACGCCGGGTTGAAGTACTGGCCGTCGTTGAGCCTGTAGATCGGGCTGCCGCTGAGCGCAACCACGGATACTCCCCAGTGCGCCTGGCTAACCCCCGGATCGGCAAGAATTCGTGCCACCGCCTGAGGCAGAGGCACTCGGTGTCTGGGCCGCGCCGGCGGAGACAGAAGTGCGCCCAGCAGCACCAGGCTGAGATAGGGGGAGCGCGGTTGCATGTCTTCGCGGAGTGTACCTCACTAGAATGGCAAAGATGTCCTTTGCCTTGCGTTCCCGCTGCGAGTGGAAGCTGCGTACCCGGTCCCTGCCTCTGGGCGAGCGGACCGTAGTGATGGGGGTGCTGAACACCACGCCCGACTCTTTTTCCGATGGGGGGGCTTTCAGCACACCCGCGGCGGCGATCGAACATGCCCTGGCAATGTTCGAGGAAGGGGCGGACATCGTCGATATCGGGGGCGAATCCACTCGGCCGGGAAAGCACAAGCCGGTGGGCGTCCGGGAGGAGATCGACCGGGTGGTTCCGGTGCTGAAAGGCATCCTGCGCCATCGTCCGGATGCAATTCTCTCCATCGATACTTATAAGTCCCGGACCGCCGCGGCTGCGCTTCACGCGGGAGCCGAGATCGTCAACGATGTCAGCGGATTCCTGTGGGACGAGGGGATGGCCCGGATCTGCGCCGCCGCCGGCTGCGGAGTGGTGCTGATGCATACCCGGGGCCGGCCGGAGGAGTGGCACGCCACTCCCCGACCTGGACCCGAAGCAAGTCCTACCCCACGTTAACGAGGCTTTACGACAGCGGCTGGAGCAAGCCCTGAAAGCGGGAATCGAGCGGCAGGGGATTGTCCTCGACCCGGGCTTCGGTTTTGGCATCATCCAGGAGCAGAATTACTCGTTGCTCGCGGGCTTTGAGGAATTGAGCAGCTTGGGCCAGCCGCTCCTGGCAGGCCCCTCTCGCAAAGGATTTCTGGGCAGAACCCTGTCGCCGCTCAATAAGGGGGTAGATGCGCCAGTCGGACGCCGGGGCAATGCCTCTTTGGCAGCCGTCACAGCCGCTATTCTGGCCGGTGCGCACATGGTAAGGGTTCATGACGTGCGCCCAACCCGGGAGGCAGCCGCCATAGCCGACGCCATCCTGGCAGCGGTAATTCGTTGACGACAGCGGTGCCAGTGTCGAGTCCTAGCGGATTTCGTTTCCTGACCGCCGTCCAGAGAATCGTTGTCCATCCAAGCGCAGCACCGAAGATGAGCCCCTGCTTCTGACTCAGCCTGCCCGCACGCTCTAAAGCCCGACATCTTTGTTGGGTCTCGCCCGACTAGTGCTTGCCTTCCTCGTTGATGTTCGAGATACGGCTGGCTTCAAAGCTTACGATTCTCCATTGCCCATCCCGATTGCTGTAAACACGGGTGTAGCGGAACTTTCCGCTGATATCGCGGTCGCCATTCTTTCCCACCAGCTCAGCCTTCGATGTGACCACCGCAGTGTCCCCGTAAATCCTTACCTTGATATCGCTTAGGTCAAGCTGCGTGATGTGGAGAGACCCGCTGCGGCGGCGGGTGAGCTCATCCGCCTTGGTTTCCAGAGTACCGTTGGCGCTGATGCCGAGGTAGTCATCGGCCAGTAGCCGATCGACCACGGAGATGTTATTGGTAAGCTGGGCTTGACGCCAGTCCAGTTCGAGTCCTTCGATCTCTTTGTGGGCACTATCGTGGTGGGGAAAAACGGCGAGCGCCCGACTCGTAAAACCGCAAGCCAATATAAGAACAAGGGACAGTCTGCCGACCGTGGGAAACAGCCAACGATGCTCGGATTGAGCGCGCATAAGCGTATCGGATGTTAGTCCGCGTCCGAACGACGAGTCAAAATTGAAACTCCAGAGTGACAGTTTTCGCGGTCGAACGCAATGCCCCGAAGATTGGATGGGAACTCGCCCGGAAGGGCTGTTCGACTAAAGCAGTTTCGCAATGGGTGTAGACCGAACCCGGATTTCCTGTGGAGCTTTGTGAGGCCACCGCACTGCATGCGGCTTTCCCCGAAGAAAGCCGCACATCACTTCTCTCAACTAGTGCCGCGCTGCAGGAAATCCGGGCAGCGACAGGCCTTTTCGTGGTTTTCTCCCAAGGAAAACCACACCTCGCGATCTTTTCAGTCCATCGTAATTGCGAAACTGCTCTAGACAACGGCGGTTAAATTCTCAACTTGTCGCTCTTTCATCAGCTGATAAAGGCCACCGACGACGAACTTCTTGAAGTGAGGAGTGGTGCGGTGGAGCTCACTGGCAGCCCGGTCCTTGTACTGCTCGTAGATCACCACCATGCTGGGATCGTCCTCGACTGTGTGAGGGATGAAGGCTGTACAGCCGGGCTCCTGGCGTGAGGCGAGGGCCAGCTGGCGCAGAATATCGCTAACATTTTCACGATCTTCGGCGGCAAATCGCATGCGGACGATATAGCTGACCATGGTGTCTCTAATCTATCCGATCAACCGGAGTGCATCCAGTCCAGGGCCGCGGAGAACCCGGGAAGGACCATGGTTTGCTCGCGGTCAGGGCCGGTGGAGACCATGCCGATGCGGGCGCCGGACTCCGACTTCAAGAAAACGAAGGTATTTCTGGGCTGCCTGGGGGAGCTGGTCGAATTCGGTGATGCCTTCGGTGGAACTCTGCCAGCCCTCCAGCTTGATGTAAACGGGCTCAATTTTCTCGAAGCCGCTCACATCCGCCGGAATGGTGTCGCAATTCTTGCCGTCAACGCGATAGCCGGTGCAGATCGGTATCTCGGCGAAGCTGTCCAGCACGTCCATCTTGGTCACCACCAACCATTCCGTGCCGTTGATCTCGTTCGAGTAGCGCAACAGCGGCAGATCGAGCCAGCCGCAACGCCGCGGCCGCCCGGTCACCGCTCCGTACTCCTGCCCCCGGGCGCGCAGCAGATCGCTGGGTTCGCCGTGGATCTCGGTAGGGAATGGCCCCTCCCCTACTCGGGTGACATAAGCTTTCGTGACGCCGATCACGGTACCGATCATCGTCGGCCCCACACCCGTGCCGATCACTGCGCCTCCGGCGGTGGCGGATGAGGAGGTCACGAATGGGTAGGTACCATGATCGATGTCCAGCATGGTGCCCTGCGCGCCTTCAAACATCACGCTCTGGCCGTGGCGGATGGCATCATTCAGCAGCTTTGCCGTGTCAGTGACGAAGGGTCGAACCCGCTCCGCCGCCTCGGCGTATTCGTCGTACATCTTGATCGGGTCCAGCGGATCGGTCCCGAAAAGCGCGTGGGCGACGGCATTCTTCTCGTTGCAGGCATTCTCGATGTGGGTTTTGAGCAGACTGCGGTTGAGCAGGTCAATCACGCGCAGGCCGCTGCGATGCATCTTGTCTTCGTACGCGGGACCGATGCCGCGGCTGGTGGTGCCGATCTTCTGCCGTCCGGGAGCATTCTCCGATGCCAACTCGATCATGCGATGGTAGGGCAGGATCACCTGGGCGCGATTGGAGACAAAGAGCTGTTCATCGACGTTGACCCCCAAGTCGCGAAGCTTACCGATTTCCTTCAGGAAGGCCAACGGGTCGAGCACTACGCCGTTGCCGATGACGGCGCGACAGTCCGGACGCAAAACACCGCACGGGACCAGCTGCAGGATGAACTTCTGCCCCCGGATGATCACGGTATGCCCGGCATTGTGGCCGCCTGCATAGCGCGCCACCACCGCAAACCTGTCGGAAAGAACGTCGACGATCTTTCCTTTTCCCTCGTCGCCCCATTGGGCACCCAGTACGACCGCAGTCTTGGCTCGCATGTACTCCCATCAATTTCGTGTGACGCACTCTTCCCCTGCCGGCTCGAACTCCTCATCGAATGTTGGATTCGAACTTCTTTAAACCTGCGCGCAGGGAGTGAGTGGAAATGTTGCTGACAAGTCTGGCGCGGCGGCGCAGCTTGTTCCGACTCCTGATGATATAACGCCACCGGGTAGCGGCCAAGCACCTGCGACAATGACAGAAGATGAGCCATGCCGGAACTGCCTGAGGTCGAAACTATCGCGCGCGGGGTCGATGAGCGGTTGCGAGGGGACCGCATCGAAACTACCTGGTTCAGCGAAAAGCGTGAGCCTTTCAAGTCTTCTCCGCAATTGATGGCAAAGGAGTTACCCGGGCGGCGCATTGACCGCGTTTACCGCGTAGGCAAACACATTGTGTTCGATCTGGCGGACCTGCAGTGGATCGTACACCTGGGCATGACTGGCCGCCTGCTGGTCGCCGATCCAGAGACGCCGGTTCCTCCGCATACCCATGGCATCCTGCATCTGGCTTCCGGCAGGGAACTTCGTTTTGTGGACCCCAGGCGCTTCGGGCGCATGGAGCTCCATGGTCCCGCCACCCACAAGACAACCCGCTTTGCGGGCACCGGCCGGGAGCCGCTCGACATCTCGAAGGACGAGTTTGCCGCCCTCTTCCGGCCGCGCCGGACATCCATCAAAGCGGCTCTGCTGAATCAAAAGCTGCTGCACGGCGTGGGAAATATCTATGCCGACGAGAGTCTCTTCCGCGCCGGCATTCGGCCCCGCAGGATGGCTCGCCACCTAAAACGGGCAGAGCTTGACCGCCTGCACGCCGCCTGCGGAGTGTCCTCAAAGAAGCGATTTCGCTGGGCGGTTCCTCGGTTTCGGACTATGTGGATTCGGCCGGCGTAGAAGGCTTTTTCCAACTCCAGCACCGGGTCTATTCCCGCAGTGGACAGCCCTGCCTGGTATGCGGGACACCGATCCGGCGAATGGTCGTGGCTGGCCGGGGAACGCACTATTGTCCCCACTGCCAGCGTTAGGTTTTCTATGGATTCCAGAATGATTGCCTGGACGGGGCTTCCATAAACGGAAGCAACGGGCCCCCGTCAAGTGCTAACTATCTGATAACAGGTAACATGGCAAACGGCACTTCAACTGCTATATGTAAGGCAGCCAGCGACGCACGCGGCTCGCGATTAAAGAGCGAGTCCGGCGCCTCGGATCCGGCGAGCAGAGCCCAGGTTCTACCGGGACCAGCCGCAAACCGGAGCTTTACCTCCCGCAGATGCATTCTGTTGGGGACCCTTGGGAGGCCAGTGATTGGCCATCAGAAAAGCCACTCAGCCGTGGCTTTTCGATTTTTTATAGGTACCATTACTGCCGGCTCCCCCTGTGTGACCCGCCCGTAACACTATTGTTCTTACTACTGGAACTTAGCTTTCCGAATAGCACTTGCTCTCGGGCAGATTATCTGTGTATTATCGGTTTTGCCTATCGAGCGGCTGAAGCCAGTACTCCTAAGTGAGTCAGGCTCGCCGCAATTCTCGAGAGTCAATAGGGTTTTTCTGCCGCGTCGCAACTGCTGGCCCAAGTAGTGATGTTCGTCGCCGGGTCAATCATTAGCGGTACAGATAACACCAGTAGTTTGTTTGAGAGATCAAACCATAGGTTCCACCCCAAACCGTAATCTTTTGGAAAAGTTCCTTTTGAGTGCGTGGGACGTGGCCGCTGGCCATCAACCAAGTGGAAACATGAGTTGCAGCCAATCTCTGCCCTCCCAGGTCCGGGGAGGTTCGCACTGAGTAAGTTGCAAGAATTGCCAACGCACCGGGATGTGCATGCATGACAGAGCAAAATCAACCCCAGGCTCAGCCGAATCAGGCCCAACCTGCGGGACAGAGTGAAGGGCAAGGGCATCGTCGCCGGCGCCGCAGACGTAAGGGATACGCGAACAACCAGGCAAAGGCCAACGTTGAGGCCTCACCAGGGTCGGGCCAGACCCATCCGCCCAAGAAGGCGGCCAAGCCCAAGTCTTCCGGGCAAAACCGGTTCACTGCCAAGAACGGCAATGGCAGCGCGCACGGAGCCATGAGCAACGGCGGCGGGGGTGGCGGAGGACGGCGCAAAGGCAAGCAGCGCCGGCAGCAGACCTTTGTCGGCCCCATGGATCATAGCTATCGCGTGGTCAACGGCAACATGGCGGACGCGCCCTATTCCGCTACGGAATTCCGTGGTAACGGCCAGAATGGGCACTACCCAAATGGGCACTTCACGGATACTGTCGCCAAGGACCCCGTCGTTGTCCCGGTTCGGGAAGACGCTCCCGTTCGCATTTATTGCTTCATCGAAGATCTGTTCTTCCTGGCCAAAATTCAGGAGGCAGCGCGAAAAATAGGGGTGAAGGTAGCGTTTGTCAAAGCGGACAAGGACATTGTGTCGCGGCTGGCGGATGTGCCCGAGGGGAGTCGTCCCTCGCTGATTGTGTTTGATCTGAACAATGTCGCTGCCAAGCCGCTAACCCTGATTCCACGTCTCAAGAACAAGATGAAGCGCGGCACCTCAGTGATCGGCTTTCTCTCTCATTTGCAAGGCGACTTGAAGGCAAAGGCTATGGAAGCCGGCTGTGACATGGTGATGCCGCGGTCCGCTTTTTCCCAGAATTTGCCCAATCTGTTGCGCCGTCACGGACTCGATTCAGAGCTGGAAGCAGTCGAGGCCTAAAGAGAGATCTGCTGTTCTGTTAATGAGTCTCTGGTCCAGATGGAAGCCCTGGCCTAAACTTTGTCATCCGGTACCTGGATTTCCTGCCACGCTGCGCCGGACACGGTCGCGTGTGCGCCTTTCAGTAAGGAAAGGCGCATGAAGTTCGCCAACGCCACCAAGTTTTACAGGAAATCCGGGGTAGTGGAGTGACTGTCTGGACTGTCAAGGGTTTGTATCAGGGCACGACTTTAGTCGGGCCATAAAAGCCCAGCAAAATCCGGGCTTTAAAGCCCCTGCGCTTTTTCTGACCCAATCACAAATTAACACGCTCTAAAGCCCAATCATTTACGCAGCCTGTAAAGTCGTGCCCTGATACAAAGCGAAGCCGCGTAGCGATCTGCAGTTCCACTCTCCTGGCAACAAATCCTCAAACCGCAGTCAGGCCTCCGTCGCAGGTGTAAAGGCCGCCGGTGCAATAAGAGGAATCCTCTGACGCCAGAAAGACGGCGATGCCTTCAATGTCGCAGGGCCTGCCCAGCCGTCCCATCGGCACGGCGTCCCGGTATTGTTCGCGGGTTGCTTCGTCGGCCAGCACGGATCCGTTCATTGGTGTATCCATTGTTCCCGGGATCAACACGTTCACGCGTATTCCATCGCGAGCGTAGGCCGCTGCCATCACCCGGGTCAGCCCAAAAATCCCTGCTTTGCTCGTACTGTAGGCCGTGAGGTTGGGGGCACAACCAATCATTCCGGTGGGCGAGCCGAGGTTGATGATCGATCCCCCGCCCTGCTTCAGCATGAACGGAATCACGTGTTTCGAGCACAGGAAGGTTCCTCGCAGATTCACGTCCATCACCTGGTCCCAGATCTCCAGGCTCAGTTCGTGGGCGCGCACATCGCGGTCGTGGAAGAGAACAGCGGCATTGTTGTAGAGCACGTCGATCCGTCCGAACTCGGCCGACGCAGACTGCAGAAGGGCGGTCACATCGCGCTCTTCCGATATATCGGTGGGGACGAAGATCGCCCGGCCCCCATCCTTACGAATTTGCTCGACCGCCGCGGCCCCGGCGGTCGCGTTGATATCCGCCGCGACGACCATTGCGCCTTCCCGGGCAAAGCGGCCGGCCACGGCACGTCCTAAACCAACAGCAGATCCGGTGACGACCGCTACTTTTCCCGAGAGTCTCATGAGTCCTGTCTGCCCGAAAGCAGAGTATGCGACATGTCCTCTCCACGTCTCTGATAATCAGACGAACTTTTTGTTGCAGCAGCATGATGGGATACGCCCGGGATTTCCTGCTGCGCAGCTTTGTGTTAGGACTGGAGTTTCTACATAAATCAGGGCGAAGCGGTTGATATTTCAACCAGAGAAGTTCCTTTGGATGCTGTGTTTTGGCTTTGTATCAGGGCACGACTTTAGTCGGGCCGTAAAGGACAGAAAGAGAATGCCCGGCTTCAGCCCCTGCCATGGCGCATCCTGCACGAAATGCTTGTGCGAAGACAATTCTGAGCAAAGAAAGAGCGCAGGGGCTAAACAGGCGCGGAAAAACCCAATGTTTTTGATTCGTGGTGGGAGCCCCCGCATTCATGCGGGGGAAGGAGCGCTTCAGCGCTCCGGGAAAGTCTCGACTCGATAAAGTGACAAGAAACAAACCTCAGTACGGAACGCCCGGGTTCAGATCGGTGTCGTCGAAATCCAACCCACCGGGGTTTTACAAGATTCATTCGTAGCTTTCTTATAGCCTTGCCCGTAACTTCATAGGACTATGGATGCACTCGGATCGCAGGCTGGAGGTTTCCTACGAAGCTGAAGGATCGAGTTGCGCTGGTGACAGGTGCGGCTTCGGGTATCGCCCGCGCAACTGCGCAACGCTTCGCCCGCGAAGGCGCCAGCGTGATCGTAGCCGATGGCAGCCTCCCCGGCGGCATGGAGACGGTGCAGCAGATCCAGGCCGAGGGTGGCCAGGCGAGCTTTACCGAAGTGGACGTTTCGCAGGCAGAGCAGGTAAACCGCATGGTTGAGGGCGCCTTCAACCAGCACGGACATCTCGATGTTCTTTTCAATGGTGCGGGCATCCTCTTCTACGGCACGGTGCTGGATACCGGGGAAGAGGCGTGGAATCGCATGCTCTCGATCAACCTCAATGGGACCTATCTCTGTTGCCGGGCGGTCATTCCCCACATGGTTCGGCAGGGCCGCGGATCAATCATCAACATTTCGTCGACCGTGGGCGCGCACGATGCCTGTGCGCGCGCGGTGGCTTACGTGACCTCCAAAGGGGGCGTCCACATGATGAGCCGGGCGATGGCCATCGATCACGCCAGGCAAGGCATTCGTGTCAACGTGATCTGCCCCGGCCCTACCGACACGCCGATGTTGCGGAAAGCCATGACCCCTGAACAACTGGACGCCTTCGCCCAAACCTTTCCCATGGGACGCCTGGCGCAACCCGACGAGATCGCGAGCGCTGCTTTGTTTCTTGCCTCCGACGATGCTTCATTTGTCACCGGCTCGGTGTTGTTTGTCGATGGTGGCCAGACGGCCGAGGTCTAATTTGAGCGTGCCCGCAGCTGAACCCACCTCCCGCGTACCCGTTCAACGGCTGCGCCGGGTGCTGACGCTGTGGGATTTGATCTTTTATGGAATCGTAGCCGTCACGCCGAGTGCTCCGGCAACGGTGTATGGCCTGGCAGAACTCAAGTCCGGCGGATACGTGGTGGTTACGATTCTTGCCGCCATGGTCGCCATGGTACTAACCGCCATCAGCTATGGCCGGATGGCGGCGCTTTATCCCTCCGCGGGCTCGGCCTATGCCTATGTCAGCCGCGGCATCGATCCCTATCTTGGGTTCGTGGCCGGATGGGCCATGCTGCTCGATTACATGCTGATTCCCCTCTTCTGCACTCTCTATGGCACGCTGGCCCTGCAGCGGGCGCTTCCTATCCTGCCCTTTCCTATAGGCTCGATCCTTTTCGCCGGGGGGATCACCCTGTGCAACCTGCGCGGCATTCGATCGACCGCGCGCGCCAACCAGGTGCTGCTGGTTTTTATGGGTATCGTTCTGTTCAGCTTCATCGTGCTGGCGATCAAATACATCGCCGCCCGCTACGGCATCCTGGGGTTGTTTTCCATCCAACCCTTCTACCGTCCGGGCACCTTTCACCTGCGTGCGATCGCCTCGGCAACATCCTTTGCGGCCTTGACCTACCTGGGCTTCGACGCGGTGACGACCATGGCCGAGGATGTAAAAGATCCCCGAAAGAACGTCTTGCTGGCGGCCGTTTCCGTATGCCTGTTTACCGGCGTGTTCGGTGGGCTGCTGGTCTACCTCGGCCATCTGGCATGGCCGGATTACACCACCTTCACCAACGTCAACACCGCATTCATCGACGTCACCGGCCGGGTCGGCGGCGTAGCACTGCTCAAAGCGACAGCCGTCTTATTGGTGGTCGCCAACGTGGGTGCAGGGCTGACTTCCCAGGTGGGAGCGGCACGGCTGCTCTACGGCATGGGACGGGAGAATGTAATTCCCGCCCGCTATTTTGCCCGCCTCCACCCTACGCGCAACACTCCCGACATCAACATTATTCTGCTCGGCGTTCTGGGCTTTGTCGGAGCCCAGTTTGTCAGTTACGAGTTGGCCGCGGAATTGCTGAATTTCGGCGCTTTCCTTGGCTTTATGGGAGTGAATATAGCGGTGATCTGGAAATTCTGGGTCCACAGAGAGGACGCACGAGGAAGAAATCTTTTGTTTGATGTAATCCTCCCGTTCCTTGGCTTCCTGTTCTGCTCTGTGATCTGGCTGGGATTGGGTAATCCGGCAAAGATTGCCGGTAGCCTATGGCTGCTGGTGGGCTTCTTTGTCCTGGCCACGCAAACGGGTTGGTTCAAGCGTCCCGTCGTGATGTCGGATCCGTCGTCCTACGAATAAATGGAAAAGGCCGCTGTATGCGAATGAAAAAGTTCATCAACGATCCGCAAAACCTGGTCTCGGAGCTCCTGGAGGGGATGGTTCTCGCCTTCCCCGATAAAGTTCGCCTGAGCAGTCGCAACATCCTGGCGCGCGCCGTGCCCAAAGAGCCCGGCAAAGTGCGGCTGGTTACATTGGGTGGAAGCGGGCACGAGCCCGGCCTGAGTGGATTTGTGGGCCAAGGAATGCTCGACTTGAGCGTCGCCGGCGATATCTTCGCCGCGCCCGGCGCGCCCCGCTGTATGGAGGCGATTCGCAGTGCTTGCGCAAATGGCGAAAGCGCCCTGTTGATCGTGTTGAACCACGCCGGAGATGTGCTGTCAGGGAATATCGCGATGGAGATGGCCCTGCGGGAGGGCTGCAGGATCAAGATGATTCTCACTCACGAGGATATCGCCGGCGGGCCGAACCCGGACGATCGCCGGGGCCTGGTCGGCTTCTTCCCGGTTTATAAGGTTGCCGGAGCCGCGGCAGAGCGGGGCGCCGGGCTCGATGCCTGCCTGGAGATTGCCACTCGCATGGAACGAAATATGCGCTCCTTAGCGGTCGCGGTCAACACTGCCACTCACCCCTCCACCGGGCAGCCAATCTTCGAACTGGGCGACGACGAGATGGAGATTGGCATGGGTCAGCATGGGGAAGCGGGAACCGGCCGCATGCCGCTCAAGTCCGCGGATGAAACTGCCGCGATCATGCTTAACATGCTGCTCGAAGATCTCGCAGTCAAGAGCGGCGAAGAGCTTTTGGTGCTGGTGAATGGGGCCGGAGCGACCACGCTGATGGAGTTGCTGATCGTCTTTCGCCGGGTGGCCCATATCTTGACGGAGAAGAAGATCAAGCTGGTTCGCAGCGCTGTAGGGGAGTTCATCACCACCCAGGAACAGGCCGGCTTTCAAATGCTGATCGCGCGCATGGATCCGGAGCTGATCGAGTTGTGGGATGCACCGGCGGACGCTCCTTTTTTTGTGAAGCAATGACTGTGTTGATTGGAAAGACGGAGCTGAGAAATATGTTTGCTCGAGCTGCTGCCTGCATTCGTAGTGAGCATCAGCGGCTGACGGAATTAGACTCCATCGGCGGCGATGGAGACCACGGGACCACCATGCTTCGCGCCGCGGAGCAAATGGAACTGTGGACGGATGGATCGGACGCGGAGAGTCTCACCGGTCTTCTGAAAGCGGCCGGCTGGCGGGTGCTGAGCGTGGATGGAGGCGCCTCCAGCAGCCTGCTGGGAACATTCTTTGGCGGCATGGGAGATGTGGAACTGGCTGGGGATTCGATGGACTGCAACCACCTTGCCCAGTCGTTGCAGGCCGGTCTACGTGCCATCTCCAGGCAAACCAAGGCTCGGCCGGGAGACAAGACGATGATGGATGCCCTGACTCCCGCCGTTGCTGCCGCGAGTGCGGCTGCCGAGGCCGGCAAGACCATACCCGAGGCTCTGGAAGATGCAGCGCTGGCGGCGCGGTTGGGAGCGGAGTCGACCAGGGATTTAATCGCCCGCTATGGCCGGGCCAGATCTTTGGGTGAGCGAACGCGGGGTCATCCCGATGCGGGTGCGACTTCGATCGCTCTCATTTTCAGAGGATTCAGGGAAGGAGTGAGCAATGGCAGATCTTGACAATTTCGAGGACGGGAAAAACTACTATCTCGATACACCCCCGCGGAACACCCCCAGCAGGATCAAGGGGAGCAATGCCTTGGACTGGGGGATGAAAAATCGCCTGGCGCGCATCTTCGACGCCGACGATTCGAGAACCGTGATGCTGGCGATCGATCACGGCTACTTTCAGGGTCCAACCACCGGTCTGGAGCGAATCGACATCACGATCGTGCCTCTGATCGCTTATGCCGACGCTCTGATGGTGACCCGCGGAACCTTACGCAGCACAATTCCTGCGGAGATCTCGAGGCCCGTTGTGCTGCGTTCGAGCGGTGGTCAAAGCATTCTCAAAGAGCTTTCGAATGAATTGGTCGCTGTCGACATCGATGACGCGATTCGCCTGAACGCTTCGGCGATGGCTGTTCAGGTCTACATCGGTGGCGTGCATGAGCACGAATCCATCGGCAATCTGTGCAAGGTTGTCGATGCCGGCAATCGCTACGGCGTCCCCACCATGGCCGTCACCGGAGTGGGCAAAGATCTGGTGCGCGATGCCAAGTACCTTGGGCTCGCGACCCGCATTTGTGCCGAAATGGGCGCGCACTTCGTGAAGACCTACTTTTGCGAGAAAGGCTTCTCCCGGGTCGCGGCCGGCTGTCCGGTTCCCCTGGTGATCGCCGGGGGCAAGAAGCTGCCCGAGTTGGATGCCCTGAAGATGGCCTGGCAAGCGGTCAACGAAGGAGCGGCCGGAGTCGACATGGGCCGCAACATCTTCCAGTGCGACGCTCCCCAGGCCATGATTCAGGCGGTGCGTGCAGTGGTCCATGGAGACGAGACACCAGAGAAGGCCTACGACCTATATCTCAGCCATAAATCCGTACCAGCAGGCAGGTGATTCATAATGACCAGCAAGAATACAGTTCAGGTAGTCTGCGTCGCAGAGTTTCGTGCGTTAGAGGGCAAGACTGACGCTCTCATCGCCGCTCTGCACTCCTTGATCGAAGCAACCACCAAAGAGCCCGGTTGCATACGCTACGAGCTGAATCAGCGCGTGGATGACGACCGCTGGATCACTTTCGTTGAAAAATGGAAAGACCAGAAGGCCTTTGATGAGCACTGCCAAATGCCGTACATCAAGCATTTCTTCGACGATGTGCGGCCCCCGTTAGTGGAAGATTTCGCCGTCAAGCTATACCAGGAGATTCTGCCCTAAGTGAAAGTGGAGGAAATCAACACGCCGGCTTTGCTGGTGGACCTGGAAGCGATGGAGTTCAATCTGCATCGCATGGCTCGGTTCTTTCTGGGAACACCGGCCAAGCTGCGGCCACATTTCAAGAATCACAAGAGCCCCATGCTGGCGCGCAAGCAAATGCGGGCGGGGGCCATCGGTATGACCTGCGCGACAGTGCGGGAAGCGGAAATCCTGGTTCACCACGGGGTCGAAAGCATCCTCATTGCCAATGAGGTTACCGGTGATTTCAAGGCCCGTCACATTGCTGACCTGTCCCGCTATTCTTCGGTAATCGTAGCCGTCGACAGCAGGAGCGGGGTGAGCGATCTTGCCCGCGCCCGACGAGATCGCGCTACCCGGATTGAGGTGGTAGTGGACCTCGATCTGGGCCTGGGCCGGTGCGGTGTTCAGCCGGGTGAGGCGGCGCTGGAACTGGCCCGGTTTGCGGTCGAGCAAGGGCTCGCATTGCGGGGACTTATGGGATACGACGGCCATCTCCAGGCCCTGCCGGCGGGCGAGCAGCAGGAGCAATTGGCTCTTGAGGGGAGTAGACAGCTGGTTGCTACCGCGGAGTTGCTTCGCTCCAGCGGATTACCGGTCGCGATTATTTCTACGGGCGGGACGGGAACGTATGGTATATCAGGTGTGTACCCCGGCATTACTGAGATTCAAGCGGGCTCCTATCTATTGATGGACGATCTTTATGTCGATCGAGGATCCCGATTCCAACGGTCCCTTACCGTTCTGACCACTGTCATCAGCAAACGCAGCTCGCAAAAAGCGGTAATCGACTGCGGGGTCAAAGAAATAAGTGCTGAACGTGGTTTGCCGCAGGCGAAAGCCATGAACGGCACCCGTCTCAAGGCGCTGCACGCTGAGCATGGTCTGCTTGAGATCGATCAAAGCCTGGGTCCCGGGCTCGAAATAGGCCAGAAGATCGAGTTATGGGTCAGATACAGTGACGCCACCATGAACTTACATACCTTCTTATATGGAGTCCGCCATGGCCAGGTCGAAGAGATCTTCCGCATCGAACACTGATATAGAGCTCAGGACGGGCCGCGTTCATGTGCCCAAGCGGTCTTGCCAGGATCACTTTAGCGTCATTGAACCGCAAATCAATGCGGAGGGAGTTCATGTGTGGCCGTTCGACGTGTCTTGTCCCGTCGACGTCTTATTTATGACCGAGGATGGCAGGCACAGTCTCAGAATGAACCGTCACGGGTACTTCGAGATTTTGTTCCTGTGTTCGGGCTCGGCCAACTGCCATATACAGGACCGGCTTCTTCCCTTTAGCGAAGGGGATCTGGCCATTGTAGGCAGCACCCTTTACCACCGTGTGGAGTGTCAGTCTTCGACTCCGTTGACCATTGCTGCGCTATTCTTTGAGCCCGACCTTATTCGCTGTGAGGGTGGAAGCGACAGCGCTGAATATCTCACCCCTTTCCTGCTTCAGGACTCAGAGTTCCCGCATATTGTGCCGGCGGAGACAGGGATTCCCAGCCAGGTATTGGAGCTCATGCTGCGCATCCGTTCTGAGCTGCCGCCGTTGTCGCCCCGCGGCAGGTTAGCGGTTAAGACCTATTTGAAGATGATCCTGATGTTGCTGGTGAACCGTTATGCCTCCTACACCGGCACGGTGGAAACCTTCCAACGGCAGCAACGCGACCTCGACCGGCTTCTGCCTCTTTTTCGCTTTCTGGGTGAGAACTGTGGGACTGCCATCCAGGTGAGGGAAGCTTCGCGCATTTGCGGCATGAGTGAATCGCACTTCATGAGTTTCTTCAAGCGGGTGACCGGCTTGTCTTTCATGAAGTATCTCAATCACTACCGGGTCGAGCGTTCGCAGGTGATGCTGGTGAACACCGATCAGCCGATGGCCACCATTAGTCAGGAAATGGGTTTCTGCGACCAGAGCTATTTCGGCACCGTGTTCCGCAGGCTGGTGGGTATGACGCCGGCGGCTTATCGCAGGCGCTTCCGAACCAAGAATGGCTCGGGCCGCACGCAGCTCAGCTCCGGGCCACCTGTGTGGCCGGCGAGAGCTTGCTTAGCGGGTGCACCGCGGCCGAGCACGGTGGAAGTCAACCGGCAACTTGCCGCGCTCCACGACAAGCCGGCAATCACTCAGACCTACTTCCACTAATCGCTCAGGGGGTCCGAGGACGGTTGAGGCTCAAGACGGGTGTCCCACGTTCGCCGCGGCGTACGTGGGCGATGATGATTGTTTTCCGTTGCTTTTGCTCGACGGCTCAGTGGCACATAACCCCCAGGCAAAGGCAGAAGCAACGGTGGGCTTCGCCCTTCTTTTTCAAACCTGGCCAGTACAGTGCCCATTGGTTCAGCGCTCACTCGGGAGAGAAAATCGAACTGCCGTCGGTCGAAGGCCAGTCCTCCGCGAGCCAACCCTGGACCTCCCCGGCCGCCCCCGATCGCAACGACTGGGCCTTGCTGCTGCAGGCCAGGTAGCAGCCAGTATGCCGGGACAGGTTGGCGGTCGCCGCTCAGCCATAGAGGTCGTAGACGGCAGTTACTGAACTACGACCAGCATTAGTTGCAGTCCGGAGTCAAGTTGGAGATTCTTCTTCGCAGATACGAACGTGGACACGGCCTCCGGTCCGTCGTCGATCTGCAGAATCACTCCGGGCAATCCGATCACTGATCCGGTATGGGCAGCGGTAGGTTTCCCTTGCGCCCCCTCGCCGTTAGATATGCCCGAATGACCTTGCGTGGGATCGTTGATCAGATTCGGAGTGTCTTGTGTGACGCTATAGGAATGGCCGTCAAGCGGGTGGTCGTTCGGTAAAGGGCCTTCGGAAGGGGCCACCAGCTTTTGGCCAGATGCCCCAGCCGGAGCTGACGCCATGGCTGACACAACGGAGAGGTTCAGTGGAAGCTTCGCTTTCTTCTTAAGCTCCACCGAGTCGAACGTGACTGCGATCGAGGAGATGTGCCGGTCGGCTGAATCCGATTCCACCTTCACCACATGACCCAACAGGGTCGAACCAACTGGAATGACAGTCCCATCCTTAAGAGTCAGTGGAGTTACGGTCTGTGCTGTAATCGGGTCATTCGCCTTTGCCTTCGTGGCCTTTACGGTGTTAAGCAACCCGGCCTGTACCCTTTGAGGCGTCGAGTCAGACCCGGTGGAAGGCGCCGGAGCAGTCTGAGCCCATATAGGTAACAGCGTGACGCCGCCGAGGAGAACTGAGGTTGCGATAAACGATCTGTGCATATTCAACTCCAAACGCTGAAGAATTCCTGGAACTGGTTACCGACCTTCTTGGTTGAACCAAGATACTCCCAGTTGCCTTCGCTCGCGACATGGCGAAAGGCCCTACGTGCCTGGCATTGGAATGCAGTCCCGGAAGCGACGGCCGAAGGCATCTCTCATAGTCGCGTTTATGTGATGTTTGCTACCGCGGATTAACAGGCTGCGGAAAAACTCAATTTTCTGAAGGGTACGGCCTTTAGGCCGTACATAACTGCTTTGTAATACATTCGGCTTTAGCCGCTGAGGGCTGCTTTCCTCTCAAAACCAGCTTTTTTCCGCAGCCCTTCAGCCGTGCCGCAAAATGTCATTTGAGCTACGCGGCTTTAGCCGCGGAGGTACGCGCAAGTAGGTACGGGCTTCAGCCCGTACATAAACCCGGCAAAATCATCTGGCCTTTAGCCCCTGAGGTACGTTCTTCCTTTCGGTTCTGCAGAAACCGTCCATTTTTCCGCGACCTGTTCAGCCGTCCCAAAGGGACTTTGAGGGTCTTTGGTCCCCGTTTTGGTTAGCTTGGTGAGCATCGGGGAAGTTAGACCGGCCGTAGCCTTGGGAACTCGTCGAAAAACTCGACCACCAGCCTTCAGGCGGCATTCATGCTTCCCTCTGAAACCCATTCGTCGCCCCGCAACAATCGAGTCGCTACCCAAAAAACTCCCCTGGTTCCTCGTAGCTTTTCCAATAAAGAATCGTGGGAATTCACTATACCCACTTAAAACACCGGCTCAATATTACTAACAACTCAGCCGGGTGGCTGGCCAGCAGAACCAGACGACGTGCCATTTGTTCCGTGCCCAAGCACCTGTTTGTGCTGCTGCTGAAAAGGAAAGACCAAGCAAAAGGTTTAAGGCTCTTCACTTTGTGCCATCGGGTAGCAAATCCTGGCGTTCCGTAGTAGATGTTCTTCGGCCCCGGCAGTTTTCGCATGCAGGGGCCGATCGAACAACCGCACCAGGTTTAGATCTAGCCCTCACCAAAAAGTGAAGATGCTTTTAGCGCGACGGAGTTTTGATTGGGTGCCGGGACTTGGCTGCGGCGCTCACGGGACTGCTTTGCCCAAATTCAGGAGAGGTGACACTGTGACTCAGAAATCAGGCTGTTCGCGGATGTGTCGTCTAAGTTTGCCCACCGCTGCCTTTCTAGCCATCCTAATGGTTTGCGTTACCGTGCTCTTCACGGGTGCCCGATTGAATGCCCAGGTGCAGAACGGCATTAACGGCACGGTCACGGATCCCAGTGGGGCGGTCGTTCCTGGGGCGCACGTAACGGTTACGAACACCGCCACAGGTGTTGTAGCGTCAGCCGTCACTTCTTCGGTAGGCTCGTTTACCATCGTCGGACTGATCCCGGGGGACTATTCCGTCTCGGTGGAAGCAGCGGGATTCAAGACCGTCAAGACAGACCTGACAGTCGAAGTTGCGAAGATGTCGACAACTACCTTTCAAATGTCACCCGGAGCGACAACCGAGACGGTGGAGGTGAAAGAAGCTGATATTTTGTTGAACACCACATCGCCGGGTATAGGCACAACTCTGGAGCCCGAATTGGTCAAGAACGCTCCCATCGAAATCAGCGGCTTGGCACGGCAAATCGACTCCTTCATGTATCTTGCTCCGGGCGTGCAGGGGAGCGCGAACTCGCATAACATCAACGGCGGCGTCACCTACGAAAACGAGACTCAATTCAATGGCATCCCAGTGGTGTTTGTCCAGTTCTCGGGGAACCAAACCTATATCAATCCGCCCTATGAAGCCGTCAGCGAGTTCCGCGTCGACAGCTCTACTTTTGAACCGCAGTATGGACTGGGGCAAGGCGCGGTTACCTTCAACATGGCATCCGGCACCAACCAGCTTCATGGGGATGCCTTTGAGATCATCCGCAATCAATTATTCGATTCCGCTGGCTTTTTCCCCGTACGCTTCGGTTCCAACGGAAAACCGGAGGCCCCGGTCAATCAGGAGAACAACTGGGGATTTTCGGTAGGCGGTCCCGTCATTTTGCCCAAGCTCTACAACGGCAAGAACCGCACCTTTTTCCATGTCAGCTCCGACTGGTTCCGGCAGAATCAGGCACAAAACACCCTCGGAACCGTTCCAACCCAAGCCATGAAGAGCGGTGATTTCAGCAATTTCGTGGATTCTACCGGGACACAAATCCCCATCTACGATCCCCAAACCGGCCAGCCTTTTCCCGGCAACATCATTCCCCAATCGCGCTTCAGTCCACTTGCTGTTTCCTTGTTACCAGACATCCCTAATCCCGACCGCGCTGGCATAAATTCTGGCTTGCAACAAAATAAGTCTCCAGCCATACCATCCGTTTCCATCAAGCAGACCGTGTGGGCCTACACCGTCGACGAAAATCTGACCTCGTCACAAAGTATCCATTGGACCCAATGGCGGAATTCCGTGAGTTTTCCTTCCTTTGGTTCTCCCCCGGGGCCTGCGATCGTACCCTTCAGCAATCCGCTGCAAGCAGGGATCAACACCACTCAGCTTGGTTCAGGGTTCTTGCTGAATTATGTGAAAACCATCAACCCGAACCTGGTGGTCACAGCGGGGGCGGATGGGATGGGATATGTCAACGGGCAGCACAACGCGAATAATAATGCTAGTTTTGCCGGTGTGGGTGGAAGCACTACATTTCCATATATTAGCTTCGACGGCCAAAGTGCGCCGACACCTTGGGGCGTCACCACGCCGGGCTCTTATCTTCAATGCTGTAGCGGCGGACTCACTGTAATCAACAACCGCACATTAGGTCTCGCGGCGGTTAACAACTGGCTGTGGAACAGAGGGCCGCATACCTTCAATTTTGGCTTTCAATTCCGGCGCCCGAAGCAAAACATCATCGATTGCGATCAATGCGGCGGAACGTTCAACTTTAGCCAGCGAACAACTTCCACCCCCAACTCCAGCGATCCGAATTTCGGCCTCTACGGCAGCTCCTTCGCAAGTTTTCTTTTGGGGCAGGTCGATGCCAGCGAACGAATTCTCTCCGCCGAAACCAAGCTGCGCAGCAAAGCATTCGCTTTTTACGCGCAGGATAATTTCAAGCTTTCGAATCGCTTGACCGTTAACTATGGCCTGCGTTGGGACATCCTGGTTCCATTCACCGATAACGAGAACATCGATCATCTTTGTGAATCGGACAGAACCCAATCCTGGCGCCGGCGGCTTGCCGGGTGCTGCCACTAAATTCGGCAATTGTACAGGATGCTCCGGTATCACTCGCGCATCCATTCAAATGAAGGACTTCCAACCCAGATTGGGCTTCTCTTACCAGCTCAATCAAAAAACTGTGCTCCAGGCCGGTTTCTACATGAGCTATCTGGATGGCGGCGCCTACGAATTTGGCACCGCCGAAAGCGCTTCCTTCATGACCGACCTACTGAACGGCTCATTTCTTCGCTCCTCAACCTTCACCAATACTCCGGGTTATGGAAGTTGGGATACCCAAACACTGCCCTTGCCCCAGCAAACTCCATTTAGCCCATCGATCGGCAACGCGGGCATCATTTTTGATTTCAACTACTAACAAGCGGAACATACACCCCAACCTCCCCAGCTCGGGGCCGGTTGGCACAGCCCCATACGTTTCCGCGTGGAGTGCCAGGGTCCAAAGGGAACTGCCATGGGATATGTTCCTGTCGGTCGGCTATGTTGGCAACCGCGCGATTCATCTGCCGGACACTTTGGAGCTATCCAATCAGCCCAACCCCTCGGTGCTGCAGTACGGAAGTCTTTTAGGAGAGAACATTCTTTCCCCGGATGTCGTTGCCGCCGGCTTTACACCCCCTTATCCGGAGTTCGTGCAGCAGTTTGGCAGTTCGGCGATTCTAGAACAGGCCCTTGCTCCCTACCCTCAATTCGGCGGCTACTTCCCTGTCTATGAGATGGATGGATCAGCAGCTTACAATGCCCTGCAAGTGCAGGCAGAAAAACGCTTTGCGGGTGGCTTGAGCTATCTCGCCAACCTTACGTTAGCGAGACTCGATGCCAATACCGCGATCGGGTCGGCGCCGTTTTCACCCAACGGGATCAATGCATATAACCCGGCACCGGAATACGCGCCTTCTTTTCTCGACCAGAAATACTCCTTCAAGGTGGTGGGAACCTACCAGCTGCCGTTCGGCCCTGGAAAGAAATATCTGAATTCCGGTGGCTGGTTGGGGGAACTGACGGGTGGTTGGCAGATCAGCGCAATCCTGAATTACCAGGGCGGCTATGCTAACGGCGCCTATAATGGTTACAATCCTCTGCTTACGAATTTCGAAGACCGTCCGGATATTGTTCAAGGGGCTTCCCTCAAAACCTTCAACTACGGATTATCCAAATCCTACTTCACCGGCAAAACGGCGACTCAGCCGATACAATTCACGACCAATGCTTTCCAAAATACCGGGATCTGGGAAGTCGGCAATGCAAAGCGTGTTTATGCAGCCTTGAGAAATCCTCCTTTGAGAATTGAGAACTTCGACGCAATCAAAACTTTCCGAATTGGAGAACGGGTGCGAGCCATCGTGCGCGTCGACTATTTCAATGCCTTCAATCGCACGCAGTTTCAAGCCCCGGACTTCAATTCCACCGATTCGACATTTGGGCAGATTACTAACTTGAGCTCACAAATCATTAATCGCCAGGGCCAAGCGACGTTCCGCGTGGAGTTCTAATACCTGTCTCACGGATGAAGCTCGTTGGCGTTACATCCTGCGGAATCCCGAAAGCCGGGAACTCGCAGGATGTAACGTAGCGAAGATTCGAAGTCACGAAAGCAGAATGAAAACTAATACTCTCCACAAACCAACCCTGAAGCTGGGCGCCATGCTCATGGTGCTTCCCTTGCTGATCTCTTGCGGGCCGCCGAAGACCCAGGTATCCGAGGTGTCGCCGGAATCGCCAAAGACTTCCAGCCCGAGTTCGCCCGCCTATCCGGTTAAGGTCAGCGCGAACGGACGCTATCTGGTCGACCAGAACAACACTCCGTTCCTGATTGTCGGTGATACGCCGCAAGGTTTGATATCCAGGTTGAACGAAAAGGAAATCGACGCCTTTTGGGCTGACCGGCAGGCCCACGGTTTCAACACCATGGGGTGGGTAGACGTCCTGTGCGGCGGGCGGGACTTCATCACCAACATCTACGCCACCACGCCTGACGGCATTCGACCCTTCACCGGATTCCTCCCCGGAGGGACAGATCACACCTACTATGATCTATCCAAGCCCAACGAAACCTACTTTCAACGCCTTGACCACATTGTCGAGCTTGGGGCAAGGCACAATCTATTGATCTTCATCGATCCCATCGAGACGGCTGGCTGGCTCCAGACGCTACGCAACAACGGCCTCAAGGCTGCGACCGGTTATGGCGAATACCTCGGCAACCGCTACAAGAAGTATCCCAACGTCGCCTGGCTGAACGGCAACGATTTTGGCGGTTGGCAGAAAGAGAGCGATGACGCACTGGTCAGAGCAGTAGCCAAAGGCATCAAGTCCACCGACCCGGAGCATATTCAAACCGTCGAGTTTGACCCGCCCTGGGGCTCCTCTCTCGATGATGCGTCCTGGGCTGCGATCATTGCAATCAACGGCGCTTACGTATACGGACCGACTTATATTCAAGTGCTGCATAACTACAATCAGACTCCTGTTATGCCCGTCTTCCTGATGGAAGCGCATTATGAACTTGAGGATGTCGGCCACACGCCGGATTTCGGGACGCCGCTGGTGCTTCGGCGCGAAGAGTATTGGGCCATGCTTTCAGGCGGCAAAGGACAGTTCTACGGCAACAAATACACCTGGTCCTTCAAGGACGGATGGCAGAACAATATCGACACTCCCGGGGCAACGCAGGTCACCATCTGGAAGGACTTCTTTTCTTCCTTGCCGTGGCAGGATCTCGTCCCGGACCAGGACCATTCGGTAGTCACTGCGGGGTTCGGAACCCTCGGCGACATGGAAACCCGGGTCAGCAAGAGCGATTACGCTACCACCTCCAAGACGCCGGATGGCGGGTTCGTAGTCGCCTACATGCCGACCGCACGGACAATTACTGTCAACATGACGAATCTCAAGGCCAACGCCAGTGCCAAATGGTTCGATCCCTCAAACGGCGCCTATACCTCCATAGCGGGATCGCCGTTTGCCAACAAGGGAACTCAGCAATTTACCCCGCCGGGAAACAATCACGCCGGTGACAGCGATTGGGTTCTGTTACTGGACGCTTCGAAATGATGAGGACCGCCGCGCTCATCCTTTTGCTTCTAGGGGTGGGCGCGAATGCGCAGACCATCAGCATCGATCCCGCGAATCCTCATTATTATTTCTTCCAGGGAAAACCGACCATCCTGGTGACCTCGGCGGAACACTACGGCGCCGTCGTCAATGGTGAATTTGATTACCTGGCATATTTAAGCGCCCTCCAGGCTTACGGGCTCAACTATACGCGGATCTATCCCGGATACCTGTTCGAGCCGATGGGCAAGTTCATGACCGGGAATACGCTGGGAGTAAAGCCTGCAAAGCTGATTCTTCCCTGGGCGCGCAGCAACCAGCCTGGCTACCTGCTTTCCGGCAACAAGTTCGACCTGGATCATTGGAATCCCGCCTACTTCGAGCGTCTGAAGGATTTCATAGCCCAGGCGGCCAGCCGCGGGATCGTGGTCGAGATCTGCTTTTTCAACGGACAGTACGATGACACCTGGCCGCTAAGCCCGCTCTATCATGAGAACAACATCCAGGGTGTCGGCCGCGATGGCTACAAGGATGCACAAACGCTGAAGGAACCTGCGCTGGTCGAAAGAGAAGCCGCTTACGTGCGCAAGATCGTGCAGGAGGTCAATGGCTTCGATAACGTAATTCTTGAAGTCTGCGACGAGCCCGCCCTCTTTACCCCCGTCGAGGAGGCAGGCCCATGGGTGGGCCACATGCTCGAAGTCACTCATGATGCGGAAGCGAACCTTCCCAAGAAGCACCTGATAGGCCAGGAAGTACAGGGGCCCGTGGATGGTCCTATCGATTTTTCCGGTAATCCATTTAATTCAATCGTAGTTACGCAATATTTATGGCATACCCACGACTGGGAAATGGGCGGCCTGCAAGGCCTCGATCGCGAATACCGGCACAACAAGCCGATTGAGCAGAATGAGACAAATTATTACCCGTTGTATGCAGGAGACAAAGTTGGTGCTTCAAGAGTAGAAGCATGGGAGTTCATGGTCGGGGGAGGCGCCAGCTTCAATCAACTGAACGGCCTCTTTACGGCAGAGGATCCTGCCGGAAACACGCCTGAGAACGCCAAACTGCTGGGTGCACTGCGCAGCCTTAAGAAGTTCATCGAAAGTTTCAGTTTTGTCGACATGGTGCCGGATCGAGGCTTTGTCGTGAGCGGGTTCGACCGGGAGACGCACTATCGCGGGCTTAGCCAATATGGCAAGCAATACGCGCTCTACATCCATCACAGTGAAGGCGGCGGCGGTGGATCTTACACCGTAACGCCCGGGGAATACCGCGAAAACCTGGTCCTGAATCTGCCCCCTGGAGACTACAAAGCAGAATGGATTGATCCGGTTTCTTACTCCACCCTGGCCACGGAAAAGTTCAAGCAGACGGGAGCACTTCACGTAATAGACACGCCAACTTACGCGGTCGATATCGCGCTCCGCATCAAACGAGAGTAGCGCCGGGGTCAGGAACAAAGGTGATAAAGGAAGACCAGCACGGTGATGCATTGCCTTCGAGAGTACGCTGGGGAAATATTCGACCGGGCTCACATCGCGTGAAGCACTCTAGTGCAGATCACCCGGTGATGGTAGCGGAGACCGAACTGCACGCCGGCGCGCTACGATTGCCAGGAGTGTTGATGCAGAGCCTAACCCACATGGCTCCGGCGACTGCCCTGCTTTTCACCATCCAATTCACCACATCGCAGGCTGGCATTGTCGCTCCCTTGGCGTACCTCGTCGCCTTTCCAATCGTATTGGTGCTGGGCGTTTGCCTTATGCAACTGGCCAGGCACCTGCCCTCTGCCGGCGGTTACTACACCTACATAAGCAGGACTGTTGATCCGCGGGTGGGGTTTCTCGCATCGTGGCTTTATTTCTTGTACGATCCGGTGCTGGCCGGCTTCATCCTCGCTTATATCGGCTCGGTGCTGGAACAAGCTTTGAAGGCGGCGTACGACGTCACTTTTCCTTGGTGGCTCTTCTTGTTACTGGCGGGATCGTTCGTGGGGTTCGTAACCTATAGGGGCATCAAGGTCTCAGCGAAATGGATGGTCTTTCTGGGAACGGCCGGAGTGGCGATCGCTTTGGTTCTTAGCCTCTGGGGATTCTTTCAGCCAGGGACAGGAGGCATCAATTTTGCTCCCTTTAACCCTGTCAACGCCTCCAGCCGCAGCGGCTTATATCTGGCGGTAATCTTTTCGATTTTTGCTTTCAATGGCTGGGAGTCAGTCGCACCGCTTGCCGAGGAAAGTGAAAATCCCCGCCGAAACCTTCCTAGAGCGATCCTTATCTCAATCTTGGTGATGGGCGTTTTCCTGGTTCTCGGCTCGTGGGGGTTATTGGTGGGCTGGGGTACGGAGAAGTTGCCGGGTTTCATCAACTCACGGGAAAATCCAACCTTTGTCCTGGCCCGGAGGTACTGGGGAGGTGCCTGGGTGATTGTGCTACTGGCCTTACTCAATTCCATTATCGCGGCAGCCATCGCCGGCAACAGCGCAGCGACTCGTGTCTGGTTCGGCATGGCCCGCTCCGGCTCACTCCCACGAGCCTTAGCTAAGGTACACCCCAAGTACAAGACCCCGGTGAATGGAGTCAAGCTCCAAATCTTGCTCACCTTCGCCGTAGGGTGGGGCCTTGGCTGGTGGATCGGGCCGGAGAAGGAGTTCGAGTTCATGGGGACTTTGTTGACTTTCGCCCTGATCCTTACCTTCAGCGCTGCTAATCTCGGTGTATTCCTTTACTATTTCCGTGAACGGCGGGATGAATTCCACGTAGTTCTGCACGCAATCTTTCCACTTCTCGGGACGCTCGCCCTTTTCTTCGTCGCCTTCAGCTCACTCCGGCCCTGGCCGCCACCACCGATAGGCTATACACCGTGGGTTGTTGCAATCTGGCTCGCTCTGGGTCTCCTGGTACTGCTGGTGATGAAACTTGCGGGCAAAGAGGACTGGTTGATCAAGGCGGGAAGCATCGTTCAGGAGCGAGTCGAGACCGCTGAAGAGGCGAGCCACCGACCGATGTTCTGAGGGAGAACCAGAGGTTCCGCATATGTCGAGCACCCTCAAAGGGGCCATGATCGGATGTGGCTGGTTTGCTGAGAATCATAGGCAAGCTTGGCTGCGGATACCCGAAGTGGAAATCGTTGCCGCCGCAGATCTACGCTTGGATCGGGCGCAGAGATTCGCAAGCAGAGCCTATGCTTCCGCCGAGCAGATGCTCGACTGTGAACAACTCGATTTCGTGGACATCGCCACCCATGCGACATCGCATTTTCATATGGTGTCACTTGCCTGTCGAAAAAGAATTCCGATCATCTGTCAGAAACCGATTGCGCCGGACTGGGCTGGGGCGCTACAGATCGTCAATGCTGCCGATGCGGCAGGCGTGCGCCTGATGATTCATGAGAACTGGCGCTGGCAGCCATGGTACCGTGTGGCCCATGAAATGATCGCACGCGGAGACATTGGCGCTCCGATCGGATACGGGTTTCGCTTTCGAAGGCGGGACGGGCTTGGGGAGGAACCGTATACAGAGCAGGCTTATTTCAGGCAGGAACCCAGGTTGATCATTCAGGTGACGCTCGTCCATCATATCGATACTGCCCGGTTCCTGTTTGGCGAAATTGATTCTGTGTATGCGCAAGCAAGCCGTAGGAACCCTCACATCGCTGCCGAAGATCAAGCGATCGTCACCCTGACCCATGAAAATGGAACTCATGGCTGGATTGATGGCCATCGGTTTCTGGATCCCAATCCGGATGGGCCGGCCATGGGTGATGCCTTCTTCGAAGGAGAGCTTGGCACGCTGTCGATTCTCGCGACCGGGGATGTCTATCGAGACAATATCCGGGTTTGGAAGAATGAGGTCGCAGTCGGCCGCCTGGGCGACAGCGTCAGAGCGACGCTGGCGCACTTCATTTCCTGCCTGAAAGATGGTACTCCGTTCGAATCCGAGGGACGTTCGTACCTGCGTACATTTGCTGCCGTCGAGGCTGCGTATCGGAGCCTGGCGGGTCAGCGTGCTGTCTCGCTTGCGGAGATTTTCGAATCCGCAACCTAGTGGCCTGTAACAGCTGATTCGGCAGTAGAACCAAATCTGCGAAAATGCGCGACCCTTCTATGGGTCACGGCCATCATGCTTTGTATCAGGGCCCGACTTTAGTCGGGCCGCAAAGGGCTGAGAAAGAATTGGGCTTTAAGCCCATGCGGGCTGCTTTCTGCTCGCAACAGCGCTCTGTTCTGGAATCTGTTGAGAGGTTCGAGGGGCCTTGGACACTGGAACGAAGCAGTCCCGGTAGGGACGGGACAACCAGTAGCCCGGCACGTCAGTGCCGGGTTGATTGGTTCATGAGGCGAGTCCTGCAGGGACGCACAAAGCCCAGCCCGTACGTGAGCAACCACATCCACTTGCAAAAGCGACTTTTTCCGCAGCCTGTTTAGCCCCTGCGGCTCTACCAAATCAGCTGTTACGGTCCACTAGTAAGAATTCCGAAAACGCCGCTTTTACAACAAAGGATTACGCGATGTTCCTAGAACTCTGAGGCATTCTTGCCCTAGCCTGTTTGAACTCTGGGACGGTAGCATGCTCGATCTGACCGCAGGGGGGTTCCATGACCAAGAGAGCAGCGCTTCTGGGCTTAGCATTCATCCTCTGCATGGCCCACGCCGTGGCTGAGCCGATCACCGTTGACCCCGCCAATCCGCACTATTACCTCTTCCATGGCCAACCAACCATTCTCATTACTTCCGCCGAGCATTACGGCGCCATCGTCAACCTGGACTTCGACTATGTCAAGTATCTGGACGCGCTCAAAGCCTACGGCCTGAACTACACCCGCGTGTGGCCAGGCGCGGTGCTTGAGATGGTGGGGGAGTTCTGTACCGGCAACACCATGGGTCCGAGACCGGGCCGGACGATCGTGCCATGGGCTAAAAGTAACCAACAAGGGTACGTATATGGTGGAAACAAATTCGACCTCGACAAGTGGAACCCGGAGTACTTCGCGCGCCTCAAGGATTTCCTTGTGAAGGCTGCCGAGCGAGGTATTGTGGTAGAGATCTGTTTCTTCAACTCTCAATACACCCATCGTTGGCCGCTCTCCCCGCTGTATTACGAGAACAACATCCAGGGCGTGGGCAAGTGTGATTTCAAAGATGCGCAAACGCTGAAGTACCCGGACCTCGTCCAACGTGAGAGCGAGTACGTAAGCAAAATCACCCGCGAGGTGAATGACTACGACAATGTCATTCTTGAGGTTTGCGACGAGCCCGCGCTATTCACTGCCTACGACGAAGCCGGCCCATGGGTTGGCCGCTTGCTGGAAGTCGTGCACAACACCGAAAGCTCACTGCCCAAGAAACATCTCCTTGCCCAGATGGTGCAAGGACCCATCGGAGGTCCCATTGATTTCTCTCGCAGCCCCATTCTGTCTGTGATTGTTGGGCAGTATGTGTGGGGCGGCGAAGCGGGAAGGGAGCAGATGGGAGGTATGAAGGGCCTCGACTACGAGTACGGTTACAACAAGCCGATTGAGCTCAACGAAACTCCCTATTATCCATTTCAGTACCGGACAGGCGACGCTATAGCAGCCTCCCGCGTGGAAGCGTGGGAGTTCATCCTGGGCGGTGGGGCCAGTTTCAATCATCTGAACTCCCGCTACACCGCGGAGGACCCGGCCGGCAACACTCCCGACAACGCTCAAGTCTTGAGCTCCCTGCGGAATCTGAAAAACTTCATCTACAGTTTCGAATTCGACAAAACGCATGCGGATAAGAGCTTCGTCGTCAGCGGCGTGCCCAGAGGGGTCTACTGCCGGGGTATCAGCCAGCCGGGAGAGCAGTACGCACTGTATCTCCACCATAGTGACCTTGAGGAACACTACGAGTACTATGTCGTGAAACCAGGACACTACCACGAGACCCTGGTCTTGGACTTACCCCCAGGCACCTACAAAGCGGATTGGGTTGATCCTGCCGCGGGTTCGGTGGTCAACACCGCAACCTTCACCCATCAAGGAGGCAACCAAAACCTCACCAGTCCTGAGTATTCCGTGGATATCGCCCTGCGGATCAAACGCATTCCCTGATCCGGGTCAGATAGCCATCAAACCACCATCGATCGCGTAGAAGCCCCCAACGCAGTACTCAGCCTCGTCAGAAGCCAGGAAAACCGCCAGACCTGCTAAATCTTCCCCGGTGCCGAGCCGCCCATAGGGAGTCATGGCAATCCGCCTCTGCCGCATCGTTTCGTCCGCCAACCTGGCTGCGTTCATCGGCGTCTCCATGCATCCCGGCACGATTGCATTCACCCGGATGTGATAGCGGGAATAATCAGCCGCCATGGCCCGCGTCAAAGCCGTAATCCCGCCCTTGCTGGTGCTGTAGGCCGTCAGGCACTCATAACCTCTCAATCCCGTGGGCGAGGCCAGGTTGATGATGCATCCTCGTCCTTGTTTCAGCATGGGCGGGATCACGTATTTCGCGCAAAGCCAGTGGCCGCGCAGGTTGACCGCCAGGGTGCGCTCCCAGACCTCCGTGTTCAACTCATGCACCCGCGTATCCTTGCCGTACATCTGGATCGCAGCATTGTTGAAAAGGATGTCGATGCGGCCGTGTCGTTCCAGAGCCGCTTCCACCATCGCTCTCACTTGCCCTTCTTCCGCCACGTCTGTTGCGACAAAAAGGGCTTCTCCTTGCGCATCAAGGATCTCTTGCGCCGTGGCGTGTCCGCTATCAGCATTGATCTCCGCGATCACCACCCGTGCACCTTCCGCCGCGTAACGCAAGGCAACCGCCTTCCCCAACCCCGCGCCTGCACCCGTGATAATCGCAACCTGGTTCTTCAAGCGCATCAAATCCTCCAGTCAAGGCCTACGGAGATTCTCGAAAGTCGATCATGACCGGTTTCAGGCGAAATCCGCGGGTGCGGACAGCACAATAAATCAACCCGGCCACAAACCAGAGGCCTCCGACAATCTTTGCCAGCTTTCCCAGCCCCAGCCAGATGATCGTACAGATCACAAACCCCAGACCAGGCAGCAGAAAGTCCTTCCAGAAACTCTTTTGCCTTCCAGGGAGGGGAAGAAAATAGAATTGGCGAATGGTAGCAATATTGACTCCCATGAATCCCAGGAAGGCGCCGAAGTTCTGCAATTCTCCAATCAGGTCATAGCGCTTGCTGAGCGACCCCGCAAACGTCAAAGCCCCAATCAGCACAATGTTGAAGGAGGGAGTATTCGTTTTCCCGCTAAGGTGGGCAAAGAATCGCTTGGGCAGCACGTTGTCTCTTCCCATGCCGAAAAGTAAGCGCGCCGCCCCCACCTGTCCCGTGAGCCCTGCCCCCAGGTTCGCGATGGCGAGCAGCAGAACCATTGCTTCGAAAAGCCACGTTCCGCCCACCCGGCGCGCTACATCCATGAATGCGGTGGCCACGTCCGGAAAAGTGCGAAAATCCGGCCAAACCCGCTGGCCCAGGTAGGTGAGCAGTCCGCCAAAGATTCCCGTGAACAGGCAAACAATCACCAGCGACAGCAGCACGTTTCGCTTGGGATTGTGCACGTCCTCCGCCAGCGTGGTGACCGAATCGAATCCAATGTAGGTGAGGGCCGCGAACGAGGTCGCATGAATCACGTCCCCTAAATGAAACTCTCGCGGATCATAAAAAGGAGCAGTGGAGAACAGTCCTCCCCAACCCTCGTGGAATAGCAGATAGCGAATCGCAAGCCCGATGAACGACAGCAGCACGATCCCCATAAACACCAGCAGGATGTCGTTGGTCCTGGCCGTCGCGCGGATTCCCCGCACGTTCAGATACGTGATTCCGCAGGCAAAGCCCCCAGCGATGATCACATAGGGAACCCCCGGAAACATGCGTTGCACAATGAGGGAGCCATACACCACGCAGAAAAGAGGGATGGTTAAGTAATCTAACAGCATCGCCCATCCCGCCATAAAGCCAAGGTGGGGATTGATGCCCCTGCCCACATAGGTGTATGCCGAACCCGCCGCAGGATAAAGGGCCGCCATGCGTCCGTAGCTGATGGCGGTCAGAACCATGGCCACCATGGCGAACAGGATTGTATCGACCGTGTGCCCGCGTGCCCTCACAGAAACCAGCCCAAATACAGTCACCGGGGCACTCGGGGTCACCGCCATGATGCCAAAAATTATCAAATCCCAAAGAGAGAGCACCCGGCGCAGGCGAGGAATTTCACCGTCAGGCACACCGACAGGCTCGTCAGCCAAGCTCACCACCCTCTGGAATGCCCACAAAGCTCTTAGGGCATAAAACTCTGCAGTTGTCCGGTCACGGACGCTATCGGTTGAAGAGCGTCATCTCGTTCGCATTCCGCTCACCTATCTACATTCGAGGCAGCCAGTAACAGGACCCAGTCGCTGTCGCCGTCTTGGTTGTTTCCCGGCGGCGTGAACTGCCGGGTTCCGCTGTTCGTGAACGGCGCCCCGGAAATTGCCGCGTAAGCTCCGTTTGTCGGGTCAAACCACCTGGCGCTTGCCGGCGCTTTCAAACTTGCCATGTTGACCGTGATCGTTCGCGCTGTCGGCATGTAGGCGACCACAAAAGAGCCGTCGGGCGTCTTGGCGGCGGTGCAAAAATTGCTCTTGCTGACCCGAGTTTGCAAGTTGCCAAAGTTCCCCAGTCCCCCGGTCACCACCGCGTGGTCTTGGTCCGGCACAAGATCCTGCCACGGTAGCGAGGAAAAGAATACCTTCCAGATCACCAACTGCCTCACCCCGACCGTGTCGATATGAAACTTCCATCCGGAGATGAAGGGCCAGGTGTAGGCGTTGCCATAGAGCTGCCCGGTACCTCCGCTCAGCATGGTCCAATAGCCTTGCCGCCTAAGCACCCAAGGATTCCCATAGTCCGTCGGGTCGCCAACCTTTTCCAGATCATAATGCCCCTCAACCAGGTAGGTCGGCATAACCGGCGTCTGATTGTAGCTATGCAACATCTCGATATAGGTGGGCGAGTAAGTGTAAGTACTGTTGAGAGAAATAAGAGGCGCCCACGTTTGATCGTCGAGCGAGGAGCTGGTAAAAATGTTCAGCTCGACCGTCTGCAGAGCCGTTGGGTCGGCGGACTTGATTGCCTTTGCCACGGCTTGCACCACTGCGTCATTCTCAGGCGTTTGCCAGGTATTAAAATCATCGCCGCTCAGCCAGATGATGTTGTCGAACCGCTTGTAGCGCTCGCCCAAATACTTGCCGTACACGCCGGCGGCCGTGACGCCATTCGCCAGCAGCGCCTGGAGCCATACAGTGCGGGCCGGCGCAGCCTTACAGCAGGTATCGATGGGATCCAGAAAAACTACCAGGCCATGATTTGCCGCAGCGGTAAGCATCTCGTCGAGACGAGCAAAGTATGCTTCGTTAGGTTTCGTAAGATCATAGTGCGCCGCATCTGTCCCGCCTGCTATATAACCGGTGAACGGACGGATACCATCCGGGGTGCTGGCGTCATCCCGGCTGTCATAGTCAGCGGGGGTGGCAACCAGCACGTTCATCCAGATCGCATTAAATCCATTCGCCTGGCGATCGGCGAAATAGCTCTCCGCGTCCGCCATGGAGGCCATCCCCATCAGCGCGTGAGGATTGTCACCGGTAATCAGGAAAGGGGTGTTGTTCTGGTCGACCAGGTACCGTCTGTTGGCGCTGAGCTTCAGCGGATATGCATGAGAACTTGCGCCCGCAACTTCCGCGGGTGCCGCGGCGACTCGGCCCGTGGCGCAAATTGCGGCTAGCAGGATGAGCGCCACCACCAGCGCGAGCTGTTTCAGGTTGGGATTTGCATCCTTTCCGTCGCCGCTCATGGTTGTCTAGCCTATAACCAGGTTCGCCGGTAGGCTATAAGGATCGCGGGTTTTTTTGTTGCGAAACACCAGTCTGCATTTTTCTAAAAAATCGCAATAGGATTGAACAGTGAGCCCGTACCGGCCGGTAGGCGTAGCGGAGCCGCCACCACCAGAAATTCCCAACGTCGCTCTTCCTCGCACACCTTGATCAACTCCTCAAATTGCAGGCTGTCGGCACAAGCCATACCCATGGAAGCAATTTGCAGCGCATGGATGGGCCCCGCCATGCCCTCCACATTGCTGGGAACCGTTTCCCCGTCGCCATCCGGGAAGAAGGCAGCCACCTTCCGTTCGTGCAGCAAGCGGATGGTTTCCACGTGCAAGCCGGCCTTTCCTTCCCCGTCGTATCCGTTCTTCCACGGACCCAATTCGAGCCGCCTGCGGTGATGGCCGGTGCGGAAAACAAAGATATCTCCCTCCTCGAGACGAACACCTTGCGCCTTCTCGGCCGCCTCCAGTTCCGCAGTCGTGACTGCTTCTCCCGGCTCCAGCCACTTCAACCCGCGCAGGCGCGGGATATCGAGCAGTACCCCCCGGCCGACGATGCCGTGCGCGTAAGCTGTAATGTCTTGAAGGGTGGGGCCGCGGGAAGTCACCGCGCTCGTCGGCTTCCCGTTATAGAGCTTCCCTTGGAAGGCAATGTGGCATAGGGCGTCGATATGAGTATGGCAGTCGCCATGAAACTCGGTCGCCAGAAAATCCGCCGAGTACTGGGGCTCTCCCCAGTCTGAGTGAATGTCAAAGCCCCGAACCATATAGTGAGCTGCGGGCCGCGGATTATCGGGTCCTGCCACCTTGTTGATGGGGATCGCCATCGACACCGACCGCCCGGAACGCACCAGGCCCGCAGCCCGCAGGATCTGCTCTGGCTGAATGTAATTCAGCGTCCCCTTCTCGTCGTCGTCACCCCATCGGCCCCAATTGCAGACTGCCCGGAATAACTCCTCGAACTCCGCCCTGGAAACATGCGAAGGTGTTGTTCTCATCGCGTCCTTTCGCCTATATCAGCTTGCTAGCCCGGAGGCCAAAGCATGGCGCGTCCGCCAAGCAAGTGCACATGAAGGTGGTCGCCATGGGGCCCCTTGCTACCATGGATTGTAGCTTGCCGCGAACGTCGCCCGTCGCGATCGGCGGAAGGTTATGGGTCCAGAAAACGACAAGAGAGGATGTGCGCTGGCGAACGCTCCCGTCCGAAAGCGGACAGCCCTATCCCCGCAACACCCCACAATCATCGCCCGGGCAACAGCTTACAGATCGCTTCAAGACGGCCACTCAATTGCTCGCATATCAAGCTAAGAGGACAATCTGCGTGATGACCACGGGCTTTCTCTATCAGGATGCTGTCTATGCGCTGCGGCAATTGCGTAAGACCGCTGCGTTTACGTTTGCTACCGTGCTTACGCTGGCGCTGGGTATCGGAGCCAACCTCACGGTCTTCCTCATCCTCTACGGCGTCCTGCTTCGTCCGCTGCCATTCCCGCACCCCGAGCAGCTGGTCCGCGTCGAGCGCTCCTATCCCAACGGGGCGGTCGTGCCCGCCTACTCCGCCACCATCGCGCTCTTCATGCGTCGCACCAGCCAAAGCTTCGATTCTGCTGCCGCCTACGACTACATTCCCAGCAATATAAATCTTGTTCAGGGCGACGAAGCAATTCCCCTAAAGGCCTTGCGCGCCACCTCCGATTTCTTCCGCGTGTTCGCTATGGAGCCCGCCATCGGCCGCGGTTTCACCTCCCAGGACATGATCCTGAACGCACCCGGAGTAGCGGTGATCAGCGACTCCCTATGGCGTCAACGCTTCTCCTCCGATCCCAACATCCTCGGCCGGACCATCACCCTGGGCAACAAGCCCTACTCCATCATTGGAGTCGCTCGCCCGGAGTTTCGTCTCGACGCGAAAGCGGACGTGTGGGTTCCGCTGCAGATCGTAGAGGCTCCCAAAGAGCGGAGCAACAATTACAACTTTGTCGCCCGCATGCACCCCGGCGTCACGCGTTCCCAGGCGGAAGCCGATCTCAAGAATGTGCTCTTGCAGGTCAAGAACACCTATCCCGACCTTTGGTACCAGTTTGAATCAGTCCGCGTGCTCGATTTTCATGACTCCATGGTCGGTGACATTCGGCCTGCGCTCGAAATTCTCATGGGCGCCGTGGCGCTGGTCCTGGTAATCGTCTCCGCCAACATTCTCAGCCTGTTGCTCACCCGCTCCATGGCGCGTCGCCGTGAGATGAGCCTGCGCGCCGCCCTGGGCGCCTCAGCCTGGCGCATTCTGCGCCAATTGCTGGTCGAGAATGCCATCCTATGCCTCGCCGGCGGTATTGCCGGAGTCGCGCTCGGGCAGTTAGCCGCCCCTGTCCTTATGCACTTAAGCCCGCTGGAACTCCCCGCCTTCAGCTCAATGGAGATTGGTGCACCGGCCATGGCATTCGCTGCCGCGCTCACCCTCGGCTGCTCCCTGCTCTTCAGCCTGGTGCCCGCCTATGAAAGCCGCAGTACGCAGCTAACTGAGTCGCTGCGGGTGAACGCAAACCAGATTGCCTCCGGCAGGCATCTGGCGCAAAAGGCACTCGTCGTCAGCGAAGTCGCAGTCTCCCTTGTACTGATGGTGGCCGCTGCACTGTTGCTTACCAGCTTTTGGAAGTTAGTTCATACCTCGGCCGGTTTTGACGCTCGCAACGTCGTAACTTTCAAGAACGCCTTCACCGATGAGGAGGCCGCTAGCAGCGCCATGCTCAGCCAGCGCCTGAACGAACTCACGGGCCGGCTCGAGGCCATTCCTGGAGTGGCTTCAGCGGCCGCGGTCACTGATCTTCCTACTCAGTTGGTTGCCGATCTGCCGTTCGACATCGTTGGCCGGGGCAGTGATCGCAAAGACGCTTCCGGTGAAGAGAAGTACATCGCCATTACCGAGCACTATTTCGACGCCTTGCGCGTTCCCGTCGTTTCTGGCCGGTCGTTCACCCAATCTGACAGTCACACCTCGCCTCCCGTGCTCATCGTGAATCAGCAGTTTGTCCGCGCCTATTTCAAGGGGGAGAACCCCATCGGCCAGCACATCCACATCGGCGCCATGATGGGGCCCGGCTTTGAAGATCCCATTCGCGAAATCGTTGGCGTGGTCGGCGACATCAAGCAAACCGGGCTCGACCAAACTGCCCCAGGGATTATGTATCTGCCATCGGGACAAGTTCCTGATCAGATGACCCGGATGGGCAATGGTCTGCTGGGCATGAGTTGGATCGTGCGCACCAAGTCCTCCGAGGTGGATATCGCTGGTCCCGCCCGGCGCATCTTCATGGACAACGCCCATACGCCATTGTTGAGCGTTGAGCCGCTCGATCAGGTCATCAGCGCGTCGGTGGCTCAACAGCGCTTTAGCATGATCCTGCTCTCATCTTTCGGCATTATTTCCCTGGTGCTGGGGGCCGCCGGCCTCTACGGCGTCTTGTCATTCGCGGTGGCGCAACAGACAAAGGAGATAGGTCTTCGGATGGCGGTGGGCGCAGAGCGGGGTGACATCGTTCGCATGGTTCTGCGCGATGCCGCAAAGCTTATTCTCATGGGTTTAGTTATTGGCGTGATCACCGCACTGGCCGGAGCACACCTGCTTCAGAGCTTGGTCTTTGGCATCGCCCCGCGGGACCCGCTCACGCTGGCGTGCATGTGTGCCGTGCTCTTGCTTACCGGTCTGTTCGCGGCGTGGTGGCCGGCAAGGCGCGCCGCTTTGACCGAACCGATGCAGGCTTTGCGGGCCGAGTAGACCTAGCCGGGAGGCCACCCCATCGGCCGCCCGCCAAGCAGATGGACGTGAAGATGGTCGACTGTCTGGCCCCCATCGGGTCCGGTATTGATTACCGTGCGGTAGCCCTTCGCCAGTCCCTCGCTGCTCGCAATCCGGGCGGCAACCAGATGAAGATAGCCCAGCATTTCCTCGTCTTCGGCGCCCGTTTCTGCCAGCGACCCAATGTGTTTACGCGGCACCACCAGTACATGCGTGGGCGCCTGGGGATGGATGTCTCTGAATGCGTAGGTCAGATCGTCCTCAAAGACCATCTTCGAAGGAATTTCGCCGGCGACGATTTTGCAGAATAAACAGGGCATGCGTTCATCCTACTTGCTGAAGTATCGCGGGTGGGACCCTGGCTGCCATGGATTGTAGCTTGCCGCGAATGCCTCACGTTCGGCAATCGGGGGATGGGTATAGGTCCAGAAGACCACAAAAGGCGACGGGAAGGGATACTCGAGCGACTCTTCCCCCAGGCGCTGGAACGACTGGGCGTTCACTTTCTGCGGGTCGGCCACGATGCCATGGACCACCTCACTTCCAAACACGTCCGCCTGGTGCTCCTGGGCACGGCTAATGCTGTTGCCGATGGGCTCCGCAATGAACGTGAGGATAGATAGCACCAGCAACAGTACGCCGGTCGCCGCCCAGTCTTCGAGCGAAGCGATATGCCAGCGCGGACCGTAGCGTTCGACCAGGAACTTTGCCAAGCGGGAGCCGATCCATAAGAAAAACAGAGACAGCACCGCTCCCATCGCCAGGCCGCGCTCGATGTGGTGCAGCACATAATGGCCCAGTTCGTGGCCGAAGATCAGCAGAATTTCATCCGTTGGGGAGCTCTTGAGGGTGTTATCCCACACCACTACGCGCCGTGAGGAACCAAATCCTGTGACGTAGGCGTTGGAGCTGGTGTACTTCTCGCTGGCCTTCATCAGAAACATGCGCGAGGGCGGGATAGAAACCCCCGTCTTGTCGACCACTCGCTCCAATTGCTGCACCAGGGCCGGATTGGTCTGTGCCAGGGGCTCAAAGTGGTTGAACATGGGGTCGACGACCAGCGGCAGCACGAAGACAACCAGAACCTGCATCGGCAGCGAGATTATCCACAGCCAGAGCCACCACCGGCGTGAGTTTCGAATGAGGGCGAACAGCACCGAAAGGATGACGGTTCCGGTCAGCAGATCGAGCAGGAGCGCCTTGCCCCAGTCGACAAACCAACTGCCCCAACCCTGGACAGATTGACCGTACCTGAGTGAGATGTGGTGGCCCAGGATGGCGAGCGGCAGGTGGAACAACGTGAGCAGCAACAGGAACGGCGGGGCAAAGCAAAGCCCCTGCAGCCAGGGCTTGCGCGTGACTGAGGCTGCCCGTGATCCGATGAATGATCCGAGGCCGGCGGCCCAGCGGAAATTCAGCAAAGCCAGCAGAACGAGGATGCTCCAAAAGGTTGAGCCAAAGTCGAGCGCGGTGCGCCAGTAGTAGAGCGAACGGGCTTTTTCTAACACTCCCGGGGGGAGTGAATACGTCTGCAGCAAAAGCACCATCAGCGGACCGGCAGTATCAATCAAGGCGAACCAGGTAGGCCTCGCCTTCGCTGGGCTCGAGTCCGTGGGCAATTTCGACGGCGCGGCTTTTGTCGTCACCCAACGGACGGATGCGTACCCAATGACCAGTAGGGCCAGTGAACTCGATCACGTTCGCCGTACGGTATTTGTGCGTGAGCTGGTCGCGCAGTTTATACGCCTCCTTCTCGCTCTTGAAGGCGCCAATCTGCACGCACCAACGGCCGCCATTATCCAGCGGCGACGGAGCGGCAAATACCTCTACCCGCACCCGGGCCACGCCCGGTCTCCACACCCCAATCGCTTTGGCGGATGCCAGGGATAAATCGAGCATGCGATCGGGAACAAACGGGCCGCGATCGGTGATGCGCAAGATCGCCGCTTGCCCCGTCGAAAGGTTGGTGACCTTGATCAGGGAATTCATGGGCAGCGTTCGGTGCGCAGCCGTCAGTGCATCTTTGTCGAAGATTTCGCCGTTGGCGCCTCGCCGCTTGTCATAAGGAGGCCCGTACCAGCTCGCGAGTCCTTCCTCGCTGTAGATCACCGGGTGCGAGCCGACAAAATCCGCATCCGCCTGGTTATCGGCAACGGTCGCTGGCCCGGGAACCGGCGCAGGTGGGCTGGAAATCGGGCCAGATGGGGGAGCAGGGCTAGCCGAGGGTGCCGTGGCCGGGGCAATAGCGGGGGGCGGAGCCACGGCGACGGGCGAGGCTTTGTGCCGGCATCCGCTACCCAGTGCAATCGCGGCGCTGATCAAAATCAGTTGCGGCAGCGCGCGCGGCAGTTGGCGGCGCACCGACACCCTAGCGCGCTCCGCTGCCGGGACGGTCGTCGAGCTGTTCGGCCAGTTTGCGCAACCGGTCGGCGGCAGCATGTAACGCCTGCGCCGAGTCCTGCCGCAGCTGAGGCACCACCTGATCGTTGAGATAGGCGATCACTTTTTTCACCTCTTCTTCGACCCTCGGCAATGCCTGACTGAAGCGCTCGTCCACCTTCTTGCCTAAATCTTCAAAGCGGCCGCTACCCTTGCCCTGAAACGGATCTTGCCCTGGCTGGTGAACCATAATCCCTCGATTGAGCATCTCTCCCATATCGGTATGTGACGGGAGTGTGTTCATTGGTAGAGTACCGCACCGGAAGGATGAGCACCGACATTGTCCGCCGTTTGCGCCCCTCAGCCCCCGGCTCGCATAGACTTGGAATCAGCACGAAGCTGGAAGGGGGAGCTTGACCAATTTACTGCGACATTCTCGCCGCCTGTTATTTATCTTCCTCATTCTGACTGGCGCGGGTATCACGCAGCCGATGGCCGGTAACTCTGGGGCGGTGGGATCGGCCCTGCCCGATGCGCCGCAATCGCAGCCCCCGGCTCAGCACATTTGCGCCGGCAGCCGAACAGAGGGTGGTTGGCCCGCTACCGCCAGCGCGAAGATACGCCCAGGTGATTGAGCCGGGACAGCAGACGGTAGTATTTACCGGCGTTGAAAAACTGGTGTTCTCCTTCACCGAGGTGGCCCGGCCCGTCACGCTGATTCCTGTGCTCTACTCCGCCAGCTACGAACAGCTCTTTCAAACCGATCCCAAGTACGGCAATGATGCTGGAGCCTACGGGGAGAAGATCGGCGCATCGCTGCTACGTCGAGCCACTCTCCGGGTCTACTCCGACGGAATCTTTGCAACCGCGTTTCATCAGGACCCCCGCTATTACCGGGTAGTGCAGGGCAGCATCGTCCATCGCGGCCTGCTTTCCGCCAGGCAGGCGTTCGTTCGCCGCAGCGACGACGGCGTGAATCAGTTCAATTATTCGGGCATTGCCGGCCGCGCCCTCTCCGCTGTCACGGTATTGGGCTACTATCCTGGCCGCAGTACGACTGGCAGGGTTGTCGGGCTCACCTTCGCGACCTCCATCGCCTCCGACATGGGCGGCAACCTGGTGCTAGAATTTCTTCCCAACATCATTCGTAAGTTTCCTATCATGCAGAAGCTTCGTCTGGAGTAATAGCGGACTGTTCTTTGCTCAGGGACTGATGTGAGAAGCGGTGTTAACAGAGTCCTCCTGCTAGCGACCCTTCTCGCGGGTCGGCATATTCTCCTCGGCCAGCAGCAAGCCTCGCCTGAAAACCTGCCCGACGCGCCGCAACCATCTGTCTCTAACTCGGCTCAAGCGCTGCCGATTCAGGAGCCTTCGCCGGGCAACACCGTCCCAAGCAGTCGGTCTTCCGAGGGATGTCGGCCAAAATCAAGCGGAACAGGAGCAACCGGCGTCCCGGATTCCCGCCCGTCAGCCCGCCCGCTCCGGGAGGCATGCCCGTGCCGCCCGCCGCCCGCCCGAACATTTTCGGGATTCGCTCGCAATGCCTGCCCGGATTCCTCCAGCCCAGCGGAGAAGATCATGAGCTGCCAGCCCGACATCCCGATCTTCAACCGCTTCCTTGACTCCGCAACTCCCCTGCCGCTCACCCCCAGGCAAAAGGGCATCCTGGCGGTGAGAAATATAATCGACCCCGGTAACCTGCTGACCATCGCCGGCCTTTCCGCGATCACCATCGCCACCGATTCCCATACCGCTGACGGACCTGGATTTCGAGGATTCGCCAAGAATGCCGGCGTGTCGCTCTCGCAGGATATGACGGGTGAGTTCTTCGGCACCTTTCTCATTCCGTCGCTTGCCCACCAGGACCCGCACTACCATCGCATGCCCAATCTTTCGGTTGGCCGGCGAATCCTTCACGTCCTCGATGCGGTGGTTATTGCCCAGAGCGATCAGGGCGTGCCCATGTTCAACTACGCTACCGTCGTGGGCACCATTTGCACCAACTCGCTGGGCAATGTGTATGTGCCCGGCCGCAAGCATAGTTTTGGGGCCAGCGCGGCCCGCATCTCCACCTCGCTGGCCACGGATCCCATCGGCAATGCGATCACCGAATTTGTGCCCGATCTGGCGCGGCACGTCAATATCCAGGTGGTGATCGTGCAAAGGATCATCAACCGGGTAGCCATCGCGGAGGGCGGCGCATCCCAGGAATAACCCGAATGTGGCCAGGAATCTAGATCGGCACCGTCGTGGTTGCCCTCATAGCCGTTCAAATCAATACCTTGCCGTCCGCCTCGTTATTCTCGCAGTTCAACGGGACTCGTTTCGGATTGGGATGAGATGCCCGTACTCTTTTTACATGGGCGGTTCCGGCTACGCCGGCTACAACCAACCAGATCGTTCATTGCCCTTCGGCCCCAGCATTTCCAGCTTCAATCAGATCAGGAGACCTCATGTCGAAAGCCGTCAAATATACCGAGAGAGCGGTAACGATCCTCGCGCAAGGAGCTTGGTTCGTCTTTGAGCGAGCCAACCGCATCAGCCCCAACGCCTCCTTCACGCCAAAGTGGTCCGACAAGCCCCTGTTGAAGTCCTATCAGAAGGAAAAGCCTCCCCTCGGCTGGCCGCGGACTACCGACTCGCTCTGTCCCAAGTGCGTCCCTGAGATCCGCCAGCAGATCATTGATGGCAAGCTGCCCCATGAAGTCCTTCTGAACGAGAAGGTGGGCGAGATCAAGGCGCAGATCATCGAGCGCGACGGCAAGATTTTGATGGTGAAAGACTGCCCCAAGCACGGTCATTTTGAAGACGTGATGTCGATCGACCCTGCCTTCTTCAAGCATCTGGAAGAGGTTTTTCCCGGTCGCGACATCCAGGCCCACAACGACGAAAAGCTGCACCACCATGGCACCTCGACGGTGACCCATGGACGCGGATCCGTCCTGACCATCGATCTGACCAATCGCTGCAACATGATGTGCGATCCCTGCTTCATGGATGCCAACCAGGTTGGCTTCGTCCATGAACTGACCTGGGAAGAGATCAAGACCATGCTCGACAACGCGGCCACCATCAAGCCGCGGCGCCAGATGTCGGTGCAGTTCTCCGGCGGAGAGCCGACCCTTTCGCCTTACTTTCTGGACGCAATTGCCTACTCCCGCAAGATCGGTTACGAGTCGGTCCAGGCCGCAACCAACGGCATCGAGTTCGCCAAGAGCAAAGAGCTCTGCCGTGCCGCTGCCGAAGCTGGCCTGCGCTATGCCTACCTGCAGTTCGACGGTATCGGCAATGCAGCCAACTCCCATCGTAAGGTCGGGAACCTGTTCGACGTGAAGCTTCAGGCCATTCACAACCTGCACGAAGCCGGTGTCGACATCGTTCCCGTCACCACCATCATCAACGGCATCAATAATGAGCAGGTTGGCCACATTATCCAGTTCGCGCTCGATAACCCAAAGAAGATCAACTTCCTCAGCTTCCAGCCGGTTTCCTTTACCGGCCGCGATGAGGCTGTGAGCGACGAGCGCCGTGTGGCGCAGCGCTACACCTTGAGCCACATGGCCCACGATGTGAAGAATCAGACCGGTCTGGGCGAGCCCACCCGGGACTGGTTTCCCATCAGCTTCATGAGCACCTTCTCCGACTTCGCTGATTTGGTCCATGGACCGAACCGCGAGTGGGGGCAGATTTCCTGCGGATGCCACCCCAACTGCGGCATCGGGATGGCCATCATGATCGACAAGGAAACCAAGGAAGCCGTTCCCGTCACCGCGTTTCTCAATGCCGATCGCCTGGCCAAGGACATCGCCAAGCTGAACGATGCGGCGCGGGGCAGGTTCCTCTCGCTCCTGGGCATCAGCTTGGCCCTTATGCGGAACTACAATCCGATCAAAGCGCCGACCCACATGCGCATCATGGATCTGTTGAAGAAGTTCGATAAGTTCTCTGGCTCCACCAAGCGCAATTACGGCTCGGTGAAGGCAGACCGGACCATGGCCGACATCGAAAAGCGCCGTGCCGATCGCTGGAACTTCCTTTTCATCGCCGGCATGTGGTTCCAGGATCTCTTCAATTACGACTTCCGCCGCACCGAGCAGTGCATCATTCCTTACGCCACGCAGGAAGGCGAGATCTCATTCTGCGCCTACAACACCGGCGTGGGCTGGCGCAACATTATCGAGAAGATGCACATGACGGCGACTCTGACCAAGTGGTACGAGGAGCATGGCCGGCACGAGATCTTCGCCGGCGGCAAGAAGGTCGGCATGGGCAATATTACCCACGACCTGCTGCTCAACCAGGAGCACGTAACCGCCGCGGCCAACGACACCTTCGAAAAGTCGGGCATTGCCAAGAATGCGCGTGAGGAGAAGTTGAGGGCGCGCGACACGAAAATCAAGCAGGATGCGGAAAATGCGAAAATGGCTCGGCTCTATCGCGAGCACGTCCTGGGGGAGAAGCCGAAAGAAGGCTTCATTCCGCTCGACACGTTGATCGCGCCGGCACCCAAGCCGGCTCCAGCGGTCAGCGAAGAGCCAGTGATGGGCGACTAGTAATTCGTCCTGAGAACCGCAGAAAGGCTGCCAACAATGGCAGCCTTTTTTGTGCTCCAATGAGGATCGATGCGCAAGTTCTGGATCACAAGCTCTATTGGCTGCCGCTATGAGTCTGAGCGGCTGCACTATCTATGGCGCGAAAAAAACGCCCACTCTCAAGAGCACGACCAGCGCGGAGCAGTATGAACGGATCTTCTGGTCCGCGGTGAAGGCGAAGAATTGGCAGCAAATCCCTGGGCTGCTCGCCGCCAATGTGATGTACAGTGCCGGCGGCAAGGTGCTCAGCAAGGATCAGGTGGTGCCTTACCTGCAGGGGCTGAACATCGCCGATTTCACCATAACCGGAATGGTGGTCAAGCCCAACGGTCCGGATATGACGCTCAGCTACACCCTGCAACTTCCCTCGGCCGGGGGCCAGGCCCAGACCCTTGCAGCCATCAGTGTCTGGCAACAGGTAAGCTCAGGCTGGATCCTGATTGCGTACTGCGAACAGCCGCAAGCATAAGGAGAGCAAACAGCAGGTCCCTCTGATACGCGGTTTGCTTCGTGTCAGGGCCCGACCTTCTTCGGGCCATAAGAGCCCAACAAAATCTGGGCTTTAGAGCGTGTGAGAACCCACCATTCACCGATTTAGTCCCGGAGGGACGGCTGAGAGTAACCCAGGACGCAGTCCTGGGAAGAGATTCGAGACACGAAAAGTCCCGAAGGGACGGCTGAAAATTACCCAGGATGCAGTCCCGGGTACAACCTGGTTAACTTACAGCCGTCCCTTGCGGGACTTGTCGTCGTTATGTGCATGGTTCCCAGGACTGCGTCCTGGGCTACTCTCAGCCGTCCCGCTGGGACTAAATCGGTGAATGGTGGGTTCTGCCCCTCTGATACATTCGAAGAGTGGTTACCCATCCGGCAGCGATCCGGAAGTTTCAGCGAGAGCTGTTGGCCTGGTTCGATTCCCACGCGCGCGATCTTCCGTGGCGGCGAAGCTCCGACCCCTACCGCATCTGGGTTTCCGAGATCATGCTGCAGCAGACCAGGGTGACTGCCGTCCTCGACTACTATGCCCGCTTTCTAGCATTGTTCCCTTCCGTTACCGCCCTTGCCCAGGCGGCAGAACCGGATGTGCTTGCCGCATGGAGTGGTCTGGGTTACTACCGTCGCGCCAAGATGATGCACAAGGCAGCGCAGGAAGTGGTCCGGGATCACCAGGGAATCTTCCCGCGTACCGCCGAGGAACTGCGCAAGCTACCTGGAATAGGCGAGTACACCTCGTCGGCCGTCGCCAGCATTGCCTTTGGCGAGCCGGTCGCGGTGGTTGACGGCAATGTGGAGCGGGTACTCCTGCGCGTCTTTCCCGAGAACGAAAAACCCGCGCCCCTGCAAATTGGTTTCGCGAACGCGCTGCCAGCCTGCTGGACGCCCGGCGCCCGGGAGACTTCAACCAGTCGATGATGGAACTGGGCGCGATGGTCTGCCTGCCCCAACGTCCTTTATGCCTCCAGTGCCCGGTCCAGCCCTTTTGTGCCACCCGCGGCGAGCACCAGGCGCCCCCACCGAAAAAGATGCGCAGCCGGCAGATTGCCTACGCCCTACTGCACCGCAACCGTGCGGGGGCAACGCAGGTCTTGCTTCAGCAGCGTCCTTCGTCAGCCTCGCTGATGCCGGGCATGTGGGAACTGCCGGAGGTGACGATGCTGGACAGTGATCAGGAACGAGTCGAACTCACGCTCCGCCATGCCATCACCGTGACCAATTACCGTGTGCGGGTTCTCCGCTTCTCTGAGCAGGAAGCCACTCTTCGCTTTCCGGCTGAGGGAAATCCTCGTCAATGGATAAAGAGTTCGGAACTGAGCAGCTTGCCGCTGACCGGGCTGGCGCGTAAAGTTCTGCAGCGGTTGCAAATCATGCCCAAAGAGGTTTCACGATAGGTGTACTCATTGAAATTCACTTCCAACCGTCGTGAAACTACTTGAAAGAGGTGAAATGAAGAAATTCCTTTGCCCTGCGCTTTTGCTCGTGGCATCGCTCGGGCATGCTTTGCAGATGCCCGAAGTGCCTGCGCTGGACAGTGTTCCGGCCGCTGCTCGCCAGGCGGCGGCGAGCATCGATCCGGAGAAGATCCGGGCTCACGTCCGCTTTCTGTCCAGCGATCTGCTCGAAGGCCGCGGCCCAGGCAAACGAGGGGGCCAGCTGGCGGCAGAATACATCGCCACCCAGTTCGCTCTGGCGGGAGCGAAGCCTGCGGGCGAGAATGGCACCTATTTCCAGGCTGTCCCGCTGATGGCCGTGCACACCGATGTCGACAAGACCAGCTTCACCCTGGTTCCCACCAGTGGAGCACCCATCGAGTTGAAGTATGGCGAAGACTACGTGACCAAGGACCAGACGGGTGCGCCCAGCGTCGACCTGGACGCTCCCATCGTCTTCGTGGGCTACGGCATCGATGCGCCTGAGTATCAATGGAATGATTACCAGGGCATCGACGTGAAAGGAAAAATCCTGCTGGCCATCGTCAACGAGCCGCCCTCGAACGACGAGCATTTCTTTCAGGGCAAGGCTCTCACCTATTACGGCCGTTGGACGTACAAGTTCGAAGAAGCGGCACGCCGGGGTGCGGCGGGGGTGATGGTGATTCACCGTACCGACCTCGCCAGCTACGGGTGGGAGGTGGTACGCAATTCCGAATCGACAGAGACTTCCTATCTCCGTAACGATCCGCTTTCCGTGCTCAAGGCGGCCAGTTGGATACAACTCGACGTTGCCCGAAAGCTCTTCGCCGCGGAGGGCATGAACGCCGATCAAATGATCGAAGCCGCCGGCAAGCGCGGATTCAAGGCGGTGGAGCTCCCCGTCCGTCTCAAGGCCCACATCGTCAGCCAGGTGCGGGACTATGATTCGGCCAATGTGATCGCCATGGTGCCGGGAGCAGACTCGAGCCCAGGCAGCAACGTCCTCTATACCGCCCATTACGATCACCTGGGAATCGATCCCACCGAACCCGGAGACAAGATCTACAATGGCGCCGTGGACAACGCGACTGGCTGCGGCATACTGCTCGAAATGGTGCGCGCCTACGCTACCGCGAAAATTCCTCCGCCGCGCAACGTCTATTTCGCGTCGGTAACCGCGGAAGAACAGGGTCTGCTGGGGTCCAAATATTTGGGATTGCATCCGCCGGAGCCCATTAGGGACCTCACCCTGGATATCAACTACGACGAGCTGCTGCCTATCGGCGTGCCTACTTCGGTGCAGGTGAGGGGCTCGGAGCGAACCAGCTTTTACCCTGTAGTGGAGAAGACCGCCGCAGCCTTCGATCTGCAGATCCAGCCGGACGATTCGCCGATGGCGGGCATCTACTATCGCTCCGACCACTTCAGCCTGGCCCGCGTCGGCGTGCCGGCATTCTCGATCGATGAAGGGGATCTTTTCGCCGGCCATCCGGCAGGATGGGGAAAGCAGCAGAAAGAGGACTACGATGCCCACCGCTACCACCGCCCCACCGACGAGTATCGTGCGGATATGGATTTCCGCGCCGATGCCAGATTGGCTCAGTTCGGGTTCTTATTAGGGTGGCAAGCTTTGTCCTCGCCCCCCGTGACCTGGATGCCGGGAGACGAGTTTGAAGCTGCCCGAAAGAAGAGCAATGGGCAATCGGCCCCGTAGAGGCAATTGTGCAATTTTCGCGTTGGCATGTCGTCGCGCTGCTCGCTCTCGCCCTTCCTCCGTGCGCTCCGCCGCCGGCCTGGGGGCAGAGCACGGCGCCTCAGCCGGTCCTGCATCGGCGCAGCTATATGGATGGCGAGCTGGATATTGGCACCCGCTCCAGCGGTCGAACCATACTCCCCCTGGAGGCTTCAGGAGAATACTCGCTGGGGGCCGGGGGAACGGTGGAAGTGGACTTGCAGCCTGACCGTTTGAGCGGCTACATCACCAGGTTGGGTGACCGTGAGAGTGATGAGGGCACGCCGCTGACTTTCTTTTTTGCAACCAGCCGGTTGTCGGGGTCACGACTGTCCTTCACCACACGGCAAGTGCACGGCGTGTGGTTCTCGTTTGAGGGAACGATTGTGCGCGGATCTGCCCGCAGCCGTGACCAGCAGGGTTACTACCTGCTGCAGGGCCAGCTGGTGCTGCACGACGTGGGCACCCAAACACAGCAGGCGCGCATGGTGTCGTTGCCTTTAGCCCGGCAATCTCCCAACGGTTAGCTTCGAGCGAGCCGCCGCTGCATCAATACAATGAGACCGGACGGCTTTCCACGCGTCCAATTCGCCTCAAGAGGAGTTTGTATGGATCGCACAGCAAGCGCAGTGTGGCACGGCGGCCTGAAAGACGGCAAAGGCACGATTTCGACCCAGAGCGGCGTGTTGAAAGACAGCCAGTACTCGTTCAGCACCCGGTTCGAGAACGGAATCGGCACCAACCCGGAAGAACTGATTGCGGCAGCTCACGCAGGCTGCTTTACCATGGCCCTGAGCGCCCAGCTCACCACTGCGAATCTGCCGCCGGAATCGATCGAGACCAAGGCGGCGGTGACTTTTGGAAAGACGGATGCCGGTCCGACCATCACCAAGATCCTGTTGACCACCACGGCCAAGGTGCCGGGTGCGGACAAAGCGGCGTTCGACAAGGCAGCGCAGGACGCTAAGACCAACTGCCCGATTTCGCGGCTCTTTAAAAACAACACCGAGATTACGCTGGACGCCAAGCTCGCATAGGCCGGCGACGGTTAAGCTCCCGGCAGGGACGACTGAATTGACCATATTCAGCCGTCCCTCGGAAGCCAAAAAGAAAACCGCAGATCCGGAGAGATCCGCGGTCTCCCTCGTTCTCCCACAACAAATTTAGCTATTGGCAACGATATATTCGCGAAGGCTGCGATTGATGTCGGCGGCTTGTAATACGCCGTTATCGAGGAGTTGTATCCACTGCTTGGCAGCCTCGTCGTGCGACATGGCACCCAGCAGGTAATTCGCCTGCACAATGATTTCGAGTGCGTTGCTCAGGTCGTGTGACAGACGGCGGATCTCTTTGGCCTGTTCTGCAGGGATCGAGGGTGGATTTTGTGTCATTCAAACCTCAGCCGGGAACCGATCACGGCCCCGGAGTCATGCTGCTTGTCCCACAATGCGACACTTGTGACTTGTCTGCTCTTTAGTAACCTCATCCCGGTAAGTTGAGAAGAGGCACACTTTAACGTTATTGTAATGGGATGAATCCATATGCACGACAGCTAGGCAGTCGCGATCCTCTCAAAGTGGTGGCCACCACCGCCAGGCATCTTGAACAACTATCCGTTGCCCTTGGTCCGGCACGGTTAGAAGAATCACCAGCTCCGGGAAAGTGGAGCCCACACGAGATCCTGTGCCATCTGGCAGATTGCGAACTGGTTTTCAGCTACCGTATACGCCAGACTCTGGCCCAGGACCATCACATCATCCAGCCCTTCGACCAGGAGCTCTGGGCGGCCAACTATGCCGGCTACGATCCACAGGCCGCTATGATGACCTTCTCCTGCGTGCGTCAATGGAACCTGATGCTGCTGCGCTCGGTGTCGCCGGAGGCGATGGCAAAGCCAGTTCTGCACCCGGAGCGAGGCGAGATGACGTTTCGCGAGCTCATTGAAACTATGGCAGGGCACGATCTGAATCACCTGGCGCAACTGGAGGCCATTGCGGTGCAGGTGCCCATAAGCCGGTAGAGCCTTTTCACTTCAGGTGTATACAGAGCAACCACTCTCGACGTGGCTTTTCCTCAAGAAAAGCCGCACTTCGCGGCGCTTGACTGGGCAGAGTAGAAGTGAAAATGCTCTAGAGCCTCTGCGTTTGACATCGGGCCGGGCTTTTGTACACTAGACGTTGCTGCCTATCCAGCCGATCGCGCTGGATTCTATCGTGCCGGAGTGGCGGAATTGGCAGACGCGCATGGTTCAGGTCCATGTACTCGCAAGGGTGTGGGGGTTCGAGTCCCTTCTTCGGCACCAGTACTTCTCCGTGGCGACTCATCGTGCAGACGCATACCAATAATCCCGCATAAGCCAATGGTTTACGCGGGAGCACCCCGCCCGATTCCAACCTAAACACCCTGGTCCAACCCACTCGAGACGCCTCAGCAGAGTGCAAAAAGGGTAGCTATGCCTTTGGTTAGTCAGACTTTAGGATTATGGTTGCTCTTTGCTGTTCCACTAAGGCACACTCATCAGGCAAAAGTAAGCAAATATGTCGGTTCGGGCTCTTGATTATGCTTCGCTTTGCCTTGTTAAGAAATTCTCCTTGGAATACCTGCCTTTTCGCCGCTCTCGTGACCTTGGGTATTGCTAGCAGGTCAGCGAACGCACAGACGCAACCGGTCATTTTCCCCATCCCAACGCAAGTATCTCTTCCCGGTGGCGGCATCCCCCTGTTTATCGGGGACTTTAACGGCGACGGGGTCCCCGACCTTGCCTATATCCTACGTTTCGGACGTCAGGGACATTACTGAGACAATATCATGCTGGGTTTCGGTGGCGCTCCCCTACCATCGTGAGCACCACTCTTTGTGCCGGGGGCGTGGGCAGCGCGATCAGCTTCGCAGATGTGAACAACGATAAGAAGCTGGACGCTATTTATAACTGCAACGGCTATATCAGCGTCGCAGTTGGGCAACGGAGACGGCACGTTTCAGGCTCCCGCCTACTATGCTGGTCCCAACACTTAAACCCCGCTCCTGGTTGATTTGAATGGCGACGGATATCTCGATATCGCTGCTATGGTGCTAGGCACCCAGATACCCGCGGCGGTAGCCGTTCTGCTGAATAACGGTAGTACCGGACCGGGCGTATTCGGATCTCCCAAACAGTATGCCCTCCCCAATGGCGCCAGCGGCATGAGCGGCGGGAACTTTAGCGGCCTGCTCGCCGGGGACTTTAACGGAGACGGCAAGCAGGACCTGCTCACCACCGTCATTTATTCCGGCACTCACAGACAATCCTTTGCTGTACCCCACGGCGGCCGATGTCGATATTCTTTTCGGCAACGGCGACGGCACACTCCGTCAAGCAACCATCCAGTCAGGGCCAGCCTTCGGCAGCTTCACCGTGGGGGACTTCAATGGAGATGGAGTGACAGACCTTGCCGTGGTGCTGACCTCGTCCTCCAACACCATCTATACCTCGGTGCAGATTCTCCTCGGCGCCACCAGCGGAACCTTCACCCAGGGCGCCTCGCTGCCCATTGTCTCAACCAGCGGAACAGTGCAAGGGGCGGCCGATCCCATGGCAGCCATTTCTCTCTCTGACAATGGCCCCCTCGATCTTGTGGTAAATACCAGTGTCCTTAATGTTTTTCGAGGGCGATGGCAAGGGCAACTTCACGGCCACTGGCAGCTACGCGCTCACTGCGATCCCGCTCTTGTTTGCAGACGTGAACGGGGATGAAAAACAGGACCTGATTGCTACCAGCTCGAACGGAGTTTATATTTTCCCCGGCAACGGAGACGGAACCTTTCAGGCCGTGCCAGGCGCGCCTTTCTATGGCCCGACCGCCGACGTGAACAACGACGGCATCGCCGACATCCTATTCTTTCCGCCGCAAAATGTTCAGACGGGACCAGGGAACTCCTTCGCCACTGCATTGGGAAGGGGCGATGGAACTTACTCGAGTTTTGAATCAAACCACTCACGCTTCCCTCCGCAAACAGCTATTTCCTGATGCAGGGAGACTTCAATGGAGACGAAAAGATCGATACGCTCGCGATTCAGCCCGGCAACGGCGGGCCCAACGCAACGTGCGGTCCACCGGATGCTCAACTCTTCTCGTATCTCGGAACGGGCGATGGTCGATTCCAGGCCAAAGGTACAGCACTTGCTCTGGGCGTCGGAAACGTAGATCCGGGCGATAACGGGTGACTTCAACTCAGACGGCAATCTCGATCTCATTCTCCCATACGGCCCCTGCGCCTCCCTGCAATCTAATCTTCTATTTGTGCCCGGAAACGGGGATGGGACGTTTGGCACGCCCAGCACCCTCAGTGCTTACAAACGGCCAGGACCAAGCCTGCTGGCAGGTGATTTGAATAATGACAAGAAGCTGGATTTCATTTGGGGCAACGCGGTCTTTCTCGGCAATGGGGATGGAACTTTTAAGCAGAGCCCGCTAAATCCAGCCTCGCCCGCAGCATCGGTAATTGCTCTCGCCGATCTGAACGGGGACGGCATCCTCGACGCAGTTTATAGTCCCGGCACCACGATCTATGCAGGAAACGGAGATGGAACCTTCCAGACTACGCCCTTCTTCACCATACCTGTCTCCTGTAACATAACGTATGTACCACTGTGGGCTCTTTTGCCCTTGGTGACGTAAACGGGGATGGTAATCCCGATCTGCTTCTTGTAGAAACTCGTCCTGGAACATCTTTGCCCTTTTTTCCAACTCTTATTGTCTATCTGGGAGACGGGCACGGTAACTTTACCCAGGATCCGAACAACTATTTTGTCAGCGCATTGAGTTCCGGCCTCCCTTCTGCCTATGTTGACGGCTCGGCTGAACAACCAGGCGCCTCCTGTTCCTGGCGACAATCGGCTCGATCTCTCGGTGACAGTCACTGCCAATGGTACCCCCGTACGTATACGGCTTCGCTGTTGAACCAGACCAATCAGCTCCCGTAAAGCCCGCGCCCATCACCAGTACAACTGCGTTGCAAGCTTCACTGGCAACGGCTGCGCCTAACGCCGCGATCACCTTGACTGCATCCGTCTTCGGAACCAACCCGACCGGTTCGGTTTCGTTTGCCGCGAACGGAAATAGCCTCGGAACAGAAGCTCTCGCCAACGGAACCGCAACCCTGCCGACATCCTTTGCCAATGCCGGCAGCTACACCGTCACGGCGACATACGAGGGAGACAGCAACAATACCGCCAGCACTTCGACGGCTGTCGCTATCACCATAACGCCGGCGGCCAGCTCTACCACTCTGCAAGCCCCAAGCGGCGGGAATGTAAATGGGCAAATAACATTGAAGGCAACGGTGAGCGGAGATAATCCCACCGGTTCGGTTTCCTTCGCCGCGGGAAGCACCAGCCTGGGAACGGCAACTCTCACCAGTGGAGTAGCCTCGCTCCAAACTTCCTTTGCCGCCGCGGGCAGCTACTCGGTGACCGCGACTTACAAGGGAGACTCGAACAACGCAGCCAGCACCTCCAGCGCCGCAACCATCGTGATTGCTGCCCCGGACTTTACCGTCACCGCAACGCCAACGTCAGGGACCATCACTCCGGGCCAAACCGCCACCTTCACCTTCACCGTAAGTCCCGTAGGCGGCTACGCAGGTGCGGTCAACTTCTCCTGTGGCACACTGCCCAGCCTGGCAGCCTGTGGGTTCTCACCCGCAAGCGTCACGCCATCGGGGGGTGGGCCAGCTTCGAGCACATTGACGCTCAGCACGGCAGCTTCCACGGCCCTGCTTGATCCTGATCGCCGTTCCAGCCCATCGTTCCCACCCTGGCTCCCTGCAGGCGGACTTGCCATCGCAGGAGCCATGGGACTCGCTTTGACTCCGAAGAAGATCCGGCGCTGGAATCGTCAACTGCGTGGGCTCTGTTGGGCGCTGTTGATGGCTTCCCTATCCATTTCACTCCTGGCTTGCGGAGGAGGCGGCAACAGTTCGCCGTCTAACCCCGGCACTCCCGCCGGTTCTTACACCATCTCGGTGAGCGCCTCCGGAGGCGCCGGTGGACCGCAGCACGCGGTAAGCATAGCGCTAACCGTCCAGTAGGGTCGGCGCGGCTGCTCCAATTAGATTTATTGCAATCGTCAGATACGAGAAGCGGGTAGGTCCGGGCTTTCAACACGGACATCCTCACCGAACGTCGATAGGCTAAAAAGTTTGCGTGTGAACTCCCCTTATCCCGTCCCTTCGGGACTGATTGCGTCGGGTGACCTGCGGTTCTTTCTACCCCCTAAAGCCCATACGCTTCCGGGAAAAAGGTACCTCAGGGGTTTTAAAAGCCGCATTGATTCCACAGCTGTTACGCACGGGCTTTTAGCCCCTGCGGCTGCTTTCGCAACAGCGCTCTGTTCTGGAATCTGTTGAGAGGTTCAAAGGGCCTTGGACACTGGAACGAAGCAGTCCCGGCAGGGACGGAACAACCTGTAGCCCGGCACGTCAGTGCCGGGTTGGATTAGGTTCATGAGGCGAGTCCCGCAGGGACGGCACAAAGCCCAGCCCGTACGTGAGCAACCACATCCACTGGCAACAGCGACTTTTTCCGCAGCCTCTTTAGTCCGGACATTAACTTCAAAACTGCGGAAACCTGGTTCCGCAATGCTGGTCAAAGAGCATTAGCTTCTCCCATGAAATCAACGCAACGATCTCGGCCGAATAGCCAATTGGACAGCTCGGCGCGGCTGCTCAGTTCCGGGCAGCAGCGCCTGTTTTCTCCAGCGCATGGAAGAAGCGATCCCTCCAGGTGAGGATATCGGCCTCGCGAATCTGATGGCGCAGGCGAAGCATGCGGCGCCGCCGCTCTTCCGGTTTCATTTCCAGCGCCTGCTTGAGCGCCGCCGCCACCCCGACTTCATCGTTGGGATTGACCAGGATTGCGCCCACGCGAAGTTCAGGAGCTGCGCCGGCAAATTCGCTCAAGACCAGCACCCCGTTCACTTCCGTCTTGGCCGCGCAGTATTCCTTTGCCACCAGGTTCATGCCGTCTTTGAGACTGGTGATGAGAGCCACATCGGCAGCCCGGTAGATCGCAACCAGCTCCTCCCGCGGCACAGAACGATATATGTAATTGATGGGGACCCAGCCCGGCTCGCTGAATTCGCCGTTCACGTGGGTTACCAGGCGCTCTACTTCGCGCTTGAGCTGATCGTAGCGAGGGATGCCTTCGCGGCTGGGCACAACGATCTGGATCAGCTCCACCTTGCGGTGGAACTGTGGGTAATTGCGCAGAAAATAGCCGTAAGCCTTGAGCCGCTCGGGAATTCCCTTGGTGTAATCGAGGCGGTCGACACCCACAGCGATCTGAATGTCACGGGTCTTGGCCTTGATCTGCTTTGCTCGTTCCACCACCGGCGCCGACGCGGATTGATCGGAGAAAGCGCGATAGTCGATGCTGATGGGGAAAGACTCCACGTGCGTGTGCCCGTGCGCGCTGATCACCATGCGGCTTTCTCCCCGGCCCGAAATCTTGACCGAAGGAACGAAGGAACGAAGACAGGCGATCAGGTTCCGCTGGTCGCGCCCGGTTTGCACCCCGAGCAAGTCGTGCGCCAGCAGGTCCTCCAGGATCTGCTGCCGCCAGGGCAACTTGGCAAAGATGTCAGGCGAGGGAAACGGGATGTGGAGGAAGAAGGCAAGCCGTGCTGTGGGGCGACGGCAGCGCAGGACCTTGCCTACCTGCATGAGCTGGTAATCGTGGATCCAGATCAGGTCCGCGGGCTTCGAGGCCCGTTCGACAGCATCGGAGAACTTACGATTCACCTTCTCGTAAAAGTCCCAATAACGGGGGTCGAAGTTGCAGCGCGACTGCAGATCGTGGAAGAGCGGCCACACAATCTCATTGGAGAAGCCTTCGTAGAAGTTGCTCTGCTCCTCCTCAGTCAGGAATAGTGGTTCGTACTTGAAGGGGCTATCCCCGCTCGCTTCTTCCAGGATCTTGCGGATCCGCGGAGAATCCTCCGTCCCGCCAGAGCCGACCCAAATACCACCATGGTCCTTGAGCAGCGGCTCCAGCGCGCTGACCAGGCCACCGCTGCTGGGCACTCCCTTGAGCTTTCCATCCTCCGTCGTAAAGGTGATCGGGATGCGATTGGAGACCAGCACCAGTTTGTCTGCACTCATCGGGAAGCCCCTGCAATCGTTGCCGGAACGGGGCTTTGTGAGGCTGCAATCCACTCGTCCAGGAACTGCAACAACTCTTCCGGCGGGCGAAGCCAAAACCGGGCGGCAGACTCGCGAACTTCGGTTCGTACCAGGATGGAGTAACCCCGGTCCCCCATGGCGGCAAAAGCGTCCTCATCGGTGAGATCGTCGCCCAGGTAGGCCGCCGGGAGTGCGGCCGGTTCTTGCGCCAGTATCTGGGCCACCGCGGTCCCTTTGGTGAGGTCGGTCGAACGCAACTCTAAACCGCCATCGAAGGGCAGCAGGTGCAGCCCATTTGTTTCGCCCAGGTGAGCGAAGACAGATTCAATCGAGGAGCGAATCCGCTCCTGGGTGGCAGGGTCGAAGCTGCGCCAGTGGACGGCGATCGAGGAGGGCTTCACCTCCAATGTGTCCGCCCAGCCGAGCGCGGACATTGCGCGGCCGACCTGTTCCAGAGCGGCCTGTTGCACCGGGTCAAGCGGGAACAGTTCATAGGCCCCGTCGCTTCCCAGCCGCTCGCGGCCGTGGCTGCCCCAGATCTCAGCCTTGGTCCCGGGGCGCAGCAGGTAGTGCAGCTCGCGGGCAGAGCGGCCGGAGACCAGCACCAGTCGAACCCGCGCCAGCGCGGATAAGATTGCCAGCCGGTCCTCCACTCCAGGGTAAGGGGTCGCCGCAAAACGATCGATGTGGAAGGGCGCCAGTGTCCCGTCATAGTCGAGCATAAGCAGCGACCGGGGCGCGGAGCGAAGATGCTGCCCCAGGCTGGCCGCTTCTGCCGACGTAGCCCAAAGTGGAGGGAACTGACACATAAACATATGGTTGGATGCCCCCGCGGGCGGGTTGGTGCCAGCAGTGTAGTTCGCCCGGCGGCATATACTGATATTTCGATCAAATTGAGATGGAGAGCCAACTTACAAAGATACTGGCCACCACCCGGCGCGGATTGCAGGAGCGGAAATCCACGTCCTCTACGCGAGTTCTGGAGCAGGCGGCGGCCACCCACCAGCCGAGAGGCTTCGCCCGTGCGCTACGGCAGAAGGCGGCCAACGGGCCAGCGGTGATCGCGGAGCTCAAAAAGGCGTCCCCTTCGAAGGGGCTGATCCGCCCGGACTTCGATCCGGCTGTACTGGCCGCGGGGGTTGCGCGCGGAGGCGCCGCTGCGCTCTCCGTGCTCACAGAAGAGCACTATTTTCAGGGGAGCTTACGGAACCTTGAAGTGGCTTCGCAGTCTTGCGATCTGCCCTGCCTGCGGAAAGACTTTATAGTGGATGAATTCCAACTTCTGGAGGCGCGCGCTCATCGGGCCGACGCCATCCTGCTGATCGCCGCAGCCTTGACCGACCTGGAGCTTCGTCAACTGACGGCGCAGGCACATGCCCTGGAGCTGGATGTGCTTTGCGAGGTACATACCGCAGAAGAACTGGACCGGGTGTTGGACCTCAATTGCGACGCCGTCGGAGTCAATAACCGCGATCTCAGGACATTTGCCGTGCGGCTCGAGGTTTCACTCGATCTTGCGGCCCGGCTGCCGGCCGGCGCCGTTCACGTAAGCGAAAGCGGCATCGAGACCGCCGAGGATATGAACCGGTTGCGGGCGGCAGGCTTCCAGGCCTTTCTCATCGGGGAGTCTTTAATGCGCCGGCCCGACCCGGGAAGGGCGCTCGAGTCTCTGCTTCTCGCCGCAGAGCGCTCGGCCGTGAGCAGGTGAGGGGCCGCCATGTGGATCAAAATTTGCGGCAACACGACACTGGAAGATGCGCGTTTTGCGGCTGAGTGCGGGGCCAATGCAGTAGGCTTTGTTTTTGCTCCAAGTCCCAGGCAGGTGAAAGCTGACGCGGTTCGGCAAATCACGGAAAAGCTGCCCCCTCAGCTGGAGAAATACGGTGTGTTCGTGGATGCGGGATTCGACGAGATTGTTTCTACTGTGACCGCCTGTGGTTTGACCGGGGTGCAGCTCCATCGCTCGTCAGACGCCCGGCTGCCGTTCCGCCTGCGGGAACATTTGGGGCGGGTCAGCATCCTGTCCGTTTTGCACTATAAGGATCAGGAATTTGAACACCAATTGACCGAGTTAAGCCACAACGATGCTCTGGATGGGGTGCTGGTGGATTCCTCGACCGCGCGAGCGGTGGGCGGAACCGGCACCAGCTTCAACTGGCTGGAAGCGCGGAGCAGTTTCCTGCGGGCAGCGCCGCATCTACGGCTGGTCGCGGCCGGTGGGCTTGCGCCGGAAAACGTGAAGCAGGCAATTCAGATCCTGCGGCCCTGGGGTGTAGACGTAGTGAGCGGAGTCGAGAGCGCACCGGGCAAGAAGGATCCCGCAAGGGTACTGGCCTTCATCCGGTCAGCTCAAGAAGCAGCGGCCGAGGTTTCAATGGCCTAAGGCCAGGATCTTCGGGTAAAGATTTCCGGGTGAAGATTTCCAGATGAAGGTACGCGGGTGAGATGGTCTGTGATCCAAGCCCGTCACAAAGGGAGAAGGAGGCAAAGCATGAGCACAGTTACCAATACCGTTGCCGGCCGCTTTGGCGCCTATGGGGGGCGCTATGTTCCAGAGACCCTCATGGCCGCTCTTGAGGAACTGGAGCACGCCTATGCCGAAGCGCAGGTGGATCCGGTCTTCCACGCCGAGCTCAATTTGCTGCTGGGAGACTATGCCGGGCGTCCGACTCCGCTGTACCTGGCTTCGCGGCTGACCGCCCAACTAGGTGGGGCAAAGATCTACCTCAAACGCGAAGACCTGCTGCACACCGGCGCCCACAAGATCAACAACTGTCTCGGCCAGGGGCTATTAGCGCGCCGTATGGGCAAGCGTCGTGTCATCGCCGAAACCGGTGCCGGGCAGCACGGCGTAGCCACGGCGACCGTGTGCGCGTTGTTCGGAATGGAATGCATTGTGTACATGGGCGAGGAAGACATGCGGCGTCAGGAGCTCAACGTATATCGCATGCGCCTGCTCGGGGCAGAGGTCCGCGCAGTCACCGCCGGCTCGCGCACATTAAAAGATGCGATCAATGAAGCTATGCGGGACTGGGTCACTAACGTGCGCACCACGCACTACCTGCTGGGCAGCGTCCTGGGCGCCCATCCTTACCCGACCATGGTGCGGGACTTCCATCGCGTGATCGGGCAGGAGATCAAGCAGCAGATTCTGGAGAAGGAGTCCAGGTTGCCGACCGCGGTGCTGGCCTGCGTGGGTGGCGGTTCCAACGCGATTGGAGCATTCTATGACTTCATTGAAGAACCGAGTGTCCGGCTGATTGGCGTCGAAGCGGGCGGCCGGGGCAAGGAACTGGGCAGCCACGCCGCGCGTTTTAGCGGTGGAAGCCCCGGGGTGCTGCAGGGCACCTACTCCTACCTGCTGCAAGATGATGCTGGTCAGGTTTCGTTGACCCACTCCGTCTCTGCCGGACTGGACTATGCCTCGGTTGGGCCGGAGCATGCGGCCCTGCATGATTCAGGGCGAGCCGAGTATGTTTCCGCTTCCGATGAAGAGGCCCTGCAGGCAGCTCTGCGGTTGGCTCGGACCGAAGGCATCGTGCCCGCGCTCGAGAGCGCGCATGCTGTTGCCGAATGCATCCGTCTCGCCCCCAGGCTGGCCCCGGATGAAATACTGGTGGTAAATCTCTCCGGCCGCGGCGACAAGGATATGGGCATCATGGCGCGCGAGTTGCATCTGGCCTCGGAAACGAAAGCAAATGGCGATTGAATTCAACAGAAAGCCCGGCCTGGTCATTTATCTCACCGCCGGAGATCCTGATCTGGCCACAACCCGCGACGTAGCTCTGGCGGCCATCGATGCCGGCGCGGAGGTGCTCGAGCTGGGGGTGCCGTTCAGCGATCCCGTAGCCGATGGACCGGTGATCCAGCGGGCCAGCGAGCGCGCCCTGGCCCAGGGAACACGCCTCGAGGACGTGCTCGCCCTGGCTGCGGAATTGCGCGCCCTGAAACCCTCAGCCGGCCTGGTGATCTTCTCCTACTTCAATCCGGTGCTGCGCTTCGGGCTGGAGCGCTTTTGTGCCCGGGCGGCCAATTGCGGGGTGGATGGCGTACTGATCACCGACCTGATCGTGGAAGAGGCGGAGGAATATCTGACCCAATTGCACCACCACGGGCTGAAGCCAATTTTTCTGGCGGCCCCTACCAGCAGCGATCACCGGCTGAAGATGATTGCCGGCGTCTCCGAGGGATTCGTCTACGCCATCTCCCGGGTAGGCATTACCGGGGAGCAGCAAAACCTGGCCTCCGATGCGCGCCGCCTGGTGGAGCGCTTGCGCCGTTTTACGCAGCTGCCGATCGCGGTGGGGTTCGGCATCTCCACCGCGGAACACGTAGCCGCCGTGGGTGAGTTCGCCGATGCGGCCGTGATTGGCAGCGCCATTGTTTCCCTGATTGAGAAAGCTCCGTCGGGCAAGGCTCCCGCCAGTATTGCAGGCTTCCTTCAGGGACTCAGGCAGGTGGCTGTTCAGAATTAGAGCACCGCATCATATCAGAGCAAGGAAAGTGCATGGATATTGCTGGCTGGCGAGAAAAGATTGATGAACTGGATCGTCAAATTGTGGCGCTGATCAGCGCGCGGGCGCAAGCCGCGCAGGAGATTGGCAAGTTGAAGCGTTCCACCTCGCTGCCGGTGTATGAGCCGAACCGTGAGCGCGTGATTTTGGAGAACGTTCGCGCGGCAAATAAGGGACCGCTGCCGGATATCGAACTGACCCACATTTACGAGCGCATCATTGATGTGATGCGGGCGCTGCAGAAGGATGAGCTGGCGTCCAAAGCAAGGGAGACAGGAAAGTAACCATGATTGTTGCCATGCAGGAGAGAGCGACCGAAGAAGACATCCAGGGGGTGATCGAACGTCTCGTTCAGGTGGGCTTCAATGTTCACCGCACCACAGGAACTATCCAGACCGTGTTGGCCGGTGTGGGCACGCCCTCGCATTTTGATCACAAGGACTTCGAATTGCTGCCCGGCGTTGCCGAGGTGGTCCGCATCTCGTCCCCCTACAAGCTGGCCGGCCGGGGTTTCAGGCCGGAAGGGACGATCGTTCGGTTTCCCAATGGAGTTGCGGTGGGCGGGGATGAGATTGTGGTCATGGCCGGCCCCTGCTCGGTGGAATCGCGGGAGCAGATCTTTACCGTTGCGGACCAGGTTAAGTCCGCCGGGGCCTCGTTTCTTCGCGGTGGGGCGTTCAAACCCCGCAGCTCTCCCTATTCCTTCCAAGGCCTCGGATTGGAAGGCCTCAAGCTGCTGAAGGAAGTGGGCGACCGAACGGGTCTGCTGATTATCAGCGAGGTGATGGAGATCTCCCAGATCGACCTGATGCTCCCGTATGTGGATGTTTTGCAGGTGGGCGCTCGCAATATGCAGAACTTCAATCTGCTGCGTGAGATTGGACTGGTACGCAAGCCGGTGCTGTTGAAGCGCGGCATTGCCGCTACGCTTGAGGAGCTGCTGCTGTCGGCGGAGTACATATTGGCGGGTGGCAATTACGATGTGATGCTCTGCGAACGAGGCATTCGCACCTTTGAGACGTACACCCGCAACACCATGGACATTTCCGCCATACCGGTGATCAAGAAGCTCTCTCATTTGCCTATGCTGGCCGATCCCTCGCACGGTGTCGGCCGGCGGGACAAGGTTGCGCCGATGGCGCGCGCCGCGGTCGCGGCCGGCTGTGACGGGCTGCTGATCGAAGTGCATCCCAACCCGGACAAGGCGTTGTCCGACGGAGCACAGTCGCTGTTTCCGGAACAATTTGAAAAGCTGATGGACCAACTTCGCATTATCGCCACCGCAGTAGGACGAAGTGTAAGGGCCGAGATCCCCGTAAGCGGATAGGGTGCCTTCGACGCCCAAGCCTGCCGGCTTCGGAAGAGCTCCACTGTTTGAACGGGACGGCCTTCAGGCCGTCCATAGCTGCTGATAAATCAGTCCGGCTTTAGCCGCCGAGGGGACGGTCTCCGCCCCCACTCGACGTTTTCTGCAAGCGCAAAGCCTGCCGGCAGAAGCGGTCACCCTCAGCCTCGACAAGCGCAGAGTGGGAGTTCCATCCCGCTTTTCCACATCATTATTCGCATAGCCTCTGGACGGCGGTTCTGGTCGCCTATAGCGTGACAGCAGCAAGCAAGAAATCTACGCAAAGTAGGCCGCAGCCATGAATTCGCATCATCGTGTCCAGACGGAGTACAGGCAAGATGATCAAATTAATTGCTTGAGCATCTTGAGCATCTTCGTGAAACAAAGGACTTATTTGGCAACCTTGCCAAATCGCTGATGACTTGGTCTCGACTTTGTCATCTCCGTCGAGTGGTGGAAGCCCCCGCATTAATGCGGGGGAGTAAAGTTTCTACATAATGAGAGGTTCGAAGGGCCTTGGACACTGGAACGAAGCAGTCCCGGTAGGGACGGAACAACCTGTAGCCCGGCACGTCAGTGCCGGGTTGGATTAGGTTCATGAGGCGAGTCCCGCAGGGACGGCACAAAGCCCAGCCCGTACGTGAGCAACCGCATCCACTTGCAAAAACCAGACTTTTTCCGCAGCCTGTTTAGCCCGGACATTAACCGGGCTTAAAGCCGATGACCATCCAACGCATCACGATCGTGGGTACGGGCCTCATCGGCGCTTCCGCCGGACTGGCGCTGCGCGCGGCGCAGTTTCCGGGCGAGATCATCGGCTGGGATCGTAACCCGTCCCAGATGCAGATTGCGGTAGACCGCGGGGCGATTGACGTTGCCGCCGTCGATCCAATCAGCGCCGCGGCGAGCAGTGACGTCGTGCTGCTGAGCGGGCCGGTGTTTGCCATCCAGGACTGGATGGAGAAGCTCGCCCCCTTGCTCCAGTCACATCAACTGGTGACCGACGTGGGCAGCGTCAAAGTGGCTATCTCCGAACACGCGCAGCCGCTGTTTGGCGGCCTTGGCCAGGCCGGCTTTCTCCCCGGGCACCCCATGGCGGGCAAAGAAGTAAGCGGCGCCACGCACGCGGACGCACAGCTCTTCAACCGTGCGGTGTGGCTCTTTACCGAGTTTGCCGGTCATCCGTTGGCCGCCGAATGGCGCGCTTGGGTGGAGCGCTTTGGTTGTCGCACGATGGACATCCAGGCCGCCAGACACGACGAGATTTGTGCCTGGGTCAGCCATCTGCCTCAGTTTCTATCCACCGCTCTGAGCGCAATGCTGGAAGACCGCTTTGGCGACGCGCCCGACCTGCGAGCCATTGGCGGCCGAGCCCTGCGCGAAATGACGCGCCTCGGAGCCAGCCCCTATTCCATGTGGCGGGACGTTGCGCATACCAATGAAGGAGCGATCGCCGATGCCCTGTTATCCATGGAGCAGCGGGTAGCCCACCTGCGCGAAAATCTTAAAACCCCGGAACTACGCGAGGAGTTCGAAAAAGCCAATCGCTTCCGAGCCACCCCTCCCGTAGACAAGTAAGATCTTGTTCACATAGTTGTCGCGAGCTCTGGAGCACAATACTCCAATGCCAATACTCGACGTTTTGATGGGCCGTCCCCTCGCCAATTGGGAGGAACGTGGGGAGCAGATCGGACCGTCTGCCGGGATCCCCATTTTTGGCTTGGACGCACTAAGCTCGGCGGCGTACGGTCCGGAAGCTGCCCTCACTTTGCTGATCCCGCTTGGCGTGCTGGGTGTCCACTACATCCTCCCAGTGGTGGGCGCCATCGTGGTGCTGCTCATCATCGTCTATTTCTCCTATCGTCAGACCATCGAGGCGTATCCTCGCGGCGGCGGCTCCTACACCGTCGCGTCAGAGAACCTGGGCCCCCACGTCGGGCTGCTGGCAGCGGCCGCGCTGATGATCGACTATGTCCTGACAGCGGCGGTGGGCATCTCGGCAGGCGTGGGGGCGCTGGTCTCCGCAGTGCCCAGCCTGCAGTCGCATACGCTCGGTCTGTGCCTGCTGATTCTCTTCCTGCTCAGTTTCGTGAATATGCGCGGCGTGCGCGATACCGGCGTGGCCTTCCTGGTCCCAACCTATCTGTTTGTCGGCTGTTTGCTGATCGTGATTCTTCTCGGAATCTTTCACTTCCTCGCGACCGGCGGTCACCCGGTCCCGGTCATGGCCGTGCCCCAGTTGCCTCCCGCTACCGCGACCCTGACACTTTGGCTGCTGGCCAAGGTCTTCGCCAGCGGCTGCACCGCCATGACTGGCGTGGAAGCCGTAAGCAATGGCGTGATGGCCTTTCGTGACCCCACCACCGTCAATGCCAAGCGGACCCTAACCGTCATCATCGCCCTGCTCATCGTGCTGCTGCTGGGCATTGCCTTTATGTGCCAGGCCTATGGCATCGGCGCCACCGACCCCGAAGGATCCAGCTACCAGAGCGTGCTCTCGCAACTGACCACCGCCGTTGCAGGACGGGGAATTTTCTACTACGTGACCATTGCCTCCATCCTGCTGGTGCTTTCGCTCTCGGCAAACACCGCCTTTGCTGATTTTCCCCGGCTCACGCGGGCGGTGGCCCTCAATGACTATCTGCCCCACCTCTTCGCCCTGCGTGGTCGGCGTCTGCTTTACTCCGCCGGCGTCTACGGGCTGGTCTTTCTCACTGCCGGGTTGCTGATTCTTTTTCGAGGGGTGACAGACCGGCTCATTCCTCTTTACGCCATTGGAGCTTTCCTGGCTTTTACGCTTTCCCAGGCCGGAATGGTGATGCACTGGAAGCGTAACGGCGGACCCCGCTGGCAGTTGAAGATGACGGTGAATGGAGTGGGCGCTACCGCCACCGGTTTGACCTTGCTGGTGGTGCTGGTGGCCAAGTTTGTCGCCGGCGCGTGGGTTACGGCGCTGCTGATCCCACTGATGATTCTGCTCATGAGCATGGTCAAGAGACACTATGCCCGGGTCGATTCGCAGACTGCCGACGATACGCCGCTGGATATGGCTGACGTCCGGCCTCCGTTCGTGATCGTTCCGCTCGACCGCTGGAGCAAGATTACAGAAAAGGGAATGTGCTTTGCGCTGGCTCTCTCCCACGACGTGCGCGCGGTGCATATCGACTGCGGAGAACACAACGAGGCGCTGGAGGCGGTTTGGCAGCGCAACGTAGTCGCGCCTGTCCAGTCGGCTGGATTACCGGTGCCCGAACTCGTCATTTTGCAGTCTCCCTACCGGGTCATCATCGTGCCACTGGTAGAGTATGTGCTGAAGATGGAGCAGGAGCACGCGGGCCGCACCATTGCGGTCCTGGTGCCGGAGTTGGTGGTGAAACACTGGTGGGAAAACCTCATGCACAACCAGCGGGCCCAGCTGCTCAAGCTGATGCTGCTGGTCAAGGGTAATCAGAGCATCGTGGTTTTAAATATTCCCTGGTACCTGCAGGAATAGACGTAACTTCCACGGCATCAAACAGTCAGATCAGTTCCAGAAGCGTCCCCGAGTACGCCTCAGGGTATGATGCGGGTGGGGCTCAACATAAACCGGCGCCACAGAGACGAAGTTCGAGAGAACCGGACTCAAACGATGGCAATTGAGAATTTGGGAGCAAAATATTCCGGTCCCCTTCGGGGTAATCCGGAAAGTCTGTTCGAACGATGTTCATGGTTTTACGCATTCTGTCGTGAACATCTGTTCCGTGATCACACCGCAGCCATCTCTGACGCCCTTTGGCCTGGCGCCCAGCCCGGACCCGAAACCCACCTTCTGGAAATAGCCTGTGGCCCCGGCTTCTATGCCTGCAGCCTGGCGCAGCGCTACCCTGAGATTCGCATTACAGGGGTCGACCTTTCCGAGCGATTGCTCTCCCGCGCCAAGGACAGGGCGGACCTCCGCCGCTTGAAGAACTGTCACTTTGTCAAAGCCAATGTGCTGGCTCTCTCCGAATCCTTCGGCCCGGTGGATGCAATCGTCGCCTCCCGCCTGCTGATGGTGGTGGGAGATCGCAGGCAAGCGCTGCGAGAAATATTCTCCTCTCTGCGCCCCGGCGGCCGTTGCTTCATCGCTGAGCCCACGTCGGCCTTGCGCGCCAATCTTCCCCTCTCCTGCATGTGGTTGTTCGCGCGCATGATGGGGGACTGGAGCACCCGGTTCCATGAATCCGGGCGCGCAGCGGTCCTGAAGCAGCACGAATTCCAGTCCCTGATTGCCTCCCAGCCCTGGAGCACGGTCAGCCTGTGGCAGGATAACTGGTATCAGTACGCGGTGTGCGACCGGAGCTGCTGAGACTTGCCCTACAAGGTACTTCAACCCGGAGAGACGGCAGGGGTTGGCGTAGACTGCTGCGCTCTGGTCGTGATGGCCAAGGCGCCGCGCCCGGGCAAGGTGAAGACCCGGCTTTATCCTCGGCTCACTCCGGATCAGGCGGCGGCACTCAACATCTGCTTTATCCGGGATACCACGGAAAACATCCAGCAGGTAACTGAAGCCAGCAACAGCGCCGGCGTGGTGGCCTATACTCCTGTCGGGGATGAGGCCGCGTTCGATGGCCTGCTGCCGCCCGGCTTCCAGCTTCTGGGGCAGCGAGGGGACGATTATGGAGAGCGCCTTCTTCACGCCTCCGAGGATCTGTTTGCCTGCGGATTCAGCGCCGTGTGCCTGATTGATTCCGATAGCCCTACCATGCCGCAGGACGCGTTGTTGCAGGCGGTCGAGAGGCTGTCCCGCGCGGGAGATCGAATGGTGCTGGGCGGCTGCGCGGACGGGGGCTACTACCTGGTTGGCATCAAGCGCCTGCATCACCGGCTGTTTCAGCACATCGACTGGAGTACGGAACGAGTCTTTGCGCAGACGCTGGAGCGGGCGGGAGAAATCGGCCTGCAAGCCGAACTGCTGCCCACGTGGTACGACGTGGATGACGCCGCCGCTCTCGAACGGCTGCAGCGAGAACTTGCTGCTCTCAATGCCGCTGCGTACGATGCGAAGCACACCCGGGCCTATCTCCAGGGCCTGCGGGCGGCATCTACTGGGGGCAGCACATGCTGATCCGGCGGTGGGCTCCGGAATCGGTGACTAACGCAGCGCTTGCCTTGCTGGGACTCTGGCTGCTGGCGTTCTGCCGCCAGGGAGTGAGCGAGATTCATCATTTCATCATTGGTTTCGGCCTGGTCGCGATGTACCAGGCGTTGGGTTACCTGGTAGCGGTTTGGGTAGTGCTCAACCGGCCGGCGAATCGCTGGACCCTGACGATCATCGTGGTCTGTGCCGTCGGCTGCAGGCTGGTCTGTCTTTTCTCCCCGCCCTTCCTCTCCAGCGATATCTTCCGCTACGTGTGGGACGGAAAAGTGCAGGCTGCCGGCATCAATCCGTTCCGCTACATTCCGGCTGATGATCATCTGGCGTTCCTGCGCGACACGGATATCTACCCCCACATCAATCGCCGAACCTACGCCCACACCATTTATCCCCCGGGAGCCCAGATGCTTTTCCTGCTGATCACCAGGATCGGGGCTTCGGTGCTGTGGATAAAGGCGGGCATGGTCGCGCTGGAGGCGCTGACCATCTGGATCCTGGTCAAGCTGCTGGTGGCGGTCGGCCTGCCTCGCGAACAGGTGTTGATCTATGCCTGGCATCCCATGGTCCTTTGGGAGGTGGCCAGCAGCGGGCACGTCGATGGCGCAGCGCTCCCGTTCATCGCTCTGGCGCTGCTTTTCTACGTCCGACACAAGCCGGTGGCGACCGGAGTGGCCCTGGCTGCCGCAACCCTGATTAAGCTCTACCCCATCGTTCTTTTCCCCGCGCTTTACCGGCGGAGTAGCTGGCGCGATTGGCGGATGCCTGCCGTAGTGGCCGGCATCGTTGCCGCCGGATATGCCTGCTACTCGAGCGTAGGCGCGCACGTGCTTGGTTTTCTGCCGGAGTATGCCAAAGAGGAGGGGCTGGAATCCGGGAGCCGCTACTTCCTGCTTACCCTGGCCCGGAATGGCCTGCATTGGGAGGCGCTCCCCACCAGCGCGTTCTATGCCTTTGCCGCATTGCTGCTGTTGGGGTTAGCCGTCTGGGCCTGGTTGACGAGCGAGGCCGGCGAATTGGCTGCGATCCGCTGCGGCTTCGTCATCGCGACCGCCCTGATGTTGCTGTTTTCCTCCCACTACCCGTGGTATTACCTGTGGTTGTTGCCTTTCCTGAGCCTGATCCCTTACGTGCCCATGCTCTATTTCAGCACCGCCTGCTTTTACCTCTACACCACCCAGCTTGCCAACCCTGGGCCGGCCATGTACTACATGTTTGAATGGTTATATGCCACGACGGCCCTGCTGGCGTTGTGGTGTATGGGCGTTCGCCGGTTGGAAGCGAGATCTGCGGCCCCCAAAGCGTTTGCAGTATATGCGAGGAACTCATGAGCGAGAGTCTTTCTGTACTACCGCAGCAGGATATGCGGCGTTACTTTGAGAAGCCGGAAGACCAGCTCTCGGTCATCATGGAAGCGGATCCGATCTGCCTCTACCTGGAGACCACCAATCGCTGCAACCTGTTGTGTACCACCTGCCCGCGCACCTTTGAAGAGCTGGAGCCTGAGAAGGATATGTCGTGGGAATTGTTTACCAGCATCATCAACCAGTACCCGAAGATTGCCCGCGTGGTTTTGCACGGGGTGGGCGAGCCGATGTTGGTGAAAGATCTGCCGCGCATGATCCGTTATTTAAAGGATCGCGGGGTCTATGTACTTTTCAACACCAACGGCACCTTGTTGACGCAAAGCAATGGGCAGGCGCTGATCGACGCCGGCCTCGATGAATTAAGGGTTTCGCTCGATGCGGCAGAGTCGTCTGTATTCCAGATGGTCCGAGGCAAAGACATGTTCGACCGTATCGTGACCAACGTCGGCAACTTCGTTGCCATGCAGCGCGCGAACAACACGCAACTGCCGCGTGTTTCCCTGTGGCTCACCGGCTTGCGAGAGACGTTGGCGCAATTGGAGGCCTTTGTCCGGCTGGCCCATCGGCTGGGTGTGATGGAGGTCTATCTGCAGCGGTTAGTGTATCTCCCCGAGGGACAGGGACTGGCACGCGCTGAATCGGCGTTGTTCGAGCGCACCTCCGCGCAGGAGGAAGAGATCCTGCAACGAGCCGAAGCTGTCGCTCGAGAGCTGGGCGTACTCTTCAGCGCGTCGGGTGCTACCGAGCCTGGGGTGAGCATCAAGAAGCGCAAGGACGACAGCCCCTGGTCGCTGTGCCGCCGGCCCTGGAACCTGATGTACATCACGGCCAACGGACAGGCGCTTCCCTGTTGCATTGCTCCATTCTCGATGCGCGGCTATGACAGCTTCACCCTGGGCAACGCAACCCAGCAGACCATGCGCGAAATCTGGAACGGCGAAAAATACCAGGAGTTCCGGCGCGCGCTGTTGAGTCCACAACCGCCTCCGGCCTGTTCCAATTGCGGCTTGCGCTGGAGCCTCTGATTGGCGGGGGTTTCGGTTGTGATCCCCGCGTTGAACGAAGCCGAGAACATCGCCGCAGTGGTCCGGGAAATGCCGTGGAGCCTGATCCGCGAGTGCATTGTAGTGGACAACGGGAGCACCGATGCGACGGCTGCCGAGGCGTTGGCCGCCGGCGCGAAGGTGGTTGCTGCTCCGCAGCGCGGCTATGGGCGTGCCTGCGCTGCCGGGGCAGCAGCTGCGGATGGAGACATCCTGGTTTTTATGGACGGCGATGGCAGTGATGTACCAGGTGAAATGGAGCAATTGCTGCAGCCGATCCTGGCTGGGGACTGTGATTTCGTGATCGGCTCCCGGATGCGCGGCACGCGCGAACCGGGCAGCATGCAAATCTCGCAGATGTTTGCCGGATGGTTGGCGGGCGTTCTACTGCGCTTGCTTTATCGGGTTTCCTACACCGACATGGGCCCGTTCCGCGCCATCAGGCGCGAAGCCCTCGGCCGTTTGCACATGCGCGAAGAAACCTATGGCTGGAATCTGGAAATGCAGATGCGTGCGGCGCAATGTGGTCTACGCATCCGCGAAGTTCCGGTGAGCTGTCGCAAACGAGCCGGTGGGATCAGTAAGGTTGCAGGTTCGCTCAGCGGCTCAGTGCGCGCCGCCGTTCGCATCGCCCAGACACTGCTCCGTGTGGCCTCAACGCGCTAACCTGCAAGAACCCGCGCAAGGATCTAGCAGAAACCCCAATGTTTGTGAAGGGTACGACCTTTAGGTCGTACGTAACTATTGCAAACAGCTACGGCTTTAGCCGCTGAGGGAACGACTCTCGCCCCTCCAGGATTTTTCCGCAGCCTCTTTTAGCCCTTGACCTTTTCGGCGGCGCTTTCGATTGCCTTCCATTCCTCCGGCGAAAGGTGCACTTTGGCCGCGGCAATATTCTCTTCCAGGTGCTTCACCGAAGATGTTCCGGGTATAGGCAGCATTACGGGCGAGTGATGGAGCAGCCACGCCAACGAAAGCTGAGCCACGGTGGCGTGATGTTGCTTGGCGACCTGGTCCAGCGGGCCGCCGGCTTGCGCCAATTTCCCCGCCGCGACAGGAAACCAGGGAATGAAAGCAAGGTTGTGCTGCTCACAGTATTTGACCACCTTCTCATGCTGGCGATCGCTCAGGTTGTATTGGTTCTGCACGCTGACAATCTTCACCGTCTTGCTGGCCCGATCGATCTCCTCCGGTGAAACCTCCGACAACCCGATGTGCCGGATCTTGCCCGCTTTCTGGAAATCTTTGAGTGCGCCGAGGCTCTCTTCCACCGGCACCTTAGGGTCAATCCGATGCAGCTGGTAAAGCTCGATGCGCTCCACCTTCAGGCGGCGCAGGCTCATTTCGACGCACTGCCTCAGGTATTCCGGCCGACCCAGGGCCTCCCATTTGTTAGGACCGGACCGCGCGAAGCCACCTTTGGTCGCAATCACCAAATCCTTCGGATAGGGGTAAAGTGCTTCAGCGATGATGTTTTCGCTCACCTCAGGGCCGTAGGCGTCTGCGGTGTCGATGAAGTTGACGCCGAGCTCAACCGCGCGCTGCAATACCTTACGCGCTTCATCGCGGTCCTTCGGCTCGCCCCAGATGCCGGGGCCGGTGATGCGCATAGCGCCATATCCAAGCCGGTTGACCGTGAGGTCTCCACCCAGCGCAAAAGTCCCTGCAGATTGCGTCAGCAACGTTTCCATACCCCTTCAGATTCACCGCCCTTATGATTGGTTTCTCATTGTGCTTTCCACAGCCTCAATCGTCGGAGCAGGTCCCAACGGCTTGGCTGCCGCCATTGTCCTGGCCAAGGCCGGTTTCGCTGTAGACGTGCGGGAGGCAGCTTCCGTCGCGGGTGGCGCCGCACGATCTGCCGAGCTCACGTTGCCGGGCTTCATGCATGATCTGGGCTCCGCGGTTCACCCTATGGCCGTGGCGTCGCCTTTCTTCTCAACCCTTCCCCTAGCCGAAAATGGATTGCACTGGATTTACCCCTCCGCGGAGCTGGCGCATCCGCTGGACGATGGGACGGCCGTCATGCTGGAACGGGATATCCAGGACACAGCCACCCAATTAGGGACCGACGGAGCGGCTTACCGCCGCCTCTTCAAGCCGCTGCTGGCCAATTGGGACGGCCTTCGCCACGACCTGCTCAAGGCTATTGGCTGGCCCCGGCATCCGATCGCCATGGCTCGTTTCGGCGTGCTCGGCCTGCGCTCGGCGCGTGCTGTCGCCGATAGCCACTTCAAAGGGACCCGTGCTCGCGCACTCTTCGCCGGACTGGCCGCGCACTCCTTTCTCCCCCTGGAGTCGCCCCTTTCCGCCGCCTTCGGGCTGGTATTGGGCATTGCCGGGCACGCTGTGGGCTGGCCTATTCCGCAAGGCGGAGCACAGTCAATCGCGAATGCACTCGTGACCTGCCTCCAAAAAGCCGGGGGCACGGTCACCACCAACACGCCCGTTCTCTCGCTGCGGGATCTTGGGGATCCGGTTCTACTGGACGTGACTCCCAGGCAGTTGCTCACAATAGGCGGTGAGGAAATTCCACCGTCCTTCCGCCGTCAGCTCCAACGCTACCGCTACGGTCCCGGCGTTTTTAAAGTGGACTGGGCGCTGAGCCAGCCGATTCCATGGCGAGCAAGCGAATGCCTCCGCGCGGGCACTGTCCACCTGGGCGGGAACTTCGATGAGATTGCGGCTTCGGAACGGGCGCCGGGGAGCGGGGCAATGAGCAACCGCCCCTTTGTCCTGCTATCCCAGCCGACGCTTTTCGACCCCAGCCGGGCGCCTGCAGGCAAACACGTAGCGTGGGCCTATTGCCACGTGCCCAATGGTTGGCCCGGATCGGCCCTGGAGGCCATCGAATCGCCAGGTGGAACGCTTCGCCCCCGGTTTTCGCGAGTGCATCCTGGGCAGGGCAGTTTTTGGCACCGAGGCAATGCAGGAGTGGAATGCAAACCTGGTGGGAGGGGATATCAACGGCGGTTCGTTTGCAGGCTCACAATTTTTCCTGCGGCCGACCTGGCGGCAGTACGCCACCCCACTCCGGGGGGTTTACCTGTGCTCGTCCTCCACTCCCCCGGGCGGTGGGGTCCACGGCATGTGCGGCTACTGGGCTGCACAATGTGCGCTCAGGCACTATAAAGGACCTCGAGCATCGTGAAATCATCGTTGGGCGGAGCACCGTTCATGAAGTTCTCGACCTTGCTCAGCACGCCCTCGATGGTTGACCCTGCGAGCGCGGCTTCCAGCCGGTCCTCCCCAAAAAACTCGCCGCTAGTGCTTTCCGCCTCGGTAACGCCATCCGTGGCCAGGACAATCCGATCGCCGGCGTTTAGCTGTAAGCGCTCAGAAGCGAAAGTAGCCTCTTCGATCAATCCCACCACCATGTTGGCATTCTCCAGCCGTTTGACGCCTGCGCTGTTGGCCAGTAATGGCTGTACATGTCCGCAATTGACATATTCGAAAGTGCCCTCCGGTCCGAGCTTGACCAGAATCATGGTGGCGTACTTCTGCACATTCTTTTCGCAAATGTAGCGATTGGCCACCTCCGCGATCTGCGCCAGCGGCTGACCCGCCAGCAGCAACCCGTATAGCAAGCCCTGCAGCGTAGAGGCTAGAATGGCCGCCGAAACCCCTTTGCCGGAGATGTCGGCAATCACGACGTACAGGCCGTTCGGGGTGGCAATTACGTCGTAAAAGTCACCCCCGACCTCTTTGCAGGCAACGCTGCGAGCGTGCACCTTGGCGTAGGGCAGGTTGGGGATGGCGAACTCCATCAGCCCCTGCTGGATTGCGGCCGCGATGTTCAGCTCTTCGCGGTAGCGGCGCGCCGATTCTTCCGACTGCGCAAGAAAGGCGTTTTCCACCAACGCGGCGGCTTCGGTCGAGATCGTCTCCAAAAGATCATTGTCCACCTGGCTCAGTTTGCCGGCTTGCAGCCGGCTATCCAGGTAGAGAACGCCGAGGATATCTTTTTCATGCAAATCGGCGCCGGCGGCGCGTTTGCGCAGCGGAATGCAGTACACCATGCGGATACTCTGCTGCACCATGCTTTCCGTCCGCGAATTGGCCTCGGCCGACAAGGTGTCGGTAACGATGAACTTGGAGGCTTTGCAGGCCTGGGCGATGGCGCTATGGGAGATGGTCGAATCGTCTTCCAGGCGATCGCCCTTAAGACTTCGCCCCGCAGCCAGGGTGAGCTTCCCCTTCTCGTCCCTGAGGAATACATAGCCCCGCTCCACCTGGGTCAACTCCAGGGTCGCTTCCACAAGCGTCGCCAGGATCTCGTTGACCGCCCCCAGGGTATTCAACCGTTGGGCTGCACTCAGGAACCAGCTCAGTTTCTCCAGGTCCGAGGTGGGGGTCGAAATCGCATGCAGCTCGTCCAGCAGTTTGTGAATGGTCGAGGTACTTTCCTTTGCCGGGCCAAAACGAAGCGAAGGGCCGTTCAGCGAACCCAGACGGATTTCATCGCCCGGCTTGAGAGGCTGGCGCTCGACCAGGGGCTGTGCGTTGAGGAAGGTCCCGTGGCGGCTACCCTTGTCGACCACGTGGAACTGACCTTTTTCATAGAGGATGGCAGCGTGGTCGCGGGAGATGAAGGCGTGCGCCAGTACCAGGTCGCGGTCCTGCAGCCGCCCGATGGTGAATGGCGTATGCGTAACGTTGATTTCTTCCTGGCGGGTTTCGTCGATAAGCAACAAAGCAGTGGCTGGAATTGGCTCGGCCATAAGGCGATAGCTCCGGAGGTTCGTTACTTGCCGGGATCACCGGGCTGATGTTAAGAAAATTACCACATGCCGGACGCGGAAATTCTTACCGTCGTGACAGCGACGATAGTCTTCCAGTGGCATCCAAACGTGCAGAAAACTCGGGCGCAACCATGCGCCATGTACATTCAAGGCATAGGAGAAGAGAAATCGTGCGAATGTCCCTTATACCGCCCCCCCACATCGAAGGCTATGCCAGCTACCTCGCCGCTATGGACGAACAGCGCCAGCTTACGACACTTGAGCTGCTCAAATCTCTGGACGACCTGGATGAGGAAGAAGACGAGGACGATGAGGACGATGAGGATCTCGAAGATCTGGATGAAGACGAAGACGATCTAGATGAAGATTACGACGACGAAGACGAGGATGAAGACGAAGACGACGAGGAAGATGAAGATGAGGATGGGGGAGTTAGGCCGCTGAAAATGGGTCCGCCCAGGTTACAGTAAGGTGTAGAAAATAAACAACATCCCTGGATTGCGGGTAGTAATTGCCTGAAAGTGGAAGCTCTTATTGGTGGGGCTTGGGGTACCTTGTGACTGGCCCCACCTACCCGGAGAGTGACTGTGAAAAGGCGCATTCTGGTTGTGGATGACGATGACGCAGCACGAGCAAGCCGCGGCTCGCAGCCTGCAAACCATGGCTGGGTGGGACGTGGTCGAAGCCTATTGCGGAGCGCAGGCAATTGAAAGCGCGACGCAGAATCAACCGGACGCCATCCTGCTCGATGTCATGATGCCGGCGATGGACGGACCCGCCATGCTGGCCAAGCTCAGGACCGCCCGCGCCACCAGCCACATCCCCATTGTGCTACTGACGGCAAAGGTGCAAGCGGTTCACGATGGCTCTCTTTCGCACCTGCCCGTTGCCGCCATTTTGCCCAAACCGTTTGATCCTCTGCGCCTGGCCAGCCAGGTCGCGGAAGCGCTGGGATGGGAACAGGAATGACTGGGCTTCTGACTCTTTTAGCCCAGGAGCGGCCGCCCGGCACGGAAAGACTGCAGGATTCGACCGTCCGGCGACAGGGCGACAAAATTAGCCTCCCGCCCCTCTTCAAGCGAACCCCAATGCTGGTCAAGGCCCATCAACGTAGCGGGATTGCGTGCCGCCAATTGTGCGCTGACCGCAAGACTGGCGCCGGTAAACACAGAGAAGTTACGCACCGCCTGATCCATGGTCAATACGCTGCCCGCCAGGACTCCGGGCGATCCGGCTGAAGTGCAACGTCCATTGGCCACCTCCACGTCCAGATCGCCCAGCTTGTATCTTCCGTCGGGCATGCCCGTGGCGGCTCATGCCATCGGTGATCAAAATCGTTTTCTCCGCTCCCTTGGCCTTGAAGAACAGCGGACCATTGCGGGATCGACGTGAATGCCGTCGCAGATGATTTCCGCAAAAAGCGCGTCGTTGATCCAGAACGTAGGCTGCTATGCCGGGATCGCGATGGTCCAGGCTGCGCATGGCGTTGAAAGTGTGGGTGGCGCTGCGCGCGCCGGCGCGGAAGCCGGCCTCGGCTTGGGCCAGCGTGGCGTCGCTATGACCCAGACTGCATACCACGCCCAGGCCACTGGCGTGCTCGATCAACTCGAGCGCCGTGGATAGCTCGGGGGCGATGGTCAGGATGCGGATATGCCCGCGAGCGGCTTGCCAGAAACGATCGAAGAGCGATATCGATGGCTGCACCAGCAAGGCTGCCGTGTGAACGCCGCGCTTGGCTACAGAAAGAAACGGCCCTTCGAGATGAATGCCCAGCGGCACCGCGGCATCGGCTGACGGTTCTCGCTTCGATCACCGCGGCAATCATGTCCAGCGCGCGCAAGGTTTCCTCGGTGGATGAGGTGACGGTTGTGGGGTAATAGCCTCCCACCCCGTGCCCGGCAAGAGCAGCTCCAATCGCATGCAGCGCCTGGGGAGTGCCTTCCATCACGTCGTGGCCCACGGCGCCGTGGACATGAATGTTGAGATAAGCCGGAACCAGTGTGGCTTCGGGGATAGGAATCGCCCGCATAGCCGCTCTCGCGGCTGAGGATGGAAGTGATGTGCCCGTCGTCGACGGTGATCAGCGGATACTCTACGATCTCATTTCCGCGCAAGAGCCGCCGTGCAGTAATTGTGCTGGTCATCCTGTTGTCCCGTTTCCGTCCACGGGAAAGGATATAGCAACCGGAGAGATGCCCTGAAACGAGTCTCGCCGCCAGGGACTAGGCCTGACGGCGAGAAGAACTGAGAACCCTGGCAACTAAAGCAAGGGGACAGTGGAACTAGATGAAGAAGCCGATTTGCTCCAGAACCTCTTCGCTCATTTCGATGTCGCTGAGTTTGGCGCCATGGGTGAACTTCAGTTCTTCCCGAAACCGGTCCAGCACTGCGGCGTTGAGGTCCGTTCGCTTGTCCAGCAGGTGCAGCAGTTCCGCGGCCGTGGTCGCGTGCTGATAGTTGGCTTTGAGACCGCGTGAATTCTCGATGGTGACGGCCAAGGGCAGGGTGCGAAAATCGCTGGCTTGCTGGTGGGGCAGACGGGCTCGAATGTTGACTCGCATATTGGAGACGATATTGTCATGCGAAATTACGGCAGAAAATACTACCTTAAGGGCGAACGCATACCTGGACGGGTTATCAACTAGGACGCAAAAGGCCAGTATCGTTGCCGCCGGGCCAGGACCAGGAACAGACCGGCGCCGCTGACGAAGACCGCCAGAACGTAGAGCATGTACCGCCAGCCCTGGGGCTCGAAGGCTTGCACCAGGAAGATGTAGAGCCAGCAGGCCATGGCGAACAATGCGGGCAACGGATACAGCCACATGCGAAACGGACGCGGCGCCTCCGGGTGGCGCTTTCTCAGCAGCAGCAGGCCGATGATCTGGCCCACGAACATGATCAGAATGCGGGCCAGGATCAGGGCGGTGATGATCTGCACCAAGTCGAACAGGCTGGCGATGGCAGACACGATACCGACCAGCAGCAAAGACCGGTGAGGAAAGTCTTTACGCGGGTGGGCCTTCGCCGAAGTAGCGGAAGAATGTGCCGTCGAGCGCGGCCGCGAAGGGAATGCGCGAGTAGCCCAGCATCAGGGAGTAGACCGAGGCAAAGGCCGTCACCAGGACCATGACGGTCAACCACTGCGAAGCCCAGAAACCGGCCACTCGCTGCATGAAGACCGAGCCGACAGCGTCATAGATCAGGGTGCCGGGCACGATCATCTCCCGCCACGGCAAGACCCCGGTGAAAGCGACGGAAATTCCCAGATCCAGAAGCAGAACCAGAAGAATCGATCCTATGATGGCTCGGGGAATTACCCGCCCGGGCTCGCGAACCTCGTCTCCCAGGTGGCAGATGTTGTAGTAGCCGAGGAAGTTATACATCACCAGCATGCTGCCATTGCCCAGGCCCAGCAGGAACGCCAGGTTCAAGTGAAAGGCTCCCGGCGGGAAGTCGAAGAGCATCCGCGTATTCAAGTGCACCAGGCCTTCCACGACGACCCAGATGCTGGTCAACAGCAGACCGGTCCAAAGCACCAGCATGATGCGGGCGATATCGCCAATCTTGCGATAGAGCAGGATCATCGCAGCCACGGCGAAGCTGGCGGCGAGCAAGCGCATGAGCCCACGGCTGGCTGACCAATCCCTTGAACACGAAACCGGTATAGAGCGCCATGCCCACGGTGCCGGTGGCAATCTCCAGGGTTCCGCTGAAAAGGAACTGCCAGACGAAGAGCCACGCCATCAATCGCCCCAGTCCCTCTCGCCCGAAACACTCGCGGAGATAGGTATAGGAGCCACCGGAGCTGGGGAAGGTGGTGCCCAACTCGGCAAACACCAGGCCATCCGCAATCGCGATCACCGCTCCCACGAACCAGCACAGCAGGGTTTGCGGTCCCCCCATGGTGGCAAGAATCGCCGGCACCGTGATGAACGGTCCGGTGCCCACCATGTTGGACATGTTGATGGAGATGGCATTGAGCAGGCCGAACTTCTTGGGCAGGTGGGCAGTGGGCATGAAGTAGGGGTCGAGAGTTCAATCTAAACCATTTCCGGCGAGTGGAGCAGAATTCCTCGGGGCGTACGGGAGGCTATACTGTCTCCTAAGCGGTTAGTCAGGTGGCGAAGCAGGAGCACCGAATGCAACAGGAAAGCGTGGTACGCGGGCGAAATCTGCCTCCGGATCAGGCCGGAGAGATGGTAGGTTTCACCCGCGAGCAAGCCGGCTGGGAGTGGATGAGTTTTGTCGTGACCCGGTTGTTGCCGGGCCAGGGGTTGGAGCTGCGCTCCGGGACGGAGGAAATGGTTCTCGTATGGTTGGGCGGACGGTGTATCGCCAATTGGGGTGCGGGTGAGGAATTGATTGGGGCGAGGAAGAATGTGTTCGACGGCCTTCCTTATGCTCTCTACGTCTCTGTGGATCATCGGGTCACGATCAAGGCGGAAACGGTTTGCGAAATAGCCCAGTGCCGCGTGCCTTCCAGGGAGAAGCTCGAGCCCAGGCTGGTTACGCCAGAAGACGTCGCGAGCGGCTTGCGTGGAGGAGAGAATGCTTCTCGTCAGATTGTCGAAGTGATCGCGCCCTCATTCCCGGCCGACAAGCTGGTGGCGTTTGAGGTCTATACTCCGGGTGGTAACTGGTCGAGCTATCCTCCCCACAAGCACGATGTCCATCAACCGCCGGTCGAAGTCGATCTGGATGAGATTTATTACTATCGGATGAGGGACGGGCGCGGGTTTGCGCTGCAGAACCTATATGGTTCCGATCGATCGCGGGAGTCGCTGCTAAAGGTGCGCGATGGCGATGTGGTGCTGGTCAGGGATGGCTACCACCCGGTGGTTGCCGGCCCTGGGTACGATACTTACTACCTCAACTTCCTGGCTGGAACTGCGCGTACCATGACGGTGACAGAAGACCCGGAGCATGTCTGGCTTCGTTCCACCTGGAAGCAGACCGATCCGCGCCTGCCGCTGGTGCATGGTTGAGGGATCTATCCCTGCCACAAATCAAAGGGTGCCCCATATCTCGCTTCTTTTGCGAGATGTGGGATACGCGAACCTTTACGTCAATCCGCCCGTAGAGCAGCAGAGTTGACGGTGAGCCCTTGTTCATCCCGACCGCAGCGTAGTCGAGGGACCTGCTGCTTCACTTCCCCCGTCAGTGCGACTTGCGCCGCGTTCTGCTCACCAGGGCTGGAAGCCCCGGGGCGACATTGACGCTGCTCGAGCCGTTCCGCAGTGCAAAGCCGCACGACTCCCGTACACAGAGGTGGGGGGCAATCCTGTGGGTGACGGCAGGTGTGTTCTTGCCCTCGATCCGGTCGAGCAGAAGTTCGGTCGCCAGGCAGCCCACTTCATACTTGGGCAATTCCATTGCCGTGAGCGGCGGATCGAACAAGCGGAGCCAGGGGTAGTCATCCAGGGTGACGAGTCCGAAATCCTCGCGGACACCGCATGCCCATTTCCTGGGCTGCCTGCAAAAAGCCCACGGCCATCAGAAAATTTGCTACGAATACAGCGTCGGGACGATGTGGTAACAGAGACAGACCGGCCCGGTGGCCGGAGTCGATACGGTAGTCTCCCTCATACACCAGCTTGGGGTTGAAGCGCAGACCGCTGGCCTTGAGCGCCTTCTTAAACCCCTGCAGCCGGGCTCTCCCGTTGCTTACGCTGAGCGGCCCGCCCACCATGGCGATGGTCTGATGGCCGATCCTGGCCAGGTGCGAAACCGCTTCAAAGCTGCCCAGCAGATCGTCGGTAATCACCGCGTCGTCCGTCAGGCTGGGATAGGTGCGCATCATGAGCACGGTGGGAACCTTCATGCCCGACAGCAGGCTGACGGTTTGCGGGCTAAGTTCGCCGGGCGCCTTGGTAAGCAAAATCCCGTCCACTCGCTTGGCCAGCAGTAAGTCGAGGTAAAGCTCTTCCTTTTCCAGTAGTCCGTCGCTGTTACAGAGCAGAATACTGTAACCGCGCTTCTGCGCCGTATCTTCCGCGCCGCGCACCAGCATGGGAAAAAACGGGTTGGAGATATCGGGAACGATCACACCCAGCGTACGTGTACGCTCGTTGGCCAGGCTTTGGGCGAGAGAGTTTGGGCGGTAATTCAGCTTGAGGATGGCGGCATCCACGCGCTTCTTGAGCGGCGCCCCTACATGGCTCTTGTTGTTGATGACCGCAGACACGGTGAACACGGAAACTCGTGCTTCGCGCGCTACATCGTAGATGGTTGGTGTCTTACGTCTCGACGCCCGTGAACCCCGTGGTGAATCGACCATGCCTCTTTTTCCCCAGTCCAGCCAGCGGAAGGATCAAGACTCCAGCGATTCTAGCATCCGTGCTACCGGTTTCTCCGCGGTTCGAGAATGGTCGTCAGAAGGTCAGGTTTTCCTGCGATTCGGGTAAGGTGGGGCGAACGCAGGCCCTGGTGATAGTCCACCGAAACCTCGGCATAAAAGCCATCCGTCAGGGTAAGAAGTTCAATGGCTTGGGAGGTAGTTTCGGCATTCACAATGGCTTGGCGGAGTAGGTCAGCCGAGTAGACGCGATGGTTAACTCCCATTAACTTCGATGCTGGAGCCAACCCGGCACGGCCTGCGGCGGAATCGGGGGCAACATCGAGGATGGTTCCGTCCTGATCGATGACCAGCCCGATTGAGGTAGAAAGATCGGCTTGCTGGGAAGTAATCTCCGCGTCGACGACGGCCTGATTCGGCTCGTCCGTGTAGACCACGGTCCAGCCGGCCGCTTGCAAACCCTGGGAAACCGGCGTGGGACGCGTAGCCAGCAGATTGCCCTGCAGAAGACTGTTCCAGTCATTGGGTACGACCTGGTTCAATGCGGTAACCAGGTCCTCGTAGGTGTACGGCTTTACCGTAACCACTCCATCCGGCGGTCCGAAGAAGTCGGCGGCAAAGGTATCCAGGCTGCGCGCTCCTTTGCTTTTCTCTCTCAGCACGCTGTCAACTTGTAACCAGAGCAGAGGACCTTCCCGGTAGAAGTCCGTCGAACGGCGAAGGATCGTCCACTGCTGGCCAGCCGAGTAGAGCATCTGGGCCGCTCTGGAGACATCCTGCAGGTTGCGCCAGCTCCGCCCTGTGCGCGCGTCCAACTCCGCCTGGTAAAGCGCCAGCCGATCCTTTACCTGGGCGTCCGTTTCGAGTCCGGCGCGCGCCGCCAGAACCTCTGCCCAGTAGCTGGTAAGGCCCTCGTAAACCCACAGCAGGTCGCCAATCATCGGCTGCTGGTAGTCGGGTGTGGCCAGGCCGGCTGGTCGTCTGAATTTTCCGTTCCAGGAGTGGATCATCTCGTGGGCCAGCAAATTCCCCGCTTCGGCGGAGAAGGCAGCGGTCACCATGCCCAGGGTCGGCATCTGCTCATCGCTGGACTGGTGATGCTCCAGGCCGTCGCTGCTTTCGCTTTGCGCTTCCACCAGGAAGTGGTAGCTCGAATAGTGATGCGAGCGGAACAACGCGCCGGCTTCGGATACGAGGTTGCGGAAAGCGGCGATTCGCTCCGGAGGTACGTTGAGACCTTCGGGCGATTCCTCAAAGATATCCAGCAGATGACGCTGCGAAACCCCTTTGGGCGTGATGTCGAACTCGCGCATGATGGAGCCACACATCAGGGGCGAATCAATCAGTGTGGTGAGCGAGACCGGATCGAAGTAAATGCCGCCACCCTGCGGCGACGGATGCGGCAACGCGGTAGCGTAAGACCACTTGTCAGGAAGCTTGATCGAGGCGGAGACCGTAACCTGGTCGGCAACCGTGTCCGCTGGATACAAAACCAGCTGATCCCAATTCACGTCCCCTTGCACTGGGGTCGAGGTGTTGCCGGGACCGAAATCGTTTCCCGCTACATAGGCTCCCACCAGGCTGTAGTCGGCCACCAGGAGATTGGTTCCGGCGGGAACCGGGATGTGGAAGCGAAACATGTCCACCGGGTCACGAACCCAGGCGACACTCTTGCCGTCCGCGGTAAAGCGCAAGTTCACCAGGTCGGCGATGGGTCCTGTGGGCGCATGGTTTCCGGGTATCCATTTGGGGTATACGAGATCAATGGTGTGCGCCAGCGGTGAAGCCACCGGGAAAGACTCACGGGCGGACAGAATCTTTCTCGAAATCGTAGTTGCGTCGACTTCCAGAACAATGGTGGATGGCTTTTCCTGTGCCAGGACGGCTGTTGCCGACATCATGAATCCAAGCCAGAAAAGAAGTGAGCACCAAAGATAACGGCGGACGCGGTGCAAAAGAAGAAAGGGCAATTCGCTTTACTCCTTAGCTAAGAAGATGCGGTGCGATCTCGATTGCCCTGGAAGGGGCTCGCTTTGAGGTGGAAACGGACGCCCTCGCGCTGTTGCAAAAAACGAACGACATCAAAAAGATTTCCCGCGCGCGGATTGCCTGTCGGCCCTAGCATCCGCATGAGACTCTTTGAAGGAATATGAGTTGCTTCGGCGAGCTCCGTAAAGCCTACCGTCGCGTTGATATAGTCGCGCAGGATTGTCTTGGCTGTGGCGATATCCCCCGTAAGCATGGATTCGATCCCTTCGCGTAAAAGCTCTTTGCGGAACTTAGGATCTCGAGCGACGCGAGCACGAATCGTCTCTTTGAAATCGCGGGTTAGGGCCATAGTTGTCCTCCTACTCGTCATGGCGACCGCCACCTTTGCAGCCGCTTGAGGATTGACTGGTCGAACCAGGCTGCGTACGGACTTAGACCATTGCGATCGTTATATTCGCGGACGTCAATCATGCTATAGTAACACATACGTTACCATCGTCTCCACGACGAGGCACGCGGTGAAGCATAGTCTCTTTGAACTATTCAAGATCGGCATCGGGCCGTCGAGCTCACACACTATGGGGCCGATGCGGGCAGCGCTTCGCTTCGTCGGGGAACTGGAGTCGACTGGGGCTGACGTCTCATACCGCATCCATCCAGGTTGATCTTTATGGCTCGCTGGCGCTGACCGGCCTTGGACATGGCACCGACCGCGCCATCCTGCTTGGACTCTCCGGTCAGACACCGGAAGGCGTCGATCCCGCGAAAATCGAAGCCACTCTCTCAGCCATTCGCGCTGCACGAACATTGGAATTACCGGGTCATCACACCATCGCCTTCGACGAGGCGAGGCATTTGATTTTTCATCGCCATCAGATGTATCCCGTTGCCAATGTTATTTCTCATCCCAATGGCATGCGATTCTCCGCTTTCGACCGCGGGGGAGGCCTGCTCTTGGAGAGGATCTTCTTTTCGATTGGCGGCGGTTTTATTGTTTCTGAGGACGAGCGTACCCGGGCTCCGGTCGACGGCGAAGCTCGACTGGTTCCGTATCCTTTTCACAGCGCGCAGGAGCTCCTCGAGAAAGCCGCAGCCAGCAACATCACCATCCCGCAACTGATGTTGGCCAATGAGTGCGCGCTGGTCGCGACTGACGAGCGGAGGGCCGAGGAAGAAGTTCGCCGCCGCATTCTGCACATCTGGCAAGTGATGCAGGAGTGCACCCGGCATGGCATCGAAACCGAGGGCATCCTGCCCGGCGGCCTCAACGTCCGGCGCCGCGCCTCCAAGCTCGCAGCGCGCTTGCGTGCAGGGGGTTCCAAGGACCCGCTCTCTCCGCTCGATTGGATTACGGTGTATGCCATGGCCGTCAACGAAGAGAACGCCGCCGGGGGACGTGTCGTGACGGCTCCCACCAATGGGGCGGCCGGGGTGGTGCCCGCCGTTGCCCACTACTATCTGAAGTATGTCGATGGGGCCAACGAAGAAGGTATTCTGCGCTATTTCCTGACCGCGGCCGCCATCGGCATTCTCTACAAGGAAAACGCCTCCATCTCTGGAGCAGAAGTTGGCTGCCAGGGCGAAGTCGGTGTGGCGTGTTCCATGGCCGCAGCCGGACTGGTTTCGGCCATCAATGGGCCACAGGAGACATCGCTGACCGCAGCGGAGATCAATGACCGCATCGAACACGCCGCGGAGATAGGAATGGAGCACCATCTGGGCATGACCTGTGATCCCATCGGAGGCCTGGTACAGGTTCCCTGCATTGAGCGCAACGCAGTGGGAGCAGTCAAGGCTGTCAACGCCAGCCGCATGGCCATGTATGAGTCGGAAGGCCATAAAGTTTCACTCGATCAGGTCATCAAGACCATGTATGAGACTGGCCTCGATATGCAGTCGCGCTACAAGGAGACCTCGCTGGCCGGCTTGGCGCTGAACGTGATCGAGTGTTGACAGCTGCCTAGCGCATTTTCACTTCTACTCTGCACAGTCAAGCGCCGCGAAGTGCGGCTTTTCTTGAGGAAAAGCCACGTCGGGAGTGGTTGCTCTGTATACACCAGAAGTGAAAATGCCCTAGCGCAGCATGAGGACGGAGGTCAGAACAGCAGCCAGCACCACCATCCATGGGCGCACGTTACCGATAGTCAACAAGGCAAGAGCGGCCGCGGCCACCAGTAGATCCAGTACGGAATGAATCGCAGTGCTGCAAACCGGTCGCAGGAAGGCTGCGGCCAGCACTCCCAGAACGCTCGCGTTGATGCCAGGAAGAGCTTTCTGCAAAAATCGAAATTCTCTAAGCCGCGACCAGAAAGAGAGCGCGGCCGCGACCGCGAGAAGGCCGGGAAGGAAAATCGCAATCAGTGCCACCAGCCCGAGTCCGGCGCGTGAGTTGTTGGATTGGATGGCGGCGCCCAGGAAGCCGGCAAATGCAAACAACGGACCCGGAAGAGCCTGGGCGAAGCCGTAACCCGTGAGGAAAGATTGTTGCGTCACCCAACCGGGCGACACCACCGCATGTTCGAGCAACGGCAAGACAACATGCCCCCCGCCAAACACTAAAGCTCCGCTAACATAGAACGCACTTCCGACCTGGAGGATTCCAGGGCTGGTCTTCGGTAGGATTGCGGGTAGGATCGCGCTGGCAATTAGCAAGCTGAAATAGACAACTCCCGCGATCGTTCCTGCGCGGCGCGAGATGCGAAGGTCGAGCGGCGGCAACATGGGCGCGGAATTGCCGCGCAGAAACATTTTGCCGCAGAGAGCGCCGGCGGCAATCGCCAGCAAGGTGCTGATCGATGCCGGAGCAAACATGGCGATAACCACAGCGAAGAGAGCGATCAAGAGTCGCTGCCAGTCCGGCGTGAGAGTCTTCCGCATAACCAGGATCGCCTGTGCCACCACGGCGACGGCCGAGAGCTGAAGCCCATGGACAACGGCGGTCCCCGTCCTTCCGTGCAGGGATTGCTCAGCAAAGGCAAACCAGATCATCAGAATGGCGGAGGGAAGAGTGAAACCTACCCATGCAGCGAGAGCTCCGCGCCACCCGCCGCGCAGCCATCCCAGAGAAAATGCCACCTGGCTGCTGGCCGGCCCCGGCAGCGACTGAGCCACGGCAATGATTTCTGCGTAGGTCTCCTCGGAACACCATCCCCGCCGTTCCACCAATTCGGTGCGAAAGTATCCCAGGTGAGCGATGGGTCCACCGAACGATGTGCAACCCAGGCGGAGGAAGATACTCAGCTCTTCCAGGCCGGTCTCATCGTGCATAGTCGAACAGCGACATAAAGCCGTAGTCCATGTGCAGTTGTTGGTGGCAATGGAAGAGGGTCAGCCCTGGATTGTCAGCGGTGAAGTCGATCTCGGTTTCCTGATAGCCGCCGACCATCACCACGTCCTTCAAGACTCCGGTTGTCGGCTGCCCTGCCACCCTGGTGAGTTCAAAAGTATGGCGGTGCAGATGGATGGGGTGGATGTCGTCGCTGGCGTTCCGCATCCGCAGGCGGTATCGCTGGCCTTCCTGTAGGTGAAAGGCTGGTGCGGCCATCATCTGATCCAAGGGGTAGGAGACGCCGTTGATGGTCCAGCGATTGAAGCCGGCGAGTGCGGCATTGTCTTTGGCGAAGGTCATGTCGATCACTTCGTCAGGCGCTTGTCCTTGAGCTTCCGCTTGACCGAAGCGGGCGTAATTCCAGGAAAACGGATGGGGAGCTATCCATAGTGGCTTGCCGGGGTGTCCGCCGTATTCGACCACGATTCCCATTCCGTGGTGGCGGTCGTCGTCGCTCATATCGCCCATCACCCAAACACCGGGATGATTCATCTCGACGATGGCCGAAATCCGTTCCGCGGTACCGATCCACAGGCCGGGCACCCGAACCGGCTTGGGCAGCGGATTGCCATCCATCGCCACCACCAGGAACGTGTGTCCCGGCAATGCCAGGCTGCGGATCTCGCCCGCGCTGCCATTGAGGACGTGAAACAGAACCCGCTCGCCTTGTTTAACCCGGACTGGCTCGCCATGGCCAAGCATACGTCCATTGATGGTGAACGCGTCGTATCCGACCTCGTACCCTTTTGGCATTCCCTTAGCCAGAGAAGCCTTCATGGCGCTCTCGCCAGTCTCTTTCAGTGCGTTCACGGTTGGCGCGGGTGAAAGGAAATCCATGTCCATATCGCCGCCCCGGCTAAAAGTAGGCTGAAACTCTTTCAGAGTGAGAAAGACTTCGCGGTCATATCGGCCGGGGTTGTTTTTCGGTTCGATATAGACCGGACCCACCAAACCGCTGTACTGGCCACGATTAAGGTCTGCGCCTGCGCGTACGTGCGTGTGGTAGAAGCGAAACCCTGAGGGGCGGGGAACGAACGAAATCCGAGTGCTGCCGTGAGGGGGAATAAAGGGTGTACCCTCCTCGGCGGCTCCATCCACGTCTGAGGGAATCGCTTGCCCATGCCAATGAAGCTGTTCCGGCGTGTCGGTCTCGTTGTGCACGTCGACGGTGACCCGCACGCCCTCTTGGAAGCGCAGCAGCGGCCCCGGGAACTGACCGTTGTACGCGGTCACCGAAACGATCCGATTCGGAGCCAGTTCAATCGGTTGGGTGGCGATGGTGAGCGAGTAATCGGCCTTGGTCTCGTCCGCCATCAGCGCAAATCCGGCGCGACCGCGAAGTACAGCGCCGCCGGCCAGCGCGCTGGCGCCCGATAAGAACTTTCTGCGAGAGAGATCAGGCCAATTATGTAACATCGGTGTCATCCCTATGGAAGTGCACCTCATCGACGGTACGTACGAATTGTTTCGCCACTATTATGCGCTTCCAAAGATGCGTGACAGTACGGGCCAGGAAGTGGCAGCCGTGCGTGGTGTACTTACCTCGTTGATGGGTATGTTTGGCAGTGGTGCGACCCACATCGGCGTAGCCACCGATCACGTCATCGAGTCGTTCAGAAACGATTTGTGGCCAGGCTACAAGACCGGAGAAGGGGTCGAACCCGAGTTGTTGGCCCAGTTCCCGCTTCTGGAGGAGGCACTCTCCGCGCTTGGGATTACCGTCTGGCCCATGGTGGAGTTCGAGGCCGATGATGCATTAGCCGCGGCGGCAGCAGCCGCGGCCAACGACCCGCGGGTAGAACGTGTGATTATCTGCACACCTGATAAGGATCTCGCTCAATGTGTGCGCGGAACCCGGGTAGTGCAATTGGATCGACGCAAGAACATCATCCGCGACGAGGCAGGCGTCGTCGCCAAATTCGGTGTGTCGCCTGCGTCCATACCGGATTATTTGGCCCTGGTCGGCGATTCCGCAGACGGCTTTCCGGGCCTGATGGGCTGGGGTGCCAAATCCGCTGCTGCGGTTCTCGCGCGCTTCGGCCACCTGGAATCCATTCCGGCAGATTGGCGGGAATGGGGTGTCAACGTCGCCAGTCCCAAGACACTGTCGAGCAGGCTGCTTGCCGATCGCGAGCAGGTTTTGCTCTTTCGACTCCTGGCGACTTTGCGCACCGATATCCCACTGTTTGACTCCGTCGATCAGCTGCAATGGAAAGGGGCTACGGCAGATTTTGCACCGCTGGCCGCCAGGCTTGACTACTCACTGCCACGGCGGTGATGGGAATATTGGCGGCGGCTCTCAACAATAAGCACGCGCTCGATGGGATCCTGCGTGTCTCGACACCGAGGAAAGCCGTAGGAGTGCTAGCTAATCAGACAAACCTGGAGATGTTTAGCCGACAACTCCTGCAGAAACAGGCACTGCCGGCGGTGCCAAGGCAACGCGCGCCTTCGCTGGCTCAAGGTGGAAGTCATTCGGAGTGGAGTGTAGTGATTGGATCGAGGCGCATGGCGCGCAGCGCCGGGATATAACTGGCAGCGAGCGCGACAGTGGCAGGAGTAGAACCAAATCTGCGAAAATGCGCGACCCTTCTATGGGTCACGGCTATCGTGCTTTGTATCAGGGCCCGACTTTAGTCGGGCCGCAAAGGGCTGAGAAAGAATTGGGCTTTAGCCCCTGCGGCTCTACCAAATCAGCTGTTACGGTCCATTAGCCGTGCTTTGGGGTGGAGATAACGAGTCCAATTTCTCGCAGGAAAACGGCCTGCCGACGGTAGTGACCGCTGGGCTTGGCGCCGGCATCACTGGAATGTCTCTATGACTGCCGATCTGGGTGGATACCTCACCCCAAAATCCCCACCCGACCCGCGGCTTTTCATGCGTTGGACCGAGTACAGCGCCTTTTCGCCCACCATGGAGCTGCTGAGCACTTCGAATCGTGGCCCGTGGGACTACGGCGAAGAGGCCTGCAACAACTACCGCAAGTACGCCGTGCTCCACATGAGTCTCTTTCCCTATCGCTATGCCGCATCGCAGGAGGCAGCAAGGACCGGGATGCCGATCATGCGGGCCCGGGTGCTGGAGTATCAAAACGACAAGCGTGCCCGCGAAGCGAGGGATGAGTACCTCTTCGGACCCGACCTGCTGGCCGCGCCGGTGATCGATGAGAACACTTCGCGAGCGGTCTATCTGCCCGCCGGGGGAGTGGATCGACTACTGGTCCGGCAAGCACCTTACCGGAAGCAACGTGGTGATAGCCGATGCGCCGCCGGATGTCCTCCCGCTATATGCGCGCGCGGGCGCAATCCTCCCCAAAATTCCTGACGACGTGATGACCTGGTGCCGCCCGAGGAAAGCGGCAACACCTCGGTAAAGTCGTCGGATGATCGGCGTGTCTACGAGCTATGGTCCACCGCCGCCGATTTCAAATCGGCAACCATCACTGATTTCGAACCAAGAACTCTGAGCCGCACAGCGCACGGCGCTCTTAATCCCTCAAAAAACCGTCTGAGCCAATCTTCCCGGGCCCGATCTCGGCTGTGTGCGCCTAAAATGGGCACATGGGCGCAATTCGTCTGAGACATCAAGTCCCAGCTAACGAGGCTGATTTCGAACTACTTTGCCTTCAGCTTTTGCGGGTCGATTGGGACAACCCAGGACTAGACCTTTATGCCCATAGAGGTGACGAGCAGATCGGCGTCGATATTATCGATCTCAACGGACGAGAGCCCTTGAGCGCCGCTCAGTGCAAACTCCACGAGCCCAGTAAAACAATTCCTCCCGCGGAAATCAAAGGGGAAGTAGAGAAGGCTGAGAGATTTATTCCCAAGCTTGGCAAGTACGCAATTCTGACGACTGCCAGGGCGTCCAAAAAGGCGCATGACATCGTTTTGGAGATTAACCGGAAACATACTGAACAAGGTCTGTTCTCCATTGAGCTCATAACATGGGGTAAGATCGAAAGCCTACTTGATCAACATACTGCCATAAGAGACGACTTTTACGCCACAGTCAGCGGCCACAAAGTGAATGAGATTAGCTCAAAGCTAACAGTGATCCACCAAGCCATTACCGATGCATCGGCAAAAGGACACCAGGAACCGGATTCGGCTCCTGGAGCCCTCCCGAAAGCCGACAGCCGAAGGTTTGCGATCGCGATCGCTCACCTTACGCACGATCGTGATCACGAAGTGGAGCGCATGATCGTCGAGTCTCTGCGCGATTTTTCTGGTGTGCAAATACTTCAATTCGACCGGACGATCTCGGCGGAGGGACCTATCCCCGAAGAGAGCGAGAAGAATGCCCATCAACTCGCACAAGATCTGTTGCAAGAGTCATCGGCGGACGTCCTAATTTGGGGCACCGTCCTTTCTCACAGGGGACGGACAGCCCCGCGGATCTATTGGACGACAGCAAGACATAGGTCGCGCTCGCGGCAACCGTATATTCCTGAAAATTTCTTGCTGCCCGAAATATTTTGGGAAGAGCTCGCAGAAGTACTCCGGCTCCTTGTCATAACGCGGAGCGATGAGATCTTTGCTAGGCGACGAAAACCAAATACCGCGCAGCTAAGGTCATTTGTGGAAAAAGTCCGCAACGCGCTCGAAGCGAAAACCGGAGCCCGCCACTGGTCACCGAATTCGCGAACAACGGTAGAATTTGTCCTTGCAATGGGGCTACAACAACTGGGGATACAAACCAGCAGCCGAGATGCTCTGGAAGAGGCGATACGGCGTTATCGCGAGGTACTCGCGTGTTGGACTTTGGCAGCGTCTCCCGCTGAATGGGCCACAGCACGGAACGGCCTTGGAATAGCTCTCGGCGAGCTCGGGACTATCGAACCAAGTTCTTCCGGTCTAGCCGAAGCGCTGAAAATTTTCCAGGAGGTGCTCGGCGAGTCAGTCCGTAACAACGGACTTAAGATCGGCAACGCGACAATCCATAACAATCTGGGCAATGTTCTCCTACTGATAGGAAATCGTTTGGGGGACTTGAAGCAACTGCGCGAAGCAGCAGAACATTATCGCTCGGCGCTGGCTTCATGGACGAGAGATCAATACCCTCTTGACTGGGCGATTTTACAAGACCACCTCGGCTACGCTCTACAACTCGCTGGGTCACGCTCAACCGGTACTAAGCTGCTCCGGGGGGCTGTGGATGCACATTGTCTCGCCCTTGAGGAGATGCGGCGAGATCAGGTGCCGTTCTATTGGGCGCAGGCTCAAAACCATCTCGGGAGTGCCTTTAAACTCCTGGCCGAGCGAGAGCCGGGAACGGAGCTGCTCGAGCGGGCAGCCGACGCCTATCGGCTCGCGCTCCAGGAGCGAGAATTCGAGCAAGAACCTTTTGAGTGGGCAGAGACGCAGAGTAATTTGGGCGGCGTACTCATGCTAATTGCTGATCGTAGTGGGAATATGACCTCTATAGGGGAAGCCGTCGACGTCCTGCGGGAGTCTCTCAAGGTACGCACATTCGGTGCAGCTCCTATGGCGTTCGCATCATCGAGCAATAATCTGGGGCACGCTCTTATCAGGCTTGGTGAGTTTAATGCCCAGAAAGGACACTTTGAAGAGGCCATCGTGGCGTTGCACGCTGCACTATCTGTGTGGACTCGCGAATCTTCACCCGTCCGTTAGTCGACTGCACAGCACAATCTTGGGGATGCTTACTTGAGCCTCGCAAGAAGAGAGCACAACGCTGACCACTTGAACGCTGCGAAGAATGCTTATGAACTGGCGCTCCAAGAAAGGAACCGGAAAAGGGAACCCGTTCTTTGGGCTTCAACGCAGGCCGCATTGGGCCAGCTGTTCTATCTAAAAGGCGAGCTTGAAGAGGGCGAGGGTGCACTTGAGATTGCGGCGAGCCACTACTTTCTTTCGTTAGAAGAGCATTCGCCGGAGTTTTCGCCGACTTGGGCCGCGGTGCAATTCAACCTAGGCAACGTGCAACGCCTCCTTGGGATCAGGACGAGTGGGTTGGCGTTGATCTTAGAGGCACTGGAACGGCATGCCGCTGCTTGCCGTTATACCTTGCCTTTCAGTCCGTATTGGGCCTTCAGGGCCGCCGAGGCAGCTCAGGAGGATATCAAAGTTCTTGAAGGCGGACCCGACATCTCCCTCTATCATTCGGCTGTGGCCAAACACAGGTGGGTTTTGAGCCTGCTGCGGGAGCACTCCGGCCATCAAATTACCCTCAAGCCGATCTTCCAGGTTGTAGTCGCAGGCACGAGCGGAACCGTCCAACCCGACTTCAGCCAAGCTCCGAGAAGGGGAGACCGAACCAAAGATGGGACCGTAGTTTGGGAAAATGCGGGCAAGTTTTCCTTCTGCATCGACTGCAACCAATTCCTCAAAGCACCTGACAACTGAACCTTCTTTCTACCAGCCGCATGATCGAACACTACACCATCAAATTCGGCCCGGCGGTCAGCCAGAAAGAGCTTGAAAAGGCATTGGATGAGAGTGACACAGAAGACAACTCCGCGCTTTCACGAGTTCATAAAACGAAAGCGCGGATCGAGGTTATTGCTGATTTCCAGGACATAAAGTCTTTAGCAACAATACTGAAAGACTTGTCGAAGCGAAATCGTGATGCCTAATGTTTTTGTTGAATCCCAGGCACTAGATGAAGGGTTTGTCCCTCTCCTATGCGACTACTCCAAGTTATGAAGACTTCGATTGCTCTACTCGGGTCGTTCTCGGGATAGTTTCGAACGTCAGCATCTACAGCCTGGTCAAAATAGACCATGCTCATCTTGCCAATATCGTTTTCAAAGATTTTTGCTGGCATAACCCACCACTGCTGGTTCGGGTCCGGAGGCGTTGCCTTATGCGCACCTGTCAGCCTGAAAACTCTGGTCGGACGGAATTGGATTCGGACTATAAGCTGTAGGCATTTCGGGATGGTAGTTGTTGCACCCAAAGCCAGCTCCGCCAGGTGCACTCATCGAAAACGATAACTCTTGAGGTCCCGGCTCTGACGGTACCTGAGTCCCAAGAGGATAGAACAGTACCTGTACATTCATTTGATCATTGGCTGGAAGGGTGAAATAGAAAGGGTTATTTTGTGTGCGAGGTTGCTTTGGTTTGTCTTCAGGCATAATCCCTCCTACTTTCTGAAAGCCGGAAGCGTATCAAACAGCGTTTAAATAGCACAATAGATCTTAGGCCATATCTTTCGATTTGCTCTTTTCCACAAAGATGTCATGATTGACATTTCGGGGACAGATAGCTCAACCCCCCATCCGAAATGCTGTCAATCCTCAGTAACGGACGTGTGTACGGATAGGTTAATTCAGTCTGTCACTTCTCCTTCCGACTAGAGTCGTATACCCCACGGCCTAAAGCCAGCTTCTCGCGTTCATAGGAATTTCCATCTATAATTATGGTTGACTAACGATTTTCTACGAGTTAATAATCTGCTCGTCAACCAGAGGTATGCCATGGTGATCGAATCGAACACTGAACGACCTGCTTCCTTGGAGGACGTCCAGAGGATCGTCAGCCACTGGATCAAAACTCTGCCGGCCCATGACTCTGCCCGCATCAGGCTCTCCCGCGTGTCGGGAACACCTAAGCGATTGCTGATGTCAACCGCAATTCACAAGAATTTGAAGTTCGAGGTGACTCAGAGCAAGGTCTCCCTCGAGGCAAAAAGCCGAAGAATCTCGCTTGAGGTTTCAGACTTCGTACTAACGACCGAGGTGGACGGAGCGACGTTCCTGGTCATCTTCGAACTCAAGACCAGCTCCCGACTCAGGCCTCTGACAAGGGTCATCGACTCGCTCTCGCGAACCGAGCATCCAGTGTTCTTTTCGCGGGCCTTCAACGCGCTCTCCTCGATTACAAATGAACTCTCTTCGCAGAGCGTCGAGGAACTGACCGCTTCGCCCACAGACTTCGAACTCCTGGTGAATGCCGTTTCCGCAACTTCGACAGCCGCGGTTTCTACCGATGGCGACCCCCTGATTCGAGCGAAGCTTAGAGGCATCGAGCACAGGAAACGGATCCTCGAGAAGCTCGGAGGAACTCTGTCTGCCGAGCAAGTGTCCGAACTCATCGGTATCAGCCGCCAAGCGGTAGATCGGCGGCGAAGCCAGAACCAGCTGATCGGCCTGACTCAGGGGAAAAGAGGCTATGCGTATCCAGCTTTTCAATTCGAGGACGGAAAGACCCTCGATGGCCTCAAAGAAGTTCTGGCTGCGCTCAGTGGGCACGATCCATGGATGCAGTCGATTTTCTTTGCTAACGGCAACGACAGGCTAAACGGCAGAACTGCACTCGATGCGCTCCGTCAGGGAAAGACTGAAGCAGTGGTTCGCGCGGCCGAAGCATATGGCGAACAGGGAGCGGCGTGACCGATTTTCCCGGCGAACATCCGGAGCCGCCGGGGGACCTCGAAACCAGTGAACCCCTCCTTGCCGAACTATCAATGGGTGTTATCCTCTCGCGGCTGCATAACCGGGGCAGAAGTCCTCTGTTCTTTGGCAGAACAGGGGGCAATCGCTTCGATTCGCCGGATCGTTCCTACGGTGTTCTTTATGCAGGTCTCGACGAATATTGCTCGTTTATTGAGACGTATGGCCAAACAACCGGGATCCGGACCGTAACGTCGACCGCCCTCGAAGGACGCCACCTAGCCCACCTCGAACTTCTGCGCCCGATGAAGCTGATCGACCTGTCCAATTCAGGAGGGCTCGCCCGCGTCGGAGCAGACTCCCGTCTGTTCAGCGGCTCTCACGCCGTCGCGCAACGATGGTCCGCTGCTTTTCGCAAACATCCCATAAAGCCAGACGGCATCCTCTATCCCGCGCGACACGATGCAGCAAGAAACGCCTGCGCGATTTACGAATGTCTCCCTTCCGTCTTCAAACTGCATGCGAAGGGCTCGCTCCTTGAACATCAACACGTCGCCTTGCTCGGAGCAATCCTTGACTGTTACGGGTTCGCTATCACTCCATAGCGTGGCGCTTCGAAGGAGCTGCTGTTGAAGTCCCAGCATCGCGCGTTCGGAGAGGTGGTTCCGATACAGAGACCTTTCGCGGACAGACGAACTAACCCCCATCGTTCTGCCCTGCAGGATGGGATGGAATTTGCGTAACCAGAAACCCCGGACAGACGAAAAGTAACCCATCATAGATTTGCCCTATCTTTCCTGTGTCCTATTTTCTCTGGGGCACTAGGTTCCCATCTCGTCAGATTGGCTCCGTTACCTCGGACGGGCAAGGACGGGCCGCCGCCGGAGATAAGATCACCCAGACCAGTGCACCGCTGAAGACAATAGCGAAAAGGATTTCGCCGGTGGAACTTTGAGGTTTGCGGGAAACACGCCCCGAGAACTCCATACCGATGCCGGCGGTCGCCATGTCAAATTCATCACACCGGCCGCAGCCTGGTCCGGTGGAAGTAGGAATGTAGCACAGACGGGACGCTTCCCGGGTTCCTCCCCAACGCGCAAGCTGCTTTGATGATTGTGGGCTCGTGCTCAGGTTGATTTGACGCACAAGGATTTCCGGTCCGACAATACCCACGGACACGCACCGAGAATGAACGATGGAGGATCGATGAGGCAATATTCCCGATGGCTCAGTGCTTTGGTTTTGCTCCTGGCGGCCGTCCCTGCGTTGACGCAGGATCACATGCCAAAGCTCATCGACGTTCACATACATTATGACGGCGAGCCCGGGATCCTCGAAAAGCTCCTCGATAAATTAGATGCGAATGATGGGTTAGCGTTCCTTTTGACGACTCCGGCGGGCTTTCCCCAAGCGAGTAAATTTATCCACGAACATCCCGGCCGATTTATCGGCTTTGGCGATATCAAGCTGGATGATCCGAATGTGTTACAGGAGATCGATCGCTTCCACGCCGCGGGATTTCGCGGCTTGGGAGAGATCACCACAACGCTGAAAGCCTATGACGATCGGGCCTACTGGCCTATCTACGATCGGGCGAACAAGTATCACATGATTCTACTTTTTCATACCGGCATCGTGAATCGGCTGCACCCGGAACAGCCCGCGGATATCAGCTTTGACCGAAGCCGGGCTACGCGGCTTGACTTGATTGCACGACATTGGCCAAAGCTGACAATTATCGGCGCGCATTTGGGAAATCCGGACTATGCGGAGGCGGGTGAAATTGGACGATGGGACCCGAATCTCTATTTCGATGTTTCGGGCACTACCCTCATCAAGAAGAAAGACGACTATGGCTTCTTCCGCTCCGTTTTCTGGTGGACAGGCGTGGTAAGCCCTCATACGCCGGCTAGCGGTGCTGACGCCTTTGAGAAACTGGTCTTTGGCTCGGATGTGTTTGGCGGAGATGTGCAGGAATTTGATCTTGCGCTGGCACGCTACCACGCGATGTTGGATGCCTGCCAGGTGCAGCAAAGCGCGCAGACGATGATTTTTTCCGGCACGATGTGGCGCATTCTGCAAGCACAAGAAGCGCAAATGACATCCGCCAACGACACGAGCAACGGAAAGCAGTGAATCTGATTGCAGGACTCGGACCGACACAGGGAACCGACTGGGACAGACGAAACGTACCCCAATCGAAACAGCGCACCGGAGACCTTTAGGGGACAGAGACCTTTCGGAGACCTTTCGGGAGACGAACTTACCCCCATCGTTCTGCCCTGTTTGCACCGTATACGATCAGCATATACGTAACAGTAGATGTATGTGTATATTCGTCAATTTCTTCGCACCTTCTTGTCCCCGAAACGTCCAGAAACGTCCAGCCGTGGCAAGCACACGCCGCGCGCGCCGGCCTAGCGGGTACCCCGCGATGGTTTTCGTCGGCGATAGGCCGCTGCCTTTTTGATAGACGGCTGTTTGATAGACCGCTGCACCATGAATGCAGACCTGGTCATGCCTCTCGCCTCCGCTAGAGCATCTATCTCTTCGATTTGGCTTTCGCGTGCCGTAATGTTTATTTGTACTGTCGCGTCTGTCGCCGGTACACTTACCAGTACGGCAACCGCCCCCTCCATGGACGGATCGCCCTCCAACTCATCAAGACTCGAAGGTTCGGGGATCGCCTCGCCGTCTTCCTCCATGCCTTTAATATGCAAACCTAGCGCCTCGGCGGCAAACCGCCGCGCTTCTTCCAGAGATTTTCCCGCGGTGATACATCCCGGAAAATCCGGGAAGCTCACTCCGAAATCGGATGCCTTGGTCTTGTGCAAGTAAGCGATATATTCCATTTGTTTCACTCCGCGGCGGTTATCTAAACTTGATGCCCGCCTGTTTTTCGATACTCTTTAGTGAAAATGCTCTAATGAGCGCGAAGTGCGTCGACAGGATCAGCAGCGGCGGCGCGCGCCGCCGGGAGCGCGGAGGCCAGGAGAGCCAACAGCAACATGGTCAGGGCTGCTACCGAGTAGACAAGCGGATCCGTCGCGCTTACATCAAACAGGAATGCATTCACCAGCCGTGAGATCGCGAAGGAACCGAGCACGCCGAGTCCGCACCCAATGACAGCCAGTTTCGCTCCAGAAACTAAGACGAGGCGCGCAATGCTCGTGCGTTGCGCCCCGAGCGCGATGCGAATCGCAATCTCCTGAGTACGCAGAGAAACAGAGAACGCAACCACCGCGTAGATGCCTGTGAACGCTAACAGGAGCGCACCCAGGGCAAAGCTGGTGATAAGGTCGGTGTTGAAACGCCGCGGCGCCTCCGTATCTGCGAGCACGTCGCTCAGTGGCAGCACCTCTTTCAACGCGAGCAGCCGATCAATCTCGGTCACTGTCGACCGCAGCATCTGCGCCATCTGTTCAGGCGGGAGCGTTGAACGGAGAGTGATATATCCTCGTGTCGCCCTGGTCAGCTGTCCACCCGTATCGTAACCGTTGAGCGTTGCCGACTGCAGCGCTGGGATGTACCACTGTTCTTTATCGGGCACATCACGGCCCCCGACCTTGGTGTCTGCAACCACACCCACGACCGTCGCCCACGGCATGGGTTTGTGAGGATTGCCTGCATGCATGCGTTTGCCGATTGCACTCTGGCCAGGCCAGTTCCGTTTCGCCATCGACTCGTTCACGATCACCACCGCGGGTGTGTCGTCACGATCGTGCATCGTGAAGGTCCGCCCATCCAGCAAGGGGATGTCCATTGTTTGAAAGTAATCGCCATAAGTCGAAGTAAACAAGGCAAACTTGAGCTTCCACGTGGAAGCAGGCTCACCTTCAATCGTGTACGAGGACGCTCCGTAGAATTCCGTCGGCAGCGTAGTTGTTATGCTGGCAGCCACAACGCCCGGCTTGGCGGAGAGACGGTCTACCACGTTTTTGTTAAAGGCATCGACCGCATCGTTCGTCGGGTACTGCTTCTTCGGCAGCTCGTACCCGGCGACCAGCACGTGAGCCGGACGGAAGCCGGGATCGACCGCGCGCATCTTCTGGAAGCTGCGCAGAAAAGCCCCTGAAACTGTAAGCAGAACCATCGCGATGGCAATCTCCGAAACGACCAGGGCGGATCGCAGCATAACGTGGCTGGCCGCTCCAATCTCCGTCCGGGCTCCTTCCTTCAAGCTGTCTGTCAGGTTAGTCTGCAAGGCCGCAAATGCAGGGGCCAGGCTGCACAGCGTACCCGTAAGCAGCGAAAGCAGAAAACCAAAGGCAATCACGCCTCCGTCCATCGCGATTGAGTTCAGCCGCGGCATAGAGTCCGGCAGCAGATGGAGAGCAGTTCGGACTGGCGATAGCAGCAAACGCCAGACCGAGCACGCCGCCGATAAAACTCAGAAGCACGCCTTCCAGGACGGACTCGCGCAGGATTGCACTGGAACGAGCACCCAACGCCAGGCGAACCGCAAAATTGCGCCGCACGCGAATGGCCCGCACCAACAGCAAGCCCGCGACATTGATGCAGGCAATCAGCAGTACCACGATAACTGCCACAAACAATGTCCGCAGCAATGGGCGGACCTCAGAAACAGCTTCCTCGCGCACCAGCTTGACGTCACCACGTATTCGGAGCGCGGACTTACTGGCAGGAAAATTGCGCATGATCTGCCGTGCTACCCGGTCGGCGTCCTGCGCCGCCTGGGGCAGGCTCACGCCAGGCTTAAGCCGGGCCACGATGCTGTAACCCCACAAGCCTGATTCGGGGTCTAGCTCGTGGGCTGTGAGGCTCAGCGGCACCCAGAGCTGCGACTGGTCGAGGTAACCGGTCTGCAGCGGATACTCGAAGGTGCGCGGCATCACACCAATGATCGAATAGGGTTTGCGATCAAGTACGATTGTGCTGCCCAACACCTGTGGATCGCGATGGTAGCGGTTAAGCCACAAGGCGTAGCTGATGACCGCAAGTGGTTTATCCGCATCCTCTTCCTGCTGGTTAAACACCCGCCCCAAAATCGGTTGAACGCCGAGCGTCGGAAACACGCTTGCGCCCAACCGTCCGGCAGGGATTTCCGCCGGCTCTCCACCAAACGGAGTGTCGCCGGAAAGTTCAAAATGGGCCGGCGCGGTGGCCCCCATGGAGGAAAAGGCGCTCGTCGCTTTGGCGTAGGTTGCAATCTCAACTGCGGTAACGCCTATGCTGGGGCTATTTCCCAGGTGATCTCCCAGCAGCACAAGCCGGTCTGCATCCTTGAACGGCAAGGGTCGCAGCAGAATGCCCTCTACCAGCGAAAAGATCGCAGTCGTAGCCCCAAGGCCAAGAGCAAGCGTGAGAATGACCGTCAGACTGAAAGCTGGCGTCTGGCGCAGACGGCGAACTGCAAATCGAAAATCACGGAGAAGCGCGAACATATCTTCTCGGGAGCAATTGACACGCCGAAACCAGAGAACACTAAACATTGTCGTTTCAAGCGAAATGGTTCAAAGTCCACCCAGCCGGCGTCCATTCGCGTGCTTCAATGTCCAGAGGTGGACAGATTCGTACGCCATGCACTCAAGCCGGAGTCATGTTGGGGGCCGCCCATTTCTATCCCGCTGCCAACGCGCGTAATCGAACCCAAGTGACTTTTGGGCTTGTACTCCCGTGCCGAAAAACGCATCTGGCCACTTACATCAAACTTGGAAAGGCTCTATCTCTTAGAGTAGACGATATCGGCAGGCGACGGCTTCTCACGCGACCGCGCCCTGGCCGGCAGTTGCCGGTAGTTTCGGCCTTTAGCGCGAGCGAAGGATAGCGTCACCGCTATCCGGTGCCACACCCTATCCCTGTCTCAAAATCACCAACACCAGCCATGTGTGGCCCACCGCGGCTTCAAAGGCTGCTGAAAAACTCGCCTCTCTGAAGGGTACGGCCTGCCTCGCCGCAGCGAGCTTTAGGCCGTACATAACTGCTGTGTAATGAAACCGGCTTTAGCCGCTGAGGGCTGCTTTCTTCTCAAAGCCGGCATTTTTCGGCAGCCTGTTTCAACCCCTCTGTGTCACTAAGAGAGCCCTAAACAAATCCGTTGTAAGCCCCCGACAAACCAACAAACCGAGGAACGAGACTACCTATGCCCAAAAATACTGTCAGCGATCCCATCACCGATCAGGAAATGGCCTATGCTCACCTGATCATGTCCGGAACCATGAATGACCGCCGCGCCGCAGAAGCCGTCGGTCTCAATCCCGAAACCGCCTCCTACACCAAATCCAAGCCCCGCGTCCGCGCCTACATGATGGAGCACCGCGCCGCCGTCAGGGAAAGGCTGGTGGACCAGGAAGCCGACGGGCTGCGCAAGCTGAACCTTGGTCGCGACCAGATCCTGGCTCGGCTCTGGGAACTGGCCACTCTCAGCCACGAAGTGACGAGAGGCATCATCGCCGGCCAGATCAAGGCTCTGGCGATGATCGTAGCTATCGAAGGCCTGATTCCGGACCGCCGCTTTTCCCCATCCGGGACGCAACCCGCGGCCCCGCCCGTCCATTCAGATATCTACACGCCCTGAGTGGCTCCGCAAACAGCAGCACCAAGCCGCAGTGAAGAGCCAGGCGATGCCGTTGCCGCCGCGGAAGCCCCACCCGCCGCGCCCCAGGTCCCCGACCCGGAGCCTGCTCCCAATCCGGCTCCCGACGCGCCCCCTCCGCCCCCTCACCGGAACTTTGACCGGAACTTTGACCGCAACCAGCCCAGCCTTGCCGACTCCCTCATCCCGCAAGCGTTGAACCGTGTTCCCCTCTCGACAGACAGCGGCTTCCATGCTCTTCTGGACCCCGCCAGCTCACCCAGGCAGCCCTTTTCCGTAAGAAAAAGCCCCTTTGCCCGGCGCCGCTGAAGTCGACAAAAAGCCAAATTTTATCGAATTTTAGGAGAGATAAAGAGAGATAAAAGGTGAGCGCTACACGAAACCCTCTGTCACTGCTAACTAGAGTTCCAGAAACTCCTTCATCTGCTGGCTGCAAGGCTGGACTACTCGCTGCAACGCCCACGGACGCCGCGTTGAGGGAACTAACTACGAGGTCGGGAAGATAACGCGGCGGCCGAAGCCTTACGGGCAATCAATTCGAAACCTCGGGCTCGAGCATTCCTTGCCAGCTCTGTAAGTTGCGCGGTGTTCTTCCGTATCCGGCCGATGGCAAGCGAAGCCTCGAGCTGAATGGGAACCAGCCCGAATTTGTCTGCTTCCATCAGCACATCGCGAGCCATTCGTTCCGCCTCCGCGGGGTTTCCCGCGGCAGCGGTTGCGTATGCATTTTCCAGGGTGAAGGGTAGACGAATGGTGACATAACTGCTCCCCTTGGAGAGTACCAGCCCTCTGGCCACAGCCTTTTCCGCTTCGCCCGTCTTTCCCTGTTGCAGCAGCGCAGCGATCAACAGAGTCTGGGCTTGTAGTTCGGCATCCGTTTCCTTCTCTGTCTGATATTCCTGAATGGCCTCTCGGGCCAACTTCTCGGCCAGCGCCGCTTGACCGGAGTCACAGGCTAGTTCACCGAGAGTCACATCGATTTCCGCAACCATTCCCTTTTCCCCGAGTTGCTGACGAATGGCACGCGATTCTTCGTACATCCCCTTCGCGCCTTCGCTATCTGCCTTCTGCCGTCGCAATCGACCGATGGAAGCCAGGGTTTCGGAGTAATAAGTCTTTTCACCAATTTCGCGCTGGATAGCGGAGGCCTGCTGATACATTTGCATGGCGCCGTTCAGGTCACCCTGATCGGCGAGAACATCTCCGATCAGTTTAAGGTCAATTGATTCCGACGCCCGATGTCCGACTTCGCGAGCCAATACAAGCGCATCCCGATATTCTGCAAGAGCCTCTCCCATACGGCCCTCGGCATGGCGAATATCACCCATGTTACCGGTGACCACCGACATTAAGTGTTTGTCTCCGACCTCGCGGAAATTCGCCAGGGCTTCGGTGTAGAACCTCTCCCCAGTTGCGAAGTCACCTTGCTGGATAAAGATCAGACCGATATTGCCTAGTTCGCGACCAGCCGCTCGCTGATCCCCAACTTTTCGAGCAAGTTCCAGCGCCTGCTCATAGAGTTGCTTCGCCTGCTCCAGATCCCCCTGGTTTATGGGCACTTCGGCCATGGAATGGAGTGCTTGCGCTTCGCCACCGAGATCGCCTGCCTGGTGATAGAGACGGCGGGCCTCGGCGCCTGCGGCCAGGGATTCCTGGGACTGGCCAAGGTTGGCCAGAGCGCGGCACTGAAAGGCTCGCGCACGTGCAGCCAGAAGCTTGGCGCCGGAAGCATTTGCCTTAATGACGGCGTTATCGCTAGCAACCAGCACTCGCTTATTGTCAGATAGGAAAAAGGCTGCTTCTGCCTCGGCTAAGTCAATGCGAGGATCGCTCCTGGCTTCCGGGAACTGGCCGCGCAGCTTGGCTAGGGTGTTCAGCGCGTCGCTACTCCGTTCCCCGCCGATCTGGGCATTGGTCAGATAGAGGCCATATTCCAGATTGTCGGGGAAGAAACCGAAGAGGGCTCGATACGTCTCAATCGCTTTCTCCCAATCCTTACTTGCTTCGTAGTAACGCGCTTCTACCAACGCATGATCCTCACGGGAGAGTTTGCCTGCCAGGTCCAACGCTTTCTTTGCTTCTGTTACAGCGTTTTGGTTATAGCCGAGAGCCATCCATGCCCTTGCCAGGCTGGCATGAGCCAGTGGATAGGAGGGGTCAGCATCCACGGCACGAAGCAATAGATCCCGGGCTCGAAGAGCGTCAAAGGCGCGAAGCTTCGCCAGGCCTTCGGCATAAAGCCGCATGGCCTCGGGATTGGAAGGGACCGAAGCGCGGATGCCCGTGGCATCAAACTGAGAGATGTCTGGAATCCCCAACTGTTGACGCAATTTCCTTCCTGACCGCGAAACGAGGTCAGATAAGTCAGTTTCTGTGCCGGTTTCAGAAACCGTGGCCACGGTTTCGCCGCGGAGGGTGTCTTGCAGGCGAAGATCCACGCGGACCTGACCGCCGTTCCCTAAGTCGAGATAGGAGCCGAGAACGACCATGTCACTGCCCAGGTTTTTGCGCAGTCGTGCCAGCGTGTCTACGGCCAGGCTATCTGTATCCGGCAGAGATAAATCAACCTTGGTACGGGCTACGGTTTCTACAGGTACGGTCCTCAATTTTTCGCCGGCGCCTAGTTCCGTAGCCAACATTTCGGACAAAGCGGTGGACACCCACGCGGTATCGGCGCGGCCGGAAAGGTTCTTGAAACCTAATATGGCCAGGGAAGTGCGCGCACTGGAGTGGGCCTGGCTCGAACCTTGCTCAGTAATCTGCTTCCATGTTCTCCGTGCTTCCCAGAAAACGAGACTGGCGATCAGCAGAAGAAAAATGACCGCCGTCCCCACCGATTCTTTGTGCCTGCGTATAAACCTGGCGCCACGATAGGCGAGCGTACGCTTACGCGCGGCCACCGGTTTGGCGGTAAGGTAGCGGTCGATGTCGTTGGAAAATTCTGCGGCGGAGGCATAGCGATTTTGCGGCTCCTTGCGCAGCGCCTTCAGGGTAATGGTGTCGAGATCGCCTTGCAGACGGCGTCTCAATTGGCCTGGCTCCAGACCCCGGTTCGCGTCCACGCCCGGCAATGTTGGGGCATGGGTGACGGCGGTGCTTGGCTTCTCGGCTTCCTCATCACAAATGGCTCGCTCCACTTCCAGAAGGGATTGCCCCTTGGAGCGATAGGGCTTCTGGCCGGTCAGCAGCTCATAGAGAAGTACTCCCAATGAATAAACATCGCTGGCCTTGGTAACGGATTGCCCGCGTACCTGTTCAGGACTTGCATACTCCGGTGTCATCGGGCGCCAATTCGTCTGCGTGATCAGGGCAGTTTGCACGAACCCCGGATCAAGCAGCTTGGCAATACCAAAATCCAGCAGCCGGACGACCCCTTCTTTGGTGATCAAAATATTTGCCGGCTTGAGATCGCGATGAATAATCAATTTTTCGTGGGCGTATTGGACGGCGGAACAAACGGTGCGAAACAGATGCAGGCGCTGGTCGATGGAAAGCTGGTGAAGGTCGCAATACTGGTCGATTTGTGTCCCATCCACGTACTCCATCACCAGGTAAGGCAAGCCGTCGTCCGTGCTTCCGCCGTCGAGCAGCTTTACGATGTTGGGATGGTCGATGGCGGCTAGCGTCTGGCGCTCGTTGCGAAAGCGATGGTAGATCTCTCCGCCGCCGGGGCCCGGCCGCACCATCTTTATGGCTACTAACTTCCGGAAGGCATCATCGTCGCGTTCCCCCAGATAGACCACGGCCATGCCACCGCTGCCAATGACGCGGAGGATGCGGTATGCCCCCAGCTTTCTTCCGGCCATGGCATTGGGCTCAAAGAAAAACAGGCTGGCGGCAGGAGAATTTTCCAGCAGGCTGTCTGCACCCTCATGGTGAGAGGCGAGGGATTCGACCTCGGCGCGGAGCGTTTCGTCGCCGCCGCACGCCTGGCGGATAAAACTGCTGCGCTGCGCGGGTTCCCGTTCCAGGGCAAGACCTAGAATCTCTTTGATCTGGTCCCACTTGTCAGGCATCCCGGACCGGCCTCCGCGCTAGCTCCCTTGCCAGCCAGGCCTTGGCTACGTTCCAGTGGCGTTTGACGGTAGCGGGAGATATCTCCATTACTTCGGCGGTCTCCTCGATGCTCAAGCCGGCGAAGAAACGCAGTTCGACCAAGCGAGCTTGTTGCGCATCCAGTTGGGCCAACCGGGTGAGTGCCTCGTCCAGCGCGACCACATCGGCCGGCCGCGCTTTGGAAACGATCGAGGCTTCTTCCAGGAAGACCTTATCGACACTCCCCACCCCGCTTTTCGGCTTGATGTTGGCGGTTGTAGTCGAGCAAAACCCGGCGCATGACTTGTGCCGCAACGCCCAGGAACTGATTGCGATTGCTCCACTGAACTTCTCTCTGATTTACCAGCCGAAGATAGGCCTCGTGCACTAAGGCGGTGGCTTGCAGGGTATGGCTACCACGTTCGTTTTTCAAGTAATGCGATGCCAGGCGCCGCAGTTCGGCATAGAGCAGAGGAATGGACTCGGCTAACGCCTGTTGACTGGCTCTGAATGGCTCGGGGGGGCGGCCCTGGCTTTCCATTCGGCGCTCCCTGGCATGGCTGCCTTGTTACCGGAATGTGGGGAGTAACTCGCTCCAAATCATGACTCTAAGAGGCCTACATAATACCCCTGAAAATCCCTTTCAGCAATCGCTCTTACCTGGCGGCCAAAAATAAGTTCTGTATCCGTGAGCTAAGTTGTCGCGCCTTTGCGCGTAATGGGCAGCAAAGAAACCAGCCAGTTCGTTGACCAGGTTTCAACCGGAGGTGCGTGGTGCAGATTACTGGACAGAAATACCTGATTCGCCCCCTGTGTGTGATGGGAATTGTCGCGGTTCTTCTGGCTTTAACCGCCCGCAGATCCGCGGGCCAAACGGCGACGCGGCTACACAAACCGCCTGTGCCGGTTGCCGTGGGCGCAGAGCAAAAATACAAAGCCATTTGGGAGCCAATGAACTATCCCGAAGATGTCCAGTTAGAGGACGTTTTCTTTGCCAACGACCAGGTTGGTTGGATTGGCGGCAAGGGTTCGGGAGGATTCATTTTGCATACCACCGACGGGGGTAAGAATTGGCAGGTCCAAGTCGGCGATCCCCACTCGAATGACGCAAACGTGAGTCGTCTGCATTTCCTGGATGCGGTTCATGGGTGGGCCGTGCAAGGCAGTCAACTGATAAGGACCACGAATGGTAAGAACTGGCAGACCATAGGTCCGTTTGTGGCGAACATTCCTCTCGCTGACTATCAGTTCACCTCGGTTCAGGACGGGATCTTCGCCGGCGGATATTACAGCGGTTCCACCATATTCGCGACCCACGACGGAGGCCGCAGCTGGAAACCGGTCTTCCAGTGCGCGACCACGCTGCAATTCAATGGACTGAGCAGGAATGTATCTTGCTTCCTGCGGGAAGTGTATTTTCCATCTCCGCGAGTCGGCTACGCAGTGGGAGGAGGTTTTAACGATCCCTGGGCCACCATCGCCAAGACGACCGATGGCGGGGCGACCTGGAAGGTTATCTTTGCCACCACCGATATGGACACCATCTCGACGGTGTTCTTCACCGACGAGAACCACGGAGTGATTCGGGTTCACGACAGGCGGGTGTATATCACCGCGGACGGCGGTCAATCCTGGCAGGGCGCGACCGGCTCCGCGGAAGCTTCGATGAGATTCGCTGATCCATCGGTGGGCTGGTCTTGCGCCATTCAGGCTCACACCAGCTGCAGTTACACCGTGGATGGGGGAAATAGCTGGACAACGCGCGACATCAATTTTCCCGCGGAAGTGAACGGCTACAGCGTACCGCGGCGGGACCAGGTGTATGTGGTGGGCGACCACGGCATGATGTATCGCTACCGGATTGTTCCGGCGAGTTACACCGCGCAGGGAATCCTTGACGCTCCCCTGGTGCCCGCCTACGGCGGAGCGCTCAACGATGAGCTCGATCACATGCGGGCCCATTGCCAGGAAATACAAGCCAAACTGGGGGCCGCCAGTGACCAGGGCTATCCCGATCTCCAGCCTCGTTCCCCGCATCCACACCTGATGAACGCTGCCTTCGTAAGGTATGAGGGGGATCCGCAAAGCTTCAGTCAGGACACCAGTTCACCGGCAGCGCTCAACGCTCCCGCCAGCCCGGTCATGCAGAACTGCTGCGGCGCGGAGTTGCAGAACCTGCAAACCTCAGTCGGTTCGTTTTCTCAGCAGGTACCTACTTTCAGCGGTGAGTTCAAGAATCTGAACTTGCTTTTTGTAGGCATGAACATGCTCAACGATCTGTTGAGCAAAGCGCACAGTATCCAGGCGGCGTTCCTGGCACTTAAACAGGCTCCCGACCTGCAGAGCGCCGCGCTGGCATTGCAGAATTTTTCCGGCCAGGTGGGTGGCACCAGCCAGACTCTGGTCAGCGGTTTCCAGAACCTGACTCTCAGCGATAGCGCCGGCACGGGTGTGATCGCCAACATGGCGGGATCGCCGGCTTCCGAGCGCGACCCCGGGCGCGGCCGCGCCGGGCGCCAACCCCAACACTCCGGCAACCACTCCATCGCCGAACTCGGCCATTTCGAACACGGTGAACAGTGCGGCCCAAAAGGCCAAACAGAAGTTGAAGGGGATCAGTCCCTTTTAAAAAAACCAGTCAAGACACTTTTCACAAGGAGCAGATCATGAAAACAACTCGAGTCTTCCTGTTTCTGGTGATCGCTTTTGCAGCGATCGGTCTTCCGGCTTACGCAGCAGCTGCCCTGCTGTTCCGTCACCGGCGTTAACGCCAAGACCGGGATGGTCACGGCTAAGGAGACTTCGACTGGCCGGACTTTCCAATTTAAAGCCAACGCAGCGCTGCTCAAGACACTCAGCGCCGGCTCGCCCATCTACGCCAACTTCTCCACCAAGCAGGTCTCGGTAAATGGCGAGGCGCCCTGCTGCACCATCGTGAGCCTCTCGGCTGCCGTCCCGGTTGCGACTTCGAGCAAGATCGCACCCGCATCGACAACCCTTGCGGCACCGGCATCCTCCGCCGTCAACAGCTCCGCCCCGATGTCGAGCACCACCCCACACGCGATGAGCACCGGCTTCCAATGTGACCCCAGTGGTGTTTGCTATTGCACTGGAGGCAAGAACTCGGCCGATTGCCAGAAGTTAGGGAGCGATCCCAGGTGTGGCACCAAGGTTGGTTGTGACGGCATAGGGAGATGCTATTGCGCTCCACCTAAAGCAACGGCGTGGGAGTGACCGAGACAAATTGCAATTCTCAACGTCGTAGGAGGTCTATATGAAACGCAGACTCGCAGTCGTGCTTTTTCTCTTCGGGATAAGCCTGCCCTTGTACGCTGAGGGTCCTTGCTGCACCGTCACAGCAGTTGACTCTCGCACGGGTCTGGTCACGGGCAAAGAAACCGCCACTGGCCGCATGTTTCAGTTTCAGGCTGGCAATGCTGCGCTATTGAAATCGCTTCGTCCGGGAACCCCGGTCTACGCCAATTTCACAGCCAAGCAAGTTTCGCTGGATGGCAGAAGCAGCTGCTGCCAGATTGTGAGTGTTTCCGCTGGGGCGGCCACGGCCGTAACGCCGCTTGCTCCGCGCACCGCCGTCCCGGCAACAGCCGCCGCGCCGACTATCGCCAAGCCGGCCGTGCAAGCGGCGGAAACTCCGCAAGCGACGGCTGTTGCGCGCGAAGACTCCGGTCGCAGCCGCGCTGAAGGCTGCGCCAACCGCTATAGTGGCGGGGGGCATTGTGGCGTCGCAAGTGAATATTGGCGGGGGCACTTTCCAACGCTGCTGCACGCTGACCGCTATACAGGGCATTGCTGGGCTCCGCCGTAGCGGCGTGGCAGGCGAAAGAAAACGAACTTGGCTGGTCCTTTGGTCTTGAACTACTGCCAAAGTTCCCCAACCTGCCGAAGGGCTTTGCCGTGGGATCGCCGCTCTGGGTCAACTTTGGGACCAACCAGGTGTCGTGCGACGGGGTCACGGTCTGCGGCTCGGTCTTCACCGCTCAGGCGGTCAACTTCGTGCAAACCACGATTCTGGACGTTTTGCCCATCGGCGTCATCTACGTCCCGCCCGGTGACCCTCAGGATCCGGTCGGCAGCAGCATGGTTGCGAAACAGATTTTTTCGCTAACCAATATGAAAGCTACCGTTACCAGTACGGTCAACGTCACTACGACTCCCGGTCTGCCGCTCGGATACGGAATGGCTATTGATATTGCGGGCCCGGGCGTGCCCGCCACGCAACCGCAAACCTCCTCGACCAGCCAAACCGTCGCTGAATCGCAGATGATAGGGGAGGCGGCGCAAGGTCCCGGCGGATATCCCGGCTCGAATGACCTGGTTTGGTTCTATGTGAATCCCACTTATGACGTGACGTATATCGGAGTCTGGATTTACAACGGTGGTCAGTATCCTGTCGTCGCAAGTCCGGGGCAGATTGTTTCCATCGTTCCTCACCCCAAGCAGCTGACGGGCGAGTGTGGGCCGCAGTGGCAATTCGCGCACGCCACCATTGCCGAGCTACAGGCCTACGCCGCAGGCGACACCAGCAATGCCGATGCGCGTTTTCTCAATCTTATTTGCAAGGGCGCGCAGACTGTTGCGCCTACGGGAGGGGGACTGAAGAGCGTGTTCACAGCTCCTGCTACCCCGGCACAAAGGTTGATTGCGCTCGATCCCATGGCGAACCTAGCCCGATTGCCACTGCTACCTGTGCTTGGGCAATCCCCGGCAACTACCACTATGGACCCTCCGTTCGTGCCTGCAAATCCAAAGCGTTTTCAGCCGCTTGCGCTGAGCACGGATGATCCCGGATCTGCGTATCCCGTGACCTATTGCGGCACGGATGCGCCGATTAACTTTGCCGATCTGGCTAGCCAGACAAACACTACGTCCAATTCGACAGTCACGCAGTTTCAAGGCAATCCGGTCCTGCTTTTGAATCCGGTTGCCATTGCCGCGACAGCAATTAATGCGGCCGCAGGGATCAAATTGCCTGTGCCTGGCTCGGCTGTAAGCCTGGGGACTGCCTGGACCATTACGTCTACGTATACCACCGCCACGACCAAGGGAACGGCATGGAACGTGAGCGGAAACTTCGGCTCGGGCATGTACGGCACCAAGGGTTATCCTTCCTGCGATAGCGCTCCGGCCTTTAGCACCACGCTTTACTACGATTGGGTGAACCACACCGTTCTGTTCTGGTCGGTGCCGGTGCCGGGGACCGGCACTGAGGTGCAAGGCGTCATTGCATCGCCAGGCAAGGCAAGCCGCGTGGTTTTCACTTCCGCCAGTGGAGGTCATCCGCTGGTGGTGCTGCCAAATGCCACGGGACAGTTCCACGCGAAACTTGCGCCGGGCAGCTACCAGTACTACGTCTCGCAACCCGGGGGGCGGACTGCTGCCTTGAGCGTCACGGTCCCCGCCAACCAGAGTGTGCCGCTGCAACTTCCTGCGATGGAAAAAGAGACTGCCGTTTTAGGCGGTCACGAATGACGCCTTTAGGTGCGAACTGCGCAATGGTGCTGATCATGTCTGCTAGCTGAGCGCCTGGTGAACCTGGACTGCGCAAATGCCGACATCCGTTACGGAGGCAGCCCGAGTCGTTCAGAAACGATTTGTGGCCGGTCTATAAGACCGGAGAAGGGGTCGAACCCGATTTGTTAGCCCAGTTCCCGCTCCTGGAGGAGGCACTCTCCGCGCTTGGGATTACCGTCTGGCCCATGGTGGAGTTCGGGGCCGATGATGGGGCACGCCGTGTGTGCTTGATCGGTGTTTTTTCGCACTTAGTGATCGCCGCTCCCCTAGCGCATGACGTAGCCGCCGTCCACTGAGATCGACTGGCCGGTAACGTAGCTTGCGGCTGAGCTGCAGAGCCACAAGACGGCATCGGCTATCTCCTCGGGGCGCCCGAGACGGCGCATCGGTACGAATGTGTTGAGCATCTTGTCCAACTCTTCTCCCTGGCCTCCAGCGATCATCTTGTCGGACATAGGCGTCTGAATCATGCCCGGGCAAACGTCATTTATGCGAATGCCGCGCGTTGCATATTCGAGAGCGGCGCTCTTGGTAAAGCCAATCACACCGTGCTTCGCGGCATGGTACGTCCCACGCCGGGCGCCGCCAATAAGACCTCCGAGCGAAGAACAATTGACGATCGCGCCACTGCCTTGCTTGCGCATCTGCTGCAATTCAAACTTCATGCAGCTCCAAACACCCCGCAGGTTGATTCCCATGATCCGGTCGTAATCATCGCGGGGCGAGTCCGCCGTCTCGGCAAGTACATTTTGAACGCCGGCATTGTTGTAGGCTGCGTCAAGTTGTCCGAACGTCGCGACAGTCTGCTTCACCATCGCTTCTACCTGCCCGTCATCTGACACGTCACACCGGACAGCCAGTGTCTTGTGGCCATGATCGGCAATACTCTTGGCTGCAGTTTGCACTTCCTTCTCATTCCAGTCCGCCAACACCACGGAGGCACCTGACTCAGCAAACGCCTTCGCCGTCGCAAGACCCAAGCCCGATGCAGCACCTGTAACCAGTGCAACCTTATTTTCAAACGATATATTCATGGATCATTTCCTCTCTTTTCGAAGCGTGGATAGCAGTCTTGGGGCCGTCTAGTAGTGCTCCCACCTCACCGACCAATGTTCGTCGGACCGCATAGACCGGATGGTCAGATGTCCGTCATCGGTGAACTCGTAATGGCGCGGCAGATCTTTTCCAACGATCAGCTCGCGCGTCACCGATCCCTGAACGTGATGCGTCAACGTGTGCGTGGCTTCATCAACATCGAAGCTGCCAAAGGAAGCCTCATATCCGTCCTGCACGTAATCGTTGGATTGAGCATTCGCTGACTTCGGATACATCAGTTGCACGGACATATGTCCATCACGCGTGTAGATCAGCATCCCAGTCGGCTGAGGGATGGGTAGGGCTTGCCGTCCGGCCCCGGCACATCGACGTGCACCAGATGCCATGCCCCGATCAACTTCTCTCTCGCTGCGGTATTTTCGCCTCCCTTAATCGCCGGCTGAGCCAACGCAAAAGTTCCGAAACCGAAGATAAGGAGCGCGACTGTAAAGACAGCGTTTATCGTCTCGTTCGTCAGGCGATCGGTACTCATCGCCCCACCAACTGTTCGTGGAACTTGGAGTAGCGCGCGCCCTGAACCTTGATCTTTGCGGAAGCCTCTTCCAGGGCAAGCACGTCATCCGGGGTGAGCTCGACGTTTGCTCCTCCCAGGTTCTCTTCCAGTCGAGACAGCTTCGTCGTACCTGGAATCGGAACGATCCAAGGCTTCTTCGCAAGGAGCCACGCTAGCGCGATCTGCGCAGGCGTTGCCTTCTTCCGCTCTGCAAAGGACGTAATCACATCCACCAAACCCTGGTTGGTCTTACGGTTCTCTGCGCTAAACCTCGGCACCGTGTTGCGGAAGTCGGTGCTGTCGAACTTCGTCTCTGCATCGATCTTGCCCGTCAAAAAGCCTTTGCCAAGCGGACTGAACGGAACGAAGCCAATACCAAGTTCTTCAAGCGTAGGCATCACCGTCTCTTCCGGCTCGCGCCAGAACAACGAGTACTCGCTTTGGAGCGCGGCGACCGGCTGCTCCGCGTGCGCGCGGCGGATCGTTTTCGCGCTCGCCTCCGACAGACCGAAGTGCTTCACTTTACCTTCCTGGATTAGTTCCTTCACCGCCCCGGCCACATCCTCAATTGGAACGTTCAGGTCGACACGATGCTGATACAAGAGATCGATGGCATCGACCTTGAGCCTCTTCAGCGATGCTTCGGCGACCTGCTTGATGTGCTCAGGCCGGCTGTTGAGTGCGCTCCACTTGCCGCCATCCTCTGGATTGGCTTCCCAGCCGAACTTCGTCGCGATCACGACATCACCGCGAAACGGAGCAAGCGCGTCACCTACCAGTTCTTCGTTCAGCAGCGGCCCATAGACTTCAGCCGTATCAAAGAACGTTACACCCCGCTCCACCGCGGCATGCAGCAAGGAGGTCATCTCCTGCTTATCTTTCGGAGGCCCATAGGACCAACTCATGCCCATGCACCCGAACCCGACGGCTGATACTTCCAGATTGCTGGTTCCCAATTTGCGTTTCTGCACGGCTTCCTCCTGGACCGCTCACTATCAGACGGCTCACTATCAAACGATAGAGAGCTGATACCTCCCGCGCTTTCCCGATCCTGCCGATTCTTTGCCTAATCCTGTTCGGAGGCTTAATTTAGTGCACAAAGAGGTTGCCTGAAAGTAGGCTAACTTTTAGAGGGTTTAATTCGACATGGTGAGAGCGATAGCTAAAACAAAGACCCCTGATCCGGCGGTCATCGAGATGAGGCGATCATTGGCCAAGCGTATAGCGGCGCTTGCGGGCAAACCGGGAGAGCATCCGACAGCGGTCCCGGGACTCTTCCTCTACTACAGAACAACGCCAACGCCCTGCTATCGGGCTTCGTACGAACCCGGCCTAAGCATTTTCGTGCAGGGGCGGAAGCGCATCCTGCTCGGCGGCACGGAGTATTTGTGCGACGGCTCCTCGTTCCTGCTCACGTCGATCGACGTGCCCGCACAGAGCCAGATTATTGAAGCCTCAGAGAAGACACCCTTGCTGTCCATCTTCCTGCGCCTCGACATGCCAACGGTGCGAGAGGTACTCAGCCGGGACGACATCCCCGAGACTCCACCATCCACTCACCGCCAAGGTCTCGCCGTGGGCGAGACAACTGCCGGATTGCTTGGCGCCGCCATGCGTCTTTTGGAACTTCTTGACATGCCCGAAGACATACCGTTCCTCAGCCCCTTGGCTCACCGCGAGATCCTGTATCGCATTCTTCGGACACCACAGGCGGAACGACTGCGCGCCATCGCGACGAGCGGGGATCTCGGTCAAAGAACAGCCCGAGCGATCTCCTGGCTGAGAGCGAACTATGCGAAGCCCTTACGCATGGAAGAGCTCGCATCGACGGCAAGAATGGGCGTCTCAACCCTCCATCATCAGTTCCGCGCTCTCACAGCGATGAGTCCGCTGCAGTACCAAAAACAACTGCGACTCCAGGCCGCGCGCCAGAGGATGCTGATGGACGGACTCGATGCGACGACTGCTGCGTATGAGGTGGGCTACGAGAGCGTAAGCCAATTCAGCCGCGAGTACAGCCGGTTCTTCGGACAGCCGCCCATACGCGACATCAAAGGCCTACGCGACAGCAACATAAGTGAGGTCAGCGTAGCTTAGTGTCCGACGTTGTGTTCGACGTTCATAGGCCACTTGACAAAACCTGGCTCTAATTGCATGATCTGTACCAGCGATCGTAATTCCGGTCGCGACTCTTACCCTTATGCAAACGTCCCGGTGGCTCGGCACTCTGTCTCTTACTGGTTGTTGTCGCCCCTTCTAGCCGGGTGGCGAGCCGAGACAGACGTGTTGTGGGCAAGTTCTGCTGAACATTCAAGCCTGAGAACTCTACCCTCCTGATCCTGTCTTATTCCCAAAATACTTTGTGCCGTAGGCAAGTACTGCTTTAACCGCTACTTACCTTCTTGTATGCGACCTATGCGGATTGCGGATATTGTTCTGTTGTTCCGGAAAATTGCAGTTGGAGCTGCGGTAACTCTGGTGCCCTTGTGGCAGATACTTAAATCGAATATTCCAGGCAGTGAGTTGGCCGCCGATGGTCCGGTGGTAAGAACCGATATCGAATCGCGAGAACCCGGCAAGGAACTCGGGATCGGCAATTTACCAGTACAGGCGTAGCAGTCTCTACACCATCAACATGGAACGTAGCCCACAAGCCGCAACAGAGCACGCCCGGGGAACCCGATGTTGTTGTCGGTCCCTCCCATTCCGCGTGGTAGCTGCGGCGCATTGCTAGCCGGACTTTGACCGCGGTCTAAACTCGCATCCCCGATCATCATTCTTAGATCACCATTCTAAGACACGAAACCCAGGCATGCGCGCGGGGTTTCCCTGCACCTCCTCATCGAGGAAAAAGAAAGGCACTACCATGTCTCATCTCTCTTTGCGCCGGTATTCGCTATCGTTGTTGAAACTCTCCGTCAGTGCATTTGCGCTGCTGTTTGGTTCTTTGAGTGCCTTCGCGCAAACCTCTCAGGTTTCAGGTCAGGTGGTGGATGCAAGCAAAGCTACGGTCCCAAACGCGCAGTTGACGCTCACTCGAGTGGAAACCGGCGATACTCGGGAACAGCATTCGACCAGCGAAGGGTACTATTCATTTCCTCTTCTCTTGCCAGGACACTACGATCTCAAGGTCAGCAAAGATGGCTATGAAACGCAGGATCAGAAAGGGATTATCGTCGAGACGGGAACCGTTAGCACGGTCAACGTGGTTCTCGCTGTGGGTGCCATCGCGCAGACCGTAAGCGTCGATGCATCCGTGCCCCTGCTGCAGTCAGAGTCTTCAGCGGTGGCAGACGTGGTGGAGAACCAGACGGTCACGAATATGGCGTTGATTGACCGGCGCTCTGCACAGCTCCAGCGTTTGAGTGGGTTTGTTGTCGGGACCAATTCGGGAGCCAACGCAACGTTTGCGGTGGGAGGCGGTCGCGGAAACAATGCCAATTACCTGGTCGATGGCGGAAATGTCCAGAACCTTCTGCTCGGCGTGCCGACACTCATGTTTGACCCACCCATCGAGTCGGTGCAGGAGTTCAATCTCTCCATCAGCGACTACGCCGCAGAGTTGGGCCGCAGTGGGGGCGCGGTGATCCAGATGACGACCAAGTCGGGAACCAATCAGTTCCACGGCGCGGTGTACGAATATTTCCGCAATGACGATCTACAAGCCCGGCCCTACTTCTCCAAGACCAACCCGGAGTTGCGCTATAACCTTTTTGGCGCCAGTCTGGGGGGGCCTATCAAGAAAGACAAAACGCAGTTTTTCGTCAATTATGAGGGTCGCCGGCAAACATCTTCGGTGACCCAGATCATCAACGTGCCCACCGCCGCTGAACTCACCGGTGACTTTTCTGCTTTCTCTACCCCGGTAATCGATCCCAATACCGGCAAGCAGGCGGCGTATAACGGTAAATTGAACGTTCTACCTCCGGGTGAACTTGACCCGGTCGCGATAAAGCTAGTCTACGTTCTATCCCGCGCCGAACATACCAGGCGCGGCGCCCAACGTGTCCAATTTTCGCGCGAACGATCCGACGCAGGGTATATACGACGTGTATGTTGCCCGCATCGATCACGTGTTTAGCGATAAAGACCGGATCTTTGCCCGCTTCCTGGCCCAGACCGATCACGAGCCGACCGCGTCCATCTATCCGACTCCGGGAACCGACAATTATGGCGTATTAGCACACAACTACTATTACAATCCGTCGGGCACCTGGTATCACAACTTCAAGCCCACGCTGATCAATGAGTTCCGCTTCACGTATTCGCGGCGGCAGGCATTGAGCATCTCCGCCGGAGCAAATACGAACCTGGCCTCGCAGATTGGGATCCAGGGAACCAACCCGGCCTTTTTCCCGACGGTCACGCTCTCCGGGCTCGCAGGTTTTGGCAATACAACCCAGCAAGAGAGGCTGCAAACCCCGATTAACAGCAACCAGTACGTGGATAACGTCTCCATACAGCGGGGCAATCATCAGTTCAAGATTGGGGCGGAATTACGAACATCCAACAATACGGACAACTACTTCCCCACGGCGGGTGGCTCCTTCGCCTTCACCAATACGGGAATCAGCACCAACGCGGCCCTGGGCAGCCTGGCAAATCTCCTGCTTGGCAGAGTCAATTCTGCAACCCTGCAGCAGGCTGAAACGTTGCTCACAACCGCCTACTCATGGGGGTTGTATGTCCAGGATGACTGGAGGATCACGCCCACCCTCACGGTGAATATTGGCCTGCGGTACGATCTCGATTCGCCTCGTGTGGAGGAGCACAATCGGCAGAACTCATTTGATCCAACAGCCATCAATCCGGTCTCAGCAACTCCGGGCATTATCACCTTTTCCGGACTCAATGGCGTCAGTAAATATGCGAATGACTGGGACTTCCATAACATTGGCCCACATATCGGCTTCGCCTGGACGGCTCGGCGAAATACAGTGCTGAGGGGCGGCGGCGCGATTCTCTATCCCGGGGAGTACGATCAGGCAACCCCCATTGTTGCTTATACTGGCTTTGCCAAACAGATCAGCCTCTCGTCTCCTAACGCTGGGACGGGAGCCCCTGCGTTTCTGTTGAAAAACAACGGTACCGATGGTACAGGAACCGCGGTCATTCCCACGCCCGCCCAATTAACCTCGGGCTATGGCGCCGTCCCTGTAGGTCAAAAAGTTATCCAGGCCCCGCAATACTTTCAAAGGGATCGCGTCACTGGCTATCTCTACCAGGCGAGTCTTAATCTCGAGCAGCAAATCGGCAATCAAGTGCTGTTGACCTTCGGCTACCTGGGGACATTCGGACATCACCTCCCCGCGGTGAATGCTGAAAATACGAACCAGGTCTCTCCAGGTAACATGGCCCTGCTGGCTACGACCAAGAACACGCAGACCCTTCGCCCATTTCCTCAATTCGGGAACGTGAGCATTATCGCCGCTGACCAGGGGCAATCCGGTTACAACGCATTCAATGCGGGAATCAAGAAGCGATACTCCAGCGGTTTCCAATACGGGGTGAACTACACCTGGTCGAAGTTCATCGACAACCAGGAATCCAGAAATGAGCTGGCAAACTATAACGCCGGCTACTCGGGAACTAACGATGCATTCACGGATTACTACAATCCCAGAGACCGCTTCGGGCTTTCAGGGAACGATATTCGCAATCGCGTGATTGGGAATGCGCTCTATGAGCTTCCCATAGGTCCTGGAAAATGGATTCATCCCAACTCTTTTCTCGTGAACGAACTGGCTGCTGGTTGGACGATTGGGGCAATCTCCGAGATCCACTCTGGAACTGCGCTTGGCGTAGTCGACTCTACCAATAACACGGGAACATACTCCGATGGAGTTCGGCCAAACCTGGTCGGCAATCCGAATGATCTCTCCGGCTCACGTCCCAGGGCGCAAAAGACAGCCGAGTGGTTTGATACCTCTGCGTTTGCACAAAACCCTGCATATACCTTCGGCAACGCTCCCCGTACATTCGGCAGAGGACCGGCCCTGGCGACTACCGATGCATCTCTCTTGAAGGATTTCAAGATTGTTGAATCCACTACGTTGCAGTTCCGGGCCGAAGCATTGAATGTCTTTAATCACGCCAACCTGGCCAATCCAAACACCCTGTTTGGCAACGGCGCTTTTGGCCAGGTGACCGGGCTACAAACCGGCAACCAGTCCAGAATTCTGCAACTGGCTCTACACCTCGCCTTCTGACGATGCACCCATTGCGCTTCTCTCAACAAGCTAAGCCAGTCCGCGACTTTTGTGGATCGGCTTGGCACTTACTCACAGATTTTGGATCTCCAGGGAGTACCATTCGGCAATGGCGGCTGACGTAAACGAGGTTCCCGGGGTATCAAGGCGCGCGTTTCTTCATGGCATGGTTGCCACCGGTGTTGCCCTGCACGCAAGGGACGCTGCAGCGCAAGAGCAAGTGGATTCGACCAACGACCCCTTGCTACGCGGACCGGTCGCCGCGCCGCCCGGAGCACTGGCAAACGATCCGAACGGAATATCTCCGCAAGAGACTCCCCTCGCTGCGCGCCCTATATGATCGCAAAATCCCAGGGAAGAAAAGAAATAGTTGCGCTCGTTGTTGATGGGGATGTTATTCTCTTCAAAAGTTTCCGGCTCGCGGTCTTCCCGTTCATTCATGAAATTGTGGTCTAGGCGCGTATCCCCCCATGCGGATTGACTCTAACAGGTCTGACGATCTCCGGTTGCCGATTGAACAGGCGCCCCCTCATTGTTGTTGTTGACCTTCATTCTTGGTTTCCCCTCTTAATCTATAGACGCTCTTCCCGGACGTGCTCCTTCGCTTAGCGTGGCGCGGGTGAGCCTCCTATCCGATTGGACCCCTGTTGTAAGAGCCGCTGAACGTCAGGCGTGCAGCGCGTTGCCATGGAGTTGTTGTGAAGAAGACCTTGCTTGCCTTCCTGGGTTTTGTCCCCCTCGCTCTTAGCATCACATTGCATGCGCAAAGTACCGTCTCGTACCGTGTGTTATTTGGCGTAACTGATACTGCCCCAACCCGGTGGGATGGAACCTTTTCCGGGGAACGGGTAGGTACGATTACGGCCAACGAGTGGAAGTTCGTGGCCGGCGATAACATCGACGGACAGCTCTTCCATTTCTCTACCCATCCTGATATCCGTTTCATCGGTGCTTCGGGTGGCAGTGGCGCGCCCATTGTTCCCAATGGATTTATTTTGACCGCGGAGCGAGTCACCGAAAGCAGCGAGTTCTCCTTCACCACCGCGCAGGGAGATTTCAAATTTCGCGCTTCCGATCTGGCTTACGGCAAAGCCATCTACCGCCTGGGCGACAGGGTTTACATCGATCGTGTGCCGGCCGCCTACCGTCTTACCAGCACGCCCGAGGAAGAAGACTACCCTGCAATTGCGAGAGACAAGAACGGGGACGCATGGCTGGCCTATGTGGAGTTCCACCATAGCCCCGATCATGTGAAGTTAGGTGCGCCTCTGCATGAGGCGCCCAAGGATTTCTCGCCATTAAAGCAACCCGTGGGGGGAGATCAGATCTGGCTGCAGAAATACTCCGGCGGGTCCTGGCAACAGCCCATTGCCGTAACCAAGGCCGGGAAGGATCAATACCGCACTGCTGTCGCGGTCGATGGCAGCGGCCGCCCCTGGGTCTTTTGGTCAGAAAATCGAAGCGGTAATTTCGATATCTTTGCCAGCCCTGTGGACCAGTCCGGACCGCAAAGTGAAATCCAGATTTCTAAAGAAAGCGGATCGGATATTGATCCCGTCGCTGTCACCGATTCGAACGGCAAAGTCTGGGTTGCGTGGCAAGGCTGGCGAGATGGCCGGGCGGCAATCTTCACCGCCCATCAGAACGGGAGCGGTTTCACGGCGCCGGAAAAAATCTCAAACTCGGCAAAGAATGAGTGGAACCCGGCGATTGCGGCGGACAAGGCCGGGCGTGTCGCCGTGGCCTGGGACTCCTATCGCAACGGCAACTATGACGTCTATGCACGCATCTGGTCCAACTCCTGGGCGGCCGAGGTTCCCATCGCTGCCTCGGCTCGTTATGAAGCCTACCCGTCGGTCGCCTTCGATCCCAAGGGGCGTCTCTGGGTAGCCTACGAAGAAGGTGGCGAAGGATGGGGCCAGGACTTTGGTGCCTACGCGAGCCCCGGTATTGCGCTCTACAAAGGCCGAGCCATTCGGCTGCGCGCGCTCGAACCAGATGGGCGGCTGGTCACCGTTCAGTCTTCCATCGACAAGAATCTCGTCGGCATCCCCTCCTCACGCCCTGATGTCACCGGGAGCCAACTGGACGGGGAGCCGCGCGATCCGGATACCCAAAGTGCAGTCACCCGCAAACCCGATCAGGCTCCCGAGGGGGGCGTGCAAACTACGGCGAAGAACACGCTGCCGCGGCTGACCATCGACGACTCCGGACGGATCTCCATCGCCTTCCGAACTGCTCATCCAATTTGGTGGAGTCCCATTGGAACGGTGTGGTCGGAGTACGTGATCTCCTTTGATGGCAAGCAATGGTCCACGCCCATCTACCTCGATCACTCTGACAACCTGCTCGATAATCGTCCGGCTGTACTTTCGACCGCAGCGGGAAAGCTGCTGATCGTCAACTCCTCGGATGGCCGCCGCAAATTTGTTCCCGCCAGCTCCATCATGGGCGAGCGTGAGGGAACGAAGGATCCCTACAACAACGATCTGTGGAGCCAGGAACTCGATCTTGGCCCGGGCAACCAGGTTCTCCCCGTGGTCGCCCTTTCCCAGTCGGAGAGAACGCCCTCCGCACCCACATGGGAGAGCGTGGAGGTCGCTGGGAAAAAGGCGATTCGCGAATACAAGGCGGGCCCGGACGGCTCGTATCACATCGTGCGTGGCGAATTCCATCGTCACAGCGAGATATCCATGGATGGCGGCGGAGACGGCACACTGCTCGACCAATGGCGCTATGTGCTGGATGCCGTGGACATGGACTGGATCGGCTGCTGCGACCATGACAATGGAGCCGGCCGTGAATACTCGTGGTGGATTATTCAGAAGCTCACCGACGTTTTCTACGCCCCGGGTAAGTTCACACCACTCTTTGCCTACGAACGCAGCGTCCCCTATCCTGAAGGGCACCGTAATGTGCTCTTCGCGCAGCGCGGCGTCCGACCGCTTCCCCGGCTGCCACTCTCTTCGGAGAACGACTTCGCGCATGCACCCGATACGCAGATGCTCTATGCCTATCTGCATCAGTTCGACGGTGTCTCGGCCTCACACACCAGCGCCACCTCGATGGGCACCGACTGGCGCGACAACGATCCCAAGGTCGAACCCGTGGTCGAGATTTATCAGGGCATGCGGCAAAACTACGAGATCCCCGATGGGCCGCGGGCGAATAGCGAGAAAGATTCTATCGGCGGATGGCGTCCGAAGGGCTTCATCAGCCTGGCGCTCGATAAAGGCTACCGCCTCGGCTTCGAATCCAGCTCCGATCACATATCCACCCACATCAGCTACGCCAATATCGTGGTGAAGGGGGATGTGACCCGCGAATCGCTGCTCGACGGCTTTCGCAAGCGGCACGTATACGCCGCTACCGATGAGATTCTTGCCGACGTGAGGAGCGGAGACTACCTGGCTGGAGACGAATTCACTACCTCAGCGCTACCGACCCTGAACGTCAAGCTGGAAGGCACTTCGAAGTTTGCCAAAGTGGTCATCATTCGCGATGGCAAATACGTCTACTCCACTGCGCCAGATACGCAGAACGTTCAATTTACCTGGCGTGATAACCAACCTATCAAGGGTAAGAACAGCTACTACTACGTGCGCGGAGAGCAGGACAACGGAGAGATTGTCTGGGTTTCCCCATTTTGGATCACTTACGAGGGAAACTGATGCGAGCGATCATCCGTTTCTTCCGTAGTTGGAAACTGACCGCCTGCGGCGACTGCCAGCGCAGGTGGAGACCGTGGGCCGAAGGAGTCATTAGGTTGATGAGCGACGAGCGGCGGCAACGACTTCTCTACTACTCCTATGCGGCAGGCGTGGGAATTCTGCTGCTGCTCAACTGGCTCGGCATTTTCCGAACCGTGTTCGGAGTGAACACGGCGATCCTCATCACTCTGCTTGCCGGATACAAGACCTTCTACGGCTCCATCCAGGCGCTTCTGGAAAAGAGGATCTCTGCCGACATCGCACTTTGCGTGGCGGTAGTCGCAGCCCTTCTGGTAGGCGAATATCTGGCTGCTGCCGAGGCCATGTTCATTGTGCTGGTCGGCGAAGGTTTGGAGTCCTATGCGGCGGAGCGAACCACCGCGGCCATCGAACGCTTTGTCGAACAGATGCCGCGATTGGCGACCGTGCTTCGTGACGGAAACGAACAGACCGTATCGACCGAGCAGCTGCAGCCGGGCGATACGATTCTTGTCCGAAGCGGAGAGCGTATTCCCGCCGATGGGGTAATCGAAAGCGGCTTCTCGACCATCGATGAAAGTTCGATCAACGGTGAGCCGTTACCCCAGGATAAGAAGCCCGGGGATGAGGTGTTCTCCGGAACACTGAATCAAAATGTGTTGCTGCGCATTCGTGTTACGCGCAGTGGGTCGGATACCACACTCGCCCAGGTCGTCGAACTGGTCAAGCAGGCAAGCGAGCGCCGCTCCCCGGTGGAGCGGACTGCCGATCGCTATGCCAGGTACTTTCTTCCCGCTCTGCTGCTCTCGGCCGCTCTGACCTACGGCTTCACGCGCGACTGGCTGCGAACTGTGTCTGTGCTGATTGTCGCCTGCCCATGCGCGCTGATTCTGGCCACGCCCACGGCCATGGTCGCCGCTATCGGCGGGCTGGCGCGGCGCGGGATCCTGGTGCGAGGGGGCGACGTTCTGGAACGCGCGGCCAGGACGGATGTGCTCGTTTTCGATAAGACCGGCACCGTCACCGAGGGCAAGGTCCAAATTTCCCAGGTCCTTGCCGCTGGGGTTGCACCCGACGAACTGCTCTCGCTGGCCGCATCCGCCGAGCATGCTTCCTCGCACCCACTGGCCCGGGCCATTGTGAGCGAGGCTGGTCGGCGGGGCATCACTCCTCCCGCTCCGCAGAGCGCTGAAATCCTCCCCGGCCGGGGCGCGTTCTGCTATCTGAATGGGCGCAAGATTCTCGCCGGCAATGCAGAGTTCCTGAGGGAAAACGGCGTCACCGGCTTCGAGTCGTTTATCCGCGATGCCGACGAACAGGGTGCGACACCAGTGCTGGTGGCCGACGGTGGAGTGTTTCGCGGAGCCATTCTCTTTCGCGATCACCTGCGCGAAGGAACTCGCGAGGCACTTTCCACCCTACGCGAACTTGGCCTGAACGATCAAAGGATCTTTACCGGGGATCGCAAGCGGGCGGCGGAGTTGATCGCCCGGCAACTGGGGATTTCACATCTCGAGGCTGAGCTGCTCCCAGTGCAGAAGGTGGAACTGCTGGAGAAGCTTCGCTCTCAAGGGCACAGACCGGCCATGGCAGGCGATGGCCTGAACGATGCAGCGGCTCTGGCGACGGCATACGTCGGTATTGCCATGGCCGGGGCCAGCGACGTCACGGCTGAGGCGGCCGATGTCGTCTACCTCCCTCATTCGCTCGAGCGGCTACCCGAGCTCTTCCGGGTCAGCCGGAGCGCGGTGCGCACTGCGTGGCAAAACATATTCCTCTTCGCCGGCCTTTTTAATGCAACCGCTGTTGTTTGCGCAGCAACCGGCAGAATTGGCCCAGTGGGCGCCGCAGTCACACACCAGCTTTCTTCCTTCCTGGTGATGATGAACTCGCTCCGCCTGCTCCATGTCTCCTCAGCCGGAGAATGGAGACAACGGCTGGCCGCGAAATGGGAGCAGCTTCCGTTCGGCCAGCGAATCGGACAGGGCATTCAGCAGGGCATTCATTGGATTCACGAGCGAATTGAACATTTTGAGTTCAGCTCCCTTGCCACTCGGTTGGTAGCGCTCTGGCCGCGTATCCGCAAGCCGCTGCTCTACAAGGCAATCGCGCTCTACGCCCTGAGTGGCATCTACATGCTCAGCACGGATGAGGTGGGCGTCATTCAGCGGTTTGGGCGCAAACTGCCCTCGGATCGGCAGGCCGGCCTCCACTACAAGCTTCCCTGGCCCATCGACACGCTGACCCGGGTAAGAGCGCAGCGGGTGCGCGTGGTGGAGATTGGATTTAGATCCAACGCCGGCGGCAATGGCGTAGGCGAACCGGCGGCCTACGAATGGAACGTGCAGCACCGTAGTGGCCGCTTTCAGAACATTCCGGAAGAATCCCTCATGCTCTCCGGCGATCAGAACATGCTCGAACTCAATGCCACGGTGCACTACATCCCCGAGCAACCTGACGATTTTCTCTTTCGCCAGGTGGACGCAGATCTTACCGTACGGTCCGCGGCCGAGGCGGTGATGCAAAGCGTCGTGACCTCATCCTCGCTCGACGATGTGATGACCCGGAACCGCCGCGCGATTGAGGCCACCGCGCGGGAGCAATTGCAGGACCGGCTTAACCGCTATGGCGCAGGCGTTCGTGTGCTGCAAGTGAAGTTGGAGGATGTTCACCCCTCGATTGAAGTAGTCGATGCTTTCCGGGAAGTATCCGATGCCTTTGAAGAAAAGAGCCGCCTGATTAACGAGGCGGAGGGCTATAGCAACGAGCAAATTGCCCTTGCGCGAGGCAATGCAGCCGCAATGCTCCAAAATGCCAATGCATTCCTGGTGGGACGCACTGCACGCGCCAGCGGCGATGCCAGTCGCTTCGATTCTGCCGCTGCCGCCTATCGACTGGCTCCCGGCGTAACCGCCTCGCGCCTCTATCTGGAAACAGTCGAGCAGGTACTTCCCGGCCGGAACAAGTTGATCCTCGACAAAACTAAAAGCAAACGTCAACTGTACCTGTTGCAGAACGGCGTCCAACTGCCGAATGGAATTCGGCCCCTGCCCTCGGAGTAAACCGACGATGACACTCAACAAAAAACTCTTGATTGCTGCTGTGGTGGGCGTGCTTCTCGCCTCGCTGTCACTTTACACCGTCAGCGAAACTGAATTCGCCTTGATCACCCAATTTGGCCGGCCGGTGCGGACAGTAACCCAAGCCGGACTCCACGTGAAATGGTTCTTTCAAACCGCTCTACGCTTTGACAAGCGCCTGAGAATCTACAACCCGGCGCCGTCGGAGTTTTTGACCCGTGACAAGAAAAACCTGGTCATCGAAAACTATGTCGCTTGGCGCATTGAAGACCCCAGCCGCTTCCTGCAGAGCGTAGGGGATGTTCCCTCCGCAGAAATGCGCCTGCACGACATCATCTGGTCCGGCCTCTCCGCCGCCTTTGGCAATGAAGATCTGGATGCCCTGGTTTCGACCGACAAGGACAAGCTGCAGAGTACCTCGATCCTGGACAGCATTACCGCCAGCAGCGACCGCGCCGCCTTGCAGCAGTACGGTCTCAGCATTGAGGATGTGCGCATCAAGCGGCTTAATTTGCCGGAGCAGAATAAACAGAATGTCTTTGCCCGCATGCGGGCAGAGCGCGGCCGTATTGCCATGCAGTACCGCGCAGAAGGTGAAGAGCAAGCCCTGGCCATCCGTGCCAATGCAGATCGCGAGAAGGAAGGGATTCTCTCCGCTGCTTATAAGGAAGCGGAAACGATTCGCGGTAAGGGCGATGCAGAGGCAACACGCATTTACGGTGAGGCCTATTCGAAGAATCCGCAATTCTACAAATTGACCCGTACGCTTGAGTCGTACAAGAAGATCCTGGATGACAAAACGACCATTATTCTCAGTTCTGATTCCGACCTGCTGAAGATCCTTACGAAAGGGCAGGCTCCAGCGAGATGAGCATACTCATTTCTCCCCCTGTGCCGGCTGCAACTCCCGGCGGATACACCGACACCCCCCAGGGGGCGGCGATACCGTCATATCCTGGGGTATCTCTTCGCTGCCTGGCTGCTTTCGGGAATCTATATTGTGCAGACAGACCAGCAGGGATTGGTGACGCAATGGGGTAAAGTCGTTGAGCCACGCGTCTTTCCCGGTATTCACTATGCTTTGCCGTGGCCGATCGATAGAGTTTACAAGCTCAAGGTGCGCGAGTTGCGGCGCAGAGTCGTTGGTGGAGATATACCAGACAGCGTTCTTGGGAGAACCCAGACGGCCAACTCCGAGTTCTTCAGCGGAGATCAGAATCTGCTGAATATCCGGGTCGTCATCCAGTATTCCGTCAGCAACCCGGCAGATTTTCTGTTTCAAGCTCAAAATGCCGATCGGATCGTCGGTCTGGCGGTTGAGTCTGAGCTCGTTCGACGCGTCGCCCATACCAAGGTAGACGACATTTTAACCACGCAGAAACTGGCCATCCAAAGTGATGTCCTGAGGTCCGCACAGACAATCATCGATGGCTACCGTACGGGGGCCCTGCTCTCCAGTATCAACATTGAAAGCGTATCGCCGCCGCCCGAGACTGCGGAGGCGTTCCGGAGCGTCGCCGGCGCGCGTTCCGATGCCTTCCGCATCGTGAATGAAGCCGACGGTTACGCGAATGACCTTCTGCCCCGAGCACGCGGTGAAGCAGACCAGCTGCTCGATCAGGCCCACTCTTATTCCGATGGCAAAATCAAGCGGGCTGAAGGGGATAGTGCGCGTTTTGCCGCAGTCGCCGCGGAATACAGTAAGACTCCCCAGGTGACGAGCACGCGGGTATATCTCGAAGCCATGGAACTTATCCTTCCCAAGTTGAAAAAGCTGATTGTCGATTCCAATAGCAACCTTGATCTAAGTGTGATTGGACGGCAAGACAGTTCCACGCTCACGCCTCCCGCCAGTGCGGATGGAGCCGCTCAGAAATGAATCTTGTCAAACGGCCCGCGATATTGACCGGATTCTTCATTCTGATTCTGCTCAGCCTCATATTCCTTCGTACCCACGGTTGGCGGGTGCCTAACGAACGTGAGTGCTCTGTTCTCTCGCTCACCCCCGAGGGCTGCGACTCCCGAGGACACGGTCTATGGAATGCTTGATGCCGCCCGCGCCGGTGACACAGCCGTGTATGTCGATACATTTTCCGGACCGCTCGAGCAGCAGATCCAGCAGGTGATTCGAGAGAGTGGAAAAAAACAGTTCGCTGCTTATTTGACTGCGCAAAGTTCTTCGTTTCAAAGCGTCGCACTTTCTGTGGCCGATCAGCCCAGTGACCTGGAGGCGCGCCTCAGGGTTGAATATGTCTATGCCAATCGAAATGAAGTGCAAACCTTTCACCTCAAGAAGAGCGGGGGGCGCTGGAAGATTATTGGCATCTCAGGAACAGAGCAGATCAAGACTTTGATCCCATACGGGACCGCCGTTACAGACGACTAATTCAAACCAGAAGGATAGACAAGCATGTCGTTAAGCACACTGGATCTTGCATTTGTCTCGGCGGGTATATTGGGTTTCCGTCATGGATTTGACTACGACCATATTGCAGCCATCTCAGACATCACAAGCATGGAACCCTCTAAAAGGGCGGGCATGCAGATGGGGTTCGTTTACATACTTGGTCACGCTGTCACCTTAGCCGCCCTGGGAGGCGCCGTCATCCTGTTTCAGCACTCGCTGCCCAGGCAGATCGATCGTTGGGCGGAGCGTGCGGTTGGAGCGACGCTGGTATTGCTTGGAGTCTATGTACTGGGGAGCCTGTTCAGAAGAAAGGATAATGGGCTGCTGCCCCGTTCGCGTGCGGCCATGCTGATCGGCTTGCTCCAATGGATTACCTGGAAGCTGCAGCGTCTCTTCGATCGCGGACCCGTCCGGATGCCCAAGCGAGAACAGGAACCCTACAATCCATCCATTGTTTTTCTGATTGGTGTTATCCATGGGCTAGGCGCCGAGACCCCGAGCCAGTTGCTCATATTTCTGCTGGCTGCCAATCTGGGTGGAGCGGTTCTCGGATTGGTGGGATTGGGGGTCTTCCTGGCAGGGTTGATTACGATGAACCTGCTGATGACTGCCTCCATCGTCGGCATTCTGAGCTTTAGCGCCAATAAGCCGCTTCTGCTGCAGTGGGTAGTAGGGGCAACGGCTACCTACAGCGTGGTGGTTGGAGTGATTTTCTTTATGGGCGGGGCCTCCCTGCTGCCCGCCCTCGGTGGCTTATGAACAAGAAACGGCCGCGGCGTCGATTTACTTCTGGGCGACGGCCATGAGGAGGCTTCCGGCCGGACCCTCTTGCGTGAGGGTGAAGCCGACTTTGCGTAAAGCATCTGCGACCCAACTGGATCCGAGGCGGAGCTTTTCGTAGCTGCTCTTGTTGAGCTTCCATCCACCTTCGCCGCGCACGTAGACCAGATCATGGACCGTAACAGCGTCGCTGGTCTTGTATTCAAGGAAGCAAGTCATGATGCGGGTATCGTCAGCCTGCACGGGCAGAAACCGGTCGGTTCCTGCGAGCTCGCCGGTCAGGTCGCGGTAGCTAAGCACGAAGACTCCACCGGGCGCGAGTTTCTGAAAGACATCCGTGAACAGCTTTTGCGCGGACTCCTTCGAAGGAAGATGCGTCAGCGTGTCCCCCATGCACACGATGGCTGAGGCGGTCTCCGGAAGGCCGAGCGAGTCGAGCTCGGTGATGTCGGCCTCTCTGGTCTCGATGTCATAGGATCGCTTTCGCGCTTGCAGCTCTCGAAGCAGCTCGCGACTGCTATCGATCGCGATTACGGGCGAGTATCCGAGCTCGGCAAGGGCGATGGATTGAAACCCCGGGCCACTGCCCAGGTCCACTGCGGTGCCGGACCGTCTCGCGGCCGGCAAATTACCAATAACCTGCTCGAGCAGCGCTTTCTGCTCGGCGACCTTCCGCTCAAAGGGGACGCCGAACATCCAGACATAATGCTCGGCCAGGAGCTGCTCATAGTGCTTGGCTACGTTCGACATAGTCCTCGGAGAGTGACCTGGGCTCGGCCTTCGTTGATTCAGATCAGGCGGATCGGTTTGCCATCCGCACGTTCCACGACCTGACCAATGCGCACGGCCGGCGTTCCTGCCTCGCGGGTGATCTGCTCGAGCCGCGCGGCATCGCGTTCATCGATGGAGATCAACAATCCGCCAGCGGTCTGCGGATCAAAGAAGAGCATCATCACCTCCGGCGCGATCGCGGTTCGCGCGTCGACGACGCATTCGGCGAAATCACGATTTGCCACCAGGCCGCCCGGCACTGCCTTTGCCTGCACGCATTCAATGGCGCCGTGCAGAAGCGGAATGCGATCGATCTCAAACTCAATGGCGACGCCGCTGGCCAGCGCCATCTCACGCGAGTGTCCGGCCAGGCCGAATCCCGTCACATCGGTCATGGCGTGAACGCGCAGCCCGGCTTCGGTGATTGCGAGCGCAGCGTTCTTGTTCAGCGTCGTCATGCTCTTGACCGCGGCATCGATCCACTCCTGCCGGGCGAGCCCGCGCTTGATCGCGGTGGTGATGACGCCGGTGCCAATCGATTTAGTGAGGAAAAGAACATCGCCAACCTGGGCACCCTTATTCTTCAGCACGCGGTCGGGATGGATCGTGCCGGTGACCGCGTAACCGAACTTCATCTCGGCATCCTTCACGCTGTGGCCACCGATGACGGCACAGTTGGCCTCAAGCATCTTTGAAAGGCCGCCCGCCATGATGGCCGCCAACACTTCAAGGTCGCCATGTTCCGGGTAGCAGAGCACTGCCAGCGCGCTGATGGGAATGCCGCCCATGGCATAGACATCGCTCAGTGCATTGGTGGCCGCGATCTGCCCATAGGTGTAAGGATCGTCGACCATCGGGGTGAAGAAGTCGACCGTCTGCACCAGCGCCAGACTATCGCTCAGCTTGTAGATACCGGCATCGTCAGCCGTCTCAAAGCCGACGAGGACATTCGCGTTGGTCTGCCTGGGAAGCTGCGAGAGCACCTGGTCCAGGATTGCCGGGCTGATCTTGCTGGCGCATCCGCCTGCCTTCACCTGCTCGGTAAGTTTCACGGTTTGTACTTCGGTCATCGCTTCAATCCTCCTTTGTCTCGCGGGCCATCACGATGGTGGTGCAGGCGCTTTCGCTCTTGGGTAGATCGCGGTGCGAGGCCATGGTTACAGTCAGCGGTTTGGATTCCCCGCGCACGATGGGGCAGTAGAAATCAGGCTTGGCTAACTCATGATGCAGCGTTCGTCGTCCGGCGCAGCCCCCGTGGCAAGCATCCACATGCGCGCACGGGACGCATGCCTCGGGCAGCGAGCGCGCATCCCGAAAGGGTGCCGTGGCGACGATCTCCGCACCCTGTTCGATGAGCAGGCTCATTGGGTCGCCCTCACCGGGCCAATACACGCAAGGCTGCACCGTTCCGCGCGGCGTAACCCGGACCGTAGCGCCGCCGCAGCCACCTTTGCGCGCAGGCAGGCCGGCCATCGCGCGAACCAGTGGCTCGCCCGTGCTGATGAGGTCAGTCTGCTCAAGCAAGAGCCTGAAGCCCTCCCAGTACTCGTTGTACGTAAGCGCGTAGAGATCGGTGCGGACCGACTGATAGACATTGATTCGCAGCGGTGCGTCGTACCGCTTGGCGATGCGTGCCACGTTCGCCAGGTTTTTGTAGTTCGACTTCATCATGACCGCGATGACGGTGACCGGCACTCCGGCCTGGCGGCATCGCGCGGCCTGGCGATGCACCAGATCCCAGTTTCCTCGACCGCGCTGCCCATCCTGCTGGGCGCGATTGTCGTAGTCGAGCGAGAACTCGATGTCGCTGAAGAAGTTCAGCTCCTCGTCGGTGAGCAGCTCGACGCTGTGGCCATTGGAGGTCATGGTCATTTGCAGCGGCTGGTCCTTGAGCCAGCCGATGATGTTGTGGAAGTCCGGGTGCATCCCGTTCTCACCGGTGCCCAGGTTGACCGAGCGCACCGGAAGCGCGGCCAGGACTCGCTGCACCTGTTGGAGCGAGATGCGGTCAAGGCGTGCGGGGTCACGATAGCAGAAGGAGCAGGCAAGATTGCACTCGTTCGTCAGCCCCAGGCCAAGTGCGAACTGCTGTTGAATCGCTACCGTGTCTGTTGCCATTCGTCCCTCAAGTCTTGCCCCGTTGGAATATGAATTTGCACCGGACTCATGTCTGCACCTCGAGCTGCGCGCTGGGCTGGCTGAGCCAGTCGGAGGCGATCACGAGCACAATCACCGCCCCAATCAGAGTGGAGACCTTGCCGTAGTCCGCGAGTTGAACATCGTTGTAGAGCGCTTGGCCCAGGCCGCCGCCACCCACCAGGCCCAGGATGGTTGCCGCGCGCAGATTCATGTCCCAGCGCAGCGTTACATAGCGCCGCATCATCGGCCAGGCCTGCGGCAGCAGGGCCCAGAACATGCACTGCAGCGGACTTGCCCCCAGGGCGAGCATCGCCTCCACCTGCTCCTGCGGGCTCTCCTCCATGGTTTCGGCAAAGAGCTTGCCCAGAACTCCGCCGGTGTGCAGCCCCAGCGCGATCGATCCCGCAAACGGGCCGAAGCCGACGGCGATTACGCAGATCAGCACCCACACCAGCTCCGGGATTGCACGCAGAAGATTCAGGGTCATGCGGGCTGTCCAAAAGATGGCCTCACCCTGCACTTTGCGGCTCCACGATCGATGGAGACATTCGTGCCGGGCACCGCGAAAACGTGTCGCCGGGATTGCCAGCAGAAGGCCGAGCACCGCTCCGGAAGCTGTCCCGACAACCGAGATGCTGATGGTCTGGAGCGCGAGCCGGCCGACTTCGCTCAAGAACGGCGCGGAGATTTCCGGCGACAGCAAGGTGCGGGCAAAGCGGATCAGGTTGCGGGCCGTGTCGCTTTGCAGAAGGCTGGCCGGTGAAATGCCAGCCGGAGAAAGGGAGAGAAACAGCACCACCGCCAGAGCCAGCCCCATCAGCCAGCGGCGGCGCAGATGCTGGGCAAAGACGGAAGCAGGCTCCGGTGATGTCTCAGGATTGGCATTGAGACGCGCTCGCAAAGCCCGGCTCAAGAGGTCCACCAGGAAGAGCAGCAGTACAAAGCAGGCGATCAGCGTGAGCACCTGGGGAAACTCGAAGAGGCGCATGGACAGGCTGATTTCGTACCCCAGGCCGCCGGCGCCGACAAAGCCCAGCACCGCCGCCGAGCGGACGCTGCACTCAAACGAGTAGAGGGTGTACGACGTGAGCAGCGCCCGGCTCTGGGGAAGAATACCGAAGAGAAGTACTTGCAGGCGCGTTGCTCCCAGCCCCTGGAGGGCCTCAAGCGGCCGCACATCAGTCTCGTCGAATACATCCGCGTAAACGCGTCCCAACAGTGCGGTGTAGGAGACGGCGAGTGCCAGCGTTCCGGCCGCAGGACCCAGCCCCAGCCCGGCAACAAAGAGCAGCGCCCACACCAGGTCAGGCACGGAGCGCACCACGCCCATGCCGTGAAGAACGATCCAGCTTACGGGCGTCATCCATAAACCGGTGCGACCGCTCGCACTCGCGGCGGTAATGCCCGTCCTCCACAGGCGGCCGCTGGCCAGGATACCCAAAGGAAGCGCGAGGATGGAGGAGATCGCGGTGGCGATAACGGCGGTCGCGGCTGTGGTCAAGGTGGCGTGGAGAGCGACCTTAAGGAAGGACAGGGAGAGGTCTGGAGGAAAGAGACGTTGCAGCAGGTCAAACAGTGCTGCCCAGGTCTGCCGGGAAAACAACAAGCGCAGATCGACCCTGGAGGTCCAGAACGCCCAGAGCAGCACGGCAAGTCCCACGGGGAGGCGCCATCTGGCGACGGAGCGTGCATCGATATCAGCGAATGCAGGCGCGGTTCTGGCTAGACTCTGCGCCATGGGAAGCTCCTCCTGATTCCTCGCACGGACTGTTGGTTGGCTGCGTCTCGCGCTCGCTGCGATAGAGCTGCGCCAGCGAGCGCTGGTCCAGCTCCCGGGTCGGCACATCGAAGGCGATCTCCCCGCCTCGCAGGGCCACGATTCTCTTGCTGTTGCGAAGCGCCAGGTCGACCTGGTGCAGCGAGATAAGCAGGGTCAGCTTCGCCTCCTCTGCCAGCCGGATCAACAGCTCAAGAATCTCGTCGGCAAGCACCGGATCCAACGAAGCGACTGGCTCATCTGCCAGGATGACCTCGGGCTCCTGCATCAGCGTGCGCGCAATGGCAAGCCGCTGCTGCTGGCCTCCCGAGAGCTGCTCACAACGGAACCGCCGTTTGTCTGCCAGACCCACCGACTCCAGGCAGCGCTCCGCGCGCTCCACCTCTACAGTGCTCGGGCTGGCAAGGTTGCGCAGCGTGCTGGCAACTCCCCAACGTCCGAGTGCCCCACTCAAAGTGTTCGTCAGCGCCGACATGCCCGCCACAAGATAGTGTTGCTGGTAGATGCTGCCGATCTTTCGCCGCATGGCGCGCAATTGCCTATCGCTCATCGCTGCCACATCACGCTCGCGATAGAGCAGGTTGCCAGAGGAGGGAAAGAGACTGCCGTTCAGCAAGCGAAACAGCGTGGTCTTACCGGCGCCGGAGGGGCCGATGAGTGCGATCTGCTCCCCTTCGGAGATGGTGAGGGTCAAATTGCGAACCGCAACACAGCGATGCTTACCCTCTCCAAACTCCTTGCCGACTCCGTTGAGCTCGTAGATCAATGCAGCAGTCCTGCGCTCTTCGCGGCATCGCGAAGCTTTTGGTAGTCCGCGTCGTTGGCGACAACATAGTCTTTTGCATTCAGCAGGTCGAGCAGCGCCTTCTGGTCGGGATTGCCGGCGTTCAACGCCCTCATGGAATCGGCAAAGGCGCTCGCGATCTTCGGGTCAAGGTTCTTGTCCGCCACCCAGACATAATCAAAGAAGGGCGGCGTGGTGTAGAACACGCGGACAACACCGGGCTTCAGCTGGCCATTCGCCGTCATCTTCTTGTAAACCTGTTCATCCATCGCGCCGGCCTCTGCCTTGCCATTGGCAACGGCGAGCGCCGTGGCATCGTGAGCGCCGCTGTAGCTGGCATTCTTGTTGACCTCAGGATCGACCTTCTCCTGCTGCATGTAGTAGAGGGGCATCAGGTGGCCGGAGGTCGAGTTCACGTCGCCAAAAACGAAGTGCCCATGCAGATCGGCCAGGGAATTGATCTTCGAGCCGGTCTGGGTAATGAAGACGGAATGAAACTGCTGATCGATGGTGCGCTGGACCAGCGGCTTAACCCCGGCCCGCGCCGAGGCCTGAACATAGGTGAATCCGCCCAGGTAGGCAATGTCCACCTTGTCATTTACTAACGCCTCGACCACCGCAGCATAACTGGTGGGGATGGTCAGCTCCGGCGTCTGGCCCGTCTGCTTCTGCCAATACGCCAGCAATGGTTGATTCTCGCGCAGAGCCTTGCTCGGGTCTGTGGTTGGAATCATGCTGATGCGCAGCCTCGCTTCGTTGGCCGGTTTGGAGTTGCAGCCGCCCACCAATGCCAGGGTGAGAACCGCAGCACCCAGAGCAAGCCGGCGCCCGCCCCAGCTTGCAATCAAATGACGGAACCCTGATAGGTTCTTGCGCAAAGTGGTTCTCCTGCACGAGGTTGAGACGTACGGATTAGCGAGCCAATCGTAGCAGACGTGACACCAGGCGGTTGCCACCCTGGTCGCGCCCGGCCAGCAGTACATCCAGGCCCAGGCTGCGTCCGGGCGGCTCGGAAACGAACAGCCCCATCACCACAATAAGGAACACGTATGTCCACGGCCATTCCCCCGGCGAGCGATACAGGCCGAGCGACAAGTTGATCCCCATTGCCAGTCCCAGGAGCGAGCCAAACCGGCTCCACAGGCCCAGCAGCAGGGTCGCGCTGATGACCACTTCCACCAGGAAGACCTGCGGCGCGAAGAAGGAGAAGTGGGCCAGCACGACCTGGGTGAGAAAGCTGCGCTGCAGATCAGTTGAAGCATACTTGACTATTTCGCTGGTCCAGAACCGCAGGCCGCCGTAGGTCGGTGGCGTCTTCCAGATGACCTGCTGCCACCACATCGCACCCATTACGGTGCGGGCAAACCATATCCATATGTGCCGCGCGGTGCGCTGTTCGGGAGAGCTGCGATAGACCAGAATAGCCACGGCGAAGCCCACGAGCAGGAGCAGATCGAAGGTAATCGTCGTCCAGCTATTGAAGCTGAACATGTATTTCAAACTATCGAACAGCGGGTTTGTTCTCACTCGTTGCCCTCGCCTTTCACAGGCTGCGGAAAAACTCTGTTTTGTATCAGGGCCACGACTTTAGTCGGGCTGTAAAGGATTGCGAATGCGTCGGGCCTTAGCCCCTGAGGTACGTCTTTCCTGCCCGGTCCCGACTTTTCCGTGGCCTCTTAGGGCCAATTCATTCTCGGTTTTGATTGCCAAAATGGTGGAAAGGTTACAGCTTAGATCGGCGTCAAAGACAGGTATCGGCAAAAGAACCCGGCATTGAGCGCAGGGCGAAGCCGCAGCGCCCCTCCGTATCTTTGTCTCCAGAGGATTTCAAATCGCTTGCATTGCCCCAGCGTGCACTGAGCGATGTGCGAGTGGAGAGCAATGACCCAGCGGTAGCCTCCTGCTGGGGGACTGCCCAGAGTTGGTGTAATCTGGTGTTTTGTTTGCACATCCACCAGCGATACTGCAAACAACGGCATAGGACGTCTGATCGTTGTCGGAACTAGGCTGCTAGTCGAAAACGGGGACAGCATACGCAGGTTACGAGGATGCTTATGGAGCCGAACGCACGCCCGACACCAATTGAACCCAAGCAACTGGCCGCCGCAAACGGGCTGGCGCTGGTGCGCGTGACCATTGGGGCAGAGTTCATGTGGGTCTTTTTTGAGAATCTAGGAAAAGGCCTCTACACACCCGGGGGTTACGCGGGTCTGATCCATTACTACATCAAGTCGAGCCACTCCCCGGCCGCCTGGAAAGCAGTGATGGGCCTGGCGGCAAACCACGCCGCGATAGCAGCTCCTATGCAGGCCATGACCGAGATCTCACTTGGTATCCTGCTCATTATCGGTCTGCTTACCCGGCCGGCCGCATTTGTGGCGTTTCTGTTACTCGGCAGCCTTTGGATTTCGGAGTATGGCACCTCGTGGATCTGGGAACTGCTGGTTCCGGTGCTCGCGTCGCTTGGGCTTGCTATCGGGCGCGCCGGCCGGAGATGGGGCGTTGACGCGTGGCTGTCGCAACGGTGGCCATCTTCTCCGTGGTGGTGATTGGGCCCCGAGTTCGCGTGCGAGTGTCCGTCATCATCCCCACCCATAATGAAGCGCAGGCGATTGAGCGCGTTTTAGCGGATCTCCCACCCGATCTCACGACGGAGGTGATCGTTGTCGACAGCAACTCGAATGACGGGACGCCCGAGATCGCCGCAAGAATGGGAGCCCGCGTCCTTCAGGAACCGCGCCGCGGCTATGGCCGAGCGTGCCTTACCGGGCTGGCCGCGGCAAATTCCCCCGACGTGGTTGTATTCCTTGATGGCGACTACAGCGATCGGCCGTCTGAACTGCCGATTCTCTTAGCGCCAATCACAGAGGGGCGTGCGGACATCACCCTCGGTTCCCGCCTGCGGGAGCGGCGTTCTTTTGGGGCGTTGCCCTGGCATCAGGTGTTCGGGAATCGTCTCGCCGCCGGCCTGATCAGGCTCCTTTATGGACTGGAAATCACTGATCTCGGCCCGTTTCGCGCTGGCCGCGCCGATGTACTACGTGCGCTCGCCCTTGAAGAGACCACCTATGGCTGGGCGGTGGAGATGATCCTCAAAGGCGCCCTGGCTGGATTCCGCGTGGTTGAAGTCCCGGTGAGCTACTACCCGCGTATCGGAAAGTCGAAGATAGGCGGTACGCTCAAGGGCACGGTCGGCGCTGCCTGGTTCATTCTCAGCTTGATAGTGTCGTATTCGTTCCGGCCCCGAAAGGCTGGGGTACGGCCAGCGTAGGTCCAGCGTAGGTCCAGGTGAAAAATCTATGAATTCTTCAAAGCAGACGATGGGGCGTTCGTCAGGCAGTGACCGTGTGCTGGTAATCATGGCGAAGGCACCCAGGCCAGGCGCGGTTAAGACTCGCTTGACTCCCAGCCTTTCCCCTGAGGCTGTCACGGCCTTTTATTGCTGTCTTCTCGACGACACGCTGGCGCTGGCGCGGTCATTGGGCGATGTGGAGGTTGCTATCATGTGCCCGGACTCGGACGTAGACGAACTCGCGCGGTTGGCAGGCAAAGAGGTGAGCGTAGTTGCGCAGAAAGGGGAAGGTCTTGCGGCCGGCCTCACTTCGGTGTTTGCGCACTTCGCGGAAGGTCAGCCACGACGCACCATCGCCTTCAACAGCGACAGCCCGCACCTGCCGCGTTCTGTTCTTGAAGACGCGTTCGAAACGCTGGCCGCGCATGACGTGGTCGTGGGACCAACCCACGACGGAGGCTACTATCTCGTAGGGGCAAAAGCTCCTCATCCTGGACTTTTCACGCGCGATGGAATGGGCACCAGCAGTGCCTTGGAGAGACTCCTCTCGAGCGCACAAGCGCTTGAACTATCCGTAGGTTTCGCAGATCCTTTTTACGATATTGATGTAGCTGACGACCTGACTCGCTTGGCAGCAGAGCTACGTCTGGCTCCGATGCGGGCGCCACGCACGGCGCGGTGGCTCAAAGAGTGGGAACTCGCGGGGGCACAAGCACGGACAGGCACGGGAGAATTGTGAAGGTCAGCCCCGAGTGGAGAGTCTACGTACTGGGCGCCACGTTGTGCGTGGCGCTAACGATCTGCTCACGAAACTTCGGCGATGGAGGTGGACGTTACTTCATGGCCTGTTTGACGCTTGCGGGCATCGTGTACCTCTTGGCGATCCGTGAGTTTTTCGCTACCCCAACATTCGCCCGCCGTGTTGTCGTCGTTGGGCTCGTCCTGGCGGCTGTGTGGCACATTGAGTTTCTTCGGGTCCCCGCGGGCGCGGATGATGATATTCATCGATATGTTTGGGATGGCCGCCTGCAGAGGCTCGGCTACAACCCCTATCTTGTCATTCCCAGCGATCCCGCCGCTAAGGGTCTGCATACCCCCGAAACCCGCACCTTGAACAACCCGGATCTACCGAGCCCATATCCACCAGGAGCGCTGCTGTTTTTCCGGGCAGTGACCGCGATTCAGGAGTCCACCTTTGCACTGAAAGTAGCATTTGTGGTTTGCGAGTTCGCAATCGTTTTCGTGCTGCTCGATGTGTTGCGTTATAACCGGCAGGGAGCGCACCTGGTTCTGGTGTACGCCTGGAGCCCATTGCTAGCCATTGAAGTGGCGGGCAACGGTCACGTTGACATTGTTGGCGCGCTGGCGTTGCTGGTGTCGGCCGCAGCGCTAGGGCGCCGGTGGCGGGCGACTGCGGCCGTCGGGTTTGGGCTAGCGGTCGCAGTGAAACTGCTGCCTATCGTGCTCTTGCCTCTCTACTGGAAGCGGGTTCGCATTCGCGACGCTGCGCTGGCGGCAGGCGTGGTCGGACTCCTGTACGTGCCATTTCTTAATCAGGGCCGCATTCCGATAGGCTCGCTTGGTACGTATGTCCAGAGTTGGCGCTTTAATGGTCCCGTGTTTGCGATGCTCGATCAAGTGGCGCCTCCGCAGTTGCTGGCTGGGCTGGCGGTGCTGGTCGGATTAGGGACGGCTACCTGGCTAAGATTCGCAGCGCCGGGGGATTCTCCGGACATATTTGCCTGGCCAATGGCAGGATCTCTTTTGTGCGCTCCCGCCGTATTCCCATGGTATCTTCTCTGGCTGCTGCCATTCCTGAGATCGCCCTCCACGCTGCTGATCATGGTCTGGACGGTGAGCATTATCCCCACGTACGTCATGTGGCACTTGCGCACACCTGGGCAACCGTGGGGGGCGCTTCCTGGCTGGATAATGCTGCTGGAATACGGATGCGTGGCAATAGCTGCCGCGATGATCTGGTTGTACCGTAGGAGGGGACTTGGGTACGCTGGCGCTCTACCAGATGAAAGAGTATAGTTCGCCTAATTATTTCAGGTCCAACAGTGTCTCTCCGGGCATCTTAGACAACGCCGTTCAATCTAAAAAGGGGGACTTCGATGTCAAAATCGAGCTGCCGTTCGATGATTTGTCTTCTGGCTTTCGCTGTGCTGGTCCTTGCACCAGGCTCCTGGGCGCAAACGCGGCCGCCAATTCTCGAACAAATCGCTAAGACCTATGGTCTCGATTCGTGGAATCAAATTGAGGGGATCCGCTACACCTGGAACGGGGAAATCACCGGACTCTTCAAAGCTTCTCACACGTGGGAATGGGAGCCCAAGACGGGCAAGGTTTCCTACGAAGGAAAGGATAAGGACGGCAAGCCAGTTAAGGCTACCTATGTTCAGTCTCAGCTCAACAGCGCACCTGCCGACGTTAAGGACGTCATTGCGCCGTCTTTCGTCAACGATAACTATTGGCTTCTGTTCCCCCTCCATGCTTACTGGGACACCAGCGCTACCGTGACTGAGAAAACTGCGCAGAAACTGCCGATAGGCGCCGGCTCGGCCGACCTGGTCTCGGTGAAGTACCCTGCGGAGGCGGGTGGTTACACCCCTGGCGACACCTGGGACCTCTACGTCGGCAAAGACAACCGGGTGGTGCAATTTGTCTACCACCGCGGTGGGGCAAAGCCGCCGCATCTCGTCACGGCAACCTGGACAGGTTACAAAAAGGCGGGTCCTCTGTTGTTCTCAACCGAGCACCGCGGCACCGCCGACGGCAAGCCCTTGCACATCTTTCTTTCTGACGTGTCGGTTAAGGTGACAGGCTCGGATACCTGGATAGTCGCGAAATAAGATAGTCGCGAAATAAGCCAAAAGCGCAACAAACCGTGCGCAGGACGAAGTTGTCACCCAGCGCGCCCGGAACCGTAAAATGCACGCAGTGCGATGAGAGCTGATGTCAATCTGGAAATTGGGCGAAAGACTTTTGCCTCGGGTTTGCTGTCCGATCTGATCGCGGTGCTGCACAGCTGCCGCCCAGGGGATTTAGTTGCGGTGGTCGGTGACGAAGAAGGCGTTGGCCCTGAATTTGAAAGATGGTGCCGGTTCACCGGGAATTCACTGCTCGAAGCCACGGTCGAAAATGGGCGCGCGCGGTTCGTCTTTCGGTGCGGGGCCGTACCGGTGCCGGAAGACAATCGACCGGTGGGCTCGCGGCTTTGGCTCTACACGAATTTCGACTGTAACCTCCATTGCGACTACTGCTGCGTGCGTTCGTCGCCCGCCGTGCCGCGACGGGAGCTAGGGCTCGACCGGGTGCAGCGGATCGCTCGTGAAGCGCCAGAGCTTGGCGTCAAAGAAATCTTCGTGACCGGAGGCGAGCCCTTTCTGCTGGAAAACATCGGCGAGATTCTGGTTTGTTGCGCTGCGGCCGCACCAACCACTGTGCTGACCAACGGGATGCTTTTTGCCGGACGACGCGCGGAAAGCTTGGGAGCGTTGCCCCGCGATCGAATTGTCCTGCAAGTCAGCTTGGATAGCCCTACGCCAGAGCGGCACGACCTCCATCGCGGGTCCGGAACATGGGCGCGGGCACGCCAAGGTATTCAGCGCGCTCGTGCGCAGGGTTTTCGCGTGCGACTGGCAGCGACCGTTTCGACCGATAGCGAGGCCGAGGAGTTCCGCCACTTCCTCGATGAGGAGAAGATTGCTGCAGAAGACCGGGTCATACGCCGGATCGCTTTGCGCGGTTCTGCAACCGAAGGTCTCGCCCTGAGCCGAGCCGATCTGGTGCCGGAAGTTACCGTTACCGCGGAAGGTGTGTACTGGCATCCAGTCGGAGCAGAGGATGCCGATATGCTTGTCACGCGCGACATTTTTCCCCTGTCCGAGGCGTTCGCTGCGGTTCGCCGCGCCTTCGACCGCGAAGGTGAACACGCGAATAAGCTGGCAAGAATCTTTAACTGCGCATGAGTGTTCTCCGGGCGGCCAGCGAATTCCCGGTCGGCTGAGCCCGGTTCCCCTCATCTGTCAAGCCGACTTGGCCAATAACTGGTTGAAGAATCCCTGTTTCGCCGCTGCCTGCCGCAATGCAGCGTAACCATCTAGGTGAGGGGGCAGCCAACGCTGAAGTCCTTCGGCGTCGAGTATCGAGCGATGAGCAGGGTTGTCGTAGCTCATCGCCGAGAGGGCGTCGGCGAACTGCCGCTCCCGCTCAGGCTCAAGATCGGGCCGTGCCGTGAACATGCAATGGTGGTATGCGGGAGAGGACCATACCTCACGAAGGCCGCCTTCGGGCACCAGGCCCTCGCTGCGAACAGTGTTCCAGAAGGGGCTGCCGATTGCGCCGGCGTCGGCTCGTCCATCGAGGACCGCGCGCACCACTTCCACTTCGCTGGTCCCGGTATCACCATGTTTGCCTAGGTCACTGTTGAAGCGCAGCGTGCGGTAGTCCTTGCCCTCGCGCAGGCCTTGCTGCTCCAAAAAGTGAACGGGCAGAATAGCTGCGTGTCCGCTGTCTCGGCTGCCCAGCGCGAGCGTTCGATTTTTTAAATCAGCGAGCGTGGAAATAGGACCTCCGCTGACGGCGACGATCTTGGTCATCCAGCCCAGATCGGTGTCGCGCATCGCGACCGCACGACAGGTATGGCCGCTCAACTCATCGGACTGCAGGTAGGCAAGGTTTGTGTTCCAGGCAATATCGATACGCGGCGCGGCCTCGCCCGGTTGGGCGAGCAGAGCGAGCACCTGCGTCTCGTAGCTCTGAAATAGTACGACCTCAACAGGCAGATGCGCTTCCTCATGAAAATAGCCCCGCATCCCTTCCCAAATCGTAACCACTTTCGGATTGTAAGCAACAGCTCCCACCCAGATCGTTTTGCTCATAAGCCTCCAATAGTTCCTGTCAACGGCGTTTCACAAAAGACCATCCGTTTCGCTGGCGTTTAGCCTTAGAAGAGCGGCATTCCGAGCAGCGCCTTTCCGATGAACTCGCGCAAAACGTCGCCCGTTGGCGCCATGACAGCACCCGCGTGCGCGTCGCGGAACAGGCGTTCGATGCTCAAATGCTTTGAGAACGCCGCGCCCCCGCAAATGCGCATGGCTGCTGAGGTAACGCTGACAGCAACATCGCCAGCAGCGGCTTTGCTCTCCAGCACGCGCAGCATGGTTGTCTCCCGCGGCTTTTCCAGATGCTCGATCAAATCGTCGATGCGCGCCGACAGGCCGTCGGTATCAATCTGCATCGCCGCCAGTTGTGCGCGCAGGGTAGGCAGGCTCTCGCCGAGGCTCTGGCCGAGATGCTCGAATTTCGCGCTTTTGAGGTGCGACACAGTTCCGGCGACTGCTGCCCGGCACAATCCCAAAGCGACAGCTGCCGTCCCCAAATTGAACAGCGGGAGCACCACGTTTAGCATGGCCGGAAAGCCCCCGCCGTCATCAGTAAGCTGAAAATCGGATGGGACTCGGCAGTCGTCCAGCGTAATCGGCGCAGAGGCGTTGGCTCGAAGTCCCAAACCGTCCCAGGGCCCTGCAACTGAAAGGCCGGGCGTATCCGCTCCAAGGAGATAGAGAGTCGAATCGGTAGGTCCCGCCCCTTCAGGAGCAAGCGCAGAAACGACATAGCTCTGCGCATGACCCGCGCTGGTTACCCACGATTTCTTGGCGCTTATGCGCACGCCGTCGCCATTCCGATGGGCACGGGATATAGGCGCCCAGAAGTGACTGCGCGAGCCGGCTTCACTGAAAGCGAGAGTGCATAAACGGCGGCCCGCACCAATCTCCTGCAGTATCGGCGTGAGTGCCTGAGCCGCGCTTGGGCGCGCCGCCGAGATAGTCGCGGTGCCGAGGATGTGCATCAGGTAGACCATAGCGACAGAAGCGTCCGCCTCGGCGAGCGTCGCCATCACGACGGCAAACGTGCGGGGACCTAACCCTGAACCGCCCAAATCCGCGGGTAGCTGCAGCCCAAACAGTCCAGACTCACCAAGTGACTCGACAGCCTCGGTAGAGAATCGTCCCGCCTTGTCGTTTTGCCCTGCGGACGGCGCCAGCACGCGACTGGCGATCTCGCGGGCTTTCAAAACGGCCGTGTCATGGGTCATGATCGCACCTATCATCCACAAATCTACTGGATTAAACCAGGATTGTCGCCGAGGATGCGCCGATGGGTCAAACGGGTCAGCAAATACAGCGTCGTAGCGCGTGCGCGAGCGTCTTCGACATCCAAGGTCGAATTGTCGAGGGAAAATAGATCATATGGATAGGCTGCCGCTTTTGAACCACCCTCTTGACGAGCCAAGCGCGTTCACTCCCCAGAGCGTTATAGACTCCGTCCGACATGCGCGTTGCATTCCCGACGGTGATGTGCCATCGATTTGCATTCTTGAATTCGATGGAGACATCACGGATTGGCTCATTGACCACGGTCTAGCGCGAAAGTTTCCCTCATGGCCCTGCTTTCACACAACAATGTTTGCGATCGAGGTTGAGGGCGTAGTATGTGGCATCATTCCACGCACAATCGGCGGTCCCTATGCGGTTCTGATCGCAGAGCAATTGGCTGCTTCCGGTGCAAAGCTGATCGTCGGCCTGACGTCCGCGGGCCGTATTGCGCGGGATTTGCCATTGCCCTGTTTGGTGGTTATAACAGGCGCAATTCGTGACGAAGGAACGTCATTTCACTATTTGCCAGCCGGCAGGGAGGTTACCTGTCCGTCGCCTCAACTAACTGCTCCGTTGGAGGAGGAATTGTCCGAGACCGGCTGGTCCGTTCGCAGCGGAAAGGTTTGGACAACGGATGCTCCCTATAGGGAAACGCAAGCGCAATTGCAGCAGTGGAGCAATGATGGGATTCTTGCGGTCGAAATGCAGGCTGCCTCGCTCTTTGCCTTTGGTGCAGTGCGAGGCGTGGCGGTAGTTTCCGTCGCCATGGTCAGCAACGCGGTGGGTCACGATGGTGAGCAGTTCAACACGGGTTCCCAGCACGATGGACTTCGCATCATCAAGGCATGCGCGCGTGCGTTCAAACGTACGTTGACAAATCATGGCGGCACGACAAACTCCATGACGGGTTGACTCAGCCTGGAATTGTTTTGCGCGAGTGCGAGGCCTGGACCGTCGTGGATAGGAACTCAAGAAACGCGCGCGTCTTCGGTGCGAGGTATTGGCGCGAGGGATAGTAGGCATACAGGGGGAAACGTTCCTCCTCCCAATCCGGAAAGAGGGTCACCAGTCGTCCACTCGAGAGATGGGCGTCCACGCCGAGTTCGAGAACTTGAGCGATCCCATATCCTGCCAGGCACACAGCGTGCATTGTTGCGACGTCACTCAGCATGAGCTGGCTTTGCGTCTCAACCTTAATTACCTTTCGACCTTTACGAAATTCCCACTCGAAGGGACGGCTCGTCTCCGGGTCTCGAAAATCGATCATCAGATGTCGTTCCGCGACCAGTTGCTGCGGGTCGGTAGGGTGGCCGTGTTTCTTCAAGTAGCCGGGCGAGGCTACGGTAAGAACTCTCGTCTCCAGCAGTCTTCGGGCGACAAGAGTGGATGGGCGCGGCTCGCCGAAGCGAATTCCCAGATCGTATGCATCCGAGATCAGATCTCCGAGGCCCTCCCGCGTGATCAGGTCCACCTTAAGCTCCGGATATGCCTTGAGAAATCCACTGAGTTGCGGTCCGAGAATGAGCTGCGAGAAGTAAGGGTCCATGTTGACGCGGAGTCTCCCCCGGACGGTCACTTTACCCTCGGCCAGAGCGGAGGTGGCGTCTTCGAGCGCCGACACGATCGGGCCAATGGTCTCGTAAAACCGCCTGCCTTCGTCCGTGAGGGAGACGGAGCGTGTCGTCCGCTCCAGGAGTCGGATTCCAACCTGCGCCTCGAGCCGGGCCACTGCACGGCTGATGCCCGGTTGGGAGACGTTCAACGATCTCGCCGCGGCCGCGAAGCCGCCCGATCTCACCACGGCTGCAAGGGCGCTCACGCCATTCAGAAGACGGTCATCGAAACTCATGCACTTATGCCACTCGGTTATAAGTGAAATGCCGCGAAGATTAGTTCCGAATCAATCCCCGTGAGTCAGATAGTTGGAAGCACTGAGAGGGATAGGTAAGGAGCATGGCGATTCGTAGAACATGGGCGGTGTTACTCGCTGCAGCAATATTCGGCATGAACGGTCATGCGCAGGTGCCGCCACATCAGGGACTTACATTCAACGGCGACGGCGCGTTGCGTAACCACCAGATTCATTGGCCCAAGGGGTTCGAGCCCGAGCAGGCGGACCTCTTTGCGCACAATGAGATCGACATCCAAGCCGGATGCGAGATCGCTTTCTCCAATCTTGTCGATGCAGAGGCTTGGCCCTCCTGGTACTCGAACTCGAAGGACGTCAAGGTTCTGAACACTCCGGATCATCGCCTCCGGAAGAACGCACGAATTTCGTGGGAGACCTTCGGATTCCACATCGAAAGCCGCGTGTGGGAGTTTGAGTCGAGTAGCCGCCTCGGATGGTTCGGAGATGGTAAGGACGTCCATGCTTATCACACGTTCCTTCTTACCAACACCCCTGGGGGGTGCCACATCGTCACAGAAGAGGTTGTGAAGGGCCCTGGTGCCATTCAGTTCCGTGAGCAGCAACCGAACGCCATGCATGAGGGGCATCAGCTTTGGCTGACGACCTTGAAGGACCGGTCGGAGAAGCACTGACACTCGCAACAAGTCATTTCCAGATAGGAAGGAGCAAGACTATTGCAGGCATATTCATCACCGGATCTGCTGATGGCCTCGGCAGGATGGCAGCGGAGCTGCTGCAAGCGATCAACCTGAGGCACTCGTAACTGGAGAGTACTTCTATCACCTAACGAAGAAGGGCACCCTTCCAGCTGCCCACGACGTTGCCAAGCAGGATCGGCTCCTCGCGATCTGCGAGCGTCTCAGCGGTATCGCTCTGCCCGAGTAGCAAGCTTGATACGAATCTTTTGGTGACAGATGCCGCTTCGTTGGCCGATGTCACCCATTAACGACGATAGAAACTAGGAGCCATCAATATGTACGCAGTCATGGGAATCACAGGGAATGTAGGCGGTGCCGTTGCGCGCACGCTTCTTGCAAAGGGCGAGAAGGTTCGAGGAATTGTAAGGAATCCCGAGAAAGCGGCAGAGTGGCAGAAGCAAGGTGCGGAGCTCTTCAAAGCCGACTATGACGACGTGGATGCGCTTACGGCAGCGTTCACCGGTGTCGCTGGCGTGTTCGTAATGGTTCCTCCAAACTTCGCGCCGGCACCGGGCTTCGCCGAGACCAAGGCAACTTTGAAAGTCCTGCATGAGGCACTATCAAGAGCTTTGCCGTCGAAGGCGGTTTATCTGTCATCCATAGGAGCGCAACAGGCCAGTGGATTGGGTTTGATCACAAGCTTACATCTCCTCGAAGAGACGTTGGGCGATCTTCCGTTCTCTCATGCATTTCTGCGCGCCGGCTGGTTCTTTGAGAACTCAGCCGATGACGTAGCGAGCGCGCGGAATGAAGGCAGGATCCGGTTTCAGCTCCATCCGCTTGACCGGAAGTTTCCTCTGGTTGCGACCGCGGACATCGGCAAGGCGGGTGCAGAGACGCTCACCCAGAGCTGGACCGGAATCCGCCATATCGAAGTTGCGGGCCCGGAGGGCTACAGTCCACTCGACATGGCAGATGCTTTCGCGGATGCTGTTGGGCGCCCCGTCGAGGCGATCGCCGTTCCCAGGGCGGAATGGGAGACGCTATGGGTCTCACAGGGGATGCCGGAGGGGCGGACGGCGCCTCGGGCGGAGATGGTCGATGGATTCAATTCCGGTTGGATTCACTTTGGCGTACCCGGAACAGAGCATGTCGATGGAGCGACCTCGCTCCGTGAGGTGATAACTCAGCTCGTGACTCGCGGCTAACTCTATAAGGACGTAAGTTAAGGGACGGCCCCGTCCGCCGAATGGTTCAATTTGCTGAGGCCTTTCCAAAAGAAGAGATCGTCGTGACGCTGTCGCGACAATTGAGCTGGTCCCACTTCAGCGCGCTTTTGCCCCTCACTCAGCCTTTGCTCCAGTGTTTTTGGGGGAGAAGGCGAGAACGCGATCTCGCCAACTGACGGGGCTAGCGGCAAACCGCGGCGCTGCCAAACACTCCTCGAACCTATAATCCCGGTTCACGGGAAGTGGGCCATATGTAAATTGAGAACCTAACTTGCCCTTCAGTCTGATAGGCCGATCAGAATTTCTAAATCTTGTTAACCGGTTCGCACCAGTGAAAAGATCCCTCCATGCCGAGACCCATAAGCGTGGCGAACCTTGAGACGGTCAGAGCCCATTTACTGTTTTCGGGTGATTCTAAACTGGTCTTCGCTCATGGGTAAATGTGTGATTTTCCCGTTAATTACTTCGTTTTCGTCCCTTGCTCAATTCGCCGAAGGTCTCTCGATGTGATCGATCACGATCACGTCAATTGGGTTCTTGTTGTATTCCAATTTCAACCCAAGCTGTTCCTTAAGTGCGGTGAAAAGAGCTGGTAGTGAAGCGTCTGACGAGCCGATGTCATCCGGTGACCACCGGAGTGTGATGTCATATAACTCCGTTAGCCCAGTTTTATCAACAACGGTATGACTAAGTCCCTGCGACGAAAGAAGGTTCGCCAGAAGTGAAAGGCTAGAGCCTTTAAGGACGATCTTACCCGGTGTCACCGTCGATTCGTCCCTATCACCCGTGCCGTCGAGGCTGCCAGTACCAGTTGGGTTCGTTACGACGTGTTGTGCCTTGCGGAGTTTCGGACCATTCTTCGCAACCACCAGAGAATAAGTCGGGCGCTCGCGGGTTTCGTGATGGAACTGTAGATTGAACCGCGTTACCAGCAGTGGTTGAAGCGCCAACCTCTTTTGAGGTAGGGACAACGCCTTCCACTTAGCAACGTCATCGTTGTCAACCTTGGCTTCGATGTCATATCGCTCAGATTTCGTCCAGCCTGGCAATCCGAGGATAAGATCATCTTCAATAGATAAAGTCGGCTGCGGGGAGAATGCCTGGCTGAACGATCAACGCGATATCAACGCTTCGGAAGGTAACTCCGACATCCGAGAAATTCGTGAGCATCGCATCGTTGTCGCGAGGCGCAACTTGCCTGATTGAGGCGATGGCAAGTTGCGGAGCAGGATCAACTGCGGTGTCCTTGTTTGTTGTTGTGGGCTTTCCGAACGGGCCTGGCGAGTTGACGTTCACCGTTGTAGCCGTATCTAATTTCGCAGACAATCCAAGCGCAACCGGAATCGCCAGCGATACGAATGCCACTCCGCCAAGCAGTAGCTTTCTGCTGAGATCCATTTTCTGTACAAGATGCTCGGTCATGATGCGGACGATTCGATCTCTTAGGTCCGCGCCTGTAATGCCCGACACACAAATCAGGGGCGACTCAGCACAGAATCGACACGCCTTCAACAAGCCCTCGGCATAGACTTCCGGTCTGCCTGCCAACTGCACTACTGCCTCATCACAGGCGCGCTCTCGTTCCTGCAGCATGCGAGACTCGATCCACCACACCATGGGATGGAACCAGAAAACAACCTCTACCAACATATGGATCGCTGCGGTCAGGTTGTCATAGCGTCGGACATGCACCAATTCATGCGCCAGGATGCCTTCGATATGTTCATTCTCCAGTCGCTCGCCGAGCCGGTCAGGCCACAGCATCAGCGGGTGGAAAATGCCGAATATCCCTGGCTCCATCATGTCCACGGACCGTAGCATCGGGATATGTCTGCGCACCTTCGCTAGAGTTTCCAACCGGCGCAGCAACTCAAATTCGCGTCCGCTTTCGACTGGAACAGCCCGGCGCAGCGCCCGATAGATTTTCCTCCATCGCGTGCACCATATCAGCAATACCGTCACAATACCGCAGACCCACACCCCCGCAAATACTTCAGGCAGCAGCACCGTAAAGTGTTCGGGGAGGCTCTGAGCGTTCACCGGGTGAGCTGACAAACCTGAGAACGGCTGACCTACAACACTCATCGCCGAAGAGAGTGTGGTTTGCAATGACAGCGGAGGGTGCTGGGGCTTTCGCAAAAAACCGCCCAGATCAATGAGAAGCGAAAATGGGATAAGAAACTTGACCGATGCTGCTAGCCAAATCCCATGCCGCACGTGCGCTCGGTTCCTGCGCAACTGCAACGCCGTCAACCATGCTGCCACACCGAAGACAGACGACTGCCAAAGATGGTTCGCGACCTCTGCTCCGACGCCTGTCACCATAAAAGCCAGATGCGGGATCATGCCTTGCCTCCTTTCTTGAGTTCCTTGAGCGTCTTCTCGGCGTATTCGACGTCTTCGAGTGTCAACTTGCCAGCACCGATGAGATGGGCCACCACCGGGCGGGATTTTCCACCAAACATAGCGAGTAGATCATCCACCAACCTCCTTTGCGCGGCATCTCGCGAGACAATCGCAGCAAATATATGGAAGTTGCCTATCTTGCGGACGCGACGCACGACCTTCTTAGCTTCCATGCGGTAAATCATTTTTTGGACTGTCGTATATCCAGGTCTCTTCTTCTCAGGAAAAGCCTCCTGCATCTCCCGAATGGAAGCTTCGCCTTGGTTCCAAAGCGTTTCCATAATTTGAATCTCGAGCTTGGTCAATCGCGTCCCCGCCATGCTTACGACTCCCGTCTTTTTATTTACGACAAGTGTCAGCGATGGTAACGCTGGGATTTGAGCGAGTCAAGAGCGGAAACGCTGAAACGAGCCGAACTGCATCGGATTGGGAGTAGGGAACCGGTCTTCGCGGACGGCAGAGAGGACGCCGGCCACAGACATCCCCATTCAATCAAAGAAGCTTGGCGATTACCGGCTCCTGCTTCGATTCGCGCCTTTGACGGGGAAGTATGGCAATGACCTGATTGATCAGGTCCTGCTCGGAGTGCGGATGAAACAAAAGCTCTCTTCTCCCAAAGGTCGTCCTGGGTTGCGTAGGAAATCTCAATGAACTAAGGCTTCCTGTCGGCCCACACCCATTCGGGTGCAAATCGATAATTAAATAATGGGAAACGGGATTCGGTACTACGATCTCTTTCCAGTCGTCAATAAGCGCATAATCGACAACTCACTCGGCGATGGGTTTTGGTCGGATTACCGGCATTCGGGCAATAACGACTTTCAAACTACCGTACTGGCTACCGTACTGGCGACATTCCACCCGGAACTCGAGGGATGGGTGCTGCGTTGAGCGGCACTGGCTCGGTGACACAGGCAGGCGCTGAAAGGTACGTCGTCGCCAACTGGATAAGATCGGACCATGCCGCCACGGCTCTCGAGGTATCTGGTGATTAGAACTCGATCAAAGCAGTGGAGCGAGCTTCGGCCGAGATTCTGATTCCGCCGTGCGGTGTGAAGGCCAAATGGAGAGTAAATTCACACGGCGCAGCGTCAATGGCCTCGCGCTCCCTGCAGCCATCACGCATTCGATCGCGCCCTTTGGACTTCCCGGCCTTCGCAACCGAATGGGAGTAAGCAAGCCTGTTAGGACAAAGATGTGTGATTCATCGTTCGATCCGCCTAACCTCCCCCTGAGTTACTAGGACAAATGTGATAGAATACTAAAGGGGAATTGTGATGGTTCGCCATAGTACGACCTGGCGACATCGAGGAGATAGCATGAGAACTGACCTACTGTACGCACTCACGCCTGACAACATAAGCCTTCCTGTCATCGATGTCACCAACCCATCGTTTAAGCTCCAAGTGAATGATGCGACGATGATCGAGATGTCCGAGCGGTACGTTGCTGAGGCAGCCCAGCGAAGGGAAGTACCCTCGGCGCTTCGTGAGGCCCTGCAACACTCGCTGCTTGGGCGCGGACTCATGGCTGCACAAGGCACGTTCCTGACGGGAATGAGCACCTATCTATTGAAACTTGGCCCGGAAAATATGGGAAGTGATGCGACAACAATCGATCGCAAAATTGCTTCGTCATTTCCAGCTCTGACCGCCAGAATACGTCTTCAGGATGTGTCAAGTCTGATGGCCGACGGGTTGTCGCAGATCCTTAAGAACAAACCCAATCGAAGCATTGGCATCATCAACGTTGGAGGGGGGCCCGCGCCCGACAGTTGGAACGCACTAATCCTCCTTCATGCTGGGGACTCTGAAATACTGGTTGGTCGGAAGATTGTTATCGCTGTTTTGGACCTTGACGATTATGCCCCAGCCTTCGGAGCAAATGTCATCAGCCGGCTGCGTGCAACCGGAGCTCCATTAAGCGGCTTGAACATCGAATTCCGAGCATTCAAGTACGACTGGTCCGAAGCCAAACGGATAAGAGAGCATTTCGACATCGCGTGCAGCGCGGACATGGCATGCGCGATCTCGAGCGAAGGAGCTCTCTTCGAGTATGGATCGGATCAGGAGATTATTTCCAACTTGGAGATATTTCATGCCTGCACTTCTGCCGATTCGATCTGCGTCGGTTCGGTGACGCGCAAGGGAAAAGAGGTGAGTGTGTCGCAAATCGCCAGTGGCGTCTCGACACGTCCACGAAGCATCGAAACGTTCCGCGGCTTGGCAGAAAGGGCTGGGTGGGTGGTACAACGTGTGATCGAGCGTCCCTTCAGTTACAACCTTTGCCTCGTAAAGGCGTAGTTTGCTCCCAATTCACGCTGAAGACTGAAAGGGTAACTCTTATATGCGGAAGCTTGTCTACGATGCGGTGGGAGGTGTTGGGTCTGCTTTGATCGTGACCGTTGCATCAAACGCCTCCTCTTTCTGCAGGACGCTACCAACCACGGAGCACCGGGAATTTTCAGGAGGGACCGTTCGGGTGAACGAGGGCTTCGACTCCGTCGGTTTGATACCTTCAGGCAATCACGAAGTGATCTTGGTTGGCTGCGGTGATGATTCCCCGGCCGAATCGGGTTCTGTAAAGCAGGAAGGAAACCAGCGATACTTCATCGCCCGGCTGGGCACAAGCGGGCCCGGAGTCTGATCCTCTGGAAGTGTGCATGGCTAGGAAACCATTCATCCATTCGTCCGATCCATGGACGCGATGGGAACAATACGGGACCATCGTTAATTTAGTATTTTCAATCGTTTACGAAGGATGGAGCCGAAATAACCCCGGAGAATTACTGTGCAAGTCGCGGCTAAATTATTGATTTTAAATGGTGGCCAGAGACGGGATCGAACCGCCGACGCCGGCCTTTTCAGGGCCGCCTAGCAAGCTAACTAAGTGGTCTGGAATCAGCGGATATCATTGAGACGATTAGCGTTGTTGCGTCCTCGATTTAGGATGGTTTAGGACCATTTGGGATGGTTTCGACCGTACGATGGTCGTGTATTGGTCGTGTCACCCCAAAGCTTTGATTCCGCCCCGTTGCATGCCATGGGAATGAACCGCTCCGCAAATTTTCGATTCGGCCACCGACACATTCAGCATAATGCCACTTTGCAGCAGCGGAGCCACATGGCCGAACGGAAGCATGAGTTCCTGCGCAGGATCAGGTACGAATCCGCGGCAAAGTTATTCTGCATTATTGAAATCCAGTAGGACCTTGCCACCGCGCTGGAAATGCTCGATCGCTTCTTTGATTTGTTCCGGCTTGTATGTAGCGGTTACAGGGAGACTCAATTTCCCGGAAGCCACTACCTGCGTCGCCTCGGTCTGCGCCGCACGAATCTTCGGCAGAAACTCTTCGAAGTACATCCAGAAGCCCTGGATGTTCAGCCTCTTGCCGATGAGGTGGGCCTGCGGCAGGTGGACCGGCAAGCCACTCAACCAGGCATAACTGACGAAATGTGCGCCCGGCGAGAGGGCACCGGCGATCGTCGCGGCTGATGGACCGCCCACGGCGTCAAGACCGAGAGATATTGTCGCTCCAGCCGTCGCGGTCTGAATCTGCTTTGGGAGTTCGGGCGATTCGACGCCAATGAAATCAACGCCTAGATCTCTAAGTTCTGGGATTACCTCGGGCCGCCTGACAATACCAGCGACGTTAAGGTCGTGCGATTTCGCAACCGCGATGATGCATCGCGCAACTTGGGAATTTGCCGCATTGAGCACAATCCAGTCTTTAGGCTTTAGCTTCGCAAATCCGTCTAAGAGAAGGACTGCCGTCGTCGGATTGATGTTTAACATCGAGGCCGTCTTGGCATCAACAGCTAGGAACGACGAAAAACCATCGGCCGGACAAGCACTTTTTCAGCCCAGGTGAACGTTCGAAATGGGATCGTGACCCGGTCGCCTACCTTGACGCAGGTGACTCCCGGCCCGATTGCCTCAACGATTCCGGCGCCTCACCTCCGATCACAGAAGGGAGCTGCGGATTTAGAAAGTACATTCCGGTCGCTAAAAGGAGGTCGCTGTAGTCAACAGGCGCATACTCCATCCGCACAATGGCTTCGCCGGCAGAGGGCGCGTTTGGTTCCGGTACTTCGACTATCCGAAGGTTATGAATTGGATTGCCGTAGGCTGTGAGATGAATGGCTTTCATGTATTATGTTCCCCTTCCTCGACCAAATTTTGCCCTGCGGGCACCATCTTGCTGGATAAGACCTGCTGAGCAATGCTCAGGACGGATATTGCCAGGCCATTGGTAGGCTTCAAACAGCTTGAGCGTTTTTTGGTCGATCGTTCTGAACTTCTTGCCAACTCTTTTTCCGAAACGACCAATAAAATACCCGACCAACAATGGAATGTCATCCGTGCGCTCGCGCAATGAACCTGACTTTCCAACAAGATAAGGCTTTAGCGTTCCATGCGGTTATGCGGCGGCTCCCCAAGCTCGCAGGAGCTTACCTCGTCGGCCTTCTCCCTGATGGCAGTTGCATAGTTGAGTCTACCCAATTGATCGTTTTCGATGTTCATAACTCGATCACCCCTCGGGCAAGGACCGATTGGAACTACAGGAACATGTAGTTTCTTTGTGCGTGAGGCGGGGATAACATCGCTCTACTCAGCAAGTGAGCGAGGTGTTCGCAATATGCAAGACAATCCCACACTTAATCGAGAACACATCGACCGGATTCGATCAGTGGCGCAACTGCGTTCCGTGCGTAGTGGAGAGGTTCTTTATGAGCCTCTTGTCCCGATGTTCCTCTCTTTATTGTCGTGGATGGAACCGTCTCGATCAGCAGGGCCGGTGAGGATGAAAAGGTCCTGGCGATCCGCGAGTCAGGACAGTTCACAGGAGAAATGTCTCTAATCTCCGGCAATCGACCGCTCGCCACAGCGCGGGTAACTCAAGACGGTGCCGTCCTTGAGCTTACGCGGGAAAAAGTTCTCTCACTGATGGCCAAGGATACAGAGGTTGGCGAAATCCTCATGGGGGCCTTTGTCGCACGCCGCCTGCTGGCGATTCAGCTTGGAGAGGGCAACGTCGTCCTGTTCGGCGCCAAGAGTTCTGGACGTACTCTTGCGCTCAGAGAATTTCTCACCAGAAATGGGCATCCGTTCACATACATCGATATCGACACGGACTCCTGCGCCAGCGAGTTGATGGAAAAGCTCGCCGTTCGTAATGGCGAAATTCCGGTCGTCTATTGCAACAGGCGATATGTGCTGAGAAATCCGTCCATTGCCGAGCTAGCGGCATGTCTTGATCTCAACATCAACGTCGATAAAGGCGTGCGCGACGTTTTAGTGATCGGTGCAGGCCCGGCAGGGCTCGCCGCGGCCGTGTACGCCGCCTCAGAAGGACTGAAGACGCTGGTTATCGAGAAGTCCGCACCCGGTGGTCAGGCAGGGTCGAGCTCAAGGATAGAAAACTATCTGGGCTTCCCCATGGGGCTTTCCGGGCAGGAGCTTGCAAATCGATCCATTGCTCAAGCCCAGAAATTTGGGGCGCAGCTAATGGTCGCGCAATCGGTCGTGCACATCGATTCCAGCCGACAACCTTATAAGGTGGTTTTGGAGTCTGGTCTAAAGTTCAATGCGCGCAGCGTAGTGATCGCGACCGGTGCACAATACGCACGACTGCCTGTTGAGGAGGCGGATGCCTTTACCGGCAGAGGGATCTATTACAACGCCACCCATATGGAAGCACAACTCTGTGATTCGGAAGAGGTAGCTGTGGTGGGTGGCGGAAATTCCGCGGGGCAAGCCGCCGTTTTCCTCGCCCAGACATCATCTTAAGTGTATCTCCTGGTGCGTTCGAACCAGCTTTCAGAATCGATGTCGCAGTACCTTATCGCGAGGATTGATGCACCCGAAGATCGAAATCCACTATCTGACGCAGATCGTCGGTATGACCGGGGCGGCACATCTTGAAAGCGTTGACTGGGAGGAGGACTCGTCGGGAGTTAGGGTGACTAAGCAAATTCGCCATGTGTTTGTGATGGCAGGTGCCGCTCCCCGCACAGAGTGGCTTGAAGATTCCTTCGTCTTGGACAAAAAGGGTTTTGTAGTTACCGGTCCCGACCTTGTCGAATATGCCGATTTTCAATGGCCGTTGAGTCGTTCCCCGCCCTCTCGAGACCAGTGTGCCAGGAATATTTGCGGTAGGCGATACCCGAGCGGGCAGTTCATTAACGGGTTGCATCAGCGGTCGGCGAAGGCGCCATGGCGGTCCATCTCGTGCATCGATTCCTCGCCGAAAGCACGAGCAGCATAACGCAGAAGGAAATAGACGGAGCGACCTCACCCACGGCGTCGTTGACTCTTTGACGGCCGAAAATCATCGCACAAAGGAGAAATGCGATGAAAGCAATCACGCCGCACTATATCGATGGCAAGTTTGTTGAACCACACGGCCGTGAGGTGATGGACAGTATCAACCCTACTAATAATACCGTGATTGGCCGCGTGACCTTGGCCGACGAGGAGGACGCAAAACGAGCCATTGCCTGTGCGAAACATGCGTTTGCCAGTTTTGGTGGCACTTCAAAGGAAGAGCGCTCTGGCTGCTGCTTAGATTGCACGAGGTAGTGACGGCTCGGATTGATGATCTCACTGATGCAATGGTCGAAAAATAGATGGGGGCGTTCACCACTTCTCGAACTTGATCGTTCAAATGGCCGCCGATTTGTTTTTGCTAGCCGAGAAGGCGCTCCAAGAACTGCCCCTCGTTCGGACGTGGAATAAAACGTCTGTT
>CAWCKO010000014.1:0-99544 GCA_963796145.1 uncultured Acidobacteriaceae bacterium | reverse complement strand
ACCCCTTTCCACGCCATCTCCATCACCGCGTTGGTCCCCATCGGCACCGGACGAATGTCGCTGGTGTTCAGCAGAAAATATGCCGTCGCCCCAGCCTTCTGGTAGCGGCCCATCTCGGCTACGATGCGTTCGATAGGAACCATTTCGGTCAGCTGATTCGCACGGTTGTTCATCATCGCCGTGTGATAGTAAGCTCCTTCGCCGGGGGCAACTTTACCTCCATCCTGCAGATCGCCGTAGCCCGTGTCTGCCCACACCGTAGTCACATCCGGCGGGATGGTCATATCGCCCTGCTGGACAAGCCGTGCGCCTTCCTGCCACAGATCGGTCACAAACTTCGCATCGGGACGGACAGCGTCACAATCTTGATCTGCTCCGCGATGGCCTTGCTGATGAGCGCACCGAGAGCCTTATCGTTGTTTTGCACACTGGGGTCCATCGACGCGTAGCTCACGTCAGAAAGGCCGCGCAATCCAACATCCCAAAGAATTTCCTGCGTGGGAGAATAGGTCGCGACCGCATCCTTCCAGGCTCGCTCCAGAATCTCGGGATGCGTGGAGTAGTTGTAAGGCACGTCCTTCGGCCACCGGGCAACATTCAGGCCTAACGGAATTGCGTGATGCTGAGTAAGGATCAGGCCCCGCTTTCCCGCCAGTGCAACTTGCGGATCATCGGGAAAGATCCACGTTCCGGGAACAACCATATTTCCCTTAAGCCGCAGGATGGTCTCATACACCTTGTTCCACGCCACGAGAGAGATGCCGGTCTTGTCCTTATCACCGGGGGCCCATCCGGTCAAAAGGTCTTCATCATTAATGAAAAAGCCACGATATTTGAAAACCGGAGCGGGAAAGATTTCCGCCAACGAGGAGGGCAGGGCGATTTGACTACGATGCTGGGGTAGGCGATCGGTCCAGTAATACATCGGATCGATCCCCAGATGCTCCTGCGAAAACTGATAAATCGCATAGATTGTGCCGCGCATGTCAGCCCCGCACAACACAACGGTGTGTTTGCTGCCCGAAGCACCGACAGCGGCGATCGAAAACGATTCGGGCGCACTCAATCCCTTGGGCCGCATCCCTGGTGAAAGCTGGTCCAGTTCGCTCACCACGATCGGTTCCTGCCCCGCATCCTCCATGCGCGTGACGATATTCGGCCTCGTGCCCAGGACCTTCTCAAAATCACCTGCCAAATCCTCCGCTGCCAGCCGAACCGGGTCAGGCTCGTCGCTACTTACAACAATGGTGACCGACCGATCCAGCACCAGGTCACCCGTTGCCTGGTGACCCCGTTGTCCCAACGACCCGCTGGCCATGCCGGCAACCACGAGCGTCGTACCTAGTCTCTGAAGAAGGCGGCGTGGCGGCCGGTCGGTCATCGTTGTCACCCCTGTTGGTTCATTGTGACTTCACTTTGCCGGGCTACCTGGTGGGGCTTGGGACGGTGAAGTCGGAACAGCATGGCTTGACCGATGGCTGAAACTCCATCAACTCGGCACGCGTGCCATCGGGATCGTAGATATTCAGCTGCCACTTGCCATCCAGTCCGATCTGCGGAGGGCTATGCTTCGCGGTCAAGCGGTCTTCGGTATAGAGCAGGTCAACCGTTTTCTCCATGTTGAAAACCCCCAACGAGAAGTGGTCAAGCACGCCAAGGGTCTCCTGCGACATGGTCGGCGGAATTCCCCTGGTCTCAGGGCCGCTCACCACCATATATTCCAGCCAATCGGTGCCGTCTGGCACCTGCTGCGAAATCCAATCCGTCTTCCCATTCCGGCCGCCATGCCAGTAAGGACGGAAGCCCAGGACTTCCCGGAAAAACGCGTTCTCTGCGTCAGGATTATGCACCACGTAGCCCACGTGGATCATGTGATTGCTGAGCGGGTTAGTTGGGACGGGCGATGGCCTGGCGGGCGGCTGCACAAACTGCACTTTGTTGCCCTCCGGATCGTTCACGTCAAACCATTGGCTGCCGTCGCTCGCTTTCTCGACATTCGCCGGCACGCTGGTGCCATGCTCCCCGAGGTACTTCCTTAAGCCTTCCGCATTGGCGGTGTTGAAGGCCACGTGATCGAGCCGGTTGATGGAAGTATTCCCAGCGGGCAAGGGCAACACTTCAACAAACTGGATTGCGCTGAAGTAGTAGCGGGCGCCGGCGGAATTCTCCGGGTCTGCTCGCTTTACCCCACCGAGATCATGCACGTAGAAATGTTCCGTCTTGGTCGCGTCCGAGCTATACACGCTAATGTGGGATATCCCGCGGATCGCCGGCCGGTGGGCCGCGGTCTGCGCGAGCGAATAAACTGCGGATAGCAAAGCTACCGCGGCAAGTACAGCAAAGTTCGGATTCTTCATCGCAAATCTCCTTCTACGTCTTCGGTCCAGCTGAAAGCCGATGTCCACTGTCTTTCTACCAAAAACGCGAAGGATATTGGTTTGCAGCTGCGGAAGAAAGGGAGCGTGCGGCAGCTGGAAGCTGCCGCTGGAGTTTCTCACATAATCAGGGCGAAGCGGTTGATATTTCAACCAGAGGGGAGCGGCGCTTTGGCATCGCAGAAATGTCGGGCCTCAATGCAGTCGGGCTTTAGCCCTGGTGGCGAGCTGCGTCCAATTCGCCCGGGCTGCCCAGATCTTGATGGGAAGACTTAAGTCTCTGTATCAGGGCATGACTTTAGTCGGGCCGTATCCTCTCGAAAATGACTTCATGCGGCGCTGGAAGCTGCCGCACAGCGTAAGGGTCAAAAATTAAAGCGGCCGCCAAACTGCAGCACGCGTGGGGCCTGTGGAGGGGTGCCGCCGAAGGTGGTGATGTAGCCGAAGGTTCCGCCGCCCACCGTCGCGTTCGGGTTAGTAGTTAGAATTGGGTGATTCAGCACATTGAACGCCTCGAAGCGAATCTGGAAGGCGGACTCACGATACACATGGAACGAGCGGAAGACGCTGGCGTTCATATACGTGATTCCCGGACCACGGAATGCATTGCGCGAGGTAGTGCCGAACACGGGAGAAACAATTTCCGACGGCGTCTGGGTTGGCGAGTATTTGGGCTCCGTTGGGTTGGCGAACGAGGTTGGATCGAACCATGCCCTGCCGCCGGAAACAGAAGTGTTCCCGGGGGTTCGGTTGTGCCCGCCTAGCTGATGGTAAGGCTTGACCAGGTTGGCGTACTCCGTGTTGCCGGGATCGTTGATCGAGTTCGCCGACGGGCTCACAGAGAATGGCGCGCCGCTGACGTGGCTGAGCTGCCCATTCAACTGGAAGCCGCCAACGATCGCCCCGGCAACGCCATGGTTGACCCAACGCTGACCGGCTCCAAAGGGCAGATTATAAATCCCCCAGAACTGCAGGTTGTTCTTGCGATCGTAAGTCGCTAATCCGCGATTCATGTAAAAGTACGCCGGATACGAGAACGCCGTGCCTGCGGAACCGGAACCGGCGCCGTTGTCCTCGTCGTTCATGGCCTTCGACCACGTGTAAACCAGTCCGAACTGCGACGAACGCCCCGCCAAGCGCGTCAACTGCGCCTGCATACCGTTGTAGTTGGCGGAAAAGATGGGCTCGTTCATCGTAATGCCGCCGGTGTTATAACAGGTAGCGCTGGTGCTGCCGGCGCAGTTCGCGGTGTTGATGGTTTCGTTGGCGGCGAAATTGCAGGGGTTCTTTCCCAAGGCGTGCGTGTAATACGGCGACGAGGGATTGTACTGTCCATTCGCCATGCAGACCGTCGATCCGCTCGGCAGCGGCGCCGCATTCAGAGTCACGCCGGCCAACTGCCGGACTGCCCGCGTTCCCACATACCCAAGGTTGGCCACAAACTTCGCGCCGAGGTCTCCCTGGACGAACAGGTTCCAGCTCTCGATATAACCGCGGTGGTAATTCGCCGGAGCCGTGTTGGTCGACCCGCTGACGGCGAGTGAGGCGTAGCCACTGGAGAAGTTCGGGAAGACAGGCGGGGGAATGCCGTTTACCAGGGTTAGTGGCGTGCCCGTCGTTGGATCGACCGCAACCGTACCGGCTGCCGTTCCGCTGTAAGTTGGTGATAGATCTTCAGGGAACGCATCGCGCAAAAAGCGCAGGCTATCCGGGTCAGAGGTAATCCCGGCTCCTGTACGAACCACCCATCGGTCATTCAGGCGGTAAGCGATGCCGAGCCGCGGAAATATCGTGCCCCAGCCCATCTGGTAACCGGCATTTTTGGGCAGGCCGTTCACGCCGCCGACGATAACGTTGGCCGACTGCGGTAGTGTCGGATCCAGGCGGTAGACACCGGTGTGATCGCGGTAGGGCGGGGGATAGAATTCGTAACGCAGTCCGTAGGTGATGGTCAGCTTGGCGGTAGCTTTGAATTGATCCTGTGCGTACCCGGCATACTCCGACCAGCGCAGGGCATTGGGATTGGTGAGCTGCGTCTCCTTCGCCACCGCAATTCCGGTCCCGTTGTTAGGCAGGCCGAGCAGGAAATCGGCCAGGCCATTGTAGGCAGTAATGGTGCTAGCCGTATTGCTGCGTCATGACACCCTGGAACATGAATCCGCCGCGCGGACTGCTCACACCGCCTCCGCTAGTCGGCTGAAAATGGTTCAGAAGGAAGTGATAGTAAGTAAAACCATACTTCATCGCGTGCCGGCCCTTGTTCCAGCTTAGGTTCACATCACCGGTGAACTGGTTGTCGCGGAACAGGAATGGGTTGGCGCCGTTGCTGTTTCCCAGAGACGAGAAGCCACTGGTTCCGCCGCTGTTCGATGTCGAGGTTCCAAACGCGAAGGTCGGCTGCCCGACGTAGTTTGGTCCCACGCCATTGGTGCCGGGAATCTGCAACACATCGAGGCCGTAGTCGCCGGCAGCAATATCGATCGTAGACTGCGCGCCTGTGACTTGGCGGGTATAGCCGAAGTCCCCATCGAGGACGAGGTTGGAGGTGAAGACATGGCTGGCGCCGAGCCCAACGTTCTGAATGCGGCCGCTTGCTGCTCCGGGCTGTCCACCGTCAAAAGTGCCGCCCCCGGCCGCACCCAGCTCCTGCGGATCGGTAACGGAAAATGGTTCGATGGCGTATTTTCCGAACATCGTCGTGCTCTGGCTGGCGATGTAGTCGATCCTGGTATCCGACTGGTTCCGGTTATATCCCAGTGTCCCGCTGCCGAGATAGTCGTTGGCCAGCTGGGAAGCATAGTTCGGATTGGTTATTTTCGACGAAATCGGCCCCAGCAGAGCGAGCATCTTGGCTGCGGCTGTCGATTGCCGCGATGCCGGAATGCAGTTGCAGCCGTATTCAGACATGAACGTCGGCCGGGAACCGACGGGCAGATAGGGGCCCGTGCCGCCGGGCTGCGGATCGTACAGGGTGGTGTTGGCCGCGCCCGCTCCGGCTAGCACCGCCGAGAAGTCTCCGCCCAGCATTGCCGTGGTCGGCACGGTCTGGGTGCCGGTAATCAGTTGTCGCCGCGTGGTCCGATCGAAATCCTGGAAGAAGAAAAGCTTGTCCCTGCGGGTCAGAATCCTGGGGATGTAGACGGGGCCGCCGATCGAGAAGCCGTATTCGTTGAAGATGTTCTTGGGCAGAGTAGGCTGCGACTGCGGGGTCGCCGTATAAGGGCGCGCGCTGATGGCGGCGTCCTGGTAGTACTCCCACAAGCTGCCGTGGAAGTTCCTGGTGCCGCTCTTGGTAATGACGTTGATCGAGGCGCCTCCAGCCACCCCCTGCTCGGCGTTGAAGGAGTTGGTCACGATGTTGACCGTCTGGATGGAATCCGCCGGTGGAACGTAGGCAACCAGGTAAGGTAGCCAGCCGTAGGTATTCACCGCGCCGTCGATCCGCGTTGTGTTGCTCATGTCTTCGACGCCGTTCACGTTCAGCGACATCGCGCGCGAGGGGTTGGAAGCAGTCGAGTTCTGTTCGGCGACAGCGGCTGCGCCAGGAATAATCGTGTACAGGGACTGATAGTTACGCCCCTGGCTGGATGTGATGGGGAGCTGCGCAAGCTGCTCCTCGCTGATCTCGTGGTTCACCTCGGCCGTTTCCGTCTGCAGCATCGGAGCAGCCACCGTGACGGTTACCACCTGCGTTACACCTGCCGGCTGCAGTGTCGCGTCCACACGTACTTGCCGGTTGATCTCGATCGCGATGTCCTTCTCCGTAAAGCCCGCGAAGCCCGCCTGCGTCACCGAGAGGGTGTACGTACCCGGCAGCAGGTTGGTCAGTTGGTAGTTGCCCTGGGCGTCGGCAGTTGCAGAGCGCACCTGTCCTGTGGCTTGGTCGGTAAGGGTTACGGCTGTGTTCGGAATCACCGCACCGGTCTTATCCGTGACGGTGCCGGTGACTGTGCCGTAGAGTACCTGCGCTTTTGCCGTTACAGTTCCTATCAGCGTTACGATCAGCACCGTTGCCATCAGCCATCTGATGGCCGGGTCCGATCCGGTAAGACGTTGCGCTTCTGGCCTGGCTGTCATACTGCCCCCTAAAAGTGAAATATTGTTCGGACGTCAAATTAATCTCTTATTGTCTTTCGCGGGCCTGGTTGCTCTCAGATCCGGTCCGTTCCGCCCGCAATCAATCTTTCAGATGAAACGCAAACCGGGGCTACGATCGATTCCCGGTCACGTTAATAGGCGACCCGAACTATAAGAGGTCAATTCAAGCATTGTCAAGGATCCGGCTGTGGACCAGGTGGGCTGAAGCGCGGTCGAGCGCCAACCCCAATTGGGCTGCGGCCTGCCGTGTATCTGTGGTCCACGCAAACTTTTGTGCTCTTAGAGGACAGAAACCAGGGCGAAGGAGTAAAATCTGGGCACTCTAGCTCAATTATTCGTGATAGCAACGAAGTGAGAGCAATCGCTCGGTTCGTTTCGGGGAGGATCCCGCGTGGCATGGATTCGGAACATTTCCTTTTCGGCATTTCGGTTTTTTGGTGCCGATGGGGTCGCGTCTTCGCGAGGTGTCCGTAAGATAAGGGAGATGTTTTGAAGAATTCCTGGCATGCAATGAAGGGGATAGGCCGCGTCGACCTGAACGCGATTGAGTCGGCCTCCAGCGAGACTGCCCGGCACATTAATCGCGAGATTGTTCTGCAGTTGATCCATGCGCGTCAGCCAATTTCCCGGGCCGATCTTGCCCGAGTGTCGGGATTGCAGCGCAGCACCGTCTCGCAGATCATCGAGCAACTCATGCGGGAGCGATGGATTCGCGAAGGGTCCATAGCGCAATTGCCGCGCGGACGGCATCCAACGATGCTGGTTCTGAATGATGACCTTGTCGTACTGGCAGCCGACATCCATCCCCGGCAAGTCACCGTTGCCCTGCTCGACCTGAACGGTCGCCTGCTTTCCCGCTCTACCCTCCCTCTTGGTTCGGATCCGTCCAAGGCCGTTGCCGCCATGATTGACTGCATGCAGCGGATCATGGACAGCTATCCTAAAAAATCTCTGGAAGGAATTGGCGTGAGTGTTCCTGGGCGGGTCGATAAGGAGTCGCAGTGTCTTATCTTTGCTCCCAATTTGAATTGGCCGAAATACGATATCAAGCAAACTATTGAGCGTCGGATGGGGCGGACCACGGAAATTGAGAATGCGGCCACCGCCTGCCTGATGTCAGAGCTCTGGTTTGGCAGAATGGATGGCGTGCGCGACGCGGTATTGATCACGGTTTCAGAAGGTATCGGAGCAGGAATCCTGGCCAATGGACAGCTTGTTTCCGGCCAGGACGGAATGGCGGGCGAGTTTGGGCATATCTCTATCGACCCTGCCGGCCCTCGCTGCGCGTGTAAGCAGAACGGATGTTGGGAAGTTTTTGGATCCTGTAACGCCGCGCTGCGTTATTACGCGGAGTTGCAACCGAAGGCAAAACGCCTGACCTTTCACGAACTGCTCAACCTCGCTGAAGAGGGAAGTGCGCACGCTCTCGCTGCTATGGCAAAGCAGGCTAAATACATTGGGAGGGGTTTGCGGATGGTTACCGCCGCCCTCTCGCCGGAAATTATCCTGATCGCGGGCGATGTCACCTCAGCGTGGGACAAGTACGCACCGGTCATACAAGCAGAGCTTGACCGGTCGACATGGAAGAGAAGTGCACCACGCCTTTTGCCTACGCATGAAGGCGACGTTGCCCGGCTTCGCGGCGCCGCAGCGCTCCTTCTTCAACGCCACTCCATTCGCAGCTAGAGCATTTTCACTTCTGGTGTATACAGAGCAACCACTCCCGACGTGGCTTTTCCTCAAGAAAAGCCGCACTTCGCGGCGCTTGACTGTGCAGTGTAGAAGTGAAAATGCTCTAGGCCATCCTTCTTACAAGCCGGTTCTCGGGAGAGTCACCAGAGTTCTATTTCTTTCTGCGCACCACATTGCCACGGAGGAAAGAGCTGTAATCCGCTTCATCGAGGGTGCCGTCCGCCAGCTTCAGAACCGCTCGTGCGGCATCTTCCTCGCTCGCGACAAAGCGATAGCCGTTGAGTTCGAGAAACAGGATGCCGACTACGAAACCCGTACGCTTATTGCCGTCAAGGAATGGGTGGTTGCGCAGGATACCCGAGGTATAGGCTGTCGCCATATCGATGATGTCAGCGGCCTCGGCATAGGCATATTGCTGTTGGGGGCGGGCCAGGGCCGATTGCAGCAGCCCGCCATCGCGCAAACCTCCAGCTCCTCCGTGTAGCGCCAGCAGACGATTGTGCAGCACGAGCGCGTCGCGCTCGTCGATCCAGACTAGCTTCTTCACTTAGCGAGAACATGCAGCGTGTTGCGGTAGCGGTTCAAGATGTCCTCCGCTTTCGCCATCCTTTTCTCGAAGCTGGGATCGTAGGGCGTAAGCTGGTAGCTTCCATCCGGTGCTTCGAGCAGGAACAAAGCTTCGCCATCCGCCGTGTGCAGACGGCTGATCACTTCCTTGGGCAATACGACCCCGAGCGAGTTCCCGAACTTTCGGACCTTAAGTTCAACCATGGCAGCACCTCTACGATGTTATTACTAATGTAATAACGTGAAGAGCTTTTTGCAAGCAGCAAAATTCGTGCATGAACCACGCGGCAGCTTCTAAAAATCGGTCACCTTTGGAAGGAATTCCGCCCGCGAGCGGTCTGCTTCCGTCTCCTGAATACGGCGTGTTCTTCAATCACCTACCATGACGGCAGTTTTTGACTTCGTGGAACTTTGGTCGCCTGACAGGTATTCCTGCAGTACCTCAAGGAACCTGGCGAGCCAGGCCGGGTGTGCGGTCCACGCCGGGCCAGTGACGAGCACTCCATCAACCACGGCTTCATTGAACCCCACGGAGACGAATAGGCCGCCGGCGCTTGCTACCTCGGGGGCACATGCCGGATAGGCACTCACTCTCTTTCCTGTGAGCGCCCCAGCCGCGGCCAATAGTTGCGGCCCGTGGCACAGCGCGGCTATCGGTTTGCCGGAGTTGTGGAAGTGTTTCACTAAATCGATGACCTTCGCATTGAGGCGCAGGTACTCTGGCGCCCGGCCGCCCGGGACGATCAGCCCGTCGTATTCGGAGGGTTGGACCTCCGCGAACGTCGCGTTGAGCGTGAAGTTGTGTCCGCGCTTTTCTGAATAGGTTTGGTCGCCTTCAAAATCGTGGATGGCAGTGCGCACGAATTCGCCGTCTTTCTTGTCCGGACAAACGGCATGCACCGTGTGCCCCACCATCTGCAATGCCTGAAAGGGAACCATAACTTCATAGTCCTCGACATAGTCGCCCACGATCATGAGTAGCTTCGCTGTTTTCATAAGTATCTCCTTTAGAATTCCAGTTTATTCGTAACCGCAAGACGAGATCCGGTGACGAGATCCGGTGACAGCATACCTATTCACCACATCTTTCAGGCAGAGCGTGATAGATGCCGTAGAAACGTCGAGGGAATAGGTACGCTGTCATCTTAACGTCTATACTCTGTCATTTCCATGATCTGCTCTCGAACGGGCGTTCAAAAATCGAAATTAGCGGAACCTTGTTTTCGAAGCAGCTCGTTTTATGGCCCGGATTCTCGTCCAGGTGATTACGGTCCCAATCCGGCAGAGGCGCTCGCTGCGGAGACCAATTTGAGTATCTGCGGCGACTGGTTCGTCGCCGTCGACATTGCATCGGGGTTTTGCTCGATTGTTGGAGTCTAGGCGGTTGACGCGTCCCCTATTACGCGGTACGATACTACGTACGGCGTAATAACGAGCCATTCTATGTCTGACCCGACCCTTCTCGTCCTTGCCAGCCTGTCCGAAGGCGACAAACATGGTTACGCCATGATGGAAGACATTGAGCGCTTTACTGGCCTGCGTCTCGGACCGGGAACTCTCTACGGAGCGATAACACGCCTCGTAGAGCGCGGATGGATCAAACCCGTCAAGGTGGACGACCGGCGCCGTCCTTATACTTTGACCGCAGCTGGTCGTGAATATCTGAAGGCCCAATTAGGCGTGCTGGAACGCTTACTCAAGACGGCGGGCAAGAGGCTCAAGCACGCATGAAACGGCTCATTCGTTGTGCTGCCAAGCTTTATCCGCGATCTTGGCGCGAGCGTTACGGAGCCGAGTTTGACGCGCTTCTCGACGAAATCGGGGCGGATCCGCGCATAGCATTGAATGTCCTCACGGAAGCCATCAGCATGCAGGTTCAGCGCTGGAAAACGATCGGTTCGGCGGGGATGCTCGGGGTGGCAGCGCTATGCTTAACCAGTTGGTGGGTTGGGCAGAGGCCCTACATCACTCCCGGCACCCAAGTGGTCTTTCGCCAGGATTCGAACCTTGGAGCCACGGTGGGGTTCCTGGTCTTCCTCGTGACTGTTGTGGGCGGTCTTGCCTCTTCGATCCTCAGACAAAACGGAAGGATCCGCGCAGCGAAGCGGGCGCGTTGGGCTTCCGCCTCAACCATCATCGTGTACCTGGCCGCAGTATTGTTGGTCTCTCTTCTTACTCCCCGGACCATCGTCAGTATCGGCGACAGTTACTGCTATGACATTTGGTGCATCGGTGTTCAGAGCGTAAATGCCGCTCCACAGGGACAAAACATTCTCTACACCGAACGGGTGCGAATTTTCAGTGACGCCAACCGCGTATCGACGAGCCGCGCGATGGACTTTCTTTACGCACGCGATGACCAGGGTCGGCGCTTCCCCCTGATCCAGGATTCGTCTGTCATCCCCGCCGATGTGACCGTCAACCCAGGCGAATCGGTGGAGACATCCTTGATGCTCCTCGCCCCGGCGAACGTGCAGAAGCTTTATTTGACCGGAGACTACGCGGTAATGCCGTGGGTACCGCTGTATTTCGGCAGTGACATGAGTCCGTTCCACCGCCGCACGCTCTTGCGTCTTCATTGAACCGCCTTCAACATGTTCGCGGCGCAGCGCTAAGCAGACGCAAACATCCGCAGCGCCGCGGGCCAATACTCGAAGTGCGGCGAGATTACTTCACATATTCATCCATCGAATTGGGCCGAGGTTCTTGTCGTTGGATACGTGCCCATGCCATCGTTATCCTTCGGAAAATATCGGTCGCCCCCCCAAATCTCCGACTGAATGAGTACCAGTCCTCACCACCCCCTATTCCGTAATCGTAGAGCCATAGTTTGTGGGCTGTGGGGCCGTGCCGCGAATCTGTTCAATGAACAGGGGCACTTCCTTTTCAATCAGGTCCGGGCGATCAAGCATGATATCGTGCCTGCTGCCCCTCGCAATGATTCTGCGGCTGCGTGTGGAGAGCAGCTTAAGATCCTCTTGCATCTGGTTCCAGGCAGCTTCCCGATCTGAGTCAAGCTTGGTGCGAGTCTGTTTGGGTCTAAGGTTCGAAGGATCATGCGAGATGATCAGAATCGGAAGAGCGCCGTAAGGTCCGGAATGGACGGTCTGCTGGCTGGATTGCTCAATACTATTGCCTTCGGCAGAAACTGCACTGACGTGCGTCCGGCAGGTAGCCTCTGCTTGTAACCTCTTGATCTCGGCGTCCGCACCTTTTGCGCCTGAAGAACACATCCCCATGAGCCGCGGGACGCCCACAATGAATGCCAGCCTGATGGCCCAGAACGGTGGTCCCCGTCTTCTCCACGTCCCCAGTTTGCGGTCCTGAAATGGCGTAGAGCTGTCCACAAACACAAGCCCAACCACATTTGGATACCGCATTGTGTAGTCCCGCAGGTAGAGACCGCCGATCGAATGGCCCATCAGAACGATTGGGCCGGTAATTCCAGCCTGAACTAAGAGGTGGTCTAAGTCGTCCGCAATGTGGTCGGCATCACGCGGGTCTGGACGCGTATCGCTCCAGCCGAACCCACCGCGGTCGTAAGAGCAAATGCGGGTTGTTTTTGAAAGTTCTGGCTGTACTCCTCCCCATATCAGCGAATCGCTACCGAGACCCGTCTCAAGAATGATGGTCGGTGACCCGCTTCCCCTGCAATCGATATGCATCTTGTATCCACCTGCCTCCACAATCACCCCTGGATGCGGATGGAGCGCCCAAAAATGGTGAAGAACGATCGCGTTGTACAAGCTGCTTCCGGCGACTGCCGCGGTTACGAGAACCACCATCGACAAGAGGATGCGTTGCGCGGCCTTCCAGCCTCTGGCGTAAGTCTTTGTCGAAAGCGAGACGATTCGTCGGACGCAAAGCCAAATGATCAGAATTCCAACCACAAGAATGATTGCAGGCATAACGCCATAGTCAAAATCCACGGGCCGCCTCCTGGTCTCTCTTGAGGGCTGCTTCCGAGCGCAACCGGAGCAGGAATGCAACACTCACGGATTCCATCAGGAGCAAAAACATCACCACGCCGAGCAGGAGCCAGATGGTGAATTTCCGCTCGTTATGGAAGGAGGCACTGTTGATGGGTTCCACCACGAGGTTCCAGGCGCGCTCTCGATTGCGATCGCTGTGCGTGATGCGAGCGACAGCCACATCGATATTCGCCTGCGCCTGCTGGATGCTCATGCCGGGTCTGAGACGTCCGATCACATTCAGCCGCTGGTGATCTAACTTGAGTTGTTCGGGATTCAGGACCAGCGGGACAGTGACGGGTGCGCTCCGATCACGCAAACCCGCGGCAAGCACGCCGGCTACGATGTACGGCTTTTCATCCATGAATAGGGTCGATCCGACCACGGCCTTATCCGCGCCGAGTCGTTTCCACATAGCGTGGGAGAGGATGGCGACCCGGTCGCTGCCGGCAGTCCCGTCTGCGGGAATGAAGTCGTAGCCGAGATAGAAGCGGTCGCCCATCATCCGGTAAAACCCGGTCGTAACCAGGGTCGCTGTGATATCCTCCGGCCCCGCTGGGGTGGTCAGTCTAAATGCGCGTGCGGTCGATGCGTTCAGATCCTGAAAGGCTGTAGTTTGCCGCTTGAGATCGACAAAGTCCTCCGCCGAAATTCCCTTGTCGCCATCCTGAATCTCCGGCCGAAGCTCTACCAGCTGCTCCGGATGGGGAAAGGGCAACGATGGGAAAACCACCGAGCCTACCGTGAAAACTCCCGCGTTGATGCCGATACCGAGTGCTATCACCCAAAAAATGATGAAGATTGGCCAGGGAATTCTTAGTAACAGCAGCCGGGACTGGGCCAGGGCACCCTTGCGGTTCGACATTCTACTCATAGCGCTACGCCTGAATCGGGTCTACTCTGGACGCGAAGTGCCGGGACGGATCTTCCGTGCCCTGGGCGCTACAACAGTTTCGCAATTGGTGTAGACCGAACCCGGATTTCCTGTAGAGGCTGGTGGAACCCCGGAACTCCATGCGACTTTCCGTGAAGAAAGTCGCACATAATTGTTCTCGGCCAGTGCAGCGCCGCAGGAAATCCGGGGAGCGACAGGCCTTTTCGTGGTTTTCTCCCAAGGAAAACCACACCTCGCGATCTTTTTCAGTCCACAGTAATTGCGACACTGGCTACTTGGCACTGTTTTCCGCATCCTCTTCGTTCTCATCCCATGAAATTTGTGAGATTTGGAACGGTGTCATCTCATGTCCTTTGACGGCGAACTTGAGCAGTCCTGTTTTTGGTCCAGTCAGGGTCATCTCCCAGGTCGAAATGCTCTCGTTTACTTCTTCGGTACTGATGATGAGTGCATCTCCTGAAATGTCTGCTCGCACAATGGGAGCCGCACCAGGAATCGCCTCAAGCTTGACAAGCTTACCATTGCCGTCCATGGTTGCATGGCCGTTGGTAATGCTGCCGGTTAGCCTTCCGTTGTAGGTCATGAGTTCAAGCGTGCCGACTCGCTTGCCCTGTACTGTCATTTTCCAGATCCCGGCATACGAATTGAGGTTCGCGGCTCCCTGGGCAGTCGAGGGTCCAGTGCCGAACAGGAATGCCACTGTAAAAACTGCTCCCAGAAGCAGGCCTGAGACAGTGATGGACGCTATCTTCTGCCTGGAGCGCGACAGGTGTGTTTTTTCGAGAAGTTTCATCATGTTCTTCTCCAGAATGTCTGCCTAAAAAACCGAGGGAGTGAGAGCACTTCGGAGCGATAGGCCCACGGACAAACTGTGCGCCAATCGCAGAACGGAAAGCGGGTACGCCGAACGTTACTCGGAATCCGACTATATCGGAGTCCGAGTATGTCGGTCAACGTTGTTTTCCATAAACGAAGGGCACGGGCTTCGGAGGGTGCGGAAAATTCGCTCTCGGGTAGGTCCGCCCTTTAGAGGCTGGGTGAGAACTGGAAAGCTGCGGGATTCGTGGTGGGAGCCCCCGCATTCATGCGGGGGGAGGAGCGCTTCAGCGCTCCGGGAAAGGATCCCAACTTTGATCACGCGCTTTAGCGCTGGCAATGCCAGGGCTTTAGAGCGTGTGTGAGAACCCACCAGTCACCGATTTAGTCCCGGAGGGACGGCTGAGAGTAGCCCAGGACGCAGTCCTGGGAAGAGATTCGAGAGACGGACCAGTCCCGCATGGGACGGCTGAAAATGTACCAAGGATGCAGTCCCGGGTACAACCTGGTTAACGTTCAGCCGTCCCTTGCGGGACTGGTCCGTCGTTATGTGCATGGTTCCCACGACCGCGCTGGCTGATGATCTGGGTCCAACGATATTTCAGGTACTTATTGGGACGGCTCATTCGGGGTGCTTGTGGAATGCCCTGCCTTGGGCAGGGTATTGGGCGGAGGTTGGATCCCTTGCGCTTTGAGTGCCCGGTCAATCGCGGGCCACAACGCTTCCACCGGCTGTGCCCCACTCGGAAGCCGCTCCCCATCGACGAACACCTGAGGTGTCGCGTCCACACCGAGCGAAGCGCCAAGCTTGAGAGATTGCTGCACGACAGAATCATCCTGCTTTTTTAGGCACATTGAGAGTTGCCCGTCATTGACCTTGCTCTGCGTGCCGAAGGTATTGGCGATATTGTCCAGGGCCACAAATGACTTGCCTGGGTCAAGCTGTGCACCGCTGATGTCTCGTGCATGACTGTGCGCATAATCGACATAGGACCAATAGGCTGATTCACTTTGCGTGGCAAGGCAGTTGGCATCGACAGCTGCGCGCAAGGCCCAGGGGTGACCTGGAAGCGGGTAATCCTTGTAGACGATTTTGATGAGTCCGTTGTAGTGAAGCAGGGTCTCCGGCAGAATTTCGCTGTTCAGCAACCCGCAATATGGGCACTCGAGATCGTCGAAGTTGATGATTTCCACTTTAGCCGTGGGGGCTCCCCGGACCGGGCGCTTATCTACATCAATCGCCAGGGCCGGGTTGCCATCAATACTGAACTTCTCAACTCGCGCAAGCGTGCTGCCGTCTTTCGAGATCAGAAAGTTAACCACGGTCTGTTTGTTCTTATGGGCGAAGGTCACTGGCAGGTTGTCGTAGCCGGCGATGTCGCTCCCGGTCTTGGCTCCGAGCAGAACGTCGTACTCGGGCGGCACAGAAAACCGCGAACGAATGAGGACTTCAATTTTGCGGTCGATGGATGGGCTTGTCGGGCCTGAAGCCCTGGAACTGCTCGTTGTTGCGATTTGGGCGCGTCCTGCCCCTGCCACAAGTAACATCAGGCACGATACAAACAGAGGAACACTCGACAAATGCCTCATCCCTCATCCTCCAAAGCAAATTTAGAGTCGGAACCCTTACGGCCACCTCTGCGCGCCATGCAGAATGCGGGCGACATGGATAACGTCGCCGGTGACGGTGTAGACCACCAGATATGGTAAGGAAGTAAGTACCAGCTCGCGCGTGCCTTGTTTTTTACCCGGTCTTCCACGGCCCGGAAAAGTCAGCAAGGATGCCGCAGGGTCGTAAATAGCCTGCACGATGCGCGGGGCATGCTCCTGTGTGTGTTCAAAGAGATAATCCGCAATGCGTCTAAGATCGGCTTCCGCTTCTTCCGTCCATCGGAGCTGCATTAAACGGGCGATTGTTTTTGGGTAAGGTATTTGTCCAGGCGTGCGCCGACTTCTTCATGGCTCAAGGTTTGTCCGCTCTCGATTTGCGCGAGGCCCTTGTCCACCTCGGCCAGAAACCACTCGTCATAGTTGACCATGCGCTCGACGGCTTCCTTAACCAGAGTCTCGCTGTCCCGGCCCTGCTCTGAGGCGAGGCGGGAGAGTTTCGTTTGCAGGTCTGCGGAAAAGTGGACTTCCATGCTCTCAAGCGTAGGAATAGCCGGGCCCCGTGTCAAGGAATTTCCCCCCTTTTCTGGATGACGCCCTCGGTGTACTGTGTGTGCGGGCCGGTGGGCGCGCCCCATGATGGCGACTCATTCAATCGAGTCAGATAATTACTCATTCCGCAGAGCCTGAACCGGATCAATGGATGCCGCGCGTCGTGCGGGAATGATCCCGGCAATGCACGCTGCCGCCGCAAGGATGGCAACGGAGACGCCCACTACACTGGCATCCGCGTGGGTGATTTCATACAGCTCCGCCTTCACAAATCGCACACACAGCAGCGCCACCGGGATCCCGATCACCAGCCCGAGAACGGTTTGCAGCATCGCCGCTCGCATCACCATCGCGATCACACCTCCACGGTCTGCGCCCGGCGCCATCCGGATGCCAATCTCCGCAGTTCGCCTCACAACGTTATAGGCGGTCACGCCATAGAGTCCAATGGCCGCCAGCAACAGCGCCAGGGCTCCAAACAGCATGGTCAACCGTGCGATCATCCGCTCTTCCGTAAACCTGTCGGCGATCTGTTGGTCGAACGTCTGGACCTTCGCCACCGTCAGGTTCGGATTAATGCCGGCCAGCGTCGTTCGGGCCAGCGTCTCCATGTTGTTCATCGGTCTTGCGGTCTCGAGCACAATCGCGCCTGCATAAAGTGACGTGTCGTCCTCAATCGGCGACTTGTCTCCTCCACGTTGCATCATGGGCAGGAAGTACATTCTGTGGTCTTTAATGCGTGCGCTTTGGTAGGCCGTATCCTCGACCACGCCGACAATCTCGAAAGCTCCAGTCGAATCCGGTCCAGGCGATCCAAAGCGATGTCCCAGCGGATTGCCATTGCCGAACAACGCCTTCACAAACGACTGGTTCACTACCGCTATCGAGGGACCTGTCGATGTATCCTGCGGTCCGATCCCGCGGCCCATCACCACCCGAGTTCCCACCGAATCGAAATACTCCGCGTTGGTCTTCACAATGGACGCAATGACGTCCTTATTCGGTTGTCCTTGTATCTGAACATAATTGCCCCAGTTGTTATCTTCCATCGGCGTATACGAGGCAAGGCCGACCTTCACCACTCCCGGCAGCGCATGGAAACGTTGCTCAATGATGCGGTAAAGCGCTTCTACCTGGGTCGTTGCGTATCCGGCGGACCGTGGATCGAAATGAACGATGTAGCGATTCCTCGCATCGAGCTGCAGATCTTTACTCTGGAGTTTGTTCAGGCTTTGCGCAAAAAGTCCGGCTCCCACCAGCAGCACCAGCGACACGGCCGCCTGCAGCACCACCAGTCCACGCTGCAGCGTTGAGGCTCCCGCCGTCATTGTCCGCGTGCCACTCCTGAGTGCGTCTGCAGGATGAGCCTGCGCCGCCATCCAGGCCGGAGCCACGCCAAACAAAATACCGGTCAGCAGCGACAGCGCCATAGCAAACCACACCACCGTCATCGAGGGGCTCGCTTCGATGGGAACGTTCTTCGCTCCCGGGAAGGCCAGCGTCAGCAGCATGCGCGTGCCTAGATACGCCACGGACAACCCAGCCATTCCTCCTGCCACAGCCAACAGCAGGCTCTCAGTCAGCAGTTGGCGAATCAACCTGCTTCGCGCCGCTCCCAGCGCAGTGCGCAATGACATCTCCGTCCGCCGTCCCATGCCGCGCACCAGCAGCAGGTTGGCAATATTCGCGCAGGCAATCAGCAGCACTAGGCCGGCACACCACATCAGCAAATGCAGGTGGGAGCGATATTCCTCCTGCATGCTCTGGATGCCCGCGCCGCCTGGCGTAAGCACCACATGCGCCTCTTGCCAGCAAGGTCTTGCCATATTCGGAGGAAAAGCCCTTATTGGTTGCGAACCCCTGGCGCAGTTGCGTGCTGATCTTTTCCTGCAGTGGGATCATGGCCACGCCGGGCTTGACCCGTCCGATCAGGTACAACCAGAAAGCGTCGGGGTCGTGGACATAAGGAGAACTCGACAGCACCGGCTTGGCCTCGATCGGCAGATAGAAGTCCGGCGGCGTGCTCGAAAGCCGGTCGCCATAAAATCCTTGGGGCGCGATACCAACGACGGTCACGGGTTTGGTATTCACCCAGAAGGTGCTGCCCACCACCGAACGGTCCGCCCCATAATTGCGCTGCCACGTCTCGTAGCTCATCACCGCCGTCAATGGGGCACCCTCGATATCGTCTGAATCTGTCAGCAGGCGTCCCACGCGTGGCCGCAGGCCGAAGGTACGAAAGTAATTACCCGAGACAAACTCGCCCATGACGGAGCTCCCCTGCGCACCGTCTCGCCGCACAACGATGGGTTGGTAGACGAAACCAGCCTGCATCGCGGCTAGTTCCTCGAACTCAGGCAGATTCTTCTTCAGACGGCGGTAGGTATCCGTGGAAAAGTAGGTGTAATCGCCCGTGTCGCTCACCCCATGCGTGATGCAGCAATTGTTGTCGTCGCCTAACCGCACCAGGGTTCGGGGGTCGGTCACCGGCAGATTCTTCAACAGCAACGCATTCACCAGGGTGAAGATCGCGGCATTTGCCCCAATTCCCAATGCCAGGGTCAACAGCACAGTGATGGTGAACGCCGGCGTTTTGCGTAGTTGCCTCACCCCATAGCGCACGTCCTGCATCAGCTTTGTCATTACCGGCTTCTCCCTTTTGGCGATTCGCTCCTGAGGAATGGCACGCAGTCACCCAAACTTCCCGGCATCGGTTTTCATTATTCTCAATTACTTGCTCCACCTGAGAAATGTTCGTGCTGTCCATTGTCAGTGGTCGCTGTCCAAAAAGGGACACTCACGAAATTCGCAAATGGGCTAACACTAAACACCCAAAAGCGGAATCTAATTGTGCACATACCTCTTAATCCACTGGGCGACATGACGGGGCGGCAATGACTGCAAAATTTGAGCACCTTGACGAAACAAAGGACTTAACCGCCTCCGCCGAAGGCTTAGTTCGCTTAATTCGCTTAATTCGCTTAATTCGCACTTTTTCCAACTCAACCGATCAGGCGGGGGCCTTCGCGTTTCTTGCCCGGGATGGGATACTACAGTCTCGTCTTGGCCAACTAAATGAAGAAGACCTTTGTTCTCCTGAGCACGGCGTTGTGGGTTGGCCTCATCGTGCCTTGCCATGCCCAGTCGGCGGAGCGAACACGATGGGCCAACGAGGCGAAGAACGTCAACATTGTCCGCGATGATTGGGGAATTGCGCACGTCTACGGCGAAACCGATGCGGATGCCGTTTTTGGCATGATCTACGCCCAGGCCGAAGATGACTTCAACCGGGTGGAAACAAACTACCTGAACGCCATGGGGCGGCTGGCCGAAGCGGAGGGAGAGGGCAAGGTCTATCAGGATCTGCGTATGAAGATGTTCATCGATCCCGACGACTTGAAGAAAGAGTACGCGGATAGTCCGGAGTGGCTGCGGAAGCTGATGGATGCCTTCGCCGATGGGCTCAACTTCTACCTCGCGAAGCATCCCCAGGTGAGGCCGAGAGTGATTCACCACTTTGAGCCCTGGATGGCTTTATCGTTTACCGAAGGCAGCATCGGCGGCGACATGGAACGAGTCGACCTGAAGAAATTAGAAGCCTTTTACGGTGCCTCGAAGACCACACCCTCTAGCGCCGGCAATGCCCCTGAGCAACAGGAGCCGGGCGGATCGAATGGAATAGCCATTGCCCCCTCAAACACGGTGGATCACCATGCGCTGCTGCTGATCAATCCCCACACCTCCTTTTTCTTCCGGTCGGAGTTGCAGATGGCCAGCAAAGAAGGGCTGGATGCCTACGGAGCAGTGACCTGGGGCCAGTTCTTCATCTATCAGGGATTCAACCAGCGGGTGGGGTGGATGCATACCACGAGCGGCGTGGACGCCGTCGATGAGTATCTGGAAACGGTGCGCAGCAAGGACGGGCACTACTACTACAAGTACGGGAATGAGGAGCGGCAGGTAATCGAGAAGAAGATCACCGTACCCTATTCCACTCCGCATGGAAGGGCAGAGAAGAAGTTCACCGCCTACTACACCCATCACGGCCCGGTCATTCGCGATCAGGATGGCAAGTGGGTGACCATACGGCTGATGCAGGAGCCGGTGAAAGCGCTGACGCAGTCTTACTTGCGGACCAAGGCGAAAAGCTACCAGGAATACCTGCAGACCATGGAGCTGAAAGCAAATTCTTCGAACAACACCGTCTATGCCGATGCCGATGGGCACATCGCCTACTTTCAGGGCAACTACATTCCGCGCCGGGACACCCACTTCGACTTCACCAAGCCGGTCGATGGCAGTGACCCGGCGACAGACTGGCAAGGGCTGCTGAGCGTCGATGAGTCGCCGCATCTGCTGGACCCTAAGAGCGGATATCTGTTCAACGTGAACGACTCGCCCTGGAATGGCGCCGGGGAGAGCAGCCTGCACCGGCAGGATTACCCGGCCTACGTGGAAACCGGCAAGGAATCTGCTCGGGGCCTGCACGCGATGCGTCTGTTGCAGGGCAGGAAAGACTTCACCCTCGACGGGCTGGTGGCTGCAGCCTACGACAGCTATCTGCCCTGGTTTATCAAACCCGTGTCCGCGCTCATCAGTGCGTGGACCAGGCTGCCGGCGAACTCGGAGATGAAGACTCAACTCGCCTTGCAGATTGCCACGCTGCAAAACTGGGACCTGCGCTGGGGCGTGGATTCCGTAGCCACCTCGCTCGCGATCTACTGGGGCCAGGAGATCACCAAGGCCGGCCATATCGCGGGAGATGAAGACGAATTTTCCGTAACAGTGCTGCCCGGGGATCAGGCGCTGAAGGCTCTGGCTGCCGCCTCCGCCAAGCTGACCGCGGACTTCGGCACCTGGCAGACGCCATGGGGAAAGATCAACCGGTTTCAACGCCTGACTGGGAATATTGAGCCGCACTTCGACGATGCCAAGCCAAGTACGCCGGTTGGATTTACCTCTTCCACCTGGGGCTCACTGGCTGCGTTCAGGGCCAAGCCCTATCCAGGGACAAAGAAGTGGTACGGAACCCGCGGAAATAGCTTTGTCGCGGTAGTGGAGTTTGGAGATAAAGTGCGCGCCAGGGCGGTAACCGCTGGAGGGGAAAGCGGGCATCCGAAGTCGCGGCATTTCAGCGATCAGGTGGAGAGGTACAGCACCGGCAACCTGCGTGACGTTTACTTCTATCCCGACCAATTGAAGGGGCACACAGAGCGAAACTATCATCCCGGAGACTTATGATCGCACGATTTTCCTAATACGGTTGAGATGAGCGAGGTTTTATGAGCGCGCGTATTACACTTTTCCTTTTGCTCTTCGCAGCGCTGCTCCCTGCGCGGGCACAGGATCAAGCGCCGCCGGCGAAGTCCCTCAAGGCACTCGACCCGAAATTAATGGATACCAGCGTCGACCCGTGCGTGAACTTCTACCAGTACTCGTGCGGCGGATACCTGAAGCAGAACCCGATTCCGGCGGACGAATCCTCATATGGCCAGTTCAATGAATTAAGTGACCAGAACCTGCTGGTGTTGAAAGCGATTCTTGAGCAGGCCGCCGCGGGCGGCAGCGGACGAACGGCGAATGAACAGAAGATCGGCGACTACTATGCCACCTGCATGAACGTCGAAGCGGTGGACAAGGCAGGTCTCAAGCCGCTGCAACCGCTATTGGATCGCATCGCTGCGCTCAAATCCAAGGACGAGTTGCCGGAACTGACGGCATATATGGACGGCATAGGCGTGAACACGCTCTTCGCTTTCGGCTCCGACCAGGATTACAAAGATGCTACGCAACAAATTGCCATGGTGGACCAGCTGGATTTAGGTTTGCCGGAAAAGGGGTACTACGAACGCCAGGATGAAGATTCAGTCAAGCTGCGTACACAGTATCAGGCGCACATCGCGCGCATCTTCGAATTGCTGGGCGAAACGCAACCGCAAGCGGCAAAAGATGCAGCCACGGTGTTGAAGCTGGAGACGGCGATTGCCGGTTTTTCGCTCAGCAATGTGGAGCGCCGCGATCCTGCCAGTCTGTACCACAAGATGAACCTGGCAAAATTCGACAGCAGCACGCCGTCCTTCAGCTTTGTTCAATTTCTGCATGCCGCGCACGCGCCGCAGGTGGAGTCGCTCAACGTGACCGAGCCGGCCTACTTTGCCGGCCTTAATCAGTTGCTCGCGACCACCGCGCTGGATGACTGGAAAATCTATCTGCGCTGGGCCCTGATCCGTCACCTGCCGGGAACCGCTCTACCCCAGGCGCTCGATCAGGAGTCCTTCGCCTTCTATGGCAAAGTACTGGATGGACAACCGGAGCAGAAACCGAGATGGAAGCGCTGCGTCGCGGCCACCGACGACGCATTGGGAGAAGCGTTGGGCCAGGTTTATGTTCAGCAACGGTTCAGCCCTAAGGACAAGCAGCGAACGCTGGAGCTGACGCATGATGTGGAAGCGGCGATGGGCCGCGATATCGAGCAACTCGATTGGATGAGCGCGACCACCAAAGCGCGCGCTGAAGAAAAGCTGCACGCGGTCGCCGACAAGATCGGCTATCCGGACAAATGGCGTGACTACTCCACCCTGATCGTTACCCGCGGCGATGCGCTCGGCAACGGGTTGCGGGCGGATGCATTTGAAGAGAAGCGCGACATTGCCAAGATCGGCAAACCGGTGGACCGGGGCGAATGGGCCATGAGTCCGCCCACGGTGAATGCTTATTACAATCCGCAGATGAACGACATCAACTTTCCTGCCGGCATTCTGCAGCCGCCATTTTTCGATCCCAGCCAGGACGATGCAGTGAACTACGGAGCGGTCGGCAGCATCATTGGCCACGAATTGACCCACGGCTTCGACGATGAGGGACGCCAGTTCGACGGCAAGGGCAATCTTGAAGATTGGTGGACACCGGCGGACGGTAAGCAATTTACGGAGCGCGCCGATTGTGTGGTGAAAGAGTACGACGGCTTTATCGGCGTGGACGATCTGCACGTCAACGGCAAACTTACCCTGGGCGAAAACATTGCCGATCTGGGTGGAATCAAGCTGGCTTTCCTTGCCTACCTTGACCGTGCGCAGAAAGGTGGCGTCGATCTGCAGCAGAAGGGAAGCGCGGAATACGGAGGTTTAAACGCCGAGCAGCAGTTCTTCGTTTCTTATGGACAGAACTGGTGCCAGAACAACCGTCCGGAAAATCTCCGCTTGCGCATGCAGACCGATGGCCACTCGCCGGAAGAGTTCCGCGCCAACGGAGTGGTGCGGAACCTGCCGGAATTCCAGCGGGCATTTGCCTGTAAGACAGGCCAGCCGATGGCCCCGGTGAATCGCTGCACTATCTGGTGAAGTCGTTACTTTGTTTCGGGGATAGCGGCGCCATCCGCTCGCGGCTCCGAGGCCCCATAGTTGACGTTGCTGGTGCTGTCATGGAGTACCGCCTGGCCGCGCCCCATCGTGGTTGAGTACTCCTTGCGAACTTCGAATACGTGACCCATGTCCCTAAGCTTCGAAAGCGAATCCGGAGGCACTCGCGACTCGATCACGATGTTGCATCCGAGCTGTTTACTTACCGTGAAGCGCGCCTCCTCCATCGCGGCCTGGATGTTCATGTGGTAGTCGACCACATTGGATACAAACTGCGCGTGCGCAAGCGGCTGATTCATGCCGCCCATGATGCCGAAACCAATGTGCTGGTGGCCGTGCTCCATAAAGGCGGGAATGATGGTGTGGAAAGGACGCTTGTGACCGGCGAGCGCATTGGGCGATTTGCGATCGACAGAGAAGAGTCCACCGCGATCTTGAAGAACGAACCCCATGCCCTTGACCGTAACATCAGATCCGAAGCCTTCGTAATTGCTTTGGATAAGAGAGAGGATGTTCCCGTCGCGGTCGACCACCGAGAGATAGGTGGTGTCGCTTCCAGTGAGCGCGCCAGGAGCGATGGTGCAATTCGCCTTGCTTGGGTCAATGAGCGCGGCGCGCTTTTGAGCGTACTGCTTGGAGAGCAACTTAGCCACTGGTATGGAGCCAAATCTCGGATCTCCGTCGTAAGCCTTCACATCTGCGTAGGCTAGCTTCATCGACTCGATCCTGGTGTGGAGCTCGGCGACACTCAGCGGCCCGTCGGGGGAGGGCTGTGACTGTTCCATGATGTTGAGCATCTCCAGCGCGGCCATGCCATCACCATTGGGTGGAAGCTCATACACGATCCAATCACGGTACTTGGTCGAGATAGGTTCGACCCACTCCGCGGAGTATTGGCTAAGGTCGTCGGCGGTCATGGTTCCGCCCAGCTCAGACGAGGTCTTCAGGATTGCCTGCGCGATCTCGCCTTTATAGAACGTAGCCTCGCCCTTCTGGGCGATGAGAGTCAAAGCTCCGGCTAAATCAGGATTGCGAAAGATCTGGCCGAGAGCAGGCGCCTTGTCTCCCGGCAAAAACACACGCCGGCTCTCGGGATACTGCATCAGCGCGGGCACCGTCTCCTCCCAGTAGGCCTGGAGCGCTTCGGGGACCGCGTAGCCATGCGCGGCGTAGAAGATCGCTGGTTGAAACAGCTCGCTCCAGCCAAGCTTGCCGAACCGGTCATGGAGCTTGGTCCACCCGTCCACAGCGCCAGGCACTGTCACCGAGTCGATGCCCGCTTGAGGCATTTGGTGAATGCCCTTCGCTTCCAGGTGATCGATTGTCAGACCTTGCGGAGCCCAGCCACTTGCGTTTAATCCGTATAACTTACCCGTCTTTGCTTCCCAGTAGATGGCGAACAGATCGCCACCGATCCCATTCATCATGGGCTCGGCGACGCCCAGGACAGCATTCGCCGCAATGCCGGCATCGATGGCCGAACCGCCCTGCTCAAGTATTCGTGCGCCGGCCTGCGAAGCCTGGACATAGCTGGTCGCCACGATGCCATAGGGTGTAACCACCATGGACCGTCCATAGGAACGGTCCTGAGCCGAAGCACAAGCACTCCCAATCAAGCAAAATAGCAGCGAAAGTTTGAACATATCTAACCTAACCAATCGGGTAAGAACGAGATAAACGCTGCCTAGAGTTCGCCGCAGGGTACGTGGACTGAAAATAGCCGAGCGACCCCATTTCCTGGGCCACGCGGCTCCGACAATGGCTCACATGTGCGGCTTTCATCAGGGACAGCCGCATCCTGTTTGCCTATGCCACCGGCCGTCGCCAGGAAATCCGGGACTGTTCAGCTCGCTCCATAGTGTAAGCCTAATGCAGAACTGCGGCTTGTATCGCAGCATGAGTAAGTAGTAGATGGCAGCCGAAACAAAAAAGCCGACGAACCAGGCATAGTCATAAAGAAAGCGAACCGGCGGCACCACCAGACCGATAAGGGCCACGAAAACGCCGGCGACCAGCGCCACCACAGCTCGGGGATTAAATCCGCGCGAGTATTCGTAAGGGCCGCCGCGATGATAGAGCGAGACCACGTCCAGATGCGTACCGCGGATCAGGAAGTAGTCCGCGACCATGATGCCGGCCACCGGGCCGAGCAGGCCGGAGTAGCCGACGAGCCAGCCGAAGATGTAAGTGCCAAACGTGCTCATCAGCTTCCAGGGCATCATGGCCAGGCCCAGAAACCCGGTAATAAGTCCACCCGTACGGAAGCTGATCAGGCGCGGAGCGAGGTTGGAAAAATCATTCGAAGGCGAGACCACATTGGCGCCGATGTTCACGTTGAGCGTCGCAACCAACACCGCGACCAGCGCCAGTAGCGCCACCATCGGCTGATGGAAGCGTCCCAACAAGGTGATGGGCGACCATATCGGCTCTCCAAAGATGATCTCCGAGGCAGAGGTACACGCGATGCCGACGAACGAATAGAGCACCATCGCAACCGGCAGACCAAAGGCCTGCCCGACAATCTGCGAGTCCTGCGACTTGGCATAACGGGTAAAGTCGGGGATATTCAGCGAGAGCGTAGCCCAATAGCCAACCATCGCCGTCAGCGATGGAAAAAAGAAATGGAGAAAGCTGCCGGTCGAGTGGAAGCGGCTGGGCGCCGAAAGCATGGGTCCGAAGCCGCCTGCCTTGTGCAGCATCCAGAACAGCAGCATAAGCGACATCACCAGCATGAAGGGCGCCGAGAAGCTCTGCAGGAAGCGGATCGACTCCACCCCACACCAGACGACGAACATATTGAGCAGCCAGAAGCCGAGAAAGCTTGCCCATAAGACAGCGGGCATGTGTTCTGTGGCCGGCCATACGACGTGGATCATGGCAGCGATCGCCTGGCCGCCCAGCCAGGACTGAATGCCGAACCATCCGCAAGCCACCAGGGCGCGGAGCATCGCGGGGATATTCGCGCCCAGCGTGCCGAAGCTGGCGCGCACAAAGACGGGGAAGGGAATGCCGTACTTGGCGCCGGCGTGCGCATTCAGAAGCATGGGAACGAGCACGATCAGATTCCCCATAAGGATGGTGAAGATCGCCTGCTTCCAATTCATGCCGCCGGCAATCAGCGACGAGGCCAGCATGTAGGTGGTGACCTCCATCGACATGGAGAACCACAGAGCGATGTAGTTATAGGTGCCCCAGGTACGGTTCGCCGCCGTGGTGGGCGCGAGGTCACTGTTGTATAAGTGCGGGTCGACAGCAGCAGCGGGCGTGACCATCAGGCGAATCCCCCGGCGTTTGCCTGGCGCTTGAGGAAGCGGCCGCGCCCGGTCTGCCCGATCCACTCGCCGTCTTTGACCACCAGCTCACCGCGAGAGAAGACGTGCTTCGCGTTGCCCGAAACTTTCCAGCCTTCGAACATGGAGTAGTCGGTCGCCATGCGCTGGGTGGCGGCGGTGATGGTGTAGGTGGCGTTGGGGTCCCACAGCAGGATATCCGCATCCTTGCCCGGAGCGAGCACTCCCTTTTGCGGCATGCCGAAGATGCGCGCCGGCGCCGTGCAGCAGAGCTCGACAAACCTTTCCGGTGTGAGCTGCCCTGAGACCACGCCAAATTGCCACACGATCTGCAGACGGTTCTCGATCCCCGGACCGCCATTGGGAATTTTCGTGAAGTTGTGTTTGCCCAGCGATTTCTGGTCGGCAAAGCGGAAAGGGCAGTGGTCGGTCGAGACGACGGCCAGTGTACCGTCTTCCAGCGCCTTCCAGAGCGGAGCCTGGTTGTGCTTCTTGCGCAGCGGCGGAGTAAAGACGTACTTGGCCTCGTCCCAGCTCTTGCCCGGCATGTGGTCTTCAAGCGAGAGCACCAGGTACTGGGGGCAAGTCTCCGCCAAAGCGTGCAGGCCGCGCTGCTGCGCATGCTTGAGCTCGCGCAGCGAGTCCTCATTGGAGAGATGCACGATGTACACGGCAGCGTCTGCCATGTGCGCGATGGCAATGGCGCGATGTGTGGCCTCCGCCTCCGCGTGGGCGGAGCGGCTGTGCGCGTGATAGTGAGGCGCGGTCTTGCCCTCCGCGATCATGCGTGCCACCACGATGTCGATCACGCTGCCATTCTCCGCGTGGACGCAGCACAGCGCGTTCAGCAGGCCGGCCTTATGCATGACCTTGAACATCAGGCCGTCGTCGATCATCAGGACGTTGGGGTAGGCCATGAAGAGCTTGAACGATGAGATTCCTTTTTCCACCATCGTTTCCATCTCCGCCAGGCCCCGCGCGCCGTCGCCCGGCCCGAGGTCGGTGACGGCCATATGCAGCCCGTAGTCGATGCACGCCTTACCGTCGCTCTTGGCCAGCCAGGTTTCGAGCGCCTCCCCCATGGTGTGACCCATGGACTGCAGGGCGAAGTCGATGACCGTGGTGGTGCCGCCGACCGCTGCGGCGATGGTGCCGGTGCGGTAATCGTCGGCCGACACCGTGCCGCCGAAGGGCATATCCAGATGGGTGTGCACGTCGATGCCGCCGGGCATCACCAGCAGGCCTGTGGCGTCGACCACCGTGTGTCCCGCGGAGGGAAGGTTGGGGCCGACCTGCAGGATGGTCTCGCCGTCGAAGAGCAAGTCGGCGCGCTGCTGGCCGTCAGCGTTGACGACGGTGCCATTCTGGATCAGGGTGGACATGGTGGCTTTTGTTAAGACCTCACCGGCTCTGCCATGCTTCGCTCCGCCCAGGTTTGCGGGGCGAGCCCGTTGTCAACCCGCTCCATGGTGATGCAGCCTTCAACCGGGCAGACCAGCGAGCAGAGATTGCAACCGACACAGTGATGTTCGTCCACCCGCGGAATACGCTCGAGCGGAGTTACGGCATTGGTACGGCCCAGGCCGTTCGAATCCAGCTTGGGAATGGGTGTGGTGGAGATGCGCCGCGCAGCCTCTGCCTCTACCATCGCCGGCGTGCGCGTGGTATCGGGTGTAGGCGAGGTGCGATCGAGATGGATGCATTGATGGGCGCCGTCCCAGCAGGCGGTGTAACAAAGCTGGCATCCGATGCACAGGTCCTCGTGAATGCGCGCCACGATCTGGTAATTCAAATTGAGCTGGTTCCAGTTGACGACCGTGGGGAGTGAGCGGCCGCGGAAGTCGTCGATGGTGGCGAAGCCTTTCTCCGCCATCCACGCCAGCAGGCCGTCCTGCATGTCTTCGACGATGCGGTAGCCGTAGTGCATGGCCGCGGTACATACCTGCACGGTGCTACAACCGAGCAGGATAAATTCCGCAGCATCCCGCCAGTTGGCGATGCCGCCGATGCCGGAGAGAGGTAACGCGGCTTGCGGGTCAGACATCACCTGCTGCACCATGTTGAGCGCGATCGGTTTGACGGCAGGGCCGCAGTAGCCGCCGTGAGAGCTCTTGCCATCGACGTTGGGGTTGGGCTGGAATGTGTCGAGGTCGATGCCGGTGATGGAGTTGATGGTGTTGATCGCGGAGAGCGCATCCGCGCCGCCGCGCTTGGCCGCGCGCGCGGGCATGCGGATGTCAGAGATATTCGGCGTGAGCTTTACGATGACCGGGGTGCGGGCCTTTTCCTTCACCCACCCCGTGATCTGTTGGCAGTACTCAGGCACCTGCCCTACGGCCGATCCCATGCCGCGCTCGCTCATGCCGTGCGGGCAACCGAAGTTAAGCTCCAGGCCGTCGGCCCCGGCGTCTTCCGTGCGCTGAACAATGTCGTGCCACGTCTCGCGCTTGCTTTCGACCATGAGCGAAGCGATGACGGTGTGACGTGGGTAGCGCCGCTTGACTTCGGCCATCTCCTGCAGGTTGATCTCGATGGAGCGGTCGGAGATGAGCTCGATGTTATTGAAGCCCATCATGCGGCGGCCATCCCAATCGATGGAGGAGTAGCGTGAGCTGACGTTGGTGATCGGCTCACCGATGGTCTTCCAGACGGCGCCGCCCCAGCCGGCGTCGAAGGCGCGCATGATCTGCTCACCGCAGTTGGTCGGTGGCGCCGACGCGAGCCAGAAGGGATTGAGGCAGGGGATGCCGCAGAAGGTAGTTGCGAGGGTTGGCTTAAGCTCGGACACGTTTGGCCTCCAGCCACGCGGCAATGCCGATGCCCGCGCGTTTTCCGTCCGCCACTGCGTCGACCACTTCGCGGCCACCATTGGTGCAGTCGCCGCCGGAGAAAAACTTCGGGTGAGAGGTCTGGCCGGTGACACGGTCGATAAGGATGCGGCCGCGTTCGAGTTGAAGCTTCTCTGACAGCCCGGTTTGGTTTCCTTGTCCGATGGCCAGGACAACCATGTCCACCGTAAGGCTAAACTCCAAACCCGGTTTCTCGAGGCTGGTCAGCTCAAGCCCTTCCACCGCTTCGCTGCCAAGAATGCGCGTGGGCTGGACCCACCACAGGAACTTAACTCCCTCCAGCAGCGCGTGCTCGTACTCAAAAGTAAAGGCGGACATCTGTTCCTCGCCGCGCCGATAAACGATGTGCACATCCTGGGCGCCCAGCCGGACGGCAGCCACGGCGGCGTCGATGGCGGTGTTTCCCGCCCCAACCACAACCACGCGTGGCGGCACGGTCGTGCACGACCCCGACTTGTAGCCGGCGATAAGATCCAGTGCGTTGGTGACGCCCGGAAGTGAGTTCGCCGGGGACACCAAGCTGGTGAATGGCGCCCAGCCCAAGTCCCAGGAAGATAGCATCATGGTCGCGTTCGAGTTCTGCCAGCCGCTGTGCGTCGATCATCGTCTCGAAGTGAAACTCGACTCCGAGCTGCGACAGCATTTCGATTTCGCGCAGGCTCTCGACCAGCGGCAGCTTGTATTCGGCGACGCCGTAGGTATTCAAGCCCCCGGGCAGAGGGTGGGCTTCATAGAGGGTGGCGCGGATGCCCCGGCGGCGCAGTTCCGCAGCGCAGGCGAGCGATGCCGGCCCGGCGCCGATGAGCGCCACGGACAGGCCTGTTTCGGGTGCCGGCGTAAAGGGCAGCGGAGCCCCGCTCGCATGGAACGAATCCATGGCAAAGCGCTGCAACCGTGCGATTTGAATCGGCTGCTTGTTGTAGCGATGCATGACGCAGGCGCCCTCGCACAACACCTCCACCGGGCAGGCGCGGGAGCAGCTGGCGCCAAGGATGTTGGCGTCGAGGATGGTGCGGGCGGAGCCGGGGAGATTGCCGCTGGCGATCTTCTTGATGAAGCGGGGAACATCGATATGGGTGGGGCAGGCGGTGGTGCAGGGCGCATCGAAGCAGTAGAGGCAGCGATTGGCTTCGGGTATCGCAGCCTGCCGGTCGAGCGGCGGATGCAGGTCGGCGAAGCGCGCGGAGGTTTCCGGATGGACCGGCGCCATCTGCACGAAAGACGTTTGGCCGCTCATCGAGCGATATCCTCTCCCTGCGTCGTTAGTGGGGAACCATAATTATGCACTATCCGAGTGCGAAAGTAGGAGCAGGAATGTCTTTCTGGCCAGCCGGTCAAAGGCCTGCACAGCCAGCTCGAGATGTTCGGTCCTGGTGTTTTCCGCCGGATTGTGGCTGAGGCCGGCAAGCGATTGGGTAAACATCATCACCACCGGAATTCCGGCTCGCGCAACCTCGGCGGCATCGTGCAACGGCCCTGAGGGGAGCCGGTGAGAAGCACCCGCCGTCTCCCGAACCGCCTGGTCGCAAAGCTCGATGAGCCGCGGATCAAATGGGATGGGCTCGATGTTCCAGATCCTTGACCATTCGACAGTGCAACCCTCTTCCGCGGCGAAACGCCGGCTCGCCTCCTGGGCTTCGGCCAACATCGACGCCAGCACACCCGCGTCCAGGTCACGCATGTCCAGCGTGGTTTCGCAGCGGCCGACAACCGCGGTCACGATGCCGGGAAAGGTCTTTACACTCCCCATGGTGGCTACGGCGTCAGGATGCTTGCGGGCGATGGGTCGAATTTCCAGCGCGAGCTTGGCCGCGGCGGCGAGAGCGTCCCGCCGCACAGCCATCGGGGTGGATCCGGAATGGGCCTCCTGTCCGTGGAAGGTGATCGCGTGGCGTTCCACGCCCTTGGTGCCGAGCACCACGCCCAGTGGCAGATTCATGGCTTCGAGAACCGGCCCCTGCTCAATATGCAGCTCCAGGTAGGCGCCGGCTTGGGCGCGTTCCATGGCCGCATCTCCGATCCGCTCGACGTCGATCTGGCATTGCCGCAGTGCGTCTTCCAGACGGATTCCATCGCGGTCGGTTCGGCCGCGGTCGGCCTGGATGGTGTGCGTCCCGGCAAACGCAGAGGAGCCGAAGAGGCTCCGGCCGAAACGCGCGCCCTCCTCGTCGGCCCAATCCACCAGGCGAATGGTGATGGGCGGCTTGCCTCCGAAATCCTCTGCCAGACCGCGCAGGACCTCGAAACTGGCGAGGACACCGAGCGCAGCCGTCGAGCCAGCCGCCGTTGGGGACGGAGTCGAGATGACTGCCAAGAATGAGCGCCCGATCGGAATCGCCGCGCAGCGTCGTCCAGGAGTTGCCGGCGGCATCGAGATGGTGCTCCACCGGCAGCTGCGCCAGCTTGCTCTGAAACCAGGCGCGCGCCTTGAGCCAGGTTGGACTCCAGGCGATGCGCTGCGCTCCGTGATCGTCCGCGGTCAGCGCACGGAGATGCTCAAGATCAGAGATGGTTCTGCGAGGGTCTACTGGCATGCGGCTTCTCTCAGGATCTAATCTAACCGATGCCAAGGCTGGCTTTCCCGCCGATATACCATGAGGCATGCAACTTCCTGTGAACCCACCGGTCCTGCCGATGCTCGCCAAGCGAGTTGGCGAATTGCCGGTGGGCAACTCGTGGATCTTTGAACCCAAGTGGGATGGGTTTCGCGCGCTGGTTTTCCGCGATGGGGATGAAATCCTTCTTCAGAGTCGCGACCAAAAATCGCTAAATCGCTATTTTCCGGAGCTGATCGAGACTTTGCGTTCTCAGTTGCCGCTGCGCTGTGTACTCGACGGCGAGATCGTCATCGCCGCGGAGAGTGGTCTCGACTTCGAGGTATTACAGCTGCGCATTCATCCCGCCGCTTCCCGGGTTAAGCTACTGGCGCAGCAAACGCCCGCATCCATCGTCTTCTTCGATCTGCTTTGCGTAGGCGACCGGGATCTGTGCAGCGAACCCTTCCAGGAGCGGCGAAAGCAGTTGGAGTTTGCTGCTTGCCTCCGCGGCGCCGCCGATTCACATCACGCCGGCGACCTCGGAAGCGAATGTTGCGTCGGATTGGTTTCGCCGCTTCGAGGGGGCCGGTCTCGATGGGGTGATCGCCAAGCCGATAGCGGGGACATACGAGCCTGACAAGCGGGTGATGCTCAAGGTTAAGCATGAGCGCGATTGCGACTGTGTAGTTGCCGGGTTTCGCTGGCACAAGACAGGTGAGGGCAACGTCGGCTCACTGTTGCTCGGGCTCTTCGATGATTCCGGCGCGCTGCAGCACGTAGGCGTCTGCGCCAGTTTCACCCAGGAGAAACGCCGCGAGCTGGCAGAATTCCTCTCACCTTATAGAAGCGATGCACTCGCTAATCATCCCTGGCGCGGGTGGGCCGGAGCCTGAAGCAGGTGAGCAACGCATGCCTGGCGGCCAGAGCCGCTGGAGCCAGGGTAAAGACCTGTCGTGGCAGCCGCTGCGGCCAGAACTGGTGGTCGAAGTCGCCTACGAGCACATGCAAGGCAGCCGCTTCCGCCACATGGCCCAGTTTCGCAGGTGGCGCACGGACAAGAAGCCGAGCGACTGTACCTATGCCCAGCTTGAGGTTGTTCCGCCGCAAGAGCTAATGGAGATTTTCTCGAGCGGCCGCTGACGCGAGCCTCGCCATCGATTTGACAATGAACTCCACGGGTGCCCCACGTTCGCCGTGGCGTACGTGGGCGAAAGAGATGGGGCGAAGCCCCTTCAATCTGTTCTAACCAGTCCTGAAATCCTGTTATGACTTCGAAGTGTGCTTTGACGTGCGCCCAGTCCGCCATTCGCGGGTCGGATCGTCGTCCGGGTCGGGAGTTTCCTGGGGCGGCCTTTGCTCTTCGGGAACATGACGCAGGTTGACTCGGATGCGGGTCCAGGTGGAGGACGTGCCGCGCATAGAGTCGACCAACACGTCATCCACGGCCAGAAGGGCGGCCACGTCGGCGTGCTTGGCTTTCCACCTCTCCAGGCCCGCCAGCGCAGCGTCTTTGCTAGGAGAATTTGCGACCACGACCAGCGGCATCTTCGTCCGTGGGGGTTTCTTCGCAGGCGACTTGGCTCGCGACGGCGCCACCCGCGGCGCTTCGCCTTCCATCTTGCGGAAGTGCGGTGGCCATGGCGCATCGTCCAATTCCTGCAGCCTCGTCCTTTGCCGCGAACTCCAGCAATGCTTCGAGCGAACCCGGGGCCGCATCCATATCAGCGTGCGGATCGCCAATTTCGGCGAAGCGGCCCGGCATGGTGAGCACGGTAAAGTCCGCAGGCTCGCAGTCATGCACCTCATGCCAATGAAGGGGCGCAGACACCCGGGCATCAGGCAGAGGGCGCACCGAATAGGCAGAGCAAGTTGTCCGGTCCTTTGCGTTCTGGTTGTAGTCGAGGAACACGCCGTGGCGCTCCTCCTTCCACCATTTTGAGCTGGCCAGCGCAGGCACGCGCCGCTCGACCGCACGTGAAAGCGCGAGCGCTGCGCGTCGCACTTCACTGAAACTCCAGCGCGGTTCGATGCGCACATTCACATGCATCCCGCGTGAGCCGCTGGTCTTGGGCCAGCCGCGAAGCCCGAGTTCTTCGAGCAGCGATTTCACTTCGAGGGCGACCTGGCGCACGTCGGCCCAACCAACGCCTGGGCCCGGATCGAGGTCGACCCGCAACTCGTTCGGGTGGTCGAGATCGGCGGAGCGTACCGGATGCGGGTGTAGCTCCAGGCAGCCCAGGTTGACGATCCAGGCCAGCCCCGCCGCATCATCCACCACGATCTCTTCCGCCGTGCGGCCCGAAGGGAAGGACAGCGTTACTGTCCGCAGCCACGAGGGACGATCGCCAGGCGCGCGCTTTTGATAAAACGCTTCCGCCTCGGCGCCGTTCACGAAACGTTTGAGAACGATAGGGCGATCCTGGATTCCGCCCAGGGCCCCCGGCGCCACCGACAGGTAGTAGCGCACGAGGTCAAGTTTCGAAAGCTTTGTCTGCCGGGAAAAATAGAGCTTGCCGGGATGAGTCACGCGGACGTCGCGCCCTTCGATCGAGAGCACCTCGGCAGCTTCGTCTTTGCTCACGAAAACAGCCTATCACCAGATTTGAACTCGATCCGGTGGAGGGAGATAGAGGGCCTGTCCAGGTTGCACGGCAAAGGCTGCGTACCACGCATCCATATTGCGTACCGTGTCAGCACGGTACTGGGCCGGGGCGTGCGAGTCGTCCAGGACCTGCTCGCGTAGAGCCGCGGGACGTTCTTTCGAAGCGCAGCTCTGGGCAAAGGCGATGAAGAATTGCTGGTCCCCGGTAAGTCCATTTTGCACCGGAGCACTTTGACCTTTCAGCGAAGACCGGTACCCATCGTAGGCCGCGGAGAGGCCGGCGGCATCGGCGATGTCTTCCGCCAGCGTTTGTTTGCCATTTACGGAAAGGTCGGGGAACGGCTTGTAGGTGTCGTATTGGGCGGCAAGCTTTGCAGTCGAGGCCTGAAAGTGCGCGAAATCTGACGGGGTCCACCAATCGCGCATGCGCCCTTGGGAATCGAATGCGCTGCCCTCGGTATCGAACGTGTGGCTGATTTCATGGCCGATCACGGAGCCAACGCCTCCATAATTCGCAGCGTCCGGCGCCTTAGGATCAAAGAACGGAGCCTGCAAGATTGCAGCAGGGAAGTTAAGCGCATTCTGCAACGGCAAGTTGACGGCGTTCACCGTCTGCGGCGTCATCGACCACTCGTGGCGATCGACGGGCTTTCCGATGCGCTCAACGTTGGTGTGGTAATAGAAGAGACGTCCGCGCCGGCGATTGCCTACGATATCCTCAGGCTTCACCTCGTAGCCGGAATAATCACGCCAGCTTTCCGGATAGCCGATGCCCACATAGAGCGCGTTGAGCTTGGCGATCGCTTCCGCCTTGGTTGCCGGCGCCATCCACGACAGGTTGCCGAGTCGTTGGCGATAGTCAGCGATGATGTGCGCAACCAATGTTTCTACGTCCGCTTTGTCCTGGGGAGAAAAATAGCGTTGGGCGTAGATCTGGCCCACGGCGTCCCCCAGCTCACGATTTACCAGCGCAACTCCGCGTTGCCAGCGGGGGCGCTGCTGCGGCGTGTCGGAAAGGATCGGACCGGCGAGTGTGAAGTGCTCGTCGGCGAATGCTTTGGGCAGCACATCCGCATACGTTTCGAGCAGATGGTAGGCGAGCCAATCCTTCCAGGCTTCTAACGGAGTGGAACCTACCAGGGCCGCTTCGCCGGTGAATGCGCTTGGTTGCCAGACGATAAACGATGACTGCTGGCTAAGACCAGCAGCGCGAAAATACTCGACCCAATCAAGCCCTGGGGCCTTGACGGCGAAATCGCTTTGCTTCCAGGGATTGTTCGCTTTGGCGACTTCCTGATTGTCAGTCAGGCTCCAGTGAGTTTCTGCAATGGCATGTTCGAGGGCAAATATGCGCGCCGCGCGAGCATCCACGTCGTCGAAGCCGGCAAGCTTCAACATCGCTGCGATGTGGACCTGGTACTTGGTGCGTATCGTGCGCATGCTGTCGGTGTCGGAGAGATAGTAGTCGCGATCGGGCAGCTCGAGGCCACCTTGCAGCAGATAAGGGGCGTAGTGAGCTGAATCGGAAAAGCCTGGAGCTACCCACAATCCAAAAAGGTGATGAGTATAGAAGTTAGTGTTGTTGAGCGGGTCTACGTCGGCGCGCAGTTCCTCGCCGAGGGCATGTGCCAGTTGGGTCTTGTCACTAATCGCGGCCACCGCGTTCAGGTAGGGCTCAATTGGCGTCAGGCCGCGGGACTCGATGCCGGCCTGGTCCATATACGAGTGATACAGATCGGCAATTTTCCGTGCATTCGAACCCGCGGGGTCGTTCGCCTTGCCTGCTTCTTCGATGATGGCGAGGGTACGTTTGTCGCTCAAATCAGCCAAGGTTTGGAACAAGTCGGTCCAGCCGCGGTCGGGAGGAATGGCGGTGCGCTTCATCCATCCACCGTTGGCGTAAAGATAGAAGTTGTCGCCCGGCTTGATGGAGGGATCCATGTTGGCGATGGCGATGCCGTGGGTCGACGACTGTTCGGCTGGTTGCGCGTGAGCGAGAAAAGAGAGAGCAAGCGCTGCCAAAGCGACGCGGAGCTTCATCAAAACCCCCGCGTGTTAGACGAGGGGAATCACCTCTATAGCCGCATCTTTTTTCCTTACCACTTCTACCGGATTGCGCAACGGGCGGCCGAACCCTTTGAAGTGGATCTCCATCACGTCTCCGTCCTGGAGCTCGATACCCTGGCCAAAGCTCAGCGAATGGGCTCCCAGAAAATGGATGTGGACGTCTCCGGGGCGGCGATGCAGCTCGAACTTGAAGTGATGATGCTCCAGGTTGCGCAGGCTGTGGGACATCTCCTCTTCGCCGCTCGAGATCGGTTGGGACCAGAATTCCTGACCCCTGCGCCTAATGGTAACCGTGCCTGGCACGGTGCGAAAATCGGGATCGACGATGAGCTCGGGCCCAATCGAACAAGTGCGCAACTTCGATCCCGCCAGGTTGAGATAGTTCTTCTTCTCGAAGCGGTGGTCAGAGAACTCGTTGCCCTGCGTCATGCCGACTCGATAGGGCTGGCCATCCGGACCAATCACATATACGACCGCGATTTCTGCTTCTTCGCCACCGTCGTCCGCGTAGGCGGGGATGAGCAGCGGCTCGCCGTGCGCGTGCACGATCGAGCCATAGCCCTTGTGAAACCACTCCGGGGCAATCCCTATTTCCCCTTGATCAGGCCGGCCGCCTTCGACACCCCAGCGAAACATCTTCATGCTGTCGGTGAGCTCCTGCTCCTTGACCATGTGCATCGACGCCCGGTCGCGCGCGCTGCCCAGGTGGGTTAGCCCTGTGCCGGAAACCAGACAGCGGGCTATCTCCTGCGGGTGATCGATGGGCGGGAGGAGCTTCCACCCGCCGCCGCCTGCATAGACCTGGTCATAGTCGAGAGACTCATCGGTAAGATGGTTGGCCGCCACACTGGTCAGCTTGCCGCCGTTGGTGATGGCCGCCTGAGCCAGGGCGTACATGGAATCGAAACCATGCAACAGGCGCAGTTTCGGTTCTTCCACTACCGCGACGCGGCGAGCGTCGCCGGCTTTCAATTGCACAAATCGCATGGATCCTCAGCTAAGAAACTTCGTCCGTTCCGCTTCGGTCGGCAAAGGGCAGACTTCATACCGGCCCGTCAGCCGGTAGCGGTTGCGCGCGAACAGCCCATAGGCCGCATTGCGCGCAAATGCGGGCACCGCCCGCAGCAAATATCCCAGGAAACGCCAGCGGCCGCCCAGCAGCAACAGCATATTCACCGTTACGTCGGATTGCGTCAACAGTCTTTCGTGGTCTGTACCGGCATCGATTACCAGATAGACGCTATTGCTCCGCAGCATCGTCTCTCGGTCGATGCCATGCCGGCTGAGAATTGCCGCGGCCAAGGCAGACTGCTGGGGTACGAAGCGAAAGGCATCGGCATGATCATGTTGCGTCACCCAGCGTACCGCGCTGTTGCACAGGCCGCACAGTCCGTCGAAGAGCATCAACGCGCGACCGCCGACTTGTTCGTTCAGCCCGATTTCGCTTGCCGTTGCGCTTTGACTCATATTTGGTCCGCAGCCATCTTACCTTGTCCAGAGCGCCGCAAAAGACCCGCAAGTGCCTGGTGATAGTGATCTCCCCGGTTACCTTTGTCATCGACCGAAAGGATGATGGGTAAGAACAGATGAGCAAATATAGGGCCGATGGGTGAGTGACACCCAGGTGTTTGGGCCTGTCAGCTACGTTCCTTCTCGAGCTCAAAAATTCTCGCGTAGACACGTTCATACGCCTCCACCATAGTTGCTATCGAGAACCGTTCCTCCACCCGCCTTCTGGCGTCATGGTCTTGAATGGATGGCACCCCATCGAGCGCTCTCACCGCCTCAGCGACATCGTTCACCAGAAAGCCGGTCACACCGTGCTCGATCACCTCGCTACAGGAGCCAAGATCCATCGCGATCACCGGAACGCCGGCCGCGTTCGCTTCGGCCAGCACCAGCCCAAAGCGCTCCGGGATGGTATTCAGATGAAGCAGGGCAAAGGCTTGCGCAAACAGCGCATTCTTCTCCTCCACACCAACGGACCCCAGGTAGAGGATTTGTTTATCGTCGAGGTGCGGCTGAATTTCATCCCGGAAGTAGGCCGCATCCTGCTGAATGCCGGCGATCAGCAGTCGTCGTCCACTTTTGCGGGCGGTCTCGATCGCCAGGTGGACGCCCTTATCCGGATGGATCCGGCCGATGAAGACGAGATCTTCTCCCTTGGTCTTGCGCTGGGGGTAGAGCGCGAGGTCGATTCCGTTATAGACCGTTGCCAGGTAATTAAGCCCCGGCGCGCGGTCTGAATCGCTGATGGAGACGAAATATCCGTCGCGGTATTTCTCATAGACCGGCATGATGCGGGGCGAGGAGAAGCCGTGGATTGTGGTCAATACCGGCGTCCTGACAAGCCGCGTATAGGCCAATGCCATAAAGTCATAGTGGCTGTGGATCAGGTCAAAATCCGCGGCGTGCTCAAAGACCTCCGCGATGTGCAGGTATTCGGCTACTTTGGGATCGATCGACCGATCCTCTTCATAGCCCCTGTCTACCACCGCGTGCAGATGGGCGCGGGTGATCGAGTCGGCGGTGGCGAAGAGGGTCACATTCCATCCCCGGTCCACCAGGCCTTCGGCGATGTTGCCCGCCACCGTCTCCCAGGCGCCATACTGGCGCGGCGGCGTCCGCCAGGCAACCGGCGACAGAATAGCCACTCGTCTGTCTTGAGCCCATTCTTCTAAGACATGGCCGCCAGCACATCGTCCAGGGCAACCGTGGCAAAGCCGGTGGCGAGATCGGCCAGTCCGTATGGAATGATCAGTTGGCCCTGGTGCAACAAGGCGCCACAGGAATAAACCACATTGGGCACATAGCCTTCACGCTCGCTTGGTTCCGGAGTCATGATCGGTTCACGCAGCCGGCCGATGACTTTGGATGGCTGCTCCAGGTCGAGCAGGAAGGCGCCAATGCAGTACTGGCGCATCGGCCCTACTCCGTGACTCAGCACCAGCCAACCCGCCTCGGTCTCAATGGGCGATCCGCAGTTCCCAATCTGCACCAGCTCCCAGGGAAACTCAGGCTTCAGCAACAGGCGGCGTTCATTCCAGAAGTGCACATTGTCGGAACACATGAGGAAAATGTTCTCGTTGTCCTGACGCGAAATCATGGCGTAGGAGCCATTGACCCTGCGTGGAAACAGTGCCATGCCTTTGTTCTCCGCTTCCGGGCCGTTCAGTGAGATAAACCGGAAGCGAAGAAAATCAGAAGTCTCGAGCAGTTCCGGCATAATGACCCTGCCGTCGTAGGCAGTAAAGGTCGCGTAGTACACATGCGACCCGTCGTCTTCACGGAAGCGGACAAACCGGGCGTCCTCAATTCCGTTGCGCTGCGACGGCGTAGAGGGAAAGATGATCCGCTCAGAGAGATCCTGCTCCGGCTCAAACTGCACCTCGTAGTTGGAACGGGCCAACATCCAGATGCTCTGCGCTCTCAGCTGATCTTCCCCGGCTTCTCCATGGGTATGGCCGGAGCCTTGCACCTCAGCCGCCAGGGCCTCCCGCAGCGCCGCCAATCCGAATGAGCTCCCCAGCCTTCCCAGCACCCGGCGGGTAAAGTCGCTCTCTAAGCCGAGTTCCCAGAGTTTTCGCTGGAAGAGAGGACCTTCATACACCGTGTTGGCGATCTGGCGTGGCTCGGTGAGCAAACTGCCTGCCGGATCCACCTCAATGCGAAGATCGCGATGGACGATGCCGCTGCGAAACGTGACCGAAGAGATGTGACCTTCGCCGGTAGCGCGCAGGCTGAGGACGAAACGCACAGCACCCGCCGGCAAGCCTGTCTGGTCAGGGTGCGCCACCATCGATGGACTGAAAAGGGCAGCCGATTCCAGCGAGTATTCCGACAGAAAGTAGGAGCCGATCAGGAGCCGCCGCTGCTCGGAGACGATAGCATTTGCCGGCAGTAATTCCCGTAGCTGTTCGAAGCGATTCAGGAAGCGCAGCCATAAGTAAAGGTGGCGCTGCGAGAAGTCTGCCGTAACCTGCTCCAGCAGCAGGCCAACCGTCGGCTCCGGTATGGCCATGATTCTTTCGATGATCCCGCTCATGCGTTGCGCATCCCCGGGATCGAATCGCCGCAGAAGAACGCGTGACGGATCCGGCCTGAGGACAGTTTTTGAACGCTTCAGAGGAATTGCCAGTGCAGTCCCATTTCCCATCGGGGTCCCATTTCTCGTCGTGCGCATACAACAGTAAGTATCAGTGGATCACAGCCTCAGGGGCGGTTCCGCAGTTTTAGCTGTCTCTTAATAGAACAAGCCGCGTAAACGTGCTCTCCCGGTACACATCGGGTGAGGATCTTTTTAACTCCTGGAGATGGGCAAGGGAGGGTAATCCTCCGCGGTGATTGGTTGCTTGAAGCTGGTCAGCATGTTCTGCGCCTGGCGCATCTCCACCAGCGAAAGCAGAAAGGCCAAGGTGGACTCGGCTCCCTGGTTCCCATTCACCCGGTCCACATGCAATCCATCGCGGCAGCCGCCGGTCTCGGGCACGTAGAGCTCAAGGCCGAGATCGTTGCCACCGATGAACCAGTCGAAGGCATGTTCCGCCTGCTCATACCAGCCCAGATCCGCCGTTGCGCGATGGGCTTCGAGACAGGCCGCGACGGTGGCCTGGGCCTCAATCGGCTGCTGATCGAAGTTGGCGCGTGCGCCGCCACGATGATAAAAGCCGTTGCTGCCGATCGGACGCAGGTGCCCCTTCTCTGTGGTTTGCTGCTCCGTTAGCCAGCGCAGGGTGTCCAGACCCCGGTTCAAAACGGCTTCCTGCCCGGTGGCCCGTCCACTCACAATCAACGCATGAGAGAGCCGCGCGTTGTCGTAGGAAAGCTCTTCCTCAAACCAGTGCCAGTCGGCATGGGCATGGCGGTCGTAGAGTTCCATCAATCGTGCGGTCAGTGTCTCCCGCGCCTGGCTCACCTGGCTGTCACCGCTCAGCCGGCGCAGGTACTCGTGAATGCCGAGCAAGCCGAAGGCCCACGCTCGTGGCGAGCTGAACTCAGTCAACGCGGGGAGTGCTCGCGCGAAGAGCTGGCCGGCCATCATCTGAAAATTGCGCAGCTGCGACCGCCCTACTCCCACGCCAAGCGCCCACAGCGCCCGCCCATGGCTGTCCTCCGATCCCTGTTCGTCCAGCCAGCGGCGATCGAAACTCATGTGGTTGTGAAATCGTCCGTTTGCGGGATCGAAAGCGTGATGCAGAAAGGCAGCGCTGGTAGTGGCCAGGTTCCGCTCCAATTCCGCATCGTCGGCAAGTTCCGCGATCAGCACCGCGAGAATAAAGGCCCGGGCATTATCGTCGGTACAGTAGCCCTCGCTGAAATTGGGCACGCTGAAGATAGCGTGCTGAAAGACGCCGGTGGAATCCGTCATCCGGGAAAGGTGGGTCAGCTTCAGTTCCGGCAGCTCTCGATGTTTCTGGTCGAGGGTCTTGATGGCGAGAGACTTTCGCGACACAGGCGCGCCTTCGAGGCGAGCCAGTTCGAAGCTGTGCATGTAGAGCTGGGCTACATTGGACCAAACCATCTCCCGCCCCAGCCTGTAAGCATTTGTGCGCATGGCATTACGCCGTGTGTCGTCTCGCAGCAGGCTAAGAATCTGCTCCGCCATGGCCGGCGAATCGGCAAACGGAACCAGCGCGCCGCGACCGTCCGCCAGCAGATCTGCCGCGTGCCAGTAGGGTGTCGATACCACCGCCTTGCCTGAACCGAAGGCAAATGAGAGCGTACCGGAAGTGATCTGCGCAGCATTCAGGTAGGGCGTGATGTAGAGATCCGCGGCGCCCATGAACTCCTTCAAGTTCTCCGGGTCCACGAACTGGTTGCAGAAGATAACGTGCTTTTCCAGTTTGTTGTGGGTGGCCAGAATTTCCAGGCTCAGCCGGTAGGCTTCCCCATATTTGCGCAGTTCATTGGGGTGGGTTGCGCCGAGCACGATGTACACCACATCAGGGAACTCCGCCAGAACTGCCGGCAGGGCATTCAGCACGTATTCGATGCCCTTATTCGGTGAGAGCAGCCCGAACGTAAGCAGCACGGTGCGGCCTTCTACCTGGAACTGGTCTTTGAAATAGGCCGGATCCACAAATCCCACATCGAGGATGCCATGAGGGATCAGGTCGATTTTGCTCATCGGCGCCTGGTAAATTTCATGCAGCATCTGCCGTCCGCGATCCGCCATCACCACCAGCCGCGTGGAGAGGGCAATCAGCTCTTCGATGACGCGTCGCTGATCCGGCTTCGGGTCGCGCAGGATGGTATGCAGGGTGGTCACAACCGGCATTTTCAATTCACGCAGCATGGCCAGAATGTGACCGCCGACCGGGCCGCCAAATATGCCGAACTCATGCTGCAGGCAAACGATGTCCACATCGCTGATGTTGAGAAAATCCGCAGCGCGCAGGTAGGATGGCAAATCCTGCTCCTCGATCTCGAAGCGAACTACTTCCGGGTAGTCATAGCCGTCCTCTATGTCGTTGACGGAAACGCACAGGCACTGGCTTTGCGGATAGGCGGTTTGCACCGCGGACAGCAGATCAGTGGTGAAGGTTGCGATACCGCACTTGCGCGGCAGGTGGTCGCCCACAAACGCAATCTTGCGGATCTTTGCGGTCTCTTTCAAAGGTAAGCCGTTCGCCGCCATGCGCTGGACCTCTTGAGTCATTCGAACGTCGCCGGTACGCTGGTGCGTAGAGGGTAAGCAGGGGGAGAAAGCGTGGCTCCCGACGGCAGCCCGGTCAGACCTGGGGTGCGGATGGCCAGCAAGGAACGCTGCCCCTATGATATCAGCCAATGTACTTTGGAAACGATCGGAGTGTTCCACCATGAAACTCGCCGTCATCACAGGAGCGGCGCAGGGTATAGGCCGCCGCACTGCTGAGATCTTTGCCGCCGCTGGTTATTCGCTTGCTCTGCTGGATCTGCAACCGTGCGCTTCCACCCTTGAGAGTGTCCGCGCGACCGGTTGCGAGGCGGTCGATTTTGCGGGCGATCTCTCCGACGAATCGGTGGTCGATGGTGCGGCCGAAGCGGTCCGCACGCGATGGGGCCGGGTCGATGTTCTGGTCAACAACGCCGGGATCAGCTCGATTGCACCGGCGGAGACGATCGACGCGCGGACCTTTCGCCGGGTGCTCGAGGTCAACCTGGTCGCGCCCTTTCTGCTGGCTCGCGCTTTCGGGAAGATGATGCTGCAGCAACGCTCCGGCAGCATCGTCAACGTCGCCTCTATTGCCGGGCTTGCCGGGATCGCCGACCGCGCCGCGTATAACGCATCCAAGCACGGACTTATTGGGCTCACGCGCACGTTAGCTGCAGAGTGGGGTGGGCGTGGCGTGCGCTGCAATGCCGTTTGCCCGGGGTGGGTCAAGACGGAAATGGATGCAGCCGACCAGGCGAACGGCACTTACACGGATGAGGACATTATCGGAGTGAACCCCATGGGCCGTTTTGCATATCCCGGATGACATTGCCAAGGCCATTCTGTTCCTGGCTGATTCGGCGCAAAGCGGGTTTGTGAATGGGCATGCTCTGGTGGTCGATGGCGGCTGGACCACCGACGCCAGCTGGCAAAGCCTGCGCATGAGCCATCGCTGAAGTAAACTCAATTGTGGAGTGCCCCATATCTCGCGCTTGGCGCGAGATGTGGAACAGCGGCTCGTTACCGACGGGTTCTGTTTCTAGTTAACTTTCTTCCCGTATCTCGCAAGAAGTCGTCGAGTATGGGGCACCCACAATTCCCCGCGATCACGATTCGCTACTCCACCAGCCGCAGCACTTTCTCCACTTGCTCCCTCAGCTCCGCCACTTCGTGGCGCAGGGCCGCGACCTCTGCTTCGAGTTGGGCCAGGCCGCTTCCCGCAGGCTCAGCGGTCCTGGTGCTTGGGACCGCCTCTGTCACTTCGCCCGAGAGTAGATGGGCGTAGCGAGCTTCTTTGGTGCCAGGCTGGCGGGGCAGCACTGTTACCAGCGGCGGCTCACGCTGCATCAGCCGCTGCAGCGTCGACTGCACGTCGCTGAGCTCGTCAAAGCGGTGCATCCGCTCCGTCCTTCCCCGCAGCTCGCCGGGCGTCTGCGGCCCGCGCAACAGCAGGACGCACATTACCGCGATCTCCCCGCGGGTAAAGTTGAAAACCTCCTGCACGCGGTGCTCATACTTGGCAACCCGGCTTTCCGTGCCCCGCGCGGCACCGGCCAGTCCGTCATCTTCCAGTTGGTGCAGCGCCTGACGGATCTCGTCCTCGTCCAGGTTGGTCACCGGCTCGCGGTTATTTTTCTGGTTGCAGGCATTGGCCAGCGCGTTCAGAGAAAGAGGGTAATACTCGGGCGTAGTGATTTCTTTTTCCACCAGCGATCCGAGCACACGAGCGGCAACAGGGGAGAGTTCAATCGTCACGGCATCCATACTACCTTGATGTAGTAAAGATCGGTCGCGACGTCGAACTGGTCTTTCTCGACCGATGTCGGCATCGTTTGCCAGGTGGTCGTCGGCTGAATCTTCTGCCAGTGCGGCCTCTTGCCCACCCGCACCGGCATGGCGAATCCCGGCTCATCGGCCTGCCACCGGTAGCGGACGCTTCCCGGGCTCCATTGCAATTCAAGAACCGGCAACGCCGCGTGCCGCAGATACTGATCGAAGATCGGGGTCAGATTCATTCCGGTTTGCTGGTTGAAGTACTGCACCACGTCCTCCGTCATGATGTTCTGATACTTGAAGCGCTGGTAGAAGCCGTGCAGCAGCGCCCACCAGCGCGGGTCGTCGTCCACCACGCTGCGCAGGGTATTGAGAAAGAGCGCGCCCTTGAAGTACTGGTCTTCCGGCGGCGTGCTGTTGACGCCCCGCACGGAGACAATCGGTTGCAGGTTCTTCACCTTCGGCTTCATTCCATCGAGATACTTCAAAGCATCGGCTCGCCCCCACCGCGATTCCACATAAAGGCTCTCCATGTAAGTCGCCCAGCCTTCGTGAATCCACATATCCGATCGGTCGGCGGCGGTGATGCTGTTGCCGAACCACTCATGCGCGCTCTCGTGGATGATGATGAAGTCGAAGCGGAGGCTGATACCGGAGCCGTACCAGTCGCGCCCCAGGTAGCCATTCGTGAAGTGGTTGCCATAGGTCACCGCGGTTTGGTGCTCCATGCCGGAATAGGGCACCTCGATCAGTTTGTAACCATCCTGAGGAAAGGGATAGTCTCCGAAATAGTGCCCAAACACCTGAAGCATTCCTTTGGCCTGGGTAAATTGCTTTTCCGCCTTCGGCTTGTCTTCCGGCAGCACGTAGAAGTCGAGTGGCAGATCGCCCAGTCGATCGGAGAAGTGCACATAGTTGCCGATATTCAGAGAGACGTCGTAGTTGTTGATGGGGTAGTGAACCAGCCAATCCCAGCGCGTGTAGCCATCGCCCAGGTCCGTCGTGCCCATGAATTTTCCGTTGGAGACATCAACCAAACCGTTGGGTATTGACACGCTGATCTGCATGCTCTCCACTTCATCGCGCCACTGGTCCTTGTTCGGCCACCACACGCTGGCGCCGGTCTCTTCGCAGGCGGTGTTGATCCAGGGATGGCCGGCCGGGTCTTTGCGGAAGGTGATTGCGCCAAATCGGCCTGTCTCTACGGGATGGCCCGAATAGTAGAAGTCGATGGTGTACTCGCGCCCTGCTCTGAGAGTCTCCGGAAAGTCGACGAAGACCGCTCCTGAATCGCGCACGTACCTGAGTGGAACTCCACCGAAAAGTATCTTGTCGATGTGGAGCGCAGGATGCAGATCGAGCTGGATCCGGGTGCCGTCCTGGAGCATCCTGAAGCGGATGGTGTTCTTGCCCTGAAGGAATTTGTTCTCCGGGTCGACGCGCACATCGAGGTGATAAAAGAGCAGGTCGTTATTGGCGCGATAAGGTCCGTACCCGCCGCGCAGTATGTCGCTTCGGGTCGCCCCGTTCGCGAAAGCCAGAAGCAGAAAACAGAGAGAGACGAATTTCAACCGCGGACCCGCAGCCCGACCACCGTCATGTCGTCATATTGTTCTGCGCCTGCGGCCCAGGCGTCGACGTGTGCGCAGAGAGCGGAGGGCAGGGTTCTCACCGGCGAATCCCGATGCTGGCGCACGATGAACGGCACCTCGGTGTCTGACCAAAACACCCCGTTAGGGTTCCGTGCCTCCATGATGCCGTCGGAAACCACCACCAGTAGATCGCCCGGCCGCAGCTCCACGGTGAACTGCTGGTATTCCCAATCGGGGATCATGGCTACCGGCATTCCTCCCCCTTCCAGCGTAATAAGTTCACCGTCGCTGCGCAGCAACATGGGTGGCACATGGCCGGCATTCACGTAGGTGATCTGGCTTCGATCAGGAGAGATCAGCGCGCAAAACAAGGTGGAGTAGCGATCCGGTACAGAACAGCCGAAGAGCGTCCGGTTCAGATCGCTGACCACCGCGGCCACCTCCACCGGCTCGCGCTGCAGGAGGTTATGCAACAGTGTCTGGATGCTGGCCATCATCACCGCGGCCGGGATGCCTTTGCCCGAGACATCGCCCAGGGTGAAGGCGAAGCTGCCACTGGGCAGGGGCAGCATATCGTAGTAGTCGCCGCCAACCGACTTCGCCGGGCGGCAGAAGCCCACACATTCCAGGCCCGGCACACACCCCTGATCCCGTGGCAGGAGGTGGTGCTGTACATCCATGGCCAAGCTCAGCTCATGTTCCATCATCTTGGCTTTGACCGCCTCCTGCCGCAGCCGCTTGCTCTCCAGCGCGCTGGCGGCGAAGTGGGCCAGCAATCCGAGCAGCTCAGCGTCGCCTTCGGTAAAGCCGCTCGGCTTGTTCAGCACTTCCAGCGCTCCAACCACCTGGCCCTCGACCCGCAGCGGCACGCAAAGCATCTGCTGGGTGGAGAAGCCGGTGATCCAGTGAGGGCTGCTCACATCCCCATCCAGCGCATCGTTCTCGATCAGCACCGTGTCTTCGGCGACGCACTTGCCCACGGCCCCTTCGCCTAACGGGATGCGGATCGGCGCCACGCCGTATGCCACGTGGGTCCAGAGCTGTCGCTTGGCTTCGTCTACCAGCCACAGGCTGCAGTGCTGCGCCTGGACAAGGTCGCGTGCGAAGTCGGCATTCAGACGCACCAGCTCTTCCAGCTGCTGCTCGCGGCTGATCCGCGACGCATGTTCAAAAATAGCTCGCGTGACCCGGTCGGGTTCGACCGCTAGCTGGCTTGCAGGTTTGCTCATGGGGTCCCTTAATTCGTGTGAGCCCAAGCAAAAGAGTAATTTACCGTCCAGGCCTCGGCTGGGCAAGACCACAAGGAGCGGCAAGAGCGATAAACTGAAGGTCCATGACTCTCCTGTTGACCCAAATGGCGATCATTTTATTGATCACAGTTGCCTGCGGCTGGCTGGCGCTCAAAGTCGGCCAGGCGCGCGTGATCGGGGAGATCATCGGCGGAATCATCATTGGACCGTCGGTTTTCGGGCGTTTTGCCCCGCACCTCTCCGCCACGCTCTTTCCTCCCAGTTCGTTCGGCCCGTTCGAGACGCTTTCCACTGTCGGCCTGGTGCTGTTCCTCTTTCTGATCGGGATGGAGCTCGATTACGAGCAGCTCTATCGCCAGCGCGCCACGGCGATTATGGCCAGCGGGATGAGTATCCTGCTGCCTTTCGGCATGGGCGCACTGTTGGCCCATTCCCTTAGAATCCGCTTCGCGCCTCATGGAATCGGCAGCATCCCCTTTGTGCTCTTCCTCGGGATTGCCATGAGCATCACCGCCTTTCCGGTGCTGGCCCGCATCCTGGAGGAGCGAAACTTACAGGGGACTGCTCTGGGCACGACCGCGATTCTCTGTGCGGCCGTCGATGACGTCGTAGCCTGGAGCCTGCTGGCCTTCGCCCTGGCGTTCATCGGCGGGCAGGACGCTCCGTCCTCACTGCTGCTTCGCCTGACCGGGCTGGTTATCTACCTTTTTCTAATGCTTGGCGTCATTCGCCCTTTAGCGGCGTACCTGGTGCGGCGCCACAAAAGGCCGGAATTGACTCTGGAGCTGTTGGGCGTGGTGGTAGCCGGAGCGCTTCTCTCTGCTGCAGCCACGGACAAGATCGGCGTTCATCCGCTGTTTGGCGCGTTTCTGGCCGGGGTTTGCTTCCCGCGAGTACCCCACTGGCAGCTGGCCTTGCGAGAGCGTCTCGATATGCTGGTCTCCGTGCTGTTGCTGCCGCTTTTCTTTGCTCTGACTGGTATGCGTACCCGGCTGGACCTATTGAATGACGTCTCCATGTGGCTGTGGGCGGCGGTTGTCCTGCTAGGGGCGGTCTTTGGCAAAATGGGGGGCGCGGCCCTGGCGGCCCGCTGGACCGGGCAGTCCTGGAGAGACGCGGTTGCTCTGGGAGCCCTGCTCAACACCCGCGGCCTGGTGGAGCTGGTGGTGCTCAACATTGCTTACACTGTGGGTGCTTTCACCCCTACGCTCTTCACCATGCTGGTGGTCATGGCGCTGGTCACTACCATGCTCACCACGCCGATCCTGAGCCTGCTTGGCATTCGCGGTACGGCGAGGAAACAGCCCGGTTCGGTGCCGGTTTCTGTGAGCTAGGTTTGCGGCGGCTTTACAGGCTACGGAAAAAAGCGCTGTTGGGTAGGTCCGGGCTTTACAGCGTGTGTGACAACCCACCATTCGGTGATTTAGTCCCGGAGGAACGGCTGAGAGTAGCCCAGGACAGAGTCCTGGGAACCATGCACATAACGACGAAAAGTCCCGCAAGGGACGGCTGAAAGTTAAGCAGGTTGTACCCAGGACTGCATCCTGGGTAATTTTCAGCCGTCCCTGCGGGACTGATCCGTCTCTCGAATCCCTACAGCCGTTGGCCGGTGGCGGCGGGCGCGATGCCCGCCTGGGTCGCCGCCAGCGGCCCTATAACCGGTAATTGGAAAGTCTTGCCCTGGTAGGCGGAATACATCAGGTAGACCCATATGCAGAATCCACCGACCGTGACCAGCAAGTTGATGGGTAGCTGGATGATGAAGAACAAGCCATGCGAGATGGCGCCCAGCATCAGACCCACGATCATCCAAACAATCCAGAAGGCGATCCATGCCAGGTTGAAGAAGATCGACTGGAAAGCATGAAAACGAACAAAGCGGTCGGCTTTGAAGGGATCGATTACCAGGAACAGAATTCCAGTGATGGCGCCCACCAGGTAGGCCAGCGCTCCAGCAACATTGGGGGTAAGACCGGCTCCAGCCGCAGGCAGAGGAGCGGGAATTGCGCTGGGCATCGGAGGGGGAATCGAGCCGGGCATCGCGCCCGGCGCAGCGCTCGATGCGGCCACGCCTTGGCTAGCTCCACAAGCTGTGCAGGTCGGGCTCCCGTCGGGTAAGCTGGTTCCACAGGTTTGGCAAAAGCTCATGGTCTTTCTCTCCTTGACAGTTCTATGGCAGGGGGCTGGCGGCACATACTTGTTGCCATGGGCAAGCAGTGTACACAATGCCGGTGGCACTGTCTCGCTTTTTGTGCAACTGCGTCGTTGCGGTTAACTTACCAGTCAACCCAGCCTTCTAAGCGCTCTGATTCCAACCGCTCATGCGCAGTAAGAATCCCTTTCCGGCCGAAGCACGATAGCATGCGTCTTGGATGAGCCGTTTAGATCGGACGATTGTCTCGCAACTTACTCCCGCCGTCCAAGTATTTTTCGCGTCGGTTGGCGATCCTGCCGGTGCTATTGGCTTTGCTGGCTACGAGTCTTACCCTCCCCCTGCGCGCCCAACAACCGGTAAGCGGAGACACGGCCTGGAGAGGGGAACTGAGGGATGGCGCGGGCCGTCCCCTGGGTGGCGCCGTTATCGAGCTGAGCGCATCAGGGCAAAAGCTGACCTCCATCACCCGGCCGGATGGCAGCTTCTCCTTCCACCAACTCCCGCAGCTTCGTTTTGCGCTTTTTATCACCGTGGACGGCCATCGAATCGATACAGATCACTTCATCGATATGACTCGCCCCCAGGCGGACGATCTCCTCACTCTCACCGGCCAGGGAGTGCTCTCCATCGAGGCGTTGGCAAAAACACAGGAGACCACCGGCGGGGTTGACCTCTCCAGCAAGGCCGTCAGCCAGCTTCCGCTGAACAAGCGTGATTTCAGCCAGTTGCTGCTGCTGGCGGCCGGAACCATGACCGACGCGAATGGAGCCACCAACTTCACGCAACAGTTCGCCATCAACGGCCAGCGCGGGGTCGAAGCGACCTTCGCCATGGACGGGGCCGACATCAGCGACCCGGAGATGGGCGGCTCCACGTTCAGCAACTTCAACGTGGACGCGGTGCAGGAGATTCAATCTCAATCCGGGTGGATGCCGGCGGAAATCGGTCGCGGAGCCGCAGGGTTTACCAATATCGTGACGCGATCGGGGAGCAGCGGCTTCCACGGGTCATTTTTCGAGTTCCTTCGGAACTCGGCTCTGGACGCGAGAAACTACTTTGACCACTCCTCCATCGCCAACCCGGGCCGGCTTCCGCCGTTCCGTCGCAACGAGTTCGGATTCACGAATGGCGGCCCGGTTGTTCTTCGCGGAATTTATAACGGCTCCGGCAAAACCTTTTACTTCGGCCAATACCAGGGCTTCCGCCAGGTGCTGGGCACGACCCAGGTATTTCCCGTGCCCACGGCGCAGGAACGCGCCGGCCTGGATACCACGGCCTTTCCCGGCGATACGCTGACGGTCCCGGTCGATCCGGGTATAGCGCGGGTACTCGCCCGCTATCCGTTGCCCAACAATCCTCTCGGCTCCTACGGAGTCCACACCTACGCCAGTTCCTCCCCGGTGGTGACCGATGCGGACCAGTTTTCCGTGCGGCTCGATCATCGAATCTCCGATAAGTCCCAGCTGTTCGGGCGCTTCAACTTCAACAACCTGAATGGGCCCACGACCAATCCCGATCAGACCGTGATCGACCCCGCTTTTGCCATCCGCTACATCGACCGCCAGCGGAATCTTGTCGTTACCTACACCCGCACCGTTTCCCCACGGCTGATATGGGAATCCTCATTCAGCGCCACCCGTGCCACGCCCTCGTTTCCTACCACCGACTTCACGGACCCTGCGGTCAAGTTCAATGACGGCTCCTATGAGCCCTTCAATCAGCCGGCCGGAACGGTCATCAGCGTTTACGGCAATCTGTTTCAGACCCGGCAGAATCTTTCCTTCACCACCACCAGGCATGCCTTCAAGTTGGGGGGCGAAGTCCGCCTGAACCGCGACACCACCTACTTCGGTATCAGTCCTGATGGCGAATATGACTTCGGCGGAGGTACTGCTTATTCCCCGGTCGATATTCCTTCGCAAAGCGGTATGCATAATATCCGCGTTGGTGATCCGCTGCCCGACACCCTCTCAGGTCTGCTTAGCGGGAGCCCGTTTGTCTATACCGTGGTGGTTGCGCCCCCGTATTTTTCCGGGGGCGCTCATATCGGAGCCGCGGCCATCAACCGGAACGCCTTTGGGTTCTTTGCTCAGGACACGTGGAAGATCTCACCTCGCCTGGTGCTGGACTACGGTTTGCGCTACGAGCTGTATACGCCGGTCACCGAGCGCGCGAAAAGGACCTCGGGCATTGCTTTTTCCAATACCCCGACTGGGGTGGCGCAACAATTCGTCATCAATCCCCAGCCGGGTTATCGCTTCAATCTCGATGGCCTGGGACCGCGGGTTCAACTGGATTGGCTCGCATGGCAACAGATCCATCTCCGCGCGGGGGGCGCCATTACTACCATCCCGCCCAATCTTTACCAGGACAATTCGCTCACCGGCTCGACCCCATTTGCTGTCTATCCCCGCCTGACTTCGGCTCCAACAGCGCCGATCCCTTACGGATTCCAGATCACCTCGGGCGAGTTGCCGCGCGTCTATACGCCTACCGGGCAGGACATTTTCGCCCACGGCACCAAAGCGGTTCCCGCAAACACGGTCATGGATGTCAATCGCTACCAGCAGGATCTGGCCGCGCTCTCACCGACCCACCAGATCACTCCGCTGACACTAACTTGTGTCTACCCGGGCTTCGGCAACGCCTACCTTCAAACCTGGACTCTTGGCCTGGAGCGCCACTTCGGCGACCTGGTCGCCGACATGACGTATATTGGAACCGCCGCCGTCAAGCTGGCCCGGGAAAGCTACTTCAATGGCTATCCTGGCGCGGGTCCCAGCTTCGCTCCGTACACCCAGTTCGACCAGGCAGGAAACGTCATCGGGGGCTTTGGCACCGAGAACGTCATCACCAGTACTGCCCACTCCTCTTACCATGCCTTGCAGACTTCGCTGCAGGGAACTGTTCCCCATGGCGGCCCCGGAATTCAGGCCAGCTATACGTGGTCCAAGTCGCTGGATGAAACCAGTTCGGTGGTCGGGGGATTTGTCACTGGAGGCACAGGCGCAATTGTGCAGATTTCGCCGCAGAATCCCTTTGATACGCATCCGGAAAAAGGGCCGTCCACCTTCGACATAGCCCACACGTTCACCCTTAGCCTGGCGCAGGACCTTCATGGGGAGGACGTCGCCTTGCTTCAGCCGCTGGGCAAGACCGTCACTGGCGGCTGGGAGCTGCTCAGCATCTCCAGCATCAACAGCGGCGCGCCGTTCACCGTCTACTCCGGGGTGCAGCAGACGGACGCCGGCACCAACGGCGCGGATCGTCCGGATCAGGTGGGTATTCCGCACCTTTCCACCAGCCGCAAAATTCGCGAGGACTACTTTGGCTTAGGCGCCGACAACGCCTCGTACTTCTCCATTCCTATCAATGTGCCTGGGGGCACGGGTCCGAATCAGGGACGCTTCGGCACCTTGGGTCGCAATACTTTCCGCGGGCCGGCCTATTACGACTTCGACTTTGCCTTGATCAAGAGCACGCCTATTGGGCGGCGCTCGAGTGGGATCGAGCTGATGGATCTGCAGTTTCGCGCCGAGTTCTTCAACCTCTTCAACGTGGTCAATATGGGCCTGCCGGCCAACACTCTAGCCGGAGCCGGGTTTGGAGAAATCAGCCGCACGGCCGGCACTTCCCGCCAAATTCAATTTTCCTTGAAGCTCATTTATTGAGACTGTCGAAGGACCACAGATCTCACGCGATGATCTGTCGAAAAACATCTCCACGAGAGGTCCGCTGAACTGCAGATCCCTTCGGCTTCGCTCGGGATGACAAAGGGGAGGGCGGCGCATCCATTGCAGAGTAGTAGCTGAGCAGAAGGGAGCAGAGGCCCTTTGTATCCCCCCTTGGGTGAGCCGAAGGCCCATGGGCACTCCGGTGACTTTATTGTTTGCGCCACAAATGCGGGCGGGGCTTCTCCTCCCTTCAGCCCAGCAACTACTCTCAATGGAAGCGCCGCCCTCCCCTTTGTCATCCCGAGCGAAGCCGGGATCTGCAGTTCAGCGGACCTATCGTGGAGATGTTTTTCGACGGAGCTGAGTGGGGAGAGATTTGCGGTCTTCCTGCTAAGGAACAATCACCGCTGACCCGCGCTCGGTTTCTTCTTTGACCGCTAACAGAGCCTTGTTCGCGTCCTGCAAGGGAAAGGCCGTCGCTGTAGGCCGGATCCCGAGTTGGTGAGCGATGGCCAGAAAATCGCGTGCATCCTGGCGTGTCATGTTGGCGACACTGCGGAGCTGCCGCTCGCCCCAAAGCAGTTTGTCGTAGTCAAAGGCCGGCATCTGGTCGAGGTGGATCGCATTGATCGCGACCACTCCGCCTTTGCGCAGGGCGGACAAGGCACTGACGACAACTTTTCCACTGGGGGCAAACGTGACCGCACGATCGAGCTTCACCGGCGGGGTTTCGTCTTCCTTGCCCACCCAGGTTGCACCCAGCGAGGCGGCCCTCTGGCGATGGTTCTCGCCCCTGGTGGCGACATAGACCTCGCACTTCCACGACTGCAGAACGGTGATGGCCAAACCAGCCGAGCTGCCAAAGCCGTAAAGTCCAACTCGCTCACCGGGCGCCACGCCGGCCACACGCAGGCTGCGAAAGCCGATGATGCCGGCACACAGCAGGGGAGCGACGTGCACGTCGTCTAGACCCTCGGGTAACGGAAAGGCGAAATCGGCGCGCGCCAAGGCATACTCGGCGTAGCCTCCATTGACGGTGTATCCGGTAAACGTAGGATGATCGCACAGATTCTCCATGTCGTGGTGGCAGTACCAGCAATCCCCATCGATGCCGCCAATCCAGGAGACGCCAACACGGCTGCCCAGCGGCAGCTCCGCCGTTGCACCGGCGGCCACCTCGCCCACAATCTGGTGACCGGGGATGAGCTGCGGGTGAACCGGCGGCAGATCCCCTTCGGCAATGTGCAGGTCGGTCCGGCAAACTCCACAGGCCAGAACCCGCAGCAGCACATAGCCAGGCTGCAGCTCGGGCTTGGGGACCTCCTCAATCTCGAGGAATGGCTCGGGCGCCTTGCGGCCGGGTATGAGGACGGCAGCCTTCATTTTTTGGCGAGCTCCTCGCTCAGCTTGCGGGCGTTGGTGGAGTGCTCGTGTGCCTGCAAGGTCAATTCATGAGCAGTCAGGTGATCTCCTTTGCCATGAGCGACCGCGGCGGCAGCGTGGGCGTGGGCGGCGAGGTTGTGGAGTTCTGCGAGTCGATCGTGCGGGCTCTGGGACATGGTGTTCTCCGGACCGAGGGAATCTTCGGCTGCAATCACTTCGATGCGCCGGCTCGTGGGTCGCGCGACAAATTTGCTTGGGTTGTGGGCATCTTGCACCTCTCGCGAGGCATCCGACACTTTTGCTCACCGCGCCTGGCGGCACAAAAGTTTTGTTGAGGATTGAAGCAAAACCGGGCTCACCGGCGTAAGCTGCATGAGAGAGACAGCTGGATATGAATACGATCAATCCCAGAGCCGGGCAACTGGCCAATCCCTCTGAGCTTGTTGACGTACCGAAGCTAATCACCGCCTACTATGAGGAGCGACCCGATCCTCATGTGCCCGAGCAACGGGTCTCGTTTGGCACGTCGGGGCACCGCGGTTCCTCCTTCGACCGTGGATTCAACGAGTGGCACATACTGGCCATCACCCAGGCGATTTGCCTGTACCGCCGGCAGCAAAAAATCGACGGGCCGCTCTTTCTTGGCATCGACACCCATGCGCTTTCCTGCCCGGCATTGGCCAGCGCCATGGAAGTGCTGGCTGCAAACGACGTCGACGTGATGTTGGCGGAGAGAACCGACTACACCCCCACGCCCGCGATCTCGCATGCCATCCTCACCTACAACCGTGACCGCAAAGCGGGTCTGGCAGACGGCATTGTGGTTACCCCGTCGCACAATCCTCCCGAATCCGGCGGCTTTAAATACAACCCCACCCATGGCGGCCCGGCAGGGGGCGAAGTTACTTCCTGGATCGAGGCCAAGGCCAACGAGTTTCTCCCGGCCAAGCTGGATGGGGTCAAGCGCGTCTCGCTGAAAACAGCCTTGGCGGCTCCCACTACGCACCGGCACGACTACCTGACGGCTTACGTTGAGGATCTGGGAAACATTATCGATATGGAGGTAATTCGTGCCTCCGGAATCAATCTCGGTGTGAATCCCCTGGGTGGAGCTGGAGTGCATTACTGGGGACCGATTGGCGAACGCTATGGCCTGAATCTTACCGTGGTCAATGATCTTGTCGATCCCACGTTCCGTTTTATGACGCTCGACTGGGATGGCAGGATTCGTATGGATCCCTCCTCCAGGTATGCGATGCAGTCATTGATTGCGATGAAGGATAAGTTCGATGTGGCCGTGGCCTGCGACACCGACCACGACCGGCACGGCATTGTGACCAGGAGCGTAGGTTTGTTGCCTCCTAATCACTACCTTACGGTTTGCATTCAATACCTTTTCGGGCATCGCGCCAAATGGGGCAAGCAGGTCGCGGTGGGTAAGACCGCGGTCAGCAGCAGCATGATCGATCGCGTAACCGCGGGACTGGGCCGAGAGGTCTTCGAAGTTCCGGTAGGCTTCAAGTATTTCGTGGATGGTCTGCTGGAAGGCAAGCTCGGGTTTGTGGGCGAAGAAAGCGCCGGCTCCTCCTTTCTACGTCGTGACGCGACCGTGTGGACGACCGACAAGGACGGTATGATCGCCGCGCTGCTGGCGGCGGAGATCACCGCTACGATGAAGAAAGATCCGGGCGAGATCTATCATGACCTTACCCAGCAGTATGGTGACCCCTTCTACGACCGGACGGATGCCCACGCTACCACCGAGCAGAAAAAGATATTGGCCAAGTTGAGCAAAGAAAGCATTCAGACCCCCACGCTGGCCGGGGAGAAGATTCAGACCATCCTCACCCACGCACCCGGCGATGGCCAGGCGATCGGTGGAGTAAAAGTGATCGCGGAGAATGGTTGGTTTGCAGCCCGCCCCTCCGGCACCGAAGAGATTTATAAGATCTACGCTGAAAGCTTTCGCAGCCAACAGCATCTGGAGCAGATTGAGACGGAGGCGCAGACCATCGTGGGCCAGGCACTGAACGCCGCGCTGCAGAAGGCCTAGCTGCCTGCGGAAAAACTCGCTTTTGGGTAGGTCCGGGCTTTACAGCCCAATGTTCTTGAAGGGTACGACCTTTAGGTCGTACGTAAACTATTGCAGACGGGAGCGGCTTTAGCCGCTGAGGGAACGACCCTTGCCCCCTCCAGTACTTTTTCCGTAGCCCTCACGAAAAGGCGAACAACTTTTGTGCCGTGAGACCGCGTATTTTCTTTCGCGCGGTTTCCGGTGCGAAGTCAAACATCAGGTCAAACAATTGCACCGCCCGTTGAAACTCCGCCATGTTTCCGCCCAGTTCACCCCAAATCATTTTGTCCGGGCCGAATGCCTCGTAGACTCGCTTGACCAGTGGCTTGGCATCCAGATGGGGAAAGGGCTCCTTCGACGCCGACGCGACACCGGTGGAGGAGAATTTCATGTAGACCCGCGGGATTTCGGCCAGCTTGAGAACTTGTTCGTACTCCTCGGGTGTTCCCTGTCCGGGGCGAGCCAGGTGATCCAGAATAACGGGCGTGTCACTAAATCTGGTTGCGAGCTCGCCGATGGGCACTGCGTAGTGCGGGATGCAGTGGATCTGAATAGCCAGTCCTAATTCGTGGGCCGCACGCCAGGTTGCCGCCATCTGCGGATCTTTCAGATCGCGGTCGCGGATTAACCCGGTTGTCGTGGAAGGTGTTCCCGCCGCATGAACCTCATGGATTCGTAACGCGACCATCCGGCCCGGATTTTCTTGAATCAATGCCTGCATGCGTTTCGGAGTTGCCGGATCGATGGGATCGAAGAGACAGGTAGCTTTGAAGAAGCCGGCTGAAGGTTCGTGCGCTAAGGAATATTCCAAATAGCGGTGATCATCCTGGTAGGGTTCCGGGTGCACGATAACCGCGTGATTGATCTGCGCCTCCCGGGCGAACTTCACATACTCTTCCACCGGGGCCGCGGGTGGTTTGTAGGATGCGCTGTTGTACGGAAACCTGACCGGATCGCCGGCGAACAGATGGATATGGGACTCGATCAGTATTCCGTTGGGCCGCCCTGGCACGGAGGATGCATCCGCCAGCGCGCTTGCCATCCGCCTGATCCGTTGTGGTTGCGCCGCAAACGTATGCGCCACCGCTGCCGCTCCCACCATCCACTCCCGTCGAGAAATCATGTGAGACCTCGGGTCACGTCGTGGACGGTATCGCCAGGTGCCGCAGCACCAGGTCGCGAAAGGCCGGTAACGCGGGGTTATCGTTCTCGGTCAACGAAACCATAAACAATTGCGCATAGACCGCGGGGCTGGCTAATTCCCTGAGCACGGCTCCTTCGAAATGTAGCTTCTTCGCCGTTTCCGGCACCAGCGCAATCCCGATTCCAGCACTCACCAGGGCAAGTATGGAGTGAACCTGGCTAATGTACTGCACATACTTTGCTGAAACTCCTGCCTTGCGGAACATCCTTTCGATGAGCTCGTAGAAGTACCTTCCCTCGACGGGAGAAAAAGTAATGAACGGTTCGCGCGCCAGATCTTTCATGGTCGGCGCAGGCCCGGTTGCGAAACGGTGCCTGGCTGAGACGGCGAGCAGCAGCGGCTCTCTGGCCACGCAGACCACATCAAGATCCCGCTTGTCGATGGGGGGCCGTACCAGCCCAAAGTCAATCCGGTTGGCATGCAGAGCTTCCATCTGTTGCATGGTCACCATCTCGTTGAGCACCACACCGAAGCCCTTGAGAGACGAATTCGCCAGCGACAAGAGCCGGGGCAAGAAGTCATAGCTCGAGCCGGCAGTAAACCCCATTCGTATGAGTCCCGACTCACCCTTGGCAATGCGCCGGGCCGCGATGGCCGCGCTTTCGGTGAGCGCCAGGATCCGCCGCGCCTCGGGAAGAAAAGCGCGTCCAGCGGGGGTGAGCCGCACGGTTCGGCTGGTCCTTGTCAGCAGCTTGATTTTGAGCTCCTGCTCCAGCATCTGGATCTGACGGCTGAGCGGAGGCTGAGTCATGTGGAGGTGTTTAGCCGCGTGGCCAAAGTGCAATTCTTCTCCGACGGCGACAAAGCAGCGAAGCTGTTTCAATTCATACATCGATGCAGCCCGGGTATCAATCCATGCTGACTATAGCTTGTTTGCAGATCGATCTTCCACTATATTCCTCCCTCGAAGTGACTTTCTAAGGTAGACGTTTGCCAGCAGCGGCGGGGAAACCTACAGTAGTCGTGCACCGCTTCAAAAAGTTGGGGGGATCAGCCATGAATCGAAGAAAATTTATCACCTCTACGGGCGCAGCAGGATTGCTGGCAGCGCAGGGTCTCGCCGCTGCTGCTGCGCCCAAGGTCGCTCTTGCGAAGAAAGCGCTCATGAAGGTAGGGGACCAGACCGCCCCCACCAACGAGACGCACCTGAAGTACCTGGCGCGCTACAGCGTACAGAATATCTGCGGCTATCCACAGATTGAAGGAGACCGCATTTACGCCACTGTCGAAGAGCTCAACCGCATGGTCGATCTCGCGCAAAAGTGTGGCATCAGCATCGACTGCACCGCGCCTCCATTTCTGGAATCCAGTTACATCGATCGAGAAAAGCATCCGGCGATCATGCTGGCGCAAAGCCCGGAGCGGGACCGCGACATCGAATCCCTGCAAACCATGATCAAAAACTGCGCCCAGGCGGGCATCCCCTCGATTAAATACAACATGAGCATTCTGGGCGTGGTCCGCTCGGGGCGCACGCCCGGACGAGGCGATGCGATGTACAGCACCTGGAAGCTTTCTGCAGCCCATCCCGAAACACCGCTTACCAAGGCCGGGCCTGTGGATGCCGATATGTTCTGGGAGCGGATTACCTATTTCCTCGATCACGTCATTCCGGTTGCGAATGAATACAAGATCCGCATGGCCTGCCACCCCCACGATCCCGGCATGCCGCCCGAAGGCTATCAGGGCGTGAACCGGGTGCTGGGCACGGTCGACGGCCTGAAGAAGTTCATCACCATCCAGGAAAGTCCCTATCACGGTCTGAATTTCTGCCAGGGCACGGTCTCTGAAATGCTTCAGGACCCGGGGACAGAGATTTTTGATGTAATCCGCTATTTCGGGACCCGCAACAAGATATTCAACGTGCATTTCCGCAACATTCGCGGCCATCGCAACGATTTTTTGGAGGTTTATCCCGATGAGGGGGACGTTAACTTTGTAAAAGCGATCCAGGTATACAAAGAAGTCGGCTATCCCTATATGCTGATGCCGGACCATGTTCCCCTGGCGCCCAACGATCCCAACGGTCTGCAGTCTTTTGCATTCTGCTATGGGTACATTCGAGCGTTGATTCAGTCAGTGGATTCCATGTGTTAAGAACGGGGGACACACATTGCAGGCCGCCGGTTACGCTTTGCTTCTTCTGTCCATGCTTCTTGTCCAACCTGCGCTCCTCGGCGCAGCCACGGTCAAGGAGGACTTCTTTACCACCACGGATGGCGTAAAGCTTCACTATCTGGAGAGTGGTTCCGGTCCAACCATACTCTTCGTTCCCGGATGGACGATGCCGGCAGAGATCTGGAAGCCGCAGATCGAATATTTCAGCAAGGCATACCACGTAGTGGCGGTGGATCCGCGCTCCCAGGGAGAGTCCGACAAGCCTGCGGAGGGAAACTATCCCGGCAGGCGCGCACAGGATTACAAAGAACTGATTGACCACCTGGGTGGTTCGCCCGTGGTGCTGGTCGGCTGGTCGCTGGCCGTGCATGAGGCATTGACCTATGTTGAGATGTTCGGAACGTATAAGCTGAACGCGCTGGTTCTGGTAGATTTGAGCGTCTACACGCCCTCGACTCAAGAAGAACGTGACCATCGCTACGCCATGCTGCACAATTTTCAGGCTGACCGGAAGCAGTTTGCCGCCACCTTCGTCAAAGGCATGTATCGCAAACCGCAATCAGAGCAATATCTTGAAAGCGTTACCACGGCTTCGCTCAAGACGCCGACCAACTCGGCGGTTGCCATGCTGGCCGAATTCTCGGTAAAGAACGATCTCCGTCCCGCACTCGCTAAAGTCAAGATTCCGGTCCTTGCCGCCATGACGGAAAACAATCGTTCCGCGGCGGAACTCATCACGTCCACAGTGCCTGGTTCGCAAGCGGAGGTGTTCGAAGATGCCGGTCATTGCCTGTTCGTAGATGATGCGGACAGATTTAACACCGTGGTTGAGAGCTTTCTAAAGAAAGCATCATTGAGTTCCAGCAAGTAGGAGAACGATGGATGAAGACCATGAATCCGGGGGAAATGGCGAAACGGGTTGGAGAAGGCCTGCTTTCGTTTCCTGTCACCCACTTTAACAAGCACCTGGAGTGGGAACCCAAGCCGTACAAGGAGCACATTGCCTGGTTGCTGTCGCACAAGCCGGCGGGGTTGTTCGTTGCTGGGGGTACGGGCGAATTCTTCTCCCTGACGCCCACTGAATTCTCAGCGGTGGTCAAGGCTGGAGTTACGCAAACAGCGGGCCAGGCGCCGGTCATCGCGGGTTGCGGTTACGGCACTGCCATGGCTAGGGAGTTTGGCAAGGCTGCGGAGGATGCGGGAGCGGATGGAATCCTGCTCTTACCGCCCTACCTGGTGGGCGCGGAGCAGGCGGGTTTGGCCGCTCATGTGGAGGCGGTGTGTGCCTCGACCAAACTAGGCGTCATTATGTACAACCGCGACAATGCCGTCCTGGACGACGTCACGCTGGAGAAGCTCTGCCACAAATGCCCGAACCTGGTCGGCTTCAAGGATGGTGTCGGCGACATCGAACGCATGACGCGCATTTACGCCAGATTGGGGGACCGCCTTACTTATATTGGCGGCCTGCCGACGGCGGAGACCTTTGCCCTTCCGTACCTGGAACTGGGGGTTACGACTTACTCTTCCGCTATATTCAATTTTTTGCCCAAGTTTGCGCTGGAATTCTACGCCGCCGTACGTTGCCGCGATCATGCGGCGGTGTTCACCAGCTTGCGGGAGTTTGTCTTGCCCTATATCCAGATTCGCAACCGCCATAAAGGCTACGCCGTTTCCATTGTGAAGGCAGGCATGAAAGCCGTCGGCCGTCCCGCGGGCCCGGTGCGCCCCCCTTTGACGGACTTGACGGAAGCAGAGCAACACGAGCTGACCAAGCTGATCGCAGGACGGTCCTGACCTTGGCGGATGCCAAAAAGACCCATGTGCGATACCTGGTTATCTCCATTCTTTTTGCGGTCAGCTGTTTCAGCTATGGAGACCGGGTCGCTCTTTCGATCGCGGGAACGGCGATGTCCAAGGACATTTCTCTCGACCCGCTGAAGATGGGCTATCTGTTCTCCGGGTTCAGCTGGGCTTATGTGCTTGCCCAGCTGCCATCCGGAGCGTTGCTCGACCGTTTTGGATCGAAGAGAGTGTACGGCATCGGCATCGTGGTGTGGTCGGTCTGCGCTCTGCTGACCGGCTTTGCGGGTTACCTCGCCGCGGGCGCGGCTTTTTCCGTGATCTTCCTTCTGCGGCTGGTAGCTGGTTTTGCGCAAGCCCCGGTGTTTCCTGGCAATGGCCGCATCGTAGCCTGCTGGTTTCCCGCCAACGAGCGGGGACGCGCATCCGCTATTTTTAACGCTTCGCAGTATTTCGCGCTCATGATCTTTGCTCCGATCCTGGGATGGATCACCCACTCGGCCGGCTGGAAGAGCAGCTTCTGGTTCATGGGTGCCCTGGGCTTTGTCTTTGCCTTGATTTGGGTGAAGTGTATTTACGATGTCAAGGACCACCCTCGTATCTCTGCTGCGGAGATCGACTATATCGAGCAGGGCGGGGGATTGGTGAACGCCGACCGGGTGGTTAAGGGCAAGGGAAGCTTGCTAACCTGGACGGCCGTCAAGGAGTTGCTGAGCCATCGCATGCTGGTCGGTATCTACCTTGGCCAATACTGCATCACCACGTTGACCTGGTTTTTTCTGACCTGGTTTCCCGTCTATCTGGCCCAGGCGCGGCACCTGTCGATCATGAAGGTTGGCTTTGCGGCGGCACTGCCGGCACTTTGCGGCGGAACGGGTGGAATTCTGGGCGGGGTGGTTTCCGACAGGCTGCTGCGCGCAGGGTACTCGCTCAGCTTTGCCCGCAAGGCGCCGATCATGGCCGGCATGTTGTTATCGGTGACTATGATTGGATGTAACTACGCCCCGGCCCAGGCGGTCATGTTGCTGTTGATGTCGTTGTCGTTCTTTGGCAAAGGATTCGGTTCTTTGGGCTGGACGGTGGTCTCCGACACGTCGCCTAAAGGCATGGTCGGATTGAACGGAGCGCTTTTCAACCTGATCGGGAATTTGGCGGGGATCACGACGCCCATCATCATCGGCTATCTGGTGAAGAAGACCGGCTCGTTTGATGATGTGCTGATCTTTGTCGGCGCGACAGCGCTTTGCGCCATCGTGAGCTACGGTCCGATCGTCGGCGAGATCAAACGCCTCGACCTTACGCTCCCTGCGAGTGAGCTAAAACATTTCCACGAAAGGTCCGCTGAACTGCAGATCCCTCGGCTGCGCTCGGGATGACAAAGGGGAGGGCTGCCCTTTCATCGAGAGTAGCTGCCCTCGGCTCAAAAGCTGGTTTTCATCCCCTTCGGCCCACCCAAGGGAATGAAAAACGCCTTCTGTCCAGCAACTGCTCTCCATGGAAGCGTCGCCTTCCCCTTGTCATCTCGAGCGCAGCCGAGGGATCTGCAGTTCAGCGGACCTTTCGTGGAAATGTTTTTAGCCACCCGCAGGGAGCATAAGATCGGAACGCTGCGGAGAGATCCCAAGGGCGCAGCGTTCATTTCCGACTTGCCGCGGGCAAGTCAGCTGATTCTCCGGTACACAGCGTCTAAAACTTGTTCCACAGGTACTGGTTGTAAACGTCGTGGTGATACTGCACCTCGGGCGGCTTGACGAATGTGCCCAGCAGGCGAGGGCAGCGATCGGCGGAGGCTTTTTTCAGGTCCGCGTAGCGTTCTTTGACGTCGGCTCCCAGCAGGGTGTCAGTCCATTTGGCGGCATTGAAGTTATCGAGAGCGGTATAGATGTTGTCCGGCAGGAACCGCTTGGCCTGACGAAGATTGTCGATCTTCGCAGTCTCCCCCTCGATGCCCGTCTTGAATACCGAATAGAGGACCAGATAGGGGTTGGCGTCAGGGCTGACCGAACGCACTTCCACACGCATGCTCCTATCGTTGCCGATGGGAATCCGCACCATGGAGCCGCGATCGATGGCCGAAGCTATGAGCTGGTTGGGAGCTTCGAAGTGGGGATCAAGACGGCGAAAGGCATTGACGCTGGCATTCAGCAGCAGGCAGATATCATTGCCATGGGTAAGAATGCGATCGATGAATTCCCAGCCCAGCTTGCTGAGCTTCTCTTCGCCCTTCTCGTCCCAAAACAGATTCTTGCCCTTCTCGCTGATCGAGACGTTGGTGTGCATGCCGCTGCCATTCACCCCGACCACGGGCTTTGGCAGAAATGAAGCGGTCAGGCCCATTTTTGTTGCCACCTCGCGGCAGACGAGTTTGTAAAGCTGGATCTGATCAGCGGCAGTAACCACATCGCTGTAGCTGTAGTTAATCTCAAACTGAGAGGGCGCAACCTCGGGGTGGTCCTTCTCGTTTTCAAATCCCATGGCTCGCTGTACTTCGGCGCTGGTATCGATGAAGGTGCGCAGCGGGTCGCCAGGGAGAGAGTGATAGTAGCCGCCGGTGTTGACGTACTCGAAGCTCTGGGTTTCGTGATAGTGGCGCTCCGCATCGGTGCCCTTGAAGAGAAACCCTTCAATTTCGTTGGCCGCGTTCAGGGTGTAACCCTTCTGGTCGTAAAGTCCATTGGCGTAGTTCTTGAGTACTCCGCGGATGTCGGCCGGAAAGGGCGTGCCGTCTTTTGCGATCACGTCGCCAAAGACAAGCACCTTGCCCGCGCCGAAGAAATCGGATGGCACCCAATAGAAAGATCCCCAATCGATGCCCAGGCGAAGATCGCTCTCTCTCTGCGCGGTAAAGCCGCGGATCGAGCTGCCATCGAAGGTGAGATTGTCGTCGCTCTTGATCATGAACTTCTTGTCGTAGTCCAGCATGTGCAGCCGGCCTTCTAGGTCGCTGAAGACCACGGTGACCGCCTTGATGCGCTTTTCGTCGGTGAGGTATTTCAGCCGCTCCTCACGGAGGGTCTCCGCCGGCACGTGGCGTCTACGCTGGTCCTTTGCCGCCAGGTTGCGCTCTTCCAGTTCGGCGTACGGAATTTCAATGAAATTGCGAAGTCCGTCTGACATGTGGCTCCTTAGGGAATCGTGTTCCCGGAAAATTGTTTGTACCGCAACCGCGTAAAGAAACCGTCAAGATACGCCACCTAGCCCCGCCAGAACGCGATGATGAGGCCGCCGGTGGCGATCAGCGTCCCACCCACGTAAATGGGCGTGGTGGGCGCCTGGTTGAACCTGACTTTGGCCAGCACCTGTGCCAGCAGAAAAAACAGCACCACGTAGATGCCAAGCAGTTGGCCAAAATCCCAATGGGGAATATTAACGGTGAACCCGTAAAGCGCCAGGAAAACCGCGCCGGAGGCAAAGAAAAGTCCGCTCGGCAGGCCTCCGGAACGATGGATACCGCTCTGAAACAAAGAATCTCCAAAGGCCTCGAAGAAAGCCGCGAGAGCCAGCAGGGAAAGGGCGCCCAGACGATGGGACGCCAAGGTGTCGAGAAAGTTCTTCAGGAGAGATCGCTCCTTCAACCGCCGTCAGAAAGCCCTTGGACTTCCGCTTAAAGCACGATGTCTCCGCGCTCATCGTTGCGTATCCGGACGGCCTCTTCAACCCGCGTCACAAAGATCTTCCCATCCCCAATCTTGCCTGTCTGCGCCGCTTTCACGATCGTTCGCACAGCCTTGTCGAGCAATTCGTCCAGCACCACCAACTCCAACTTAATCTTCGGCAGTAAATCCACCGAATACTCGCGGCCCCGGTAAAGCTCCGTATGGCCCTTTTGCCGTCCATGGCCACGGACGTCGGAGATCGTCATACCGGTGATGCCCATCTCCACCAGTGCATCCTTCACAGCGTCCAGCTTCGAAGGCTGTATCACTGCTTCTATTTTTTGCATCGACCTCGTTCCTTCCTCATGTGGGCCTGGTTCGTGAGCCTAGTTCGCGAAGTCGTAGCCTTCTTCGCCGTGTTGTGACAAGTCCAGCCCAGTCCGCTCGTCTTCTTCGCTCACCCTGAGTCCCACCACCTTATCGACGATAAATAGAATGATCAGGGTCCCCACGATGGACAAGCTCCAGGCAGTCGCTACCCCAATCGCCTGGTTCAGCAACTGGCCATTGTTGCCTTCAAGCAGGCCCGTCGGCTTTCCGGCCCCGAAAATTGGATTGATTGTGCTGCTGGCAAAAATCCCCGTCAGCAATGCCCCGACCGTCCCGCCGGCCCCATGAACACCGAAGGCATCGAGCGAGTCGTCATACCCAAATACCGACTTAACCTTAACTACCATAAGGTAGCAGACGACGCCAGCGATCAGACCTATCCACAAAGCGGAGATCGGGGTTACGAAGCCGGAAGCCGGGGTAATCGCTACCAGCCCTGCCACCGCCCCCGAGATTGCACCCAGAGCTGTACACCGCCCGCCACGGATCCACTCCGCCGCACTCCAGCCAACGGCCGCGGCGGCCGCTCCGAAGTGGGTGGCCACGAACGCCGAGGTTGCCAATGGACCAGCACTCAGAGCGGAGCCGGCATTGAATCCAAACCATCCCACCCACAACAGGCAGGCCCCAATAAAGCTCAGTACCACAGAATGCGGCGGCATCGGCTCCTTGGGGTACCCCAGCCGTTTGCCCAGGTATAACGCGGTCATCAGTGCCGACACTCCCGAGGTTATATGCACCACCGTGCCTCCGGCAAAGTCCAGGCAGGGAAATCGTCCGCCCAGCGAAGCGTTCAGCAAACCCCCTTTGCCCCAGACCATGTGAGCCATGGGGCTGTATACGAATATCGCCCACAAAACCATGAATACCAGCATGGCCGAGAACTTCATCCGCTCCGCGAACGCGCCCGTAATCAGCGCCGGGGTAATGATGGCAAACATCAGCTGGAAGACCATGTAGGTCTGCAGCGGTATGGTGGCGGCGTATTTCACGTCGGGAGCCAACCCGACACCGTGCAGCAGGGCATTGTGCAGGCCGCCGATGAACGCAGTGCCCTCCCCGAACGCCAGCGAGTAAGTGACCAACGCCCAAAGTACGGTGATCACCGCCATCATGGCGAAGGTCTGCATCATGGTTCCCAGGATGTTTTTTCTGCGCACCAGGCCGCCATAAAACAAGGCCAATCCGGGCCCGCTCATCAGCAGGACCAGTGCCGAGCTCGCCAGCATCCAGGCGTTATCTCCCGCTGACTGGGCCGCGGCGATCGCGGCCGCCTGGTCCGCAGAACTCTTTTCCAGCGCCGCCAGCCGGTCCGTTTGCGAAGCCGTTGCCGGAGCCGCCGAACCCGGCATTTGCGCGGTGGCAACGCTTACTGTGGCCCCCAGCAGCAGCACCAGCGTAACCGCACGAACCAGCACACAAATCCAATCGAATCGCCTGATCAATCTGTCACCCTCCGTTTAGCGCCCGAGAGAAAATCGACCCGTCCAGAAACAGTGCATTCACTTCTCTGTTTTGCTTACTTTACACAAGACGTCTCCGCATCCCAACATCAATTCATCACTGAGGCGGCAGATCTTTAGCCCAAACGCTTCCGAGGCGGCAGCCTCAGCCATGAGGTGGTTCCTAGAAGTGGTAGATGAGGTCTCCGGCCAGGGTGAGCTGGCTCGTCTTGGTTGGAGCGCCGCTGACGCCGCCAACCGAGGGTGAGTCATATGCCGGTACGCCGTAAGAGTGCTCGTAGCGCAGCTCGGGGCGGAAGGTGACCGTGCTTCCCAGCCAGAAGTCGAACCCTACCAGATGCTCGCTGTACCGGGTCTTGTTTCCTGTACGCTGGCCGGCTATGTCGTCGAAGTACTCATTGCGGATGTTCAACGAGCTGTGGTGGTGATTGAACTCGTGCTCAAGGTAGTTGACGATGGCCCAGTCCGGGGCATAGCAATGCGTAGCCAGGGGATTGCACTGCGCCCCATTGGCTCCGACCAGGAGCGAGGGGCCGGTGATTCCACCCGCATTGGCGCCGATATTCGCGTTCGAACCATAGCTGATGCAGGGACTCAATCCGTAACATAAATTAGGGACATCTTTCTCGTACTGGTACCACACTTCCGTATCCGTATGCCATGTCGCGTTGATTTTGTGATAGTGGGTCAGATAATAGGCAGCACAGATTGTTGTAAGCGTATTTTCCGGAGTTGATGGAGTTCGCGCAGGCGTAGAGGTTATCCCCGCCGTCGTGCCAGGTATAGGCGGCGCACACATTCCCGGTCAGCTTGGCGTTGGAAATCCAGGGCGCGGATTCGCAACCGCCGGAGACACCGGCCTGGACCGTCCAGTGGTCGTTCAACTTGGTCGTGGTGTTGATTCCGTTCTGCGTATAACAGTCATAGGTATAGAGAATGGAGTGACTGTAGGTATAGTTATTCGGCGCCAGCTGAGCTTCGATATCGGGTAAGGAGATATATCGTCCTATCCGGACATCCATCCCCTGGGCCACATGGGGGACATAGAAATCCAGATAATACATAACCGGGTCGTAGCCGTATTGGTTATTACTGCGGAGCAGCTGCTGGCTAAAGATGCCTTTGGCCGTGGTGTAGCGATAGTCCAGGCCGTAAAGGCTGGTAAAGCGAAATCCCCAATCGATGTGATCGGTCTGCACGGTGTTGGGAAGACGCTCGAAGTAGAGGGCGACCTGGTTCAGCTGGATGGAGTTCGGGATGATATCGTAGGCAGTTTCGTTGTTGGCATATCTCCCCTTGTTCGATGTGCTGGCGTTGCCTCCGAAGTCGAACCAGCCATACATCTTGAAACGCGTCTTGTTTTCGTTGATAGCCTGCATCAGGGGATAGGTGCTGTAATCCGGCGCTCCGATCACAACCGTTCCCCCCATCGGCCAGTCTGCTGCTGGAAACGGGGGCGAGTTCAGGGGGCGTGGAGTTCCCCGCCGGGCTGGTTCGGGAGCAGCCGGAGAGCCGTTGGAATCAACCGTCCAATCATCCAGATACGCGTGCCCTAAGCGGGTGAAGAAGCCCCGTTTGGGTGCTGCGGATGCGCCGCTTGGCGGAGGTCCTCCGGCGCCATCGGTTTGCGCGGGAGCATCCGCTGCGAGGGTGGCGCCCGGCGCGTTGGCAAACAATGTGTACTGCGAATCCGAGTAGCCGCTAGCTGGCGCCGTCGCTTCGTATCCTCCGATCCGATGGGATTCATATGAGTTGGCAACACTGCCATCGTTTTGCGCAAATGCGGAACAACTTCCGACGTTGAATAAGAGCATTAAGAAAAAAATGCGGACCGTATAGTCTTTCGAAACCTTGCACAGTGGGGCCTCATGGTCGCTCAGCCTGCTGGCCTGGGCGACGAACGCTGCGATACCGGACTTAGTAGAGTCCACCGTGCGTAAAGAGTGCATAAAGAACCCATAAATGATGGCGTGATCGGAACACACGAGTTCCCTCGAGATCAGAAAAGATCAAGTGAGATTGTTTCTTTATGCTTTCTTTATCACGCATGCGTTAGCATGCGGCGGCGATGCCGATAGAAGAGAACCCGCGCGTTGGAGGTGTCGACTACGATATGCTTGGGAGCTTTGAATTTGGTGTATATAACGCTAGCGAGAACTTGTCCGGCGTTTCCAGGCCATGGTAGGCCTGGAAACGCTCCGGCTTAATGCCTCAACTGGGCTGGCAAAGACCCTCTACCATCCCATTTCTTCGGTCTAGAACTTCACCATAAGATCGACGTCGATAAAGGATTCGTCTCTTCTCAGATCAGGGAACCACGTTCCGCCATTGTTACCACAACCGCTGATCGTTGCCGAGGGCGTGCCGTCGAAGCAGGCGTATTCAGTGGGGAAGCCGTTGTTCGTACCCACAGCGCTACCCAGAAATGCCGGTGGGGTTATGCCCCCATGGCCGGTCCAATAGGGGACGTTCGCATGGCGGTAGTCATACTCCCACCGGAACGTGATCCATTGCTTGGGCATGTAGTCGAAAGTGATGGAGCTATCCCACGCCTTGAACGGATTTCCCGGATTCTCGGTGAAGTAGGGCGAATTGATCGCCGCGCTGGCAGCCGTCTCCCCATTGATGGGCGGCAGCAGTACCAGGTAACGGCCTGGATTGTTGATTTGGCCACCGCCAAGGGTCAGCCCATACAAGTCCCTCTTGAACCAGGTCCGGTCATAGATCATGTAGCCGATGAAAACTCTGTTTCGGACCGCCCGCTTTGTCCCCGTGGCAGCTAACGCCGTTGCCGAATTCGCATCCCATATCACCCGTGAATGAGAAAGCCATCTTGTCGACGGTATTCTCGGGGTGGTCATAATACTTGATTTCGATGCTGTTGTCGGTGTGCAGGCGGCCGCGGTTTGGTAGGTACAGATCATCGTGGCCCAGGCCATAGTTATTCGAGATGATGTTCATCCAGGATTTCGGAGTGTACTTGATCTGGCCGCCCAGGCCTTTTCGTGAGTTCGCGGAAGCGTACGATTGCCAGCCATTGATGACCCACGGCTCAATCTTCAAATGGGCGGTCGGAAATATCTGAACACGAAGGCCCTGGAAGAACCAGGGTGTGTTCGATGAGACATACGACGGCTGATAGGCCCAGTTATCGAAGTTGTAGTAGCTGAAGAGGCCGATGTAGGACATGAATATGCCGGCATCGATGTTGATTCCGTGCAGTGTATTGATATGGTACCCGCCGTACGCTTCCGACACGATGCGATCCGCTTCATTAAGAGTCCACTGACCCTTGGCGTAGCTGGGATCGTTGCGTACCGTGGCGGTTGAGTAGGTGCCGAACTGGGTCATAAACCTGGCGCGAACATTCTCAAAGTGAAAGTCGCCACCGACACCCAGTTGCTCCAGCTGAATTTCGTTTGCCCGAAAGAGTTCGCTCGACCCGCCCATGGAGTCGTCGATTGGCTTGTTGAAGTCATAGTTATACGTGATGTCCGCTCGGATCTCAGGGGTAAAGAACTTGGAGTCATATGCCGTGTCCTTGTTGCGCGGATTGCCGTTCAGCCAGGTCCAGTCCGCATCCGAAAAGGGCGCCGTCTTCTCTGGGACGGGCGGGGGCGGGTTCACAGGCTGTCCGGATTCTGCTTGCGAGACCGCCGCAGCCGGGGTTGCGCTTCGTACCATGGCTGGGGGAGCTGCACTTGGTTCCAGTTTTTGCTTTTCCCCTTCCAACGCTTTCGCGGCGTCTGATGCGTTGGCTACACTGCTGGCGGCTATTTCCGCTTCCAACTCCGCGATACGCTGCTTCATAGCCTCCAGCTCTTTTATGATAGCCGGCCTGAGCTCCGCGCCTGATACTGCTGTAGGAGCTATCTCCGTTGTTACCGCGGGCGCTGCTGTCGGCGCAGCGCTGCTCTCGCTTTCATCCGCGCTCCTGGCAGAGGCATACTCTGCATTTTTTGTATGCGCCGGCGTTTGCGCGCTCTTCTCGGACGTTTGTGCGAGGCACGCTGAACCCATCGAAGCGCAGCCTAACGCAACCAATAGCGTGCTCACTTTGCGTATCTTGGCACCCATAAAGGCCTCCCATGTGCAATGTAAGATGTCGTTGCTCTGTTTGCCGGACCTTCGAATTTGCATGGTGGGAAGTGAATCACCCGAGGCTCGGTCGCATCCTCTATTAGGTACGCGAGATTCTAAGGAACTCATAAAGGGAAAATAAATCTTCCGTAAACGCGGGGCTGGGTGCGCGCAGAACCACCCATGGCGTACACTGCACTGCTCCGGTCGAGCAATCTAAAGCCCCAAAAAATGGGCGGCGGCGAACGTTATCGGGGATCACATGAAGATTGCATGATGGTTTAGAATGTATTGGGCCTGACTGACTGAGTGAATAAATTTCTCGGGAGGGTGACCTATGCCAAAGCGGAAGAATGTCACATATGTGCTTTTCGCAGTGTTGATCGCGGCTGGGGTTGTACCAAGGACTGCAGTCCCACAAACAAAAGCATCAGTTCCGAAACCTCAGGACAAAGTGGCAATCGGAGAGAACGAGTTCAAGCAGTTGCTGCTTCTGATGGATGTCAACAAAGACGGCAAGATCTCCAAACAGGAGTGTATGAAATTTATGGAAGCAGAGTTTGACCGGTTCGATAAAAAACATAATGGGGAGCTGGACGTAAAAGAAGTGACACAGTCTAATTATCGGTTGACTCACTTTACATCAGTGGGGAAGTAACGTCGCCGGCTGCTGGCAGCTGAACAATCCGCACGTTCTCTGCCTGATCAGCGCCTTTTCATGGACGCCCAATTTCTGCAATCGGCGGCAACGATTCCGCCGTGGCACAGCGTGACGGGCAATCGGCAAACTGCACGACTTCAGATGCGCGCTGCTTGAATCGTCTCCGCTGGAAAGGGGATGGGTGCCGACGGGGACCGGCTCCTCGAACCTAACGAGCTACAGCAGCTGCGTGTACTGGACTCAGATAAGTAGTTTGCTGCTCGCGCGTCATTTTTGGTCACCCCCACAAAATTCGTAGTCAGCGAGTTCCTTGCGGGGGAGGAGTGTCAGCGGTGCTTTGGCTGTCATACTTTGCCAGCCACTGCAACTCTTCCCGCACCTTGATATATCCGTGCCATGGATCCTTTTCCAGGGAATGTCCTTCTCCCGGAAACACCAGCAGGCTGTGTGGCACCTGGAGCGCCTGCAGAGCCCGCTCCAGCAGCACATCCTCCAGGTAGCCGACGCGTACATCGGCGTTGCCCCCAACAATATGCGTCGGCGTCCTGACCTTGTTCATCTGAAACAGGGCGGCTTCGCTCTGATAGAGGCCAGGATTTTGCCACGGCAGCGCTCCGCCGAGATACCACACGTCGTCGTAGGTGGTGTCGTCGTTCCCCCAGTTGGCCGCATGCTCTACCGCGCCGGCGCCTGTCACCGCCGCCTTGAACTCCGTAGTCTGCGTGATGAGCCAGTTAGTCATGTAGCCGCCATAACTGTAACCTCCGATCGTAAGCTGTTCCGGATCGGCGATTCCGTCTTTAACCAGCGCGTCGACTCCTTCCAGAATATCTTTGCCCGGCCGGGAGACCAGGTGCGGGGCAATCTGCAGCATGAAATCGTCGCCATAGCCGCTGGAGCCACGATAGTTTGGGCGGAAGACCAGCCAGCCATTGGCCGCAGCGAGGTTTGCCCAGTCGTACCAATCGGCTTCAAAGCGATCACCGTCGGCGTCCGCCGGGCCGCCATGAATCAGCGTCAGCATGCGCAGATTCTTCTCGCCCATGCGGTGAGGCGGATAGATCAACACTCCTTCGACTATGGTCCCGTCGTCTGCCTTCCATTGGTAGGTTTTCCATCCAGGTTGGGCACGTTGCCTGAACGTCATATTGAAGCTGGTGAGTATCTTTGCCTGATCGGGATGATTTGGGTCCGCGGCGAGCAAGACCTGGACCGGCTCGGTCAGCGTCGAATGTTTTACCAGCAGCCCCTGGCTGTGGCGGCTCGCATGGACGCCCGCGTAGGTGCCGGGCACTCCCGGCAATAGAACGGCGCGGTCGCCATCGATCGCATAGAGTTGTTGCTGGGTTCCCTTGAGCCCGGTTGCGATCAGGCGTCCGTCCGCCAGCACGGTGAAGTCTTCAAATGACCCCGCAAAGCCGCCGCCCAGTCTTTGGACATGCCCGCTTTGCGGATCAATCGCATACAACCTCCCTTGTACATCGCGATACGGTCCGTCGAGCGCGCCAGCGTCGGCCGCCACATGAAAGAAGAGCTTGCTGCCGTCCGGGTTCCAGCACAGGCCGCTCTCGATCGCCTGGTTGTTGGTTAGGCGTCGTACCTCGCCGCCCGAACTGTCAGTGAGATAGATCTCATTGTGGGCTGGGTCTTCCAAACGATGGGAGACAGAATCAGTCACGAACGCGATTTGCGCGCCCATAGGGTCCGGAGCAATCTCCTTGATTTCATCAGGACTCGCAGAAATCGTACGGGCCAAAGCTGGCAGCGGCAAGGCATCGTCTTTAGCGGCCGCGGGATGAGCTGGTAAGTAGGTTTGTGGGCCCGCGATTGCAAGTTCGACCGGCATAGCAAGAAGCAGATCGCCTCGCTCCTGTTCACGCCAGCGAATTACATCCTTCCATTGTCCTTTCCGGGCATCTTCTGCGCTTTTGGAGAGCGGCGATGAGGCGGAGAAAAAGATCTGCGATCCATCGGCAGACCAGGCGAGGGCGTGGACGTCCAGCTTCTGCTTGTAGAGGGGAAATGATTCTCCCGAATCCGCGGCAATCAGCCACAGCCGTTCCGGTACGTCGTCGCTGTCTTTGTCCTCGCCGTCCGGCAAAGGCAGATCGGAAAGGAAGGCGACGTACCTCCCGTCGGGAGACCATTGCGGAGTGCGAGCATGTCCGGATCGAGTCAGCGGGACCGTCTTGCCGGTCTGGGCCTTCCAGATCCATAGGTCGTTGCGAAAGCGGTTATGCTCCCAATCCGGAGAGACCGTGGCTATCACCGCCGCCGAACCGTCGGGAGATAACTTCACGTCTTTGATCTCGGTGGCGTTCATGAACTCATCCAGCGTGATGAGGTCGTTGCCGGGCTGCGCCAGGGCCGGGCTAGAGGTCAGCGACGCTGCATCAAGAAGCAAGATGGCAAGAAGCAAAACGGCACGAGAATTTCTCTGCAATCGTTAGTTTCCTTTCGCGGTACTTGGAAGTGGCGCGCACCGGCCTCGGGCGCAGAAGCTCTATACTAAACGCGCCGCTACTGCGCTTTCGAAAAAGAGGATTCGATGCCCCTGGTTGTCGCCGGAGCTGGACGGCTCCGCTTTCTGGCCTTCTGTGTGCTGCTGTCATCCGCAACCGTTCCCGCCTCAGCCCAGCTGGATCCGCAAACCAAACAGCTCTCACGCGATATCTTTCAGCAGCTCATTGAAATCAACACCACCGATTCTGTGGGCAGTACAACGGTTGCGGCCAACGCGATGGCACAACGCCTGCTTGACGCCGGTTTTCCCAAAGAGGATGTGCTCGTACTCGGACCCAACGATCGCAAGGGCAACCTGGTAGCGCGCATTCATGGAACGGGCGCTCAGAAGCCTATCCTCTTTATCGGTCACCTCGACGTGGTTGAGGCACTCCGTTCCGATTGGACTACCGATCCGTTCCAATTTGTCGAAAAGGACGGCTACTTTTACGGTCGTGGGACGCAGGACATTAAAGAGGGCGACGCCATTTTCGTAACCGCCTTCATTCGCCTGAAGAAGGAGGGTTTCAAGCCGGATCGCGATCTCATTCTCGCGCTCACCGCCGACGAGGAGGGAGGCAAATCGAACGGTATCGATTGGCTGCTGAAGAACCACCGCGAGCTGATCGATGCGGCATATGTTCTCAACACCGACGCCGGCGGAGTGGACCTGGTGCACGGCAAACCGATCTCGGTTAACGTGGAGGCCACGGAAAAGCTTTACGGCGACTATCTGCTCACCGCCAGCAATGCGGGCGGCCACAGCTCTCTGCCCGTGCCCGACAATGCCATCTATCACATTGCTGATGCGCTCACCCGGTTGCAGGCCTACACTTTCCCGTTCGAGCTCAATCCGGTAACGCGGGCCTATTTTGAGCGGATGAGCACGCTCGAGTCGGGCCAAATTGCTGCGGACATGAAGGGAATCCTGGAGAATCCACCTGCGGCGGAGGCCATCGCGCATCTGTCTCTGATCCCTAAGTACAACTCCACCATGCGTACCACCTGCGTGGCCACCCGTCTCTCCGGCGGCCACGCAAACAACGCCCTGCCACAAACGGCAGCAGCCAATGTCAATTGCCGGATTCTTCCCAGTCACTCGCGGGAAGAGACTCGCCAGCAGCTCATTCAGATCTTCAACGATCCCAAGATCACCGTCCGCTACGTCAACGACACCGGTGAAGTGATGGACACGGCTACTGAATCCACAGGACTGCATCCAACCGACCTGCAGCCCGAAGTGATGCAGCCTTTGGCCAAGCTGGCGGCACAGATGTGGCCCGGTGTTCCCGTGGTTCCGGTGATGGAAGTGGGCGCGTCGGATGGCAAATATACCAGCCAGGCTGGCTTGCCGACCTACGGCGTCAACGGCATTGCCATCGACATCGATGACGACCGCGCCCACGGCAAGGACGAGCGGGTGGGGGTAGACTCCTATTACCACGGAGTAGAGTTCTACTATCGCTACATCAAGCTGCTCAGCGGCGGCAAGTCATAATCGAGAATGGATGGCTGGCAAGTTGAATGAACGAACGATGATTACCTTTCGCAGCGTTACTTTTGCTGCGGCTCTGGGCCTTTTGATTGCACTCGGCGCCGCCCATGCGGCAAGTCCCGATTCGCACCCGCAGGACCGACCCTGGATGAACGCCAGCCTCTCCCCCGACGAGCGCGCCGACCTGGTGCTCAAGGAGATGACTCTGGACGAGAAGATCGATCTGATGCACGGCCAAGGCATGCCGGGTTGGAAGCGGCCTATGCCCAGGACCTATCTCGGCAACCAGGGAGCGGGCTTCATTATCGGAATCCCGCGGCTGGGCATTCCCCAGGTGGAGATGAGCGACGCCGCCTATGGAGTCCGGATGAGCGCTCAGAATGGGCGTTACTCTACGGCACTCCCGTCAAACATCGCTGCGGCTTCGAGCTGGGATCCGGAGGCCGCCTGCGAGTATGGTGCGTTGATCGGAAGAGAATTGCGCGCGCAGGGCTACAACATGACCCTCGGCGGCGGGGTCAACTTAACCCGCGAGCCGCGCAACGGCAGAACCTTCGAGTACCAGGGAGAAGATCCGCTGCTCGCGGGGACGCTGGTTGGCAACCGCATCAAATGCGAGCAGGCTCAGCATGTGATCGGGGATATCAAGCACTACGTCATGAACGATCAGGAAAATGGCCGTGATGAAGTCGATGTGATCATCGGCAAGAGGGCCATGCAGGAGACCGATCTGCTGGCCTTCCATATCGGTATCGGCATTGGCGACCCCGCTGCGGTGATGTGCTCTTACAACTCGATCAACGGCGATTACGCCTGCCAGAACAAATACACTCTGACCGATGTGCTTAAGCAAGACTGGCAGTTCAAAGGCTTTGTGCTTTCCGACTGGGGCGGAACCCACAGTACGGTCAAGGCGTCCGCTGCGGGTCTGGACCATGAGGAGCCGATGGACGACTTCTATGGCGAAAAACTGAAGCAGGCGGTCGAGGCGGGCAAGGTTCCCATGGCCCAGCTGGATGACCATGTGCACCGGATTTTGCGTTCCATGTTTCTGGCCGGACTCTTCGACTACCCAACGCAGAAAAGCGTGGTCGATGTAGAAGGCGGCTTTGCCACCGCGCGCCGCATTGCTGAGGGGAGTATTGTTCTGCTCAAGAACAGCGGTGGTCTCCTGCCGCTCGACCGCACCACGCTCCACTCGATCGCGGTGATTGGGCCGCACGCCGACACCGGCATGATCTCTGGCGGTGGATCGGCGCAAGTGGATCCGCCTGGTCGGCCGGCGGCGCCCTGGCAATCGAAGGTGTGGTTCCCGACTTCACCCTTGAAAGCCGTGAGCGCCGCAGGTCCCGGCATCAAGGTCCAGTTCGATTCGGGCGCCGACCCGGCTTCTGCGGCGGCTCTGGCCCGGCAGTCGGATGTGGCCATCGTTTTTGCCTACGAGTGGATGAGCGAAGGAACCGATCTGCCCAACCTTTCGCTGCCCGAGAACCAGGATGCATTGATCGACCAGGTGGCTGCGGCCAACCCACGGACGATTGTGGTGCTTGAGACCGGCACCGCCGTGCTGATGCCATGGATCGACAAGGTAGGCGGTGTGCTTGAGGCTTGGTATGCCGGCAGCAAGGGCGCGGATGCGGTCGCCAACATCCTCTTTGGCAACGTGAACCCAAGCGCGAAGCTGCCCATCACCTTTCCCCGCAGCGAGGCCGATTTGCCTCATCCTGAGCTGGTGAAACCGCCAGGCGGTGGAGAGGATGCCGGGGCCAAGCTGAAGCCGGAAGATGCCAAGGCAACCTTCAGCGTGCATTACGACGAGGGGCTGAAGGTGGGATACAAGTGGTACGACGCGGAGAACAAGCCGGTTCTGTTTCCTTTTGGCTACGGTCTTTCTTACACCACGTACCAGTACTCTGATTTGAAGGTCGCGGCCGGGAAAGAGCCCACCGTGAGCTTTACGGTGAAGAATGCGGGCGGCCGTGCGGGAGCCGAAATCGCCGAGGTCTACGTAGCCCTGCCGGCCAGTGCCGGCGAGCCTCCCAAGCGGCTTGCAGGTTGGAGCAAGGTGCAGCTGAATCCCGGCGAGAGTAGGGAAGTCAGCCTCGCGATCAATCCCCGCGAGTTGTCGATTTACGACGAGGGTACCAACGCGTGGAAGCAGTTGCCGGGCCGCTACACCTTCATGGTTGGGGGCTCGTCCAAGGATCTGCCCCTTCACCAGGAGGTCAGCCTGCCCTAAGGGCGAACCGCAGGTCTCTCCACTACGCTTCGCTCCGGTCGACCGGAGGAGTCGTGGGCCTTAAGGCCGCACCCAAGGTGATGAAAAACGCCTTCTGTCCAGCAACCGCTCTCCATGGAAGCGTCGCCTTCCCCTTTGTCATCCCCGAGCGTAGCCGAGGGATCTGCAGTTCAGCGGACCTTTCGTGGAAATGTTTTTCGACAGAGCGAAGCGTAGTGGATCTGCTGTTTCTTTTTCAGTCGTCCCGCTTGCTTGCAAGCTTCAGCCGCTTCTCGTTATCGTGATCAGGTCCGCCGAAGGGAAGGGTCCAAATGTCTCCATCACGCCGTCAGTTCATAACATCGCTAGCTGCCGTGGGCGCCATGACTTGCGTTCGACCAGCGCACGCAGCCGGGACGACTTGTCCCTTTCACCTCTCCGTTATCAATGACGAGCTGACGCCGGACTTTGGCCGCGCTTGCGAGATCGCCACCAAGGATTTCGGCTTGCATTGGATCGAACTGCGCTCCATGTGGAACAAGAACGTTACCGACCTGGATGCGAACGAGATCGCCGAAGCCTGTAAGGTGCTGGAAAAATACCAGCTCCGGGTGACCGACATAGCCAGCCCCCTCTTCAAGGTGGATTGGCCTGGAGCGCCTCTTTCCAAGGAAAGCCCACGGCGCGACCAGTTCCATGCCGACTTCGACTTCAAGCAACAGGATCAGCTGCTGGAACACTGTGTGGAACTGGCCAAGCAATTCCAAACCGATCGCATCCGCTGCTTCGATTTTTGGCGGCTGGAAAATCAGGCGCCCTACCGCGCCGCCATCAACGAAAAGCTGCGCACCGCAGCTGACACCTGTGCCAAGAGCAACCTGATCCTGCTGCTGGAAAACGAGATGTCGTGCAACACGGCCACGGGAGAAGAGTCCGCAGCCGTCCTGAAAGCGATCCCCAACAAAAACTTCATGCTCAACTGGGATCCCGGCAATGCCGCGGCCCTCGGCAGTACTCCCTATCCTGATGGGTACCGCCTCTTGCCCCACGATCGCATCGGCCATTGCCATGTGAAGGATGTTGTTCGCCCGCGCAGGCAAGAAATATGAGTGGGCGCCGGTAGGCGCAGGGGTGGTCGACTGGGTAGGTCAATTCCGTGCCCTGCAGAAGGATGGTTACCACTACGCGGTCAGCCTGGAAACCCACTGGCGCGGCGCGGGCACGCCCGAGGCCTCCACCCGCGTCAGCATGAAAGGGTTAAAGGAAACACTCAGCAAAGCCGGCCTAAACTGCTGAAACTATTCCGATAGCAGCGGCTCCGGCCGCGTTTGCAGCGCGCTGACTTCTTTGGCATAGAACATGTGCGAGATCCGGGGCGGCTCTTTGCCGCGATGGAAGCTCCAGACCCGATCCCGGATCCGCAGATCGCTGGCGGTAAAGCGCTCGCGCTGCCGCAGGTACTCGAGCCACGACTCGGTGACAAAGGTCTCGTTCATGTGTGCCGGGTCCGACGCGTCCTGATAAACGCCCCAACGGATAGCGCCGTCCCTCAGGCGCACATCCCTGAGCTGATGGATGGCTTGAGTAAAGGCAGCGTAATCGCTGGGGTCGATGCAGTAATCAATGGAAACCCGGACTGGTCCATCGCTGTCTTCCCGTTCCGACGCCAGCGTGGGTGCGGGCAGCGTGTAGAGGTGGGGAGTAAGATCCGGTTGCACCCCGCGCAAAACATGGAACCGAAGGGATAGAGGAAGGGTGAGCAGCCAGGCCGCCTGCCGCGCAGAGCAGGGACTTCGAAGTGGAAACGTGCTCCGCGATAAAGCCCCATATCACTCCGCCCAGGGCCATGCCTCCGGCAAAGATCATCTGGTAAGCGCCCAGGGCCCGCGCCTGCACCCATGCCGGAACCGATACCTGCACCGCCAGGTTCAGGGTGGACATAGCGCTGGTCCAGGCAAAGCCGCCGGCGATCAACAAAGACAATAATGATCAAAGGCACCTTTACCAGCGCCAGAACCAACAGCGTAGCTACAAACACGCTGCTTGCCCCGGCGATGATGGTGTCCGCGGGCACAACCCGGCGCACCCGGGGTAGAAGGGTGGCGCCGAACACCGCTCCAAAGCCCATGCTGCCATTCAGGATGCCGTATCCCATTGCGCCCTGGTGCAGATCATTGCGGGCCACTACGGCCAGCAGGGCCCAGACCGCGCTCACGAAGAGGGTGAAGATGAGCGTACGCATAAAGGCGGCCTGCAGCATTGGCGCATAGCGGATATAGCGAATACCCGCGCGCACCGAACCGCGTATCCGCTCGGAAGGCAGCGCGCTTTTGAAAAGCGGGTTGCGCTGCCAGCGATACAACACCAGGATCACGCCCACGAAGGAAAGGGAATTGAGCAGGAACACCGAGGCGGCGCCGGTAGTGGCACGGGCGAACAGCGCGATTGCCAGGCCGCCCAGGGCGGGTCCCAGGGCGCGGGCGAGATTAAAACCGGCACTGTTGAGGGAGATGGCATCCGGGAGCTGCGCCCGGGGAATCACCTCGGGCACGATCGCCTGCCATGCGGGGCTGTTCATCGCCGTGCCGATATTCAGCAGGAAGGTGAGAATGAGCAGGATCCAGGGCGAGATGATGTCAAAGAACGTGAGCACGCTGAGGATCGCCACCGCCGTCAGCATCCACGCCTGCCAGAAAATGAGCAGCCGGCGGCGGTCGAAAATATCCGCCGTTGCCCCAGCCAGCAAGCCCAAAATGACCACCGGAAGGCTGGCCGCGGTCTGCATCAGGGCAATGAGCAGGGGGGAAGGCGTGAGCACGGTCATCAGCCAGGTGCCGGCCGTATCCTGCATCCATCCGCCTAGGTTGGACACAATGGAGGCGAGCCACAAATCGCGGAAAAGCGGTACGCCCAGGGGTTCAAAGCCGTGGAGCTTGGCTGGGCTTCCCAATGGATCTGTCTTCAAGGTGGTCATGGGCGGGCAGAGGGGGCGTATCCCCTGCTTGAATTATCCCAGAGTGCTATTTAACGCTGGCCCGGATGTGCCGATGAACGCAACACTAATTCCGCAAAAAAGACTCGGACGACTTTTCGGTTTGCTTGAGGTCTTAGTCAGCAGGCGGTGCGGGAGAGGCACAAGTGAGCAGCGAAGCGTTTGTCAGCATGGCTTTACGCAGCGGTACCCAGGCTTGGAAGAGCCTTGCGGCCGCTCGCGGACAGCAGGTGGTAAGCCTGCTGCTGACAACCATTCCGCTTGCCGAACGAATGTTGCTCTATCACGTGGCGATGACCGCCTGGATCATGCTTCCCGAGCGTGGTCTGTTGGAGAAAACCCTTCTTTCCTGTTTCGGACGGCTCGGCCTGTCCAGGTAGCCGGAGTGCCCCTCGCCGCGGAAGTTTGAGAAACCTCAAGTAAACCAGGAAATCCGGGTACGCTCCGATCGGGATGACAAATTTGTTTGGGTATGAGAACGCGCTGCCAAACAAAATTGTCATCCCGAGCAGCCACCTTGGCATTGGCAAGTTGAGAATGGAATGAACGCTGCGCCTTTGGGATCTCTCCCTGCCACAAATCAAAGGGTGCCCCATATCTCGCGCCTTTTGCGAGATGTGGGATACGCAAACCTTAACGTCAATCCGCCCACAGAGCAGCAGAGTTGACGGTGAGTCCTTGTTCATCCCGACCGGAGCGTAGCGTAGTGGAGGGACCTGCTGTTCGCCCAGTTTCTTCGCAACTTTCGTTTTCATTAGGCGTATCCTGAAACTGTTGTGAGCCATCTTTTTCACTCGGCCGCGCGACGCGTTCTGCCCGCAACGATTGCGGCGCTGTTGCTCGCTCTGCTCGTGTCCCAGGCAGCATCTTCGGTTTGCACTGCGCAGTGTGTTCAACACCAAATAGGCCATTCCTCGGTAACGACACATTGCGGTTCTATGCTGCAGCCCGGAGCCAACGGCGTTGCGCTTCAGACCTGTCCGGTCACGACCAATTCCTTCTGCGCGATCGACCTGCTGGCAAACAGCCAGGGTAAAGCTCCAGTACCGTCCACCATACGTGCGGACATGCGTTCAGACACCCTTCTTCCGGACCTGAACGTCGCCGCATCCACACCCGTCTACCCTCCGCTTCGAAGTAGCATTGGCGACCCGCCACTGATCACCCCTCTGCGCGTCTAGACGTCTTCCCGTTTCCTTTCTCCAGGGGAGGCCTGCGTCCGTCGGCTTCTCCTCTGCCCTCTCCGCCATTCATTCACTAGGAGACATTATGAGTACCCGACGTACCTTCCTTGGGCGCGCCCTTGGTGCGTGTTCGGCTCTCTTTGCTGCACCTGGACTATCGGCTCAGGTCATGCAGATGCAGATGCCACCCGCGGCTTCCACCCCACAGCCCCCACCACAATCATCCAGTCACGCCATGGCATCTCCGACGATCCAAACCCCGGTCGTAACCCCGGATGTGGGCGATCTTGCCTACACCATGGACGGGTCCACCAAGGTCTTCCATCTGGTTGCCGAAGTGCTCCGGCAGAAAATTCACCCCGACAAAACCCTCGACCTGTGGGGATTTAACGGCAGCGCTCCCGGCCCGACCATCCAGGTCAACCAGGGGGATCACGTCCGCGTCATCTTCGACAACCATTTGCCAGAGCCCAGCTCCATCCACTGGCACGGCTTCGAAGACATGATCGGCAACGACGGCATGCCGGGCATCAGCCAGGAGCCGGTGAAGCCAGGCGGCCGGTTTGTCTATGAATTCGACATTCACCAGGCGGGAACCTACTTCTACCACTCCCATATGGCCATGCAGGAGATGGCCGGAATGCTGGGAGGCTTCATCATGCATCCCCGCACCCCCTACCATCCGCACTGCGATAAGGACTTCCTGCTGCACCTGCAGGAGTATGCAGTGCTGCCCAACAACACCGTGCCCAACACCATGAATATGGAATACAACTGGCTGCTGCTGAATGGGAAAGCGGGGCCGGCGTCCACTCCGTTGATCGTCCGCCAGGGAGATCGGGTGCGCATTCGCTTTGTCAATCTGGGCATGGATCATCACCCTCTGCATATTCACGGCTACACGTTCCAGGTCACCGGCACCGAAGGAGGCCGCATCCCGCAGACTGCCTGGTGGCCGGGGACGACCGTTCTGGTCGGCGTGGCCCAGGCGCGTGACATAGAGATCACCGCGGATCGCGTCGGCGACTGGATGCTGCACTGCCATCTGCCGCACCACATGATGAACCAGATGTCTTCGAACGTGGGCAGCATGACCCGCCGTCCCGGCATGGGACAACCAGCCGGAGTGGATATGAATACCGGCATGGGCATGCTGCAAGGCACACCGGGCGCGCCGTCGGGCGATGACTACGGCACCAGCCTCGGCCGCGGCATGGGTTTCGGCAGCACCGCGGACATGGCGACGGCCAACGGGCCGCTCGCGCAGCAGGACGCCATGAAGGGGATGCCGGGCATGGCGGGGATGGCAAGCGACATTGCGGCCAACGCGAACGCGGTGCCCGGCTTCCCTCAGGACGCCTATATGGAAGGCCCCGCCATGGCTATGGACCAAATGGTGGATAAGCCTGAGAACTACGGCCTTCGTCCGGGCTGGAGCGGTTACATGATGGGCATGATGAACTTCCTGAGGGTGCTGCCGCCGGAGAAATACGAGCAAGTCATCGCGCGCATGAAGCAGGCGCAAAGGGCGAACGACCCCTACGCGTCGCTATTGCAGAGAATTTCATAACCACCGTGGAGAAGACGATGTACAAGAGATTCGCGCTCGTAGTGTGGTTTTGCGCCGCACCGCTTTTGGCGCAGCAGACGCCTGTGCCGGAACTGCTGCAGGGGGTCGCCTCACGCGCGCCACTTAAGCTCCAAGACTTTATCGCCATGGCCGATCGAAACAACCCGACCTTGCAGCAAGCCGCGGCCGTTGTCCGCCGCTCGGAGGCCGAGGCCAGGCAGGCGTCGCTCTATCCCAATCCCTCGGTCGGCTACGAAGGCGACCAGATCCGCGGCGGATCCTATGGGGGCGGAGAACAGGGCGGCTTCGTCGCGCAAACCATCGTGTTGGGGGGCAAGCTCGGACTTCGCCGCGACATCTACCAGCAGCAGAAGCAGTCCGACCAGATCGCAGCCGAGGCCCAGGTCTTGCGGGTGCACAGCGATGTGACGCAGATGTTTTACCACGCGCTGAGCGCGCAGCAGACGGTGCTGGTGCGCGGCCGGCTCCTGGGGTTGGCCAACGATGCCGCGCAAACTGCGCACCAGTTGGCGAATGTGGGCCAGGCGGATTCACCCGATGTTCTGCAGGCCGAAGTGGAGGCGGAACAAGCAGCAATCGACTATACCGTTGCCCAGCGCCTGTTCCTCGAAAAGTTCAAATCGCTCGCTGCGCTCGCCGGCAACCCTTCCATTGAGGTCGCACCCCTGGACGCAGCGCTGGACGCGCCGCCCGAGATCGATGCCGATCACATAGTAGATTTGATCGTGCAGCAGGGCCCGACGGTAAAGCAGGCCAACCAGCAGGTAGCGATTGCCGAAGCAAGGATGAAAGACGCCCGGCGCGAAGTTGTGCCCGACCTTCAATTGCGCGCCGGTGAGCAAGCGAATCTGGAGTCGCTCCCGGAGGCACCGGGTAGAAGGACGGGAGCCCAAAGTTTTGCCAGCGTGGGAATCGAGCTGCCGCTGTGGAACCGCAACCAGGGCAACTTGCGCGCCGCGGAAGCCGACCTCGACCAGGCCCGGGAGGAGATAACGCGTACGCAGTTGTCCCTGCGCCAACAGGCCGAGGCGTTGGTACAGAACTATCTTTCCGCCAGGTTGGAGGCGGAGCGCTACCGCACAGCCTTGCTGCCTCGCGCCCGGCGCGCGTATGAGCTTTACCTGGACAAGTACCAGAATATGGCCCAGGCGTATCCTCAGGTCATTGTGTCGCAGCGCACCCTGTTTGAACTCGAGGTGCACTACATCGAATCCCTCGATCGCATTTGGCAGAATGCGATTGCGCTCGAAAATTTCACTCTGCAGGGTGGGCTGGAAAAGCCCGCGGCGGACAGTCCAAGATGAAAGGAAGCCAGCTTGAATCTGCAACTGTGGTTGATTCGTCACGGAGAGACGGAGTGGAGTCTCTCCGGCGCCCATACCAGCCGAACCGACATCCCGCTGACCGCACGAGGCGAGGAGCGTGCTGCCAGAATTCGAGACTATCTAGCCCATCGTCAGTTCAGCCTGGTGCTGACCAGTCCGCTGCAGCGTGCCCGGGAAACCTGCCGCGTCGCCGGCTATGCCGATGTGGCGCAGATTGATGAGAACCTGCGTGAATGGGATTACGGAATCTTCGAGGGGCGCACCACGACGGAGATTCGTAAGGAACAGCCTGACTGGTCCATTTGGGATTCTCCCGTCCCTCAGGGCGAGCCGGTTGAGCATGTAGCTGCGCGAACGCAGCAAGTGATCGATCGAGCCAGCAAGAACGGCGGCCAGGTCGCGCTGTTTGCCCATGCGCATGTGCTGAGGATTTTGGCGGCTACCTGGCTTGGGTTACCCCCGCGCGCGGGCAGCCTGCTGGCGTTGGGAACAGGGTCGGTCAGTACGTTAGGTTTCGAGCGGGAGACGCGGGTGATCTCGACCTGGAACCGGTCGTTTGAAGAGTGATCGCCTGGGAGTGAGCGACGTCAGGAGGCGAGCCGCGCCAGCAGGACTCCCAGCCACACCGCAATCAGCCCGAGCACAAAGCTCAGCGACACATAGAGGGCACCAATGAGGAATGCGCCTGTTTGCAATGCGGTAAAGGTCTCCCATTCGAACGTGGAGAAGGTACTATAGGCGCCCACGAAGCCGATCGGAATCAGAAGCCTCCAGGCCGGATTGATCCCTGCCCGTCGCCCCATCCACGTAAGAGAGAAGCCAATGATCAGGCAAGCCGTGAGGTTGATCACGAATGTGCCGTAAGGGAATCGGGTGCCCATTCGGTTGGCAACAACCGAGCCAACCAAATACCGGGTAACCGAACCCAGGGCTCCACCGATTGCGATAAGAAGGTATTTCTGCAAATTCAACCTCCACCAACGCAACTGCTCAGTCTGGACGGGGATGGCATCGCCGGACACGACTCCGCGACGGTTTCCCGTCAGGAGTCATCATCTGTCGAGCCTATGAGGCAGGAACAGCAGTTTAAAGCGGCTTCACAGTGGTGAAACCGTTCGGGTGAACTCCTTCACCACAGCGTACTCAGTTAGATAAGACGGTGCGGCCCCGGTTGTCAATCCTTTTGTTAATTGCGGAAATCCGGGGCAGAAAATGCCGGACCAATGCACTACCCGCTCTGGAGAAACTCCTATACACTTGTCGGGCATCCGGATACCTATGCCAACCGTCAGCATTGCGAGCAAGGCTCAGCAAGATCCCCGCGTAACCGCCCGATTGATCGCGCGCATCAAGCGGCTCATTGCGGATGGCTCGGTTGCACCCGGCTCCAAGTTTCCCCCGGAGCGGGAGATGGCGAAGGAATTCGGGGCCAACCGGGCATCTGTGCGCCAGGCGCTCAAGGTATTGGAGATGATGGGCGTTCTTTCACAGCGGGTCGGCGACGGAACCTATCTTTCCGATAGCGCGGAGACGATCCTTAACGAACCGATCGATTTTCTGGTGCTGCTGGACGACCTTTCCCACCACGAACTCTTCGAAACCCGGCTGATCGTGGAGCCGGAACTCGCTGCCCGGGCTGCCGAACGGGCGACGGCGGAGGATATTTCCATCATGCGCAATGCCGTTCTGGGATTGGAGCGCAGCAAAACCACGCGCGACCGCCTGGAAGCGGACATGGCTTTCCACAACGCTATTTTCCATGCCAGCGGCAACCGCATCTGCCAACTGCTCTTCAAGGGGATCCACCGCACCGTGCTCACCAGCATGGGCCAGCTTTCGGAGCGTGTTGCGGTCGAACAGCCGCTCAAATTCCATCGCAAAATATATGCGGCGATCCGTGCTCGCGATGCGGAAGCTGCCCGCACCGCTATGCGCGACCACATCCTCGATGCACGCTCTCTGCTAACCAAAAAACCCTGATTACGGATTGTGATAGACCTCCTGCATCTTGGTCCACGACGTCTGGCCGGGCAGAGGAATTTGCATCGGGTCTGTCATGCCTAGCCACTTTATATTTCGAGGTTCCCTGGCCAACGTTTCCATGTCGGTCTTGTAGTCGTTCCCGGTGTACTCGTAATAGGCAAAGAGGTAATAGTGAGTGTCATCCATTTTGTGGATGTATATCGAGAAGTTATGCATGTGGTATTTGTCGAGCAAGTCACGAACGCCCGGGTTTGAAGCCGCATGAAGAGCTTCGTAGGCGGCTATCCGATCGGGCTTGATGCCGATCAGCATCCCGATTCGTGTTGGCTGACTCTGTTGGCTATAGAGTCCGACCGACAGTAGCGCAAGGCCGCTGAGAAGCAAGGTCAAAACAATTCTCTTCATTTCGAATCCTCTTTTTGAGCAGCCCCATGATTGCACCTTTGCCCCAATCCAGAAAGGCACCTAGCGGGGGAAATAAATGGCTGAACCAATAGAACCCAGGCCGCTTCAAAACCACATGGTTCTCACACAAATCTCTTTTAGCCATTCGATTTACGCAACAACACTTGGGGCTCCAGCAGGCTGCGGAATGAGTCGCTCTCGGGCAGGTCCGGGCTTTTAGCCTGCGGAAAAAGCCTCCGTGAGTCCCGAAGTCCCGAAGGGACAGGCTGAGAGTAGCCCAGGACGCAGTCCTGGATAGTCCCGACCAAAACGGACCGAGTCCCGTCAGGGACGGCTGAAATCCCTGTCGCCATTGTTCAGCCGTCCCTGGCGGGACTGTTCGGATCCCTGAGATTTCCCCAGGACTGCGTCCTGGGTTACTTCAGCCTGTCCCTTCGGGACTCACGCAGGCTCTTTCCGCAGGCTAAAAGCCCGGACCTACCCGAGAGCGACTCCCTTGCCAACTCTGAGCTCAATGGTTCATCATTTCAGACGCCAATGCGACTCGATTCCCACCAGCATTTCTGGCATTACAGCCCCAACGAGCACACCTGGATGACCGACCAGATGGGGATACTGAAACATGCCTTTCTACCTCAGGATCTGGAGCCGCTGCTAGCCGGCATTCACTTCGACGGCTGCGTTGCGGTGCAGGCGCGGCAAAATCTGGAAGAGACACGGTGGTTACTGGAACTCGCCGAAGAGCACGAATTCATTAAAGGTGTCGTCGGCTGGGTGGATTTGCGCTCAGAACAACTACCCGACCAGCTGCAGAGGTTTTCGAGCCACCCAAAGCTCGTCGGCGTACGCCATATAGTCCACGACGAACCGGATGACCACTTTATGCTGCGACCGGAGTTTCGCCGCGGCATCTCGCGGCTGCGTGAATTCAATCTGGCTTACGATTTGCTGCTCTTTCCCAAGCACCTTTCGGTTGCGGCGCAGCTGGTGGAAGAGTTCCCCGAGCAGCCGTTTGTGCTCGATCACATCGCCAAACCCAAAATCGCTGAGAGATTGGTTTCTCCCTGGCAGGAGGATCTGCACCAACTGGCGAAGTTTCCCAACGTTTCCTGCAAGCTCTCAGGCATGGTGACGGAAACAAGATGGAAGCAATGGCTTCCAGGTGACTTTCACCGCTACATGGACGTGGCCGTCGAGGCATTTGGCGCCGACCGGCTCATGATCGGTTCCGATTGGCCGGTTTGCACGCTGTCGGGCGAGTACCGGGTGGTCATGAAGATCGTGATGGATTACCTGCAGAAATTTTCGCCGGAAGCGCAAGCCGCAATTCTCGGTGAAAACTGCGCCCGTTTCTATCAGATCGAGGCATGAGAATGAAAGCTGCGGTACTCCACGGTGCAAAAGACATACGCATCGAGCCCTATCGCCAGCCGGAGCTGCGTCCGGGCATGGTGCTGTTGCGCAGCCGCCGCGTTGGCATTTGCGGCACGGACCTGCACTATTACGAGCACGGACACAACGCCACCTTTGTGCCCGACCGCCCGTTCATCCTCGGCCACGAGTTTACCGCTGAAGTCGCCGCCGTTGCCGGCGACGTCGAGACGGTGAAGATTGGCCAGCGGGTCACGGTGAATCCTGCGCGCTCATGCGGTTTTTGCGCCTACTGCAAGGGCGGTCAAATCAATCTCTGTCGAAAAACCATTATGCTGGGCAGCGCCAGCACTACCCCACCAACCGATGGCGCTCTTGCCGAATTCGTTACCGTCCGCGCGGATCAATGTCATTTGCTGCCTGCGGATATGGATGATGGTATCGGTGCCATGATGGAGCCACTTTCCGTCGCCCTGCACGCGGTGAAACGCGCCGGCACGGTATCGGGCAAGCGCGTGCTCGTGACTGGTGGAGGGACGATCGGGCTGCTGGTGGCGATGACGGCGCGCGCCTTCGGTGCGGTTCCGGTCGCAGTCAGCGATATTGTTTCTGCCCGTCGCAATAAGGCGATCGAGCTGGGCGCCGACGTGGCTCTCGATCCCACTGCGCGCGATTTGCGCGACAAGGTGCGCGAGCTGACCGGCCTGGGCTTCGACATGATTTTTGAGGCCTCGGGCGCGCCACCGGCGTTGCGTGCGGCGTTTGACCTGGTGCGCCCCGGCGGCACCATCGTGCAGATCGGCACGGTGGGCACCGCGGACATTCCAATACCCGTGAACCAGCTCATGGTGCGCGAAATTAACTTCCGCGGATCGATGCGCTACGGTGACACATTCGATGAGGCGATTCGGTTAGTGGCAGCCGGGCGGGTGAACGTGCAACCTCTGATCAACCATGTCTTTTCCCTGGAAGACTCGGTGAAAGCCCTGCAGTTTGCCGCGGACAAATCCCTATCCCTGAAAGTCCAGATCCAGCCTTAGCTGCATGGCCATATCTCCGATCGACGCCATCGTCATCGCTGTGTACCTGGTCGGCATTACTGCCTTCGGTATCAAGGTTGGCTACCGGCGGAACGCTTCTTCGCAGCAATATTTTCTGGCTAATAAGTCACTCGGCTGGTTCACCGTGGGCGCGGCCGTGTTCACGTCAAATATTTCAACCATCCACCTGGTCGGCTACGCGGCCGGCGGCGCAAGAGACGGTTTGGTCATCGGCAATTTCGAGTGGATGGCATGCTTCATCCTTATCCTGCTGGCGCTGATGTTTGCCCCGTTCTATATCAACTCCGGCGTGGCCACGCTGCCGGAGTTCATGGAACGCCGCTACTGTCCTGCAGCGCGCACGTTTCTTGCCGTGATCGGGATTCTTGGCGCACTCCTGATTCACATCGGCATCAGCCTCTTTGCGGCCGCAAAGGTCTTCGAGAGTCTCCTCGGCGTACCTATGTTTGCCACCATCCTTGTACTGTCGCTGTTTACCGTCACCTACGCAGCCCTGGGCGGCCTGAAGGCAGTGGTGATGACGGAGAGCATCCAGGTCGTGCTGCTGCTGGGCGGCGCCACCCTGACCACCATCCTTGGGGTCCGCGCACTGCCCGCGCGTAGGCGTGCATAATCTGGCGACCTTCCAACACGCCGTCGCTCCCGGACAACTGCACATGTTGCAGCCGGTCATCAACGCCCAGGGGCATCTCAGCGAGTTCTCCTGGCTGGCGGTTCTGCTTGGCTATCCCATTCTCGGTATCTGGTACTGGTGTGCGGACCAGACCCACGTCCAGCGCGTGCTGGGTGCGCACACCTTGAAGGATGGGCAAAACGGCGCGCTGTTTGCAGGTTTTCTTAAGCTTTCGCCGGTCTTTCTCATGGTGTTCCCGGGCGTCATCGGCTACGTGCTTTGGCAAAGGGGCGCGATCCATCTGGCCAATGTGGCCGGGACCGGCCGTCCGGATTACAACACCATGCTGCCGCTGCTGATCACATACCTCATCCCGGTTGGAGTGCGCGGATTGATCGCCGCCAGTCTGGCGGCAGCGCTGATGAGTTGCATGGCCGCGGCGCTCAATAGCTGCGCCACGCTCATCTCCATCGATGTGGTCAAGCGCCTGCATCCGCAAGCGACGGATGCGCGCGTGGTTCGAGTGGGGCGGATCACCACGGGCGTGATCATGGTGCTGGCGATGTTGTGGTCCACGCAGGGCGACCAGTTCGGCACCATCTTCGAGGCGGTCAACAAAATCCCTATGACCTTTGCGCCCGCCGTGACCACGGTCTTTGTGCTCGGCGTCCTTTGGAAGCGCGGGACCAAACAAGCGGCCATGGCCACCCTCTATTTTGGCTCGCTCCTGGGCGTCATCTATTTCCTGGTCGATCTGCCGAGTACAGGCAGATGGTTCCTGCCCTCCTCGCGACTCACAGATTTCGGTGGTTTCGTAACCGATCCGGTGCAGGGTCTGGGCATTCCGTTCATGCTCGCTGGGCCCATCATTGCCGCGGTCTGCGTGGCCATTTACGTGGTGACCAGCTTGTTGACGCCGGCTATGGATGAGGCCGAAGTATCAAAGGTCTGTTGGGATCACCCGCTCGCGTTTCTCAAAGGACCGGTCACCGCGGTGAGCGATCCACGCATCATCTCATTACTGCTGCTTGCGACCGTCGGGCGTGTGCTATTTCCTGCTGAGGTAGCCTCGCGCAACAATCAACGTTCCTCTGTTAAAGTTACATATAACCAGATCCGAAAGGTCCCGTGACTTCGACCTCAAAACCCAAGTCCTCGCGCGTCAGCTGCAGGAGCATCCTAACGTCTGCGCAAGCAGGGCCTTCGGCCCATCCAGATCTGGGTGCCGGATGTACGCTCCCGAGCCTTCCGATCGGAAGCGCATCGCCAATCGCTCGCAGTCGCGGCTAGTTCCAATGCGCATGAGGATCAGGCCTTTATCGATGCCGTATCCGTCCGGACATCCTGCGTCTCAATCAACCCATGATCGTGTTTTCGACCGGTCTAAACAGGAATTGACGGGTGCCCCTCGATAAGGAAAAAGGCTTTGTCAAGGGCGAAGATATCCTGTGCGGTGCGGAGCACCGCTTTGTTTGGCCATCAGAGAGAGTCTGGGACCGAGACCTCTGGGATATCACCGCTGAATCAACTTTTCTGGTGGATCGCTCCACCGAACCATCGATACGACCGAAACTACTATCATGATTCTTCTATACGGACATCCAGCCGCCGAGTCTGTGCGGAAGTGGGAAACACCGGAGGTGTTTTCCAAGGCGCTTGCGCCGTCTTCTGCATAGACCGGTCTGGATGCGAGAGCACCTAATCAAAGTTACGGGCTAAACATCTCCCAGGGGCACCCGCGGGTTGCTCTCGATATGAGCGATCTCCGGATAGCTGACATTGCTACGTAGCATCCAGTAGAGTCGCACAGCCAGCTTGCGTGCCGCCGCCACCTTGGCTACTCCCTTAGGGCGACGACGGCAACGGTGTTGATACTCTTTGCGAAAACCCTCATCCTTGCGTACTGTGGTCTGCGCTGCTTCCACCAGCAGCTTGCGTAGAAAGCGGTTGCCTTGCTTGGTAATGGCTCCCAGCCAGCGCTTGCTGCCCGAGCTGTGCTCGCTCGGAACCAGGCCCAGATAGCTGGTGAGCTGCTTGCTACCAGCAAAGCGTGCCACATCCCCGATGGTCAGCACAAAAGCCAGCGCTGTCACCGGTCCCACTCCAGGCTGGGTCATCAGCAACTGGCCTGGGGATGTTGTTCGGCGGCCTGCTTCACGGCTTGATCCAATGGCTCGATCTGGCGGTTCAACTCCTTGAGCAGCTGCAACAAGTCTTCCCGCCGCGTCCCCGCCCAGCCCGGCATCGCCAACTGTTGGAACTGCTCCATCCCCTGGCGCGTCCACAGCCGGCTCTTCTTCTGCATCCCCCGGTTCAGCGCCAGGTGCTGCAGGCTGTTCTTCACCTTGGTCCGGATCTCGACCAGCTTGTCCCGGTGGCGCAGCAACTGCCGTTGGTCCCGCACCGCCGCGCTCGGCGTCCACAACTGGGGAAACCGTTTCTCTAACAGCAGCTTCAAAATATGACCCGCGTCCCGCTTGTCGGTACTCTGCTTGCGCACATAGCTGGCGCGGATCTTGGCCGCATCCCCTACCCGTATCTCATGGCCCATCCGCTGCACCAGATCGAGGAACCACTGGCTATTTCCAGTGGCCTCGATCCCGATTAACGCCGGCTCGCCCAACTCCCGATAGAACCGCTCTGCCTGACCGTCGGCGTGACTCAACTTCCGCTCCTGGACTTCTCCCGTCTCCAGGTCGCAAATCGCTATCTGTTGAAAGCTAGGGTGAAAATCACATCCTATAATCTTCATAAGGCTTCTCCTGATCCCAGAGTCTCTCGGTCCCACCCTCAAGACTCTCTCTAGGATCGCTGAAGCCTTTTTCCTTATCCAATCAACGTTCGCTCGAGCGTACGTGGGCCGATTATGATTTTTTTCCAATGCTTTTGCTGCCAGGGCCAACCGTACTTTCTAAGAACGATGGAGGCGCTTCGCCCCATCTTTTTCGTCCCACGTACGCTGGGGCGACCCGGATTTCCTGTACGCGGCACTATCTGACAGCCACGTGTGCGGCTTTCTGTAAGGAAAGCCGCATGAAGTTCCGTGATTCCACCAAACCTCACAGGAAATCCGGGGGAACGTGGGGCACCCATCAGAGTTTCTAGGGTACTTGCTAAACAACTACCGGACGACGCCTACCGATGTTCGTGGCCTGTTCGAACGCGTAGCCCAATTGCAGCACGCCCCAGTCGTCGTGATGACGGCCAACGATCTGAATGCCAATCGGAAGCCCACTTGAAGAAAACGCGCAGGGAACTGACATCGCCGGGTTTCCGGCCGTCGAGATGTAATACGCAGACTTCATCCAGGCGATGTAATTTTCCATCTTCACACCGGCAATTTCGGTTGGATAGTGGGTGTTCACGTCAAAGGGAAGCACCTGGTTCACGGGCAGAATAAAAAACTCGTACTCTCCTTTGAAGTTGCACAAACGCTGGTAGAGCGCAGTACGCTTAGCCTCGATACGAGACAAGTAAGGGCCGGTAAGCTTGCGCCCTTCTTCAACGTGCCAGTGAATGTATTCGTTGAGCTGGTCACCATGCGTGGCTAACAAATCGCCGAAGCTCAGTTCGACCGACCAGTGCCGCCACGCCAGAAAGGCTTCGTTCGCATCGGTGAAATCAGGTTCGGCGTCTACGACAATGCATCCCAGCGATTCGAAGACCTTGCGCTGCGCCTGCACCGCGCTCTTCACCTCAGGCTCCCACGGCAATCCCATATCCTTGAACATCGCTACCCGTACTCCCTTGAAGCTTCGGTTACCCAGAGGCTGCGCAAACGGAGCGCCTGACATTTCAATGGAGATGGGTGAGTGGTGGTCGTAGCCGGCGAGCACGCTCAAGAAGTAGGCACAGTCAGTGACATTACGAGCCACAGGACCGGGAACCGAAAGCGTAAACCAACCCAGGTTGGTAGGCACGTTGGACACTCGACCCGGCGAGGGGCGGATGCCCACCACGTTGCAAAAGTTGGGAGGATTGCGCAGCGAGCCTCCCATATCGCTGCCATCGGCCAGCGGAGCCATCCCACATGCGACCGCGACCGCACCGCCGCCAGTGCTTCCGCCGCATGTCTTTGTCGTATCGTAAGGATTGTGCGTAGGGCCGAAGACCGGATTGAAGGTCTGCGAACCGAGTCCGAATTCAGGCACGTTTGTCTTGCCGAGCACGATCGCTCCTGCCTCTTTCTCCCGCTGCACCACTCGGCAATCGAAATCCGGCACGTTGTTCTTTTGTAACGGAGAGCCATAGGTAGTGCGAATGCCACTCGTTTCATGCAGATCTTTGACAGCGACCGGTAAACCATGGAGAGGGCCGAGCCATTTGCCGTTGGCGAGCGCCTCGTCCGCCGCAGCGGCCTGCGCCATCAAATGGTCCTCGTCCACCAGGGTTACCACCGCATTGACTTTTGCATTCACCTGGCTGATCTGCTTCAGGTGCGCCTGCATGACTTCGCGCGCAGAAAGTTTCTTCGCGCGGATCGCGCCCACCATGTCGACGGCACGCATGAAACAGATTTCGTCAGAGGAAGCAGGCGTAGCGGCCAGATCTGGCGATCGACGAGGACAGCAATGGAGTGGCCGCGGCCGAAATTGCGGTGCTTGTTCCCAGCTTGAGCGCGTCACGGCGTGTCATCTTGCTGTTCATCCTTCTCCTTTAGAACTGGCTTACCGATACCCACAAACTATATATCCAGCTGAGGATTTCCGAGGTAGTTATCGTGCACTATTCTGTCACCGGGAAAGTTTTCAAGTAAAGACCGGCAAGATGGGGAAAGGAGGCTTGTCTGAGGCACAGTAAGGGAATGGTCTGTGCGGCGATCGTGGCCCTGAGCGCCAGCCTGGCGGCAAATGCGGCCACCGTCTGTGATGCGTTCGCCTATGGCGCCAAAGCAGACGGAAAAACCAAAGACACAGCTGCACTGCAGCAAGCCATCGATGACTGCGCCCGCAAGGGCGGCGGTACGGTGCTTCTGGCAAAGGGAACCTTTCTTACCGGCCCCATCGTCTTGAAGAGCCACATCGCGCTCGATGTCGAACCCGGAGCAACGCTGCTGGGCAGCCAGGATAAAAGCGACTACTCCCAATGGACGGTGCTGCGGGAGGACGCGGTTCAGCCATTAATCAGAGCCACCGATGCTCAGTACGTCACCATCCGCGGCGGCGGGACGATCGATGGCGCCGGCCAGCCGTGGTGGGCCGAGGTACGCGCCCACAAGAACTCTCCGGACTACGTCGCGGCAAAACGCCCTCGGCTGATATTGATCGATCACTCAAAACATATTCGGATCGAGGGAATCACGATCCAGAACTCCGCCTCATGGCAGGTTACGCTTTACTACTCCGACGACGTGACTATTCGCGACGGCAGGATCCTTGCGCCTGAGCGTTCGCCGAACACCGATGGCGTGGATCCCTTCTCGTCTCATCACGTCACCATCTCACACATGACCATCGATGTCGGTGACGACAATATTGCCATCAAATCGGGTCAGCCAGGTTCATTGGGACCAGACGATCCCAGCACCGACATTACCGTTATCGACTGTAACTTTCTTCACGGGCATGGCATGTCCATTGGCAGCGAGGTCTCAGGTGGGGTGCAAAACGTTCGCGTGGCCCGCGTGCATTTTCAGGGCACTGCCAACGGGGTGCGGGTAAAATCGAATCGCGATCGAGGCGGAGATATCGGCAATCTTGATTTTCGTGATTTGACCATGCAAGACGTGGCTACGCCCATTCTTATCACCGAATACTATCCGCGAATTCCAGACCAGGACTCGGCACAGCCCAGAACGCGGCTAACGCCGCATTTTCACGACATCCGCATCGAGAACCTGAAGGCAACCGGCGCCAAAATCGCCGGATTCATCGTCGGCCTGCCGGAAAGTCCAATCACGTCGATCACTCTGACGAACGTCGACATCACCGCGGAGAAGGGAATGACAATCAGCGATGCAATCGTGACCAGGCATGCCTTTACCGTGAAGGTTGCCGGCGGAGCGCCCATCATCATGCTCGAGCATGGCAAGGTACAGGAGAAGTGAGAAGAGACGAACTTCGCGTCCATGATAAAAGGGAGGGTGCAGTAGAAGTGGAAGAATCACATGTCCAGCAACGGTAGATTGCGTCCCCTGTGCATCCAGGTCCATCCCCACGATAACGTGGCCATCATCGCGAATGAAGGTGGACTGCCCGCCGGGACGCAACTCGACAACGGCCCGGCACTGCTCGATGCGATTCCGGAAGCACACAAGGTGGCCTTGTCTGCCATCGCGAAAGGCGCTCCTATCGTCCGCTACGGCGTCGTCATCGGATTTGCTGAAGTCCCGATCGCGAAAGGCAGCTGGGTGCACGAGGGAGTCATGAGTTTGCCGGCGCCCCCGCCGCTCGATAGGCTCTCCCTGGCAACCGCCGTGCCGGATCCGCTGCCGCCACTTGAGGGATATACCTTCGAGGGTTTTCTCAACCAGGATGGTTCCGTCGGAACGAAGAACGTCCTCGGCATTGCAACTACTGTGCAGTGTGTCTCGGCCACGGTAGAATTTGCCGTCAAGCGCATCCGCTCCGAGATCCTTCCGCGCTATCCGAACGTTGACGATGTGATTGCGATCACTCATCCCTACGGATGCGGGATCGCGATCAATGCTCCTGGATCCGAAATTCCCATTCGCACCCTGCGCAATCTGAGTCTGAATCCAAATCTGGGAGGGGCCCCGATGGTGGTCAGCCTGGGCTGCGAAAAACTGCAGCCTGCGCAGATGCTGCCCGCCAAGCAGCCTTCCGATATTGTCTGCCGTGCCCTACGTCATCCGCTTGCAGGATGAGCAGCACCGCAGCTTTGGCGACATGATCACGGCCATTATGGAGATGGCAGAAAAGCGGCTGATCCAGCTAAATGCTCGAACCCGCGTAACCCGGCCGGCGGCGGATCTGGTGGTGGGGTTGCAATGCGGGGGGAGCGATGCATTCTCCGGAGTGACGGCCAATCCCGCCGTGGGCTATGCGGCGGACCTGTTAGTGCGTGCCGGCGCCACCGTGATGTTTTCAGAAGTAACCGAGGTCCGCGATGTCGTTCATCTGCTCACCGCGCGTGCGGCCAACGAAGAGGTTGCGCGCGACCTGATTCGCGAAATGGCCTGGTACGACGCTTACCTGCAACACGGCGGGGCCGATCGAAGCGCGAATCCAACGCCGGGAAACAAGACTGGAGGGCTGACGAATATTGTTGAGAAGGCGCTGGGCTCGGCGGCAAAAGCAGGCAGCAGCCCGCTGGCCGGTGTTTTTGGTCCAGGAGAACGCGTCACGAGGAAGGGGCTCATTTTTGCGGCCACACCGGCCAGTGACTTCGTCTGCGGAACCTTGCAGCTAGCCGCAGGGATGAACATGCATGTCTTCACCACCGGACGCGGAACTCCCTATGGACTTGCTATGGCTCCCGTGATCAAGGTGGCTTCCCGAAGCGCGCTGGCGGAACGGTGGTCCGACCTGATCGATATCGATGCCGGCCGCATCGCCACCGGGGAAGCAACAATCCAGCAGGTTGGTGAGGAGATTTTCCGCATGATTCTTGATGTGGCAAGCGGCCGTAAACAAACCTGGGCCGACCATTGGGGTCTGCACAATGAGTTTGCTCTATTCAATCCTGCGCCGATCACCTAAGAGAGGCCGCGAGATT
>CAWCKO010000013.1:0-176542 GCA_963796145.1 uncultured Acidobacteriaceae bacterium | reverse complement strand
ATCCTCGGGCATAACCAGGTCGGCTTCGCTGCAATCGATGTCCCAGCTCTTGAGCAGCTTGGAGATGATGGAGAAGGAAAAGCCCGCACCTACCAGGCGGCGAATCAGGCGCGCTGTCTGCTTATCGTCTTTCGGCTTCTCAATCCGTTTGCGGGCGACGTAGCGGCGTGCCAGATCCTCTTCGCTTACCTGCTCGTAGGCGCTTTCGAGGGTACTCGCAACCAACTCCGCATGGACACCCTTGCGGGTCAGCTCCTGTTGCACCCGGCGCTTGCCGAAGCTTTGGTTTTCCTGGCGCAGGCGAGTGTAGGTGGAGGCGAAGGCGGGATCGTCGAGATAGTGCTGGTCCAAAAGGCGAGCCACCACGGCCGCCATCTTAACCTCTCCCGTCTCTCCAGCCTCGACCCGGCGGCTCATCAGGCGTTTGAGTTCAGCCACGGTGCGCATTTGCCGCGCGAGCGCGGCGACGGCGTACTGATAGAGAGCAGCCTCGTCAAGCGGCTCTGGCTTTTTGCGCGCCCGGAAAGGCATAAGAGCCTCAGAGGCCGAGCAACCGCCGATTGGTTTCACGATCAGCCTGCGCGCCGGCAAAGTCATCGAAGGCGCGCTCCGTCACCCGGATAATGTGATCGCGAATGAAGGGCGCTCCCTCGCGTGCTCCATCTTCCGGATGCTTCAGAGCGCATTCCCACTCCATGACCGCCCAGCCAGGAAAGTCATACTGCGCCAGCTTGCTGAAGATGCCGCCGAAGTCGACCTGTCCATCACCCAATGAGCGGAAACGCCCGGGACGGTCGATCCAGTCCTGATATCCGCCATACACGCCCGATCGCCCGCTGGGGTTGAACTCCGCATCCTTCACATGGAAGGCGCGGATGCGCTGATGGTAGATATCGATGAAGGCAAGATAGTCGAGCTGCTGCAGCACGAAATGGCTGGGATCGAACAAAATGTTCGCCCGAGGATGCCCCCCGACCGCAGCCAGGAAGCGTTCGAAGGTGACGCCATCGTGCAGGTCTTCTCCGGGATGGATTTCGAAGCACAGATCCACGCCTGACTCTTCAAAGGCGTCGAGAATCGGGCGCCAACGGCGGGCCAGCTCGGCGAAGGCCTCGTCGATCAAACCCGCCGGCCGCTGAGGCCAGGGATACATATATGGCCAAGCCAGCGCTCCGGAAAACGTGGCGTGCGCAGTCAACTTCAGATTCCGGCTGGCCTTTGCTCCCATGAGCAATTGTTGGGTCGCCCACTCCTGCCGCTCCTTCGGGTGGCCTGCCATCTCCGGCGGCGCGAAGGCGTCGAACTGGAGATCGTAGGCCGGATGTACCGCGACCAGCTGCCCCTGCAGATGGGTGGAGAGCTCGGTCAACTGAAGGCCCAGGCCATGCAGCATGCCAAGGATCTGGTCGCAATAATCCTGGCTCTCGGCAGCCTGCTTGAGGTCGAAGAGCCGCTGATCCCAGCTAGGGATCTGTATGCCCTTGAAGCCGAGCCCCGCCGCCCACCTGGCAATATCTTCCAATTTGTTGAAGGGTTTCTGGTCGCCGGCAAATTGAGCCAGGAAGATCGCCGGTCCCTTAACGGTTTTCATAGTTGACACCATCCCTTGCGGCTGTTGGTCACGGCCCGCTCCACAAAATTCATGCTGCGCACTCCCTCGCGGATGCCGGGAACCAAGTCGCTCAGTTTCGCGGCCGGATCGCTGAAGCGCGCGCGAACCGCGGTTGCAAAGTCGCGATAGATATTAGCAAATGCTTCCACCAGTCCCTCGGGATGGCCCAGAGGCAGACGGAAGTCGGCGCGCGTCGAGGGTGACAGATAATCCCCACCCGCGTGCAGGGTCTGACTCGGCTTCCCTACCCAGTTCATATCCAGATAGTTGGGATTCTCCTGGCACCAGTGGAGTCCACCTTTTTCGCCGTAGAGATGAAGCTGCAGGTCGTTGCGATCGCCGGCAGCGATCTGGGAGACAAACAGAACCCCCGGAGCTCCGTTGTCGAGCTTGAGCAGGACGTTGCAGTCATCGTCCAGCGACCGGCCGCCAACCACCGAGTTAAGGTCAGCGCAGATCTCGACGACTTCACGGCCGCTCACGTACTCCAGCAGATTGAACGCGTGCACGCCGATATCGCCAATCGCTCCACCGAGGCCCGATTGCGCCGGGTCCGATCGCCATGCGGCCTGCTTGTGACCGGTGGTCTCGAGCGAGGTGCTCAGCCAGCCTTGCGAGTATTGCACCACTGCTTTACGAATTTTCCCCAGCTCACCGCCGCGAGCCATCAGCCGCGCCTCACGCACCAATGGGTAGCCGGTGTAGGTGAAGGTCAACCCATAGAGCAGCCCGGTGCGCCGGACCACCGCTTCCAACGCCTGCGCCTCTTTGAGGGTAGCCGTGGCCGGCTTGTCGCTCATCACGTGGAAGCCATGCTCCAGGGCGGCAACCGCGATGGGCAGGTGGACATGATTGGGGGTAACGATGCACACGAAGTCGATCGCGTCGTTGTGCGTGCTCCGGCGCTCGCTCTCGCGCTCCATCATCTCTGCATAATTCGCGTAGGCGCGGTCGGCGCTTATGCGGTAGGTCACGCCTGCCTGGCGCGATCGTTCCGGATCCTGACTGAAGGCCCCGGCCACCAATTCGATGGCTCCATCCAACTCAGCCGCCATGCGATGGACGGGACCGATAAAAGAGCCCGCACCGCCACCAACCATCCCCATACGAAGACGTCTACCCTGCTGCTCCATCTTTATTTTTAGCCTCTGGTTTAATCATGCTTGAATGAAACCGCGCTGGGCGACGGCAATGTTGCCGCGCGAGGAGTTCTTCACCAGGTACATCATCTCGTCCGCCGCGCCGATGATCTCCTGGATCGAGCTGCCATCTTCCGGATAGCTGGCGATCCCGAAACTGGCCATCATGCGCAGCTCCAATCCTTCCGACAACAGATACCGCGTATCGCGCAATGAGTGCAAGAGTCTCTGGGTCACCTCAAGGGCCGCATCCTTGCCCGTCTGCGGCAATAGAACAATAAACTCGTCTCCGCCGTAGCGGAAGGCCGAATCGATACCCCGAACATTATGCTTGATGGTCCTGGCAATCTCGGCCAGCAACCGGCTGCCGGTCAGGTGACCGTACAGGTCGTTGACGCGCTTGAAGTGGTCGAGGTCGATAAAGATCAGGCTGAAGGGAAGATTGAAGCGGCGCGAGCGCTCGAGCTCGCTTTCGGTGACGGAGAACAGGTGCCGCGAATTGAACAGGCCGGTGCAGTCATCGGTGATCGTCAATTCCTGGATGCGCTCCACGGCGCGCACATTTTGGATAGCGATCGCAGCGTAGTCGCACAGCACCCGGAGAAAGGCCATGGTCTCATCCGTGAGCGTGGAGGCGCGGTAGTTCAGCAGCTCGATTACGCCCAGGGTGCGATCCCGCGAGCGCAGGGGTATGCAGATTGCACATCGGACCGAGGAGGCCGAAGCCGAGTTAGCGTGCACGGCGAAACGAGGGTCGCTGCCGGGTTCCGATACGATCACTGGCTCGCCATGCTGAGCGACCCAGCCAGCAATCCCTTCACCCATGTCAACACGGAGATTGCGGTCGCCGGACGACTTGCCGGCGGCGACGGCGTAATAGAGATTTTGCTTCTCTTCGTCCACGATCAGCAGCGACCAGGATTCAGGCTCGAAAAACTGCTCCATCTGCTGCATGATGGCGCCCAGAATCGAATCCAGGTCGAGCGAGGAGGTCAGCGCACGCGCTACGTCGTGAAAGACCCTCAGGTCTTTGGGCAATGGCGGACGATCTGGGAAGGAGCCATCGACCATCTCAAGACAGAGCCGCGATTTTAGCTGCGTCTATCCTCCGATATGGACCATGCTGCGTGAAGGTTTCAGAAAGCCGGGCTCGCCGATATGGTGGCGCGCCTCCTTGGTCTCGACCGTCTTCTGAATGAAGGCTGCGAGATCTTCATCCGATCCGCCGCGAGCCAACACGCCATAGAGATCATGATCGAAGTGAGAGAAGAGGCAGGTGCGGATTTTGCCGTCGGAGGTGAGGCGGATACGGCTGCAGGCTCCGCAGAAGGCCTGCGATACGGGGGCGATGATGCCAATCTCTCCCACCCCGTCATCGAAGGTATAGCGGCGGGCGGTTTCGCCCGGGTTGTTGGCGGGCAGATCCACCAGCGGGCGAAAGCTGTTGAGCTTGGCTACGACCTCCTGCAACGGAACCACCACTTCAGGGGTCCACAAGCGGTCTTCTTCGAGGGGCATGAACTCGATAAAGCGGACGATCACGCCCTCGTCCCGGGAGAATCGGGCAAAGGGAACGATCTGGTCTTCGTTGAAGCCGCGCAACAGCACACAATTCACCTTGACCGGGCCCAGCCCCGCACGCTGGGCGGCACGCACCCCGGCCAGAACCTTTTCGAAGCTGCCCGGCACCCGGGTGATACGGGCAAAGGTCGCCGGAGTCGACCGCGTCCATGCTCACAGTGATCCGGCTTAGGCCGGCGCGAGCGAGCGGAGCCGCCATCCCGGCCAGAAGATGTCCGTTTGTCGTGATGGCAATGTCCAGGGGACTTTCCGAGGAGTTGGTGCGCAGCTCGGCCAGTTGGGTTACCAGTGAAATGATGTCCTTGCGCAGCAGCGGCTCGCCCCCGGTCAGGCGTACCTTCTGAATGCCGAGGCCGACGAAAACCCGGATCAGTCGCAGGTAATCCTGCATGACCAACTCGGCAAACTGGGGGCCGTGGGAACCGGTGCGGCAGTAGACGCACTTGTAATTGCAGCGGTCGGTTATGGAGACGCGCAGATCGGTAATGGTGCGTCCGAATTTGTCGCGAAGGCAGACGGCGGGCTGCGGGCTAAGAAGAGCGGCCGAATTGTGCAGGTCCATCGACGACATGCGACTCCTGGATACCTGACTCGGTATACTTATGACAATTAGAGCATTTTTGTGTCTTTGGGGTTCGCCGCAGGCAAAGCGGCGGGCGAAAAGATGCATCCACGTCAGGAAGAAATGCTCTAAACCGTGCCGGGACAGCAACTACGGACTTCCCAATGCCCCAATCCTGCACTATAGTCAGTTAAATCAATGGATACTCCGACAGAGACGAAATCACAAGTTCACCACGGAACAGCAGGATTTCCTTCTTCCTCCGGTAAGTCTTTTAACGGATATTTCAGCGCAGATAAGCGCTGGAACTTCCGTAAAAACGACCTCATCGACGCGCGGGCCCGTCGGCTCTTCGAGACGACGGCTTATGCCTGCGAGAACGATGCTTATCCTTTTCAGATCCCCTTAGAAGGACAGGACCGGTCCCCGGGTATGGGCGGACGGCCACTCCATGCTGATGCTGTCGTCCTATGACTACCTGGGACTGATCGGCGACCCGCGAATCGACGCCGCCGCTATCGAAGCTATCAGGAAATACGGCACGGGTACCGGCGGAGCCCGGCTGCTTACCGGAACCACCGACCAGCATGTCCTCATGGAGCGGGATCTTGCCGCCTACAAGGGAACCGAAGCGGCCATCACCTTCAGCTCAGGCTACTTAGCAAATGTGGCCGTGCTGGGCGCGCTGCTGGGCCCGGCGGATCGCGTGATCATGGATTCGCTTTGCCATCGCAGCCTTACGGATGCCTGCCGCTTCGCCGGGGTGCAGTTGCAGCGATTCCGCCATAACGATGCCTCATCCTTGCGCCAGGAACTGCAAAACGGGTCCTCGGCGAACCGTACCCTGGTCATCTCCGACGGCGTTTTTTCCATGGACGGAGACGTTTGCCACCTGCCCGAGATCCTCGAGGTCAAGAAGGAATTTGGATTCTTCCTGCTGGTCGACGAATCGCATGCCTCCGGCGTGCTGGGAGCCTGTGGCCGCGGTACCGATGAGCACTTTGGCATCCCCACGGAAGAGGTAGACATCTGGACCGGGTCGCTGGCCAAGTCGATTCCCTCGACTGGCGGCTTTGCGGCTGTTTCACAGGAACTTGCGATTTACTTTCAGCACGCGGCATCGCCGTTTATTTTCTCCGCGGCCTTGAGTCCGGCTGCGGTAGCCGCGATCCGTGAGGGGCTGGCTATTTTGAAGGATGAGCCTGAGCGGGTGGCCAAAATCAAGCACAACGCGGACTTTCTGCGCAGCGGTCTCTGCTCCCTCGGGTATGACACTGGGTTGTCGGAGACGGCGGTCATTCCGGTCATCCTCAACGACGAGACGACCACCGGCCTGTTCGCGAGGCGACTCCGCGACCATGGCATCCTGGCTACGCCCGTGCTCTTTCCTGCGGTTCCGCAGGATTCCGCGCGGCTCCGGCTCTGCGTTACCGCCGCGCACACCCAGGCCGACCTGGAATACGCGCTCGATGTCTTCGAAAAGATGGCTCGCAACTAGAGCAGCCGCTGACCAGTCGACGAGTTAACAGAAAAGAGAGGACAGATACCTCCATTGCACCGGGATGCGGCGCGGGGGAAAGTATGCGCCTTAAGCGCCCTATGCGCCTTAAGTCGCCACCCTGGCGGCACAAAAATGCGGCTCGAAGGGAAACGCGATCCCTCAGCGGCTTTACAGGCTGCGGAAAAAATCTGCGTGAGTCCCGAAGGGACGGTCTGAAAGTAGCCCAGGACGCAGTCCTGGGAAACATCTGTGATCCGAACAGTCCCGTCAGGGACGACTGAACAATGGCTACAGGGATTTCAGGGTCTACCCAGGACTGCGTCCTGGGCTACTTTCAGACCGTCCCTTCGGGACTCACGCAGACCCTTTCCGCAGCCTGTAAAGCCGAAGTCATTTTAAAAGCGGTGATGTACGGCCCTGAAGGCCGTACCCTTCAGAGGCGCCGTTGAGTCGACATCGGCGGCAGAAGATCAATGCCACTTGCGGAATGCCAGCACGGCGTTCAACCCGCCAAAGGCGAAGGATTGCGACAGAGCAACTTCGACCTCCGCGGCGCGGGCCTGGTTAGGAATAACGTCCAGCTCACACTCCGGATCTGCCTCGGCGAAATTCATGGTGGGGGGCAGGATGCCGTTGCCCAGGGCCAGCACCGCGGCCACCGCTTCGATCGCTCCAGCGGCACCCAGCGTATGGCCGTGCATCGACTTGGTCGAACTGACGGGGAGCGCGGTGGCACGAGAACCGAAGACCGTGTGGATGGCGGCCGCCTCCATGCGGTCATTGGCCTCGGTAGCGGTTCCGTGGGCATTGATGTAACCCACCTGCTCTGGAACTAATCCGCCATCGCGCAGCGCGGAGCGAATCGCCCGCACGGCGCCTTCGGCGGAAGGTTGGGTAACGTGGCACGCATCCGCCGACATGCCGAAGCCCACGATCTCAGCCAGCGGCTTGGCTCCGCGCGCCAGCGCGCGTTCGAGTGGCTCCAGTACCATCATGGCCGCGCCTTCCCCCAGAATCATTCCCGAACGGTTAGCAGAAAAAGGGCGGCAGGTGTCGGGGCTGACCACGCGCATCGCCTCCCAGGCCTTCAATCCGCCCAGGAAAAGCGGCGCTTCACTGCCTCCGGCAATGGCCAGCGGAGCAGCCCCGGAACGCACCATCCACAGTGCGTTGCCGATGGCGTGCGCGGAGGAAGAACAGGCGGTGGAGATGGTATACGCGGGACCATGCAGGCCGTACTCCATGGAAATGTGGCTGGCGCCGGCGTTGCTCATTCCCAGCGGGATGGTCAGCGGGTGGACGCGATGCCTGCCATGGTGGAAGAGTTCCCAATACCCGACTTCTTCAGTAAATCTGCCGCCCATGCAGGAACCGGTGATGATGGCCGCACTCTCGCGCAACTCGTCGTTCCATTCGATTCCGGCCATGGTCACGGCCTCGCGGGCAGCGATGACAGAAAACTGCGCAAAGCGGTCCATGAAGCTTAGGGTCTTGCGGGGAAAGTAGGTTTCGGCGTTATAGCCGATCACCGCGGCGCCGTTCTTGAAACGGACCTGATTCATGCCCATTTCGGGAACAGGTCCGACGTCGGGAGGGATTGGCCCGATTCCAGATTGACCCCTGACGAGTGCCTGCCAGAACTCCTGCTGGTCGAGGCCCAGGGCGCTGATCACGCCCATTCCTGATATGACAACTCGCATCTACACCATTTTCATAGAGGACTGTTGCTGGACCGAGGGTAACAAACTTATTCGGTTGCGGCTTGGGGGTTTTGTTTGGAATCTACCAGGTAGGTGACCCCGTCAATCATTTCGCGAATGGTCTGGATCTTCTTTGCGTCCTCGTCTTTGATCTCGATATCGAACTCACTTTCAAGGTCGAAGAGGATATTGATGCTGTCCATCGAATCGATGCCCAGCTCTTCGAAGGTGCTGTCGGGCTTGACCTTCTCGAGGGGAATTCTCTGGGTAGTAGCAATCACGCGAAGAACTCGTGCTTGGATCGTCTCAGACATTGGGGGCCTTCGTAAAAACCGCAGTTCTACCCGAGCGGGTGTTTTGGACCCGAGCCATGAACTGTTTCAGTAAAGTTAAACCGCGAGCCTAGTGCTGGCAATAGTTTGTCATTGAAAGCGAATTTTTCAAACCCTTTGCCGCGTCGGCGGAGATCTAGTGAGCTTCGGCAATGGCGAGCCGCCGGGCCGTACGCCAGGCGTAATGCAAGGCGGAGACGATGGTAAGCAGTGCGGTGGCATCGAGGGCAAAGGTGCGCAGCATGACCAGCGGTACGGGGGGATAGATTTCGCAGAGCAGGACCGCGAGCAACGCCAGGATCTGGGCGCAAGTACTTGCTTTGCCGTAGATGCTGGGGCGGAAGTCGCGCATGCCGAGGCTGATATAGAGTAGCGCGGCGACGATGAGAATGCCCAGGTCACGGCTAAAAACCAGCACCGTGACGCGCCGGGGCACGAGCCCCTGGTGCATGAGAACCAGAAACAGGGTGCTGAGCAGAAGCTTGTCGGTCACGGGATCGAGGTACTGGCCGATCTGGGTTTGCTGCTTAAGCATTCTTGCGGCCAGGCCATCGAGGCCATCGCTGAGTCCGGCGACCACGAAGAGGCAAAGCGCGGTTTGGTAGTGGGACTCGAGAACCGCGATGACCAGAAAGGGTATAAGGCACAAGCGGAGAAAAGTAAGCAGGTTGGGAGCTGCACGTAATTCTTTCAGCAAGTCATTCCGATCTTCATGGCCAGCAGCCCAGATTCCTGATGGTACATGAGCTTTTGGTATGATAGCGAGATGCTCGGCGCAGGCGCGTAGCTCAGTTGGTTAGAGCGCTACCTTGACACGGTAGAGGTCAGGAGTTCGAGTCTCCTCGTGCCTACCATTCAATTGTGGGAGAGCGTCCCGGCAACGCCCGGGACGGTCAGGAGCTTGAGTCTCCTCGTGCCTGAGCTTCGGCCAAGGCAATTCTCAATTTGTCAATCCCCCCAGAGGCTAATATTTCAGCCTTCCGTTCTGCCGCTAAAGAGATCAAGTGTCTCTCCACAGCGGCGGTACGGGTTGAAAAAACGGATCGGCTTCGGCGTCGCTGGTGTCCTGGGGCTTCTAGCCCTCGCGCGATCGGGTGCTCTATCGTCGCTGTTCTCGGCGAATTACTTGCCGCACCGCTATTGTTATCTGGCGAAGCCCGCGCTGATTTGGACAAACGCCCTGGCGGACGGCCTGATTGCCGTTTCCTATGCCTTGCTGTTCGGTTGCCTCTTCTGGTTGGCCGGCAAGCTGCGTCGCATCGCGGTACTTCATCAGTACCTCTGGATCCTCATCGGATTCGGCCTGTTCATCCTCGCATGCGGCCTCACTCATGGAATGGAGATCGTTACGATATGGCGGCCAGTCTATCCGCTGGCAGCTGCATTCAAAGTAGCGTGCGCAGCAGTATCGCTTCCGGTAGCGATTCTGTTCGCCAGGGCGGTCCCGGAGACTGCCAGGAACATCCTGCACCTGCTCGACTCTCTGGCTAGAGCACAGCGAGAGACCAAAGACGAAGCAGCCAATTACCGGGGACAGATCGAGGCCATCAATCAGTCTCAGCTGATGATCGAATTTCGTATGGATGGAACGATCATCAAGGCGAACGATAACTATCTGCGTGCGTTCGGTTACCAGGACGCTGAATTAACAGATAGACACCACAGTGTCTTCGTCACGAAGGAATACAAGCAAAGCATCGAGTACAGGAAGTTTTGGGAGGAACTGAGAGCCGGCCATTACCAGGCCGGGCTATTCTCTCGTATTGCTAAGCACGGTAATGAAGTCTGGATCGAAGCCAGTTACAACCCGATCCTGGGGCCGAACGGCGTTCCCATGAAGGTAGTCAAGTTCGCGTCGAACGTGACCGACAGGGTCAGGATCCAGAGCGATCTTAAGGACGCCGACGAACGGCTGCGAGCCATTCTGGACAATGTTCAAGACGGCATCATCACCCTCGATGGCAGCGGAACCATCGTTTCGATCAATCTTGCGGCAGTACGGATCTTCGGCTACCAAGCGGCGGATGTAGTCCACCGGAATATCAAGATGCTGATGGCCGAGCCGGATCCCAGCGGCCCCGATTGCCACTTCGCCCCCATGATCGGCGTGGGTCGCGAATTGGACGGCCTCTGCAGCAGCGGCCGCATCTTCCCAATGGAACTGACGGTCACCGATTTTGCCTTGGGCAGCGAACGCATGTTCGTCGCCTTGGTCCGGGACATCACCGAGCGCAAGAACCACGAGCAGGCCCTGCGCAGGACCAGGGACGCACTCGACCGCACCGGAAGGATCGCATGTGTCGGCGGTTGGGAACTTAACCTGGCCACCAACGAACTGCTCTGGTCCGCCGAATCCCTTCGTCTTATAGGCGCGGCGCCCGACTACCGCCCGACCCTCGAAGAGGGCCTTAAGCTCTACCTGCCCGAGGCTCGGCCAATCATCGGCGGCGCCATCGAGAAGGCGATCGCCGAACTTGGTGGCTTTGTTTTGGATTTGCCCTTGATCAGAGTCGATGGCCGCCCAATCTGGGCGCGGGTGACGGCGTCGGTGGAGTGCGAAGACGGCAAGCCGGTCCGGATGGTAGGAGCCTTCCAGGACGTGACCGGCGATGTCGCCAAGCAGGAGGCCCTGCAGGAGGCCAATGAACGAGCCACGCTCGCCGCCGAATATAGTGGCATCGGGATATGGAGTTGGGATATCGCAACCAGCTTCATGACCTGGAACTCGTGGATGTACCGGCACTATGGGATAACGGAACAGGATGACCGTCTCGCCGGCCATGCGAGTGCGGTAAGCCGCATTCATCCAGAAGACCGCGAACCGGTCGAGCGAGCCCTGCGGCACTGCCTGGAGGGAGTCAGGACGTTCGACATGATATTCCGTGTCGTTTGGGACGACAAAAGCGTACACCACATTCGCAGTGCCGGCCAGGTTAAGCGCGACGAGAATGGCAAGCCGTTGCGCCTGGTGGGCACAGACTGGGACGTGACCGAACTCGTCCAGGCGAACGAGATGTCGCGGCGGGCACTGGAGATCGCCAAAGATTCCAACCGGACGAAGTCGGACTTCCTGGCTAACATGAGCCATGAGATCCGCACGCCCATGAACGCCATTCTAGGCATGACCTATCTTGCCCGGCGGTCGGACCCAACCCCAAAACAGCTTGACTATTTAACCAAGATCGGAAACGCCGCGCAATCGCTGCTCAGCATCATGAACGACATCTTGGACTTCTCAAAGATCGAAGCCGGCAAGCTGCAGTTGGAGGTTATCTCTTTCTCGTTGCATGACGTTCTGCGCAATCTTCTTGACGTCGTCGGGCAGAAGGCGCAGGACAAGGGCATTGCGCTGGTCTCCTCGGTAGCAAAAGATGCTCCCCCGTTTCTGGTGGGGGATCCGTTGAGGCTGGGGCAAATTCTCATCAACCTGGTCAACAACGCAGTCAAGTTCACGGACCTGGGCGAGATCTCCATTCGAGTTGTAGCGGAAGAAATCACCCTTACCGATCTGCGCCTGAACATATCGGTCTCCGATACCGGAATCGGTATGAGCCCGGAGCAGATCGCCAACCTCTTCCAATCCTTCCAACAGGGAGATCCCTCGTTTACGCGCAAATACGGGGGCACAGGGCTGGGGCTGGCCATCAGCAAGCAACTGTGCGACCTGATGCAGGGAGAGATCACGGTCGAAAGCGAACTCGGCAAAGGAAGTACCTTTCACTTTACTGCCAGGTTCGGTATCGCGGCCGACGTTGCTGCCTCGCTTTCCACAAGACTGAAGGCTCCGCGGAAAGAGTTTGTGCTTATTGTGGACGACAGTGAGAGTACCCGGGATCTGCTGGTCGCGATGCTGGACGCGAACGGTTTCAGAGCCAGGGCAGTCTCCTCCGGCGAGGAGGCCCTGTCCGCCCTTGCCCACGCTTCTCAAACTGGCCAGCCGATCGATCTCGTGCTGATGGACTGGCGACTGCCAGGCATGGATGGCGCGGAGACCTCTCGCCGCATCAAGGCAGATCCCTCCTATTCGCTGACACCAGAAATTCTTATGGTTTCGGCGTTTGAATCGCAAGAGGTGTTGGCCGGTCAGATCGATAGAGTATTCGACGGTTTTTTGAGTAAGCCATTTACCGAGAAGCAGTTAATGGCAGCCATCGCCACGGCCTTTGGCTTGAATTCCGAACCGGGCGCACCCATGTTTCCTAGCGACCCACCCGCAGTTCTGGCCTTGGAGTTGGCGGGAAGGCGCGTCCTGCTGGTTGAGGATAACGAGGTCAACCGTTTTCTTGCTGAGGAACTGCTGTCCGATCTGGGTATCCGCGTCACCTTGGCCCTCAACGGCCGCGAGGGCGTAGATAAGGTCAATGCTGAACCTTTCGACCTGGTTCTGATGGACATTCAGATGCCCGTCATGGATGGGCTGACGGCAACTCAGCTCATTCGCGCCGACAGTCGCTTCCAAAGCCTGCCTATCGTTGCCATGACCGCCCACGCCATGAGCGGCGATCGCCAACGAAGCCTGGCCGCTGGAATGAACGACCATCTAACCAAACCGATCAGTCCCAAGCTCCTGACGGAGATGCTCATCCAGTGGATGCCGGCGAGATCGATTGCCCAGCCAGTGATCGAGACAGAAAACAAAACGGCCGCCCCCTCTGCCGACGATTTCCCAGATCAGCTTCCTCCCTTCGATATTCCAGCTGCCCTGGCGCGCGCCAATGGTAAGCCCAACCTTCTGCGCAAGATGTTGCTGAGCTTCCATGAACACTACAGGTCCGCCGCATCGGAACTGCGGCAACTGATCGCGGAAGGTAAGACAGAAGAGGCCAACCGCGTGGCCCACTCATTGCAAGGAGTCGCAGCGACCCTGGAAGCAAAAGACCTGGCAAATGCCGCGGCGAGCATCGAACACGCGATCCGGGAAGGCGCGATGCACGGCCTGGGCGCGCTGATCGAAACCATGGAGTCCACACTTGATCCTGCGATAGCCGCCGTCAACTCTCTCAATAGGAGGGTTGCGCCGCCCCTATCTGAGCCCGCGGCTTCCTCGGGAAAACCAGACATGTGCATCCTGTTGGTCGATGATGAGTCTGGCTATCTCGGCTTGCTCAAAGATGTCTTCGGCAGCCACATCGAGGTTCTGTACGCGAGCGATGGCCTGGACGCGCTGCGGATTGCAGCACACAAAGTGCCCGACTTGATCCTGCTGGACGTGATGATGGCCGGCATCGACGGCTATGAAGTCTTCAGTCGTTTGAAGGCGGAGCCCAGCACAGCCAGCATTCCGGTCATTTTTCTAACCAGCTTGGGCAGCGTGGCTGATGAAACCAAGGGCCTCACGATGGGGGCCTGCGATTACGTGACCAAGCCGATCAATCCAGTGGTTGTCCGCACCCGGGTGACTCATCAGATTCAGCTCAGGCGTGCGCAGCAGCAATTGACGCGACTCACCGACGACGAGCATGCCGCGCGGCTGGCGAGAGAAGAGGAGCGTGCGGCGGAAGTGGTCAGAATCAGCCAACAGGCGGTGCAACTGAGGGACGATTTTCTGTCTCATGTTTCTCACGAGTTTCGTTCCCCCCTTACCTCGATTTACTCGTTCAGCTCGATTATCGCGGATGGGCTGGCGGGAAGAACGACCCACGAGCAGGATGAATATCTCCTGATCATCCAGAAAAATGCGCGCCAGCTGCAATCCATGATTGAGGATCTGCTCGCGGTTACGGCTAGCAAGACCGGTAAGCTCAGCATCGATCTTCAGGATGCTGAGCTCTCGGAGGCCATTTTGGACGCTGTCCATACGTGCGAGGCCAATGCCACGGCCAAGGGAGTAAGCCTCTCCTGCGTCGTCCCACCGGGTTTGGACTCAGCTTACGCAGATCCAATACGGCTGCTTCAGGTACTGATTATCTTGTGCGATAACGCGATCAAATTTACGCCTGCCGGCGGGTCGGTGAAGGTACAGGCCAGGACGTTCGATAAGGTACCCGGCTACCTGCTAGTGGAGGTTTCAGACACCGGCTGCGGAATAAAGCCGGAGCTGCTGGAGCGGATTTTCGAGCATCTTTATCAGGTCACGGAATCCAGCCAGGCTGGTCGCAAAGGCCTGGGGCTTGGCCTGCACATCGCCAAGGAGCTGATGACCCGGCAAGGCGGCGCACTCTGGGCAACGAGCGCGCAGGGAGCCGGCAGCGTATTTTCCCTTACCTTGCCGGTTTTCGCTGGGCAGACATCGGACCAGCCCGTTCTGGCCTGAATCAAACTCACATTTCTGCCGAACCGTTGTGCGGAGCTCCCGCATCAAAAGCCCGTAACTCTTTGGTCAGCTAAGGTACTCCAATGGTTAAGGCAAAGGCGCTGCTTTTCTGCGCAGGTATCCTGGCGCTTTCGTTCTCCACGGTATACGCACAGAGCCCACAACAGATCATTCAGCAGGCGGTCGACAGCGAACGCGCGGCAGACCAGAACGACCACTCCAACTGGATCTTCCTGGAAGAGAGCGATAAACCGAAGGAGCACGTTCTGCAATGGGTCGCAGGCACACAACACGGCAACGTCGAGCGGGTTCTGGAGAAGGACGACCAGCAGCTCCCCGAAGCCAGGCAACGGGAGCTCATTGACAAATTTCTGCACGACACCCGAGCGCAGAACAAACAGGTCGCCGAGGCAGAGCACGACAACAAGCAGATCGATGACCTTCTTAAGCTGCTGCCGGTTGCCTTTGTCTGGACAGAAACCGGCTCAACTACTACTACGACCTCACTGCACTTCGACCCCGCGCCCAGCTTCCATCCCCCTACGCGGGAGGCGCGTGTCTTCAGCAGCATGACCGGCGACCTGGTGGTCGATAACCAGCAACATCGGATCTGCAAAATAAAGGGCCACCTGTTCCACGACGTGACTTTCGGCGGAGGTCTGCTGGGAAGATTGAAGGAGCGCAGCTCGTTTGCGCTGGAACAACAACAGGTCGGCCCATCGTATTGGGAGTTGACACAAATCCACGTGCACCTGGAGGGCAATGCCCTTCTGTTCAAGAGTGTGTCACTGCAGCAGGACGACAAGCGCTCCAGGTTCCAGCCTGAGCCGGCAAACCTCGACCTCGAGCAGGCCGCCAAGGCGGCGATGAGCGAGCCACAATTATTCGCCTGCGACTCGCAAACGCAGGTTGCGTGTGGGGAAAAATCTGCCAAGGGCACCGACGGCAAGCCTTAGTTCTTTCCACGGATCGGCCCCTAGAAAATCAGCCTGACGGAGAATTGCGTCGATCGGGGACCACCCTGCTGGTAGAGGGCACCGGTGCCGCCAAAACTTTCGTTCAGCATTCTTGTCGCCTGTCCAAAGGTTGAATCCGTTAGGTAAGGGTCGATATACCCAAAGTTCGGATGGTTCAGAAGGTTGAATACCTCGCCTTGAATCTGCATGTGAAGATGCTCACGGAGAGTAAATTCCCGCCGGCCGGCAAAATTCATCTGCACCGCACTGAAACCCCTCAACAAGTTCCGCGGCGCATCTCCCTGGGCTGTGCCGTCAGGCAAACTGAAGGCTGGATTGGTTCCGTTCATGCCACCATTGAAGACGCGCTCCCCTGGGTATCCCGGCGCCCGCAGGTAAAGCGGCCGGTTTGGGATGAGGTCTACTCCGCTATAGTAAGGGTTCCCTGTGACCGGGTCGAAAAAGAAATTCCCAGCAATGTTTACCGGAAAGCCTGTTCTGGCGATCAGCCGTCCGTCCGCGGACCAATTCCCCACCAATTTTCTGATCCAGGGGTTTCCATCAGCTCTGGGAAGAGTCCAGGAAGCTGCGGCTTCCAGATTCTGGCGCACATCGAGATCGGAGTTTCCGTAAACCAAGGGAAAGGCTGGATCGGTCGATCCATAATCGAACGCGTGGGCCCAGGTGTATGAGGCGAGTGCTTCCAGGCCGCGTGCCAGCGAACGCTGGAACTTGATCTGCATCGCCTGATAGCTTGAGGTGATCCCGCCAGGAAAATAAGACACATCTCCAAAAGCCGGGTTTTGAGCGGCAATGTTTCTCCGTTGTTCCTGCAACAGCCGGCGGCCGTCCGCGCCCACATACGAAAGGGTGAACGACTGATTCTGGCCCAGCGCTTTCTCCACACCGATGTTCCATTGAACGCTGTAAGGGAGCTGGAGATGGGCAGGAAAGGCAAACACCTCTGTATTGTTATAGGTTGGCGCCACGGGGTTGGAGAATTCGAGTTGGGCTGCGGTAGCCGGTAGCGGCACGTTGCTGAAAGACTGAGAGGCTGTGAATCCAAGCCCGCTGAATGCCCGCAGCGCCGGTTGGTCTCCGGTGTCGAAGAAAATTCCGCCACCAGCGCGTAAGACTAGTTCTCTTCCCGCCTGTCTGCCCGCCATCCATGCGACGCCGAGTCGTGGCGCCAGGTTGAACCGGCTGGTTGGCCAGAGCGGTGTGCCGCGGGGCTCGACCTTCAACGTGCCGGGAGATACGACATCGCCCGACGTGGTGAATGCGTCCGCTCCATGTTTTCCGGTCGGGGCTGGATTCACTTCCCAGCGAACACCGAGGGAAAGATTCAGGGCCGGGGAAAGCTTCCACTCGTCCTGAAGGAACGCAGAGAACTGATTCAGAATCGGACTTGCCGCGTTGTTTTGCTTGATCACGAGGACAGACGCCAGATTGTTGACCAGCGATTGCCAGTCGAAAAAGCCGGCCTGCACCGAAAGGGCGGCCGGATTCAGAGTGGAGACAATTCGACGCTGATCCAGGCCAATCTTGAACAGGTGATTGCCGGCGCGGAGGCTGAAGGTGTCGCGTACATTCCATTGATGTAAAGAAGCCGCCTCCTGATCTGTGTTGCTCGCGGTGTCGCCGGCTCCTGCCACATGGATATAGGCTTGTGCTCGCACCAAGTCGCCGAAAGCTGGTACGCCAAGAGCGGCAACCAGGTTCGGAGGGTGCAAGTAGAAGGCATTAAGCGGCACGATTTGCGTATTGAGAGTGGAATTGTTTTGAGCGTATCCCAGCCTGAATTCGTTGCTTTGGGATGCGGACAATTGGCTGGTTGCTCCCCCAGTGAAAGTCTGGCTGTTGACCTGATTTCTGGTGAGAGACCATAGTTGCCTGGTTTGGTCAAAGCTCGGCGTGTCTGCCCAACGAAAGAACACGGAAAATCTTGGGCTGAAGATGTGATCGAAGCGAAGACTGGTCGCATTCACATGACTTCGTAACGAAAAGTCGGAGAAGCCGAAATAGGCCAATCCGGTGGGCTGGCCGTTGGCATCCAGAATGTCGTTGCCTCCAGGCGGGAAAGTCTGCAGGGTCGGCAGGAGTGGCAACGGAACCTGCTGTTGTAGCGCATACGACGGAAGATACTGGTAGGTTTGCGGGGTGGGTTGATCCAGGTAGAGGCCTTCATACGACAGGAAAAAGAAAGTCTGATCAAGCCTGCGGTGATTTGGCGGCAAAATCACGGGGCCACCTAAGGTTTCCCCGAAGTCGAATTGATTCCATTCCGAAGTTGTTCCGAGGTCGTGGCTCCTGAACCAGTCGTTAGTGTTGAGACTCGTATTGCGAAAATAGGTATATAGGGTGCCATGAAAGTTGTTTGTTCCCGAACGGGTTAAGAAGGTAAATTGGCCGCCGGGTGTTCTGCCATACTCTGCCGAATAGCTGGAACTCAGGACCCGAAATTCCTGGAGCGCGTCTACTGAAACCAGGTTCTGGGTGGTCCCAATGGCAGTCGTGCCCGCGATAGAGCCGGCGCTCGAAACTCGGGAGTTCCCGGAAGTAAGACCTGCATTGATATTCGCGGAAACGCCGTCGACGAAAAAATAGTTGGATCCCGGCTGCTGCCCGTTCACACTAAATTCGCCGAGTGTGCTGGTGCCATTCCCGGCTGCCTGGGGGCTCTGGGTTTCGATCCCCGGCGTCAGGGAAATAAGATCCTGGAAGCTTCTTCCATTCAACGGGACGTTGGCGACGAACTTCTGGTCAACCGCGGTACTGACGGACGCGTCTCTGCTATTGAGGATCAAGCCGCTGGCATCCACGATGACTGACTCCGCAATCGACCCGACCTTCATGCGGATCAGCAAATTTTTTGCATCGCCTTCGTTCAGGAGCAGCCCGGTGAGCTGCGTGGTTGCGAAGCCTATTCGTTCGATCCGCAAAGTGTAGGCTCCGGGAATCACGCCCGGCAGCAGGAATTCCCCTTCCCGATTGGTCGCGCCGTCGTTTTCGGCTCCCGTCTGAATGTTGATGAGTTTTAGCTGTGCCTCGGGGATGCTGGACTTGGTAGAGTCCTGCACCACGCCCATGACGGTAGCCGTAGCCGTCTGCGCGTGGACTGGCAAAGCGAGACAAAGAATCAGCGTGAGGAGGAGTCTTATTCGTGGAGTTGGCTGTGCGAGAACCATGGGTCCTGTAAAATCACCGCGCCGGGTTGGGGATACTCTTGCCATCTTCCTTGTCTTGCCGGTTCGCCTGCGCCCACGCCGCGGAGCTAGCCAACCGGCCGGCAAACTGTGCCAGCTCGCCGGCCTGGCGCAAGGGAATCGTATCTATAGTTGTAGCGAGCGGCGCCGCGTGTGTCTGTCCCTCGGTAGAGGCATTGGCGGTGAAAAAATCGCCAATCTGCCGGTTCAGTTCCCGAGCCTGACGCAGGAGTCGACCTGCCGCTCGTTCGAACTGCGCGGGATCTTCTATCGCCATGAGCCCGCCGGCGGCCATTGGCTGTTCTCCACCCGGAGGCGAGATCTCAGCCAACTGACCGCGAAGGGTGGTCAGTTCGTGTTCTAAATTGGCCGCATGCGCAGCCACTAACTCTACCCATTGCTGTTGCGAGGCAGCGGAAATCGAATGGAATTCCTCCGCCGAAAGGGCACTGCCGAGTCGATCCAGGGCGTAAGAGTCTTGCAGGGCATGCTGCGCAAGCTGCAAGGCATCTCGGGAGAACTGAGCCATGGCGGCATCTAACCGATCACCCGACAGGCCCTTGGCTGAAAAATACTTGCGCAGTGTTTCGTCGGCTGGAGACCCCGCCTGGTTTATCTCGTATATGCTCGCGTCGTACCGCCCGGATCGATGGATGCCCGACCCGCGGCGCTGAATATCTGTTGAGGACAGAAGCCTTAGGTCGAGTAGCTGGGAACCGGTCCGCGCCTGCAAGTGAGAGACGATCGCCTGCTTGAGTGCGTCGTCATTGACCGTGCCTGAAACCCGAAGGCGACCCTCGGGTGTTCTGGCCACTTCGATGGGTGTGCCCGTATCTGCCCCCAGCTCATGGAGCTGGTACAGAACAGCAATCTGCAGTTCGGCCAACTGCATGTTGTTAGTCATCGGCTCCCCCAGACCATGCGGCCTCCCGGAGAGTGAGTGGTGCGGCCCATCTGAGGATCGCTGATCACCGTTGGGGTCAAACACGGTATCCGGCACCGATGCGGAAGGCTCACGTTCGTAGTTGGCCTGCACAAAATGAAGCTCGCGAATCTCAGCGCCCTCCCGAACACGGATCGTCTGCCGCACAGGTTGCAGATGGCGATCCAGCACCAGCGTGGCTGAAACCAACTGCGGCTGAGCAAGGGTAGGACCAACTCTCGTCAGTTCGTAGCCGGTCGCTACTTGGCGTACTTGTGGCGGACCGTCACCCAGTGCCGCGAAGCCCTGAGCGGAGAGATCCCGGTCCCAAAGCCCATTCATCGGGGGATTGCCGCGTGCACCGCTGTCCCCATGCTTATTCCGCCACTTCTCCGCCATCATACGGTGGTGCATGTCATACAGGCGGCGCATGTACCTCTTGCCGTCGCCATCCTTCCATACATCAACCATGCCTTGCTGCAGAACACGCCCATCCGCGGAGGTCTCCTCGATCTGCAGCACCTGGTGCTCAGTCTGTCCCTCAAGACTTGCGTTCTCCATCCTGATCGACTCGTGCAGTATCTGTGCCGCATCCATCGGTGGGTACATGTGACGATAAGCAAAATAGCCCGCCGTGCTGATCAGGATGATAAGCGTGAGCGCCCCAGCAATCGCGGGCAGCGAAGTGATCGCGCTCAGCCTATGCGCGCATGCCGCATAGGCTCGCCCGATCCACGCCCGGAAACCAGAGGGTCTGGCCTGCCCATCGGGATTTGTAGCGAAGACTGGCGCCAGATCTTCCTCATCCTCTTCATCCGCCTCGAGTGCCAACGCCGGATCGAAGTAGGCAACCTCACTGTGTAGTCCCAAACCATCATAAGTAAGGTTCAACTCCAGCCATCGTGCGTCACTCAACGCGACCCGCAGGGTCTGTAACTCGGGGCCCTCAGGCGGGGGCTGGCCAACCGGCAGAAGAGCGAGGCGCACATCCTGCTCGCTGAACACTTCAACGAACTGGGCCTTCTCCGGATGTTCGAGACGAGCCGAAAGCTTGTTATGTTCAGCGCGTACATCGTGAAAGGCGATGATCTGCCCGTTCACTGCAATGGATAGGGTTCGAGGACGATGTTCATGGATCCTTCCCCACCGTCGATGGACCGATTGCAACATGGCCTCAGTTCCCGTATTACCTGGAGCTGCAGTGTTCTCACCGCCTTCCGACCCAGAGCCAAGTGCATCCAGCGGTTCGCGATCCCTCAACGTAGGGCGCCGGAAATGATGATCGACCACCGACAGACATCGCTCGCAGCTCACGATGTGGGCGAGCAGAGAGCACGAGATAGGCTTGGGCGTGGAGGAACGGTAGTGGGCGAGCAACTCCTCTTCAGGAAGGCAATCAGTCCAGCGCGCAGCCAGGATGCTCGCTCGCAGCTCGTTGAAGAGCTCGATCGAAGTCAAGAGGCTCCATGAAAGAGCAGGCTCCGGCGGCGGGTTGCGGTTTACCACCCGAAGTTTTCCGGGCTCTTCCAGATACGACCTTACCTCGCTGCGCGCAGTTTTGAGTTTGTTGTAGATTGCGGCCATCGGCAGGCGAGCCAGCTCGGCAATTTCGCGGCGAGTATAACCGTGAAAGAAATGAAGGATGAAATAGCTGGCGCTCTTGGATGATTCTTTTCTCCAAACCGCGAACGCGCAGATACGGCGAAGATCATTTTGCCGTTGCAAGGGGTCGCCGGTCGAGCCGGCAGAGACGGCAAAAGCAAAAGAATCGAATTCCTCGATACTGACCAGATGCATCGCTTCTCGCGAAGCCCGCGAGAGGCTGGACAGATAGATGTGACGGAGCGATGTATAAAGGTAACCGTCCAGATTGACAACATGGCTTAGATCTGGCTTGGTCAGGGTGATGTAAAGGCAAAACTCTTGCACGATCTCTTCGGCTTTGCCTGTGTCGCCTCGAGTGAGAACCGATGCCCACTGTAACAGCCGGCTGTATTGGCCAGCCAGAAGCTGCTCGGTCTGAACCGCCTCTGCCGGCTCTCGCCATTTAAGGTTGCGTCGCTTCATTTACCCCTAAAGAGTAGATTTCCACGCGAATCTACCCTGGCCCATGAATTTTTTTTCGAGCGTGGCCATTATCTCTCATCCCACACCTTCCGATCGAAGTAAAACTGCTGCGGTTGCGATTGAGAGCAGTTTCGCAATTACTGTGGACTGAAAAAGATCGCGAGGTGTGGTTTTCCTTGAGAGAAAACCACGAAAAGGCCTGTCGCTCCCCGGATTTCCTGCGACGCAGCACTGACCGAGAACAATTATGTGCGACTTTCTTAACGGAAAGTCGCATGGAGTTCCCCGGTTCCACCAACCTCTACAGGAAATCCGGGTTCGGTCTACACCAATTACGAAACTGCTCGAAACAGCCAAATAATGCGCCGGCACCAGGGTAGATTTGCCACCCCTTTTGCTCCTTGATAGTGAACTTCCTTTTGGTGAGGAGAACCGTCTTGGAATGCAGAGACCTTCCCTGTGATTGGCCGGCGTTGCGTCTGGAAGTGCTTCGCCGTGATGGGCATCGCTGCCGCAGCTGCGGAAACAAGAGAGATCGTCCATCGCTCGAAGCGACTCCCGTGCGGCCAGGCGACTACCGTTTGCAGGCTGTGGTGACGCTGTGCCCGGCCTGCAGGAAACTGATCGATCAATTAAGGCATAACGAGAGGATCACCGCGGTCTTCTTCTTTAGAAGGAGGACAGGGACCAGATACTACGCAGCAATGAGCAACCCCGCCTTCTTGTGAAGCAGCTTCGATCAAAATGGGGAGTTTGTTTATGGAATTCGCGGCCCGCTTTCACCGTCTTGTACGTGGGATCCGATGGTCACTGATCGGTCGTCCTCCGACTCTTCAATGGTCAGCCTGGCCGCGGGTGCGAATGAAGGTATTGCACCGCGATGGCTATCGCTGTCGCAGCTGTGCGCGCCCCGGCGACGAAATCACTCTCCAGGTGTGCGTGGTTCGACTCCGCAGCGGGGGGCTGGTCGCGCTGACGCTGTGCGCGAGTTGCCAGGGCCAGGCTGCGGATCTGGTGAGAGAAGTTGAGTCGCAGTCGATCACAGTTGCCGAAAGGCCTTGGAGAAATTGCTAAGTGCAGAGGATGTACAAAGATTCGCAATGGTTGATCTTCGCAATCATGCTGGCTGCCTCGGTGGCCAAAGCCCAACAACAGCCCAGCAACGAGATCGTTCCTTCCCGAGTGGATATTTTTGCCGGGTATTCCATCTGGATACCCAATGGGTCGGTTGAGAATACTCCCTTCCCTAACGACATGCATGGCGCGATTCTAACCGCGACATATTACTTTAACCCCACCTTCGGACTTGAACTTGCCGGCGATTATCACTTCGCGGACGCTAACGATTCCATGGTTTCGTTCGCTGTAGGGCCGGTCGTACGCCGGTCCGCTCCCCGAGGTTTCAGCGTTTTTGCCCACGCCCTGGCCGGTGCGGCGGATGTTGTGGGGCCGGTTGCTCCCGTCCGTAATGCGCCGGAATACTACTACCAGCAGCTGGGCGCGGACTGGGGACCGCAGATTACTTTGGGCGGCGGACTCGATTTCAGGGTGCCCTACTTTCACCATAGACTCACCCTTCGGCTCTTCCAGGCTGACTATGTTTACCACCATATCGACTTCGGCCCCACCGGCGGTATCGCCCACCTCAACTCCGGCCGTTTTGATACCGGCGTTGTCTGGAAGGTGGGCTCTATCACCCCGCCGCCGCCGGTTACGTTGGCCTGCACAGCCGCCCCGCAAAACATCTTCCCTGGCGAACCGCTCAGCGTGATCGGTGTCGCTACCAATCTCGACCGGCACAAGAAAGCAAACTTTCACTGGATGGGTCACGGGGTAAGCACGAACGAGTCGACGCCCATCGTGAACGTCGATACCGCTGGTCTGGAGCCAGGCACCTTCACCATTAGTGGCCACGTAAGCGAAGGTGAGCGTGCGGGTCAGTCGGCTAACTGCACTGCTCAATTTACCGTGATGCCCATTCGCCGATAAGGACGATAGCCGGATGAAAAGCTTATATGCCCCTTAAGAGTCTTCGTGAATGCGAAAGAAACCTGGTTCTCTCCCCACCTTTCGGAGACACTCGGGGCTACTTTGGTACTGACGCCGGTTCCAGTTCCGCGGAATTGTTGGCGGCTGCATGGGCCTGCTGCAGCCTATACCCAGCCCGGGTGCGGATGTGATACTTCTGCATGTCCTTGCCTACCAGCTTGACGGTGATCGTGCGCCAGCCTGCGCTGGGGTTGGGCTGGGGGTAGTAGCTGAGCGCGTAGAGGTGCGCCAGGTCCTCCTGGATAAAGGCGAACGCCTTCTTTTCGTCGCCCCAGCTGCGGGCGAAATAGGCCTTGCCACCGGTCGCCTTGCTCATGCGCTCAAAGACGGCAGTCGAGATCGGCTCCAGCTGCGCTTCCCGGGTGCTGATCATGTAGATGATCGTGCCCGTGGATTGGGCCAGTTCCGCTACATCTTCCGGCGGCACCAGGCTGGCGTTGTCAGGACCATTGGAGAAAACCACCACAACTTTTCGGCCGGTGTAGCGAGCAGCATCCTGTACCGTCAACAGCAAGCAGTTGTAAAGCGCGGCATCGTCTCCAGCGACCGTGTTCCGCACCCCGCGCAGCACCTGCGATCGATCGGAAGTAAGGGCTGAATTACGGGAAAGATCGCGGCTGTAGGAGTAGAAAGCCACCTTGTTCGCGCTTTCGAGCGAGCGAACAAAATCGGTGATCGCATCCTGGGCGAACACAAAGCCCCGGTACATGTAGTTACTGGTGTCGAAAAGAACAAAGACGTTGGCGCCGGCAACCCGCGAGGGCAGGGTCGAGGTATCCTCGCTGACTGCCGAGGACTGGCTTTTGTCAGCCTCTTTTGCCGCCACCACCACCGGCTTTGCGGGGAGTGCTGCGGCGCGGCCGGTTTGCCGCCAGGTGCATTCGGCGGTGGTTGAATCACCTGTCGAGCCGGCTCGTTGCCTTCTTCAAAGGTCGCAATTCTCTCCGGAATCTTATCCTCGGTAATGGCAAAGTTTTCCGGGCCAAGCCCGGAAATATAGTTTCCTTTACTATCAGTCACGGCGACGTTTAGCTGCACCAGGTCGACGTTCACGCGGATGTTGGTCGAATCATCCTGGGCTCCGTTCAAGGGGCCGCCAACGAAAAAGAGAGCAATTAAGGTCGGAATGGAGAGAAGATATCGCTTTGCCATAGTGTGTCCTGTATCCCGTTAGTTTTGGCCGGCCGGTGCCGGGCTGGCCGGAGAATGTTCCGGCAATCCACCACTTCCCTGGCTCGCGGGGGAAGCTTCGGCGACTTGCGGTAATGCGATTTTGCCCTGACGAAACTCTTCGCCCGTTTCTCTCATGGCGCGGGTCAACGCGGGCCAATCCTCGATGTCGGTAGCGAAAATATTGGCTACCATGTGGCGGGTCAGCTCGGGAACCAGGCGATTGAGCATCACCGGCGAGTAACCCTTCTCATCCGCCAGCCGCGCCCAATATAGATTGGTTGAGTCCCACGATTCACCCAGCAGGCGGCTGGAGTTGCCGCCGAAGGCGGGGAACGGCTGCACATTCAACAGCTCGCAAGTATAGTTCTGCGCCAGCACCGGATGAGGGGTGCCAAAGTCACGGGAGATACGCTGCCGGTTAACCTCCGCCGGATATTGTTGGCTGAGGGTATCCAGTTCCCCACCCGCCGCTCCCCACGATGCTGTCTCCTGGGGAAATTTCCGGCGAAACACCGCAGCCAGATAAAAGGTGTCTGCCGGCGTTACGGGCACGAGGCTGGCGGCAGCGTCGCCGGACTGCAAAGCCAGCTCCACTTGTCCCAGCCGTTGGGCGGGCAGGCGATCGGAAAGAATACCGATCACTTTGACCCGCAGTTCCTGGTTTGTCGCCGCTGCGGTTACAAGATCTTCCCCGGCGCGTTGATACAGAGCCACGGCATGGAGTTCGTTCCTGGTCACATTCCACCAGCGCGGCAGCGTGGCGCTGACCAGCAGATCTGCCGTGACCTCTTTCCATATGAGGGCTTGAACGTTTTTCGGGGCTATGAAGTCTTCCTCGGTGGTCGCCAGCACATACGGCAATTCGGCCAGCGAGCCAACCAGGTAGGCGCCGCCGCCGGCCGGGGATCCCTGGTTGAACAGTTCAGAAGCCTGCCACAGCTGGGTCACGCCCATGATGGTTTCACCGGAGAAGTCGTGCGAGCGCACAAAGAGCGGATTGTTATGCAGGAGCTGGGCGCCCGGCGGCTCGTAGTAGGCGTAGTTCAGGCCGACCAGCGCGTCCCTGAGGAACGGGGTAAGTTGACCCCGGGCGCCTTCCAATTGAGCCCGCGAACCAGGTGCCTTGATCACTTTGGTGATGTCGACATGAACCTGCAACTCAGCATGACGGTTGGCGTAAACCCCAGGCGCCCATTCCGTCTTTTCGCTCTCGGTAAAGATGGGCCGGGGCAGTTCGAATTCCCGCAGTTCGCCGGCCAGCGGGAGCATATTGCTGCCCGCGGGCGCTCCCTGCGCCATCCGGTTAAGGCCGTCGCCGAGGGAGAACAGCGTATCGAGCGATACCAGGCGCTGGTCTTCAAGCACCGCGTGCATTTTGGCGGCCATCTCCTGGCGCATACGTTGGCCTTCGGCACTCTCCTGCGGGGGACCCGCCAGCAGATCAATCAATTCACCTTGCGAGAGATCGGCTTTGCCGCTGGCCGCCAGCGTCACGGCTTTTAGCGAGGCATGGCCAGCGTCAAAGAGCTGGGGAAGAGAATCGGCGGTAGCGAACGGCGCAATCGCCTGCTGCCAGGATTGGTTTAGATCGGCGTTGCGAATCTCTCCCTGGCGAGCGAGAATTTGCCAGATGCCCACGTTAGCCTGAAACATGCCCATGGCGTTGCCGCGCAGGCTATGGTCATGGATGGCGTCGATCCTATCAGCTACCTTCACAAACTGCTCGATCGAGGTGTCGTTCAAGTCGGGAAACTCTGAAAACACCAGGTACCAGTTACTCAACTGGGAGAATTTGCTGGCCAGCAGAAGCACAGTTTGCGGAGACAAGCGCCGGTCCGGAGCGCGTCTGCTATCTACCTCGTTGAGCATGAGGTAGATTTGCAGCGGTCCCAGATCGGTATCGATGCGAGACAACGCGGCCATGGCTTCCAGCAGTTGTTCCGGCCTCTTCCAACCCCGCGCGCGGCGCCCCCAATCATGCGCTATCTTTGCTTCCGATTTCTCTGCCAGGACTTGCTTCCAGACTTCGAGGTTGCCCGGGATGCGCGGTTCGCCATTCTCCTCCCACTGCACTCGGGTAAACAGCATCAGGAGCGCGGGAGCCTTGCGAAACACTGCCCTGGCGGGATAGGCCTTAGGATCGGGCTCGCGAAATGCCTCGTAAAGACGCCGGAGCCGCGGAGATGACGTTAAGTACGCCTGACGGTTCGCTTCGACCCGAGCCAGGGTGTCAAAATACACCGCCAGCCAGCCGTTGTCTGTATCCACCAGGCGAAGAACAAAGTCGCCAGGCGACCTGGGGCTGGCCCCTACCAGATCCCTCCAACCCACTTCGGCAGCACTTCCCCCCGGCACGATGACCCGGCCGGCGCGAATGTAGATCTGGGTTCCGTAGAAATCAAGAACCGGACCGTAGGGGAGCAGTCTCGGCAGCCCAGGCGAGCGCTCCAAGGCGTTCCTGGTTTCGACATCGGTATTGGCAAGAGCCCAATAGAGGCGGTCGACAGCCGGCTCGTGCAGCAGAATGTCAACCAGGCTCTGCGACCCTCTGCTCTTGGCACTGCTGAGCGCTTTCCAATCGGCTTCGTTGAAAAGCACAGGAACGCGGGAGTCGGGAAAAGAATAAGTGAAGGTCTCGCCCTTCTCGAGCGCTTCCTCCAGTGCGGTCAGGGGGAAACCTGAGTCCGTGGTCAGGAAAGCGCGTTCCGCGTCCGCGGTCATCAGGGTGGAGCCCTTTTGCCCGCAGGCCGGCCGGGCATGGTAACCAAGAATGCTCAACAACGGCTCCGCTTCTGCACAGTTGGCAACGCGGATGGTGCCGCTCGACCCGGCCAGCATCTGCAGTTCCCTCGCCTGGTGAAGATAACGATCGAGTAAACGCAGATACTCCGTAGGTACGCCGTTCAGGTAACCGGTCGCATAGGCATTGCGAGCGACCAAAGGCAATACATCGGCGGCAGATATCTGCTGGCTGATACCGGCCATGCGCAGGAACGATCGCAGGGGCCCGGGAATGATCACGGTGTTTTCAGGGGCAGAGACGTGGCGTGAAGGTTTAGTAGGCGACGACACCGACCGGGAAGGGGTTGGACGAACCGCGCTGTCCGCCTGCGCCCAGCTAGGTGAGCACTGGCAGAAGAGGCTGGCGGCAACAAGAGCGGACAAACAAATTACAGGCTTCACAGCGGACGCCTCATCGAGAAACTTCAAGACCTGCGGCAACTACGATTTTGGGTGCAAGTTTACATCTGGTCATTGTCCCGCGCGCACTTAGAACCCCGAGATTGGTCACAACTTGCCGGTCAGGTCCCACCCAGTTCTGCGACGTCCCTCTGGTCTACTGCTTTCGTGTGAGACAAGATACACCACCTTCTACTACAAAAGGTGAATATCTGTTCGGGGCCATCAAAACTGTGCAATCCCAGGACAACCTGCCTTCGAGATGGTGCAATTCAACCGGCGAACTATGTTGGCCAGAAAGTAACCCATTTACCGTGAGTGCGCCTTTTGGATTTCACGCTGTCCACGCGAATGCCACCGAGGTTGGTCAGGATTGTTGCCACGCGCGCCCACAAAACTACTCCTTGACTATTCCACTCTTAAAACCAATCCACCGCACAAAGAAATAGGGAAGAAAGAATGGGTTCCATTTCATTCCATCGAAGATCCATACAGTTTCTTTTTGGCACGGCTTCGCCGTGCCGGTCTTGAGGTGAGCCGATTGCCCACCAGGGAAAGGGAGAGCTGGATTAAGCTCTCCCTGCCAATGTTGGAAAACTATGACGTCGTGGTGGCGGGAGACTGCGGAAATCTCATCGACTGCGAGCAGCATTGTTAACTACTCTACAAACAGCCTGGCCTTCCGGCTTCCGCTCTGAATTTCTCTCATTACTGCGAGTTGATTTGCCCCGCGGCGGAGACGGAAGGTATGGTGGCAGGACTGTTTACCGGAGCTTACTATGCGTGTCGCCCGCCTCATCCTGCTTTACGCGGTTGGTGCTCTTGTTCTTCCGCTGACTTCTGCGGCAGCGGTACAACTGCCAAGTCTGTTCTCCGATCATGCCGTGTTGCAACGCGACCGCCCGGTCCGGATTTGGGGTTCGGCGCTCGCCGGCGAGCGCGTTACCGTCCGCTTCCATGGCCAGACGGTCACGGCGCAAACCGATCCCTTTGGCAATTGGGAAGCATGGCTCAACCCAGAGCCGGCTGGAGGCCCCTACACGCTCGCCGTCAGCAGCGACTCCGCCACCGCGCCCATCGAGCGTAAGGATATTCTGGTGGGCGATGTGTGGTTGGCTTCGGGGCAATCGAATATGGAGTTTCCCCTGGCCGGGTTTACGGGCGCCAACCCTGCGCCCCTGAAGGACGGCGAAAAGGAGATCGCCGCCGCCAACCATCCGCGGCTTCGCCTGCTGATACAGAAACGAGCAACCTCCGACGTCCCCCTCGGCGAAACTTCGGACACCTGGACGGAATGCACACCGGATACCGCCCGTCACTTCTCCGCGGTCGCTTACTTCTTTGGCCGGGAAATCTCGGAGCGGGAGAAGGTTCCGGTGGGACTCATCGACTCCACCTGGGGCGGGACGCCCGCCCACTCCTGGATCAGTCCCGCAGGATTGGCGGCCGCCAATCTCACCTCAGTCTTCGAGGACGCGGGGACGATCGCCCAGGACCAGGGGCGAGCCGACCAGATCCGAGCCTACTACGCACGCGAGGATGCCGCTCTCCAGGCAGCAGGAAAGCCGCCTGCTTCTCACCCGCGCATCCCCGCCGACCATGGGGGAGCATGGGTACCCGGAACTCTCTTCAACGCCATGATCGCCCCGTATACGCGCTTTACCATCAAGGGGGTGCTTTGGTACCAGGGGGAAACCGACAGCGACGCCAAGCGGGCACCCTACTACGCTCGAGTTTTCCCGACCCTGATTTCCGACTGGAGACGCCAATGGGGCCAGGGCGACTTCCCGTTCTTGTTTGTTCAGATCTCCAGCTTCAATTCAACCGCGGCCGGCTGGCCGCTGGTCCGGGACGCCCAGCGGCGCACTCTTTCTTTGCGCCATACCGGCATGGCGGTCACGCTCGATGTGGGCACTCCGGATAACGTTCATCCACCCGACAAGCAAACGGTCGCCAACCGCCTTGCCCTGATCGCCCGCGCCCAAGTCTACGGAGAAGCCATCGAATATAGCTCGCCGGAGTTTCTGCAAGCGACCACCGAGCCCAACGGGATTCGAGTATGGTTCACACACGCCGATGGGCTCACCGCCCATGGACAGGAAGTGGGCGGGTTTGAGCTGGCGGGAGACGACCATAACTTCGTGGCCGCCACGGCAAAGATCGAGAAGATCGAGGAGAGCGATACGGTCCTGGTCTCATCTCCCAAGATCACCTTTCCTCGTTTCGTGCGTTATGACTGGTCGGGCGTGGTTACGACTTTTCTCTACAATCGCGCAGGTCTGCCGGCGGGTACGTTCACTTCGGAGTAATACGCCGCGATTCTATGTCAATCTTTCATGAATCGAATACCGGCTCCATTGACGCCCATTGGACGCTGCCATACATTCACTGCAATATGCAAGATATTGATTTTGACAAACTTCTGAGCGATTACAGGCACGCTATCGACAACTGGGTGGCCGCGATTAAAGCCGAAGAGGCTCTGGCCAACGACGATCACTCCATGGTTGAGATGGAGAAGTGGGATGCGGCTGCTTTTACCGCCCATGATACCGAAGCGGTGGCAAAAAAAGCCCGCGACCGATATAAGAATGCGTTGCGCAAGAAGAACTATGGGTTCTGAGTACGCGATGCCGGTCTTTACAAATCCCTAACAACTCCGCATCGGATTCCTTACGAAAAAGGTCCTCCAATAGAGACATTGGCTGGTTGCCAATGGGGGACTTCATGAGTACATTCCGTACCCTTCGACCGCTGGTCGTAGATGCCACGCAGTGCGAACACGCCAAAACGATTGCCACCGACACCGGTTTCTGCAATGTGTCGAAAGGCGACTGGATCGTGAAGGGCGAGAACGGCGAGACCTACGTGGTCGACGATGCTTTCTTCCAACGCACCTTTACGCCGCTCCAGACTTATCCGTGGGAACTGCAAGCAGAAGAAGGCCGCCACTACGGCTGCTGATCTCGCACAACAACCTAGAGCAGTTTCGCAATTACTGTGGACTCAAAAAGATCGCGAGGTGTGGTTTTCCTTGGGAGAAAACCACGAAAAGGCCTGTCGCTTCGGTCTACACCAATTGCGAAACTGCTCAACGGACTTCCACAGCAAACGCCTGCCTGGTGTCGTTGCCGAAAATATCGATCACGCGTACGAGGATGCGGTAGCTGGCCGCTTTTTCGTACGCGTGCGAGCCAGAGACGAGCGGCAGCTTTTTCTCCTTGCGCGTGCGATATGCCGCCCAGCCCTGGGCGAAGGTATCGTTTTGAAAGTCCCAGTCCACGGCCCAATAGTCTATGTAGTCGGTCCACTGCTTCGCTCGTACTGCGCGCATCCTGGGGAATTGATTCAGTGTTTGGAATCGCGAAGCCCTTGAGGGCCACTCGCGTGGTGAGTTTACCCAGGTGCTCGATCTCCGCTTCCAGAGAGGCCAGGGGCAAAAAGCGTAGGTCACCCTTGGCGACAGCCTGCGACTCCATCGCTTCCTGCGGAATCTGCAGCATCCGCAGCGTGATCCCCTTCTGCCTGGCAATTCCGGCCATCACGTCGCACCGTTCACTCTCCCAATCCCAACCGAGCACGTGCAATTCTCGCTGCTTCAACCTTGCGCATTCTTCCACTGCGGCGTCGATGTCTTCTGTTGTCGTCGGCAAGTCGACCGCTCCAACATGCACCAGGGCCTCACTCTTTTTGCCGTGTATATGTGCGAGGCCGGCGACCGGGTGAGCGCCATAGAGCTTCAGCACAAAAGCAACGTACTCACACGGGGCGCCGAAGGTCACTCCCTGCCAGTACTGCCGCCCATGCTTGCCCAGGTTCAGCACGGCAAAGGGCCTGTGTTCCTTGATACCCAGCAAGCGCTTGCGCGTAGTGTGAATACCCCAGCGGCCGAGATCACAGCCAATCCAACGGCGATTGAGCTTTTCGGCTACGGAAAGCATGGTGCCCGAACCGCAGAAAAAATCGGCCACCAGGTCGCCCTCGGATGAGGCAGTCTGTACGATCCGCTGCAGCAGGGCTTCGGGCTTCTGGGTAGGAAACCCGCAGTTCTCCGTGCGGTCCGCGGGTTGAAGCATTGAGATTCGCCACACATCGTCCACAGTGCGCTCATCGGTCTCGCGATACATTACCTTGCCATCCGCGCCCTTGGCGTTGACAATAGCCGCCTTCTCCTTGTCCCAGAGGCGGACGAGCTGCTTTACTTTGCCTTCAGCCCGTTTCTCAAGTTGCGGCGTGAACTGGTAGGACGTGCTTTTGCGATACCAAAGGACAACATCGTGATTGGACGCAAAGCGCTTCACGTTGCCTTGAAATTTGTTGTAGTAATACCAGACGATTTCGTTGAGGAAGTTGTCGGCGCCGAATACTTCATCGCCGGTCAGTCGCAACAGGTGACTCACGTGCCAGTCGCAGTGCAGGAACAAGCTCCCGGAAGGCGCAAGCAGATCCCTGATCAGTCGCAAGCGTTCGGCCATCATCGCCAGGTACGCGCCTGTGCCGGTCTTCCATGTATCCCGGTAAGCGACTTGTTGCTCACCAGTGGAGGCAGTGAAGGAGAAATCTCCCCCGGTGGCAAATGGCGGGTCAATGTAAATCAGGTCGATCTTGTTCGCAAACTCTTCCAGCAGCGACGCCATCACGAGCTGGTTGTCACCCCAGATGAGCTTGTTTCGCCATTCCGCCTCGGGTCCAACGACTTCTATCGTTTGCAAGGGCAGGTTCGCCCGCGGTGCCTCGGCGAGCGAACCGTCCTCACGGTATTTGCCCGGCCAGACCAATTCTGTTTTGGTGATTTGAATCTTTGCCATCGCCAGCTACAGGATAAAACGCGAACAGCAGAGCGGAGGGACCTGCTGTTCTCCCGGGCGACGGTCAAGACCTCTACGGGCTTTTCTGCGCGGTGCTCGGTAAACCACTTCTCGTGAGCATGCAGGAGTGAAAGGGCGTGCTCAACGTATTTATCCGCTTTCAGGTCGACAGTGCACTCAACGTCGTACCTTACCAAATCCTCGAGCTCGGGACGACTGTGAATATCCATAGGAATAGGCTACCTGACTTTCATCGACGGGCGACCCGTAAAGTGCGGACACGGTATCGCCTTGACAAATGGCCGGAAGCAGACTCACATCAATCGAAACGACTTAGCGTAAATCGTAATCATGGTGGAGACATACATGACGAAGAGATTGACCCTCTCGGGCTTAGCGTTATGCACCCTATCACTGCACGCCGCCGATATACAGAACAGTCAGGTGTCGATCGCGTTTTCCTGCGGCCAGGGGTGTCTTTGGAAGTATGGTACGTATCGATTTGCTCCACCGACTTTCTCTATCGATGGAAAGCAGGTTTCTGGAGAGGTTCCTCATTTTGTTCCTATGGGGACTCCAATTCATCTTGACAATGGAGTCACAGAATATTCGTTTGCAGGCCCGCTCGCGCAAGACCCTCATCTTCAGTTGCAGATTCAGTTCCAGACTAACGATGAAACTCCGGTGATTCGCTTTCGCTATACGCTCAAGGGCGATCAAGCGCGAACACTCACTGCGCCCGGCGGCATAAACAACCTGACCTACCTGGAGACTTCTCTCAAAGAATTACCCAACGCGGAGGAAGTAACACTCTCCAACTTTGCGCAGCTGACGCACAGCTACACACTCTCTGAACAAAACATTGAGGACCGATTCTTCCAGGATAACGGAACCTTTATGGGGCCTATCCTCGCTGCCAGTGACAGCCGGCGCAGCTTGCTGCTGGCTTATGAGCATGGCTCACAGGTCCCCGACGCATTCCTGCAGTATCAGCTCAGTCCCGATCGAAACGTGCGCCTGATCGCTGTTAAGGGTAACTATGTCTCCGGTCAACCGATTGATGCCAATCATTCCTGGCACTCGCTTTGGATGGAGACCGCAGCGGCACCGGGAGGTATCGACCAACTTGCCTCCATCTATCGCCGCTTTGTGCTGAAGTACATGACTCAGAACCCGGCGACGCGAAAACCTTACATCTTCTACAACACCTGGAACTTTCAGGAACGTAACAAGTGGTGGAATGGCAAGCCCTACCTCGAATCGATGAACGAAGACCGGATCCTCAAAGAGATCGACGTTGCGCACCGGATGGGCATAGATGTTTTCGTGCTGGATACGGGATGGTACGAGAAGACGGGGGATTGGACCGTCAGCACGAAGCGTTTTCCGGATGGCCTGAAGACAGTGAAGCAGAAGCTGGATGGCTACGGCATGCGACTCGGCCTGTGGTTTGGCCCCACTACGGCGGCAGTGTCGAGCCGCGTGGCACGCGAGCATCCTGAATGGCGCAGGTCCTGGGATGGTAAAGTGGGCGAGCCCCAGGAAGTATGGGAGACAGAGAAGAGCTATAAGATGTGCATGGTAAGCGGATACGCCGATACCTTCGCTGATGAGCTGATTCGGCTGGCCAGGGAGGTCGGTGTCACTTATTTCAAATGGGACGCGATTGCACAGTATGGATGCAACGACCCGCACCATGATCATGGCGGGGAGAGCAACACTCCCCAGGAGCGAGCGGATTCGTACGCATTTCAGCTGGTTCAGTACATGAGCCGGGTGGCCGATAAGGTCGCCGCCGCGGTGCCCGGGGCGATTGTGGACTTCGATGTGACCGAAAGCGGCCGGGCCATGGGCCTGGCGTTTCTTTCCTCCGGCAAATACTTCCTGATCAACAATGGACCTTATTACCAGAGCTATGACATTCCCATCGATCTGGAGCGAACGAACTCAAACCTGTTTTTCTACCAGGGACCGGCGCGCACATGGATTGCCCGCTCGCCATTGACCTTCGATAAGTGGATTCCCTCCACCTTGTTTCTGACCCACTATTTTCCCGATGATCCGCAGCAATGGCAACAGGTAGATGTTGCGTCTCTCATCCTGGGACAGAACGGGATATGGGGCGATCTGCTCAACGTTTCGGACTCCGGAGTCGCCTTTATCGGGAGCACACTCGCCAGGTACAAACAGGTCCGTGACGATATTACGGAAAGCGATCCGGTGGTGACCGGTCTTGTTTCCGCCAGCCCCGAGATCCACGAAAAGATTTCGGCCACTACCGGCCGGGGTGCGGTAGTGATCTTTGCTACCGAACGCGGCACATACCGATACGTTACGAGCCATAAGGTAGCGGCGGAGCATTGGGTCAGCAACGGAGTCACAGTCTCCTCAGACGCGGCGGGACGGGCCAGGATCGAAGCAAACTTCGACAAGCCCGGGGCGAAGATATTATTCTTTGGCGTCCATTAGAGGAACACTGAAGCATGTTGATGATGGTTCTTTCGGCACAGGAACACCTCATTCATTTGTCCGCGATCGATGTCTTTATCATCGCGGTCTATTTCGCCATGGTGCTCTTCATCGGCTTCTACGTGAGGGGCTCGACCAGAACCAGCAAAGAGTTCTTCATGGCGGGGAGGGAGATGACGGCGTGGATAGCGGGCGTGAGCTTTATTTCCGCGAACCTGGGCTCCCTCGAGATGATGGGCTGGGCGGGTTCCACCTATCAGTACGGCATTCTTGCGCTGCACGCTTATTGGGTTGCTGCGATCCCAGCGATGTTGTTTCTCGGCCTGGTCATGATGCCGTTCTACTACATCTCGAAAACCTACTCGGTACCGGGGTATCTCCATCTGCGCTTCGGTAATCCCACGCGGGCCTTCTCTGCCATCAGCTTTGCTTTCATGACCATCCTGATGAGCGGCATCAATATGTACTCGATGGCCCTGGTGATGAAGGTGGTTCTCGGATGGGACCTCAACTTCAGTATCTGGCTCTCTTCCCTGGTGGTCGCTATTTACGTGGCACTTGGAGGACTGCGGTCTGCGATATTCAATGAGATTCTGCAGTTCGTGCTGATCTGGGCGGGAGCGCTGCTGATACCGATTCTTGGCCTGATTGAGGTGGGCGGCTGGAGGAACCTGACTCGCCAAATCCAAACCAATCTCGGGCGGTCGGACTACACGCATCTTTGGAGCACCATGGGGCACTTCAAAGATAATCCCATGGGTATTCATTGGACGGGCCTTGTTTTCGGCTGGGGCTTTGTGCTCTCGTTTGGCTATTGGACTACCGACTTTCTGGTGGTCCAGCGTGTGCTCGCGGCGAATAGCCTTCGTTCCGCCAGGCTCGCGCCCATCATCGGCGCGGCCTTCAAGATGATGGTGCCCCTCATCGTCATTCTCCCTGGGCTTTTGGCTTTGGCCGTATTGCCGTTTCACTTGCTGCCTGAAGGCACGGCAGTAGCCACCAACGGCCACAGCTACAACGAGGTATTGCCGTTGATGCTGGTGCGCTACTGCGGGCCCGGGCTGATAGGGCTTGGCGTCACCGCACTGATTGCCGGCTTCATGTCTGGAATGGCCGGCAACGTGAGCGCATTTTCGACGGTGTGGACTTACGACATTTACGGAGCCTTCTTGCATAAAAAGGCGTCGGACCGGCACTACGTGGCGATGGGCCGCTGGTGCACGCTTATTGGCGTGCTGGTCTCTGTGGGCACGGCCTACCTGGTGCAGCATTCGGCCAGCATTATGGACTATGCCATGCAGCTCTTCAGTTTCTTCATCGCGCCCCTTTTTGGCACTGTGATTTTGGGCATGCTGTGGAAGCGGGCTACCGATCAGGGTGGCTTCTGGGGGCTGCTTGCCGGCACCCTGACATCGATCGGACTGTGGATGTGGGTGGTCAAGGACCCCTCAGCGTTGCGCTATGTTGCACTTTCCCCGGACGCGAAAGAGATGGCGGAAAACCTGTATCGCGCATTGTGGGCCTGGATCGTTTGTGTTGGGGTCACGGTGCTGGTGAGCCTGGCAACAAAAGCCCGGCACACGACCGAACTCGAAGGACTTGTCATGGGAGTATCCGCAATACCAACAGCGGAGAAATGCCGTTGGTATCAGCAGCCAATATTCTGGGGAGGCGTGGTCGCTTCTGTCTTCGTGGTTCTGAACATCGCACTTTGGTAGTGGTTGGAGGAATGATGAAAACCTGGTTGTTGCTGCTGCTCTTGCCGGCGAGCATTGTGTGGGCCGCCCCAAACCCGGACTGGACTACGCCGCAGGCGCCATTCCGCATTGCAGACAACCTGTACTACGTGGGGAGCAAGGATCTGGCCTCTTACCTGGTGGTGACTCCGAAGGGGGACATCCTTATCAACTCCAGCCTGGAGAGCTCGCCTCCGCTGATCCAAAAAAGTGTGGAACAGCTTGGGTTTCACTTCAACGACATCAAGATCCTGCTGATCAGCCACGCGCATGGTGACCATGACGCAGGCAGCGCTGAGGTTAAGCGCCTGACGGGCGCAAAGTACATGGTGATGGATGGCGATGTGGACGTGGTGGAGAGTGGAGGCGCGAAGGATTTCGCATACCCTAAAGACCTCTATCCCGCAACGAAGGTGGATCGTGTGCTGCACGATGGCGATCAGGTGCGACTGGGCGGCGTGGTGCTGGTCGCGCATAAGACTCCGGGGCATACGCGCGGCTGTACGACCTGGACGATGCGCGCGCCGATGGGCGGGAAGGTTCGCGATGTTGTGATTGTGGGCAGCTGGAATGTGAACCCGGGATACCGTCTGGTCGATCTGCCGGGAAAGCCTGCGTATTATCCCGGCATCGCCACGGATTATGCGCGAACCTTTGTGGTCTTGAAGAGCCTGCCATGCGACGTGTTTCTCGGGGCACATGGCGCTTACTTTGGCATGCTGGAGAAGCTCGATCAAGCGAAGGCCGGAGCCGGAGAAAGCGTCTGGATTGATCCGGAGGGCTATAAGGCAGCCGTGGCAGAGCGGCAAGCGGCCTTTGAGGCGGAACTGAAGCGCCAACAGGGCGAGGGTTAGTTTTCAAGAGACCTGCGGAGGAATTTTCCAGCATAAAGCGGCGACGAGCGTGCCCGGCTGAGGATTACAGCTTCGGGGGCAAGCGATCCAGCGTGGCCTGATCCGGCACTCCGTTGAAGTATTTGGTGAGGGCCTGGGCAAAGACGTCGTTGCCGGCGCTGTCATCAGAGGCGCCCCGCGAGGTTGCCCATCCGAAGAGGGTGACCGAGGAGTGAAACTTCAGGTCGTCGGGCCAGCCGAAGATGTCGGTGATAGGGCGGCCGACCACCGCGGTGACCAGGGCAGTACAGTCGCGCAGACGGGGGCCAAGAACCGGATGAAGAAGATACGCCCGCGCCTCATTGAGGCCGGAAATGGCAAAACGCTGCGCCATAGGGCTTAAGCCAAGACCCTGTATCTGCGGGAAGACAAACCACATCCAGTGGGACCGCTTTTTTCCAGCAACAAGCTCGGAACGTACCTGCAGGAAGCAAGAGTCCTGCGCGTCGACGAAGCGCTGGAGATGGTAAGGGTCGTCCATTGTTGGCAATTATAAGATTGCACTCAATGCAGCCGTCCGTGAGTCTGATAGGGATGGCGATGATCGGCAAAGCCCGCCGCAACGGCAGGCATTTTGTGAATCCGGTGCCCACCACTGTAGGTGGTTGGTCGACTTTCTTTAGGGTGCTGTGGCGCTACCTGACCGACAGGGCGGAGCGCATTCCCAAGCAAACGCTGGGACCGTTCCGGACCGATTCACAAGTTTATGAGAAGCCGCCGGCGAGTGGTCTGCGGGTGACATGGATGGGCCACTCGTCCATGCTGGTGGAAATCGACGGGGTGCGGGTGCTGGTGGATCCGGTGTGGGAGCAACGGGCAGCACCGGTCGAGTGGGCTGGGCCGAAGCGATTCTTCGCGCCTCCTCTGCCCCTGGAGGATCTGCCACGGATCGATGTGGTGCTTCTGTCCCATGACCACTTCGACCATCTTGGCGCTCGCACCGTGCAGCGCCTGGCGCAGATCGAACCTACTGCCGCGGCACGGTGGGTGACGACACTGGGCGTGGGCAAGATCCTTACCCACCTGGGGGTGACGCATGTGGACGAACTGGACTGGACCGAGAGCCTGAGGGTGGGACCGCTGGAGTTGACCGCGGTGCCGGCGCGCCACTTCTCGGGAAGGAGTCTCTTAACCCGATTCGAGACGCTGTGGACTTCATTCGTTCTCGCCGGGCCCAAACACCGGGTCTATTACGGGGCAGATTCAGGGGAGTGGGAGGGATTCAGGGAGATTGGCCAGGCGTATGGGCCCTTCGACCTGACCATGTTGGAGATCGGTGCGTTCGATCCCTTGTGGGCAGATATCCATATGGGGCCGGACGGCGCGGCGAGAACCTTTCGCGCCATGGGCGCCACCGGGCTGATGATGCCCATTCACTGGGGACTGTTCAATCTTGCCCTGCACGCCTGGCGGCAGCCGATCGAGCGCGTGTTTAGTATGGATGATCTGAAGATTTGGGCGCCGGAGCCAGGAATGCCGACAGCAGTAGTCCAGGGAATTGAGTTACGGTCGGAATGGTGGCGGCTATAAACTATCCATCCATGCGTGCCCAGTATCTTTTTGTCCTTCTCTGTTCAGGTTCCCTCAGCATCGCTCATGCCCAGACGACCTCTGACCCATGGCGCACCTGGAGCGTTGTTGGCGGCGGCCCAGATAACACTCATTATTCGACGCTCGACCAGATCAATCGCGATAACGTGCATTCCCTGCAGGTGGCCTGGACGTTCGACAGCGGTGACCAACACCCGAAATCGGAGATGGAGTGCAATCCCATCGTTGTGGATGGCGTGTTGTACGCGACCACGCCAAACGGGAACGTGGTTGCTCTGGACGCGGCGACAGGCACGCTGCACTGGCGGTTCGATCCCAATGAGGGTCTCAGGAATATTGGCAAGGTGCGCAACCGGGGCGTGACCTACTGGTCAGAGGGAAACGATCGCCGCATCTTCGTTGGTGTCCGGCAGTACCTCTTCTCGCTCGACGCTCAAACCGGAAAGCCGATTGCAGCGTTCGGCAAAGGGGGGCGTATCGATCTGCGTGAAGGCCTGGGCCGTGAGCCGCTGAATTGGGTCACGATGACCAGCCCCGCCGTGGTGTACAAAGACCTGGTAATTGTCGGCGGCGCGATGAGTGAAGTGCTCCCCGCGTCGCCGGGAGATATTCGGGCCTACGATGTGCACAGCGGACAGTTGCGGTGGTCTTTTCATACCATCCCTCATCCCGGCGAACTCGGCTACAAGACCTGGCCGAAGACAGCATGGACTTATAGCGGGGCGGCCAACAACTGGGCGGGGATGACGATCGATTATAAGCGCGGAATCGTATTCGTCCCCACAGGGTCGGCGGCTTCGGACTTTTATGGCGCGAATCGAACTGGAGACGATTTGTTCGCGAATTGCCTGATTGCGCTCAATGCAGAAACCGGCAAGAGGATCTGGCATTTCCAATTTGTGCATCATGACATCTGGGACCGCGACCCGCCGTCAATGCCCACCCTGGTTACGGTGAAACGCAACGGGCAGGACGTGGATGCAGTGGCGCAGACCACCAAGCAGGGATTCGTCTTCCTCTTCGATCGAGAAACGGGAAAGCCGCTGTTCCCGATCAAGACCCACAAATATCCGCCGTCGGACCTGGAGGGCGAAATCACAGCCAAAGAGCAGCCTCTGCCGGTGCTGCCCGCTCCTTTCGCCCGGCAAAAGCTGACCGCGGACATGATCACGACGCGCACGCCCGAGGCGCACCAGGAAGCGCTCGAGCGTTTCATGAAGCTGCGCAGTGACGGGCAGTTCATCCCCGGGAGTACCCAGGGGACGATCATCTTTCCCGGGTACGATGGTGGCGCAGAGTGGGGTGGCGGGGCCTTTGACCCAACTACCGGCCTGCTGTATGTGAATGCGAATGAGATGGCGTGGGTCCTGCGCCTGGTGCCGCAGAAGCCTCGTACGGGGGAAGCCAACGGGCGAGACATCTATCTGCGCAACTGCTCCGCTTGCCACCGCGCCGACAGAACGGGAGCGCCTCCGGAGTTTCCGTCCCTGATTGGAGTCGGGGATCGTTACGAAGAAGGGACGGTGAAGCAACTGATCTCGCAAGGGGCAGGACGCATGCCCGGCTTCGCCAACCTGGGCCACGACCAACTGCAAGCGGTGTTTGAATACGTCTATTACGGCAAGGAAACGGTGGTAAAAGATAACGGGCCGTCGCCGCTCGATGCTAAATACATCAGTGACGGATACAATAAGTTCCTGGACAAGGACGGCTACCCGGCCATCCAACCCCCGTGGGGTACCCTGACTGCCATCGACCTGAATAGCGGAACGACGGCTTGGAAGATTCCGCTGGGTGAATATCCCGAACTTGCGGCCCAGGGACTCACCGGCACGGGCAGCGAAAATTACGGAGGCCCGGTGGTGACCGCGGGCGGACTGCTGTTTATTGGCGCCACCAGCTATGACAAAGTCTTTCGCGCGTTGGACAAGACCACCGGCAAGGTTCTCTGGCAAACCACGCTGCCTGCGGCTGGAAATGCCACTCCTTCAACGTATGAGGTGAATGGCCGGCAATATGTTGTGATTGCCGCCGGCGGAGGAAAATCTCCGGCGCCCTCAGGCGGCAGCCTGGTGGCCTTCGCGCTGCCGAAATAGACCTCGCTCTGCTACTATGCAGCGCATGCTCACTCGTAGAACCTTCGTAAGCATGACCGCGGCATCGCTCGCCGGGCGTGCCCTTGCCGCACAAGAGCCTGGCGCTCCCGGCCAAGCCAGCACACAGTTTTCCGTCATGATCTGGACGTTGAACAAGCTCGGCACTTTTGAAGAAAATCTGGAACGGGTTGCGCGTGCGGGTTACCACCATGTGGAACTGGTGGGAGAGTTCAAGAAATGGTCGGATGACGATTATCGCCGGATCATGACGCGCATGGACGCTTTGAAGATCTCCGTCGACGCGACCTCTGGCGTGAGCCCCGGCTTCGCCGATCCCTCGGGACAAGATGCGTTTCTCGCCTCGCTCAAGGATCTGATCCCAGCGGCCAAGCGGTTAGAGTGCAAGCAGGTGATTCTACTCTCGGGTAAGCGCGTGGAAGGGGCGCCGGCGGGAAGCCAGCACGCGGCATGCATCGAGGCTTTGAAACGCGCTGCGGATTTGCTTGGCACTGCGGGCCTGGTAGCAGTTATCGAACCCATCGACCGGATTGAGAATCCGACCATCTACCTGGATGGCGTGACGGAAGCATTCGAGATCGCGCACGCTGTGGGGAGCCCTAACATCCGGGTGCTCTATGACGTCTACCATGAGCAGCGCGAGTTCGGAAACCTGATTGAAAAGTTCGAGAAAAACATTGACCAGGTTGGCCTGATTCACATCGCCGACGTTCCCGGACGGCATGAACCGGGCACCGGTGAAATTAATTACCTCAACATTTACCGCCAGCTCGCGCGTCTGAATTACAAGGGCACGATCGCCATGGAGTTCTACCCAACCGGCGACATCGTGGAAACGCTGCGGCGCGCGCGGGACCAGGCGCGGGCAATCCTCTCCTGGGATCGCGCCGCGTTGTGAGCTGGGGTTCTTGTCTTAGCAAAAGAGACAAAGCTGCTCGAACAATAAGTTCGCCGCCAGCAGGGAGGTGATGTCCGCACTATCGAACTGCGGCGACACCTCCACCAAGTCGGCGCCGACAAAGTCAAGGCCCCGCAGAGCGCGCACCAAGCCCAGTATTTGCACGCTGGAAAGACCTCCTACCTGGGGTGTGCCGGTTCCCGGAGCAAAGGCCGGATCAACCACGTCTATATCGAGGCTGAGATAGGTCTTAAGCCCTCTGAAGGACTCAAGCTTTTCGCGAATGAGCAGCAGGCCGTGCTCATGGAATTCCTCCGCAGTCACCATGTCGATCTTGTGCTCGCGGGGGTAGTCCATATCACCGGCACCATAGAGCTGGCCTCGCAAGCCGATTTGCAGGATGTTCGGCTCAGCTAACAATCCCTCTTCGATGGCGCGGCGGACTGGCGTTCCATGGGAATACTTCATACCCCAGTATTGATCCCAGGTGTCGGAGTGCGCGTCCAATTGAATCAGGCCAACGGGACCGTGAGCGGCGTGGATGGCCCTGAGAATGGGCAGCAAAATCGAGTGATCGCCACCGACACAGATGGGCACAGTACCGGCTTCGAGAACCGGGGCTAAACCTTCGGTTATTTTTTGGAATGTATCTTCGATCGAGATTGGGTTGACCGATAGATCGCCGTAGTCGGCAACGCGCAGACGTTCAAACGGGCTCAGGTCAAGAACAGGATGATAGGGCCTGATGATGGCCGATTGCTCGCGAATGCGACGCGGGCCAAAGCGAGGGCCTGTTCTGTAGGTTGTGCCCCCGTCGTATGGCACGCCAATGAGCGCTACGTCGAGCAGGTTCGGATCGGCTATGTTGGGAAGCCTCATGAACGTAGCAATACCGGCAAAGCGCGGATAGGCGAGGGCGTCTACGGGCATGGGGTGAGGTTCCGCAAGTTGCTTCAGTTTGAGGCGAGACTCGACTGCTTTGGCCATGTCGGTTGGCTCCGTTCAATTTTCGGAAACCCACTATTCCGGGTTAATGGGAGTGGGTGTGGGTTCCTTGCGCCAGGTTTCCGGGTTCTGAGAGGGTTCCCAGGGGGCGGCGGTCCGAAGGCGCCATGCGGGCGGTTAGCCACTCCAGGAGCGCGTCCAGGCCTATGTTGTGCTTCAGGTCGGTGAAGAGGAAGGGCCTTTGACCTCGCATCTTTTTGGAGTCGCGATCCATCACTTCGAGCGATGCACCTACGTGCTCGGCCAAGTCGATCTTGTTGATCACCAGCAGCGACGAGCGGGTTACTCCTGGACCGCCTTTTCTTGGGATCTTGTCGCCGCCGGCAACGTCAATGACGTAAATCCATTCGTCCACTAACTCGGGACTGAAGGCGGCGGAAAGATTGTCTCCGCCGCTTTCTACCAGAATGAGCTCCAGCCCAGGGTGCGCTTTTTCCAGATCGTCGATCGCTTCGAGGTTCATGGAGGCGTCTTCCCGGATCGCTGCGTGGGGACAGCCTCCCGTCTCTACGCCGCGAATCCGCTTGGCATCGAGCGAGCCCTGGCGCACCAGGAAATCTGCGTCTTCCGTGGTGTAGATGTCGTTGGTCACTACCGCCAGGCTCAGCTTTTTGGAGAGCGCCCGGCATAGAGTGTCCACTAACGCCGTCTTGCCGGAGCCTACCGGACCTGCTATTCCAATGCGAAATGCGCGTGACATATGATCTCTCCCACTCAGAACAAGAAGTACCGCTGCGCCAGAGGCAGCTCCACTGCGGGTTCACAGGTAAGTAATTCGCCGTCAGCTCTTACCTCGTAGGTTTCCGGATCAACCTCGATCTTCGGCGTGGCGCTGTTGTGAACCATATCGCTCTTGCCTATCGACCGGCATTGCTGCACGGCGAGAGCCGGCGTACGCAGATTCAGCCCATCCAGGGCTCCGCTCTCCAACGCAATCTTCGAAGTGAAGAGGAGGCTGGTGGCCGAGGGAACGCTTCCAAAGCCGCCGAACATGCCCCGGTACAGGACCGGTTGCGGGGTTGGGATGGAGGCGTTCGCATCACCCATGACGCTCCAGGCGATAAAGCCGCCCTTGATCACCATCTCCGGCTTGGCGCCAAAAAATGCAGGCTTCCACAAGACCAGATCGGCGAGCTTTCCCGGTTCAATCGAACCTACATGGTTGCTGATGCCGTGGGTGATCGCGGGATTGATCGTGTACTTGGCGATGTAACGCTTGATGCGCGAGTTGTCGTTGCGGCCCGAATCTTCGCGCAGCGCGCCGCGTTGCAACTTCATTTTGTGAGCGGTCTGCCAAGTGCGCATCACCACTTCTCCCACTCGCCCCATCGCCTGACTATCACTGGAAATCATGCTGAAGACACCCAGATCGTGCAGGATGTCTTCGGCGGCAATCGTTTCCGGCCGGATGCGGCTCTCAGCGAAAGCCACGTCTTCCGGCACCAGAGGATTCAGGTGGTGACAGACCATCAGCATGTCAAGATGTTCCGCGATGGTATTCACGGTGTAAGGTCGCGTGGGATTGGTGGATGAGGGCAAGACGTTGGCCAGTGCAGCGATGCGAATGATGTCGGGTGCGTGCCCACCGCCCGCGCCCTCCGTGTGGTAGGTGTGAATGGTGCGGCCGGCGATGGCGCTGATGGTATCTTCCACAAAGCCGGATTCATTTAGTGTGTCGGTATGAATCGCAACCTGCACATCGAACGCATCTGCGACCCGTAAGCAGCAGTCAATCGCCGCCGGAGTCGTACCCCAGTCCTCGTGTAGCTTGAGCCCGCAAGCGCCGCTGCGGACTTGCTCTTCGAGCGGACCCTGCGTTCCCGCGTTTCCCTTTCCCAGGAACCCAAAATTCATGGGCCACGCTTCCGCGGCCTGGAACATCCGCGCCAGGTTCCAGGCGCCCGGAGTGCACGTGGTCGCGCAAGTTCCGGTCGCGGGCCCCGTGCCACCGCCGATCATCGTGGTGATGCCACCGCACAACGCTTCGTAGACTTGCTGCGGGGCAATGAAGTGAACATGGCTATCGATCGCCCCCGCGGTGACAATCAGGTTCTCACCCGCAATCACTTCGGTCGACGCACCCACGACCAACTCAGGATCTACGCCTTCCATGACGTCCGGATTGCCCGCCTTCCCGACCCTGACGATGCGGCCATTGCGCACGCCGATGTCGCCCTTGACGATGCCCCAGTGATCAATGATGAGCGCATTGGTGATCACCAGATCGAGGGCGCCGGGTTGCGTCTCGCGCAGGGCACGGGCGCTCTGGCCCATTCCATCGCGGATGGTCTTGCCACCGCCAAAAGTGATTTCGTCGCCGTAGACGGTAAAGTCCCGCTCCACTTCCAGCACCAGACTCGTATCCGCGAGACGAACCCTATCCCGTGTGGTGGGGCCGTAGAGATCCGCATAGACCTTGCGCGGGAGGCTCTGGCTCATGCTTTCTCCTTCAACTTCCCATCGACGGCGCCACGATGCCCCCATACGTTACGCGAGCCGGCGAAAGCTACTAGCGAGACAAGCTTTTCGTCGCCTGGCTCGAAACGTGCGGCGGTGCCGGATGGGATATCCAGGCGCATTCCGTAGGCTGCCGCGCGATCGAACTCGAGCGCTGGATTGACCTCGTAAAAATGGTAGTGGCTGCCAATTTGCACCGGGCGGTCGCCGGTGTGCCGCACAACCAGTTGCGCGACAGCGCGGCCGCGGTTGATCACAATATCGTCCTCAGCAAGCAGATACTCTCCGGGTTGCATGCTGCTCCTCCTGACTACTGAATAGGATCGTGCAATGTGACCAGCTTGGTGCCATCGGGAAAGGTAGCCTCGGCCTGCACTTCATGGATCATGCCGGCAACTCCGTCCATCACTTCATCCTGACGGAGAATTCTGCCCCCTAAGGACATGATTTCAGCCACCGACTTTCCATCGCGCGCCAACTCGAGGATCTCAGCGGTGAGAATGGCGACGGCTTCGGGGTAGTTCAACTTCAGCCCGCGCTGCTTTCGCCTGCGGGCAACCTCGGCGGCCACATGGATCAACAAGCGTTCCTGTTCCCGGGGAGTCAAGTGCACGGCAGTTCTCCTTTAGTAAGTTCTGCGGGGCGGCGAAGCGACGCGCCCGCACAGGCGGCTTTTGGCTGACGTCCAGAAGCAGTAAAGATCCTCCATGATATGCAGGCCGGATTGCGAAAGCCCGCGGACCAGGACGCCATCCGCAGTAAGAGCCGTAGAGCCCCAAAGAGTGTTCGCACGACTACGCTCGACTGAGATCTCCCTCAGCATTTGCTCCAGGGCGACCCAGGTATTTGCGTCTTCGCTGCTACGGCAGATCATAAACGATGTGAGATAGCGATACTTGCCCAACCGTGCCATGGACGACAGCTCTACCTGCCTGGGATTGAGATGCATCCGGTCGATATAAATAGGCCGGCCATGGCTCCAAATGCAGGTGCTGACCCGCAGAGATTCATAGGCAAACGATTCACCGCTAGCCACTCTTCCGGGGGCAATAATTTCCCACCATAATAAAGTTGCCCCGGGATCGAGGTACACGTTGGTGCGCTGTTCACATCGCGCATCGCGGAAAGGGATCACGGAATCGGGCAGATATTCGAGCAGGGCGCCCTGACCGAGATGGATCTCATTGACCAGCAATGCATCGGCTGCGTTCTCACGAGGGCGGTAAACACGGGTGGAGCCGGTGGTGGTAATTTGCGCAGCAGCCTCGCAACCCAGCTTGATATGCAAGCTCAAATGGTCGCCACCGAAAACACCGCCGGACACGTTGTTGAGATGCACCAGGCTTTCCCCGGCGGGGTTGGGAAACGCACGCACCACTTTCCATGGAGGATCCTGCTGCAAACAATGAAGCTGGGTTGCTCCGTTCGCGGCACAGAACTCGAGGTGCAAACGGGCACGCATCATCAGCTGATGAAGAGTCTCGTATGCAACCCGGGATGGCGGCTGGATGCCAGGTCCAGCAAGGGCTGAGACAAGGAAACGTGATCCACGTCAGTTTCCCGAGCGGCGGCCACTGTTTCAAGAATGCATGGCTTCAGTTGCCAGAGGAGGGTGGCGGCGCCAGACTGGCCCAGAGGCAGCAGCCGTTGGCAGGCAGAGACTAATCCCGAGAGAGACTGATGGAGGTAAGCCGCGGCTACTTCATCGCGAAGAGATCCGAGGCAACGACCCAAGTGGCCAAACACCAACGGAAGGTGAGAAGGACCGTTGCCGTAAAGGCAAGGGACGGCGAATGCTTCGGCAGCGAGGCCGGCAAGCCGTTTGCCCAGGCGAAGGCTGGCTTCGCGGGTTTCTCGCGCCGGCTTCATTGCGCTCATCTGTTCATTCAGCTGTTGCCACTGTTGGGGGGAAGAAACGTCATACCCCGCGTTGACGAACACCGCGTCCAGGCGGCCCGCTTCCTGCAGATAGCCGCGGAAGAAGGGGAACAAGTCACCGACCTCCAGACCATTCTCCGCCACCAGGCCTTCCAGGCCGAAGCTGTGTGCAGCCGCGCCCACGGGCAAAGCGCTATCGGCCAGATGGAGCAATTGTAAGAACCGTAGTTCGCTCATGGTTCCTTGCCTGTGTGGTGCCGCCGGCCCGCTGTTTTGGTCTTTTTGGTGGCGGCAGACTTACCCTTGGCTTTGGCATTCTTCTCCAGGCGTAGCTTCCAGGCCGTGCGGAGTGCGCCGGCGAGCAGGTCTTCACTTGCGGCCGCCAGGCGGATGTGGGTCGCTCCCATTCTTCCCCAGCCGCCGGGAACCGGCAGAAAGACATCCGGCTGCTCTTCGACGAAGGTTTGTTGCTTTTCGGACGAAAGCATCAGATTGCCGTATCCCTGATGCTGGTGGGCCAGGGTGGCGAATATTCTGCCGCCTACGCGAAAGTCGGGTGATCCCATGTGCGATGCTTCTTCCGCTCCTTCCAGAAGCAGGGCCAGGCGTCGAAAATCATTTGCGGTCATCATTGAAGCTCAACGAAATGGGGGCTCAACGAACAAGGGTCAGATAGAGCGCCATGGCAATCCCGAAAGCGGCCAGCACCAGTCCCAGAATCACTGCATCGGTGGATACGCGCCCTGCCCGCCATTCCCCCGATCGCAGCTCGCGCACCAACTGAAAGTGACGCACCACCGCAGACAGGGTAACGACGACGCCCAGGGCCACTAACAGCACTCCGGACCAGAGGGAGAGACCGGTGGTTTGGGCGGGCAGATGGTTCGCGCTGGCAGTCAGTTCGCGAAGAAAAAGCCCGAAGCGGCTGACGGCAAAGCCAACGCCCATCAAACCCAGCCCGGTGCGAATCCAGGCGAGAAAGGTCCTCTCTGCTGCAAAGTAGACTCGGGGATCTTGTTCTGCAGGGTTTTCCATGGAGGGATTGTAACTGCTTAGAGCGAGCCGGCGGCGAGCAGCCTGGTGACACGATCCTGAAGCTGCGCCGCATCGAATGGCGCGCGAACCTTCATATCGTTGTCGAAATAAACGTAGACATCGCGCCGTTTGCGTTTCGCCGCATTGCGAGTGCTGGCCTTTCTCCCATTATCCACTTCCCCTCCCCTGGCCCAGGTGACGACGCGGCGAGCCCATCGGTCGAGCGCCTCCGGTTCGTAACCGCTGGCATATAACACCTCGCTGCCATGAAGACGGCAATAGACAAAGCTGGAAGTAACATCCATCAACAACGGCCACTCCACCGTATCCGCTACTACCAACCCCACACCGTAACGTCTTAGAAGGCGGATGAATTTTTCGTTGACAAAGGTCTCGTGGCGAATCTCCATGGCGTGACGGATGGGTGCGTCCTTCCGCACTTGAAACCAGGAGCGGTCGCGCATGCGGTCATCGTGCTTGCGGGCAAGCTCGGCGGCCTGCTTGTGGGTCCCGGGCAGCAAGGCGAGGAAAAGTTCAAGCCGCTCGGGCTCGAAGATGAAGTTGGGCGGAAACTGCCAAAGAATGGGGCCAAGCTTGGCGCCAAAGCACAGCAGTCCCTGGGCAAAAAAGTTTGCCAGCGGCCGTTCGACATTGCGCAGGCGAAGCATATGGGTGATATAGCGGGAGCCCTTGACGGAAAAAATGAAGTCCTCTGGCGTCTCCACATGCCATTGAGAAAAACTCTGAGGTCTTTGCAGGGAATAGAACGAACCGTTCAACTCGATGGTGTTAAACCTTCGAGATGCAAACTCCAGCTCCCGCCGGTGAGGGAGTTTCTCGGGGTAAAAGACACCACGCCAGCCTGCATATCTCCAACCGGAGATGCCAATGTGAATCTTGCCATAAGACATCGCTACGGTGGCGAAACTTGGCTGACGGCCTGGCGGCTCTCTTTGGATCGCTCCATAGATCGCTCCTGGGCGCTGGTGCGGATTTTTTCGTAGGTTCTGGCTAGCTCGTCCAGCTCGAGCTCAGACAGATTCTCTACGTCGATCATTTTGTTCTTTGCTTTGTCTACCGCGTGGATCAGCTCGTTGAGTTTCAAATGAATGGCCCTGGCGTCGCGGTTCTGGGTATTCTGGATGAGGAAAACCATGAGAAACGTGACAATCGTTGTGCCGGTATTGATGACCAATTGCCAGGTATCGGAGTAGTGGAAGATGGGGCCGGTAAGGCCCCAGACAACCACGACGCCGATGGCGGCGATAAAGGACCACCGGGAACCGAGAAAGTGCGAACTTTGGGAAGCGAACCTGCCGAACCGGTCGGAACGGGTAGCGACTGTGGTCGTGGTGGGAACTTTTACTGTAACTTTGGCTGCTTTCACAATGCCCTCCGTGCTGTGGCATATCCTGCGGCAACTCTCAGATCATTGACCAGGCTTGCTGTCTCCGCTTCTTTTGCGTCAGGCTCGGGCATGCGAAGGATTGCGGAGGGGTGAATGGTGGCCGTCACCGGTCCGTATTTAGTTGGAAATACCTCGCCGCGATGCTTCGTGAGGCGAAACTGGGGACCGAGCAGAGCCAGCGCTGCGGTTGCGCCCAGGCAGACTATCACCCGTGGTTGAACGGCAGCAATCTCCATTTCGAGCCACGGACGGCAGGCCGTTATTTCGAGTGAATTTGGTTTCTTGTGCAGCCGGATTTTGCCTCGCGGTTCCCACTTGAAATGCTTCACCGCATTGGTGACATAGACTTCAGCGCGATCGATACCCGCAGACTCGAGGCACTTATCAAGTAGTTGGCCGGCAGGCCCGACGAATGGTTTTCCCTGCTGATCTTCGCGATCACCGGGTTGTTCGCCCACCATAAGAATAGCGGCATGGGCCCGCCCTTCGCCAAAAACGACCTGGGTGGCATGCTGGTATAGGTCGCAGCCGTGACAGTGTTTTGCCGCGTCTCTCAGGCTGGCGAGGTCGTGGCGCGGGGGCAAGAACTCTAAAGCAGACCTGGGGCTAGGGTCGAACAGGTTCATTGCACATTTATGATGCAGTTTCTTGCAGGGAGAACACCGTCTTTGGAGCCGAAAATGGAGGGGTATGGGGAAAAACAATAGCAGTTGCCTCCACTGGGCAGATCCTCGGAAAACATCTCCACGGCGGTCCGCTGAACGCAGGTCCCTCTACTACGCTCTCCCGGATTTCCTGTTGAACTTGGTGGCGCTGGTAAAGTTCATCCGGCTTTCTTTAAGAAACGCCCGATACGAGGCCATGTGTGGGGTCGCGAAGTAGGAAATCCGGGGTACGCCTCGGTGGGATGACAAAGGAGAGGAGGGCGCTTCCGTTGAGAGCAGGTGCTGAAGAAGGGAGCAGAAGCCGTCTGCGAGGCTAATTGGCCTTCTTTTTGGGTACTTTAGCGCCCTTCTTGCGGGCCTCGGACAAACCGATCGCTATGGCTTGTTTCCTGCTCTTTACCGTTCCGCCCTTACCGGCTTTTCCTGACTTGAGTTTGCCGGTTTTCTCCCGGTGCAGTGCGCTCTTGACGCTTTTACCTGCTGCCTTTCCGTACTTTGCCATGTTGTTCCTCTAGGATCTGAACGCGGCTTACGCTTTGCTCACGTAAGCCGCGTACCGACTTATGCGGCGGCCTGAAAGTTGACCCGCTCGGCTATCTCGCTGAGGAGCTCATCGGCGTTGGCTTCCTCTGCCTCGATGGACTCGAGCACGACTGCGTCCTCAGGTAGACCAAGAATCTCGGCCCAGCGACGCAACGTTCCGTAGACAGCGATTTCATGATGCTCAACTTGCTGAGCCGCACCGATAAGCGCGATGTCTCGAATCGATGAATCGGTGACATCCTTGATGGTATCGGAAGCTTCGGTGGTGAGCCCATTGATGACCTTACAGGTTTCGGTCTTGGTTTCGCCGATATTGTGCTGTAGCAAAGCCTGAACCTTGGCGACGTGTCCGTCGGTTTCTTTGAGGTGAGTTTCAAACGCCGTAATCAGTTCGGGATCAGAGGCCTTGTCGATAAGGTCTGGAAGGGCCTTGGTAATCTTCTGCTCCATATCAAGCGCCTTCTTCAGATTGGTGACGTAGAGGGTCCGTAGATCCTGAATGTTGGCTGAGAAAACTTTCATTGCACTCGCTCCTTCACCATGATGGTTGTGTATGCACGCTGTGCGCGTCGTTCGAATTGCCGGAAACGGCGCAGCACTAGGTAGTGGGATGCGCACCTGAACCCGGGGTTGCTGTGGCCCGCCGGGGCGGATACTGGCCGGCGAAACTTTTTTGTTGCTCAGCGTGTCTAACTTGGTCATCGGCTCGTGGCATCCACCGCGACGGTAATCGGGAAAAACCCTAGGGTCTATAATGGCTAAGCTGAGGGAGAATGAGATGAACATCTCACAGGATTCCACGGTGCTGTCGTCCTGGAAAGATATCGCCAGGTATCTGGGTAAGGGAGTTCGGACAGTACAGCGCTGGGAGCGTCACCTTGGACTTCCGGTCCGGCGTCCGGTCGGCGCCTCACAGAAAAGTGCGGTCCTGCTCTACCGCGGTGATGTGGATGCATGGCTGGCAACTCGTTTCTCAGCCCGCGCACTGGAGAAAAATGATGCCCACTTCAACCGATCTTCCCGCTCGGCCCGTTCCACCCTCAAGGAAGGCATTCGAACGGCACGTGAACTGAGAACCGCCAATCACGCGCTCACGGAACAGATAACCGCCTCCATCCGTCTGCTCACGGAGCGATGCGACCTTCTGACCGCCCAGGGTCTGCAGAAGCCCCGGCTGACGGATTTTGGGAGACCCGTAGATTGGGTAGCCGCGGAGCTGACCACGGTGCCGGAATTGCTGCCAAGCCCGGCCTCGAGTAGGGTGGGGTCGGAACGGATCGCCTGAGTCTCTTAGCACCTTCAGGATGTAGAGCCACGACAAAGCACTGCCACGGCGACGCTTCGCAGGAGGAGTATTCTCTCAAGCAAGAGAAGCGGCGGCGGGCGAGGTTTTGTGTGTGCCGCCAAGCGAAGGAGCAACATGCCGGCCAGAAAGCCCTCCTTGAAGCGCAGCGAAGCGTCCGAGCCGGCGACCGCTACCCGGAATGTCTCTCCGCGCTTCCCCGTGGTGGGGATTGGTGCATCGGCCGGGGGCCTGGAAGCAGCGACCAGCTTTTTTAAGGAGCTAACGCCGAATCTGGGTATGGCTTATGTCCTGGTGCTCCATCTGGACCCGGCCCGGGAGAGCAAAGTAACGGAAATCCTGGCCCGGACGACCCCCATCCCAATGGTGCAGGCGAAAGACGGTATGCGCGTAGAGCCAGATCATGTCTACGTGATTCCTCCGAATTGTGAGATGACCATCGAGCACTGGGTGCTGCACCTGCGGGACCGGGAGGCGCACCGATCTGCGAACACGACCATCGATACTTTCCTACGATCTTTGGCCGTCGGCCACGGAAGCGATGCCATCGGGGTCATTCTTTCCGGAACCGCTTCCGACGGCACCCTCGGCCTGGGGGCAATCAAGGGCGAAGGAGGCATTACTTTCGCCCAGGAGCCAGCCTCCGCCAAGTACGATGGCATGCCTGCGAGCGCCATCGCCTCTGGCTGTGTGGACTTTATTCTCAACCCCGTGGACATGGCTAAGGAGATCGCTCGCATCAGTCAACATCCTTACATCGCGGACCGCCTCAACCCTGACGGACATCACGTAGGCGACGGCAGCGATATGGAACAGATTTTCCGTTTGCTGCGACGATTCACAACGGTCGATTTCACCGGGTACAAACCGCCTACCATCGGCCGCCGCATCCAACGGCGCATGGCTCTGCAAAAGATCGAGAATCTAGGGGAATATGCTAACTTTCTGCATCACGATTCGCGGGAAGTGGAAGCTCTTTACCATGATCTCCTGATCAACGTAACCAGCTTTTTTCGCAATCCGGAGGCATTCGCGGCGCTCAAGCAGATTGTCTATCCAGCCATCTTGCAGGCGCGAACCTCCGCTTCCGGACCGATCCGTATCTGGGTCCCGGGGTGCTCGACCGGCGAAGAGGCTTACTCGCACGCCATGTCGCTGGCAGAGTTTTTGGGCGAAGAGCGGGCGGATATTCCCATCCAGATCTTTGGCACCGACCTGAGTGAGAACGCGATCCAACGGGCCCGGGCAGGGGTATACAAGGAAAATATTGAGGCGGACCTGACGCCGGCGCGATTGCGGCGCTTCTTCTACAAGGCCGACGGCGGGTACCAGATCAAGAAGACCATTCGGGATCTGTGCATTTTTTCTACGCAGAACGTGTTCAACGATCCACCCTTCTCGCGCATGGATCTGGTCAGTTGCCGCAACGTGATGATTTACTTAAGTCAATCTCTGCAGAAAAGGGTGGTACCTATCTTTCACTATGCATTGAATCCTACCGGGTTCCTCATGCTGGGAAGCACCGAGGGCCTCCTGGGTGCGGGTTCGGAGCTTTTCGAAATGACTGACAAGAAACAGAAGATCTTCCGTAAGCGGTTGGTATCGGCCCCGGTTGCCTTCGGCTTTTCTGTTGGCAAGCCTGAGCACCCATCGAGTGGGCCGCAGCCAGTGGCGGCGTCAAAGCCGCCGGAAACACTCAAAATCCCGATGGAGTTGCAGCGCGAAGCAGACCGCCTGCTGCTGTCGAGGTACGTGCCGCCAGCTGTGCTGATCAACGAACATCTGGAGATTCTCCAGACCAGGGGACGCACCGCTTCCTTCCTCGAGCTTCCTTCCGGGAGGGCCAGCCTCAATCTGCTGAAAATGGCTCGCCCCGGCATGTTGTTCGAGTTGCAGGGCGCGATCGACGAAGCACGGAAGCAAGGCTTCGAGGCCATACGGCAGAACGTGCGGGTGGAAGATGAGAAGACAAAATCGGTCACCATTCGGGTGGTTCCCTTCAAGGTTCCAACCCAGACGCAGCACAGCTTCCTGATCGTTTTCGAAAGTGATTCGCCGGCCGGGGATGGGTCGCCGGCGACCGGCCTTTCGCGAGCCTCGGCCGCTTTGGACCAGGTAAGCCCAGAGGGTCAGTCTTCGCTGGAAAGACAGATCATCCAATTGCGGCAGGAGCTGGCGGCCACCAGGGAGTACCTGCAGTCGATCATCGAGTCACAGGAAGGCACCAACGAGGAACTGCAGTCGGCGAATGAAGAGATTCAATCGGGCAACGAAGAGCTGCAAAGTACAAACGAGGAGTTGCAGACCTCGAAAGAGGAGCTGGAATCGGCCAACGAAGAACTGCATACGGTCAACGAGGAGATGCAGCACCGCAACGAACTGCTGACCCAGCTGAACAACGACCTTACCAACCTGTTGTATAGCGTCAGTCTGCCTATTGTCATGGTAGGAGCGGATCTGAGCGTTCGCCGCTTTACGCCGCAGGCAGCCTCGGTGCTCGGTTTAACGTCCAGCGACATCGGCCGCCCTATGCCGAGGCTAAGGCTCAAGCTGGATATGGGCAGCCTGGAACAGAATATGCTGGACGTGATCCAGCAGGTCCAGTCGCAACAACTGCACGTTCAGGACAGCGATGGGAAATGGTGCATTCTGCGTATCGTGCCTTACCGGACTATGGATAACCGGATCGATGGGGTCGTTCTTAGCGTGATGAACGAGGTGGGGAGTTTCTCCGGCGACGGGACGGGAGTAAAAACAGCGCCGCGGAAGGCGAAAAGCGGTAGCAAAGCGGCTGCAGGATCCCGGCGTAAGTAGCGTTCCCGGGAGCGACGCCTGGCATCGCCGAGTGAAAAGTCCGGCTTTGGGAAAGGCTTGGCGGTTCCATGAAGCCTATTTTCCCTGTAACCGGCAACCCATGGGTCAGCGGGGAACTCACACCTATCGTGCTGCCAAAAAGGCATTCCATGATGAAGGAACCAGGTCCAGCCTCCCCACCCCGCTATCCGCCGGGTGAGGAACGGACGCTGCGCCTGGAAACGGCGCTGCGCCGGTCGGAGAAGCTGGCCATGGCAGGGCGGCTGGCGGCTTCGGTCATGCATGAGATCAATAATCCTTCGCAGGCTATTGCCGATCTGGTCTATCTCATTGCCAAAGAGGCGGACCACCCGGAGCTGGTCCGCGCGCACGCGGCGCAAATTGAAGAACAACTGGTACGCATACAGTACATTGCCAGGCAAACGCTTTCTTTTTTTCGAGATACCCCGCAGAGCCAGACGAGAGATCTAGTTCCGCTGGTAGATGCGGCTTTGCGCTACCATGGCGGGCTGCTGGAAGAGAAACACATCCAGGTACAAAAGGAGATGCCGGACCGGCTGCTGGGTGTGGTATTCCCTGGTGACTTTCTGCAGCTGGTGTCGAACCTGGTGAAAAACGCGGTGGAGGCGCTGCCCATGGGCGGAACGCTGTGGGTTCGGCTGCGGGCAACAAGGGTGAACGGACGCTCAAATGCCCGCCTGACCGTTGCGGACAACGGGCGAGGCATCCCGCCGGCCATTCAGGCACGCCTGTTTGAGGCATTTCAAAGCGATAAAGCGGATGCAGGCAATGGCCTGGGACTATGGATTTCGAAAACCATCGTGGAAAAACACGGAGGGCAAATCCAGTGGCGCAGCTGTACCCAGGGCAGAGCCCGGGGGACGACTTTTTCCGCGTTGTTGCCGTTAGAGGCGGCGGAGGAAGATTACACGGGCAGATGACCGGTCAGGATGATTGTTCAGCCAGGTGGGCCACCACGCGCAGAAGGTCATCCACGCTGTTGACCGGCTCCAGCAGCTCATCAAAAAGGCCGGGCGCATCGGCGATGTCGTTGAGGCCGCTGAGCCGGAGCAGTTTGTCCCCTGGCCAGCTGCTACGGATGGCGACTGCCAGGAGCGCCAGCTCATAAAACTCCAGGGTGTGGCAAAAGACCCAGACCTTGGGCCCGCGTGCCTTTCGGATCTCCGCCGTGGCCTGGTCCGGAGTCATCGAATGGACGGTATACCCAGCAGAACTGATGAGCTTGGCCCGCAGACGCAAAAGCTCTTGGTCCCGGCCAATTTGGATCACAATGGATGGCGCCCCGGCAAACTGGAAATGAGGATCGCGGGGCTCCGCGAATGAAATTACCCTTCCTGCCAGCATCGTCGCTCCTTCATACTGCGGACGGAAAGCGCCATAGGGTAGGGATGGACGATCGCTTGACAGGATTTGCTGCCTTTTGAGAATCGACGCCTACTAAGCTGAGCCTACTGGAGGGTTACTGATGTAAGAAGCGACAAATGACGCCAGATTACAATGCCTGGATACACTCGTGTGCGATCTGCAGCCCTTCTTCGGTGAGGACGACAAGGGCATGAAGCGCGGAAGTGCCGGTCGAGAGTTGGCCCTCGACATCGATGAGGGTCCGATTCTTTTCCGGGTCCATTTCCAGTCCACACCAGCAGCAGTGAGGCACAGACTCGCTCCCGGACTAGCGGGGTATTTTCGCTGATTCCACCGCCGAACACGATTGCGTCTGCGCCACCGAGGGCACAGAGATAGGCTCCTACGGCCTTCACTAACCGATAGGAAAACATGTCCATGGCCAAGGTGACCTTGGGATGATCATCGGCTTGCGCCCGATCTTGTCGAAGAGGCGGCCGAGCAGCATGGGACCGAGGAAGCTGCCAATAGCGAAAGGTAACAGGTACAGCGGCAGATCATTGTTACTGACATGGAAGAACTTCTTCACCACCGGCCCGTAGGTGAAGAACCTCGCATTGAAGAAAAGGACTGGCCAACGATTAGAGTCAGGGCAAGATCTTTCCCGACGGTGCTGAGAATAATCACCCGCCGATCAGGGCGACAATCACAGTAAATGGTTGCCACTGCGCGTCACCGCGTAAGGAAAAGGCCGGCTCAGGGGCCGGCCTCTGTTTCCCCACCTCTCCTCAATTCGAGAGGTCAACCTTGTCAATGATTGGAACCCGGGAAGGGTCCGTCGGTTGCTGCGATTCTCCTTGGCCGACTGCAAGCGGAGGAAATCGCGAAAACACGCTCCCCTCCCGGCCCAATGCTCGTACCTACATGCGAACGATCCGCATGGCTCCTACAGTAAGAGATGCCGGGTGATACGAAGAGGTGGCTTCAACGGCGAGAACTGCGGATCGCGGCCACCGCGGGGGAAAGTGTGCGCCATAAGCGCCACAAGCCCCGGCATCGGCTGTGGGGTGACCATACGGAGTCAAAAGTGTTTGCCATTTTGACGACACGCCCAAACCGACTTGATCCTGGCATGCCCGGCCGGCATTTCCAAGCCTTGCACCATGATCTATAGTCGAGGGTGGATTCCGTACAATTGCAGCCGAGCAGAATGCGTTTCCGAGCCCTCATTTTCGCCGCACTCCTGGTAACCGCAGCCATCGGGCACGCCGACGTCACACCTTCCAAGAAGGCGGACGCGGCGAAGGCGAATAACCTTGGTACCGCGCTGATGAACCAGCAATTGCTGGATAAAGCGGCTGCCAAATTCGCGGATGCCTACCAGCTCGACCCTACCCTGGTTCAGGCCGAGGTAAATCGCGGAATCGCCCTGGTCTATCTGCAGAAGATGACTGAGGCCAAGGAAGCGCTCGAACAAGCCGGGGCCAAGGATCCGAAGGATCCTCATATCTGGTACGCGCTGGGGATTTTGTACCGTATTGAAGCGCAATATCCGCAGGCCCTGGAAAGCTTTCAAAAAGTAGCGGCACTCGATCCGGACGACGCGGACACGCACTACTTTTTGGGTTCTGTTCTTCTTGAATTGCATCAACCGGACCAGGCTCTTACCGAGTTCCAGACTGCTTTGCGGCTTAATCCTGTACATGCATCGGCCCAATTTGGCCTGGCCAAGGTTCTGCAGCGCCTGGGCAGGCGCGAAGAGGCGACAGCGGCCTTTCGCCGCTTCGAAACGCTGAACCAGGAGAAAGTCGGTTCTCCGCTCGCGCACACGTACGGAGACGAGGGCCGCTATTCGCTGGTACAGAACGCGCTGAATCTGAATCCCCAGGTGGGACCGATGATTCCGGTCACCTTTACTCCTCAGGCACTTGATCACCTCGCCGCTCCGGCTGCCAAGCCAGGCGATCGGCCCCGGGGAGGAGCATGCCTGGTTGCCCCCGCGGGAGAACAGCCGTATCTCCTGGTGATGGCGTCGGGAGAAGAGGCGATCCGGACCTACGCAAAGTCAGGAAGCGGAAGCTTCGTGCTAGTGCCCAGCGCGCAAACAGGATTGGTGGCCAGCGGTACCGGGGTGGCCTGCACTGTCGGCGATTTCGATAATGACGGGCTGCCCGATGTCGCCGTGGCCATGAGCGACCGCGTGCTGATGTTCAAGAACCATGGCGGTGGCAAATTCACCGACGTGACGGAAGCAACCGGAGTGCAACCGGCCAACCATCCCGCGGGCATTACCTTCGTCGACTACGACCACGATGGCGACCTGGACCTGTTTGTGACCGGCCAGCCCTCTGCTCCAGGATCGAAGCCTAATGTTCTGTGGCGCAACAACGGCAATGGGACCTTTACCAACTGGACCGAGCAAGCAGGCCTTGGAGGTGAAGGTACGACGGTGGCGGCAACCTTGTCTGACCTCAACAACGATCGTGCGGTCGATCTGCTGGTAACCGGTTCGGGGCCGGCGCCCACATTCTTCGCCAACCCTCGCGAGGGATTGTTCAAGGCTTCTCCGCTGTTTGCCGACACCAGCCTGCCCCCTACGGTGGGGGCGGTGGTGCTGGACTTCAACAAGGATGGATGGATGGACGTAGCCCTGACCCATGCCGGCAGCCCGGGCATCACGCTGTGGCGCAATGTGCAGGGCAAGCGCTTCGAACGCGTCCCTTTGCCGGTCGAGGGCGTTACCGCTGCCTGGGGACTGACCGCGATTGACATCGACAACGATGGCTGGCTCGACCTGGTAGCGGCGGTTGAAACGCAGCATGGTCCGGCGTTGCGCGCACTGCGCAACCTCGGCCCGGCGGGATTTGAGGATGTGACGGCACGAGTGAAGCTCGACCAGGTGAAGCTGGTGGAACCTCGCGCCCTGATTGCCGCTGATGTGGATGGCGATGGCGCGGCCGATCTGATCGTCACCCAACCGGACGGGAACCCTGTACTCCTGCACAACGAAGGCGGCAATCGAAATCACTCTTTGCTGATCGCGATGAAAGGGGTTGCCGACAACAAATCGGCCATCGGCGCGAAGGTAGAGGTTTTTGCCGATGGGGTGTGGCAGAAGTTCGAGATTACCGGCGCTTCCGGGTATCTCAGCCAGGGCGGGCAGCAGCTTCTTGCCGGCCTGGGGAGCGCCGAGCACGCGGACCTGGTGCGGATCCTGTGGCCAACTGGGGTTCCTCAGGATGAGACGGAGGTGGGGACCAAGAACTCGCTTAACATCACGGAGCTGGACCGCCGGGGAAGCTCTTGTCCCACGCTGTTCGCGTGGAATGGTGAGAAATACGAGTTCATCTCCGACGTGATCGGCGCCGCGGTCATTGGCCACTGGGTTTCGCCCACCGCGAAAAACAATGCCGATCCGGATGAGTGGATCAAGGTGGAAGGTTCGCAACTGCGCCCGCGTGGGGGATATCTCAGCCTGCGCTTTGGGGAACCGATGGAAGAGGTCAACTATATCGACCAGGTTCGCCTGGTTGCGATCGACCACCCCGCGGCCACTGAGGTGTACCCCAACGAGCGGTTCCTGAATGAGCCTCCTTTTGCTTCCGGCCAGCCGGTTATCAGCACGGCCGCGCATCCTGTCGCGGGAGCGTGGGATGACAAGGGCCGCGACGTCAGCAAAGTGCTGCGCACCCGCGACCACCAATACGTTCGCGACTTTACCAATCTTTCCTATGCCGGTTTTGCCAACCAGCACACGCTTACTCTCGACCTGGGCGAGTGGACCCCTGCCCATCCCTTGCGGCTGCTGCTGCACGGCTTCATCGAATATTTCTCGGCCAGTTCCATGTACTCCGCTTGGCAGGCTGGGCTTGCGCCCATGCCGCCTTGTGTAGAGGCGCAGTTGCCGGACGGCAGCTGGAAGCGGGTGATCGAGGATATGGGATTTCCTGCGGGGCTGCCGCGCACCGTCGTGGTGGATCTTAGCGGCAAACTACCGCCCGGAACGCACAACATTCGACTCACCACAAATCTGCAGATTTACTGGGATCAGGCTTTGATCGACAACGGGCCGGATGCGCCGCAACTGATGCACCAGACGGAGCTGCCGTTGGCTTCCGCACATCTGGCATTTCGCGGCTACCCTGAGCAACTAGACGGCAAGACCCCGGGCGATCTGACATATAACTACCAACACATCAGCCAGACCGGGCCGTTTATCCGCTCCCGCGGCAGCTATACGCGCTATGGAGAAGTCACACCGTTGCTGAAGTCAGTAGACGAAACGTTCGTGATCTTCGGCAGTGGTGAAGATATGGACCTGGAATTCAGCACCGCTTCCCTTCCTCCTTTGGCGCCGGGGTGGAAGCGCGACTACTTCTTCTATGCCAATGGGTTTGTCAAGGATATGGATTTTTACGAGGCGAGTCCTTTCACTGTTGCCGACATGCCGTTCCACGGCATGAGCACCTATCCCTATCCCGCGAGCGAGCACTATCCGCAGGATGACCAGCGCATGCAATATGAGCTGGAATGGAACGACCGGTTCGACTCCGGCCGCGGTACGCAGCACTATGGATTTCACTACGTAGACAACACCGCGCAATGAACGGACTCTCGGTATTGCCCGCCGTCGAGCTTTTGTCGATGCTGCGGCGGGGACAAATTTCTCCGCTCGAACTGGCCGGAGAATACATCCAGCAGATCGAGCAATTGAATCCTCAGCTGCGCGCTCTTGTGGATTTTGATGCTGAGCGGGTGCGCACCCAGGCCCGCGCGCTCGAGAACTCGAGGGGTGCCCGCGGTCCTCTCTTCGGGTTGCCGATGACCATTAAGGCATCGATTGCGACGGCGGGATACCGGTGCGAGATCGGCAGCCTGCTGCACAAGGGTAATGTTCCGCGTGAAAACGCAACCGTGGTTGACCGCCTTAAGCAGGCCGGCGCGCTGATTCTGGGCACCACTAACTGTCCTGAGTTTCTGATGGCTTACGAAACCGATAACCGGCTGTACGGGCGCACGGCCAACCCGTGGGACATGGAGCGAACCGCCGGAGGATCGAGCGGCGGCGAGTCGGCAGCGATTGCCGCCGGCCTCTCCGCCGCTGGACTGGGTAGTGATAGCGGCGGCTCGGTGCGCGAGCCGGCCCACTTTACCGGCATATGCTCGCTCAAGCCCACACCAGGCCGCATTCCCGGCCGCGGTCACCTGCCCGCTTGCGATGGGCCCTTTGCCATTCTTGGCGCCATTGGGCCCATGGCGCGCACGGTCCGTGATCTCACGCTGCTGTTTCTAACTCTCTCCGGACAGGATGCGCTGGACCCGGTGAGCCCGCCGGTCCCCCTGAGAAATGAGTCGCTGGAGGATTTGAAGGGAGTGAGCATCGGCTTCTTTGAAGACGATGGTCCGGTGACCCCCGAGACTCGGCAGGCGGTGCGCGACGCGGCGCGGACGCTGGAAGAGCAAGGCTTCCGCGTGCACCCGTTTCGGCCCCTTGCGCTCGAAGAAGCGCGGCAATTGTGGTGGAAGTTTTTCGTCCGCGGCGGAGCCATGCTGCTTGATCCGCTGGTGCGGGGACGACAATCGGAGCTTAGCCCGACGTTCCTCGACTTTCTCTCGATTGCGCACCGGGAGCCGCCGCTCTCTGCGCAGGAACTGCTTTCAGCGTGGATGGACACCGATCACGTGCGCCGTAAACTGCTGGCAGAGATGGAGAGCTTTCCCATCCTTCTCTGCCCGGTTTGTGCGATTCCGGCTTTTCGTCACGGGGAACGTTCCTGGGACGTGGAGGGACAGCGAGTCGAGTATCTCGATGCCATGCGATACACGCAGTGGTTTAACCTGCTGGGCGCACCAGCGGCCGTCGTGCCGGTGGGCCGGTCGCCGGAGGGTTTGCCGATTGGGGTGCAGATCGTAGGGCGTCCATTTGAAGACGAACGAGTGTTGGGCATTGCGGCTGCGGTGGAAGCAAGCTTTGGATATAAACCGCCGCCGATGCTTTTTGACGCACAAGGAGTACAACAATCCCGAGAATTGGGATAGGGAGGCGGAACAAAATGAGGATGATTCTCGCAAACCCGGCCGGAAATGATCGCCCAAGGCGCTCCCCGCGTCATACACAATGATCGGGAGCTTGCAGCGTATACAGATGCTCTCTTCCAACTGACCGCCTCCTGGATCACCCCTCTCCCTTTGAAGCCGAAGCGATCGAACTGCTGACACTCCTCGTGGATCGGTATGAGCAAGCGCATTACTCTGTTCCTGCTGCGGACGCGATTTCAGTTGTAAGGTTCCTGCTTGAAAAGCAGGGCCTTACACCAGCGAGATTTAATTCCCGCAATTCGGGATCGGAGAGCGCAGTTTCAGATGTTCCTGCGAGGCAACGAAAGCTCACCGTTCAGCAGGTCTCGGAAGTCTGCAGTGTCGCCGGTTCAAGGCTTCGCATGCCGACTTTTCATTGCAAAGGCACATGAGGGATTCCCCGGCGACTCTAAGCCTCACTAATAAACCACCACGGATGCCCCGACCATTGTCTTGCGCCGAAGCTCAGTTTTCGGGGCTCAACATGTCTAAAATCCTCTCGCGTGCAGATAGAAAACAATTCCCGAAGCCAGCAAGCAGTAGATCCCAAACAAGTACCAGCGACCACTCTCCAGCCAACTGCTTAGCCATTTGAGCGCTATGAGTCCTGCCAAAAAGGAGAACCCCATCCCCAGCACACTGAAGACCAGTGAACCTCTCACGTCGATCGGAGCACCAGCAAGCAGAGCAGGGTGCGACGCCCGTTGTAGCCGGAGCGCCTCCACTCCCACCACTGCTGGCGTTAGTACCACGGCCATGGCGAAACTGAAACGCTCTGCACGCTCCTTGGTCGCACCAACCAGCATGCCAATCGAAATTGTAGAGCCAGATCGGGAGAAACCTCGAAATGGGAGTGCCAGACCCTGCACAACGCCCATCCAGCCAGCCTGGCGAAAGGTCACCGCACCATCTGCATTGCCGAGTGCGCGATCTTTAGCCGAGCCTGAGACGGCACTGATGATCTGACGTCTCTCGAGCACGCCAGCGATGAGGATCAGTACCCCGACGGCAGCGAGAGCAGGCGCGATCAGCTCAAGATGGCTAAACAGTTGCTCGATCTCGGCCTTCTCTGCGCCGCGGAATAAGGTCTTTTCGATTATCTTTTTAATCGCTTCTCCTACGATCCCGGTAAGCAGCGTGGCCCAGAGCACGAGAACTGCAAATTGCTTAAACGCGTCAATGCTCGAGAAGTACGCCTTCTTCCACGTGTTCCAGAAGAAGGCGATGACCGCAAACATGGTCCCGGTATGCAGCATGACAAGAAGCAGCGTCATTTCAGGAGAAGACGGATCGAGCCCCATGAGCTTCTCGACCACGACAACATGCGCAGAGCTTGAAACCGGAAGGAGTTCAGCAAGACCTTGCACTACAGCAAGGACGATCACTTTCAAGAGAGACATCGCGCCACTTTAAGAGAGAAGTGAGGTGCTTATGTTGAGGCTCCAAGAGCGACGCTTCGACCAAACCAGAGTGCACAGGAACGGCACACCGATTTGCTTGTCCTCAGGTGCTCAGGTGGTGGCGGACGTCGGCACCGCGGACCCAGAAGATAACGTCTTCCGCGATGTTGGTTGCGTGGTCGGCCACTCGCTCCAGGTTGCGGGCGATCATTAGCGCGTGCAATGCCTGCGGGGTGTAATGGGGCTGCTCTTTGATCAAGTTGGAAAGAGCAAAGAATGCGGTGTCGTTGAGTTTGTCCACGTTGTCGTCCATGGTCAGCACAGAGGTGGCGAGGTCCGCGTCGGCCTCGATAAAGGCTTGCAGGGCTTTGCGCACCATGGCTGAGGCCAGCGACGCCATGCGCGGAATGTCCACCGGCAGATCGACTACTGGGAAAGCCTGAAGGTCGCGCACCCGGTCGCTGATGCTTACCGCCTGATCACCCACACGCTCCAGATCGGCGTTGATCTTGATCACGGCCAGAATGAAGCGAAGGTCGATGGCCATCGGCTGCTCCATGGCAAGCAAATCAAGCGCCATCTGGTCGATCTCGCGCTCGAAGCTGTTGATCGAAATCTCGCTGCGGACCACCAGGTCACATAAAGAGATATCGCGCACCCGATATGCCTCAACCGCTCGCTGGATCGCCTGCTCCGCCATGCCGGCCATGACGAGGAGGCGCTCTTTCAGATCATCGAGTTTGCGGTGGAAACGAATCCGCGTCATCCAAACCTACCCGTGATGTAGTCCTCAGTCCGCTTATCGGTAGGGTTGGTAAAGATCTTATGAGTGGCGTCGAATTCCACCAGCTTACCATTCAAAAAGAAGCCCGTATTTTCCGCCACGCGCGCGGCTTGCTGCATGTTGTGGGTCACGATCACAATCGTATACTGCGACTTAAGCTGAAAAATGAGATCTTCGATCTTGGCCGTGGAGACAGGATCAAGCGCCGAGGCCGGCTCATCCATCAGCATCACCTCCGGATCCACCGCCAAAGCACGGGCAATGCAGAGACGCTGCTGCTGGCCGCCGGAGAGGCTGGCCCCAGACTTCTTCTTGAGATCGCTCTTCACCTCGTCCCACAAGGCGGCCTGCTGCAAGGAGCGCTCGACTACTTCGTCGAGGATTTTGCGATTGCGGAATCCGTTTAGGCGGAGACCTGAAGCCACGTTGTCGTAAATCGACATGGTGGGAAATGGATTCGGCCGCTGGAAAACCATACCGATGCGGCGGCGAATCTCAACCGGTGAGGCCTGGGCGTAGATATCCGTCTCCCCGACACGGACCGTGCCGGTGACGCGACCAATCGGGTTGGTCTCGTGCATGCGATTCAGGCAACGCACGAAGGTGGACTTGCCGCAACCGGAAGGGCCGATCAGCGCCGTGGCGTGGTTTGCCGGAATCTTCAGACTGATGCTCTGCAGGGTGTGGTTGGTGCCATACCAGGCATTCAGGTCAGACACTTCGATAGCTACACCCACTAGCTTGCCCCTTTCAGAACTCCGCGGCCCGCTACGTACCTGACCAGTGCGACAGAAACGACGATGAGCACGATCAGCACCAGGGCGCCGGCCCAGGCAAGACGGTGCCATTCGTCGTAAGGGGAAAGCGCATAGACGAAAATCTGTAGCGGCAGGGCCGCGATCGGTTGATTGACGCTGGTACTCCAGAACTGGTTTCCGAACGCCGTAAAGAGCAGCGGCGCGGTCTCTCCCGCTACCCTGGCAAAGGCCAACATGCAGCCGGTAATGACACCCGGCGATGCGGTCCGCAGGGTAATGGAAAGAACCGAACGCCAGTTCGGCACACCCAGTCCGAGAGCGGCCTCGCGCACATTGAGAGGCACCATCAGCAGCATCTCTTCGGTGGTACGGGTGATGGTTGGAATCATCATGATGCCCAGGGCTACGCCACCGGCAAGCGCGGAGAAATGCTTCTGCGGCACCACGATGAGAGTGTAAATGGCGATGCCCATGACGATCGAAGGGACACCGTTCAGCACATCGGCAGTGAATCGGACCATGTTGGCCAAACGCTTATTGCGGCCAAACTCAGCGATGTAGATGCCGCCGGCAATGCCGATCGGCACGCCCATGAGACTGGCGATGGCGAGCAGAATGCCCGATCCGAGGATGGAATTCGCCATCCCGCCGCCAAGCTCACCTACCGGTTTCGGTACCTGGGTAAAGAAATTGAGATTGAGCGAACTGGCACCCTTGAAGAGGAGATAGGCGAAGATAGCAATCAGCGGCGCCATGACCAGGATGGTGCTGCCCACGGCAGCGACCGTCGCCAAGTGGTTCACCACGACGCGCATAAATCGATTCGTAGCCCCCGCGCGCAGAGGCGGCGGCGTGACAGTGGTGGAAGCCATTCGCTAAGTACCTCTGACCGGCGCGCCGCGGGTAACCGCCCAAACCAGCACCCGGGCCAGCGCATTCACGATGATGGTGACGATAAAGAGCGCCAAGCCGATCTCAATCAGGGCGCTCAGATAAAGCTCGTCAGAGGCTTCGCTGAACTCGTTCGCGATGACACTGGCCATGCTGTAGGCCGGGGCCAGCAGCGAACGGGCAATCTCCGGCCGGTTGCCGATCACCATGGTGACCGCCATGGTTTCGCCCAGGGCGCGGCCCAGACCAAGAATCACGGCTCCGACGATGCCGATGCGCGCGTTGCGCAACACGCCCATGCGGATCATCTCCCAGCGCGTGGCACCCAGGGCCAGCACTGCCTCGCGCTGGGCGTGAGGAACCGCCGACATGACCTCGCGGGTAAGGGACGAGATGATGGGCAGAATCATGATGGAGAGAATCACGCCGGCGGCGAACATCCCAAACCCGTAGTTGGGACCAACAAAAAGACCCGACCACCCCAGGGTCTTGATCAGGAATGGATTCACGTATAAGCGGAGCGGAGGAATCAGGACAAAAATCGCCCACAGACCGTAAACGACGCTGGGAATGGCGGCCAGCAATTCGGTAAAGAAGGACAGGAAGCCGCGCAGCCAGGCAGGGCACATCTCGGTGAGGAAGATGGCTACCCCTACCGCCAGGGGCACAGCGATAATGAGCGACAAAATGGAAGACACCACGGTGCCATAGATAAACGGCAGCGCACCGAAGTTGCCGTTGACCGGATCCCAGGCGGACCCGAAGAAAAAAGACAGGCCGAATTTCTGAATGGTGAGCTTAGAGCCCGAAATGAGCTCGATAAGGATCAACAAAACAATGGCGAAAATGCTGAGCGCACACACCAGCATCAGGGCGCTGAAGGCGCCATCGGCGACCGAGGAGCTGCCGCAGTTGAGAAGATACGTGCGGACGGGCGACGGCTCAGTGCCGGGAGACGAGCTACCGCCTGTTCCTTGGGTCACGTCGGCCTGGCCAGCCACTCGCGGCACCTGAGTATCTGATTTCACCACTCATACCGTAGCGGGGTTTAGTGAATTTGAGGTTAAACGGGTAACGGCACAAACCTTCTGAAATGAAAAAGATTGTGGCGCGCGGAGCTGGTCAGATGAAATCTCTGCCGGGTAAGAATAACATCCGGCACGAGCCGATGGCGCATGCCGGATAGCAACGAGGTTCTTACTTCAGCGTGTTGATGGTCGCGCTCACCTTCTGCGCCACGGGTGCAGGCAGCGGCGCATAGTAGAGCGAGGCGGCCTCGTTCTGGTGCTCGAGCATAAACTTGAGAAAGTCGATCAGGACTTTCCCGTTGCCGGAGTCCTTGGCGGGATTGGGAATCAGTAGCCAGGTAAAGCTGGAGATGGGATAGGCATTTCCGGGGGCGTTGGTAATGGAGACACGATAATCAGCCGGCATGCTTTTCACACTCGCCGCCGCTTCCGAGACTCCTTCGATGGTTGCCTTGACCCAGCTGCCTCCAGCGGTCTTGACGTAGGCATAGCTCATCTTGTTCTGCAGGGCGTAGATGAGTTCGACGTATCCAATCGAGCCTGGCGATTGGCGCACGAAGCCGGCTACGCCCTCGTTTCCTTTTGCGCCAATTCCCCGGGGCCAGCTCGGCGCAGCACCCTTACCGGGACCGCTTGCCCAATCTTTGCTGACTTTGGACAGATAGTCCGTGAAGATGAAGGTGGTGCCACTACCGTCGGAGCGGTGCACCACAAAAATGTCCTGGGAGGGCAGCTTGACGCCTGGATTGTCTTTGGCTATGCGAGCATCGTCCCACTTGGAGATCTTGCCCAGATAGATATCAGCCAGAACGTCGGGTCCTAGGCGCATGTCGCTGACGCCCTCGATATTGAAAATCGGCACTACCGCCCCCAGCACTGCGGGGATGGCCTGGATCTTCACCTTGGAGGCAGCCAACTGCTCGTCTGTCATAGGCACATCGCTGGCGCCAAAGTCGACCGTGCCGGCCGTAACCTGGCGGATACCCCCACCGCTGCCGATCGACTGGTAGTTGATCTGGACCCCGGAATTGGCCGCGCTGAACTCACTAAACCACTTGGAATAAATAGGATAGGGGAAGGTCGCTCCCGCTCCATTCAGCTTTTGCGCGTGTCCCGCGCAAACCGTTGCGCTCATCGCAGCGGCTAACAACCAGATCGTCTTTCTCACGTTCCACCTCTGGAAAATCATCCTGATTCTCAGGGCCGCCCGTGAACGGATCTTTACAGGATGATGAATATGGCAAGAAAAGCCTTCGAGGGAGGACTACAAGCCTTTTACTTTTCAACAGTTTGCGTGGATGCCACCAGGTTGGCCGCAGCTGCCGGCAGCGCAGGGGCAGGGGCAACGCGGGGAAGGCGAAAGAGGAAGGTTGCCCCGAACCCGAGTTCGCTCTCACAGCGAATATCCCCGCTATGGGCATGAACGATGTGCTTGGCGATGGCCAGCCCCAGCCCGGTGCCCCCGGACTCTCGCGAGCGTGCCTTATCGACCCGGTAGAAGCGCTCAAAGATACGGGACAGGTGCTCATACGCGATGCCGGGGCCGAAGTCCTGCACATAGAACTCGACCATCGCCTCCTGCCTGCGCGCCCCTACCCTCACCCGGCCTCCCGCCTTGCCATATTTCATCGCGTTCTCGACCAGGTTTCCGAACACCTGGCTGAGGGCGTCGAGATCGGCCATCACTGGCTCATCCGTGGTCTCGCCCACTTCGAGGTTCAGGGCTGAGTCGAGCACCAAGCCCGCCAGGGACCCGACGGCTTCTTCGACCAGCGTGGATGCCTTGATTTTTTGCAGACGCAGCTTGTAGTCGCCGGATTCCACGCTGGCCAGGGCCAGCAGGTCTTCCGTCAAACGGTTCATGCGCGACGCGTTTTTGAGGATGATCTGCAGAAACTCACGCGCCTGATTGTTCAGGCTGCGGTCGTCCAGCAGGGTCTCGACATAGCCGGTGATGCAGGTGAGTGGTGTGCGCAATTCGTGGGATACATTGGCGACGAAGTCCCGGCGGGTAGTCTCCGAGCGCTCTTTTTCAGAGACGTCGTGCAGCACCGCGACGGCGCCCCCTCCAGGCATGGGAGCCGCGTTGACCTCAAAGATTTTTCCCGGCGCAACCGAAATAGCGCGCCGCCGGCTGGCTTGGCGTTGGGTCAGGGCTGCAGCCACCGAGGACAGGACCTCGGGATCGCGAATGGAATGCACCAGAGCCCGGCCTTCCTGCACCGGACTGAGCGCAATCCGCTGCATGACGGCATTGCACCAGCTCACCTGACCCTGGGGGTTGATGGCAATGACCGCTTCCTGCATGCTATCGAGCAACGCGGTCAGCTCACTGCGACTGCTCTCGAGGGCGTGAAAGCTCTGCTCCAGCCGGCTTGCAGTTACGTCGAGCGCGTGGGCGACGGCGGAAATCTCGTCCAGATTGCCCTCTTCCACACGGGCCGTCAGATCGCCGGAGGCGATGCGATTGGCGAACACCACGATGCGGGCCAGACGCTTGGCAGCCCGTTGCGCCAGCACCGCGGCCAGCAGCGTCGCCACCACCAGGGAGAACAGCGAAGCGAGCACAATCCCGCGCCGCAGCACGTGCACCGGGGCGGGCATGTCGGACGGGGAGTAGGCCGCCAGACGCACCACCAACGGGCCGGCAGGGACGGCAACATAAACGGTGCCCCCACGCCGGGCGCGACCCAGGGGCTGATGTTGATTGAGTACGGCGGCAACCTCTGGAGGTAGCGGAGACTCGACTGCCGCATTGTTTTGCGATGAGGCCGCCAGCCGCCCCTCGGCGTCGAAGATGGCCACTTCCGCGCCTGCGGCGGTCGCATCCAGGCGGGCGATCTGTTGCAAAGAGGCAGGATCCAGGGATGGCGCGGCACTGATATGCGCCGCCAGCAGCCGGGCTTCACTGGCCAGGGATTCCTCTGCCTGGGTCCGCAGGGACTGTTCCATTACCTGGCGCAGGGAGAAGTCAAGCACTGCCATCCCCAGGAAAAGGACGACTACAAAGGAGAGGAATAGTTTGGTGAAAACCCTGCCCGTCACGAGGCTATTCTCTGTCATAGGCCTTGAGGTTATCCGTGTGCCCAGGCACAATACCGAGTTTTCCGTGGCATGCTAGGAGGCTGTTTTGCGCGGTTCCTCCGCCAGCCGTGGGACTTCGAAACGGTAGCCCGCGCCACGCACGGTTTTGAGGTAACGGGGGCTCTCCGGGTCGGTTTCAATTTTCTCACGGATACGCCGCACATAGACATCGACCGACCGCGGGGTCACGAAGCGGGCATCTCCCCAGACGGCGTCGAGCAGGTGGTCGCGGCTGAAGACGCGGCCGGGATGCCGGGCAAGATAGTCCAGCAGGCGAAATTCGGTTGCGGTGGTGGTGGTCAGTTCTCCTCGCACCTTCAGTTGCATGGCGCTGGCATCGATGACTACGTCTTCGAAGGAGATAATCGACGGCGCGGTAGGCCGTTCAAAGCGGCGCAGCACGGCCTTTACCCGGGCCACCATTTCGCGGGTAGCGAAGGGTTTGGTGATGTAGTCGTCGGCGCCCAGCTCCAGGCCGAGAACGCGGTCGTTTTCACCCGCCCGGGCGGTGAGAAAGATGATCGGAATGGTGCTCAGAGCGGGATTGCTGCGCAGGCGGCGGCACACGTCGAGGCCGTCTCCCCCGGGAACCATGATGTCCAGCAGAAAAAGCACAGGCGCCTGACGCTCGGAGTCTGGCACCAGGTTGGTGGGAGTGCTGTAGACGCGTACCCCGAAACCGGCGGCTTCCAGATGATGTTGTACAAGGCGGGAAATATCCGGATCATCTTCGAGGACGCATATGGTCTGACTCAACTGGTTCTCCCTCGCGTTGGAGCCGCTCGTGATTCGGCCACGCTCAGGTGGCAGGCCGGTCTGCACTGCGCGGATGCGTTAAGCGTAACCCATATGGGCTATAGGATTGCAAAACTACGGTGAATCCTTGGTCATGTTGCCGAATACCGGGCATCCCCCGTAAGAGCAAGTTCCGAAGATGCCACTCACGAGCTACCTTAAGGCAGTTGTAGAGTAGAGCTTTGGTCCGCTAGGACGGTAACCGTGTTGCGTCCAGTCATCTTGTGCATCGACGATGAAGATCTCGGCTTGGAGATCCGGAAGATGGTTCTGGAACGCGAGGGGTTCACCGTGTTGACCGCGCGCGATGGTCTCAGCGGCATATCCGTCTTCGATAAGGAGCAGATCGATGCGGTGGTGCTGGATTACGCCATGCCCGGGATGGACGGTGGCCAGGTAGCCGCCATTCTGCGCGAGCGCAGGCCGGATATCCCCATCCTGATGCTTTCCGCCTACGTGGCGCTTCCCGAAGAAGTGATGCGGGTAGTCAGCGTCTCGGCCACCAAGGGCGATGGGGCGTTCACCCTGGTGGACAAACTGAAGGGCCTTCTGCAGGCCAACGCTCCTGAGGGACGAGGTGGCTCCAGGTGAATCTCCATCAGTTCCGGCAGATTTTGATCATCACCGTGCTGCTGCCCCTGGTCCTGCTGCTGCTTCTGGCCCTGGTGTTGGCTTGGCAGATCGAGCGCACGCTGAGCGAACAGCGGCGTATCGACCATACCGATCGCATCACCGCCCAGCTGAATGAATTGGAACGGCTGGTGGTGGACCAGGAAACCGGCCTGCGGGGATACCAGCTGACGCATGATCCGACCACGCTCGAGCCCTACCAGAATGCGGAAGGCGCCCTGCACGGCACGTTAGACAGCCTGCTGCTGCTGGTTAGGGAAGATCCCGACCAGCTGATGAGGCTGCGCCAAATCCGCGACAGCCATGAGCTATGGATGGGATTTGCCGGTAAGGCGCTGGACAATTTGCGGGCGGGGAAGATATTCGGGGACACGGGGCTTGATCTGAACGGGGCCCAAATCATGGCTGCCCTGCGGACCCAGATCGGCACCATGACCAAGATCGAGGTCAAACGGCGCGACGAGGAAGTGCAGTCGACAAACTCGCAGGTTCGTACGCTGATGACGGTTCTGCTCGCATCCTCGATCGGGGTGGGCATCGTGCTGGGCATATTCACCCAGAGGAACATGAAGCAAGTCTCCGCAGCGTTCCGGACCTCGCTCGAGGAGGCGCATCAGCGTGCGGATGAGCTCATTGAAAGCCGTCAATGGTTGCAAACTACGCTGCAATCGATAGGGGATGGCTTAATTGCGTGTAACCACCAGCGCCGGGTGGAACTTCTGAATCCTGTGGCCCAGCGGTTGACGGGGTGGACGCTGGAGGAAGCGAAAGGCAGGCGCCTCGAAACTGTCTTCAACACAGTGGATGAGGAGACGCGGGAGCCGGTTCAGAATCCGGGGGCGGAGTTAGAAGGCCCAGCTGGGAAAGACCACTGCCTGCTACTGGCGAAAGACGGCGCTGAGTACCTGATTGATCAAAGTGCCGCCCCGATCCGAGACGCAAGGGGCGACGTAGCCGGCGTGGTGCTGGTCTTCCGCGATGTCACCGACATGCGGAAAAGAGAAGCGGCCTTTATGGCCCACGAAAAGCTGGCGGTTGCGGGTCGCCTTTCTGCCAGCATTGCCCACGAAATTCACAATCCGCTCGATTCGGTCGCCAACCTGCATTACCTGATGGAGAAGGAGTCCGATGCTGGTCTGCAGCAACGATACCTGGCCATGGCGCAGCAGGAACTGAACCGTACCTTGCAAATCAGCCGCGCCATGCTTGGCCTCTATCGCGAACCAAAAGCCCCGGTCGAGGTGAATCTGCAGGAGCTACTGCAAAGCGTGCTGCTGCTGCTTGACCGGCAGTTGAAGGACCACTCCGTGGCGGTGGAACGGAAACTGGAAGAAAGTGTTTCGATTCAGGGGTTTCCCGGCGAATTGCGGCAGGTGTTCACCAACCTGATTACGAATGCAGCGGAAGCTGCAGGGGCGGGCGGACGGGTCCAGGTTGAGTTGGAGGACTCGCTGCCGGCCGATAGCCGGTCCGGCGCCATGGTGAAGATTAGCGACAGCGGTCCCGGCATCCTGGAGAGCCACCAATCCAAGATCTTTAAGCCCTTCTTTACCACCAAGGGAGAACTCGGCACCGGGCTTGGCCTCTGGGTCAGCCGGGGGATCGTGGAGAAACACGGAGGCAAAATCGAGCTGGCCAACAGCACCGATCCCGCATTTCCAGGAGCCGTGGTGCGAGTGTATCTCCCGGCGCTTGGTCCGGCCTCGGCGACGGTTCGATCCGCTGCTACGGTCGCCGCGCCAGGAAACGGAGCCGCACGTAGTCAGCGGTCCAGTTACCCTGTTGGTCACACAAAACAGGTTTAAGCAGAGCGACGATCTGGTCGATAGCGATCGGCCGTTCTGCGGCCGGTAATAACTCAAGCACGCTGCTACGGAAGGTTTCGAGCCAGGCGGCCATTCCTGAGGAGAGCGGGGTAGGCCGCGGGATCAGGCTGATTTCCTCCACTTCGAAACCTTGCGTTTCCAGCCGAGTGCGATACTCCGCGGGGCTGAAGAAATGATTGCTTTCGATCCGCTCGGCGGGGATTCCAAGGGGAGTCAAGACGGCCAGCAGGGCCACCCGAATGGCGGCGATGTTACCTTGGCCGCCGCATTCGGCAACGAAGCGGCCGCCGGACTTCAGGGCGCGGTGGACGCCCTGGAGAACGGTGTCGTGGTCGCTCATCCAGTGCAATGCAGCATTGGAAAAGACAGCGTCGAATTCCCTGTCGAAGGGCAGGGCTTCCCCGCTGGCATGGCGGGCGTCCACTCCCCTTTCTTTGGCCGCGGCGATCATCTGGGGTGAGTTGTCGACCCCGACCATGGTTGCGCCTGATTCGGCAATCCGCCGCGTGAGGTAGCCGTCGCCGCAGCCCAAGTCAAGGATGCGCTCGCCGGGCTGGGGCTGGAGCGCCTCGACCAGCGATTCGGCGAGCTGAGCTACGAAGCGGCCATTATCTGCGTAACGAGATGGGTCCCAGGTCTGCGGCATGGGGGTGTCGAACTCCTATCCGTATTTCTTCAACCTTAGATGGAGGACACGGGGAGCAACGTCAGGTCGTCCACCAGGCCGACTTCCTTTTGTATGAACGGCTCTGCGTAGCGAACTCCGCCCAGCAGGCCGTAGTACTGGGCCAGGGAGAAGGTGCGCTCGCGGATTTCGTCGTGAGGTACAAACAGAGATCCACCTGCAGGCTGGTCGGCATATTGCGAGCGATAGGCCAGCAAGGCTCGAAAGCGCTGTTCGATGAAGGGCGTGATGTCAACCACAAAGCTCGGGCGGACCTCCGCGTAGAGGCTGGCGTAGACGATCTTGAAGGGCCGGAAGGGCGGCTCGCCGGTCTCAATCTTAGACAGGCCAGAGAGAAAGCAAGCCTCGTAGCCGAGAGTCGAGGAGTTGTAGTGGTCGGGATGGCGCCCCTGCCAGTAGGGCAGAATCACCACCCGGGGCCGGAATTGGCGCAGCTTGCGAACGATGCTGATGCGGTTCTCCCAGGTGTTTTCTACCCGGCCGTCGGGAATGTCGAGGGCTCCTCGCCATTCGACACCTAAAATGCGCGCAGCTTCCGCAGCTTCGCTGGCCCGCTCCGCCGCGGAACCACGGGTGCCGGCTTCGCCCTGGGTCAGATCGAGAATTGCCGTGCGCAATCCGAGCGAACGCATGCGCAGGAGCGCGCCACCACAGGTCTGTTCCACGTCGTCGCGATGGGCAGCGATGGCGAGAACGTCAATAGGTGGTGTTGTTGTCATCGCTGGGCGCATCCATGTAGGCCACGTCGAAAGCCGTACCGACCACGGTCACCTGCGAGTTGTCGAGCGACGCACCATTAGTGGTGTTGTAGATGTACACCTGCCCACCCTCGGCGGTGTAGACCTTGTGCAGACTGGTCACCGCAGCAATGCCGGTCGCGTCACCCTTGTAGGAATCAATCATGGTGACGGAGTTGGTCGAGGTGTTGAACATGGTGAGGCAACCAAGGTCGGTGGTGGCGCCTTGATGGTAGCGTTCCCCCTGGGTACAGAGCAGGGACCCGACCCAAAGGGTATTGTCGTCCGCGAACAGCATCTTCAAATGCGTTCCATCCGCGATGGAGTAAGAGCCCGTGACCTGCTTGGCGTTGGTATCGAGAATGGAGAGGAAGCCGGCGAAGAAGCTATCCGGTTGCAGTTGCTGTCCGGCGAGGTAGAGGAGATTGCCGTTGGCGATGGCGTCCGTGGTCCCTCCGGGAACGGGCACCGTGGCGGTCACAGCTGTGGGGGCGCCCGGCGGGACCGGCGCGCCGCTCTGGATGATGATCCCTGCAACCGGCAGAAAGCTGACGCTGGCCTGGGTACCGCCGCACTCCGGACCGCAGTTGAGTATATACGCCGTAGTTCCATCGGGAGAAAAGATGGCCTTGGTAGGCCGGTCAAAGTTGCCCGGCACGGGCAGGACGCAATACACAGGCAAATTTTGCGGCTCGCAATCCACTGCATTGGTGGGCGTCTTCTGGTTCGCCTGCAGTTTATAAACGCTGTACACCGCGTTACTGTCCTGCACAAAAACCAGGGCGGCCGAGCCGCTTGGGTTGATGGAGACGCGATAGACGTTGGGCACATTCAAGCCATAACTGCTACCAAGGGTTCGGTCCTGCACAGTCAGTGTATGCGCCGCCTGGTTGGCGGCAAAGACATACCTTTGGTCGTGAGAGATAAAGACGCTGGAGGACGCCCCGGGCAAGGTGACGGTGGTGGTTTGCTTCTCGGTGCCGTAATTCAACAGGGCGTAGCTTCCGTCGCCCGCACCGTACACCGCGCCGGCCTGCTCTTCCGGCATGTTCTGGATGGTGATCGGATCGGCTCCCGAGTATCCCGCCACGCTGAAGGAGGCAACTTTGTCGTTGAAGCTATGGCGGATATCGTAATAGGCGTCGACGATCTGGAGGGTTCCCTTAGTCAGGGCACCGGGGTTCTGGACGGCGATCAATACACGGTTGAGGATTCCGCTGGGGGGTAAAGCCCGGCCGCCAAAATAATAGCTCTGGCCGCATCCGGCCAGAAATATGAATACACAGGCTAGCGCAGAAAGGGCACACAAAGACCAGGGACTTCTCTTCTTCAACTAAGACCTCACCAGAATCACCACGCGGCGGACATGCGGGAAAGGCCAAGTATAACAAAGCGGCGGCTGGCATTCGCGCCCCGGGTGGCTTAGCATAATTAGACTTACCCAATGACGAATCGGCTTACAGAGATCTTCGGCACGCGGAACGTGCTCTGCGATGGGGCTATGGGCACCAGCCTGTACGCGCGGGGCATCTTCATTAACCGCTGCTACGACGAATTGAATCTCTCCCAGCCGGACTTGGTGCGCAACGTCCACGAAGAGTACCTGCAGGCGGGCGCAGAGATCGTCGAGACCAATACCTTTGGTGCGAATGCACTGCGTTTGCAGCGCTATGGCTTCGCCGACCGGGTGGTCGAGATCAACCGGGCCGGAGCCGAGATAGCGCGCAAGGCGGTGAACCAGCGAGCCGACAAGCAAAGCGGAAAAGCCTGGGTGGCGGGCGCTGTCGGGCCTCTGGGCGTACGCCTGGAGCCACTGGGAAAGACCAGCCTCAACGAGGCCCGCGAAGCCTTCGCGGAGCAGATTCGCGGGCTCGCGGAGGGCGGCGTCGACATGCTGGTGATCGAAACCGTCTCCGCGTTGAATGAGGCGGAGCAGGCCATTCTTGCGGCCAGGTCCGTTGCCCCTTCGCTGCCGGTATTGGTGATGGTGACGGTTGATGAGGATGCCATCTGCCTCGACGGCTCTTCCCCGGAGACGGCTGCGGCACGCCTGACCGAGTGGGGCGCGGATGCTATCGGCTGCAACTGCAGCGTGGGACCGGCAACCGTGCTCACTGCTATTGAGCGGATGGCGGGCGCCACCAACCTGCCCTTGGTCGCGATGCCCAACGCCGGCATGCCGCGCGCGGTGGAGGGCCGGAATATCTATCTCTGCTCGCCGGAGTACATGGCCAGCTTCGCCCGCAAGCTGATCAAGGCCGGAGTGCAATTTGTGGGCGGCTGCTGCGGCACCACTCCCAGTCACATCCGCTCGATGAAGTCCTCCCTGCGGGCGATGGGAGCGCAGGAGGTCGCACATCACCAGGTCAAGCAGAGCCCGGTTGCGTCCGAGATCCAGCCTGCGCCGATGGCCGAGCGATCGCGCCTCGGTGGCCTGATCGCCAGCGGCACGTTTGTCACCATGGTGGAGATGGTCCCGCCCAAGGGCATTGCCTGCGAACGTGAGATGGAAGGGGCGCGGATGCTGGTGCAAAACGGGGTGCACATCATCAATGTCCCCGATTTGTCTCGAGCGTCACCGCGAGTGAGCGCGCAGAGTCTGTGTATCCAGATCCAGCAGCAGACCGGTATGGAGACGCTGCTCCACTACACCTGTCGCGACCGCAATTTGCTCAGCATCCAGTCCGATCTGCTGGGGGCTTCTTCGATCGGGCTCAAGAATATTCTCTGCCTGACCGGAGATCCGCCCAAGCTGGGCAATTATCCCGACGCCACGGCAGTGTTCGATGTCGATGCTATTGGACTGGTGAATATCGTCCGGCGCTTGAACCATGGTTTGGATCTGGGGAGCAATCCTGTCGGTGTCTCAGCCGGCGTAACCATAGGCGTGGCGGCGAACCCCGGACTGCCGGATATGGACAATGAGATTCGCCGGTTCGCATTCAAAGTGGAAGCGGGAGCCGAGTATGCGATTACCCAGCCGGTATTTGATTTGAAGCTGCTGGAGGCTTTCCTCAAGAGGATCGAGGGCTTTCGCATTCCCGTCATTGCGGGCATCTGGCCGTTGACCAGCCTGCGCAATGCAGAATTCATGAAGAACGATTTGCGGGTTTCGATGCCGGAAGAGATCATGCTGCGCATGCAGAAGGCGGACACCCCGGATCGAGCGCGCGCAGAAGGAATTCGAATCGCACGGGAGATGCTGGCTGCCGCACGCCCGATGATCCAGGGAGTGCAGGTCAGTGCGCCGTTTGGGCGATATTCGTGCGCTGTAGAGATTCTAGAGGTGGTGCTGCCTCAGGGAGCGCGCGTTGGCAACGTTTGAAGAATCGCTGAAACAGTTGGAAGGTATCGTTGCGCAACTCGAGCGCGGTGATTTGCCGCTTGAAGATTCGATCAAGATGTTTGAGGAAGGTATGCGCCTCTCGGCGCAGTGCAAGGAAGAGCTGGATAGCGCGGAGAGCAAGGTTCAGATTTTGCTCAAGCAGCGCGATGGGTCGCTTAAGGCTGAGCCGTTTCCCTTGAAGTAGCGTGCGAGTTCGATGGAGAGGTACAGCAGGTCCCTCCGCTGCGCTTCGCTCCGGTCGGGATGACAATTCTGTTGCAGGAATCACCTCCCGTGTCTCCAATAAATTGTCATCCCGACCCGAGGAGTCATGGGGCCTGCGGCCCACTCAAGGTGATGAAAAACGTTTTCTGTCCAGCAACCGCTCTCCATGGGAGCGTCGCCTTCCTCTTTGTCATCCTGAAGCGTACCCGGATTTCCTGCCACGCCGCGCCGGACACGGTCGCGTGTGCGCCTTTCAGTAAGGAAAGGCGCATGAAGTTCGCCAACACCACCAAGTTTCACAGGAAATCCGGGGCAGCCGAGGGATCTGCAGTTCAGCGGACCTTTCGTGGAAATGTTTTCGACGGAGTCCGCTTCAGTCTTTGGTCTACAAAGGCGACCAGGTCGTCCCCGACTTGGTCGGGTGGGGTGATCGAGAAGCGCGGCTTTCCGGCTATCAGCTTCAAGGAAACCTGGTTCCATTGTGGGGTGAGTTGCTGGCCGGAGGCACGCAGGAGGACCGCGTCGGCGCGATCCAGAAACAGGCGGGCGGAGTCTTTGAAGTCGGCTGTGGCGTGATCCAGAACGGTCAGATAGAGGTCGGGACGGAGAAATTGCAGCAGGCTGTTTGATTCGAAAATGATGTTCTCAGCGGCTTCGATCTCCTGGCGAATTCGCGGCATGGCGTCAGCCAGACGGCCAATGCGAGTGCGCACCCACAGCGATCGCCTGGCCCCGGCGGCCAGGAAGCGAGCGCTGTCGGTTCCAGTGTTGGGGTCCCGCTCGGCGCTGATCGCAATGGTGTGCTCGTCTGTCTGGCAGTCGCAGGGCTCACCGTTCGCGGTGCAAAAAGCGTGACCGAATTGGGTGATCTTGCAAGCCGTCCAGTTGCGCTCGGGCAGACGGGCAATCAAACTGGCAACCACCGAGGTCTTGCCGACGCTTCGCGAGTGCCCGCCCACCACCACGATGGCCATCTACTGTTCCCTCTTAAGCCGGGCCAACATCGCCAACTCTTTGAGGTATTGCCTCACTGGCTTGGCCGGCGTTCCCCAGAAGACAATTCCCGGTCCCAGCAGCTTTTTCTTGGGCAGAATCCCGGCCTGCCCCCCGAGGATGACACCTGGGCCAACCAGTGCATGATCGCCCATGCCGACCTGGCCGCCCAGGATCGCACCGTCACCTACCGCACTGGAACCTGAAATGCCGGTTTGCGCGGCAATGACGACATCCCGACCAATGCTGCAGTTGTGTCCTATGTGAATCAGGTTGTCGAGCTTGGTACCGCGGCCGATCCGGGTTTCTTCGAGGGCGCCGCGGTCAATGGTGGTGTTGGCTCCGATCTCCACATCGTCCTCAATGACCAGGGTGCCCTGCTGGGGAAACTGGGTGTACTCCCCGGTCGCTCGATCACGGACATAGCCGAAGCCGTCCGCTCCCAGCACCGCGCCGGCATGAACCACCACCCGATTGCCAAGGCTGACGCCTGAGTAGATGACCACGCGAGGGTAAATGCGGCAGTTGCTGCCGATGCGGACCGCGGCGCCAATGACGGCTCCACTGCCGATGACGGTGGATGGGCCAATGCTGACCCCCGCCTCAATCGAGGCGTGGGGGCCGATCGAGACGTCACCGTCAATCTCCACGCCAGAGGCAAGCACGGCGGTCGGATGGATGAACGGAGCGGGCTGGGGGTCACGCAGCAACACGGCGGCACGGGCGAACGCCAGGCGCGGCTGCGGCGTGCACAGAACCGGCTTACCTCCGCCGGCGGCGGTCATCTGCGGCCCGACAAGAACCGCGGCGGCACAGGAGGCGAGCGCGGCCGCGAACGAGGCTTCATCTTCGGCGAACACCAGGCATCCAGCCCGCGCACCCGGGATGCTCGACACTCCCGTGATGGTCACATCGAAGGGGGCGCCATCGACTTCCGCACCGAGCCGGTCGGCCAATTGACTGAGAGTGATGGGCATGGCTTAAGTGTAGAGCGCAGCTTCGCCTTGCGGGCGGGTCTTCCAGCGGCGATGCACCCAAAGCCACTGGTCAGGATATTGGCGAATGTAGTCCTCAATCACCTTGGTGAACAAGGCGGTATGGGCAAGCGCGTCCGCCTCCACATCTTTGCTGCAGGGCAGAGTCAGAGGAGCGCCGAAGCGCAATACATATTGCTGTGTTGCCTCTTCCCAGAGCAGAAACCCAGGCAGGACCTGGGCACCGGTCTTCAAGGCGACTCGGGCCAGACCAGATCCGGTACAAGCAGGGTGGCCAAAGAAATCGACGAAGGCCCCCTGGGGCGGGGTCATGTTGGTATCCATCAGGATGCCCACCGTCTCGCCCCGTCGCATCGAGGCCAGCAGGCCGCGGGCGAAGTCGTCTTTGTGCAGCACTTGATTGCCGTGCAGGCAGCGGATGTGGTTCACCAGGTTGTCGACCAACGGATTGTCGAGGCGGCGGATCACAATGCTCATGGGATAACCCATCAGCGAGTGATAGAAACTCGATAGCTCCCAGGCCCCCAGATGGCCGGTCAGGATGAGGACGCCCTTGCCCTGATCGCGAGCCGCCAGGTAGTGCTCCAGCCCCTCGTAGCGGATAAAGTCTTGCGTCAGGCCCGGGGTGTAGCGCGGCATCTGGCAGAACTCGGCCAGCAACCAGCCCAGATTGCGGTAGAGCTTTCTTAGAATCTGTTGCCGTTCAGCTGCAGACTTCTGGGGAAAGGCGAGGCGAAGATTAAGATCGCCGGCGCGGCGCAGACGCGGGGTGAGCAACAGGGCGATGCGGCCGATGAGCGCGCCGATGCCCCGCGCCGCACTCCTCGGCGGCAAGCCGAGAAGCTTGACCACAGTCCACACCAGCACGAATTCCAGTCGTTTCCGCATCCGCTTCCACAGTTGTCCCCTGCGATTGGGTTGAAATCAGTCTAAATCGTTAGCTGAGCACGCAAAAAACTGCCCGGCGAGGCTCGCCGGGCAGGTCTCGAGAGCAGGTGGTACCTCTACTTCTGAACTTCTGAGAAGTATTTTGCTACTGTGCGTACGAACGGCCGCGCATCCGGCGGAGTTTCCACTTCACCCTTGAGGATCTGCGCGCTGGGGTGGGCGACACCATAAAACGTGCGCGTGGCGTCCACATTCTCATCCACTACGGCTCCGGTGAGGTCAATGCCGGCAAACAGTCCCTTGGCGCGCGAGTACGTAAGCAGCTCGGCGTTCAGCTTCCAGTCGGTCGCAGCCTGGGAGTCGCGGCCTACCGGGCCCGCAGCGGCCGAGGCATCGCCGCCGATCTTGAACTTATTTTTCAATAGGTCCTGAAACCCCTTGTCGTTCACAGCTACGAGCACCAGGTCGGTGGCCTGGCCGCCAATCTGAAAACCAAAGCTTCCGCCGGCGATCCGGATGAAGGCGGGAGCGCTCCAACCGTGACCGGTGCGGCAGGTGACAACGCCTTGGCCGTATTCAGCGCCGACCACAAAGGCACCCTTTTTGACACTGGGAATCACCCCCACGCAAGTGGCCTGAGACATGATCTGATTAGGAATCGCTCTGTCCGGAGTTGCCATGATCTCGTCCAGAACATCTTTCGCGCTCTCGATGCGCGCATCGAGCGTGGGCTTATCTTCTGCTGCATAGGCGGACAAAGTAGTGAGAGACATCCCAATAACACAAAAAATTGCAAAAATCTGTTTCATGATCTTTCAAAGTCTCCAGGGTGGGAATTTGGTCCCCACGGTAGCGAGTTCGCTGATGTTAGCGCAGTTTTTCTACGAAAAGCCGCTCTTGAGCCACTTCTGAATATAAAGGTGGGCGCTTTGGCTAGGATGCACCAATTTCAAGAGAAGTTGGGATATTGGCAGGAATGTGCCGAGACGGGCCGGGGCTGGCTAACCGGGGTGAAACCGGGGAAAAAATTGGGGCTGGTGATTGCAAGATTCGCCATCAGAAGCCCCGTCCCCAGATCTGCGTTGTTTCTAAAGTAACTTTCGGCCAAGAGAGGTAACCAAGCAATGTCACTAAGGTACCATGCACTAAAGTACTGTTTGGAGCTAGTCAGAGTGCGGGGTCACGATCGAGTTGGTCACCGCATAGATGGAGAGTGCGATCCGGTTCTCGACTCCCACCTTGCGCATCAGCTTGGCCACGTGCGCTTTCACGGTTCTCTCTTCAATACCCAGGGTGCGGGCGATCTCGCGATTGGATCGAGCGGCGACCAGGAGCTTAAGCACCTCGGTTTCGCGAGCGGTGAACTGAACCGCGGCGGGTACCGCTGACCGGGAGGGCTTGGTTGCGCGATCTACGAAAATGGATAACACACGCCGCGGCGCCCAAATGGACCCCTGGCTGACGATCATGATTGCCTGTTCGACCTGTTGCGGCGTGGCGCTGGCTTCGAGATAGGCCTTGGCCCCGGCAGTGATTGCCTGCAGGATGACTTCGTCATCCGCGTCCGGGCCCATGACGACCAGCCGGACATCTGGCCGCAAGCCGTGGATGGTGCCCACCAACGGCAGCGGCAGATGTTCCCCGTGGAGACCGATCAGGGCCAGCTTGAACTCCTGATCGGCCAGGAATTGGGCCAGCTCAAAAACCACAAATTCTATCCGGGGGTGATCTTGAAAGAGAGTGACGAATCCCTGCACGCGGATGGGCTCGGGCTCGAGGAGAGCCACCCGCAAGCGGGATGGGGATTTCGCCGGCTCCGTCATCAGAGCTTTGGAAGCACGATACCCTGTTGTTTTTGGTACTTGCCCTTGCGGTCGGCGTAACTGATCTCGCAGGGCTCATCGGAACGGAAGAACAGAATCTGGCAGAGGCCCTCATTGGCATAGACGCGGGCCGGCAGGGGGGTGGTATTTGAGATCTCGAGCGTCACAAAGCCTTCCCACTCCGGCTCGAAGGGAGTGACGTTGACGATGATGCCGCATCGGGCGTAGGTGGATTTGCCCACACAGATGGTGAGCACGTCGCGGGGAATCTTGAAATATTCGACTGACCTGGCGAGGGCGAAGGAATTGGGTGGAATAAGGACGGAGGCGGCAGTGACTGTGACGAAAGACCGCTCGTCAAAGTCCTTGGGGTCAATGACGGCGCTGTTTACGTTGGTAAAGATTTTGAATTCATCGGAAACGCGAAGATCGTAGCCGTAGGAGGAGAGGCCGTAAGAGATGACCCCTTCCCGCACCTGCTTTTCGCTGAAAGGAACAATCATCCCTTTCAGCGATTGCTCGCGAATCCACCGGTCGGACTGAATTGACATGCAACTCCTTAGGGAAAACCGGCCCGGCAGAGCCAGGCGCGGTGAATGCGGGGTAAAAACCTTCTGCTGGAAACTGCATCTTACGGTAGGCCGCGTTCATTGACAATCTTGATCCCGCCTGAAGCTGCTGGACCATAGGTCAAACACGCTATACGATGAGGACGTAGCCCCGGCCATTGCTGTTACCTATTCATCCCTTGGGGTAAAGGCATTGATTAAACAGGACATCATCCATCAAGTCATCGCTAAGACCGGACTACCGCGCAACAAAGCGGAAGCAGCTGTCGATACGGTCTTTGAAAGCCTGAAGAAAGCGCTCGCTTCGGGCGACCGGATTGAGCTGCGGGGCTTTGGGGTATTCAATGTCCGCCCACGCAAGACCGGGATTGGCCGCAACCCGCGGACCGGTGCGGAAGTCACCATCACTCCAGGCAAGGCTGTTCGCTTCAAGCCGGGCAAGGAGCTTCACCTGCTGGATTCTTAGCCCCCTCCCTTGACAGAAGTAGAAATGCCGACCACAGCGGATCGTCCGCTCCTCCCGGGCCCTACCGACCACTGGAACTCACCTCCAAAGGCGCCGCGCTCTATCGCTTGGCTGCCGTTATGCCTGTTGGTGGTGAGTATTTTCACGACCGCGAGCACCGGCGCCCTGCTGATGCAGAATTTTCGCCTGGGCCAGCCACCACTGGTCAATGAAGGTGATCTTTTCCCCTTGCACTGGATCTGGGGACATCCGTCGGCGCTGGCCAGCGGCTGGTCCTTCTCGCTGGCGCTGCTGGGGATTTTGCTGGCCCACGAGGCGGGGCACTATTTTTTCTGCCGGCACCATGGAATTCAGGCGTCCTGGCCTTATGTGTTGCCCGCTCCAACGTTAAGTGGAACCGCAGGAGCGGTGATCCGGATCCGCTCTCGCATTCCCTCCCGCCGTGCGCTGATCGAAGTGGGTATTGCTGGTCCGATTGCCGGATACGTGGTGGCGCTGTTCACCACGGTCCTGGGCCTGCTGCTGTCCCGGCCGGCCGGAGCAGGATCGGCGGCGCCACTGGTCCAATTTCACCAGCCGTTGACCATTGTGCTGCTGGACCGCGTCCTGAGGGCGTCGCTTCCCGGGGTGCCTTCGCTCGACAATATGATTCCCCACCCCATCCTGATCGCGAGTTGGGTAGGGCTATTTGTCACCTCGCTCAACCTTATTCCCGCAGGGCAGCTGGATGGCGGCCATATCCTGTATGCGATTTCGCCGCGATGGCATCGGTGGTTAACGTTTGTGGTGCCGGTGGTCCTGCTGGTGATGGGGTTAACGATGTGGACAGGGTGGGTGCTTTGGGGAGTGATTTTGCTTCTGCCTGCTATGCGCCATCCCCATGTTCCGTATTTTCCGCTGATGCCTTACAACTATCGCTGGCTGTGCGTGGTGGCACTCGCGATCCTGGTGCTGACGTTCTTGCCGGCTCCCTTTGTGGGCACTAGCGTGATGGATTTGTTCCGCTAGAGACCGAAGCGACAGGCCTTTTCGTGGTTTTCTCTCAAGGAAAACCACACCTCGCGATCTTTTTCAGTCCACAGAATTGCGAAACTGCTCTAGGTGGGGAGAGTGGCCAGCAGCTGCATCAGAATTGCGGCGCCCATGGAGGCAACGAGAGCGACCGGCATGGCGATGACGCCTACCTTGAGGAAGTCCCAGGCACTCACGTCCAGCTTCTCTTTGCGCAGCGCGATCAACCACAGAAGGGTGGCCAGAGAACCGGTCACGGAGAGATTCGGCCCCAAGTCGACTCCGATCAGTACGGCATTGGCAATCAGTCCCCTGGCATGCTCTGCTTGCAATGTTCCGCCTGCGATTAATCCCAGCGGCAGATTGTTGACGATGTTGTTGGAGATACCGACTGCGAAGGCTGTGATCAGTGAGGCCAACGCCGGAGCAAGTCTTTGGACCGCGTGAAGGGCCGCCTGGGTTAGCTTGAGAACTCCAATACTCTGCACGGCGTCGACCATGATGAACAGGCCGGCGACCAGAGCAATGGTTCCCCAGCTGATCTCCTTCACCAGGCTCCAGGGATTGCTGCGCGCCTTGAGGGAGACGACCGCGGTGATGCCGAGCGCGGCGAGGCAGGTGGGCAGTCCGAGATTCTGGTCGAGGGAAGAAGCGGTCAACAGGACGGCCACCATGAAGGCGATGCCCCCAAGCACAATCTTTCCGTTCGCGGAAAGCGGCCTGGCGGCATCGCTTTCAAACGTGCAAGCAATAAGTTCTCTGCGAAAGACAAGCCGCAGGACCGCGTAGGTTGCCGCAATCGAAAAAAAGGATGGAAGGGCAAAGGAGAATAGCCAGCGCCCCAGCGGCGGCATTTGCAGACGAAAGACGACCAGGTTCGCCGGATTGGAGATGGGCAATACGAAAGAGGCAGCATTGGCGATCATCGCGCAGGCGAAGAGATAAGGCAGTGGCGGCACTTTGGCTTTGCGTATGGCGACAAGAATCGCGGGGGTCAAGACGACTGCGGTCGCGTCGTTGGACATAAAGATGGTGACCAGCGCGCCAATGCCATAGACCAGGGTGAAAAGACGCACGCAGGAACCGTGTGCTCCCCATAGAGCCTCGGAGGAAAGCCAGTCGAAGACGCCGTGCTCACGAGCCAACTCCGACAGCAGCATCATGCCGATGAGAAAGAGATAGACGTCCGAACCTTCGGCGGCGGCTTTTGCTGCCAGCCGGAGCGGAATCAGCCGACCCACGAGCAGCAGGATCGCGCCTCCGCCAACCCAGTAGACCTCCGGAATGCCGCGCGGGCGCATCAGCATCAGCAGAATGCTTAGGGCGACAATCAGGGACAAAAGGGTGTGAGAAAGGACGGCAGGGGGCATCCACCACCTTCTACATCAGGTTCACAGCGTCGACGTCGATGATTAGACTGCGCCGCGGAATGCCCAGCGCCTCCGCCTGCTCAAGCCCAGCTCGCAGCGTCCTGGCCAGGGCCTGCCGCTGGGCGGCTTTGAGCAGAAGGTGAAACCGATAGATACGTTTGATGCGTACAATCGGCGCGCTGGCCGGCCCCAGCACGCGGACCTGTTCCTGCGGCATGGCGGCGAAACACTTGCCCAGTTTTGCAGCCCAGCCGGCGGCCTCCTCCAGCCGCGGGCTCTGGATGATGATGTTGGCCAGCACCGCGTGAGGCGGGTAATGCATCCACTTGCGGTATTGCATCTCCTTTTTCACAAAGGCTCTGAAGTCGTGCTGGGCGGCGCACTGGATGGCATAGTGTTCGGGGTAATAGCTCTGGACCAGGACGTTGCCGGGCAAGTCTCCGCGCCCGGCGCGGCCGGACACCTGGGTCAGCAGCTGGAAGACGCGTTCGGCGGCACGGAAATCCGGCAGGCCGAGAGCATGGTCCGCGCCCACCACCCCGACGAAGGTGACGCCGTGGATATCGTGCCCCTTGGCGATCATTTGGGTGCCCACCAGCAGATTGATGTGTCCGCTGTGCAGCCGCTCAAGCAGGTGCTCCATGTCGAACCGGTTGCGGATGGTATCGCGGTCCATGCGGCCGATGCGGGCCTGCGGAAACAGTTCCTGCAGGCGCTCTTCGCCCTGCTGCGAACCGGCCCCCAGGTAAAACAGATGCTCGCTCTCGCACTTGGGGCATCGTTTGGGCACGGTTTTCACGTATCCGCAATAGTGACACTTGAGCCGCTGGCCCGAGGGGCTCGCAACGGCCGCTCGCGGGTCGTCGGGGATAATGGGCTTGTGGTGGGTGAGGGCGATGGCGCAGTTCTCGCATTGCATCTTCTCGCCGCAAGCACGGCACAGCACGGCAAAGGAATATCCACGCCGGTTGAGCAGGATAATGGCCTGTTCTCCGCGATCGATCGCAGCCTTTGCCCGTTCCAACAGGACGCGGGAGAAGATGCTTTCCTGCCCGGTTTGCTGGAACTCGAGGCGCATGTCGACCAGGTCCACCACCGGCAGCGGGCGTTGGTTGACCCGCTCCTTCATCTCGATCAAGGCATACTTTCCCGTCTCCGCATTGCGCCAGGACTCGAGCGACGGGGTGGCTGAGCCCAGAACGATGGTGGCGCGGCTGATCTTGGCGCGCATGACGGCGACGTCACGGGCGTGGTAGCGGGGAATCTCCTCCTGCTTGTAGGACGAGTCATGTTCTTCGTCGACGATGATGAGCCCCAGGTTTTGCACCGGGGCGAAGATGGCGGAGCGGGTGCCGACCACGATGCGCGCTTCGCCGCGCCGGATACGATACCACTGCTCGGCACGCTCGTCGGGGGTGAGCGCGGAGTGCAGGAGGGCCACGCTGTCACCGAAGGAGGAGTGCAGCTGGGCGGCCATGGCCGGGGTGAGGCCGATCTCCGGCACCAGCAAAATGGCCGAGCGCCCGGCAAGCCGTGCGTGCTGCATGGCGGCGAGATAGACTGCCGTCTTGCCCGAGCCGGTCACGCCGTGCAACAGGCAGGCTCCGAAGCCCTCCCCATCGAGGGCTTCAACAATATGCTCCAGCGCGGCTTGCTGAGCGTGGTTTAGCGGGTGATGAACCGGCGGTCCGGCGGCGGAAAGATGAAATGCCGCCGGGCGCTCTTTCACGGTTACCAAACCACGCTTGACCAGGGTTTGCAACGTCGTCGCGGGCATGTTCAGCCGGCGCAAGACCGGGACCGGCAGGGACCCGCCCGCGCCCGCAAGTTCGGCAAGAATTGCCAGCTGATTTTCATTGAGTTTGGGTGGCCGCGCATCGGCCACCAGCACCGCATAGCGCACCAGGCGGCGGGCGTCGCGAGGCGCGGCTTCGGTTTCGCGCAACAGCCACTTCTTGCGCAGCATGTTGGTCAACAGCTCTGCCGTGGCACCGGTGGCATGGCGCAGGGTGGCGCTCTTTGCCGGCTGCCCGTCGGAAAGATAATCCAACACGGTGTACTCAATGTCTTGCTCGTCCGGGGTGCGGCGCGAGCGCCGGGACGAGCCCTGCTGGGCGCCATCGAACAGGACGGCCTGGCCAGTCTCGCTGATGCGGTAATTGATTGTGCGGCGCACCTCAGCCATGAGCGGAAGCATGCTGCGCAGAACTTCGCCCAGCGGAGCCAGGTAGTATTGCGCCATCCAGGTTGCCAGCTCCATCAGCTCGGGGCTGAGGATTGGCTGCTGGTCAAGCACCGCTTCGATCAGCCGGGCCTCGACCGGCGGCGCTTCATCATGCAGGCGGGTCACTACCCCAATCAGCTTTTCGTTGCGGAAGGGCACGACGACCCGGCCACCTACAGGTGGGTCGTCTACGTCTTTCAGCTTGTAGGTAAAGGCCCGGTCGAGCGGTACCGGGAGCACAACGTCACAGAAAATTGCCATCAGCGGGTGGGAATGGACAATCCCAGCTCGGCCATGGCCAGCTTTAGATCCTGCCATGCTTCTTTTTTCTGCCGCGGATCGCGCAGCAGGTAGGCGGGATGATACGTAACCACCAGCTTGGCGCCACGGCAGGCGTGCAATCGGCCGCGCAGGCCGCTGAGCGAAGATTTGACGCCCAGCAAGTAGGTGGCGGCGGTTGACCCCAGGGCCACCAATACCTGGGGGCGGATTACGTCTATCTGCTGGAAGAGAAACGGGGAACAGGTGTTGGCTTCTTCCGGCTCGGGGACCCGGTTCTGGGGTGGCCTGCACTTTACGATGTTCGCGATGTAGACCTGTTCTCGCTTGAGTCCGGTGGCCGCGATCATGTTGTTAAGGAGTTGGCCGGCACGGCCGACAAATGGCAGCCCCTGCGCGTCCTCGTCGGCTCCTGGTCCCTCGCCCACAAACATGAGCCGCGCGTTGGGGTCGCCGTCGCCGAAGACGATCTTGTTGCGGCCGGCGCTGAGCGCGCAACGGGTACAGTCGCCGATTTCACACTGGATCGCGCGCAGCGCTTCAGCACGGCTTGGCGGAGAAACGAAGGAGCCGATGCTCGGTTGTAAGGGGACGGGCTTGCGTAGGGGAATGAGGGGCTCCTGTGCTGTGGGCTCGATAACGTCCGCAGGGTCTGGGTTGCCGCGGCGATAAAAGTCGAAGATACCAAGATCGCGCAGGTACTGCATGTGCGCGGCGATGGCTTGTTGCAATTGGGGATCGAACGGCATGTTGGAACCGATTCCCTATAGCTTACATGCGGAAACACAGAACAGCAGGTCCCTCCACTACGCTACGCTCCGGTCGGGATGACAAACGTTTTCTGTCCAGCAACCGCTCTCCATGGGAGCGCCACCCTCCCCTCTGGCATCCCGAACGCAGCCGAGGAATCTGCAGTTCAGCGGACCTTTCGTGGAAATGTTTTTCGAACGAGCGTATCCGGATTTCCTGCCAGGCGACGCCCGACACGTCGCGTGTGCGCCTTTCCGTAGAGAAAGGCGCATGAAGTGCGTCAAAGCCACCAAGTTTCACAGGAAATCCGGGGGAGCGTAGTGGAGAGCCTGCCCTGAGCGAAGTCGAAGGGGACCTGCCGTTCGCTCTCTATTCCTGCAACTTGGAGTTGCTCGATACCAGGCCAGTTTCGGCGACCAGGGAGGCAGGCCGGCGAAGGCGATCACTTCGTCGAGGATGCGACTGGCTAGTTCGTGCTTGGTCATCTCGGGCAGTTCGATGGCGGTCCGGGGAGTTAGAAAAGTAGCTGCGTTGCGATCTGAATCAAAGCCTAAGCCGGGACGGGACACATCGTTCAATACGATCGCGTCCGCTCCCTTGCGCAAGAGCTTGTCGCGGCCGTGCTCGATGAGGTTTTCTGTTTCCGCGGCAAAGCCGATCACCAGCGTTCCCGGCCGCTTGGACAGAACCACCTCGCGCAGAATGTCTTCGGTGGGCTCAAACTCTATGGTGATGGGGCCCGTCCGCTTCATCTTCTGCTCGGCCAGCACCCGGGGACGGTAATCGGCGACCGCGGCGGCTTTGATGACGATGGTGGTCTGATCAAGGCGGCTGAGAACGGCGCGGCGCATCTCTTCGGCGCTCACCACCGGCACTAGCTCGCAGTTGGCAGGCGGCTTGAGAGCCGTCGGGCCACTCACCAACACCACGCGCGCCCCGCGGCGCTGCGCCTCCTCGGCCACGGCATAACCCATTTTTCCGCTGGAACGATTGCCCAGAAAGCGAACCGGATCGATCGCTTCGCGCGTGCCGGCAGCAGTCACCAACACCGTCTCGCCAGCCAAATCGTTGCGGCCATGGAGCTGCCCCAGCACGGCTTCTACGATGGCCTCGGGCTCCGCCAACCGGCCACTCCCCGTCATGCCACAGGCCAGCGGGCCTTTGTCAGGCGGGACAATCTTAACCCCGCGCGCCTCCAGAATCTCAATGTTAGCCCGGGTGGCCGGATGCTCCCACATGTTGACGTTCATTGCCGGGGCAACAATGACCGGTGCACGAGTGGCCAGAAACAGGGTGGTCAGGAAGTCGTCAGCCAACCCGTGAGCGAACTTTGCCAACACGTTCGCAGTGGCCGGCGCAACCACCAGAGCTTCCGTCGTCTGCGCTTCACCAATGTGTTCAATGGAGGAGTCGAGATCGCCCTCACCGGGAGACGAGGGCCATAGACCGGTGATCACTTTATGGCCGGTAAGCGAGGCGAAGGTCAACGGGGTGATGAACTTCTGGGCCGCTTCCGTCATCACTACGTGTACATCAAGCGCCTGGCGCTGCAAGGCTCGCACGAGCTCCGCCGCCTTATAAGCGGCAATGCCTCCAGAGACCCCGACCGTGACCTTCATAACGATGATTGTACGCGTTACGATTCCCTGTCTTGCGGTGTGTCGTGATCCAGAACAATCTCGTCCACAACCTCATAACGGGGCTGGGCGGCCGCCGTGACCTTGCCCGCGGCGATCTCTTCCTGAGCTACGCGGCAAGCCTTATTGGAGCGGGAATCAATCAACGGCTGGGAGCCATTCTGGAGTTGCCGGGCACGGCGGGCTGCCATGACAACATAGCGAAAATTACTGTCAAGTCCATGTTCTGGCGTCATCTTGCCTCCTGTCGAAAGTTCGTCGCCGGGCTTTCAGGCGCGAGTGGCGTGCATGTCGAGCAGGCCGAACGAGGCAAGCACCGGGTACAAACGATCGGTGGCGTTCGCCTGCCGGCACTTATCGGCGAGCTGCATCATGCGGGCAGTCTCAGGGTCTGGCGGCGTTCCATCACGCCTTGCCCTTTCCGCGATCACGATTGCGGTCAAAGCTTCTACCGCGTCTTTAAGAATATCGTTAACCAGGATATAGCGGTACTGGCGGTAGTTCTCGATCTCACCTCTGGCCTTGGCCAACCGCCTGTCAATCTCCGCCTCGTCCAGTTTGCCTTCCTCGATGCTTCGGTCGCGCAGGCGTTTGGCCAGGGTCTCCGGGTTGGGCGGAAGAACAAAGATGCTGACCGCATCCGGCATCTTCTCCCTTACCTGGCCGGCTCCCTGCACGTCAATGTCGAGCAGGAGGTCCTTTCCCCCTGCCTGGGCGTCGATCAGCGATTGGCAGGCGGTACCGTAGAAGTTGCCGAAGACAGAAGCCCACTCCAGAAATTCCCCTTTTTCTTTCATCTCCTGGAATCTGGCGACCGTGGTGTAGTGATATTCGCGATCCGGCTGCTCAGAACCGCGCGGCGCACGCGTGGTCCAGGAGACGGAGAAGTCCAGGCCAGTCACCCGCGAACGCAGATGCTTGACCAACGTCGACTTGCCAGAGCCGGAAGGAGCCGAGATGATGAACAGAATTCCCGCCAAAGTGTTTTCCTGATGATACAGTGGTCCGCTACCGGTACAGTCCCGCCCAAGTGTTACTCAAGATTCTGCACCTGTTCGCGGGCTTTTTCGATCTCCGATTTCATTCCCAGGCCCAAATCAGTAATGCGCGAACCGTTCCCGCTTACGCCCCCGGTCTTTGACAGCAGGGTGTTGGCCTCGCGGTTCATCTCCTGGAGCAGGAAATCGAGCTTCTTGCCCATCTCTCCCCCAGCCTGCAACAGGGAATGAAAATGCTGGATGTGGGTGTGCAGGCGGGTGACCTCTTCTTCGACGTCACTGCGCTCGGCGAGCATGGCGGCTTCCTGCAGCACGCGGTCACGGTCGATGACCCCGTTGCCGTTGAGCAAGGCGGAGATACGCTGGCTAATCCGCTCAAAGTAGGCCTTCTGCACCTCCTGGCGCATTTGCGCGACCTGCGATACGGCGAGGGAAAGGCGCTCCATCGTTGCGCCAAGATCCAGGGCGAGCGCCGCGCCCTCCTGGGCTCGCATCCGATTCAAGGCGTCCACCAGGGGGCCGATTTGTGCGGCTACATCTTCCTCCAGAGCCTTCATTTCCTCGTCGCTGAAGCGGGTTTCCCCGGTCAACACGCCGGGGAGGCGGAAGATGGCATTCAGGTCGGGCTGCTGTTCGAGCGCGCTCTCGGCCGCGGCGGCGCGAAAGGCAGCGATATACCCCTGGAGAAGGTCACGGTCAAAGTGCGCGTTGGGCCGAAGGCCGCGGTCGACGGCCAGGGTAACTTCCAAGTGACCGCGCAGCACCTTTTCCTTGAGCAGCCTGCGCAAGCGCATTTCCAGCGGCTCGGCGCCGGCCGGCATGCGCATGTGCAAGTCGAGAAAGCGGTGATTGACGCTCTTCAGCGAAAGGTTCCAGGACAGAAGATCGCTGATTCGTCCGCTGGCCCGTGCAAAGCCGGTCATTGAATGAACGGGGGAATGAACGGGGGAATGAACGGGGGTGTGCACAGGAACGTTCAAAGCTCCACCTCAGCACTCAATGCTGGTTCGAGCGCGTCTTTAGGCAGTACATTTCCGGGAAATTCCGCCGGATCCATAAACTGCAGCTGGTAGAGGCGTTGGTAAGTGGCAGAGACGCGGAGCAACTCTTCGTGAGGACCGATGGCGGTGATGCGGCCATCTTCGATAACGGCGATGCGGGAGGCGCGGCGGACAGTGGACAAACGATGGGCGATGACGAAGACCGTGCGCCCGGCAATCAGATTGGAAAGCGCGATCTGCACCAGCGACTCGCTTTCCGAGTCGAGCGCGGAAGTGGCTTCATCAAGGATGAGAATTGGCGCGTCCTTGAGCAACGCCCGGGCTATGGCTAGGCGTTGCCGCTCCCCGCCGGAGAGGCGAAAGCCCTTTTCGCCAATCACGGTATCGTACTTTTCCGGCAGCCGCTCGATGAAATCGTGCGCCAGTGCCGCCTTGGCGGAGGCGATCACTCGGCTGAGGGGGATTCCCGCTTCGCCATAAGCGATGTTGTTGCGCACCGTGTCGTTAAAGAGAATCGTCTCCTGGGTTACGTTGCCGATTTGAGAACGGAGAGACGTCAGGCTCACATCGCGCAGGTCGTGTCCATCGATGCGAATGCGCCCCGCGGTGACGTCGAAGAAGCGGGGAATCAGATTCACCAGGGTAGACTTGCCGGCACCGCTGGGACCAACCAGCGCCACTACTTCACCTCGCGGGACCACCAGGTTGATCTCTCTCAACACCTGCCGTTCGCCCTCTTCATTGCGGTAATCGAAACAGACGCTCTCGAAGCGGATGTCCTGGCGGAATTCTTTGATGACCTGGGCGCCAACCTTCTCCCGCACTTCGTCTTGGGTATCCATGAAGCGGAATATCTCCGAGGATGCACCCAGCGCCTGTTGAAAGTTGTTATAGAAGAGAGCGAACTTGCGCACCGGTTCGTACAGCTTGAAAACCGCGACGATAAAAGCGAAGAAGGTTCCAGCGGTGAGTGCATGGCTGCGAATGCTGTTGCGGCCAACCCAGAGCAGTAAGGCGATCGCCACCGCGCCAATCGTATCCATGAGCGGTGAACTGATGGCCTGCGCGCGCACCGAACGCAGGTTGGCATCGAGCAGCCGGCGTGCTGCCTGTTTGAACCGCATCATCTCCCAAAGCTCCATATTGAAAGCTTTGACGATCCGATTTCCGGTGATGGTCTCGTGCAGAATGTTCTGAATCTCGGCCAGTTTGTCCTGGCCCCGGCGCGTGGTTTGCCGTACCTGGCGGCCGATCCTGCGAGCCGAGACAAGAACGACAGGCACAAAGAGCAACAGCACCCATGCCAGCTTGCCGCCCAGGGCAATTACCACGCAGGCGGTAAAGATCAGGGTGAAAAACTGCTGCAGCAGCTCGGCCAATACTGAGGACATGGCGAACTGCACGCGTTCGATATCGTTAATCAGCGTCGAAACAATGGTGCCGGTGGCATGCTGCTGGAAAAAGGAGACGGAGCGCCGCAGAATGGCGTCATACAAGTCGTCGCGCAGGTCGGTGATCATGCCGAACCCGGCATAGTTCACTAGATAGGTTCCGCAGTAATCGCAGATCCCTTTGAGCAAAGTGGAAGCTACCAACGCGAAGGCTACGATGTCCCACGCGTTGTGGAAATGCGAAGGAACAATTTGCTGGAGACTTATGCCGAAACGAGGGCCGAGGAGGGGGATGGTGCGGTCGGGTGCATTGGGATTGAGCACGCGGTCGAAAATGGGACCGACGAGCAAGAGGCGGAAGGCATCCAGAAGGCCTACGCAGGCCATCAGGATGACTGACGACAATGACTGCAGCCAATATGGCCGCACATACCCCAACAGGCGCAGCAGCTTCCTCACGCGGAAACCCCAGAGGCGTGGCGCTGCAGGGAAGGCATCTCATCATTGTAATCGCCCGGGGCCTTGGTTCGGGTAGCGAGCAGTCAGGGCACGACTAAACGAGCCTGCGTGAGTCCCGAAGGGACGGGCTGAAAGTAGCCCAGGACGCAGTCCTGGGGAAATATCAGGGATCCGAACAGTCCCGCCAGGGACGGCTGAACAATGGCGACAGGGATTTCAGCCGTTCCTGACGGGACTCAGTCCGTCTTGGTCCGGCCACCCAGGACTGCGTCCTGGGCTACTTTCAGCCCGTCCCTTCGGGACTCACGCAGACTTTTTCCGCAGCCTGTTTAACCACTACGCTCCCCGAGGGACCCATCAATGGGGCATGTCGCGGTGGACGGCCTTGACCCGGTAGCCTTCTTTGGACAGCCTCTTGCGCACCTCTTCGGCAATCATTACCGAACGATGCTGGCCTCCAGTGCAGCCAAAGGCCACGGTTAGATAGCTCTTCCCTTCCTCGATGTAATGAGGCAGCAGAAAGAGCAGTAGCTGCGTGATCCGGTCCAGAAACTCGGTCGTCTGGGGGAAGTCGCGGATGTATTTTGCCACCCTGGGATGACGCCCGGTCAGGTGACGGAACTCGGGCACGAAATGCGGGTTGGGCAAAAACCTTACGTCGAAGACCAGGTCGGCCTCAAGCGGGACGCCATTCTTGTATCCGAAACTAATCGAGGAGACCAACAGGTTCTTGTCCGTGTCTCCGCGCTCGAACTTCTGCAGGATGTAGGCGCGTAACTCATGCACGTTGTAACTGGAAGTGTCGACACTGATGTCGGCAAGATTGCGGATAGGATCGAGCAGCTTTCGCTCCGCGTCGATGGCGCGAACCACAGTTTCCGTGCGACCCAGCGGATGGGGACGCCGGGTTTCGGAAAATCGACGCAGCAAAGAAGAGTCGGAAGCGTCGAGAAAGACCACGGTGGTCGAAAGAACTTTTCTTACCTGGCGAAGGATGGCCGGAAAGCGCTCGAGATGCTGCCCCTCGCGCACGTCGACCACCAGCGCCGCACGGTTAATCTCCGCCGATTGCCGCACCAGGTCGGCAAATGCGGGGAGCAGCTCCAGCGGCATGTTGTCGACCGCATAAAAACCCAAATCCTCAAAGGCCTTGAGAGCAGAGGCCTTGCCCGATCCGGAGAGGCCAGTCAGGATGACCAGCTCGGAAGCCACCGGAGGCGCCACTGCAGCCGCCTTCTTGGCGGCCTTACGAGGGGTGGATTTGGACTCTTTACCGCGTGGCATGGGGCCATCGTAGCATTCAAGCAAAACTTAAATGCGCCAACGGCCGTTCTCCAATAACGCCTGTGCCTTTTCCTGCGACACCGGAGGGGAAAACAAATGCCCCTGGCCCAGATCACAGCCAAACTTGAGCAGTGCGTCCAACTGCTCCCTGCGCTCGATGCCCTCGGCCAGCATGCGCACTTCGAGCATGCGTCCAAGATCGAAGATGGTTTGCAGGATCGCCGCCTGCTTACCGGGAATCGGCAGGTAGGCGATCAGGCGGCGGTCGACTTTCACCAGGTCAATCGGCAAGCGAATGAAGTGGTTCATGGAGGCCAGGCCGGCACCGAAATTATCCAGCGCGCCGCTTATTTTGAGATCAGCGAAGCCCTGAAAAGCCACCAGGGCGCTCTCCGGATCCTGATTCACCGCAGCCTCGGAGACTTCGAGGCGCAGCTGTCCGGGAGAGATCTTCCACCTGGCCAGCAATTCGGCGAGATGGGTCAATAAACCCGGATCGCGGAACTGCCGTGATGACAGATTCACGTCGATGGCGGGCTTTGCGTCCGGCATGATTTCCGCCCAGAGACTCAGTTGCCGGCAAGCCTGCTCCAGCACAAACAGACCGATCGGCACGATGAGTCCTGTCTCCTCTGCCGTGGGCAAAAAATCCTGGGTGGGAATGAACTCTCCATCGGGCCGTCGCCAGCGCAGCAACGCCTCAAAGCCCTCAATCTCACCATTCTCCAACCGGTAAATCGGCTGGTACCACACTTCGAACTCTTTGTTTTCGAGCGCCGTTTTGAGGTCCTGCTCTTTCCTCATCTGCGCCGCCACGTGCACGTGCATGGAGCCGTCAAAGACCTCATGGCGCGCGTGGCCGTTGGACTTGGCCTGATACATGGCAAAGTCCGCATCGCGCAGGATCTGTTCCGGACTAGTGTGGTCAAGGGTGCCAAAGGCGATGCCGATACTGGCGGAGATGAAAATCTCGTGGCCGTTCAGCTCGATCGGCAGGCAAATGTCGTGCTGTGCGCGTTCGGCGATTTTGGTTACGTCGGAGATGTTGGTGACGTCCTCGAGCAGGATGGCAAATTCGTCCCCGCCAAAACGCGCCACTGTATCTTCAGGCCGAAAGCAAGCCCGCAGGCGAGCGGCCATCTGCATCAGCAGTTCGTCGCCCGAGGCGTGGCCCAGGTTATCGTTCACTGCCTTGAAGCGGTCGAGATCGAGAAACATCACGGCAAAATTCAGCTGCGAATGCCGTTGCTGGCGGGCCATGGTGAGCTGCAGGCGATCGAGAAACAAGGTGCGGTTGGCCAGACCGGTCAGCGGATCGTGCAAGGCATCGTGCTGCAGGCGGGCGTCGGACTGCTTCTTGTCGCGGATGTCGCGGTAACTTACAAAATTGCCTACCTCCACGCCCGAGATGTTGATCGGAGCCACCAGGATCGAGACATCGATGAGCTCGCCTGACTTATGCAGTCGCACCGTCTCCATCGAAGCCCGGCCATGAAGTTGCATGGTGTGCTCGAGGATGTCGAACTCATGCCGGCGCGTTTCGGGAATGAGAATGTCGTAGGTGTTCTGGCCCAGCGCTTCATCGGCATTAAAACCGAAGAGCGACTCGAACTCCCGATTGATATGCAGAATCTTCGACCCGCGCGTGATCATGATGGCCTCAGGCGCAGCATTCAACAAATGTTCGAGAAAATTCGATTGCGAACCATGCTCCAAACCGTTACCCACCTCTTGCCGCAAGTCGTTTCCCGGGTCGCGCTTGGAGCGCAGCGCGACGATCAGCAGCTCTGGCTCCGGTTCCACACGGAGCATGCGGAAGCTTCCGCGTACGGGCGCCGCCGGGTCGAGCGGGGTGCGCATCTGGCAGTTGAAATCAGAGGAATAGGCCTGGCCGCCGGAGCCGAAGACATTCGCAGGCGATCGCGACGACGTTCCCGGATGGGCGTAGACAAAGCCGGGGAACTGCCCGGTGAAGAGGTCGTCAACGGGAAGAGACGCACCTTCCTCCAGATGCAGAATTTCGCGCGCCACCCGGTTGGCGTAGACAACATTCCTACCCCGCTGCACAAAGACATAGCACGGCAAGGCTTCGAGGAGAGACCGTTGCTGGGCCGTGAGCACGGAAACATCAGCTTCTAAATTCATAATGGATCGACGCAGCGGACAAAGCCCCCCAAGTTGAGTATCAAGGCCGCTTTCCAAGCAGGAATATCCCCTGAAAGAAGTACCGGCAAACTCCGAGGTCGCAGTTACTTAGGTCTTGAGCAGGTTGGCAACAAAATCTGCGGGGTGCCCTATCCTTCGCGCTCCTTGCCAGGGTGGGATATGCAAAATAGCGTCCGGAGATTCGCGGCACCCCGCCCCTGCCAGAGAGCGCGAAGGATGGGGGACCCGGGCTTTTGCGGTGCTGCTTACCATGGTAATTGGACACTGCGTTTGTGGCAGATTTGTCAAAATTCGTGTCAAAACTCGTCAGGGAGCTTCTATCAATTCCATCTTGCCGTCACGCTTGCGGTGCAAAACTTTCACATTACCTTCGTTATCCCGGAAGACAAAGACATCGCGATCGCGAAACTCGGCTTCCTTGACCGCTTCTTCGAGCGTCATCGGGCGCAGCGCCACCGAGTCAAGGGAACGAACGATGTGGGGCTCCGCAATCGGCACGCGCGCCGGAAAGGAATGGACAGTGACAGGAATCGCCGGCTGGGCATGGTTCTTTCCGTTGGTTGTTCCGTTGCCATTTCCAGCCTTGGCGGATTTGCTTTCGGCGTCGCTGCCGCGGCCGCTGCGCGCGATACCCGTCTCCTCCACCTGTTTCTCCTGCTTGGGTTGACGCTTGCGGGTGCGCTGCCTGTCTTTATGCCGTGTCGCCTGGGTCTCGGCTTTCACTAGTGCGTCGCGCAGCGCGGTCTCCATGCTAGCGCTGGACTCGCACAGGGCAACCAGGGTGCAGGCGCGGGTCTTGATGGTAACCTCCGCGATCTGGCGGTATTTTTCCGCAGTCAGAACTACATGGGCGCTGGTGATCTTGCCGAGAATCCTGGCGATGCGTTCGATTCCTTCTTCCGCTAACGTACGCAGTGGCTGGGTGATCGCCACTTGCCTGCCTGTGCATTCAACCGGCATGGTGAAGCTCCTGAGATGCCCGATTCTATAGCATTTTCGCAAGTACCGTGAGTGGGAGGTGTTGGCTGGGTGCGACCTTCTTTGGCGGGGAACCGCATGTGGTGCAGTTTCTTCATTTGCACCCATGGTAAGAGGTGCTTACCTCAATCGCGCACCCGTCGCTGATGGGTGCTGGGTATGCGTAGATCTTCGCGGTATTTGGCCACCGTGCGGCGAGTTACATCGATGCCCTGTGCTTCGAGCATGCTGGCAATCAGATCATCGGTCAGGGGCTTTCGCGGATCCTCTTCGTCGATCAACTTTTTGACCTTGCGCTTGAGCAGCATCAGCGGTGTGCTGCCTCCCTCCGGTCCATGGACGCCTTCGGAGAAAAAGAAGCGAAGTTCAAAAACGCCCTGCGATGTGTGCACATACTTGCTGGAAACCGCGCGGCTGACGGTCGATGGATGGACCCCTATCTCCTCTGCAACCTCCTTGATCATCATGGGCTTCAGAGCGTCTACGCCGCGCTCCAGGAACTCGCCCTGGCGGCGCACAATCGCCTCGCAGGTTCTCAAGATGGTGTTCTTGCGCTGCTCGATGTTGCGCATCAGCTGCAGCGCGGAGCGGTAGCGCTCTTTGACATATTCCTTTACGTCTCTCTCCGTGCCTTCCTGCGACAGCAGTTTGCGATAGCCATGGTTGAGGCGCAGGGTGGGCAGATCCTCCTCGTTCATGACGACGACAAACTCGCCGCCCCGCTTAACGAAGGCGACGTCAGGCTCGATCAGGCGTGCATCGGAGCGATTGAATCGCTGGCCGGGACGAGGATCGAGGCTGCGAATGAAATCGATGGCGTGCTGGATGGTGTCAGGCTGCGCCCCCAGTACTTTGGTCATCTCACGCAGGTCCCGCTTCTGCAACAGCAACAAATGCTGATCGACGATGCGGGCGGCGAGCGCAAACACCTGCAACCTGACCTCGTGCGGTCCCAACGCGTGGGCGGCCTCGCCTTCTCCCGGACTAGGGTCGACCTGTGGGGCCGTCGATGCCGCCCGCTGGCGGCCCAGCTGGAGCTGAAATTCCCGGCGCTGGGCCTCGATCTGCACCAGCAGGCATTCACGCAAGCTGCGCGTGGCCACACCGACGGGATCGAGGTTCTGCACCAGATGCACTGCCTCAGCGAGAAGCTCGGAGGCGGCACCGGGCACGGCGGCGGGAGCAGGATCGTACTCACGGACAAATCCGGCTAACAATTCCTCATCTCCGGCCAGCAGGTAGCCGTCCTCGTCGAGGTTGCCCACTACATATTCCGCAGCGGAGCGCAGGTCACTGCTGAGGTTTAGCGATCCCAATTGCCAGAAGAGATGATCGGTCAGGGTGCTGGGCTGGGAAAGAAAATTCTCAAAAGATGGCTTGTCGGTCTGCTCAAAACCATTCGGTGTGCGGAACCCCGGATCGAGATAGTCCTGGAAGTAGGAGCCAAAATCAATCTCATCAAATGGGTCCTTCTTGTCGCGCTCCGCCTGGGCGGCAATCTCTTCCACGCTTCGCTCGCGCTCGGCCTCTCTGAGGGCGACGTCGTCGATGAGGGGAACGCTCTCCTCCAACTCTTCCAGCACCGGATTCTCAACGATCTCGGTGTTGATGAGCTCTTTCAGCTCCAGCTTGTTGAGCGCCAGCACGCTGACCATCTGCATCAGGCCAGGCGTCAAAATCTGACGCTGCGCAACTTTCAAGCTTAGCTTTGGTTGTAGAAGAGCCATGCCGTTTCACCACATCAATAGATAACGGCCTTAGTTTACCTTTTCTGAGGCCCTATCGTGGAAGGCTTTTCGCTAGTTGAGGGAAAACCCTTCACCCAGATAAACCCGGCGCACTTCAGGATCCTTGCCCAACTGCTCCGGGGTCCCGGTGCGGAAGATACGCCCTTCATTGATGATGTAGGCGCGATCGGTCACGGAAAGCGTCTCGCGCACATTGTGATCGGTGATCAGCACCCCAATTCCGCTCGCTTTGAGGTCGAAGATGATCTCCTGCAAGTCGAGTACGGCGATGGGATCAATGCCCGAAAATGGTTCATCGAGCAGGATGAACGAAGGCTGAATGCAGAGACAACGGGCTATCTCCACCCGGCGCCGCTCGCCGCCGGACAGTGCGTAGCCGCGGGTCTTGCGGATATGTCCCAGATTCAACTGGTCGAGCAGCTTTTCTGTCCGGGCGCGACGCACTTCCAGTGAAATCGATTGCACTTCGAGCACGGCGAGGATGTTCTCCTCAACCGTCAGCTTGCGGAAAACGCTTGGTTCCTGGGGCAGATAGCTGATTCCATACTGGCGCGCCCGCAGGTACATGGGAACCCGCGTGATATCGACTTCATCGATAAAGACCTGTCCCGTATCGGGAGCGATGAGACCGACAATCATGTAAAAGCTGGTGGTCTTGCCGGCGCCATTGGGACCCAACAACCCAACCACTTCACCCTGGCAGACCTCGAGGTTTACCCCCCGAACTACCTGACGGCCCTTATATGATTTGCCGATTTCGTCTGTACTAAGTTTTTGCATTCATTTCGCAACACGGGTCTGGGTCACTACCTTGGATGCACCGCCATTCACCTCGACGCTATCATCGCGATCATTGAAAATCAACGCATTGCCGGTTACTGTTCCGTGCACCAGATCGGTCAGGCGCGGCGGCGCGGCGCCGGTGCCGGTCAAGCGTATATTTGCTATCCGCAGCGGTGTAGGTGAGCTCCTCACCGGTCCCCTTGCGGCCCGGTTGTTGGAGTTCAACGCCGCCCCGGGCGACGATCTTAGACAGGCGTTGGGAGGCACTTTGGGCCTGGCTGTTTTGGGGGGTCTTGGCGGGCGGTTGCGCGGAGGGCGCCGGGCTGAAATAGACGTCCATGAAACTCGAACGCATAAGCCCGGTAGACGTCTGGGCAACAACCGCGCCACTGAAAACGGCTTTGTGCTCGTTCTCGGCGTAGAAGAGGGTACGGCTTTGCAAACGGACAACGGACGGGCCGGCGGGAGTCTTCGTATTGACCGTTGAATGAGCAGGCGAACTGGTGAAGACGGCGTTCACCGCGGGACTTTCAGCACTCGGACCGGCACCACCCGGACTGGCACCACCCGGACTGGCACCACCCGGACCATGCGCGGAAAGAGTCGCGTGCGCCCGGGAGAGCTCCAGCACCGGTGCAGAAACGGAATCGCTTCCCTGCCACAAGCGAGCCGGCTCGCCGGCCCTTCCGAAGAACGTGGTCAGATCCGTGGCGTGATCCAGATGGGCGTGATCGGCCACCACATGCACCGGCCCCGTTCCGGCAAAGGCCATGTTCTGTTGTCCATTGGATTGGCGATAGGTGGCCTTGACACCACCGGTCGCGTCAGCATTCCCGGTGGTGCGCTCCATTTCGATCCAGGTCGCGGTCAATTCTCCAGTGGGTTCCTGGATACGCGGGTTTCCGGTTAGCTGCACAACCTGAGTGGCGGCATCATACGCTGCTCGCTGCGCGGTGGCAGTGGTCGCCGGCGCAGGCTGCCCCCCAGGAGCCGCCCCAGGAGCCGCGGCGCCTTGCTGCACCAAAGTCACGTTTCCCAGCTGCACGGCAGACTGCAGCTGGACGGCCGGCTGCGGCGTGGGGGCGTAGGGCTGTCCTTTGGTCGCATGGACCTCGGTCTTCAGGGGGTGGGGCGGGGTGAAGGTGAGCAGGAGGTTGTCGCCTTTGCTGCTCTGGGTTACCCCGCTGGGGCTGACGCTCACCAGGCTGGTGTGGCCCGTCCCCCGCAAGCTGGAGAGAACCTCACCGTCGGCAAGGGTAGCAAACAGTTGATCGCCTTGTATGGTGGTGTCCTCGGGTGGGGTTTTGGCATAGATGGTGTGCACGTTCAGCCGCGCGCTCCCTGCGGCAAGAATGTGCTGAGCTTGCGGGCGGCGGTCCGGGCCTTGGGCAAAGTCGATGTCAACTTGCGAGGCCTGCAGCTGCCGGGTGGTGGATTCGGGCGCGTTTTGCCTGGTCTTAGCGGCCGTCTTCGCAGTATTGACCTGGGGTAACTTCTCCTCATCGACGACGGAAACCGCATCGCGCAGCTGTGCATGCCGGATGGTTGGTTGAGGCCCGAACAACAACGTCCCGGACGAGGCCGACCCATGAAGCAGGGCGGTGGTGCTATTGGCCACGTAGAGCAGACCACCATCCAGGATCGCCTGCTGCGGCTCGCTCTTAGGGCCCAGGTCAACATGCGCGATTCGGGCGTTGATCTGCTGGCCGTCACTGCCGGTGAGGACCACATGCCCTTCCGCCTGGACCTGGTAAGCCGATCCATCGGCACGGAAGGAGACCGTCGCCTGATCGGAGGAGCTGTGACTATCGGCATAGTCGGTTACGTCCTGAAGCAGATAGAGGAGCCGGCTGGCGCGATCGTACTGCGCGTGATGGGCACGGACGGCCAGCGGCTTTCCTCCTACGCTGGAATTGAACGCAACGTCGGCGGTCAGGATGACGACTCCCGTCTGCGAGTCAAAGCTGGCGCCGGTCGCGCTGCCCGCGGCCTCGGCCAGCCGGAACTCGATCCTTTCCGGTGTGCTGGCAAGCCCGGTCTGCTTGTTGAACACCAGCCCGGAGGTCTTAACGTGTACCGTACTCCTGCTTTCGCCATCGTCCGCAGGGGTCTTGCCGGCTTGGGGGCCAGCAGTGGTGGTTCCCTGAAAATCGATCTGAACTTCGCCCATGGCACGGGCAATGCCATGGACCGGATCCCAATCGAAGGTGCTGCCATAGATGCGGTTGGCCGGTGCTCCCTGCGCACCGTACAGAGTGATGCTCACGTCGTGCAGCTCGGCGTGGCCGTCACTCTTGTACTGCACCGCCTTGGAGGCGTGCAGGGTGTAGATGGTGTGACCGCCTCGGGACTCGGAATAGGTGAAGCCTTCGGTGGATTGCTGGATACTCGACCCTAAACCCTCGGGCAAATCATGGCCCAGATGGCTGCCCTGCCATCGCCCATAAACAAAAAAGACGGCAATCGCGGCGACCAGGACTCCGGCGAGTACGAGGATCCAGGTGCGCAAGTTGGCCGGCGTCAGGCCCATAGTCCTCATCTTCTCACCCCCTGTTCATCGGCTGCAGAGCAGCTTTGACGAAAGCTTTAAGATGAAGAGATGGCTGACCGGCTGTATCTGAGTCTGTGGTTCCCCAATTTTCGCCTTCCGGCGCTCGCTCCGGCGATCGTCTCGGTGCTGAAGCAATTCGGCGAGGCAGGACGCGCGCCGCGGGTGCATGCCGCCGCCACTTACCCTATCTCGTGGAACGAGACGCCCTTCTACCAGAGAATTTATGAAGAAGAGGAAGTACAGGAATCCGCGCCAGAGCGAGCGGTGGCTGAGGCTACAGAGATCCTGCATGACGACTTCGCTTATGAATTTGAGCTCCCGTGGGACCTTTGGGTAGCGGAGACCGTGGGCGGACTCGATCCAACCTGGAAACTGGAGCCCGTGATGGTGCACGTGGTTGGATTTGGACCGCAGTTCGACGAGGGGGCCTACGAGCAGAATGGGCAGGTCCGGGTTGATTTTGGGCTGGACACGCCTTTTCTGCTGGAAGAGATCGAGTTGGACAAGGTAGGCGCCGAGTACGTAAAACGCAATGTTCAAAAGCTGGTGGAAGTTACCAATGCGATTCAAGAGAACTGTGGGATCAGCAGCCGGCTGTTGTGGTCCGATTCAGGCGAGAATCTGGCGCAAAAGCTGATTGCCCGGCTGCAACGAGTGAATTGATTTGTGGAGCCTGAAAAACGGCTTTCACACACGCCGGCTTTATTGGATTTGCAGGACGTTGCCGTGGCGAACGTCGGCTCCCCTGACCCAGAAGATGACGTCTTCGGCCATATTGGTGGCGTGATCGGCAATACGCTCGAGACTCCGCGCAATGAAGAGCAGGTTGACGGCGGATCGAGCGGCGCTCGAATCGCGGGCGATGCAATCGAGAAGCACAGTCTTGGCCCTGCGGTTCATCTCGTCGACGGCGTCATCCATGACCAAAACGCTGGCGGCCAGCTCGGCATCCCGATCTGTGAGCGCCTGCAGCGCTTTGCGAACCATGGTCATCGATAGGTCCGCCATGCGCGGAATGTCGACAGGAAAATCGCACGGCCGGCTCCCCGCAAGCTCTTCGGCCAGCAATGCAATGGTCATAGACTGATCACCGACCCGCTCCAGGTCGGAGTTTATTTTGATGGCGGCGAGCACAAAGCGCAGATCCACCGCCATGGGCTGCTCCATGGCCAGAATGTCGAGCGCCAGCTGATCGATTTCCCGCTCCGAACGGTTGATGATTGCCTCGTTCAAGCGCACCGCGTTACAGGCGGAAAGCTCCCCGCGACAGTGAGCGTCCAGCGCGAACTTTAGCGTCTGTTCCGCCACGCCTGCCATTTGTAGAAGGCGTTCACGAAGGTGGTCGAGTTTCTGATGAAAGGAAATGCGAGTCATGTTCAGACCTCCCGGATAGCGTTCTCCCTTTTTGCTGTCTGTCAGTTTTTTGAGGAGGGTCCAAACCGTATTGCTACGATCCGTTGCTGTACTATAGCGCTTTTTAACACTCTATTAACATGAATGTTTTGATGCTGGGGTCCTGCGGAAGTTGTAGCTGTCCCTAACCAGAAACGATCTCGGAAAAATCCGCAATCCGGGAAAAATCGCTGAGCACGGACGCGATCAGGGCCAGGCGGTTTCTGCGCAGATGAGCCTCAGGCGCCATGACCATGACCTGGTCAAAAAAGGTGTCGATGGCTGGCCGAAGTGTAGCGATGCGTTCCAGAGCCTGCAAATACTGCTGCCGGGCGCGAAGCGCCTCCACCTGGGGCGCAACTCGGACGGTCTGCGCATACAGATGTTGCTCGGCCGCCTCAGTGAGATCCTCGGTCGCGATGGCATCTCCGTATTTGTCCTGTTTCTCTTCCGCCTGGCGAAGGATGTTCTTGATCCGCTTAAAGGCAGTCGAGATGGCTAACAGGTCGTCTGACCCGCGGACCTGGGTCAGGGCATGCGCCCGGGCGACGGCGTCGGTTACCGTGGTCAACCCGGTAGAGAGCACAGCGTTGACCACGTCATAGGCGAAGCCGCGCACTTCGCGCAGGTAGAAGTCGATTCGTTCCTTGAGGAACATCTCTACCGCTCCAGCGCGCGGGCAACGTTCTAATGCCACGCTCTCGAGTTCTGCGACGGTAAGGGGCAGGCCCGATTCGGCGAGGATTTTTACTACGCCGTTGGCGGCGCGCCGCAGGGCGAAAGGATCTTTGGACCCGCTCGGCTCGAGGCCGATGGCAAACATCTCCGCAATGGTCGCCATGCGGTCTGCCAAGCCCAGGAGTTGGCCCTCTACCGTTGTCGGAATGGAATCTTCCACTCCGGCCGGCAAGTACTGGAAGTAAATGGCTTGCGCTACCGTTTCTCCCAAGCCTTGAGCCCGGGCGTAGAGCCCGCCCACGATGCCCTGAAGTTCGGTAAATTCCTTTACCAGCTCGGTGGTGAGATCCGTTTTGGCCAGCAGCACCGCCTGTTCGAGCGCCACGTGGTCAAGCTGAATTCCCTGGGCAACGACCGCCGCGGCCAGCGCCTTGGCCATGAGCAAGTTGCTTTCCGTCTTGCTGAAGTAGCTGCCAAGATCCCTTTGAAAAGTAACGGTCTTCAGTTTTTCAACGCGCCCGGTAAGAGGAATTTTCTGGTCGTAGTTCCAAAAGAAGCGGGCATCGTTGAAGCGAGCGCGCAGAACTCGCTCGTTGCCATGGCGGATGATGGCCATGCCCTCCGCGTCGACTTCGGTGTTCAGCACCGCCAGGAAGTGGGGCGCCAGCGCGTGCTGCTGATCTTCGAGCGCGAAGTACTTCTGGTGGTCGCGCATCACGGTAACCAGAACTTCTTCCGGCAACGACAAGTACTCGGGCTGGAAGTTGCCGAGCAGCACACCTGGCCACTCCGTGAGGTGGGTGACCTGTTCCACCAGGGCCTCGTCTTCACGCCAGCGAGCCCCGGGGAGAGTGCGGGTTGCGGCATCGAGCGCCTTGCGGATGCGATTGCGGCGCGCAGCCACGTCGGCCACGACAAAGGCCGATTCGAGGGCGGCGAGATAGTCCGCCGGCCGGCCAATGGGGACTGACTGATCTCCATAGAGCACGCGATGGCCATAGCTGACGTGGGCAGCGCGGATGCCGGCGAACTCCAGCGGAACCACAGTTTCGTCCAGCAAGCAAAGCAGCCAGCGCAGTGGACGGACGAAGCGCTCCGGCTTATTGGGACGCCAGTACATGGTCTTGGGCCAGGTGAGTGCGCCTATTTCCTGGGGCAGCGAATCGGCAAGAACCTTCCCCGCGCTTTGTCCTGGCCGGTGAACGGTGGCAGAAGCGTATTCACCTTTGGGGGTGGTGATCTTTTCGAGTGCGGTGACCGGGACGCCCGCTTTCTTTGCGAACGCCTGTGCCGCCGGGCCCGGCTGCCCATCGGGGAAGGCCGCCTTCCACGATGGGCCGGTCAGCTGTTCCTGCATGTCGAGCTGCCGCGCCTGCACGCCTTCGACGCGCACCGCCAGCCGGCGTGGAGTCGAGTAGCTGCTGATGACTACCGGCGAGCCCAGCAAGCGCTGACGGGTGAGCACCGCCTCTACGCGGCGTGCCAGCTCGGCCTCCGCAGCGGCGATCATGCGCGCCGGGATCTCTTCCAGGCCTACTTCGAGTAACAGGTCAGGCATGCGACTCCCGGGCGATTATCCGCGAGTAAGCCTTGGCTATGCCGACAGCGAGGACTCTTATGCGGGCGATGATGCCGACTCGTTCGGTCACGGAGATCGCTCCGCGGGCATCGAGCAGATTGAATAGGTGGGAGCACTTCAGACAGAGGTCGTACGCAGCAAGAATGGGAAAGCGGCGCTGCTCCGCCAGGCTGAGATCCTCCGGCTGCTGGGTGGCGCGGCTCAGCAGTTGCTGGCACTCCGCTTCGTAGAGACGCAGATGTTCCCATAGCTTCTCCACATCCGCCTCCTCGAAGTTGTAGACGGAGAACTGCACCTCCTCCAGATGGCGGACCTCGCCGTAGGTGACAGCCTGCGGAGTACGCGCCCAAACCACGTCGTAGAGGGAGTCGACATCCTGCAGAAAGGCGGCGATGCGCTCCAGGCCGTAGGTAATTTCCGCGGAGATGGGATCCAGATCAAGGCCGCCGCACTGCTGGAAGTAAGTAAACTGGGTGATCTCCAGGCCGTCCAGCATTACCTGCCAGCCGATTCCCCAGGCCCCCAGCGTGGGCGCTTCCCAGTTGTCTTCTTCAAACTTGAGGTCGTGCCGGCGCAGATCAATGCCGATGGCGGCCAGCGATTCCAGATAGATTTCCTGCACATTGACCGGTGGCGGCTTCAACACCACCTGAAACTGGGTGTGTTTGAAGAGCCGGTTGGGGTTCTCGCCGTAACGGCCGTCGGCGGGGCGGCGGGATGGCTGGGCATAGGCGACCGAGAAAGGACGCGGGTCGAGGACGCGCAGAAAGGTTTCTGGCGACATGGTGCCGGCGCCCACTTCCACGTCATACGGCTGTTGCAAAACGCATCCACGCTCGGCCCAGAAGGTTTGCAGACGAAAGAGGAGTTCCTGAAAGGTTAGAGCGCTGGTTACTGGCAGTGCCACGGTTGGATTCTAAACCAACTCAATTGGGCTAAACTGGTGTGCCTATTCATTCGAGGAGGAGTCTGCATGCAAAGCCGTATCGTCGGCACCACCCTGCCGGTTCTCGAGTTCACCCTGGAGCCGAATGAGACCGTGATTTCCGAAGCTGGAGAGCTTTCCTGGATGAGCAGCTCCATCCAGATGCAGACCCACACCCAGTTTGGCGGGGGAGGAGGAATCTTCGGCGCCTTGAAAAGAGTGGCCGGCGGAGGAAGCCTGTTCATGACTGAATACCGCGCCATGGGGGCCCGCGGCGAGATCGCCTTTGCCACCCGGGTTCCGGGGCACATTCAGCCGGTCCAGGTGGGCCCTGGCCTCGAGTACCTGATCCATCGCCACGGCTTTCTTTGCGCCACGCCCCAGGTTCAGCTGGGCGTGGGCTTCCAGCAGTCGTTGGGCGCTGGGGTCTTCGGCGGGGATGGTTTCCTGCTGCAGAAGGTGACCGGGCAAGGGGCTTGCTGGATCGAGTTGTCAGGAGAGCTGGTGGTAAAAGATCTGGCGGCGGGAGAGACGCTGCGTGTCCACCCGGGGCACGTGGGTGCTTTTCAGTCCAGCGTTTCGTTTCAGATCACCAGGATTCCGGGGATCAAGAACATGATTTTCGGCGGAGACGGGATATTTCTTGCGGCGCTGACAGGCCCGGGGCGGGTATGGCTGCAAACTCTCCCTATTTCTAAATTGGCTCACCAATTGATGCAGTACATGCCTTCGGCTGCCAGAGAGCGGACCGAGGGCGGAGTTGTCGGCGGGATTGTTGGCTCGCTTTTGAACGGGTGAAGATCGACCCAGCACGGTGTACTGGTTACTTTTCGGCCTTCCCGGCCGGACTGGAGGAGTGAGCGCCTCTATCAAACCTGCATTTTATGGAGAGCTCTTCACCCTGCACGCTTCCATGCCGCCGCTCCTGCGCCCTTCTCTTAAGCAAAGGCCGCATGATGGGGTCTGCAGTTCAGCGGGCCTCTCCAGCAAATGTTTTTCAAAGCGATTTGCTAACGTTCGCAAATAAGTCCTTTGTTTCATCAAGATGCTCAAGATGCTCAAATAAGTCCTTTGTTTCGTCAAGATGCTCAAGATGCTCAAGCAATTAATTTGATCATCTTGCCCATCATTGTGCTTGTACCGCGACAGCCCAAGTCCGATGCACACGATCATGCAGACGCATGACTGCGGCCCACTTTGCAGCGATTTGTTGCTTCCTGCTGTCACGCTACAGGCGACCAGGACTGTCGTCCAGAGGGCTATCAAATAATGATGTGGATAAGCGGGAGGGGAACTCCGCCATCGGTCGAGGCTGAGGGTGACCGCTTCTGCTGGCCCTCCTTTTCAGACACTCTCGGCACGCTTCGACTCAGAAAAATGTAGAAACTCGATTGGCCGGGCTTTACAGGCTGCGGAAAAAGTTTGCGTGAGTCCCGAAGGGACGGCTGAAAGTAGCGGCCAGGACTGCAGTCCTGGGAAAACTATCAGGGATCCGAACAATCCCGTCACGGACGGCTGAACAATGGCGACAGGGAATTCAGCCGTCCCTGACGGGACTGCGGTCCGTTTCTGGTCCGGTCTACCCAGGACTGCGTCCTGGGCTACTTTCAGCACGTCCCATTCAGGACTCACGCAGAAACTTATTGTCCGCAGTATGTAAAGCCCAGATTTTTTAGGCCTCAACGGCCCGACTGAAGTAGTGCCCATGATACAAAGCATCAGAGCGGCGACTAGCAGGAAGACGCGCGCATTCCTAACAGACTGAAGAGATCTCCGGCCTCTTTTCCGTTTCTACCCACCGCCGAGGCGGGAGAGGGCGGCGACGGTGGTGAGTTTTCGCTCCAGGTGGCGCTCCAGACTTTGGATGGCGAAGCGGCGGAGGTCGGCGCCGCGGCAGCGGGGCCAGGGTTCGGACGCAAAGGCGGATGCCGGGGAACGAAACATTCGAACCGCCAACATTTGCGAATCGGGCGTCAGCGTAGCGCCATGAGAACCGTTCTCTCCCACCTGCCGGTGCTCGACACAGACCAGCCCGTCTGAGGAAAAACGGAAATAAGCAGGCTGGCCTGCCAGCGAGGCGCCGCAGAACAGACAGCGACTCAAATCCGGGAGCCAGCCCATAAGACGCGTGGTCCAAAGGGCAAAATAAGTGATCGGCATCCAGATGTGATCGACGCGGGTCTGCTCCAGCACCGAGAGCAGCAGGCGGAAGACCACGTCGTGGGGATCGTGGTCAGGCAGCGTCTGCTCCAACACCTCGGCGAAAAAGGCGAGAGCGGCGGCTCGGGCGTAATCGACCGGCTCGGCCAAGGGCGAGTGGAGAATTTCAAAAGAGTCGAGACGCACCAGTTCCTGAGTGGGTTTCTCTGCGTAGTGGGCACGAACGTGCGTCATCGGTTCGAGCGCGCCGCCGAAACGACGCCTCGACCTGGCCGCTGACTTGGCTACACCCTTGATCTTTCCGAAATCCCGGGTGAAGAGCGAAACGATCTGGTCGGCTTCATGAACGGGCCAGGTACGCAAGACGACCGCTTCCACCTGGTGAACGATCATGGTTCAACCGCGATCAGGACACTCCTAACGACCGAAGTGGGTGGAGTTCTTGTCGGCAAAGCTCGACCACTTTTCGGGTAGGTCGTCTCCCGCGAAAATGGCCGACACCGGGCAGACCGGAACACAGGCGCCGCAGTCGATACACTCCACGGGATCGATGAAGAGCTGGTCGGTCTCAGCGTACTTCGCTTCATCCTTCTTGGGATGAATGCAATCTACCGGGCAGGCATCAACGCAGGCGGTGTCTTTAGTTCCAATGCAGGGTTCTGCGATCACGTATGTCATAAGTAGCGATCTCCCGAAGGCGAATAAGTGAAAGGAAATTGTACAGCAGGAATGAGGAACGCAAGATCAGCGCGCCAATCTCCGTGCGGCGAACTCAGCGGGAGTGGGCACGGGCTCAATTCCGCGGCCTGCAAACATGTCCTCAAAGAAGCCCAGGATCTCGTCAGTGAGCAGACCGTTGGTGGCCAGAACCTCCTGGCTATCGAGACGAAACGGGGCGCGATCGAAGCGGAGCATGGCCCCACCCGCTTCCAGCACCAGCAGCGCGCCCGCCGCTGTATCCCATGGGTTCAGATTGAACTCCCAAAAGGCGTCGACCCGGCCGGCCGCGCAATAGGCCAGATCGAGCGCTGCCGCGCCTGCCCGGCGAACCCCGTGAGAGCGCAGCGTCAGTTGTTGATAAAAGTGGATGTTGGGGTTCATGTGGCGCTTGTGGCTGGGAAAGCCGGTGGACAGCAGACTCTCCTGCAAGTGCTGCGTGCGCGAGACATGCAGGCGATGGGCAGGCGCAGAAGGCCTCAGCAGCCAGGCTCCACGCCCCTTTTCCGCAGCGAAAAGTTCGCCGTGCACGGGATCGTAGACCACCCCCGCCACGATTTCCCCATCCTGATCCTGCGCCAATCCTGGTGGGCGATGTTCCAGGCCGAGAGAAACATTGAAGAACGGAAAGCCGTGAGAAAAATTGGTTGTGCCGTCGAGTGGGTCGACGTACCACCGATAGGCGCGCTCGAGACCGGAGCGGGTTCCCTCTTCCCCATAAATGCCGTGTTCGGGAAAGCGCTGGTTGAGCCGGCTTACGATGAGTTTTTCCGAAGCGCGATCGGCTTCGGTCACCAGGTCTACGTCGCCTTTATATTCCGTGATGACGCCACGCTCGAAGTAGCCGCGAAGCAGTTCCCCGGCTTCCAGGGCAATATCCGCTGCGCCGGCGGCAAAACCAAGATCAAGCTGCCGGGGAAAGTCCTTCAAGGCGTATTTCTCTCGACGCCGTTCGCACGACGGCCGCGCTCGCTAATGGTCCGGATCTGGTGCTTGTAGATGAACAGATTGGGCTGGCCTTCGCGAGTGAGACGGATCATGGTGTCGTCGAAATATTCGATCCACCCGGTGACATTCTCGCCGTCCCGCAATTTGACGTTCACTTTCACCTGCTTGTCGCTGAGGAACCGCAGGTAAAGCGTCTCCTGGCCGGTTTCGCCAAGAGGCGGCTCCTTCTTACCCCGCCGGGATGGATTCTGGGTTGCCATGTTGTGAATGATAGCTGCACAGAGAGATGCCGCAATCGTGCCTGATGGATGCACCTATAGCATTTTTCCTAATGGTGTAGACAGGGTAGCTGAACTTTACGCGGCCATTCCGTCGAAACCGGGGCCCCCGGGGCACGCGGTCTTTGCGTGCCCGGGGTGGAAAGAATGGCCGCACATAACCGATCTCGCCAGACCACAGTATTAGGAAAAATGCGTTAAAAATCCACATGCGCCCGCACCCCGGGAACGATTACCGGACCCCGATCCCGATTGTAGCCGGGATTGTCGACAAAGGAGAGCTGCACCGCCATATAAAGGCCGCTCACCACGTGCAGGTTGTAGTAGGTCTCGCTGACTATTTCGCGGCCGTAGTTCAGGCGGCCATCGCCGAGGATGAATCCCAAGCCGCCGAGGGCCAGGTACTGGCGGTGCTTGTTGCTAATGCCGCCGGTTTCAAAGGCGCTCCCAATCTGGTCTAATTTTCTGCCCCACGCGTCTCCTGGGAGTTCAAACCCGACCGCAAAAGTGCTGTTCATCTCCGTGTACGCGAACGACTCGTGATGGCCCTCATTCCAACCGGCGCGGAGAAAGGCGCGGAAATTTGCCGGGAGCGCCTGTTCCACGTTGAGGCCGAACCCTTGCTTCAAAGTACCCTGGCGGCGGTAGAGGGTAATGTCGGGAACTTTGTCTACCCCATTCTGAAATCCCGCGATGGCCTGGCCATAGTCGCCCATGTTGGCGTGGTTCAGATATGCCAGGGGACGGATGTGCGTATCCAGACCCTGGAACCATTGCGGTTTCCATTCCAACTCCAGGTTTTCCGCGCGGGCGCGGCGCAGATCGGCATCGAGATTGGTGCCGTTGGCCACCGTCGGCATCAGGGCTTCGCCGAAACGGGCTTCGAATTTGGGTCCGGCATAACTGAGAATCGCGGCGATGGTATACCCGCGGGTGTTGGCAGCGTAATCGTAAGCGCCGTTGTTATCAATCGCCCAGTTGGTGAACTGAAGGTGACTATCGCTGCCGACGGAGTTAAGGTCAAAAAAATCGACCAACCCCATCTTGCCCATGGTGAATTCCAATCGCCGCCTGGGTATCGATTCCTGCAGATAAAACGGATTGGGCTGTTCCTCGACGCGATATGCGGTCAAGGGGACGGTGTAGTGAATAAAATAGCGCGCGGCATAGACTCCCTGGCCCAGGGACGGATTGCGCACCACGTCAAGATTCACGAAACCCGCCATCCCCAGAGCCTGGCTCAGGCCCTTGCCTCCAGCTTCCTCCGCATTGAAGATGAATTCGGTCCAGCGGGTGAGCTTGATTCCCGTGTAGAGGGTAAGCACGCGGGAGAGTGCGGTTGTTTCCACCCGGCTTTGGAAGCTGTTGGTCCCGGCGTAGGGGGAGTGAAACGGGTTCATGGGCCTGGAAGATGAAGTTGGCCTGCCCCGAGATCCAAAGGCGATCGGCGATGAGATGGTGCGAGAAGACGGCCGGATTGGCTTGGTCGTCGGACTGATCGGCCTCTCGCTGGTTGATTTGGGGGAGAGATTCCCGGCTGGCGGGGGCGGGCCGCGGTGGATTTTGCTGGCCGGAGGGCTGAGCCTGGGGTTGAGGTTGGGGAGCATCGGGCAACACGGCCCTTGCCGGTGGTGCCAGCAGGCACAGAAATACGACAGAAAGCGACGGCCAAAGATGCATCAAAACTCCGCGAAGGACTATGGGCCTCGCAAGAGATTAATTGACAAGACCGTAACAAATGTCACGGAGCCTTGAATTCTTTAGAGCAGTTGCTGTGCAGAAGGGACTGGAGGGGCCGGCTACGGCAACGGAGATGGATAGTAGCCGGGGCGATTACGGATTACATATCCCGCGGCGTCCGGGGCGCGCAGCTTGACCGAAATGCTGCGAAAGTCGCTGCCGGATCGATTCGACGGATAGTAACCGAGCAGGTATTGCGTCCGCAGGTCTTCCGATAACTGGGCGAAGGTCCTGTCCAGCGAGGAGGAATCGGCATAGTAGTACTTGCCCCCGGTCTGCTGGGCCAGGGTGATCAGGGCGTGTTCTCCGGCGAGGTCGCGGCCGGCGCTGGCGGCGATGGGAACATCGATGATGGGGTAGACCATCACTTCACCGCGCAGAGCCTGCTCCAGCGCCATGTCATAGGTGGTTCCTTTGACTGTATTTCCACCGTCCGAGATAATCACCAGCACCTTGCGGCCGGAGCGCGGGGCCAGGCTTTGTGAAGCGAGATAGACGCCGCTGTAAAGCGCGGTGGCCGCGCCCCTTCCCATGTCGTTCAACCCGCGATCGATGCGGTTGGGATTATTGGTGAAGAAAATGACCTCGCGCACGTTGTCGGCAAACTCCATGAGGTCCAGATGGTCGATCGGGCGCAGCAGCGAATGCACAAAATGTTTCGCCGCCTCCTGCTCCAGACCGAGGTCTTTATGCACACTGCCACTGGTGTCAATAGCCAGGACAATCTCCAGCGGAAGCTCGGACTGGCGCTCGAAGACAGCAATCTTTTGCGGATGATCATCTTCAGAGAGCAGGAATTCGTCGCGAGTCAGGCCAGGGACCGGAGCACCTTTGTCGTCGGTGACATTGACGAAGACATTCACCAGCCGGACATTGACGCTAATGGTGGGTGGGTCGGTATTGCGCTGGGTGCCTGGCCAGGTCGCGGCGTTTGGGTATTGCTGCTGGCGTTGCGCTTGGCCGGCAAAGCTGCAAAGGGTAAGCGCGCAGCAAATTGCAGTGCAAAGTGGTTTCACGAGCTAGTCGTTCCCTTCTGCACTGGGCCCTTCTCCATCAGACCGGCTGGGAACGGTTCGCCATCGGCCCAAACCGCTCCATCTTCGAAGTGCTCCTTCTTCCATATGGGCACGGTCTTCTTTAGCGTGTCGATGAGCCAACGGCAGGCTTCAAATGCCTGGGCCCGATGGGCGGAAGACACGGCAATCAGAACGCTGGTCTCGCCTATCTCCAGGCGCCCCAGGCGATGCACCATGGCAACCTGACGGACGCCAAGCACGGCAATCGCCTCCTGAGCCAGGGCCTGCATCTGGCGCAGCGCCATATCCTGGTAAGCCTCGTAGACCAGATAGAGTGTCCGCCTTCCCCTGCTGTTATTGCGGACGATGCCGTCAAAGACCACCACAGCGCCGTCCTCCCCCTGCTTGATATTGCTTACCAGCGACGCAGAATCGATGGGCTCGGTGACCAAGGCGACGACCGGGGTGCAGCCGCCGCTCACCGGGGGCAGCAACGCAACTTCATCGCCGTCACGCAGCAGGCAACCACTCGGCGCGTAGCTCTGATTCACGGCAATGGCCAAGGCTGACCAGAACTTCGGCTGCTGTGGCAGCAGCTGGCGGAAGTGCCCAAGCACTGCGTCCACCGTCGCACCCTCGGGCAGGTCAAGGATCTGGCTTTCGCTCGCCAGCATCTCCTTCAGTACTCCAAAAAACAGGACCGTGACGCGCATGGAAAAAGAATATCTGAAGGTCTAATGTCTGGAGGTTAGACGCGGCGAGGTACAAAATGGCGCTGCTCAGACCAGGACGGGAATGTCGGCTACTCCTGCGGTGCCAAAGACTCTGCGGTAGCGCGCTATCTCCGATCGAAGCCCGGTAGCCTTGGCAAAATTATCCGAGAGCTTGACCGCCGGCCGGCCGTCGGCCTCCGTCATCTTGCAGATCAGGCTGGCGGGATGCAATCCGTTTCTGCCTTTGGGGTGACAGCCGCGAAAATCGTTGGTCAGCAAGGTCCCCCAACCGGCGCTGAAACGGATGCGCCGGCCGGGAGTCCACCTGGCCGGGTCACTGAAGTCGGCCGCGCTGCGAAAGTCCTTTGGTTCCAAGCCGGGCGCCATGGCGCCCATGAAATAGGCATGCAGGCCGAGTATGTCTTCCACGTCCATGGCGTCGGAGGCAATGATCAACTTTTGTTTTGGGTCCCGGCCGCGCTGCTCCAGCCAGGCGATGTACTCGTCCCCAGCAATGTAAGGATCCTTGCTGTCGATGCGCTGGCCGGTCCAGTCCGCGGTCCAATCCGGAGCATCGGCGAGGAACTGCGTGGTGCCGTAGGTATCTGGCAGCATGATCCGGATCTCGCGGGCGTAGGTGCTTTGCCAAAGTTCGAGAATGCGGTACTGCGAGCTCTTCAGTTCCGCGTCATTGGTGGCCATGGCAGCCAGCGCCATAGGTAGTTCGTGGGCATTGGTGCCTACCGCCTCGAGGTTGTGTTTGTAGGCTAGATAGGTGTTGGAGGTGCCGGTGAAGTGCTCGGAAAGCGCCGTGTTCATGGCCATGACCACATATTCCTGCCACAGGAAACTGTGCCGGCGACGAGTGCCGAAGTCTGCCACTCTCAGTTCCGGCACCCCGGTCAGGCGCTCAATCTTGCCCCACAGCTTGGCCTTGGCCTGGGCGTAAAGAATGTCCAGCTCGAATTCGCTCATGCCCTTGAAGGCGGCGCGGGACTTGAGCTCGTTGACGATGGAGAGGGCGTAAATCTCCCACATAGTCGCTTCGGTCCAGAGCCCGTCGAACTCCAGGTGGAATTCTCCGTCTCTCACCGTGAGCCGATAGCTGGAGAGGCGAAAACCGTGCCCCAGCCACTCAATAAAGTCGGGCTCGAAGATACCGCGGCGTCCGAAGAAGGTGTTTCCTGCCAGCCAGATCAGCTCCGATTTTAGAAAGCGCAGGCTGCGCACGTGCTCCAGCTGCTGCAATACCTCTTCGCGCGCAATCACGTCGGCCAGGCGCACCGATGAAGATCGATTGCTCACCGAGAACGATACCTGGGTGGTGGGGAAATGCTTCCAGATGAACTGCAGCATCAGCAGCTTGTAGAAATCGGTATCCAGCAGGGATCGCACCACCGGATCCAGGTCCCAGTTGTGGTTGTGCGCACGCTCCGCGAAATCAATGATCATCCGTGTCCTTGAAGGAAGACTCTGCCTTTAGATGTTAGCCTGAGCCAGCAGACGCGCAAAAACCGTCCAACTGGCCAGCTGCGGTTAGGAGTTGAGGCAATGTTTTTCAACTGCGGTCTTCTTTAATCAAGAAAAAGGCCCGCTGGTTAGCGGGCCTCTCTGTGTGGTGAGTCCGATTCAGTCTCTCTGCACAAGCAAGCGTCGCGAAGTGCGGCTTTTCTTGAGGAAAGCCACGTCGGGAGTGGTGTTCGATAATTTCTTCCCGGACTGCTTCGTCCTTCTTCTCTTCGCTGACGGACTTGGGCAGCGCCACAGCCAGAACATCTTCGATGCGGCTGGCGTAGTGGATGCGCACGTTCTCGATTTGATCTGCCGTCAGGTCTTCTTCGACGCTCTGGCGATTTTCCGCAGGCAGGATGACATCCTGCACCCCGGCGCGCTTGGCGGCGAGAAACTTCTCCTTGATGCCGCCTACCGGCAGCACGTTGCCGCTGAGGGTGATCTCGCCGGTCATCGCGGTGAGCGGGCGAACCGGTGTATCGGTCATCAGTGAAACCAGGGTGGTTGCCATGGTGACACCGGCCGAAGGTCCGTCCTTGGGAATGGCTCCTGCGGGAACGTGGATGTGAATGTCCAGATCCTTGGTGAAGTCCTCCTCCAGGCCCAGCGAGGCAGCGTTCGAACGTACCCAGGTCAGCGCAGCCTGCATGGATTCCTGCATGACTTCGCCGATCTGGCCGGTCATCTTAAAGCCACCCTTGCCCTTCATCCGGTTGGCTTCGATGAACAACACATCACCACCAGCCGGGGTCCAGGCCAGACCGACCGCTACACCAGATCGCCGCGTACGCTCGGCCAACTCGGTGTCGACGCGCACCTTGATGCCGCCCAGGAACTCCTGGATCACCGCCCGGTCGACAATCAGCTTGCCGGTCTTGCCTTCCGCGATGCGCCGCGCCTGCTTGCGGCACACAGTGCTGATCAGCTGCTCCAGTTTGCGCACCCCGGCTTCCCGGGTGTAGTGGCGCACGATGTAGCGAACCCCCTCTTCAGGGAACTCGATCTCGGCTTCGCCACCTTCTTTCGGCTCGATGCCGTTCTCTTTGATTTGCCGCGGGATGAGATAGCGAAACGCGATATGCGTCTTCTCATCCTCGGTGTAGCCCGACAGGTCGATGATCTCCATGCGGTCGCGCAGCGGCTCGGGAATGGGATCGAGCATGTTCGCGGTGCAGATGAAGAGCACCTTGGACAGATCGAACGGCACGTCGAGGTAGTTGTCGCGAAACGTATTGTTCTGCTCCGGATCCAGAGTTTCGAGCAGCGCCGATGCCGGATCGCCACGGAAGTCGCGCCCCAGCTTGTCGATCTCGTCCAGCATAAAGACGGGGTCGTTGGCATCCGCGCGGCGCAGCGCCTGCATGATCTGCCCGGGAAGGGCTCCTATGTAGGTGCGCCGGTGACCGCGAATCTCGGCCTCGTCGTGCATGCCGCCGAGCGAGATGCGCTGGAACTTGCGGCCCAGAGCGCGCGCGATGCTGCGGCCGAGCGAGGTCTTGCCCACGCCGGGAGGTCCGACAAAGCAGAGGATGGGCCCCTTCATATCGGGCTTGAGGCGGCGCACGCTCAGGTAATCGAGGATGCGATCCTTTACCCGCTTCAAGTCGTAATGATCGAGGTCGAGGATTTCCTTCGCCTTGGCGATGTCCACTTCGCCGCCGGTGGATTTGGCCCACGGCAGCACTGCCAGCCATTCCACGTAGTTGCGGGTGAGCGAGTAGTCGGCGGCCATGGGAGACATCCGGGACAACCGGTTGAGTTCCTTGGTGGCCTCTTTCTTCACCTCTTCGGGCATGCCTGCAGCTTCAATTTTCTGCCGCAGCTCCTCGATATCCTTTTGCCCCTCGTCCAGCTCGCCGATCTCCTTCTGGATGGCTTTGAGCTGTTCGCGCAGGTAGTAATCGCGCTGCGATTGCTGCACCTGGTCCTGGACTTCGGTCTGGATCTTGTTGCGCAGCTGCTGCACCTCGGCTTCCTTGGCCAGGTGCTTGTTGATGCGCTCCATGCGCAACAACACATCAGGAGTTTCCAGCAGTTCCTGCTTATCGGTAGTGGCCAGGAACGGCAGAGAGGAAGCAATGAAATCGACCAGGCGGCCCGGATCTTCGATATTGAGCGCGATGGTCTGCAATTCGTCGGAAAGTGTAGGCGAGGTGGTGACGATTTGCTGAAATTGCGCAATCACATTCCTTTGCAGCGCTTCCAGCTCCGCGCTTTTGCCCGGATCGACCTCGGGCAAATGATCGACGGCGGCCATCATGAACGGCTCAAGTTGGGCAAATTCTCCCAGCTTGACCCGCTCCGTTCCCTCGGTAAACACAAAAAGACTCTGGTTCGGCATTTTGACGACTTTATGCACCGTCGCCATGGTGCCTACGGAATACAAGTCGCTGGGTTGGGGACTGTCCATACGCTCGTCGCGCTGCGCGACCACCACGATGGTCTTCACGTCTCCCAGCGACTGAATGAGCTGAATCGAGCTCTCCCGGCCGACGGTCAGTGGCAACACGGCGTGGGGAAACAATACCGTGCTGCGGACGGGCAGAATGGGCAGGACCCTTCCCTGGGATCCACCCTGCTCACGCCGACTGGGGTCGGTTGGACTGATGATGCTTAAGAAATCGCTAGCCATGAGTATCCTTCTATCAAATTATCGTATATGAGATGCCGCAGATTCCGAAAAGTCGCAAAAGGCCCCTCTCTATGTATCGACTGGCCTAGACCCCGTCAGGAGAGCACCGCTCCCGTCACGAGGGCAAAGCGGCCGCCGGGTACTGACCCAGTTCTTTAACCAGCAGGCACTGGCGGCGAAGTTGATCGAGCGGCGCACTGGTTGCCGCCGGGTCGGCGACCTGGTAGTCGACGTAGAAGACGTATTGCCAGGGCTGGCCGTGTACGGGACGCGATTCTATCTTGCAAAGGTTGGTATTGTGTTCGGCGAACACCTGGAGCGCCGAAACCAGGGTTCCGGGGCGGTTTTCGACGGTAAAGGCGATGCTGACTTTGTCCGGATCGGAAAGCGCGCGGACGTGGGCGCTGCTGCGAATCAAGAAAAAGCGGGTGTAGTTGGCCGGATTGTCTTCGATACTTGCTGCCAGGACCTGCCCGCCGTAAGCGAGAGCGGCCTGCTCGCTGGCGATGGCGGCGGTCTTGCTGTCGCCGAGGGCGATTACATGCTTGACGCTGCCCGCAGTGTCGTAGAAGGGAGTGGGTGTCATTGCCGGATGCTCCGCGAAAAAACGACGGCATTGCGCGAGCGCGACCGGGTGCGACAGGACTTGGCGGATATCTGCAATGGTGCTGCCCGGAACAGCCACGAGATTGTGGCGAATGCGCAGTAGGGATTCGCGCTCTATCCGGACATCGGACTGAAAAAGAAGGTCGAAGTGTTCCACCACAGAACCTGCAAGTGAATTTTCAATGGGGATGACCGCGGCACAGACCTCACCACTCTCGACCAGCTTGAAAACCTCTGCAGAAAGCGCACAGGGAACAATGGTTGCCTCGGGCTCCAACTTTAATGCGGCTTGGTGGCTGAAAGAGCCGAGCTCTCCCTGGATCGCAATCCGCATCTCTGCCCCGCAGACTTAATTTCGATGATACGGCAACCCACTGCACTGGAAGCGCACCAAAGTACAGCGTAGCAAGACTTTATGGTAAGGAGAAACGCACGATGCTGTGGACAATTTTTCTGGTGTTATTAGTACTTTGGTTGGTCGGCTTTATTGGATTCCATGTGGTTGCGTGGTACATCCACGTTCTGCTGGTCATTGCGCTGGTGGTTCTGGTGATCCAGTTGATAGGTGGTAGACGAGCAATTTAGATTGGCCTCCCTGAGCCGTGCAGGAGCAAAAGAATTACCTGCAGGCATGTATTTCCGCCCGGCAGGTAGCCGGGATGGACAGGGAGGCATCTCACTGTAAGCGCCCGGGAGTTTGCAGGCGTAAGGAGAAACAACCATGAACAAGGATCAAGTGACCGGCAAGGTGGAGCGGGCGGCAGGACGCGTGAAGCAAGGGGTGGGCGAGGCGCTAGGCAATCAAAAGCTGGCCAATCAGGGCGTAGCTGACCAGGTGAAGGGCGCCGCGAAGGAGACCTGGGGCAACGTAAAAGATGCTGCCGCAGTTACCGCAGATCGCCATCAGAAGGAATCGGAACACAAGGCGGATGACGCACGCGCTCAAGTCCGTCACAAGGTCGACGAAGTTCATGAAAACGTGAACGAGAAGATCGACGCTCACAAGGCGAGTGAACGTAACAAAACCAAGACGGCCTAGAGAAGTTTCGCAATGGGTGTTGACCGAACCCGGATTTCCTGTAGAGGTCGGTGGAACCGCGGAACTCCATGCGACTTTCCGTGAAGAAAGTCGCACATAATTGTTCTCGGCCAGTGCTGCGCCGCAGGAAATCCGGGGAGCGATAGGCCTTTTCGTGGTTTTCTCTCAAGGAAAACCACTCCTCGCGATCTTTATCAGATCACAGTAATTGCGAAACTGCTCAGAGAGCGGTTTTTCTTCCCTTGAACGCACCCGTTGTCACTGGCGGGTGCGTTTACATTTTTGGAAGCAGAAGTGCTGCAGCGACAAAGAGGAAGAAGACGGTGGAGATAATCCCATTCATGGTAAAGAACGCAGCGTTCAAGCGGCGTAGATCCGTGGGGGAGATGATGAGATGCTCGTAGAGCAGTAGCAAACCCACCGCTACCACACCTACCCATGCAATAGCATTGAGCGCAAACAGTTTCAGCAGCCAGAACAACAGGCCCAACATGATCACGTGCATGGCACGCGCAATCCAAAACGCCGCCCGAATACCCCAGGATTGAGGGATGCTGTTCAGGCCGGCCTCCCGGTCGTGCGCCATGTCCTGGCAGGCGTAGAGCACGTCGAACCCTCCGACCCAGAAAAGTACCGCCGCGGTGAGCACGACGATCCGCGGATCCAACGTACCGCGGATCGCAATCCACGCGGCTGCGGGGGCGATTCCAAGCGCGAGGCCGAGCACCAGGTGTGACCAGCGGGTGAACCTCTTGGTGTAGGAGTACAACAACAACACTGCGAGGACCAAGGGAGAGAGGAAGAGCGTCTCCCGATTCAACTGGGCGGTGGCGAGAACAAAAGCCAGCGACATAGCGATGGTGAAGCCGCCGACGAAGCGGCGGGTTAGCATGCCGGCCGGAATGGCGCGGGCCGCAGTACGCGGATTGGCGGCATCCAGGCGAGCATCGGCCCAGCGATTGAATGCCATGGCGGCCGACCGAGCAGTGACCATGCAGACCACAATCCATAAAACCTTGTGCCACGCGGGCCAGCCGGCGGCGGCCAGCATGGCGCCGGTCAGAGCAAAGGGGAGGGCAAACACCGAGTGCTCCCACTTGATCATTTCCAGTGTGGTGCCTACGTTGCGCAACAAAGCCATGACGTAAGTGTAACGGGAGTGCGCCAGCGCCAATAAACTCGACAGGAAATCCGGGGTACGCTGGGGCGAACGGGGGGCACCCGCCGAGACCGGTCCGGTCATTGACGAGAGTTACCCAGTTCGCTCCAGGTTAGACGCTGACTTACTTTTCGTTCGATGAATTGGCTACCTGTAGATCGTTGGTCACCTTGAAGACGCCGGGGACACTGTTGGCGCGAATGCCCGCCACATTTTTGTCTGCCTGGCTCAGGACCACGCCGTTCAGGGTGACGTTGCCATTCACCACTGTGATGCGGATGGGCTGCGCCGGGTCGATCGCATACTTGTTCAAACTGGGGAAGCCGTAAACAGCCCGGTACACCTGCATCCGCGTACGATCATCCATGGGCGACAACGGATCGACCTGGATATTGTTAATGACATCCTGCACGCCGGGGAAATGGCTCGCGAGTGACACTGCGGAGTCAGCCGCAACCGGCCCCAGCGCATTGCCGCCCAGAGTCACCACACCGTCCTGCACGTTGACGCTGATGGCGTTGAACGCATTCCCGTAACCCACGCGATCGTATTGCAGCTTCTGCACGATTTTCTGCTGCAGCTGGGCGTCTGACATCTCGCCCGCGCCGGCAATCTTCAGCTTGTTGCGAACCGCGACCACGTTCTTAACCCGGTGGGCCTTCTTATCGATCTCTTCCTTGGTTGCGAAATCCTGGACGGTTCCTTCCAGATCGACGATCCCGTTCTTAACCGATACCTGTACATCCTTGAATTTCTTCAGTTGATTCTGCAGTTCAGCCTGTATGTTGTTATCGGTTTGCGCGCTCTGTCCGGCGGCATAGGACGCATGGGGAAAAACCACTTGAGAACCTAGAACCAGAACAGCAGCCAGCGCCAAAGCTAGACCTTGTCTTGCCTTTTTCATTTCTATCTCCTGTTTTTCTCGCGGGTGTAACGGCTTCGCGAATAAGTCCACATGTATAGACACGAAACGGGGCCCTGGGTTGCCCTCCCTGTTTACTACGACTCCAAGATGCCGTCAACGGTAGCGTTTGTGAACTTTCAGCACCATGCTGAAGACGCCCGCTTCGTCGCGAAGCGCAACCACAGAGACGCTTTGCGTGATATCCACCTGGGCCTGAATGAGCTGCTGTGCGGTGGCATTTACGTTGGTGGCGTAGGTGACCTGAACGTTGCGGGAAATATTCTGCTGGACGGTAATCCGGGCACTCGAGCTGCCGATGGAGCCGACGTAAGTGGGATCGATCTTCACGCTGCCTCCGCCAAAGAGCTTTTGCACCCGGCTGCTAACAGCTGCATTGAGCGCGCCTCCCAACAGCGCATTGGTGGTGGAGTCGCCGCCGATGGATTGCTCCTGCTGCGAATACAGCGCCTGTTCTTCCTGGGTGCGGCCCAGGGCCAGCAGAGAGATCACGTCCGCCTGCGGGAGAGGAGGCTCAGAACGGAAGGTGGGCCTCAGCTGGTTGATATTGCCATGCAGTCCGATAGTCACGTCGTATTCCTCCACCCGGGTGGTGGCATCGATATCGATGATGGGCTCGATCATGACCGGGTTGGTGAAAAAGATTTCGCCGTGCTGCAAATTGTAGGTGGTGCCGGCAAAGTTGGCAGTTCCATCCGTGATGTTGATGCGGCCGAGAATGGCAGGCTGGGCCACGGTTCCGCGAATGTGAAGGTCGACGCTGCCGGCTAACTGAGCATACGAGTTTTGAAAATCGAGCTGCGGCGCGGAAAAAATGTGCACGTCCAACCGCACGTGGCTGGAAGGCGCGCTTGGATCCGGGGGAACGTTCGACGCCGGGCTGGGGGCAAAGCTGGCGAAGTCCACATTGGGGCCGATGATGAAGCGCGTGATTTGAACGTTGCCGCTGAGCAGCATATTTCTCTCTGAGCCCTGCAGGTGCAGGGTGGTGTCGGCGGTGGCGCTGATGCCTAGGTAACGAACCCGTATATCCTTCCCGGTAGCAGTGAAATCTCCATATAAGCCCTGTTGGTAGGTTAAGAAACCACCGAATTTGAGCTGGCCGCCCCCGGTCGTACCCACCAGGTCCTGTACCTGCAGCCGGTTCTGATCGAAGATCAGATTTCCGTTCAGCTTGCTGATGCCGTTGGGCAGATCTTTGAGCGCCATGGCGACGTTGCTAAGGTGCACGCGGCCGGAGAACGACGGCTGGGTGAGGGTCCCGTTGGCCTCGACGTTGAAATCCAAGTGACCGGAAGAGGTAATGTCGGGATCAAAGGTCTGCGCCAGCGTCATGTTGACGGAGCCGTTGGCGGTAACCGCCAAAACCTGGTCGCCCAATAAATCCGCGGTACCCGTGACCGCCAGATTGGTGTCTGGTCCGGTAATGTGAGCTTGGGTCAGCTTAAGCACCCCGCTATGCAACGATGCGCGCAGCGGTCCTTCGCCCTGCAGCATGATGCCCTGTAGAGTCACGGCGAACTGATTAATCTCCGCGTCTCCGCTGAACTGCTTTGGTTCCCGCAATGGACCGGCAACGTTGATCGTGCCCCCGATCGACGAGTTGCCGCTGACACTCTGCACATGAAAGGCGCGCAAGAAAGGGGCGATGTTGAGGTTGGTCAATACCAGGTTGGCCTGAGTATCAAAGTTGCCGTGCAGCTGGGTCTGGCCTTTGACCTGTAGCTGTGCCAACGCCAGGCCGCTCTGGGCGGTGAAATAGGCAGTGCTCCCCTGGGTGTGCGCGACCACTTCCAGAGAGCCGGCGGGCTGGCCGCCGAGGACAAGGTTGCGCAGATGAATTCCAGCCAGAATGGAGGGGGATTCGAGGGTACCCGAGGCGTGGGCGTCAAACTTCAAAGCGCCGGCCACGGAAAGCCGGGGGTCCTTAGGCTGAGGAAAATGACCAAGTTCGAAGTTGGTTCCGTCCAGATTGCCGAGGAAACTTTGGGTCTTCAGGTTGTAAGTCCCGTTGCCCTCCACAGTGCCGCCATCCTGGAGCAGGGTAAGTTTGGTCAGGTTGACATCCTGGCCCGATAAGCTCACGGAGGCGGTGAGGCTGTGATAAGGCTGGCCCTCGATGACGCCGCCCACCAGGGTAAGATTGCTGCCCCCGTTCAGGTCGCCCAGCGTCCCACCGGCGTGGGCCTGCAGGTTCAGGGTGCCGGTGATGGGCAGGTCTTGCCCGGCGATGTCCAGCAGATCGGTCAGCGATGCGTTCTGTATCTGGGCGGTGGCATCGATGGTGGCCTGGTCGTCGAAAGCCACCTTCCGCCGGCTGATGCGATGTGCCTCCAGTTGACCGGAGGCGTGAATGACTGTCTTGCCGCGGGTGAGGATGGCGTGATCGACGGAGATGAGACTGGAGGAATAACTGGCGTTGGTGTCCAGAGAGTCCCAGTAGATGTTTATTGGCTTGCCGGCCGCAGGCTCGGCCGGATGCGGCGGCTGGGAAGCGGCAGCACCCGTGGCCGGGAGGACGAATACGGTGGAAAACCGGTTGGCGGTGAGATGGCCTTTGAATGCGGGATCGACCAGGGAGCCGGTGGCCGAACCGTCGAAGGTTGCATCCCCATGAAGCTGAACGGGAATGCCGGAAACACCGGGCTTGCCAAAGCCCAGATCCAGCACCTTCAGGACGTGATCGAACTCGCCCAGGTTGTGGTTGACCAGATGAACCGAAAGGTTGGAAGGCTCTTCTACCGGATACACGCCCAGTAAGCCGGTGACATTGAGAATGGTCGCGGCACTACGGGCCTGCAGTTGGTTGATCTGAACCTTGCCGCCACGTTGAAAGTACTTGGCGTCGACTGATCCGCTGAGGGGAAGCAGCCCGGGAGCTGTGGTAGCGGGAACACTCATAGCCAGGACGGCCCCGACAGTCAGGTCATCCGGGCCGCCTGTCCAATCGACACTGACGCTACCTTCGCCTGCCGTATCGAAGCCCAAATCCCGATATTGACGCGGGACCACACTCTCCAGAGCGGTGGTGAGGCGCACGCCGGAAACCCGTGCGCGCACACTGAGGACTTGCGCCCCTGAAGCCTTCGGCGAAGTGAAGGGCATCATCCAGTGGAGATAGCGGAAGGCGGCGTTTACAATCCCACCCTGGCGCGGGCGGGCGACCAGGTCGGGCAGGGTGATCTCGTCCGGAGTGATGTGCAGTCTCGTGGTGGCGTTCACTCCGTCAATCCAAAAGTATTCCATGGCGTAGCTGGCGTTGACCACCTTGGCCTTGCCATCCAACACATATTGATTGCTCCCGCTGCCCTGACCTTTGACCGCAAGATCAACGCTTCCCCCTCTGAAGCCGTCGACCAGGCCGAGTGCTGTCACCTCCGCCAAATCTACGGTGCCGTCTGTAGACAGTGTCCACCGTGGATTCGCAAAGTGGGTGAGGGTTCCAGAGGCTTGAAGCCTGGTCTTTTCGCTGGTAAAGTGCAGCCCGTTGAAATCGACCGCGTCGGGGGCTATCTCCATGCTCAGATCCAGCTTGCTGCGGATGGCCGCGGCTTTCGCCTGCTGCGCGGTGATATCCGAACAGGCAATTTTGCCCAGGTAATGACCGCTGGCCGGAGCGTAGGTGATCACCACGCCGAGATCGTTGGCGGCAAGCTGGAACGGGATGGAGCGCTGATTGATCAGCGCCATGCCGTCGTGCACTTCCACCCGGCTGGCCTGAAGATCAAAGATGGTTCTGATCGCCGGCCCGTTATTGCTTTGTTTGGCCTTCGGCGTGGGCTGGTTGGTGCGGCCATCGGGGTAGATGATGAGATGGATTGCCGGCCGGTCGACTTCCAGAAAGTCGAGGCCCAGCCGGGCATCGACAAAGGAGAGGATCTTGGCCCGCGCGTAAAGCCGGTCGATATGGGCGTAGGGCAACTCGCCCCGCCCCTCCAGACCGTGGATGGTCAGGCCATCCACTTCCACGGAGAGATGGCGCAGGTTCCAGCGTAAAGACTGCAACTCCACCCGGCCTCCGGTCGCGTCTTCAAGCACGGTGATGACTTTCAGCCGGACGACGTTGGCAAAATGAGGCGTCGACGCGTAGAACATCAATCCGCCGACCACCAGAACCAGCAGCAGCACCAGGACCCCGCCAACCCTCAATATCCAAGCCCAGGCGCTCATGACTGTCTTCTCGGGGCTCATGGCTGTCTTCTCGGGGCTCATGGCTGTCCTCCGGAATCGGAATCGTCGCCGGAACCGGTGGTGCCCACCTTGCCATAAGCAGGATCCAGAATGCGTACGCTGCCTTCGCTCTTGAGGCTCTGCAGCCATTCGAGCAACAGGGAACTCACCCGCTGTTGCAGCAGGATCTCCTCGATCCGGCTGGAGACAGTGGCCAGGGCGGGTGGCTTGACCGCTTTATCGTGGAATTGGGGCAACAGCGTCTTGTCGTAGTAGTCCTTGATCTCGGCCGGGGTAATGCGCACACCGGAGCCGAAGCGCGACTGAATAAATGACAGGATGAGGATGCGCTGAGACCAATGCGCCTCCACCTGCTTCTCCGTCAGGCCATTCGCTTTCAGAAAGGCCTGCCAGCCGGCATCGGTTTGGCAGTGATACTGGGCGCACTCGGGAATCACTGCGCGCTGTTCCGTAATGCGCTCCTTTACCTCCTCGGGAGACGGCGGGGGAACCGCCTGCACGGTCTTCATTTGTTGCAGGATAAGGTCGCGATCGATCAGCCGCTGCAGCGCCCGTTCAGGGGTGTTGCGCGCGCTACCGCTGCTGAAGGGCTGGAGGACGGCATAGCCCATTTCTTCCCTCACATCGCTCTCGAGAATTACGCTGCCATTAATGACCGCAACCACGTGATCGAGGACCACCGCCCCGTGAGGTAAAGGGCCGGCGGGTTGCTGTGCCCATACACGTGCGGCCATACCCGCCGCTAGCAGCAGCACGGCGAGAATCGTGGGTATGGGATACCCACTCTTGTTGTCCCCTCCGCCCATGTGAGTCGCTTTTGACATTAAAAGCTTTGTCCGATGCTGAAGAAAAAGTTGAAGTGCCCGGCTGAACCGACGTGCGGATTCTGAACCGGAACGCCTTGGGTGTAGTCCACAAAAACGGGATAGATCGGCGGATTCAAGTTATAGCTGAAATCTGCACGCACCGGCCCAATGGGTGTGTGGTAGCGCAACCCCAGCCCCAGGGCGTGGGAGAAGTCGTTGAAGTCGCAGGTATCCGGCGTGTTGTAAGTGCTGTAGGGCAAAGTAACATTGCGGCATGTATAGCTGTGCGGCTGCTTGATGCGCAGAGCGGCTGGCCAGACCTGGGAAGATGTCTGGAAGGCGTTGCCCATGTCATGAAACAGCACAAAACTGAGATCGGTGCCCACCCAACGCAAAGTGGGCGGGGGGGCACGCAGCTCCAAAGTATTAACGAAAACACCGGCGCCGCCAACCGGAAAACCGGTCTGGGGATCGCGCGGCCCGGCGGCATTGATACCAAAGCCGCGATGAGAGGTGGCGCCGCCGGCATAAAGCCGCTCGGGAAGAGGAAGCAGTTGCTGATCACCATTGCCAAAGGAGCGCTCCTGTCCGTAGCGAGTCTGGCGCGCAATTACCCAGTGGCGCCGCCCCAGGTCGTAATATGAGGAATTGCTCAAGTCGACTCGGGCAAAGTTGGCCTGGGAGCCGAATTTGCTATCTGACAGAAAAACTTCTCCTGTGTTGAAAGTGCCATGATGGGCATCGAGAGGGACATCGCGGGTATCGCGGATATACGTGATACCCGGGCCCCCAACCCGTACCGGTAGGGCGAGCAGTGGGATCTCGGGCAGGCTGACTTGAAGGGTGCTGGCATTGACCGAAACACGGCGGTAGGAGAAGGAGTAGATCAAGGTTGTGGGTTTGGTGACGCGCTGCGTGAGGCGCAAGGCGCTGGAAAGGATCGCGGCCTTGTAGGTGGTGATCACGGCGCTATTGTTGTAGCCGCCGGAAAGGCTCAGGTTGAGCGATGGCTTGTTGGCGAAGTGCGGGTCCTGGTAGCTGAGCTGGGCAATCTGCTCGATGGTTCCGTAGTTGGTGCGCAGGGTAATCGATTGGTCGGTGCCGCGCAGGTTGGTGCGGCTGACATTGAACAGGATTCGAGGACTGGCCCCGGTATGGCCGTTAGGACTGCAATTGACCTCACAGTTCTGTGACGGCGTGCCCGTCTGCACCTCGAAACCGAAACCGTAGCTGAGATCCCAGCGCTTGGCTTCGGTCAGATTCAGCAGGACGTTCTTATAAGTTTCGTCGCCGGTGGGATTCTGAATCGCGGTATTGACCTCATTGAACAGGGCCAGATCATAGAGTTTGCGCTGCATCTCCAGCAGGGCGGTTTGATTGAGAGGGTCGCCGGGGTTGAGCAGGATCCGCTGCTGTACTAGCGCCGGCTTGGTTCGTTCCAGGCCGGAGACGACAACCTTGCGCACGAAGAATTGCTTGCCGGCCACCACGTTCATGGTGAAATCCACGGCGTCCGGGTTATCCGCCTCGGTTTGCTGGAACAGATTTACCAGGGCGTCGTCATAGCCCTTACTGTAATAGTAGGTCTGGACCAGGTTACGGTCCTGGTTGATATTCACCGCGGAGTAGGGCTGACCTACCTCGGTATTGAGGTAAGGGCGAAAGTCAGCCAGTTGCTCAGCGGTGGCTCCCTCGATGTCATATTTGCCGATACGGCGCTGGGTCCCTTCATCGATGACATAGTCGATTTTGAAGTGAGAGATCTTACCGGCCTTGCCGGCTGTTGTATCGCTATCGGTAAATTTTGGGGTGACCTTGACTCCGCTAAAGCCGTTGCCCATGTAAAGCGCCTTGATGGCGGAAACATCCTGAGCCACCAGCTGCTGGCTGAATGCACCGTACCGGTCCAGGAAACTATTTGGCCGTACGCTGAGAAGCTCGGTAATCAGCGGGGTACCGAAATACTTGTTGCCGGTAACCGTGACGGTGTCGACGACGTGGCGCTTACCCAGCTCAACGGTGTAGAGCGCGGTCACGTGCTGGGCGTCGGTGCGCACCGGCTGGTGCGAGACCTTTACGTCGAAGTAGCCATGGCCCTCAAAGTAGTTCTGCAGGTTCTGCGCGCCCTCATTGAGCAGATCCTGATCTACCGTGCCCTCCTCGTAAACCGGCACCAGTTTTTCCAGCTGGCCGCGGCTGATTTTGGCCCCTTCGACCTTAACCTCAACGATTGGGCCCTGGTGGGCAAGAAAGGTGTAGTTCAGGCGGTTGGAGGGAGGCACGTACTCTTTGGAGGTGAGACTTACCGTCGCCGCCAGCCGCTCCCTCTTGTTGTAGTGCTTGCGCAGGTTACGCAGGGCGCGGCTGACGGTATTGCGGTTGACCTTGGAGTTGCGCTTGAGTTTTCCCTGCTTGCGAAACTGGGGTTCGGTCAGCCCGCTGTCGCCGGTCAACTCCACGTCGCCAATCCGGGCCGGATTGCCGGTGGTGGTATAGAAGTCGATGTCGACCAACGAATTTTCATGGTCGATGACCGTGGTTTGGGCAATTTGACCCCGGTAGTAGCCGTTGTTCTCGAGAGTGGCCTGGAGCGCCGGCTCTGCCAGGGCCACTTTGCTGTCAGAGTAGGCGGTTCCCGCCTGTAGTTGGGTGGCGCTGTCCAGCACGGCGTCGAGACGATCATCTTTCACGCCCTCTACGTTTACCCGGCCTATAAAGAGGCGCGGCACCCCGGAGAAGATGATGGAGACGTTGTCCCCGGCTCGGACCCCGGCCACTTCAATGGTTTCGTAGAGGCCGGTGGCATACAGGCTGCGGAGGCTGTCGCGAATCTTGTCCGGGTCCAGCGGAACACCGGCCTTCTGCGCCAGCTGGCTGGGCAGCGGCTTCAGCAAATCTTCGCGAACACCGTCGAAGGTAATACTCACCACCTGCAGGCCGGCCCAGTCGAGCAGCAGGCCTTGCCGTGAATCCCCGGTGGAGGAGGAGGTTGCTGCCGGCGCTGCCTGGGCGCCCGCGATCGGAGTGGAAGCGATGCTCAGCACGATTGAACCGATGAGGGCGAGAGCAGAAACAGGAGCGATGTGGCTTCGACAGCAGACAGCAAGCAGCCTTCCTGAGGAAAAAGGACGTACGAGGGATCGGCCTCGTTGAGAGCTGTCCAGTTTCTGCGGTCGCCGCGCCAATGGAAGCAATGGTGTCAAAACCAACAAAGACCCTCTCAGGTGGGCACCGCCGCAGCGTCTCTCTCTATACGAATCTCTATACTAAGACGGGACCATCCAAGAGGATGTTACGGGAGAGCCCAGTGGAACCAATTGAGGAGCGTTACTCGCGCCAGGTGCTTTATCCCGGGATTGGTGAGGTCGGGCAGAGGCGGCTGGCCCAGGGCCACGTTGCGGTGGTGGGTTGCGGGGCCACCGGGGCCGCCGCGGCAGCGCTGCTGGCACGAGCCGGGGTGGGCACCCTGACCCTGATCGACCGCGATTTTGTGGAGGAGAGCAATCTGCAGCGGCAAGTCCTTTTCGACGAGGCCGATGCCCGCGAAGCACTGCCCAAAGCCGAAGCCGCCCGGCGCAAGATTGCCCAATTCAACAGCCGGACGGTGGTGCATGCGCATGTGGCCGACCTGGTGCCATCCAATATTCATGCGCTGCTCGGCGAGGCCGTCATTCTGCTTGACGCCACGGATAATTTCGAGACTCGCTACCTGCTCAACGATTACGCCGTCGAACAGGGCCGCCCCTGGATCTACGCGGCGGCGGTAGGGGCCTACGCGGCCACTATGAATATCCTCCCGGGAGAGACCGCTTGCCTGGCATGCCTGTTTCCCCGGCCGCCGGCAGGCCTGGTGGAAACCTGCGACACTTCCGGCATTTTGAACACCGCAGTCAATTTCGCCGCGTCGGTCGAAGTAACCGAGGCGTTGAAGTTTCTGGTGGGCGCACGGGACAAGATGCGGCGGACGCTGCTGGGCCGGGATCTGTGGACCAATGACCAGGCTGAGATCAGCGCTGCCATCCCGCGGGCGCATTGCCTCGTCTGCCAGCAGCGGGATTTTGCCTATTTGCGGGGAGAAGACCGCCCTCAGATCACGCTCTGCGGGCGAAATTCGGTGCAGATTCATGAACATCATCGCCCGGTGGATTTTGCCGAGATGCAGCGCCGCCTGGAACCGCACGGCAAGGTGAACTTCAACCGGCTTCTGCTGCGTTTCAAGCGCGGAGACTATACCCTCACCGTTTTCGCGGACGGACGGGCGCTGGTGCAGGGAACCACCGACGTTACCGTCGCCCGCAGTCTTTATGCGCGCTTTATTGGCAGCTAAGAGCAACTTCAACCCCATATTGTGCTTCCCAATGCCAGGTTTCCTTTTTAACTGAGTGATTCCAATGCCGAAAGCGAACATCCGCCAGCCCGGCAACGATAGCGGTGGTGGAACTTCTCTCCTAGAGGTAGCAATGTCTATTCCCAACAAGGACATGGCCACGACGCCCGGACCAACAGCGCCGGCCAAGACGCCCAACCAGCATCTGCGTCGCAACCCACCCATCGCCGGCGAAGCCGAGGCCATACAAAAAGCGCAGGCCGGCGACGGCGCCTCGTTCGAGATCCTGTACTCGCTGCACAAGCGGCGGGTTTATTCTCTGTGCCTGCGCATGCTGGGAAATGTGGCCGAAGCCGAGGACCTGACTCAGGAAGCCTTTCTCCAGCTGTATCGCAAGATTGCCACTTTCCGGGGGGATTCGGCTTTTTCCACCTGGCTGCACCGGCTGGCGGTGAACGTGGTGCTCATGCATCTGCGCAAGAAAGGGTTGCCCCAGGTTTCACTGGAGGAGACGCTGGAGCCATCCCAGGAAGACGGGCCGCGGAAGGATATAGGCGCCCGCGACCTGACGCTCTCCGGTTCTGTTGATCGCGTCACCCTGGAGCGGGCGATCGAGAATTTACCTCCTGGCTACCGGCTGGTATTCGTATTGCACGATGTCGAAGGATATGAACACAATGAGATTGCCGGCATGCTGGAGTGCTCCATCGGAAACAGCAAGTCGCAGCTGCACAAGGCGCGGATGAAGCTTCGCGACCTTTTGAAGTCGGGCCAAAGGAAAGAGGCAGTTCTATGAACAATGTCCGGAAAGGAGCGAACGGCACCACCGTTGATTGCGCCGTTTTTCAGGATCAGCTTCCGAGCTTGTTCGAGTCGGGTGAAGATCTGAACACGCATCCACACCTGAAGACCTGCGAGAACTGCAGCGCGCTGGTGCGTGATCTCGAGTACATTGCGCAACAAGCCAAGCTGCTGCTGCCGATTCACGATCCCAGCCCTGAAGTTTGGGAAAACATTCAGACTGCGCTCAAGAAAGAGCCTTCCCGCGTCAAGTAGTGCGGGTGATTTTCCGCAAAGTCATGGAGAAAAGAGCGTGCCTCAGGGCCTGAAGGCCCCTCAACGTTTTCCCGATTACGGCCCGACTAAAGTCGTGCCCTGATACAAAGCGGGTTTTCCCGCGAGTTGTTTCACCAGCGCTAAAGCGCATGATCGAGTCGAGAATGTTTCCCGGAGCGCTGAAGCGCTCCTTCCCCCGCATAAATGCGGGGGCTCCCACCACGAATCCTGAAGTCTGCAGTTCTCACGCAGCCTATAAAGCCCCGGAGGTTTGGCTCTATAATCCGCAGATGGCATGAGCAAGCAGGCACCACGGGTTTCGCGGCTGATCCTGACCGGTTTCATGGGCGCGGGCAAGTCCACCGTCGGCGCGATCCTGGCCCGCGAGCTGGGCTGGAGGTTCATTGACCTGGACCAGGTAATCGAGGCCGCCAGTCAACGCACGGTAGCGGAAATATTTCGCGACCACGGCGAAGCCGAATTTCGCCAGCGAGAGCAGCAGGCGGTCCAGCAATTGAGTGACGAAGAGGAAATCGTGCTGGCGCTCGGCGGCGGCACGGTTGAGGACGAATCTACCCGGTCCCTGTTAATCCATTCGCCCGGAAACTGCCTGGTTTTCCTCCACGCTGAACTGCCTGAACTGCTGGCGCGCTGCACAGTGGAAGGGAAAACACGCCCTTTGCTGGCCGCGCCGGAGGCCCTCGAAGCCCGCCACATCCGGCGCCTGCCGCATTACCGCGCGGCCCACGTCACCGTGACAACAACAGGGCTGACGGCGCAGGAAGTGGCCAATCAAGTACTTGCCCACGTGTCCCAGGAGTGGCTCATCGAGGTGAGAAAGAGGTGAGTGACGTGGAACCAGTCGTCATCACAACCCAGACGGCGCGATCGCGCTCGGTGCGCGGCTATATTGTCTTCGCCTTTGCCGTCGCTTTGGCGCTGCTGACCGCATACCTGATGCGCGAGATTCTGTTGCTGCTCTACGTAAGCGCCCTGTTCGCCGTGGTCCTTTCACCCGTGATCCGCGGCATTATGCACATCCGCATCGGCAGCTGGCATCCCGGCAAGGGGCTGGCTATCTTTCTCCTGGTGCTAAGCATAGCCGCCGCCGCTACCCTGTTTTTTGCCTTCGCCTTGCCGCCGGTCCTGCACGATGTGCAATCGTTAATCTCCGAGCTGCCGACACGCGGACCTCAGGCGCTCAATCAGCTGCATAGATTCCCGTTTATTTCTCACGTCAATCTTTCCGGCATTTATCTGAAGCTGCAGGGATTCGCGTCCAATTTCGCGGAATATCTGTTTCTCTCCATCAGCAGCTGGGCGGGCAAGCTGGCCGATGTCGGGGCGGTTATCTTTCTCACCGTTTATTTCATGCTGGAAGGCGATGAGGCCTATCACTGGATGCTGTCCTTCTTCCCCAAATCCGCCCGGGGGCGGCTGAACGATACGCTGCTGCGCGCCGACGTGCGCATGGGTAAATGGCTCCTGGGACAAGGCGGACTTATGCTCATCCTGGGGCTGTGCAGCCTCATTGTCTTTGTGTTGCTCAAGATTCGTTATGCCTATGCCCTGGCGGTGCTGATGGGCGCGTTGAATATCATCCCCATCGTCGGCGCCATGGTCTCGATGGCCTTGGTATTGCTGGCGGCGGCCATCGACTCCTGGGCAAAAGTAGTAGGGGTGGCGGTTTTCTATGCCATTTATGCCCAGGTTGAGACCTCTTTCCTTACGCCGCGCATCATGAAGAGCAGCGTAGATCTTTCCGCCCTGGGCGTTCTGGTCGCGCTGCTGATGGGTTCGAAGCTGGCCGGAGTCCTCGGGGCCATGATCGCGGTCCCGACGGCGGTGCTGGTGTCGGTGCTGATTCAGGAGTACCTGGTGCAGCATGACGACCCTGAACCAGTACCCGAGGCAGCGCCCGTCGAAGTGGTGCGGTAAGATTTTGCGCCTGATTACGCCGAACGGCCACATCAAACGGCCCTCCGGCCACAGGAGCTTGCTTGCTATCATGAATTCAGCCGCGTCGATGAATCCTAACCAGCCGCAATCCAGGACTTCGCTTCTATGACCCCAGCCGCCCACGTCGTCGATCCCGTTCCGGCCGGGGACCTGGCGTTGCCCGCCTTCGCGGTGGCCAGGCCGCAGATGCGGCATTCCCGGTGGGCCGATTATCAGGAGCTGTTCAAGGTCCGCGTGACCTCGATGGTGGTGATTACGGCGTGGGCCGGGTTTTACCTGGGGTCGATGCGCTCCGGCATCACCAGTATCCATTGGGGCCTGTTTCAGGCTCTGCTCGGCATCACGCTGGTATCCTGCGGGGCCAGCGCGATGAACCAGGTCATCGAGCGCAAGACCGACGCCAAAATGGTGCGAACCGCGCAACGCCCGCTGGCCGCCGGCCGCTTTGGGCAGCTCCATGGCCTGATCCTGGGCTTGGCTTGTTTCGCCGCCGGCGCGCTGGTGTTGGCGTGGTTTACCAACCCGGTCACGGTGATGCTTACCCTGCTGACGGGATTTACCTATGTTGCGGTCTACACCCCGCTCAAGCGCTATACCACTCTGGCTACGTTCATCGGCGCCTTTCCCGGCGCCATGCCTCCGCTGCTGGGCTGGACCGCCGCCCGGGGGGTGATTGAGTGGCCGGCCGTGGCCCTGTTCGCCATTCTTTTCGTGTGGCAGTTTCCCCACTTCATGGCCATTGCGTGGCTGTACCGCGAGGACTACGCCAAGGCGGGCATCCGCATGCTGCCGGTGGTGCAACCGGATGGCTGGTCCACGGCCTGTGAAGCGCTGATTTATGCCGTGCTGATGATTCCGGTGAGCGCTGTTCCCTTCTATCTGCAGCTGGCCGGGCGGTTTTACCTGGTCACGGCGGTGTTGTTGGGTTTGGTTTACCTGGCCTACACGGTTCGCTTTGCGCGCATCACCCGGGCGCTCAGCACGGCTGAGTCGCGGGGATACGCGCGTGATCTGCTGCGGGCCAGTGTGATCTACCTGCCGCTTCTGCTCACTGTGATGATGTTAAACGCAACCGGAAGGAGATAAGCGCGTGGCGACCCTGAGCGAACATCCGGCAGCGAACATCCGGGCCGGGCGGGGCCCTGGAGAGGATGCCCATTGAACTTGATCGCCTTTCTCATAACTATGGCGATCGCCTGGCGCTCGACAACCTTAGCTTTGCGGTGCAGCCGGCGGAGATCTTCGGCCTGCTGGGCCCCAACGGCAGCGGCAAGACCACGCTCTTCCGCATCCTTTCGACCCTGATGGTGCCGACTGGCGGTGTGGCCCGGATTCAGGGCTTCGATGTGGCCCGGGAACCGAACCGGGCACGGCAGCAGACCGGCATCGTGTTTCAGGCCAAAAGCGTAGATCTCAAGTTGACCGTAGCCGAGAACCTCAAGCACCAGGGACATCTGTACGGCCTGCGCGGCGAGGCGCTCAAGAAGCGGAGCGAAGAAGTGCTGCGCCGGGTGGGCCTGAGCGAGCGAGCAAAGGATTTTGTGGAAACACTTTCCGGCGGAATGCAGCGGCGGGTCGAGCTGGCCAAGGGCCTCATCCATTCGCCGGCGGTGCTGCTGCTGGACGAGCCATCGACCGGGCTTGATCCCGGCGCGCGCCGTGACATGTGGCAGTACCTGCGGACGCTGCGTGACCAGGAGGGGGTCTCCATCCTGGTGACCACGCACCTGATGGAGGAGGCCGAACATTGCGACCGGCTGGCCATTCTGAACCAGGGAAACCTGGTGGCGCTGGGTTCGCCGGCGCAGTTGAAGTCGGCTATCGGGGGCGACGTGGTGCTGTTTGAGACCGCAAGCGCAGAGGCCGCGCGCTCTCTGGCGGACCGCATGGGAGAACGTTTTGGAGTACAGCCCAGCGTGCTGGGCAGCACCGTACGCCTGGAGCGCCCCGAGGGCCACCGCCTGGTAACTGGCGTGGTCGAAGCGTTTCCGGGGGAAATCGACGGCATCTCGGTGGCTCGCCCCTCGCTCGAGGATGTATTCATTCAACGCACCGGCCATCGCTTCTGGGCGGATGCCGGAGAGAAGGAGACTGAGAAGGAGACTCCATGGCAACGATAGCTGCAACCGCGCCGCGCGCACGCCAAGCTGTATCCCCAGGTATCTGGCTGCCTGCCTATAGCTTGTGGCTGCGGGAGATTGTCCGTTTTTATCGCCAGAAGGCGCGGGTAGCGGGCGTGATTGCCTCCCCGCTGATTTTCTGGGTGGTACTGGGTGCGGGCTTCGCGCATAGCTTCAATGCAGGCGGGGGAAGCTCCTCGCACTACCTGGCCTATTTTTTCCCAGGTTCGGTAGCTATGATTGTGCTCTTTACCGCGATCTTCAGCATGATGTCGCTGATTCAGGACCGCAATGAAGGGTTTCTGCTCTCGGTGCTGGCAGCGCCGGTGAGCCGCTCGTCCGTTGTCCTCGGCAAGGTACTGGGGGGAGCCACCCTGGCTGCGGTGCAGGGCATCCTCTTCCTCGTCTTTGCGCCCCTGGTTGGGGTGCACATGACGCCGGCGGCGATCGGCTTGAGCATCGTGGCCATCGTGATGATCAGCTTCGAGCTGACCGCGCTGGGCTTTGCCATTGCCTGGCCCATGGATTCGACCCAGGCCTTTCACGCCATCGTGAACATACTTCTGATCCCCCTGTGGCTGCTCTCCGGCGCTCTCTTCCCGCTGAGCGGGGCGGCAGGCTGGATGCGCTTCTGCATGATGCTGAACCCGTTGACTTATGGAGTGGAAGCATTGCGCGGGAGCTTGTTTCCCGATGCACCCACGGTATTTTCTCTGCCCGTCAACCTGGCGGTGACGGCGGGCTTTTGCCTGCTGACCTTTGCCGCAGCCTGGGCCATTGTGAACCGGCGCACCAACCGGCCGTCAGCCTAGAAAGGAAGGTCGAACATGTTAGTGGCAGAAACCAACCAGCGCCCTTCCGTTGCGCTCCCGGTTGCCTTGATCGTTGCGGTGAGTGCAGCCGCGGTTTGCTTTTTGCTTTGGCTGCTTTACCTCCACCATCCGCTGGATGCTTCGGTGGAGCGGTTTCGCTTTTTGCCGGCACTCAATGCGGTGCTGAACGGGCTGTGCACCATCGCTCTGCTGACCGGGTTTTATTTCGTTCGCCGGCGGAATATTCCGGCCCATCGCGTGTCGATGGTGATAGCGTTTGTTTTCTCTTCTCTCTTTCTGGTCAGCTACATCACCAACCATGCGCTGCATGGAGAGACGCATTTTCCCGGTTTTGGCACGGTGAAGAAGGTATACCTGAGCATTCTGATCAGCCACGTAGCGCTGTCGGTGGTGGCGCTGCCGATGGTGCTGACCACCTTCTTCTTCTCTCTCAGTGGCCGCATTCGCCAGCATCGAAAGATCGCGCGTTTCACGCTGCCCATCTGGCTCTACGTCTCCGTCACCGGCGTGGTGGTGTATGCCATGCTGGCTGCGTGGCGATGAACGCAGCCCCGCTGGTGATGCAGCAGGCGGGACCGCGACTGGTCAAGCGGATGCCGGACGACGGCACCGCGCAACTATTGCGTGCCGGGATCTGGATATTGGTGGTTGGTGGTCTGGCCGCACTCCTGACCGCAACCGTCTTTGGCGGCATCGGGATACACGGGCCGCACACCAACTCCGGATGGCTGGCGCTGCTGCTGGCGATGATGTGCCTGCCCTTCGGAAGCATGCTGACTCTGTTGGGGGCGGCGAAGTGGCTGCGGAATCGGCGTATCGCGCGTGTGAAAAAAACTTAATCCGAAATTCCCACCTGCAACGGACCCCGGGGTGCCCCATATCTCGCTCGTTTTTCGCGAGATGTGGGATACCACAGCGCTAAACCTGAAGCTCTCTGCGCCAACAGCAAGATCATTGAGATTCGTGGTATCCCACATCTCGCGAAAAACGAGCGAGATATGGGGCACCCGGGGTCCGTTGCAGGTGGGAATACAAACCCTCGAAGATCGTTGGTGCGACAGATCGGCAACGCTGTGGAGGGAGTTCTGCTATCCTTCTGCCTTACCCATGACAGAGGGAGCATCATGCCAAAGAGCGTTAATAAAGTCATTCTCCTGGGCAACGTAGGCAAAGACCCGGAAGTCAAATTTTTGCCCAGCGGTTTGCCGGTCGCCAACCTGACCCTGGCCACTTCCGATCGCTTCAAAGACAAAGCCGGCGAGTGGCAGGACCGCACCGAGTGGCACAACCTGACCGCATACCAGAGGGTCGCGGAAATCATCCGCGACTATGTGAAGAAGGGCAACAAGCTGTATGTCGAAGGCCGGATCCAGACCCGGTCGTGGGACGATCAGGCGTCGGGCCAGAAGAAGTACCGCACCGAAATCATCGTCAACGATGTGGTGCTGTTGTCAGGCCGAGGCGAGGGAGAGAGTTTCGCCGGCAGTCCGCGCCCGAATACCGGCTCGTTCGATCAGCGGCCTCCGGTGCAGCACGAGGAGTTTGCCGGCACCGAAATTACGGACGACGATATTCCCTTCTAGTGATCACGGATAGAGCCGGGTGCACTTCCACCCACTGGAATCGCGGGTAAATAAGAACCGGTTGTGAAGCCGATTCGGCCCATCTATCCAGAACTCGATCTGCTCCGCCTGTACGCAGAACCCGCGCCAATAGGGCGGCCGCGGCACCTCTCCCGGATGCTCCTGGGCAAATTTCCGGACCTGGGCCTCCAGATCTTCCCGGCTGCCCAGGGGCCGGCTCTGCCGGGAAATGGCCGCCCCGACCTGGCTGTCCCGCGAACGGGTGTGGAAGTAGGCGTCCACATCGGCTGCCTCCATCTCAGTGACCGGGCCCTCGACCCGTACCTGCCGGCGAAGCGTCTTCCAATGGAAACAGAGCGCCGCTTTGGGATTCGACTGCAGCTCCAGCCCCTTCCGGCTTTCCGCATTGGTAAAGAAGCAGAAGCCTCGCTCATCCGCGCGCTTCACCAACACCATGCGCACGCTGGGATTGCCGTCCGGTGTCGAGGTCGCCAGGGCGGCGGCAATGGCATCGTTCGGTTCGCTCGCCTCCGCCTGCTTGAGCCATATTGCGAAGACTTCGAGTGGATCGGCGGACTCCAGGTTGTGCCCGGTATTCATGCTTCGATGGTAATCGGCCCATCGTTATCACACGCAAAGCGGGCTTCGAGCACTTTCCGCGACATCAATGTCCGCGGATAATGAGGTTCTATGTTGAGCGAAGAACAAGTACGGGCGCTGCTCTCCTACGAGGAACTGATTCCTGCGATGAGGAAGGCGCTGATGGATTTTTCCGCCGGCCGAGTGCTCCAGCCTTTGCGCGCCATCCTTCCGGTGACGGCCCATGGCGGCTGGTTCGGCGTCATGCCTGCAGTCTATGACACGGTGATGGGGGCCAAGATGGTGGCTTTTTATCCCGGCAATGTGAATTTGCGGAAGCACACGCATATGGCGATGATCCAGCTCTTCCGCTCCGACACGGGAGAGCCCCTGGCAACCATGGACGGGCGATTGATCACGGAGATGCGCACCGCGGCCGTGTCCGCAGTGGCGATCGACCATCTCGCTGCTCCCGGGGCGAAGGTGCTTGGCATTCTGGGCAGTGGGGTGCAGGCTCGCTCGCACTTCCGCGCGCTGGCTGGAATTCGTTCCTTTACCGACGTCCGGGTGTGGAGCCGGTCACAGGATCATGCGCAGCAATTCGCGAGTGAGGTCGGAGCACGGGTGACCACGGCGGAGAAAGCTGTCTCAGGCGCAGATGTTGTTCTCTCCCTGACCAGCTCACCGGAGCCGGTGCTTCGCGGAAAATGGCTGAGCCCCCACGCCATGGTGTGCGCGATCGGCGCCGCCACGCCGGAACGCCGGGAACTGGATGAAGAGGCGATGCGCGGCGCCAGTGGTGGTCGAGTCCCGCGAGGCTGCCATGAAAGAAGCAGGTGACATTGTTCTGGCCCACGCGCAGGTGACGGCGGAGATTGGCGAGCTGCTGAACGGCGCACAGATGGAGCGCGGGGACCGGCCGGTGGTGTTCAAGTCCGTGGGTATTGCGGTTGAGGATATTGCGGCTGCAAAACTGGTTTACGACAAGTTTACCGAGCAGATGGATCGATAGTGTTTACGCATGCCATTGTTCGTATTCCGGGAAGGAATTTTGCCCAGGGACTCACCACGGCGCACCTCGGAGTTCCCCGCTATGACCAGGTGCTCGAACAGCATGCACGCTACTGCGAAGCCCTGCGGGAATGCGGCCTTACTGTTACCACCCTGGACGCCGATCTCGATCATCCCGACTCCACGTTTGTGGAGGACACTGCCGTGCTGACTGCGCACAGCGCTATCCTCACCCGGCCGGGTGCTCGCAGCCGCGAAGGCGAAGTGACGGCGATGCGCCCAGCCCTCCGGAGTTTTTTTTCGGTCATGACGGAGATTGAGGCGCCTGGAACGCTCGACGGTGGGGATATCTGTGAACTGGAAAATCATTTCTTCCTTGGTGTTTCGCAGCGAACCAACGAGGAGGGCGTGCGCCAGTTGGCGGCCCATCTGGCTGCAGAGGGCTGCACCTCGGCGGTGATCGATGTGCGCGGAATGAATAGCATTCTCCACTTGAAGAGCGGCATCTCCTACATCGGTAACAACACACTGGTGGTGATGGAAGAGATGGCAGGCCTTGCGCTGTTTGCCGGTTATAAGCTGATTCCCGTCGCTCGCAAAGAGAGCCATGCCGCCAATTGCGTTCGCGTCAATGATCGGGTGCTGGTGGCGGCCGGATATCCGCGGCTCACGGGAGACCTCAGCGCGCGTGGATTCCATCCGTTGGAGCTGGAAATGTCAGAGTTTCAGAAGATGGACGGCGGCCTCAGTTGTCTTTCGTTGCGGTTTTAGCAAGCCGCAGATCTCTACGCGGTTTCGCTTTGTCTCAGGGCACGACTTTAGTCGGGCCACCAGGGCCGCATAAATGATTGGGCTAAAGTGTCTGCGTGAGAACTACCCTGTCCAAAGAGTCCCGCAGACTTTTTCTGCAGACTCTAAAGCCCAGATTTTTTTTGGGCTTTTATGGCCAGACTAAAGTCGTGCCCTGATACAAAGCCTTGACAATTCAGACAGTCTCTCCACTTCGCTCCCTTCGTCAGTCCAGAAGGGATGGCTTCTTCCAGGAGAAGTGGCGGCCTAGAATGCCTTTGATAATCCAGCGATCTGTGCTGGCTGTGGGGCCGACACCCACACCGATGTTGATTTCCCATTTGGGAGAAACATTCAGGTCGGTCACCACAAAGATCTGCTGCTGCTGGTAATGCAGGGAGTCAAACGCACCCAGCCGGCCATAGTCTGCGTAGTATTCGATACCGCCGCTGATTTGCCGATTAAAGTCGTAGCTGACTTTCGCCGCCGGCGAAAATCCCACACCCTGTTTGACATCCGGACCATGCCAGGTGCGCTCGAGCGCAGGATTCACCGCCACATACCACCGGCCCATGTACTTGTCGACAATTGGCCTTATCTCCCAGGTCCAGGTGTCGGGTGAATAGACCGCCCTTTGATAGCCGACCTCGGTCGATAGGCTGACCCCCACCGGCCAATGCCACGAGTCGGGAACCCGGACACGCGGCCGGATGTGGTCCCCCACCCACTGCACTCCATGGCCGTTCTGCCAGCTGGTAAATACGTAGAAGCCCACTTCCGACCAACTGGTCAGACCCTGGGTAATCTCGAGCGTCTCGTGCAACTGGTGGTTGGTGGGATACACGCCGTCGATCTGATACTTCTGCCCGTCCGGGGTGAAGTTGGAATGGAGCTCAATCATGGTGCTCTTTGGTTCTATGGTGGCGGCGCCATAGACCTGGATTTCATAATTGCCCTGAGCGCTCAGCGGCTTTGCGCTCGAGAGCGCCGCCAGTACAGCGAGCATGCACAGCCAATTACGCATATTGAAAGAGCATCATGAAGCCCGCATCCATGTGGTTCTGCTGGTGGCAGTGAAAGAGCGTCGGGCCAGGATCGTCGGCGGTGAACTCTACCTCCACCTGGGTGCTCGCATCCACGAGGATGACGTCTTTTAAGATGCCGTGGACCTCCGGATGGCCGGGTAATTTTCGCAGCTCGAAGCTGTGCCGGTGCAGGTGAACAGGATGGTCGTTGGTACTGCGATTGATGAACAACAAGCGATAGCGCTGGCCTGCGGTCAGGATCGGGCTGGTGGTTTCCGGATAAGACTTGCCATTGATAGTCCAATGATCCATGGCGCCGTGCCCGGCGAATTTGGATTCGAAGACGAGCGGGATGCTCACCGCGCCGGGCTGCTCAGGGGACGGCGGAGACGCCGGGGACGTCGGATAGGTCGCAGCAAAGGGCAGATAGTCCCAGGAAAGCTGGTCAGGCTCATCCCATTGCGGCTTTCCGCTACTCCCGGCGTACTCCACCACAATGCCCATACCGGCTGCCATGATGTGCTTGCGCACTTCACCCATCACCCAAACGCCGGGATGATTCATTTCCACCAGAGCGGTGACCCGCTCCGCAGGAGCCAGACGGAGCATAGGCACAACCTGTGGCTGAGGAACGTGGTTGCCATCCAGCGCTACAACTTTGAACTGGTGTCCGGAAAGAGCGATCCAGTGCACTTCGGTGGGGCTCGAGTTAAGAATGTGTAAAAGCACCTGCTGGCCAGACTTTACCCGCAGCGGCTCGCCGAAGCCCAGCACCCGGCCGTTGATGGTCGATACAGCATACGCGGGATCCATGGAACCGTCGGCGCTCGCCAATAGTTGGCCATCCCAATCATGCAGCGCGAGGAAAATCTCCTGTTCATAGCGCGCTGAATTGTCGCGCGGTTCGATAAGCAGAAATCCGTGCTCGCCGGTGTATTGGCCCCGGTGCAGATCTTTGCCGGAAAAAACGTGGGTGTGATACCAGCGGAAGCCCGCAGGGCGCGGGGTAAAAGTGTAGCGCGCACGGCCGCCGGCGGGGATCAGCGGTGTACCTTCTTCCATCGCACCGTCGACTTGCGAAGGGAGGAAGAGGCCATGCCAATGAACCACTTCGCTGTTGCCGGTCTGGTTGGTAACATCGATGGTGACCGGTTGGCCTTCTCTCAGCCGCAGCAAAGGGCCGGGCACCTGCCGGTTGTACGCAATCGTCTTGATGGTTCGGCGCGGAGCGACTTCAAGTTCATAAGCTGCGATGTCGATGGAGTAATCAGCGGAAGAGGGTTGCTGGGCGCGCGCGGCCAGCGCCGCGGATGCGACGGCCATGCCGGAAAGCCTGAGCATTTGTCGCCGTGTAACCAAACCTTAGCTTAACAAATTAAGAGAGCAGAAAACCCTGGCCGCCCAGGGGAGGCACTGACTGTGGGGCACCGCCCCTGCGCTTGACGAAATATGGATATTGGAGACTCTGGAGACTATGGTGTCGATCCGTAAACGAAAGTCCTGTGGCAACATTTTCATGATTCACAAGCAGCCTCTGTTCATGCTTGCCATCGCGCTCGTGGCCGCTGCCGGCGCCGTGCTCCCCCGTGTTATGGCTCAGACGCCGGTAGGGTTAAGCGGGGATGCGATCCTCGATCATCTGAATACGGTCATTGACTGGTATCGGCAGGCAATGACCAGCGTCCCGACTGTGGGTCTGCCCAGCGACGCCATGTATCAGTCCAATGCGCAGAATATGGCCATCGAGGTCGCACGATTGGCCTTCCAGTCTGCCCAGTCGGAAGCGGCGCTCATTCCCGCCGCCAGTCCTGCCAGCGGCCCTGGCACAACCAGCACGCAGCAGAGCCTGGCCAAGCGGGAGAGCGATGTGAAGGCCCGCATCAGCGTACTGGAGGCACAGATCAAGGATCTGAACCAGCAGATTGCGCGAGCGCCCAAATCAAAACTGCAGCAGCTCACGGCGCAAAGAGAGAGTGCGCAAGGAGAGTTGGACCTGCGCAACGCCACGCTTGACGCCTTCGAGCAGATGGCACAGTTCGTTACTACCAATGGCGAAAGTGGCAAAGGCGGCCTGGAGGGGAGCATCAACGAATTGCGCCGTTCGGTTCCAGAACTCTCCAACACCGGCAACGTCAAGACTGCCGCCAAGCCGCCCGCCACCGCCGTCTCGATGCCACCCTCCACCGGCTTGATTGGCGAAGTCATGGGGCTTTATGACCAGCTGCAGGGAATTCGCCAGATCACCCAGCTGATGGAGCAAACTGCGCGCGTAAAGGAGGCGGCGACCAATCTGCGCAGCCCGATGGTAGCCACGCTGCGCTCCACGATTCAACAAGGGCAGCAGCTGGCTGACCAAGCCAGCAATGTGGCGGCTCAGCCCCCAGCCAAGCCTCCTCAAGCGCAGCCGGGACAGGCGCAAGCGCCGGCACAGCCGGATCAGCAACGGAAGCAATTCGACGTGCTCACAGCGAGATTCAAGCAGCTCGCCAGCGCATCGCTTCCCTTAAGCCAGGAGCTCATCCTGCTCGACGAGAGCAACTCCAATTTTCTGGAGTGGCGCCAGTCCATGGTGCACGAATCGAACCGCATTCTGCGATCCATTGTCCTGCGCGTATTAGCCATTGCTTTGGCTATGGGCATCATCCTGCTGCTCTCCGAAATCTGGCGCAGGATCACCTTCCGCTACATTTCCGATGTGCGCCGGCGGCGGCAGTTCCTGATGCTGCGCCGGGTCGTGATCGGCTTCTGCATGGGCATCGTGCTCATTCTCGGGTTTGTCAGCGAGTTCAGTTCGCTGGCCACCTTTGCCGGCTTCATTACCGCCGGTCTGGCGGTCGGCCTGCAAACCATTCTTCTTTCGGTCGCAGCCTATTTCTTTCTGGTCGGAAGGTGGGGCATTCGCGTAGGCGATCGCATCAGCGTCGCTGGAGTCACCGGCGACGTGGTCGACGTGGGACTGGTCCGTTTGTACCTGATGGAACTCGCCGGAACGGGGGTAGATCTGTATACCACCGGCCGCATCGTGGTCTTTTCCAACTCCGTTCTTTTTCAGGCGACCACCCCGCTGTTCAAGCAGCTCCCGGGGGCGGACTATGCATGGCACGAGGTAGTGGTGGGGTTGAGCCCGACGGGCAAGTTCGATCTGGTGGAGACGCAATTGCTCGAAGCGGTGAAGTCGGTGCATTCCGGCTACAGCAGCGAACTGCAGCGGCAATTGGGAACGACGGAACGCCGCATCGATATTCAACTGAAGGTGCCGGAGCCCAACGGCCAGCTGCAGTACAGCGATGCAGGACTCGAGTACGTGGTGCGCTACCCGGTGGGATTGCACCAGGTTTCAGAAGTAGACCAGAAAATCACGCGCAAGCTGCTGGAAATGCTGCAACAGCAACCCGAGCTGCAAGCGAGTATCTCGGGCTCCCCTAAGATTCGCGCGGCGATCAAGGGTTGAGGCCCCGCTTGGTGCCGGAGGGTGCCCTGGGGCACCCCCCGAATTTTTCCGCAGCAAGTAAAGCCGGGGATATTTTCAGCAATTACTCAAAGGCTCTAAGGCGCGGTGGCGGCGTCCAGCATAGCAACCGCGTCCTGCACGCTTAAGTCCGACTGCACGGGCTTAAAGGCCGTGCGCACTTCGTGCTGATCTTTGCTGATGGCTTTGAAGAAGACAATGCGCCCGGAGATGTGGACATCCAAAAAGCTGGTTTTCCAGCGGGTGTCGCTAACCTGCTCTCGCCCTATTTGAAACGTGCCTCCCTTCTCGATTTTGCCCAGCAGGCCGAACCCGAAGTCGATCTCGTTGGTGATGTGCCCGTCCAGTTTCACTAAACGCTTCAGCTGCGGCTGGATCCAGATCTCTCCCGCCAAGGCGTGATAAACGCGAGTCTCGTAGGTGGGCGGATTGTAGGCCGGGTTAGGGCGGAAGGAAAGCCGCAGGCTGCCGTCGGTCATACCGTCGTAGGAGTAAGTAAAGGCATCGGGCATGGCCGCGATGAGCCGCTGCAGACGCTTTTCCTCAGCCTCATGGTCCTGCTTCATCCGGGCCTGCTCGGCGTGATTACGCACCAGGTTGTTGAGACGGTCGGTTTCCTTCTTCTGTGCCGCCTGGTCAAGCGGCTTTCCCTGGCGCACGAACACGCGATCCACAGGTCCGGAGACCGTCTCCACCTCCTGCGCGACCGTGGTTTGCGATGCTACCCGTTTTTCCACCCGGTATTGCCATAAGCTGACCTGGCGCCGTTCCTGGAGCTCGTTGTACACCACATCCTTGACCAGGTCGTGGGGGGATTCTGTTTGCGCGCGGAGGGTTGGCACAGCACACAACAACAGCGCCCCGGCAACGGGGAGGATGGCTCTCATCATGTGCCTTGTTACACTCAACTCATGCTAGACGAGACGACATTCCGCCGCCACTGCGATGCCGCAATGGAGGCGCTCAAGAAGAGCCTCATCGAGCGCGAGGAAGAGGGCGGTTTTGAGGTGGAAGAGCAGAACGGTGTGCTCAATATTCTGTTTGAGGAGCCGCCGGGCAAGTTCGTAATTACCCCCAACACGCCCCCACGCCAGGTATGGATTTCCGCGCTTTCGACCAGCTTCAAGCTGGACTGGTCGGACACGGCGAAAAGCTTTGTGCTCCCCAAGACCGGGGAAACGCTTCCCCAAGTGGTGGATCGGGTCATTCAAGAGCATCTGCAATAGAAACACAGGAATGCGCAAAACGCTCTCCGTCGCCATCATCACCCATAATGAAGAAGCCAACCTCGAGCGCACCCTGGGCAGTGTGGCCTGGGCGGATGAGATCGTGGTGGTGGATTCCGGCTCCAACGATCGCACCGAAGAGATTGCGCGCAGCTTTCGCTCCCGCTTCTTCCTGGAAGAGTGGAAGGGGTTTGCCGTGCAAAAAAATTCCGCACTGGAAAAATGCTCGTGTGACTGGATACTCTCGCTCGATGCGGACGAGTCGCTAAGCGACGAGTTGGCCAAGGAGATCTGGGAGCTGCTGGAGCGCGACCCCCCGTTTGACGGGTACGCGCTGCCGCGGCGGAATCTCTTTCTCGGGCGCTGGATGCGCTTTGGCGGCTTCTATCCCGACCCCAAGCTGAGGCTGTTTCGCCGCGGCGCGGCCGAGTTCGAGGCTCGCCCGGTGCATGAGACGGTGCACTTTGTGGGCGAAGCCGGGCGGCTCAAGGGTGATATGGTGCATGACGCTTATCCCACTCTGGAAGCCTACATCGCGCACATGGACCGCTACAGCACACTGGGAGCAGAGCAGGCGGTGCGGGAGAGCAAGAGCAGCCTGCCGCTATGGGCGTTCGCGGCTAACGTGGTTCTGAACCCCACGGCCACCTTTGTTTATAACTATTTTCTTCGTCTGGGTTTTCTGGATGGACGCGAAGGTTTGTTGCTCCACCTTTACCACTCGGTGTATGTGAGCTGGAAGTATGCCAAGGCGTGGGAGCAGACGCGCGGCTAAGGATATTCCTCTGCCAACGACCATTGGGTCGCCCCATATCTCGCTCGTTTTTCGCGAGATGTGGGAAACCACGAACCTTGGCCCTGAAGTGCCAATCGTGAGCTGAAAGCTTGAGGTTTGCCGCGGTGGTATCCCACATCTCGCAAAAAACGAGCGAGATACCCCGAATTTCCTGCACGCGGCGCTGGACATGACCTCGTGTGCGCCTTTCTTTTAAGGAAAGGCGCATGAAGTCCGCGGAACCCAACAAGCTCTACAGGAAATCGGGGATATGGGGCACCCGGGTCCGTTTGGGGGGAAGAATTCTGCCGCTTGCTTGCTCCATCCCGGGTGGTCGCCTATGCTGATCAGTTTGAGGTGCGGCTATGACGAATCGACAGCCTTCGCCGGCAGAGCAAGCCTGGGAGGCAACCACGCTCGCTGCCGCTCTCAAAAAAAATCCTGAGCAGCCCATCGGGGCGCCTGGCGGCGTTAACCGCGACGAAAACGGACAGGCGCGTTTTACCAGTGTCTCTGGCGTTCCCGTGCGCCGGCTCTATACCCAGGCTGACTTGCCGCAGGATTGGACGGCTGGGCTTCCGGGCGAGCCCCCTTACACGCGCGGGATACATAGCACCGGCTATCGGGGCAAACTCTGGACCATGCGGCAGTTCTCCGGCTTCGCCTCGCCGGAGGAGACCAACGCCCGCTACCGCTACCTGCTGGCCAATGGCGGCGGAGGCCTTTCTGTCGCCTTCGACCTGCCCACCCTGATGGGCTATGACTCCGACGCTGCGGAAAGCGAAGGAGAGGTGGGTAAGTGCGGCGTGGCCGTCGATTCGCTCGAAGACATGGAGGCTCTTTTCTCGGGAATCGACCTGGAAAAAACCAGCGTTTCCATGACCATCAACTCCCCCGCCAACGTGCTCTGGGCCATGTACCTGGTGACCGTCGAGAAGCAGGGCGGCGATTGGAAAAAAGTGGCGGGCACGCTGCAAAACGACATCCTGAAGGAATATATCGCGCAGAAGGAATTCATTTTTCCCCCCGCGCCCTCCATGCGGCTGGTGGTCGACACCATCGAGTTCGGATCGCTCTTTACCCCGCGCTTCAACCCCGTCTCCATCAGCGGATATCACATTCGCGAGGCCGGATCGACGGCGCTGCAGGAGCTGGCCTTCACGCTCTACGATGGCGTGGAGTATGTGGAGTGGGCGCTCCGCCGGGGGCTCGAGATCGATGATTTCGCTCCCCGGCTGAGCTTCTTCTTCAATGCGCATAACGATTTTTTCGAAGAGATCGGCAAATTCCGGGCTGCGCGGAAGGTCTGGTATCGCCTGATGACCGAGCGCTTTGGCGCTCAGGATGTCCGCTCGCACTGGATGCGGTTTCATACCCAGACAGCCGGCGTTTCGCTGACGGCGCAGCAGCCCAAGAACAATATCGCGCGGACGGCGATCCAGGCCCTGGCCGCGGTACTGGGCGGCACGCAGAGCCTGCATACCGACGGATTTGACGAAGCCCTCGCGTTGCCCACCGAAGACGCGGCCCGTATCGCCTTGCGCACGCAACAGATCCTGGCCTATGAATCGGGCGTAGCCAATACCGTCGACCCTCTGGGTGGGTCCTATTTTGTTGAAAGATTGACACTCGATATGGAGCAGGGCGCGTTCGACTACTTTGCCAAACTGGATGCCATGGGTGGCATGGTCCGGGCCATTGAACGCGGCTTTCCCCAAAAAGAGATTGCCGATGCCAGCTATGCCTACCAACGGGCGGTAGAAAACGGGGAGAAGATCATCGTCGGCGTCAATGAATACCTGGTTGAGGAGGAAGCCCCCGAGATCCTTCGCATCGATGAGTCGGTGCGCGATTGGCAGACGGCAAAGCTGGAACGGCTGCGTGTCCGGCGTTCCAACCAAGCCGTCGCTCAGAGCCTCGACGCTCTCCGCCGTTCCCTCGAGATCGAACCCCGGGCGGGCCGCGGCAGCCTTTCGGCCGCCAACACCATGCCTTACCTGCTGGATTGTGTGCGCGCCTACGCCACCTTGGGCGAAATCTGCGCCGCTATGCGCGGGGTGCTGGGCAGCTATGAGGAGGTCAGCATCTGCTGAGCCCGTTACCGATGCGCGAGGAAACCGGTGACCCAAACCCGGAGGACGTACCACCAAAGGGTCACTCGCCTGCAACTCCTGCTTTCCCTCCGGCACCCCACCGTGTTTAGCTAAGTCAGAGGGAATCTTTCTCTCCCGCAGGCACCCATGAACAACCATGAAGCTACGATGTATTCGTTGCAGTTGCGGCTGGTGAAAGATCTGGAGGACGATCCCGCCGGACAGAAAGTCGAATTGATTGCCTTGCCCGAGGGGCCGGGCGAGCCGCGCCGGGCGCACTTCGAGCAATGGGAACCGTTATCGGACCGCTTATCCGCGGTCGCCAGCAGCAACCCTTTTCACCTTAAAGCGATTTACCGGACTTTGGTTGCCGGTTTAACCGCGTCTCTGATCGACCGGGCCACCGGCCACCGGCTCATCTTTTCTCTCCACCAATTGAAAGACCTGGGACTAGCCAACTAGAGCAGTTTCGCAATTGGTGTAAACCGAACCCGGATTTCCTGTAGAGGTTGGTGGAACCGCGGAACTCCATGCGACTTTCCGTGAAGAAAGTCGCACATCAGTTGTTCTCGGCCAGTGCTGCGCCCGAAGGAAATCCGGGGAGCGACAGGCCTTGTCGTGGTTTTCTCTCGCGGAAAACCACTCCTCGCGATCTTTGTCAGTCAAAGTAATTGCGAAACTGCTCTAAATCCCGTGTATTCTTCCTGCCGACAGCCATAGGAAAACCCAAAAGCCGCTTTACGCCGGGTTCAGGACAGATTATGGTGGCACAATTACGTGCGGTGGCCTCACAGGAAGAGCTAATGCAGAGAGTGCTGGAGTACGAGGCGGCCGGTGCGTCCGATCAGGGGCGAACCCGGAAATCCAATGAAGACGCCTATGGGCTGAACGTCAACAATCGCGAAGGCGCCTGCAATTTTGTGGTTTGCGACGGCATGGGTGGCGCAGCCGCAGGTGAAGTCGCCAGCCGGATGGCAGTCGACGCAATGCTGCACGCCATGTCCGAGGGCCCGCTGACCCGCGAAACCTTCCAGCACGCGGTTGATGCAGCCAACCACAGTGTGCATCGCAGCGCGGAGCAGGACCCAACCCGCGCAGGCATGGGAACGACGCTGGTGGCCATGGCCACCAGGGGCGACCGGGCCTGGGTAGCGCACGTGGGAGACAGCCGCTGCTATCGTCTCCGCGAAGGCAGTCTGGAGCGCTTGACCCACGACCATTCGCTGGTGGATGAGCAGGTGCGGCTGGGACAGTTGACCCAGGCGCAAGCCGAAACCTCTCCTATGCGCAATGTCATCACCCGGGCAGTGGGTACGCAGGATGAGGTCGACGCGGACGTCATCGAGTTTGTAGTCGCTCCCGGAGACCTGTATCTGCTGGCCTCCGACGGCCTGATGCGCGAAGTCGATGACGAGCGCATTGAGGGCATTCTGCAAGCTTCAGGGGAGCTCGAGGAAACCTGCGCACAGCTGATCGGGGCAGCGAATGAGGCTGGGGGCAGGGATAACATCACCTGCGTGGTCGTTCGAGCACGATAAAACCTATCAAAAATGAGCGAAATCAAAGTGGTGGGTGTGGTGGGCGCCGGGACCATGGGCAATGGGATCGCGCATGTCTTTGCCCGGAGCGGGTTTCAGGTGGTGCTGTGCGAGGTCGAACAGCGCTTTCTGGATCGCGGCCTGCAGGCGATTCGCAGGAATCTGGAGCGTGAAGCGGCCAAGGGAAAACTAACCCCGGCCGAGGCGGAAGCCGCCCTGCGGTTGATTCGGGGCACCCTGCAGGCGCAAGACCTGATGACTTGCGATTTTGTTATCGAGGCGGCGCCGGAACGCTTCGCGCTCAAGCGGGAAGTGTTCATGCAGCTGGACTTGCTGCTCAGGCCGGAGGTCATTCTGGCTTCCAACACCTCCTCCATTTCCATCACCAAGCTGGCGGCAGAGACCCAGAGACCGGGCCAGGTGATCGGGATGCACTTCTTCAATCCTGTTCCGGTGATGAAGCTGGTGGAAGTGATACGGGGGCTGGAAACCAGCGATGCGACCTATGCCGAGGTGAAAACACTGGCCGAAGCGCTGGGCAAGTCGCCGGTCGAAGTAAACGACGCGCCGGGGTTTGTTTCCAACCGGGTGCTGATGCCCCTGCTCAATGAGGCGATGTACGCGGTCATGGAAGGCGTAGCCACGCCGGCGGCAGTGGACCAAGTCTTCCATTTGGGCATGGCCCACCCCATGGGACCGCTGGCGCTGGCCGACTTTATCGGTCTCGATGTCTGCCTGGACATCATGCGGGTGATGGTGGAGGGTTTGGGTGACCCCAAATACCGGCCCTGCCCGCTGCTGATTCGCATGGTGGACGCAGGCTGGCTGGGGCGCAAGTCAGGGCGCGGGTTTTACCAGTATTGAACGGACGGGGTGCCGCAGGCGGCACCTGTTGCTGGTAACAAGCCTTTTATCAAGGGTCAGATCAGGGGTCAGAGAGCGTATGCTTTTTGAATGATGCGGATGACGGTGCTGGCCTCAGGCTCCAAGGGGAACAGCACGCTGGTGTCCAGCAGCCGGACACGCATCCTGGTGGATGCCGGCCTCTCCTGCCGAGAACTGCTGAAACGCATGCAGATGGCGGATGAGGATCCTGCGGCCATCGATGCCCTGCTGATCACCCATGAACATCAGGACCATGTGCAGGGTGTCTCGGTGCTGGCCCGCAAGTTGGGCGTGCCGGTCTACTTTACCCAGGCAACCCATCGGGCCTGGATGCGATGGATGATGCCCCAGAAGCGGTTAACCTACGCGGCGTGGCTCGCCCAACGGCAGCAGGACCTGACCCAGCGCCAGGCGCCAGAAGCGACGCCCGAGACGGCTGTTTCGGTGGAAGAGGAGGAAGCGCTGGGTAGCGACGAGTCTCCCGCGTCGTCTTCCAGGCCGGGTCAAGAGAATCCTTGCAGCCTTCCCGGGGTGGAGTACTTCGCCGCCGGCAGCGGATTCTGGATTGGCGACATTGCCATCACCCCGTTCACCATTCCCCATGATGCCGCCGACCCCGTCGGTTTTGTCTTTGAAGCGGACGGGGTTCGCATGGCCATCGCAACCGATCTCGGATACATGCCTCCCAACGTGAAGATGGCAATCCGAAACTGTGACGTTCTTATGCTCGAAAGTAACCACGATCTTGAAATGCTGCGCGATGGACCCTACCCCTGGTCGGTCAAGCAACGGGTCATGTCTCGGGTGGGGCACCTATCCAATGAAGCCGCCTCCGATTTTCTGGAGAAGAATTACGATGGAAATGCTTCTTATGTAGTTTTGGCGCATCTATCTGAATGTAACAACCTGCCTGAACTGGCAAGAGTTACGGCGGAAAGGGCATTGCGCGATCGCATGAGCCTGTTGGCCAATAAGTTGATTCTGGCCCAACAAGATGCACCGCTCGAGCCTATTTGCTTATAATCGAGTATGTTCCATTGGCCGTCTGGCGTCCGCCACCCGATTTCGATAGCCAGACGAAAGTAAAATGTTACTATGGTGTTTCGCGGCTAAATATAACAATGCAAACGACAGCATGCACCGATCGAGTGGTAGGCGACATACTTTCCAGTTGGAGATATGACATCTCGGGGATTACCCCGGAGATGCGCCGAGATTACGAACAGCACCTGGTGGAATGCGCGCATTGCCGCTCCCGGCAGCGGCTGCATCGCACCATCGACGTGGTTCTGATTGCGGTGAGCACGGTATCGATCGCCGCCTTTTTGTTAGGCCTGGCGGTCATCCACCGGATGCACCCTCTGCAGCACTGGGAGCTGGTGAATCTCCACGTTTGGCAGATGTCCTTTGTGCTGAGCCTGCAGGCGGCAGCAATTGCTGGTCTGCTTTTTTCGCTGCTGACGTGGTTGCTGGTCGCGGTGGCGACGCCGGCGCCGGTTTATCTTGCGGAAGTTGCCATGGCTCAGGCGCGGGTGCTGCAGGATCGCATCCCTGAGGAATTGCGCGAAAGATTGATGCGTAACGTGGCGTAACTAAAGTTATAGCGTTCATAGAAAAAGCCCCTGAGATCAGGGGCTTTTTTGTTTGCTCAGAAACAACAGGGACGTCCACTGCGCTACGGCCAGTCGACGAGCGAGATATGGGGCACCCGGGCTACGTAGCAGGTGTAAATTTAAAAGCTTTTCTCAATTAGGCTGCACCGCCCCGATTAGATCTTTGACCCGGGGGATGCGATGACGGGCGCACCAGCGCTCCAGCGATTCTGCGATGCGCTGCACCGCCCGCGGATCGGCGTAGCTGGCCGTGCCGATCTGGACGGTGGTCGCTCCCGCCAGCAGATACTCAACCGCATCTTCCGCGGTGGCGATTCCGCCCAGACCACAGATAGGTATGGAGACGGCGTTCGCGGCCTCATAGACCATGCGCACGGCTATAGGTTTGATCGCCGGCCCTGAAAGCCCACCGGTGTTGTTGGCAATGCGGGGGCGGCGGGTCTCGACGTCGATGGAAAGGGATAAGAACGTATTGACCAGTGAAAGCGCGTCCGCACCGGCGTTTTCAGCACAGCGGGCCATCTGGGCAATAGAGGTGACATTGGGCGAAAGCTTCACGATCAGGGGGCGCCGCGAAACCGCCTTGGTTCGCGTGACGAGTTGGTCGAGGATCCCGGTATCGGTGCCAAAGACCATTCCGCCGTGCTGGGTGTTGGGGCAAGAGGCGTTGATCTCGTAGGCGGCAATGCCGGGCGCGGAATTGAGCGCTTCAATCACGGCTACGTAGTCGCGTATCTCGTATCCGAAGACGTTGGCGATGCAGGCGGTGCCGGAGTGAGGCCGGAGCGCGGGAAGTTTTTTCTCGATGAAGGCCCGGACCCCAATGTTCTGCAAGCCGATGGCATTGATCATGCCACCAGGGGTTTCGATCAGCCGCGGCGCCTGGTTGCCCGCCATGGGCTCGAAGGACAAGCCCTTGGTGACAAAACCACCAATGCGGTCGATGGAAACAACGTCTTCAAATTCAATACCATAGCCGAAGGTTCCGCTGGCGGCAATGATCGGATTGCGCAGCAGAAGGCCGGCGAAGCGAACGCTCATATCGGGCTTCACGGGCTGTTCGCGCCTTCTGGGCGGGGAGCTCTCGCCACCCGCGCGCCGGGTACAGGTGGGAGCGTGTGAATGGCTTGGGTGAGCACGTTCCCGACCGACGCGGACGGCTGGTTGACCCCCAGCACCGAAGCCAGAGTGGCGGCCAAGTCTACGGGCTGCACCCGGCCGTGGTAGATGCCGGGGGTGAAGGGCGCGCCATAAAATCCCAGCGGGACGTGGCGGTCATAGGACCAGGGACTGAAATGCGTTGTGCCGGCGCTCAGCGCTTGCATCTGGTAGGCCGCGGGAATCACCATGACATACCACCCCCCGTTGGGGCTGTAACTGTGGGCCAGCAGCAGACCCCACTCCGATGGAGGCAGCTGACCCGAGGCAAGCTGCTGGCGAGTATAGGTATGCACCACCACGGGGACGGCGGGCAGGCGGGTCACGGGCGGCGGAGGGCTGACCGGATTGGCGATGGCGGTGCTGGATCGAGTTCTAGAGCGCTGCCTCGAGCCGGCGGGAGGGAGGGTTCGAGCCAGGGGAGGCGGGGTGGCAACGGGGGGCGGGGGAACGGGCGCAACTTTAACCGGCTCGCTGCCCGGCTCTGGGGCAAGCGCAGCCACTGCGGCCGGTACGGCGTCTTGAATGGCCTGCTCCGCTTCCTGTTCATTGATGCCTGCGACCTCAAAGGACGGGCGATTGAGCGACAGGTAGGGTAGTTCCTGCTGCGACAGCAGGTATTCGATTTTCTCTCCGGGAGAGAATTTGGCGTTCATCGAGTCGTTGAGGCTGGCGAGGAACTTGTCCATGTCGAAGGTGGCCGCCGGCATCCCCAGGGCGAGAGCTGGGGCGGGAATGGGCGCGACCCCGTGATCGGCGGAGAGCGCGATCCACATATTCGCCAGGCCGCCGGGAACGTTCTTGTCCAGCCAGGAGAAGAAGTTGTCCAACTGCAGGTCAAGGGTGTCCACCATCTGCCGCGCTTGGGGTGAGTCCGGTCCAAAATGATGGCCGACCAGGTCGTTGGCGGAAAGACTGATGACGAGCATGTCGGTGACCGGACGGCTGCCGAGTTGCTCCCCGGTGATGAGGGCGCGGGCGAAATCAAGTTCGTAAGCGTTGCCCGCCGGGGTAGATCCCACCGCCTCATAGAATTGCTTGGTATCCGGGACGCCGGCTTCCTGCTCCGCCTGCCCGGCACGGTCCCCCGAATTAAACGCGGTCACCCAGTCTGGAAGCGCGTCCATGTAGTAACTGGAAGTGATGAAGGCGCCGGAGGCAGGCTCGATCCAATAGGCGCCGTTGGCCGAATAGCCGGCGGGCAGAATGGCGGCGCGATCCTTAAGCGAGATGCCGAAGACTTTAGCCTGGCCCTGGGTCGCCAGACGCAGCGAGTCACCAATGGTAGAGGCACGAAGATTGAGCGGGGAGGCTCCAGGCTCCTTGCCGGAATGAATCGCGCCCAGGATGCGATAGCGATCGTCCTCGACCGAGGAGACAGGACGAGTCTTGTTGCGGCTGAGGTCCCACCACGAATTGGCCGAGATGCCGTGGCCGTCGGTGTAGGCCCCGGTTCCCAGGGTGGCGTGGCCGGGAGCGGTCTTGGTGTTGGCGTAGTCGTAATAGCAATCTTCAAAGTAGGCGCCCTTGTCGAGGAACAGGCGGAAGCCCCGGCCTTTGAAATCCGGACGGTAGCGGTCAAGGTAGTCGGCACGCAGCTGATCGACCACCAGGATGATGACCAACCGGGGATGTCCATCGTAGGCGCTGCCCCAAGCCAGTGACGGAATAACGAGTAGAACAACGAGCAACTTGCAGACAATACGTTGGGGGGAGGACATGGTGGCTTGGATTAGTATCGCAAAACATGTGGGCAGCCGGAGCAGGCGCAACTAACTCGATACGTAGCGATGGCTCGTATACTCTCAGCTTATGGCGCGGAGTCTCCCCTTCCTTCTGGCCGCATTGCTGGCTACAACCGCTCCACTCGGGGCCCAGATCACGATCAGCTTTCCCGCCAGCGCCTCAGCCAAACCGCTCGACGGCCGGGTACTGCTGCTGCTCTCGACCGATCCTTCCGACGAGCCGCGGATGCAGATCAACGACAGCCCGCGCTCCCAGCTCGTCTTTGGCACCACAGTCGACGGATTGGCCCCCGGCCAACCGGTGGTCATCACCGGGACGGCTCACGGTTACCCGATCCGCTCGCTCAACGACGTGCCCCCGGGCGATTACTACGTGCAGGCAGTGCTGAACATTTACCAGACCTTCCACCGGGCCAATGGCACAACGGTGAAGCTGGCTCCGGACCGGGGCGAAGGCCATTCCTGGAACCTGGCCCCCGGCAATCTCTACTCCAAGCCGGCCAGGGTCCACGTTGATGGCAAGACCAAGCTTGCGATCCTGCTCACCGAAACCATCCCGCCGATCCCACCCCAGCCCGACAGCCAATACATTCGCCACATCCGTATCCAGAGTGAGTTGCTGACCAAGTTCTGGGGCACGCCGATGTACCTCTCCGCCATCGTCCTGGTGCCTGAGGGCTTCGACGAGCACCCCAACGCCCACTTCCCCATCGCCATCTTTCACGACCACTTCGTGAACGGCATGGACGAGTTCCGTACCACGCCACCCGACCCTGCCCTCAAGCCCGATTACTCGGAGCGCTTTCATCTGGCCGGTTACGACCGCATCCAGCAAGAGGAGGCCTACAAGGAGTACCAGCAATGGATCAGTCCCGGCTTTCCCCGCATCCTGGTGGTCAAGATCCAGCATGCCAACCCGTTTTATGACGATTCGTATGCGGTCAACTCGGCCAACCTCGGGCCCTACGGCGACGCCATCGAGACCGAGTTGCTGCCCGCAATCGAGAAGCAGTTTCGCGGCCTGACCGGCGGCTGGGCTCACTTCGTTTATGGCGGGTCTACGGGCGGGTGGGAATCCCTGGCGGTGCAGATGTTCTATCCCACGGACTACAACGGCGCCTTTGTCGCGTGTCCCGATCCAGTCGACTTCCATGCCTACATGAGTGTCGACCTCTACCAGCAGCCCAACCTCTTCTACCTCGAGGGCGCACACAAGCAGGTGGAGCAGCCTGCCATGCGCAATTACCTGGGGCAGACGCTGATGTCCCTGCGGGATAACGCCGCCTACGAGGCTGCTTTGGGCGACCACGGGCGCTCGGGCGAGCAACTCGATATCTGGCAGGCGGTCTACGGCCCGGTGGGCCCGGACGGATACCCGGCGCAGATCTTCGACAAGCAAACCGGGGTCATCGACCACCAGGTTGCCGCCTATTGGCACGATCACTTTGACCTGAACGCCATGCTGCAACGGGATTGGGACAAGCTGGGGCCTCAGCTGCAGGGCAAACTCCACCTGTACGTGGGCTCCGCCGACACCTACTTTCTCAATGACGCCGTTTACCTGATGCAGGATTTTCTGGACAAGACCGGCACACCCGGCCATGGGGTGCCCTACGAGGGCGAGGTGAAATACGGGGACCGGGCCGAGCACTGCTGGAACGGCGACCCCAACCTGCCCAATGCCCTCTCGCGGCTGCACTACAACACCATGTACCTGCCTAAGATCATGGAGCGCATCCAGAAGACCGCCCCTGCCGATGCCGACATGAGCTGGAAGTACTGAGCAGAAAGCAGGGTTCCGGTAGACTTGAGTCTTATGCTCGATCTGAACTTTGTGCGGGCCAACCTGGAGCTGGTGGAGGAGAAGCTGCGCGCCCGGGGCATGGATCCGGCCGCCCTGCTGGGCAACTTTCGCGAGCTGGATCTGGACCGGCGGTCACGGATCACGCAGGTCGAAACGCTTCAGGCGCAGCGAAACAAACTCAGCCAGGAGGTGGCGCGCAGCCGAAAGGCGGGCGCCGACGAGGCCGAGATAGCTGCGGTGATGGATCAGACCCGGCAGCTGAAGCAGAAGACGGAAGAGCTGGAGCGCAGCGCTGGGCACGCCGAAGAGGCAATGCGGGCGCTTTTGGTGGCTATCCCTAATCTGACCCAGGACAGCGTTCCCCCGGGAAAAAGCGAAGTGGACAACGTTGAGGTGCTGCGCTGGGGCCAGCAACCGGAGTTTGATTTTGCGGCCAAGGCGCATTGGGAGCTAGGGGAAAGCCTGGGCATTCTGGACTCTGCAACGGGCAGCAAAAATCTCCGGCGCCCGCTTTGCTGTCTACTGGGGCCTGGGGGCCCGTCTGGAGCGGGCGCTGGCCGGCTTCATGCTGGATATTCACACTCGGGAGCACGGCTATCTCGAGGTGCTGCCTCCCTTCCTGGTAAATAGCGACTCATTGTTTGGCACCGGCCAGCTGCCCAAGTTTGCCGAGGATCTCTTCAAGTGCGAGGGGAGCGACCATTGGCTGATCCCTACCGCCGAGGTGCCGGTCACGAACCTTTATCGCGACGAGGTTCTCGAAGAGGCGCAATTGCCCGTGAGCCTGACGGCTTACACTCCTTGCTTCCGTTCGGAGGCTGGCTCTTACGGCAAGGATGTGCGTGGAATCATCCGCCAGCACCAGTTCCAGAAGGTCGAACTGGTCAAGTTTGCCCGCCCCGATCAGTCGAATGAAGAACATGAGAAGCTCACCAGCCACGCTGAGGCAATCCTGCAGCGGCTGGAGCTGCCCTATCGCAAGGTGCTGCTGTGCGCCGGCGACACCGGCGCGGCCTCGTCCAAGACTTACGACCTCGAGGTCTGGCTTCCCGGGCAGGGGCTGTACCGCGAGATTTCTTCCTGCTCCAATTTCGAGGCTTACCAGGCGCGGCGGGCCAATATCCGCTACAAGCCCCAGGGCAAAAACAAGACCGAACTGGTACACACACTCAACGGCAGCGGCCTGGCGATCGGGCGCACGTGGCTGGCCATCCTCGAGAATTATCAACAAGCCGACGGGTCTGTCCGCATACCCAAGGCGTTGCAGCCGTACATGGGCGGCGAAGACGTGATCGGGCCACGATAGAATTGCAGGCGAAATGCAGCGCATTATAAAGAGCTATTTGTTCTGGACTTACCCCCGCGGCAGCTTCCATTACGACGTAATGGTGACGCTCATTCTGATTTTTCTCTTTGTTTCCCCGCGTCTGATCAACTACCGCGATCGCCCCCAGGAAACCCTGACCTCGACCAAGGACATTCTGGTCCGGGCTAATGGCCCCAACGCATGGACTTACCAGATTGGCGCCGACCAGCTCGCCGATACCAGCAACGACGAAAAACTCAAGGCGGAGTTGCTGCAGCGCATCCAGGCTATTTCCGGCAACGTGCAGATCGATCGTTACCGGGAGCAGAAGGACGCGAGCGGCCAGGTGACCCAGTATCGGGTGTGGGCACATCGCTAGCAAAAGGAAACCCGGGGCGGCTACACCTCGTCCAACAGCCGACAAGGAGATCCATGGTTGATGCAGGAAAAAGAATTGCGTTGCTGTGCCTGGGTTTAGTGGTTTCACTCACAGGTTCATTGCGGGCTCAAACCGCACCGCCGGCCGGCAACGCAGATTTGCAGAAAGTCATCGACCAACTGAATGGCGCGGCAGCGAAGTTTCAAAGTGCGCAGGCGAATTTTAGCTGGGACCAGTTCCAGGCAGTGGTGCAGGACCACGATGTGCAGACGGGCACCATCTATTACGAGCGCAAGAAGGGGGCCACGCGGGTGGCTGCGTACATCAAGCAGGACAACGGGAAGGATGCGCCCAAAACGGTGACTTTCGACGACGGCGAAGCCAACTTTTTTGAGCCCACCATCAAGCAGTTGACCGTCATTCGGGCGGGAGCCAACCGTGGCCAGTGGGAAAGCTTCCTGACCCTGGGCTTCGGCGGCAGCGGCGCCAACCTGGAGGCCAATTGGAAAGTGAGCCTGCTGAAGACCGAAACCATGGATGGAGTGTCGGTGGCCAAGCTCGACCTGGTGCCAGTGCAACAAAACGTGGCCAACATGTTCAACCACGTGACGATCTGGGTCGATCCCGCACGGGGGATCAGCCTCAAGCAGATCTTCTACCAGCCTTCCGGTGATATGCGCACAGCCACTTATACGAACATTCGCTATAACTCACCGATTGCCGGCGCGGTCTTCCAACCCAAGTTTCCGCCGGGCACCACCCGGGTCGTCAAATAGCAGGCAGCCAGGATGAATAACAGCGGAAAACACTCCAGGGTGTAGCGCGCTTCGGGCGCCTCCACGGTGGCCAGCAACAGGCTACGCAGGGCGATCAGGGCCACCATAGCGCCTGCCATCCGCGGCCAGCGGAGGACCCCCAGAAATGCCATCAGCAGATAGGCCAGGTTCACGGCGTTAGCCACCGGCTCGAAGCTGGTCGCGCCGATGTCCAGCGACCCGCCCACCACGCCCTGTACCACCGGTACGCCGGAGGCGAGGTTCTTCACGTTCACGGTGAGGTGCTCGGCCCGGAAGTACCCTTCGGCCTGGGCCACGGCCACATCGGCGTTGGCGAAGCTGGTGACGCTGGTGGGCAGCCCGAGGTTGATGACCGTGCTGGCCGGTGCGGTGCTGGCCGCGGGCGTGCTGCTGCACCCGCCAGCGGCGGCCAGCAGCGCAGCAAAGAAAACGGTGCTGAGTCCGGCGGCGGTCGATAAGCGTCGCATGGCTGGGATCTCCTTCGGAGCGGCTGATAGGTGGTACTGGTCACGCCGCGGTGGCCCGCCACCGGGCCAGGCGGCGCTCGGCCCATTCGAGGGCGGCGGTGAGCAGCACCCCGAGCAGGGCGATGACCACGATGGGCACGAACATGCGGGCGGTCTGGAATGAGTTGGCGTTCTTCGCGATGAGGTCGCCGAGGCCGGACAGCGCGGTGTAGTACTCGGCCACGATCACGCCGATGAGCGCGCGGCCGATCGCGAGCCGGATCCCGGTCACGATGAAGGGCAGCGCCGAGGGCAGGATCAGGTCCGCCCACATGCGCCGTTCGGAGGAACAGAAGGTCCGCGCGACCTCGATCAGTTCCGGGTCGGTCTCCTGGACCCCCCGGGTGGTGTTGATGAGCACGGGAAACACGACGAACAGAAAGACCACGACGGTCTTCGCCGTGGTCTCGAAGCCGAACCAGAGCACGATGAGCGGGATCAGGGCCACCGCCGGGGTGGCGTATAACGCGCTGACCGGGAGATCGAGCAGGGCGGCCACGGTTTCGCTCCGGCCGGCCAGCAGGCCCAGGGCGACCCCGGCGACGATGCCGGAGCTGAGGCCGAGGCCGAGCACGACCAGGCTGGCCGCCAGGGCCTGCGGGAGGCTGCCGTCCCGGACCATGTCGACGGCCGCGGCCAGCACCGCGGTGGGACTGGACAGCAGGATCGGGTTGAGCAGGCTGCCGTAGATCTGCCAGGCGACCAGGATGGCGGCCACCGAGGCCAGCCGCAGCGCCCAGCGCTGGCCGGGGCTCAGGTGACGGCGCCGCCGCCGGGCGGCCGGCCGGGTGCGGGCCGGCCGGTCCTGCCCGGCCGTGGTCCCGGTCATGCTGGCTCCGGGAGCGGGGCCGGGGCCCGTTGCAGGGCGTCCCAGAGCAGCTTCCGCAGCCGCGGGTAGTCCGCGTGGGCCCGGACGTCCTGGCTGGTGCGTGGCCGGGGCAGGCCGACGGTCAGCTCCCGGGTGATGTGCCCGGGCGGCCCGGAGATGACGATGATCCGGTCCGCCATCAGGATGGCCTCGTCGATGTCGTGGGTGACCAGCAGCGCGGTCATCCGCTGGTGCCGCTCCCAAAGTTGCAGCACCTCGTTCTGCAGATCCTCCCGGGTGATCGCGTCGACCGCGCTGAACGGCTCGTCCAGCAGCAGCAGTTCGGGCTCGACGGCGAGGGCGCGGGCGATGCCGACCCGCTGCTTCATCCCGCCGGACAGCTGGGCCGGATAGCGGTCGGCCACGTCCGCCAGGTGCAGCGCGTCCAGCAGGCGCGGCACCCGGGCCTGCTCTGGGCCGCGGCCCTGGACCTGCAGGCCGTACGCCACGTTGCCGCGGACCGTCTTCCACGGGAACAGCCCGAAGTGCTGGAAGACCATGGCGGTGCGCGGGCTGGGCCCGAGCACCGGGACGCCGCCCAGCGTCACCGAGCCGGCCGCGGTGGGCAGCAGGCCCGCGATCGTCCGTAACAGGGTGGTCTTGCCGCCGCCGGAGACCCCGATGATGCCGACGAATTCACGCTCGGCCACGGTCAGCGACAGCTGGTCGAGGATGAGGGATCCGCCGAGTACGACAGATACCCCGTCGAGGACAAGATGCGCCGGGGTCATGCCGCCCTCCTGAGCCTTGGGGGTGGCTGTCCCATGCATACTGTATGCACGCTGCGAGTGTCAACGCGCCGGCCGGAGACTCATCCCGCGGAGGGCCGGGCCCGGCCGGGCCCGGCCCTCCCACAGCCAGCCCGCTACGCGGCGGGTGCGTAGCTGCGCAGCACGCCGTCCAGCCCGGCCACGTAGATGTGGCCCTGCGACACGGCCGGCGAGGCCCAGAAGGCATAGGCGGGCTTCTGCTCCCACAGCGTGGCGCCGGTCGCCTGGTTCAGCACCCACATCCGGCCCTCGTTGTCCACGTCCACCAGCACCATCCGGCCAGCCGGCCCGGTGATGGCGGGCGAGGCGTAGAACGTGGACGTGCTGAGCACGTGCCAGACCAGCGTCCCGGTGATCGCGTTGAGCGCGTACATGCCCTTGTCGGACGGGACGTAGAGCCGGCTGCCCAGCAGCGCGGCGCCGGCCACGTCACCGCTGCTGCCGGTCGGGTTGCCGCCGCCTGGCAGGGCGTACTTCCAGATCAGGCCGCCGGTGGTGAGGTTGAGGGCGTAGACCGTCTTGTCCTTGCCGGGGACGTAGACGACGCCGCTGGCGAAGCCGTTCTGCCCGGGCGTGGAGATGACCGGCGAGGCGCCCACGTCGGCCAGGCTGGCCGTGCTGGTCCGGTACCGCCAGACCAGCGCGCCGGTGCGGGCGTTCAGCGCGTACACCGCGTCGTCCTGGTCCTTGCTGCCGAACACGACCAGTGGGACGCCCCGGGCGTCGGTCGCGTACGCGGGCGACGACCAGGTGCCGCCGGGGGTGACCGCGAAGCTGGTGAACTTCCAGGCCTGGGTGCAGTGGCCGGCCGTGCTGCCGGGGCCGTTCATGGCGAATTCCGCGCCGATCGCGCCGTTGCCCGGGATGGTGCCGTCGTAGACCACCGGTCCGGTGGCCGATTCGACGGCGACCGGGGAGGCCAGGATGGGCCCGCCCGCCTTGTACGAGCACATCAGCGTGCCGGTGGTGGCGTTCAGCGCGTAGAGCGTCCCCGCGGTGGAGCCGATATACACGACGCCGCTGAACACCGCGGGTGAGGTCTCCACCACCCCGGCGGGCAGCTTGTAGCTCCACACCGCGGCGCCACCGCCCGCCGGGTAGGCGTTGAAGTGGTTGTTGGCACCCGCGTAGACCAGCGCCTTGCGCAGGGTGGTGTTCATCACCACGGCCGGCGAGGTGTCGCTGGTGGTGCCCAGCTTCGCGGTCCACGTCTGGGCCAGCGACGACGCGTTCGTGGTGCTGATCGCGGTCTCCGGTGACACCCCGGTGTGGCTGGGGTTGGCCCGGAACATCGGCCAGTCCGAGAACACCGGGGGAAGCGCGCGGCGGCCATGGCCGTGGCTGTGGCTATGGCCCAGGTGCGCGGGCATGCGGGGCGGCACTGCCGCCGCGCTGGCCGGGCCGGCCACCGCGAGCGCCCCGGCCAGGGCGGCGCCGGCCGCGGCCAGCGCGGCCAGCGCGGTCCTGGATGGAATTACTTTCGACACGAACATGCTCCTAGCTTCGGCTGCGGTCGATTGACTGCGGGGCCCGGGCCATTTCAATGAGTAAGGCGCGGATTATGCCAGAATCGGGCAACCTTCGCGCACTGGCCACGACCCGGTGTTTGAACGCCCGACAGCGTACCCCATTCCGGCTCTCGGGAAATCAATATCCACCATCGGCCGAATTCTTTGAATCAGGCGGCCGCAGTCAGCAGAATAACCCAGGAAACGGCTATGCCGGACAGGCGGCGATTCGTCCCCATCCATGATCCGCGTCGCGGTTACGGCCCCGATCTTTCTAGCAAACTCCCAGCTAGCGACGTTAGGCCTGCTATCCTATTATCCCAATCGAGAAAGTCGAATGAGGCTTGCCGCGATCGGCGCCGTTCCCCGGTAATCACGGGGTTTAGTACATATACGCTTATTGTTAGGTCGCCTGGGATTTTGACACATTAATTGAAAGATCCCCCCGTAGCGATTTGCTTCCGACCTGAGTTTGCGGAATGATGCAATCCCCGTTGACATAGCCGCGATCACTCGGCGGGAGGATTTCCTCGATCATGCAGGCTTATGATGACGATCGGCCAACTGACACAATCTCTGGGGGACAAATCGATGAAAGCTGGCCCGGGGTTCGGGAGCGTCATCTGGATAGTGTTCGGGATATCGGCGTGCTCGACCCTGCTCGTGACATTGACCGTACGGCTACTCTTCCGGCGCAACAAGCAGGCCACCGACCCGTAACCACGGCGCACCGCCGCGTACCAGATCCCGCACGTCACCTTCCGGCCGCGCCGGGGAATGGTGCTCGTCCCGCTCACGATGATCGCAGCCGGGTCGCTCTACCTGCACCGCCGGGCTATCGGGGCCACCTCCCCGACGGCGGACCTGATGTACTGCGTGTGGGCGCTCAGCCTCGGGTTCGTGCTGACCCAGCTCGGCGCTGGCCTGGCTGCAGCGCCCGTTCACGGTGTCCGAGGCACAGCAGGCCAAGCTGGACCGGCTGGCGGTGGCCGCCGTGATCCCCTGCTACAACGAGGATCCGGCCATCCTGGACCGGACCATCTACTCCCTGTTCGCCCAGACCCGGCCGCTGGACTGGGTGATCGTGGTGGATGACGGTTCCACCGAGAACTACGCGGCGGTCCGGGCCCGCTGGGAGGCGCACCGGTCCGGCACCGAATTCGTCTGGATACGCCAGGACAACCAGGGCAAGAAGCACGCCCAGGCGGCGGCGTTCCGGGCGGTCCCGCAGGCCGACATCTACGCCACGATGGACTCCGACTCGGCGCTGGAGCGCCGGGCCATCGAGGAAGGCCTCAAGCCGTTCGCCGACCGCGAAGTGGTCTCGGTGGCGGGCCTGGAGATGGCCTACAACCTGACCACCAACCTTCTCACCCGGGCCATGGGCATGCGGTCCCTGGCCTTCCAGCTGTTCACCATGAGCGCGCAGAGCGTCGCCGGCGGGAACGTGGTGATCAACCCGGGCGCGTTCTCGCTCTACCGGGGCTGGCTGATCCACCGCTTCCTGCCCGCCTACCTGGAGGAGAGATTCTTCGGCATCCCGGTGACGCTGGGCGATGACACCGCGCTGACCCTGTTCGCGCTGCTGCACGGGCGGGCCGTCCATCAGCCCACCGCGGTGTCGATGCCGGTGTACCCGGAGACGCTGTCGCACCACCTGCGCCAGTGGACCCGCTGGATGCGGGCCTCCACGATCCGGACGCTGTGGCGGATCCGCTACCTGCGGCCACGCTCCTACGCCTGGTGGTTCGTGCTGTACCAGCAGTACGCGTTCTTCGCCTCGGTCGCGGTGTCCCTGGCGGTGCCGTTCGCCTGGCCCGCCACCCGGAACCTGGTCTTCGCCAGCGGCATCGCCCTGGTCGCCTGGCCGCTCGCGGTGGCCATGCGGCTGATCACCGTGCGCCGCTCCGACCAGCGCTGGCCGGCCTGGCTGGCCTCAACGGCGCTGCTGCCGTTCGCCGCCCTGTGGTACCTCCTGGTCCTGCGCCAGATCCGCTTCTACGGCATGGCCACCTGCCACCGCCAGGGCTGGGTCACCCGGAAGAAGGTGGAAGTCACCCTCTCCGGCCCCCCGGTTCCCCGCCGCGGAGGTGCTCGTCAATGAATAAGGCCAGGCTGGTCGCCGCGCTCATCGCGGCGTGGGAGTGACCATCACGGTGGCTGGTGCGGGCTCCGCGCTGTGGTTCTTCCGGCATGAGCGCCGCCGCGGTGCGCGCGCAGGTCTCCGTGCTGCCCCCGGCCAGTTCCGCGCCCTACCCGCAGTCGGCCATCGGCAACCCCGGCCCGCTGCACTACCTGGGCGTCGTCGAGCGCAACACGCCCACGCACCTACCGGCCGGTGACGCACTTCACCTCGGTCGCCGGCCGCCAGCCCAACATCACCGTCTACTACAGCCAATGGGGCAGGCAGCTTCCGGGCCCGGTTTGCTACCGCGGCCGCCCGGGCCGGAGCGGTCGTGCTGGTGCACATGCAGCCCTGGCACGCCTCCCTGGCCGCCATCGCCGACGGCCACTGAGACCGCTACCTGCACCGGTTCGCCGGGCAGGTCCGCCGCTACGGCGGCCAGGTCATCATGAGCTTCGCCCCCGAGGCGGATGGCCGGCTGGTACCCCTGGGGCTGGCGGCACGCCAGCCCGGCGCGGTGGGTGGCCGCCTGGCGGCACGTGGTGACGGTGTTCCGCAACTCGGACGCGATCAACGTGACCTGGCTATGGGACATCAGCGGGGGAACCGCGCCACTGGGCAGGATCCGCAACTGGTGGCCAGGCCCGCGCTACGTGGACTGGATCGGCGTGGACGGCTACTACTTCACCGCCGGCCGACACGTTCAAGACCGTGATCGGCAGCACCGTGCAGAACGTCCGGCGGTTCACCCGCAAGCCGATCCTCGTCTCCGAGGTCGGCATCGGGCCGCGGGCCGGCCAGGCAGCGAAGATTCCCGGCCTGTTCGCCGGCCTCCGCCGGGACCGGCTGCTCGGCCTGATCTGGTTCGACGTGGCCCAGCACCAGGGCCTCTACCACCAGAACTGGCGGCTCAGCGGGCCAGCGGCCGTCGCGGCCTTCCGCGCCGGGGTGAGATCCCTGCACTGACAGGTGCGGCACGGACAAGCGCGGGCCCGGCAGTTGCCGGGCCCGCGCTGGGTTGGGGTTGCGGGTTTAGTAGCCTGCGGTCTTCATGTTCTGGAAGAACTGGTCGGTCTGCGGGATGGCCCCCGGCGCGGCGACGTAGTAGCCGTCCGGGCTGATCGACTCGGCCGCCGCGGTCATCTGGGCCGGCGTGCCGTTAGCCGTGGAGACCTCGGAGAACACCTTGACCGCGGAGTTCGCGGCCTGGGCCTGGCGCCGGCTGGTGTAGAGCGAGGCGTACTGGCTCAGGTGGTGGTGTTCGACTCGTCCTGGAGGATGTAGATGTCGCCGCGGTGGCGGCCGCGCCGGCGATGTTGACCCGGACGAACCACTGGACGCAGCGTCTCGCCGGACTGGCGGGGGAGGAGCGTGCCGGTGACGCTGGCCAGGTCCAGGGCCGGGGCCTGGACGACCTTCAGCCCGTTGGCGTGGGCCAGCTGGCCGAACAGCGTCATGTACTTGACCGGGTCCTGCTGCTCGTTGACCGGGGTCGCGGCCCAGTCCTCCGGGTCGTACATGACCCACTTGTACGGGTACTTGATCGCGCCGCTGGCGATGTCCGAGCTGAACTGGGCGTAGGAGGTGTAGGACAGCACCGGGGTGGTCGCGTAGCCGGCCTGCACGGGCGTCTTACCAGGCTGGCGCCCGCACCGTAGGAGCTGGCCGTGTTGAAGAAGTAGGCCGCGGTGGCCGAGTCGGCCCGGCTCAGCGACTGGACGTTGCTGGCGGTCATGAACCAGGCCGGCTTGGTCGCCGCCGAGGCGGCGCCCGCCCCAGCGGACAGGACGCCGAGCGCGATGCCACCGGCCACGGCGGCGGCGCCCAGGGCGGCGCTGATTTTACCGAACGTACACATTGACTGCTCCTAAGTTTTCCTTGGCTATTGCCTTCACCAAGAGTTTGCAAAGAAGAGTCATCCCTGCCCCAGAGAAATGCGGCCCGTCCTGGCCGGGGAATTCCGCCCGGTCCGTTTGCCGCCCGATCCCGCCGCGGCCAGGTAAGACGGCCCGGGCCAGACGGCCCGGGCGACCAGAATCGGCAGACAGCGGCGCGGGGCGGGCACAACGCCGGTCCGTGCGGCGGATAGGTGTCCTGCGCAGACTGCGGCGCGGGCCCGGCACAACGCCCCGGCCCGCCGACCGGGAGGGGTCAGAGAGCGGCGCGGGCCCGGCAGAAGCCGGGCCCGCGTAGGCGGATGAGGTGTGGTTTGTTTAGTAGCCGGCCGCCTTCATGTTCTGGAAGAACTGGTCGGCCTGGGCGGTGGCACCGGGCGCGGCGACATACATCCCGTCTGGGCTGATCGACTTGGCCGCGGCGGTCATCTGCGCGACCGTCCCGTTGGCCGTGGACACCTCGGAGTACACCGAGACCGCGGAGTTGGCCGCCCGGGCCTGGGCTGCTGAGCTGGTATAGAGCGAGTCGTACACGCTGAGGTTGGGGGTGTTGGACTCGTCCTGCAGGATGAAGATGTTGCCATCCTTGGCCGCGGCGCCGGCGATGTTGACCCGGGCGAACCACTGCGAGCAGGTCTCCCCGGACTGCCGGGGGTAAGCCGTACCGGTGACCGAGCACAGGTCCATGGCCGGGGCCTCGACCACCTTCAGCCCGTGCGCGTGGGCCAGCTGGCCGAACTCCTCCATGTACTTGACCGGGTTGTCCTGCTCGCCAACCGGGGTCTGTGACCAGTCCCTCCGGGTCGTACATGACCCACTTGTACGGGTACTTGATCGCACCGCTCTTCACATCTGAGCTGAACTGGGCGTACGAGGTGTAGGACAGCACCGGGGTGGTGGCGTACCCAGCCTGCACCGGCGTCTGCACCAGGCTGGCCCCGGCCCCATAAGACCCGGCCGTGTTGAAGAAGTGCGCCGCGGTGGCCGAGTCGGACTGGCTCAGCGTCTGGATGTTGCCCGCCGTCATGAACCAGGCCGGCTTGGTGGCAGCGTTCGCGACACCGCCGGACAGCATGCTCAGCGCGGCGCCGCCGGCCAGCGCGGCCACGGCGGCGGCGGCGCTCAGCTTGGCCAGCGGCCGCCAGTTCCGAATACGGGACAGGCCGGAATGGTGGTGAGGGGTGTTTGTGGTGGCAGACACGACAACTCCTGATGGTTTAGCGCGGGTTACTGCGTTACGCCATCAGTTTTTAAAATCCGCCGCCTGCGCCCTAGAGAATTGCGGCCTGTCTTGGCCCAGCGCAACGGCCCGGGCCAGATGGCCCGGGCCGCCGGTGGCTCACTGGGTCGCGGTGAAGCGGGTGACGGTCAGGCCGCGCCCGCCCGACCAGATCTCGAAGCCAGCCTGGACGCTCCACAGCAGCTGGGCTGGGCTGAGCACGCCAAGCCGCTGGGCGACCGTCATGAACGGCGCCAGCCGCAGCCTGGCCGAGTGCGTGGTCGAGGCCCGCCGGAAGGAAATGTAGAACTTACCCGGCAGCGTGGCATGCGGCACCACGTACCAATTCGCGCCGTCTATCTTGACCTTGGGATACAGCTTTACCCACCAGGACGGCTTGCTGTACTGCAGCCAGATCATCATCTCCGTGATGCCCATCCCGATGTGCGGGCCGATCCACAGATCCAGCGATGAGTTCCACACCCCGCTGCGCTTCGGGGTCTTGGTCGCCCAGCTCACGGTGAAGTCCCCGAGCGATCCAGCCCGGGGCAGCGCCGTGGCGGCCGTCGTCCCGGCGCAGGCGCCCGCGAAGCACCCGGTCCCGATGTAGGGGTACGCGCGCACGGTGGACGATGTCGGGATGCCGGGCGACTTGGTGACCGTGAAGCCCGCGGACCCGGCGACCGCGACACACATGCCGTCGTCGTTGCCGTTGGTGCTGGGCTTGTTGCGGACCAGGTACTGCTGGCCGTCCGGCGCGGTGACCGGCAGCGCCTGCCAGGGTACGCAGGTTCTCTTGAGCGGCGCGGCCGTGGCGGCCACCCCGGGCAGGATGACCGTGGTCGCGGCCACCACCAGGCAGAGCATCATCCGCACAGGCACGCGCACGATGCGGGGTCGGCACGTCATGTCGGTTTCCATTCTCCTTCCCTGCTAGGCGTCAGGCACCGCACACGATATGCCCATCAATGCGCGTGGCACCACTTCCTTAGCGCGTTCTCTTTGCTTTTCCTTAATCCTGCCGTTGGATAGAGGAAAAACGTGTAGCGCTAAGCCGGAAAGAGAAACTTAACGTGATATATACGCCATAATCGGCACTAATTCGGCGGGCGTGGCGAGCCGGGCGGCCAGCGCGGCCCCTGCGACCGGCGCTGCATGCCGAGCTTGCTGAGCACGGCCGAGACGTAGTTCTTGGCCGTCTTCTCGGACAGGTACATCCGCTCGGCGATCTGCCGGTTGGTCAGCCCGTCCCCGATCAGGTCGAGCACCCGCTTCTCCTGCGCCGACAGGGTCGGCCACGGACTGGTCGGTGGCGGTCCTCCGCGCAGCCGCCGCATCACCCGCTGCGCGGCATCGGTGTCGAGGGTGGACCGGCCGGCCGCCACCGCCCGGACCGCGCCGACCAGTCCGCCGACGAGGCCTGCTTCATCGCATAGCCGGCCGCTCCGGCCATGATCGCGCCGAGCAGCGCCTGATCGTCCCCGTAGCCGGTGAGCATCAGGCAGGCCGTGCCGGGCAGCGCGACCGGATGTCCCGGCAGACCGACACGCCGTCCCCATCGGGCAGCCGCACGTCCAGCAGGGCGACATCGGGCGCAGGACCAGCATCCGTTCATGCGCCGACGCCGCGGTCCCGCGTCGCCGATCACCTCGATGTCGGCCTCGGCGTCGAGCAGATCGTGCAGCCCGCGCCGCACCACCTCGTGGTCATCGAGCAGGAACACGCGGATCTTGCCCCGCGCACCATCGGCCTCATCGCCGGATGCCTTGCCCATCGGAGCCCCCTCGCACCTCCCCGGAAACGGGAGAGGTAACCCGCCCGCCTCGGGCTTGATGTACTGTAAGTACACAGAATAATACCATTGTAGTGGGATGACTTGTGTGGGACGACCCGCCGCGGCCGTCCTGCCAGCGGGGGAGGCGCCGTGGCCGCAGGCCGGCCGGCCCGCGGGTGCTCGTCCTCGATGACACGGAGGCCGTCCGCGTCCTCATCCGCCGGGTGCTCACCGGGTCCGGGTACCAGGTAGACGTGGCCGGATCGGCCCGGGAAGCCCGGGAACTGCGCCCGGCCGGCTATGACGTGCTGCTGATCGACGCCCACCTGGGCGGCGAGCCGGGCACCGTGCTGATCGAGGAGCTGCGCGCCGCGGACCCCGATTCGGCCCGGCGCTGCCTGCTCGTCACCGGCGGGCTACCGACCGGGCGCCGGCAGGCGTGGCCTGCCTGAGCAAGCCGTTCCAGCCCGCAGACCTGCTGTCGGCGGTCGATGCGATGCGCTCGGCCACCGGGCCGGGGCGTTCAAATAGTGCGGGCCTGGCCGGGAACGCGGCCGGCCGCGGGGCGGACGCGGCGGCCGGCCAGCGCAGCGGGCCAGCCCCGGCGGCCAGCTGCTGGCCAGCGTCCGCGGGCTGCGCGCGGCGGAGCGGGCCACGGTGGCGGACTTCCTGCACGACGGGCCGGTGCAGGAGCTCACCGCGGCCACGCTGAGCGTGGACCTGCTCCGCCGGTTCGTCCCGGACGACGCGCGGCCCTACCTGGAGCAGATCCGGCGGCACGTGGCCGCGGCCGCCCAGCCGATCCGGCGGCTGATGGACCAGGCCGGGCCGGATCCGCGGGCCGGGTCCAGCCTGGACAGCCAGGTCCGGCGGCGGACCGGGTGGCTGCCGTACAGCCCGGTCACCGTGCGCGAGCTGCCCTGCCCGGCCGGCGCTGGGCCGGACCCGGCGGTCGTCACTGACATCGTGGAACTGGCTCTGCACACCCTCGCGGGCAGCGCTCCCCCGG
>CAWCKO010000012.1:0-96586 GCA_963796145.1 uncultured Acidobacteriaceae bacterium | reverse complement strand
GACGCAACCGCGCAATCGCTGGACCAGCTTTTCGTAGTGCTCGATGCCCGGCCTGTGCCTACCTACCTGCCGGGAGAGCCGCTGGACCCGCTGCTCGAGTTGCGGCAAAACCCGCGGCTTCTGCGCTCCGTGGTGGTCGAGGTCTCTACCGTACGCAAGAAGCTTGGGCGTTTGCCGCGCACCATCCGCGACCAGGAGAACGACGAGCCCCGCATTGTAACCGTGGCGGACGCATATCTGCAGGCTACGGGGTCGGAATATAACGCCGACGCGATCAAGACCTTTATCGACCAGGTGCAGCAATACGATGCACTGGAGCTGCAAGAGCTATGGGCCCTGGCGCCGGTAATGAAGTTCCTGCTGCTGGAAGAGATCATCGTGCAGGCCAATGGGGTCCTTCAGGATGAGGCATCGCACACCGAGGCCGGCGCCGAACTGCTGAAGACGCGCATGAGAAGCCTGCGCGATATCGGGTACGCCGATTGGTTCACGCTGATCGAGCCGCTGGTGGTCTACGACCCCGTTCTGCAGCAGGACCCCGTCAATGCTTACCGGTTTATGGACTTCGACAGCCGGGAGGCCTATCGAAAGCGGGTGGCAGAGATTGCGCGCTACTCCGATTGCTCGGAGTTGGAAGTGGCCCAGGCCGCGCTGAAATTGGCCCTGGAATCAAAGGAAAAACACCGCGTCGAGGATGCTCGCCTTCGCGCCCGGCGCGGACATGTCGGCTACTACATTATCGATCGAGGCTTTCCCCAGCTTGCCTCGCGGGTGGGCTATCGCCCTCGCTTCATCGACCGCCTGCGGCAGACCATCTGGAACAACGCGGATGATTTCTATATCGGAGGGATCCAGATCATCACCGTGGTGCTGATCGGCCTTATCCTGGCTCCTTTGGTGCCTACTTACCCGATCTTCGGCGGCCTTACCCTGGCCTTCCTGCTGTTACTGCTCCCGGTGACGCAGGGCGCGGTGGACCTGGTGAACAACACGGTGACCGCGGTCTTCAAGGCGTATGCGCTGCCCAAGCTCGACTTCTCCAAAGGGGTGCCGCAGCCGTTTACCACGTTAGTTGTGATCCCTGCCCTGCTGATGAAGGAAAAGCAGGTACGGGAGCTGTTTGACGATCTCGAGGTCCGCTACCTGGCCAACCAGGATCGCAACATACACTTTGGCCTGCTTACCGATCTTCCCGACTCGGTCACGCGCCCGCGGCAAAACGATACCGATCCCCTGGTGGACCTGGCCATTCAGCTCACCAACGAACTAAACGAACGCTATGCCAATGCCGGAGCCGGATCGTTCTTTCTGCTGCACCGCCACCGCATCTTCAATGCGCGCCAGGGGGTGTGGATGGGCTGGGAACGCAAGCGGGGCAAGCTGCTGGATCTCAACAAGCTGCTCAAAGGCCAGTTCGATCCCTTCCCGGTGAAGGCCGGCAACCTGAGTGCGCTCACCCACGCGCAATACGTCATCACCCTGGACTCCGATACCCAGCTTCCGCGGGGCACGGCGCATAGCATGATCGGGGCTATGGCGCATCCGCTCAATCGCGCCATCATCGATCCCGAACTGCGCATTGTTACCGAGGGGTATGGCATCCTGCAGCCGCGAGTTGGAGTGAGCGTGCAATCGGCATCGCGCTCGCGCCTGGCCTCCATCTACTCCGGGCAGACGGGATTCGACATCTATACGCGCGCGATCTCCGATGCGTATCAGGACCTGTATGGAGAGGGCATCTTTACCGGCAAGGGCATTTACGAGATCAACACCCTGCATGCGGTTCTGGATCGCCGCTTTCCGCGCAATTCCCTGCTCAGCCACGATCTGATCGAGGGCTCGTATGCCCGGGTCGGCTTGACCACGGACATTGAGGTCATCGACGATTACCCATCGCACTACAGTGCCTACACCCGGCGTAAACATCGCTGGCTTCGGGGTGACTGGCAGATCGCGCAATGGCTGTTTTCCAAGGTTCCGGATGAATCCGGCCGGTATGTGCGCAATCCCATCGCCACCATCTCGCGATGGAAAATCTTCGACAACCTGCGCCGCTCGTTGGTGGAAGTCTCTACCTTTGCCCTGCTGCTCGCCGGATGGCTGGGACTGCCTGGCGGCGCGCTCTACTGGACCGTGGTCACTCTGTTCCTGATGTTCGTGCCCACCCTGGTCCAGTTGGTGTTCAGCGTGGGCCGAGCCTATGTCACCAAGCTGCCAGGCGCCATGCGCGATGCTTTCAGCGGCTTTTGGCAGGGCACCTTTATCGCCCTGCTCAACCTGATTTACCTGCCCCACCAGACCCTGCTGGCGCTGGATGCGATCATTCGCTCGCTGGTGCGCAGCTTCATCACCGGGCAACGTCTGCTGGAATGGGAAACCGCTGCCGAGGCCGAATCGACAGCCAAAAGCCGCACCCCGGTCGACCGCTACCTGGCCCTGACTCCGCTGGTGGCGCTGATTGTCGGAGTGCTGGTCTTTCTGCGCCATCCGGAATCTATTTTCGTAGCCCTGCCGATTCTTATCCTGTGGGGATTTGCCATAGGGCTCACTGCATGGCTCAACAGCCCGCCGCAGCAGGCCAGGCCGCAGCTCACAGCCGAGGAAGATAGGTTCCTGCGCCAGCTGGCGCTGAAGACCTGGCGCTACTTCAACCAGTTTGGCGGCGAGAGTCACAATTACATGATTCCCGATAATGTCGAAGAAGAAGGTCTGTTTGAGGCGGCGCGGGTCTCGCCCACCAACTTCGGACTATTGCTCAACGCGCGGCAGGCAGCCATCACGTTCGGCTATTTGACCATTCCGGAATTTGTTGAACTGACTGAGGCCAGCTTGCAGACCTACGACAAGCTGGAGAAGTTTCGCGGACATATTTACAACTGGTACGACACCCGCACGCTTGCGCCTATTCGTCCGATTACGATTTCTTCGGTCGATAGCGGCAACCTGGCGGCTTCGTTCTATACCTTGCGCACCGGTTGCCGCAGCCTTCTGCGCGAGCGACTGCTCGATCCGGCCTTGTTTTCCGGCATTCGCGATCATTGGGAGCTGCTCACGAGTTTGCCGGACGCGCCGGCCGGGTTGAAGGCCCTGGCTCCGCCGGCGGGGGAGGCGAGTGCCGACGCCTGGATCACCTGGGCCCTTTCCACAGTGGACGCGCCAGAGTTGGCGGGGCCGGCAACCGGCGAGGCAGCGTGGTGGCTGGCTGAAACGCACCGCCGGATACGGGCGCTGGTCATAATAATTCGCGATTACATGCCGTGGCTGTTGCCCCAGTTCGCGCCGCTGCTGGCTTTGCCTCAGTTGCAGGGCGTAGCGGAGACCGCGGCTTCCGTCCAGACCGGCGCCGCCAGTGTTTTGGCTGCCGATCTGGATTCCCGCATCGCCCGGGCCTCTACCAGTCTGGCCTCCGATTCGCCGCTGGTGCTGCTCGCCGAAGAGCTGCGCATTGCTTTAGGGCCGGCGCGGGAAGGCCTGAAAGTGCTCGCCGGCGGGCTGAAGGATCTTTCCTCCGAGGCGATGCGTTTCGCAACCGAAATGGACTTCGGCTTCCTGATGGATAAGTCGCGGCTGCTGCTCTCGATCGGCTATGAGATCGAGCGCCAGCATCTGCATCAGGCCTGCTATGACTTGTTATGCAGCGAGGCCCGTATCGCCGCCTTCATTACCGTAGCCAAGGGAGAAGCGCCGCAGCAAAGCTGGTTCAAGCTGGGCCGCATCCACACCATTGCCTATGGGCATCCCGTGCTCATCTCGTGGACGGGTACCATGTTCGAGTATCTGATGCCGTCTATCTGGATGCGCAGCTATCCGGACACGCTGGTCTCGCGCACACTCAGCGGCGTAGTGGCTATCCAGCGCGCGTTCGGAAAGGAGCACGGGATCCCGTGGGGCATCTCGGAATCGGGGTGGGCGGGCATCGACGACCACGGTCATTATCATTACCAGGCGTTCGGGATTCCACCCATCGCGCTCAAGTGGGACGCGGTGGCAGGACCCGTGATTTCGCCCTATTCCACTTGCCTGGCGTTGGGCATCGAGCCGGTGGAGGCACTGCGCAACCTCAAGCGCATGGCTAAGATGGGCTGGATGGGCGCTTTCGGCTTCTATGAGGCGGCGGACTATCAGGAATCGACCAGGACGCCCAAGCTGGTGAAGGAGTGGATGGCTCACCACCAGGGGATGTCTCTGCTGGCGGTGCTTAATCTGCTGCATGACAACATCGTGCAGGATTGGTTCCACGCCAATGCGCACCTGGAGGCGACGCAATTGTTGCTGCACGAGAAGCCGATGCACGAAGCGGCGCTGCGGGCGGAGTTCCAGGCGGCGCAGCCGCGGAAAAAGGCCAGTTAGCGGGCAAGATGGGCAGGGGGCCAGCCGTCCCTTCGGGGCTCCTCTGCGTGGTCTGAGCTTACCCAGGACAACGTTTCATAAGCGCTAATTTGTTTGGGATGTTTTTCGTCAAAACTCCCACAAAATCGTCATCCTGAGCGGAGCGCCTCACAGATTGATTGCGTGACACAGCGCTTGATGCGCGGAGTCGAAGGACCCCGAGGGTGCTCATCTTGCCCATGCTGTTCGGGGCTTTTCAACCACCGAATCCCGAGAGCAGGATCTTGCGTGCGGTACGCACTGGATGGTCACGGGTACATCTTTTCATGCACTGTGATCATCTTCCATCCCCACGTCTGTGCTAAATCTTTGCACTCGGGATTAATCGTTCGAATGAGGTTGAGCTTCTTTTCGCGCCGCCAGCCTTTGAGTTGTTTTTCCCGAGCGATGGCTGTGCGAATGTCTTCGTAACCCTCAAAGTAGAGCAGGCGCTTGCAGCCATAGGCCGCAGTGAAACCTTCCCACGTGCCCTCTTTATGTTGCATGACGCGCCAATACAGGTTGCTGGTGATGCCAATGTAAAGCGTGCCCGTATGGCTGCCGAGAATGTAGATGTAGCTGCCAGCCATAGCAAGATGCTAGCAGTTCTTGTTTTCGGCCCCCACGGAAAGACCGTTGCGGGTCGTCAGGTGCGGGCTTCGTGGTTGAAAAGCTTCGAACAGCATGGGTAAGATAAGCACCCTCGGGGTCCTTCGACTCCGCGCCATCAAGCGCTGTGTCACGCGAGAAATCTGTGACGCGCTCCGCTCAGGATGACGTTTTTGTGGTGAGTTGGAGTGCAAAAAACAGCGAAAGCATGGTCTATTCTCTAGCTTAGCTAGCCAGTCACGCCGCGGTCCTTGTCACTTTCTTCGTTCTTTTCCAGAGCTTCTTTTACGCCGCGGACCATGGCCTCGGGGTTGAATTCGGAGCGGATGATCTCGTCGGGGCAGTCACTATCGATGGCGACGCGGTAATTGCACACAAATGCAACGTGCTGATCCGGATTTACCTTCTTGATTTCGTCGCATAGCTCCTGGGCGCTCTGGACCCGGACATCCGCCTCGACGTCGATCAAAACCAGGTCGTAGTCTTTCCAGGCAACTTGATCCACGGCCTGGCGTGAATAGACAGTCGAGTCCACCTCAAAACCATGCATGCGCAGAATTTCGTCACGCAAACCCATGATGGTTTCCCGGCTGCTGACGTGGAAAATCCGCTTCCGGTCATCGTTTTCGGTCGCTTGCATCAACCGATGCTAACAGGACTGATGGGCGGCACCAGCATGTCTTCCTTGCGATGGATGAGGGTGGTCGCGTTCAATGACGCCAGCTCAAAGCCATGGCCATGGGTGATGGCATCGGTGGGACAGGCTTCCACGCAGTAACCGCAAAAAATGCAGCGGTTGTAGTCGATGTTGTAGACCTTGGCATAGCGGTCGGAACTGGAGATTCTCTTCTCCGCCGTATTCTCGGCCGCCTCGATGTAAATACAGTTGGCGGGGCAGGCTGCCGCACAGAGGAAGCAGGCAACACATTTCTCCAGACCGTTCTCATCGCGCTGGAGCACATGAGCGCCGCGGAACCGGTCCTGAAAATGAGCGCCGCGGTTGGGGCCCGGCCCGTCGGGGTAGTTCTCTACCTCGGTCGGGTTCAGCATCTCGCGAAAGGTGATACTCATTCCCTTCGCCACTCCCGCTATGTTGCGCACAATGGACATATATCGAGTATACGATGGCGCCCCAGCTATTGTTTCGGGGTCTGGTTCGACGTAGGATGAGGCAAAAAAGGTCCAAGGGGGGACCCGCTGCCCAATGCCGGAATTTCCCGACCAGGTCAAAACTCCTCCGGCGCAATTCGATCTGACGGGGAAGACTGTCGGCAGATTCGTGATCGAGGCCCGGCTGGGCGCAGGGGGAATGGGCGAGGTCTACCGCGCGGTCGACTCCAGACTGAAGCGGACGGTGGCTATCAAGCGCATGTCCTGGCGCGCCGGCCTGACTCCTGAAGACCACGCGCTCTTTTTGCGAGAAGGACAGCGGGCTTCGGCGCTCCAGCACCCCAACATCGCCAGCATCTACGACGTGTTCGAAGAAAACGGCGAGGTTCTGCTGGTCATGGAGTACGTGGAGGGCTCGACTCTGCGCCAGGCCATCGGCAAGCCCATGCCGCCGGAGCAGTTCTTCGACATCGCGATCCAGTGCTCGAGTGCGCTTGTGGCCGCGCACGAGAAGGGGATCCTGCACGGGGATATCAAGCCGGAAAATATCATGCTGGACGCGAGCGGGCAGGTAAAGCTGCTCGACTTTGGCGTGGCGCGGCGGCTGCCGGGAGAAGATCCTTCCGCCGAAACGCTGACCACGGTATGGGCGCCAGGCCACGTTTCGGGCACGCCTACCTACATGGCGCCCGAGGTTTTGAAGGGGGGCGCGCCGGACGCTCGGGCCGATGTCTTCGCGCTGGGGATTGTATTTTACGAGATGCTGGCCGGGCGGCATCCCTTTCGGGGCGCGAATGTGACGGTCACCACTGCGCATATTCTCGATGAGCGGGAAGCAGCTACTCTGGACCGGTCGGCGCTGAAAGTTTCTCCACCGGTGGCCGCAGTGGTGGCACGGGCGCTGTACAAGGATCCGGCACAACGGTACGGGAGTGCGCGCGAACTGCGCAAAGACCTCGAAACGGTGAGGCAAGGCGGGCGGCCGGCTAAAGCTATCAAGCGGCCAGCGCCGAGGTGGCCTTGGTTTCTGTTTCCCATTCTGGCGGTGATCCTCATTGCGGCGATGCTTCCTGCCGTGCGGTCCCGCGTCGCCAGCCTGTGGAGGCCCAGAACGCAGACGCCGGCGACGGCAAAGGTGGAGGCGCCACGGCTTGCGGTGCTGCCTCCACGGATTGTTGGCGGCAATGCCGAGCTTAGCGCGTTTGCGGATGGGCTCTCGGCCACCGTCGCAGCCAAGCTTTCGAGTTTGTCCCAGAACCACGACCTGGCGGTGCTCGATACACCGCAAGTGGTGAAGGCGCAAACTTCGTCACCTGCAACCGCGTTGAAGGAACTGGGCGCGAACCTCACCTTAGAGTTGACTGTTCAGCAGGCAGGAGAAATGAACCGGGCGACGTACAAGCTGGCCAATGCAAGCAATGGCCAAGCGGTCGCGGAAGAGACATTGACTGCACCGCGTTCGGACCCGTTCTCGCTGCAGGATCGGGTGGCGGATGGCGTGGTGAGGGCTCTGCAAATCGATTTGCGGCCGGAAGAGAGAACGGCGTTGGCCATCCACGGCACAACTGAGCCGGCGGCGTATGACTATTTTCTCCAGGGAAAGGGCTATCTGCAAAACACATCACGGCCAGAAAACATAAGCAACGCCCTGCACGTGCTGGACCGTGCTCTGCAATTGGATCCCAACTATGGAAAGGCGTTCGCTACGCGGGGAGAGGCCTACTGGTACAACTACCAAGCAACGAAACAAGCCAAATGGGTCGAGGCGGCGCGCAATGATTGCAAGGAGGCGGTCAGCCTGGGGAACGCGGGCGCCGAGGGGCATTTGTGCCTAGGTCTTGTAGCGGCAGGAACGGGCAATTATGAGCAGGCGGCAAACGAGTACCGGAACGCCATCGAGCTGGATCCGACCAGCAATGATGGTTACGTAGGGCTGGCGATCGCCTATGCCAAGTTGAACCGGCTAAGCGACGCCGAGCATACCTACCAGCAGGCGATCAACCTTAACCCAAGTTCAAATCCCGCGTACCAAGAGCTGGGCGCCTTCTATCTACAACAAGCCGAATATGACAAGGCGGGCGCCGTGTTTCAGCAGGCGATCCATCTTGCCCCCGAAAGCTATATGAACTATAGCAACCTGGGCGGGGCTTACCTGTTTCTCGGCAATCGGGCGGGGGCGATTGCCGCGCTGGAAAAGTCTATAAGGTTGCGACCGACCGCGGGAGCCTACGCAAATCTAGGCACGGCCTACTATCAGTCGCGGCACTTTGCCCAGGCCGCCACCAACTATAGGCAGGCAATCAAATTCAACGATCAGGATCCGGACCTATGGGGCAATTTAGCCGATGCGTTGTTTTACAGTGGCCTGCGGGGCCAGGCGATGGATGCCTATCGGACTCAGTTGGAATTCCTCAACCGACAACTCCAGGTCAATCCACAGGATGCGGAACGGCAAGGGGATGTTGCGTCATGCTACGCTATGCTGGGCGACAGAGAGAATGCCATCGTCCATCTATCCCGCTCCCTTGAGTTGGGGCACAGCAACAAGGAGCTACTTTTTAACGCCGCCGTGGTGTACAACGATTTGGGCGAAACAGGCGTCGCTTTGGAGTGGCTGCACAAGGCCCTTGCTGCAGGCTACTCTGCGGCCATTGTCAGAGATTCGCCCAGCTTCGATAATCTCCGAAGCGCCCCCCAGTTTCAGCAACTCCTAAGCGGCGCGCAGGTGAAATGATCCTGCCGCCAACTGCAACCGCACCGAAAGGAAGTATATGCGTCAATTCAATGCTTACAGTGAGCAGATTGTGCTCGCCCCGAACGAGACTTTCGAATGGGTCGTGAATGCCAACCAGATTACTCCTCCGGCAACTAGCGTCACCGTATCTTCGGACGATTGGCCGCTTCCTGATCCCTCCTACGAGGTTATACCGGGGACACCGACACAAGCGACTGCCAATAACACGCCCAACGAAGACGGCACCTTCGAGTGCTCCCCTCCCGGTGCCAACGTAAGCTCACACACGATTATTATTGCCTCTCAGAACTTTGTCCCGGTTTGTACCGGCGTAACGGTGAACCCAGGCGACTACTTCATTTGGCAAAACGGGAATGCGAAGCCGGTCTTGATTATTTCCGACCCTTCAAACAAAGACTTCTGGCCGCTGTCAGGCCAAGGGCATGAGGTGGGTGCGAATGGTACTACAGCAGTTCAGATCCCGGAAGACGCTGATCCATATCCGGACGGGTACCTCCTGAAGGTCACCATGGAGGGAAATGGGATTTGCCCTGAAGCGGCCCAGCCGAAAATCATTATCGGCTCAGGAAAATGAACTAACCGGCACGGACGGCCAACTCTGCTTGCCGTCCGTGACAGTCACGGGGCAAGAGGATCCAGGAGGCAGCGCCTGCCGGACCTACTTGCCGTCTCCACCAACACTCACCAGGCTGACTCCATCAAAAGTAGCTTTGCCGGTGCTTTCGGGAGGTGTGCTCATGAGCGGAACAATGCCGGTGTTCTTGGGCTCTAGATGAAAGTGCAGTTGCAGATAGTTCCGTACCAGCGCGGCTCTTCTGCGCGATTGCACAAGTTCCTCTGACGGCGTACCTGAAGAAGCGTAGCCTTCTACGATAAGCGGCTTACCGTAGATCTCTTTGAGCTGGCCTACTGCCTGGTCGATATTCTGCCTGCCCTCCGCTGACAGAACCTCTTCGCCGCTTTGATTAGTCGTGAAAAGAGAGGGAGCAGCGATCCACTGGCGGCTCTCAGGCAGCTTCTTGAAAATTTGTCCGGCGCGATACTGCTCGACCGGTAGATCGTCCAGGCTGTCGTAGCCGCGATGTTTGAAGAAGCCTTTAAAAAAGAATTCATGCTTCAGGGCTTCTGTATCGTCGGTCAGGTTGCCCGAGGCCTGGTTGAGGTTGGTAAGAGATTGCTGCAGGTTGCCGCCTGCATCCTCGCCGTACTGGTCCTGGGCAAATGCAGTGTTGAGCGTGGTATTGATCTGCTGCGTCGTCTGATCGAGATTCTGCGTCGCGACCTTCGCGTTGTTCAGGGTGTCGTCAATCTTGGGAACCAGCTGCCGCGACTGCACCTCGGCAAGGAGATTGTCGACCCGCGTGGTGGTATCGTTCAACTTCTCGGTTGTCTGGCGAACGTTCGCTATCGACTGCCTTACGTCCGTCGCAGTTGCTTGATCTTCGAGCAAAAGTCCGGCCGCGCCTTTGCCGTTGCGGACGTCCAGCACCACTCCGTTCACGTTTTTAATGGTGCTGTTCGCGGTATCCAGAGTGGTGTCGAGGTGGCCGCTTACGTCTTTCATGGTGCTTTGCAGGTCGGTGATGGTGGTGCCCGCCTGGGTCATGATGCCTTGCGCCTGCTCCAGCAACTTGCCGATTTCGAATGGCTCTTTGCCCTGGAGAGTGCTCTCCGGCGCCGCTTCGGACGCACGATCGGTTCCTCCCTGGATGAGCAAGAACTTGTCGCCCACGAGTCCCTCGGTCTCGACGGTCACCAGCGAATCTTCGCGGATCAAACCACGGAGCCGGTCATCCACGTTCATCTTCAGGCGGAATTTTTGGGACGGGCTGGAGGGGATCTCGATGGCTTCCAATTCGCCGGCATCGATGCCGTCCACGCGTACTGTGGAGCCTTTGGGTATGCCGTCCACGTTCTGGAAATTGGTGTAAAAAACGACGTGACGACGAAAAGCTTTGTGCTGATCGCCGATGAGAAAGAGAGCAGCACCGAACAGTACGATGGCGGCGGTAATGAAAACTCCAACGATCACATTATGGTTTTTCATGCGACTAGCGCTCCGCTATGAATTGTTGCAATAGGTTGTCGTGGCTCTTATCGAGTTCTGCCGGGGTTCCGAAGGCCAGGACCCGGCCCTTATCCAAAACGGCGAACTTGTCTGCGATCTTGCGGGCCCCGTGAACGTCGTGGGTGACGATCACCATGGTGGTGTGGCGCTCGGTTTTTACCTTGATGAGAAGGTTGTCGATCTCAGAGGCGGTGATCCTGTCCAGGCCGCTGGCGGGTTCATCCACCAAAAGAATTTTCGGCTGCAGGACCAGGGCGCGCGCCAGGCCGGCTCGCTTTTGCATACCGCCGGATAAAGCATTCGGCAGCTTGTTGCCATCCTTCTCCAGACCAACTTCTCGCAAGGTCTGTTCGACGGCGCGCTTGACCTCCTCGGGAGATCTGTTGGGGTCCAGGCGATGAAGCGGCATACACAGGTTTTGATTCAGGGTGAAGGAGTCAAAGAGGGCTGCACTCTGGAACAGATAACCCATTTTGCGGCGAACTCTCATAAGGCCCGCTTCGTCCAGAGCTGCCATGTCGTCTCCCTCCACCAGGACTTTTCCAGCATCTGCCGTCAGTAACCCGATCATCAATTTCAGGGTCACGCTCTTGCCGGTTCCGCTTCGGCCCAGGATGCAGAGGGCTTCTCCTTCAGCCACGGTGAACGACACCTTATCCAGAATTTTCTTTCCGTCAAAGCCTTTCTCCACTTGTTCAAATGCAATCGTGGCGGCGTTTGTTTGCCCGTCGCTCATATGGCCTGGTCCGGGAACAAGAAGAAGATGCACTTGACCAGGATTACGTCCGCCAGGATGACGACCAGCGAGGAGATGACGACGCTATTGGTCGCTGCTTTGCGAACACCGTCGGAACCTTCGTTGGTGTTGTAGCCATAGAAGCAGGAGATGACGGCGATGAGATATCCAAACACCGCAGTTTTGAGAGTGGGGGGAACGAAATCCGCGAGGGCGACCCCATCAAAGGCGCGATGCATGTAAAGCGTCCAGCTTAGATGCGACCAGATGTGCTCGGAGAGAAAGCCTCCGAGGATGCCGGCCGCATCCATAAAAATCGTCAGCAGCGGGAGCATGAGAGTACAAGCGATGACCCGGGTGACGACGAGCAACTTGAACGAGTCGACGGAAAGCGTTTCAATGGCATCTATCTGCTCGGTGGCCCGCATATTCGCCAGTTGGGCTCCGATGCCGGCACCTACCCGGCCGGCCATCAGCAAAGCGGCGACCAGGGGACCGATCTCGTTAAAAAACGCCAATGACTGGAAGACCGGGATTTCTGCTGTAGCGCCAAACTGCACCAGGGTGCTGCGGGTGTGCAGCGTGATGACCACTCCCAGGGCGAAACCAGAGGCTAAGACCAGGAAGAACGAACCTACACCGATTTCATAGAACTGCGTGAGCAGGTACTCACCTTCAAAGGGCGGCACCCACGCATCCCGGATAGCCCTTGCGCCAAATAGCGCCACCTGGCCGATTGAGCCAAAAATTGACTTCTCCACTTGAGGGTTCCTCTGACGTCTTGGATTGGATGCTCTTCGATCTTGGAGGTAGCGCGGATTGTGCAAGCAAATTATAGGCTGCTGCGACTTTATGGAAGCTGGGCCCCGGCGAAACCTTTGTTGGGATTGGCGTCTCTACCAGGCTGCGCCGTTATCTGCGTAGTCTGAACGCGAATACGATCCAGACAATTCCAGCAAAGAACTCGTAGCCAGATAGCACCTGGGTCGTGACCCGCGGGGCCTGGTTGTAGTGGGTCAGGAATCCAATCCCTACGCCCAAAGAGATGATGCCGGCAAAGGCGAGATGGATCAGCTTGGAACCTTCTCGCCGCATCTTGACGGCCAGAGCTAATTGGAAGCAGCCTGCACCGAGGGCGTCGAGCCCGGCCAGAAAGGCGAAGGTCTGGGGCGTTAGAAGCAGAGAGACGCCGATGTACACTCCCAGCAATAACGCGAAGCAGCTTTCACAGAGCAACAACCACCAGACATGCATATGATGCTCGAACGAGAAGAACGCCGCCACTGCTAAGAGAAGACCGTTGCCTAAGACAAATGACCCCAGCAGCAGGCTCATGTATACCAGCGTGACCGGGTCGAAGAAGAAAATTCCCAGGAAGCTGCTGGCCAGAAACAAGATGACTGCGAAGACGATGGCCAGGCTGCCTCTTACGGCAAACGACCACCAGCACATGCGCAGGTCCTGTATGGGCCTCTCCCGCTCGAGATTGTTGGCCAAGGAACTCATGCGACCGCTGCCTTAAGATAATTGGCCGGCCGCCGAGCACGGCTGTGGCGAAAAAAGAAGTAGATGACGACGCTCACCACCGCGGCGTAAGCGCACCAGAGCGAAGTAAACTCATACCGCCTGACCACCATCACGGTAAGGAGACCCACGAAGTTAAGCCACGCCAGCATCACCAGGGCGGGAAACCCGGAAAAGAAGAGCGCTCCGCAGGTCGCGGTCACATAAAGCATCGCGACCATCGTCGTGGTGGTTATCCGGTTCAGGTAAACAATGCCGTTATCGCCCGCGGAAACCTGCAGAGGATAAGCGATAAGCCCCCATAGAAGGTAAACCGCGAGTCCGCCTCCGAGGATGGAGAAACCAAGCATTCTCCGCCGCCTATCCCGCGTTGGCTCGATGAGAAGAACGCTCAGCGGCAACAGAAACGGCAGCAAGCCCTGGGCGTACAGGACGAAGGCTGCCCCGGCGTCGTGGGCCACGATTGGCGGCAGCTTGTGATCGAGACTCAGCCAGACAAAGCCTTCGGTGAACTGATGCAGTGCGAACAGCAGCGGCATGGCCGCAAACAGCAGCTCTCGCCGATGCTTTACCTCGGTGAGGGTCGCCACCCCGATGGCGCCGAGAACAGCGCTACCTATAAAGTTGGCGCTGGCTGAGAAGCACATCGAAAGCCTCCAGTGGAACACAAACGCATCATACGTGAGCCACTCCCCGGCCCCGCCCAGTCCGAAACGCATATCCTCTGCGGTATCATTTGTTTCGGCCAAGGAGCATTTATCGATGTATGCAGAGCGGCACACCCGGAAGAGATTTTTTCTCGCATTCTGGCTTTTCGTTCTTAGCGCTATCTCTTTCCTCGACCGCACCAATATTTCGATCGCGGGCCTGCAGATCAGTTCCGAGTATGGTCTGGGGAATCAGCGCCTGGGGTGGATTTTTAGCGCGTTCCTTATCGGCTACGCGGGTTTTCAGGTTCCCGCTGGATGGCTCGCCTCCCGATTTGGGCCGCGCCTCGTGATTACTCTGGGCGTGGTGTGGTGGGGCGTTGCCACCGCCCTCACTACGCTCATACCGCCCGGGATTTCGCAGGCGGTGCTGCTGCTGATCGGCATCCGTTTCGCGTTGGGGGCCGGCGAGGCGGTCATTTATCCGGCGGCTAACCAGTTTGTCGCCCGCTGGGTACCGGAGCAGGAACGCGGGTTTATTAACGGGCTTATTTTTGCCGGGGTGGGCGCGGGGAGCGGCCTGACTCCCCCACTGCTGGCGTGGTTCATCCTTCATCATGGATGGCGATCGGCTTTCTGGTTCAGCGCCGTGATCGGGGTACTCGCTGGAGGTGTGTGGTGGTGGCTCGCACGGGACACCCCTGAAGAAGACCCGAAGGTTTCGGCCTCCGAGCTGAAGGTTATCCGCGACGGCATCGCTGGGGACGCGAAGGACGGTTCCGCTCGCGGCGTCATCTCGTGGCGAGCTATCCTAACCCGGCGGGATCTACCGGCGCTGATCATCACTTACTTCGGCTTCGGTTACACCGCATGGATTTTCTTTAGCTGGTTCTTCCTTTACATGGCCCAGGTGCGGGGGTTCAATCTCAAGGCCAGTGCAATGTTTTCCATGCTTCCCTTCCTCTCGATGACGGTTGGTTGCCTGGGTGGGGGAGCTCTCAGTGACCGGCTTACCCGGGCTTACGGGTTGCGGGTGGGGCGGTGCGGCCTGGCTTCAGTCGCTTACGTCTTTACTGCTGTTTTCCTGGTTCTTGGTTCCCGGGTGCAGAGCCCTCAGCTGGCGGGGGTGATCCTTGCCGGCGGGGCGGGGGCGCTGTATGTTTCGCAAAGCTCGTTCTGGTCGGTGTCTGCCGATATTGCCGGGCGCAGTTCGGGGGTGTTTTCCAGCATGGTCAACATGGGGGCGCAGGTCGGGGGGGCGGTGACGGCATCCCTTACGCCGTGGGTGGCTCAACGGTTTGGGTGGACTACGTCGTTCGGGATCGCGGCCGCACTTGCGTTGCTCGGGGCGGTGCTGTGGATGACAGTGCATCCTGAGCGGCCACTCGCATGAGGACCATTTTTCAGGTTCTTTTGGTGGTTTGGAGTTTGTCCGCATTGGGTGCGGATGTGCGAACACCGACGCAGGAGGGTATCGTCTACGGCGTGGCCGACGGCCAGCAGTTGACCATGGATTACTACGCGCCGAAAGGGCCCGGGGCCGCATCCCATTGCGATCATCATCCACGGCGGCGGCTACCAACGAGGGAACAGCAAGAGCGGCAGTGAAGCGTATTGCGCTGACTTTCTGGCTCCGGCGGGTTATGCGGTGTTCTCCATCAACTATCGCCTGGCCCCGAAGTATCCCTACCCCTACATGGTCTACGACGTGGAACGGGCGATTCGTTTTATCCGCCATAATGCTGGCCGTTGGGATGAGCAGCCGACTCGTATTGCGCTGGTCGGTGGATCAGCGGGCGGATTCCTGAGCAATATGGTTGGGTTGTTGAATCTGCCGGGTGATCCTTCGGCGGCTGATCCGGTGGATCGCGAGAGCGCGCAGGTGCAGGCGGTGGTGACGCTGTTTGCGCAGAGCAGCTTTGCCACTGTGCCGCTCAATGCGGATGTGCACGCTTTGCTCGATCCGCTCATTAAGGAAAAGGGTGAAGCCGAGGCGCTGAAAGAAGCGTCTCCGATCACGTACGTGCACAAAGGGGACCCGCCGTTTCTCCAGATTCTCGGAGATAAGGATGAGTACATTCCGTTCAGCGAGGCGACCAATCTAGATGCGGCTCTGCGGAAGGTTGGGGCGGCTAGCGAGATTATTCGTATTCCGGGCGGCATGCATGGAACGGGCGGCTGGTATAAGCTGCCGGGCGTACCCGACTGGGAAGTGCAAATGACGGAATGGCTCAATCGTACGCTGGGACACCAGGGACCGGTGGGTGAAGGTGTGCGTAAACGGGAGCCGGTTGGCTAATTCCCCTGACCAGCCTAAAGGGAGCCCCCGCATTTATGCGGGGGAAGGAGCGCTTCAGCGCTCCGGGAAACAGTCTCGACTCGATCATGCGCTTTAGCGCTGGCTAAACAACTTCCCGAAAACTCGCTTTGTATCAGGGCCCGACTTAACAGGCTGCCCTCGAGCGCTTAAGAGCGTCGTTCCGCAGCACAGTGGGCCCGGAAGAAAATGAGTATCGACCGAGCGTAACGTAGCAATTTGCGCCTCTACTGAATCAGCCGTTACAGTCCACTAGGGCAGCAAATGTTTTTTCAAAGCGATTTGGAAGGTGATCAAAATTTCAAAGCGATTTGGCAAGGTTGCCAAATAAGTCCTTTGTTTCACGAAGATGCTCAAGATGCTCAAGCAATTAATTTGATCATCTTGACCGTACCCCCCTTCCTCATTCTGCCTGTACCGCGACAGCCCAAGCGCGGTGCACCACGACCATGCAATGCATGACCGCGGCCCAATAGATTTCCTGGTTGCTGCCATCACACTATAGGCGACGAGGACTGCCGTCCAGAGGGCTATGCAAATAATGATGTGGATAAGCGGGAGGGGAACTCCCGGTTGCCGGAGAGGCCGAAAAGACCCACTGAACTGCAGAGGACCGGCGGCATGGAAGCGTGCGGGTGAAGAGCCTGCGGAAGACTCGGTTTTGCATCGCGGCACGACTTTACAGGCTGCGGAAGACATTCGCACAGCCATCGCTCGGGAAAAACAACTCAAAGGCTGGCGGCGCGAAAAGAAGCTCAACCTCATTCGCACGATCAATCCCGAGTGCAAAGATTTAGCACAGACGTGGGGATGGAAGATGATCACAGTGCATGAAAAGATGTACCCGTGACCATCCAGTGCGTACCGCACGCAAGATCCTGTTCTCGGGATTCGGTGGTTGAAAAGCTCCGAGCGGCATGGGTAAGATAAGCACCCTCGGGGTCCTTCGACTCCGCGCATCAAGCGCTGTGTCACGCAATAAATCTGTGAGGCGCTCCGCTCAGGATGACATTTTTTGGGAGTTTTGATGAAAAACATTTCCAAACAAGTTAGTTAGCAGTCTGGCCATTGAAAAATATGCTTTAATCCTCTTTGCCTCAAAAAGCTGAATTAGTCACCGGCTCTGAGCGGAGCGCCTCACAGATTAATCGCGTGACACAGCGCTTGATGCGCGGAGTCGAAGGACCCCGACCGCGTGTGGACCGGAGAAGCACAACGCGGGGCTACATGCCCGGATGGCGCATGCGTACCGCGTAGAGGGAGTGATACGTGAGGAGATAGAGGGTGCGGCCGTCTCTGCCTCCGAAAAGGATGTCGTGTGGGCGCTCAGGGACTTCGATGCTACCCAGGAATTTGGCGGCGGGGGAGTAGGCGTAAATTTGGCCGGCGGCCAGATAGACGTTCCCGTCGGCGTCCTGCGCCAGACTCTCTCCTCCTTGCTCTACGAAGGTTGTGATCTGCGATAGAGATCCGTCGGTGTTGAGTAGACCTCGGTAGGTTCGCTGCTCGGCTTCGTTGGTGGCGTAAAAGGGTTTGCCGTCCGTTCCTTTGACCAGTCCGTAGGATTCCAGGATGGGGGCCCATTTTGTGCCGAAATATGGCTCCCCTTGCACGATGGGAGCGTTTGTGGGAATGAAAAGAGTGTTGTCCGGCGACACGAACTGGAAGGTGGTGCGCGTGCCCAGGCCCTTCTCGAACATTTGTTGCAGTGATGTATACGTATAGGGCTGGGTAGCAGAGAGTGTTTCGGCGAAGTCTCCGTTGAACCAGTAGTCGACCGGCAGCGCAGGAGTGAGCCCGGGACGCTCGGCGGCAGGCTCGAGAGGCAAGGGAGTGAGTTGGTTGTGGCGCAACGCAAAGGCGGTGAGGTTCTTGCCACCCGAAGAAAGGACAATGAGGTCGCCGGCCTTGTCGAAGACCAGGTTGACGGCGTCGAGGGGCGCGTCACTTACCACCTCCGCGCGGTGTTCCTCGGGCAACCAGCGGTAGATGCGCTGGAAATGCGCGTCGACGAAATAGAGCTGGCCGGATGCGTCGATGGCGGCGCCGGAGATGTTGAAGAAGCCGCCGGCGAGGCGTTCGACCTCCGCGCCTTTTTCCGTGAGGTCGGAGTTTAGAGGAGGCACGCGTATTGGTTTGTCGTCAGAGATGTCGAGATCGGCGAACTCACGGTCTCGCACATCGGCGTGCAGGGTTTCATCCACGATGGCGTTCTCAAAAGGCACCTTGTTGGAGCGCACCGCCTGGCGGCAGCCACCTGAGGCATCGCACAGGCCGATGGAACTGTTGGCATCCACATGCACATTGCGAAAGTGGATGTTGTCGGAATCGGCCACCCGCACCGCGTAGGGGAAAGGCTTTTCCATGTGGGTTACACGGTAACCGTGATAGTTCGCTATGGTGACATTGCTGGAGTGATCGATTTCGAGCGAAGATGCGTTCTGGCTTTCGCCGCTCTCCTCTTCCGTTTGCAGCGCGTAAAGCTGCCAGTTCGATACATTCTTCAGTTTGATTTCCGCGCGGACGTGGTGCTCGCTCGAGAGCTCGTACACAAAGCCAGGAATGGAGGTGTTCGAAACCAGGATGCCGGCCTGAGCGAACGTGTCGGGGGTCCAGATATTGGCGAAGGTGCCGCCGCCTCCTTCGACCCAAAGGCTGGGATATTGCGAGTCCCAGGGGCGATGTGGGTTGGGGTCTGCGCTGTGGGTGGCGTTGTAGGGATTGAGACGGGCACCGTCAGGACCGTTGGTACCGTGGCCGCCCAGAAAGCGGACGTCGTCGACAAGCGAGTCTTTGCCCGAGTGCCACAGAAGGCCGACAGCGCGGGGGTTGAAGCCGCCGGTGAAGATGCCGAGGCCGGTCATTATGTTGGCGCCGCCGGCAGGCGCAAGCAGGAGCGGCCGGGGAGAATCGGGGCCTTCAAACGCAAGTGCGCCGTCGGGTAGATCGAATTGCGTGGTGCTGGGGTGCAGGCCGATCAGAACGGTATTGGGGCGAAGCGTAAGCGTGTCGTGGAGCAGATAGCGTCCGCTGGGGAAATAGAGCGCCGGGTGGTCGGCTATTGCCTGTTGCAGAGCAACCGTGTCATCGGTAACGCCGTCGCCTTTGACGCCGAGGCTGTGAACGTTGACCCATGTGGCGGGATCAGGCAGCGGGCTTATCGCAGGCGTTGTGGAGGGCGGCAGCGCGGCGAGCGGAACAGCCTCGTAGCGAGTCTGGAATGCTGCCGCCGCCCCCGGATAGGCGAGGCTAAGGCCGTGGGAAAAGACGCTGACCTGATACGTATCAGCCACTTGGCGGAATTCACGGCCGCTCTCGCGCAACTTCGCAAAAATGGGTACGTGGCTGCAGAGCACATTCTCGAAATTGATTTCAGTCATGCGGCTGGCATCGTTGCTGATAACGACCGCGGGGCCAGTGATGTTCTCGAAGCGGCTGTCTTTGATCCATAACTGATCGGAGTAATGGGGATCGATGGAGACTGCAGTGGGTACGTTGCGGAACTCGTCATGGACCAGGGTGAGCCCGGCTTCGTTTTCGCGGATGGCGGCTTCCCGTTGGCCGTCGAAGGTGGAGTCGATAAGAGTGAACTGCCACGCGGGTGAGGGTTTGCGCGCCATGATGCCGAACTGGCCGCCGTGGAAGTGGAGATCTTCGGCTTCGTTCGCCACCTCATGCACGCCGGCAAATCCGGAGCCGATAGAAAAGTCGATGTGGCTGAGAAAGGCGTGCTGCGCAGCATGGAAGCGAATGGCAACTGCGCCCGAGTTACCGGGGCCAATCTCGAAGTCAACGTTGCTCATCGCGGAGTAGAAGGTACCAGGATTGGCATCGGGGACGTCGTGGATTGGGGGCACGACTCCGCGCGGTGTCGGCGGAGGATGGTAATTGAATCGCGGCGAGCCGCTGGCCTGGGGACGGGGGCGTGCGCCGGCGAAAAAGAACATGTAGGCGATGCCGTCCTGGTACCCCGGGGTGTTCTCTCCCAGCACAAAGACGGGACGTTGGGCACCGTAGCCGATCAGACGAACACCGGGCCAGAGATAGATGGTGCGGCTGATGCGGTAGCGGCCCTGGGGGACAAAAACGATGCCTTCGCCCTTGCTGGACTGGAGCTTGTCGATCGCTGCCTGGACCGCTGCGCTGTCGTCTTCCTTGCCGTCGCCGTGGACGTGAAATTCCTCGGGGGTGAGGTACACCGCAGCCGGATCGTCGAGGCGCGTAGGATAGGTCGAAGCGGCGAAGCAGGCGGCAGTCATGAGAAGAGAGGCAAGCAGGACGAGAAGAGATTTCATAAGCCGAATAATTCGCTGATTTCTGCAGTTTGGCAATGCCTGGAGCTAGATACCGCATTGTGGTATGTGGTTTTTCTTTTGACAACTGTGCACTCCGTTCTCTATAAGGTTAAAGCCAACCATGCAGATATGCCGGAGGGACCGGTCCATCCAGCCTGCCTGGCAATGCGCTATTTCTTCTCATTGCCATAGGTTCAGCAGCGAGTCAAAACCGAAGGGGGTAACGTAACAATGTCTGAGTTCATTACATCCAAATTCAATCGCCGTGGTTTATTCAAGTCTTCAATAGCCTTAATGGGAGGCGGCCTGCTCAGCCGCTACTCGCTGGAAAAGGCCGCGGCCGAGACGGAGCCGGCCGTCAAGAATGTCAACCTGAACTCCAGCCCGTCGACGTTGAAGATTACCGACATGCGCTATGCGATCATCGTCAAGCCCGGCCCCAGCCCATGCCCCATCATTCGCATCGACACCAACCAGGGCGTCTACGGTTTGGGCGAGGTGCGCGACGTTGGCGGTTATCAGTACGCGATGGTGCTCAAGAACCGCATCGTGGGCGAAAACCCGTTGAAGATCGACTTTCTGTTTCAGAAGATCCAGCAGTTTGGCGGCATATCGCGTCAGGCCGGCGGCGTTTGCGCAATTGAGATGGCGCTCTGGGATCTTGCGGGCAAGGTCTACAACATTCCGGTTTACCAGATGCTTGGCGGCCAATGGCGGGATAAGATCCGCATCTATGCCGATACGACAGAGTCGGACGATCCGAAGGAGTACGGCAGGCGGGCCAAGGAACGCGTAGCGATGGGCCTGACCTGGATGAAGATGGATCTGGGCATCAACGTGCTCGAGGGAATGCCAGGGATGGTGATGGAGCCTGCGGGCCAGAGCAAGTGGGAACTGCGCAATCAACCGCATCCGTTTATGGCGACGGAAGTCACCGATAAAGGCATCGACCGGCTGTGCGAATACGTAGCGGCGGTGCGGGAGAACATTGGCTATGACATGCCTTTGTCCATGGATCACCTGGGCCACGTCGGGGTGAAGTCTGTCATCAAGCTGGGCAAGGCGTACGAGAAGTACAACCTGGAATGGATCGAAGACGTGATTCCGTGGTACTACACCGATCTGTTGAAAGAGATCACGGATGCCAGCCCTACGCCGACGATTACGGGCGAGGATATCTACGAAATTGCGGACTTCGAAAAGCTGTGCAGTGTGCACGCAGTGGACAAGATCCATCCGGATCTTGCTACTTCAGGCGGCATCCTGCGCACGCACAAAATCGGCGACATGGCGTTCGGGTATGGCGTACCGATGGCCATGCACTTTGCAGGCACACCGGTTAGCTGCATGGCCAACGTGCACTGCGCCGCCGCAACCCGCAACTTCCTGGCGCTGGAGAACCATTCGCTGGATGTGCCGTGGTGGCAGGATCTGGTCACTGGGCCGGAGAAGCCCATGATCGACAAGGGCTACATCAAGGTTCCAGATACTCCCGGGCTGGGAGTGACGCTGAACGATGAGGTATGCAAGCAACACCTGAAGCCCGGCACGGGTTATTTCGAGCCCACACCGATGTGGGATGACGTGCAGTCTATCGACGACGCGCTCTTCAGCTAAACAACGAAAAAACAAGAGGTATGTGGAGTGGGAAATCTCGAAAAACATTTCCAGGACAGGTCCGTTGAACTGCAGATCCCTCCGCTCCGCTACGCTTCGGTCGGGATGACAAAGGGGAGGGCGGCGCTTCCATCAAGCGTCAGGTAGCTGGGATTAACGAGTGGGTTCATGCCAACAGGTTATTCGTCTGTCACGCAACCAAGCGCGGCGCTTTTTACGCAGCGGATGTACTTGGCCAAGGTGCCGCGCTCCGCTTTGTAGGGAGGCATGCGCCAGGCTTTGCGGCGAGCAGCCAGTTGCTGATCTGACAGAGCGACCGAGAGCTCGTTACCCTTGGCATCGATGGTGATCACGTCTCCGGTAGCAACCAGGGCGATCGGGCCGCCCTCCTGGGCCTCGGGCGTGACGTGGCCGACAATAAATCCATGCGAGCCGCCGGAAAAGCGGCCGTCGGTAATCAACGCCACGTCCTTGCCCAGTCCCGCACCCATGATGGCCGAAGTGGGGGTCAACATCTCCGGCATGCCCGGGCCGCCTTTGGGGCCTTCATAGCGGATGACGAGCACCTGCCCCTTGGCGATCTTGCCTTCCTCCAGGGCCTTCAACATCAGCTCTTCCGAGTCGAAGACGTTGGCCGGACCGGAGAACCTCAGGCCCTCCTTGCCCGTAATCTTCGCCACCGCGCCTTCGGGCGCCAGGTTGCCTTTGAGTATCTGCAGGTGGCTGGTCGCCTTAAGAGGATTTGAAACCGGCCGCACGATCTCTTGCCCGGCTCGCAACCCGGGCAGTTCCTTCACATTCTCTGCGATCGTCTTCCCGGTGACGGTGACACAGTCGCCGTGCAGCAGGCCTTCGGCGAGCAGCATTTTGGTAACCGCGGGCAGGCCTCCTACGGCTTGCAGGTCTTCCATGACATAGGCGCCGCTTGGCTTGAAATCGGCCAGCAACGGAGTCTTGTCGCTGATCGTCTGGAAATCGTCGATGTTCAGGGGAACGTTGACTGCCCTTGCCATCGCGATCAGATGAAGTACCGCATTGGTCGAACCGCCCAGGGCTGCAACCATGACCATGGCGTTTTCAAACGCCTCACGGGTCATGATGTCGCGCGGCTTTAAATCCAGCTCGAGCAGGTTGAGGATGGCAGCACCCGCGCGGAAACATTCGTCCAGCTTCAAGGGATCTTCGGCCGGCGTGGATGAACTGTAGGGCAGACTCATGCCCAGGGTTTCTATCGCGGAGGCCATGGTGTTCGCGGTGTACATGCCGCCGCATGCGCCGGCTCCCGGACATGAGTGGCGCACGATCGCCTGGCGCTGCTGTTCGCTGATCGAATGAGTGATGAATTGGCCGTAGCTCTGGAAGGCGGAGATAATGTCCAGCTTCTGGCCATTTTGATGGCCGGCGCGGATGGTTCCTCCATAGACCATCAAGCTGGGCCGGTTCAGGCGGCCCATGGCGATGAGGCAGCCGGGCATGTTCTTGTCGCAGCCAGGGATGGAGACATTGGCGTCATACCATTGAGCGCCCATCACGGTTTCGATTGAGTCGGCAATCAGGTCACGCGATTGCAGCGAGTAGCTCATACCCTCGGTGCCCATCGAGATGCCATCGCTGACCCCGATGGTGTTGAAGCGCAGACCAACCATGCCGGCGGCGATGACACCTTCCTTTACTTTTTCGGCAAGCCCGAGAAGATGCATGTTGCATGGATTGCCTTCATACCAAACGCTGGCGATCCCGACCTGCGGCTTGGCCATATCCGGCTCGCGCAGGCCGGTGGCGTAGAGCATTGCCTGGGAGGCCCCTTGAGCCTTGGGTTGTGTAATCTGAGAGCTGTACTTGTTCAACGTTCTGGTCATAAAGATCAGTGTATCGTCCTTGAATATGACTTCAGAATTCTGGTGGCAGTACGGCATTCTTTATGAGGTTTATCCGCGCTCGTTCCAGGACGCGAACGGCGATGGCATCGGTGATCTTCAGGGAATTCTGAGGCGGCTCGATTATCTGGCCGGTCTGGGCATCAAGGGGGTGTGGATCGCGCCCTTCTACCCTTCACCGATGGCCGACTTCGGCTACGACATCTCCGACTACTGCAATGTCGATCGCATCTTTGGAACACTGGATGACTTCGACCGGCTGCTGCGGGCTATCCATGAACGCGGTCTCAAGCTGATCCTCGATTTCGTACCCAACCACACATCGGACCAACATCCATGGTTCGTGGAAAGCCGCTCCTCGCTCACCAACCCGAAACGCGACTGGTACCTGTGGCGCGATCCGGCTCCGGATGGCGGGCCGCCTAACAACTGGCTGAGCAATTTTGGCGGTTCGGCATGGACCAGGGATGGCAGCCAGTACTATTGCCATTCGTTTCTGAAGCAGCAGCCGGATGTGAACTGGCGCAATCCGGAGCTGCGTGAGGCGATGTTCCATGTGCTTCGATTCTGGCTGGATCGGGGCGTTGACGGGTTTCGCGTGGACGTGATGTGGATGATGATCAAGGACGATCAGTATCGCAACAACCCGGTCAATCCGGCGACCTTCTCGGATAGTCCTGATTCGGTTCGGCTGCTTCCGGTGTATAACACCAACCGGCCGGAGGTGCATGCGATCGTGGCTGAGATGCGCGCGGTGCTGGAGTCGTATGGCGACGACCGCTTGCTCATCGGAGAGACGTATCTGCCGTTCGATCAGCTGGCGACGTACTATGGGCGGGATCTCAAGGGGGCGCAGCTTCCGTTTAACTTTCATCTTATCCAGACCGCGTGGAATGCGGATGCGATCGCTGCGGTGATCAAGGAGTATGAGGCTTCATTGCCTGCGGGGGCGTGGCCGAATTGGGTGATCGGTAATCATGATCAACCACGCATCGCTACACGCGTCGGCCGCTCCCAGGCACGGATTGCGGCGATGTTGCTGCTTACTTTGCGGGGAACTCCGACGATGTATTACGGGGATGAGATCGGCATGACGGATGTTGCGATCCCGGCGGATGAGGTGCAGGATTCCGCGGAGAAGAACCAGCCCGGTAAAGGCTTGGGACGGGACCCGGAGCGCACTCCCATGCAATGGGATAATTCGCGGTGTGCCGGGTTTACGGAGGGCACCCCTTGGCTGCGCCTGGCGGCCGATTACGCTGCGGTCAACGTGACAACGCTGTCTGGTCAGGGCGACTCGATGCTTAGCTTGTATCGCGCACTTATCAGCCTGCGTAATTCCAATGCAGCTTTGCATGCCGGAGCGATTGAAAACGTGGCCAGCGACGGCCGCGTTCTTCGCTATGAGAGAGTCGATGGGGAGCAAAGGTTTGCGGTCCTGCTCAATTTGAGCGAAGGCAAGGAAGAGGCCTCGGTTGCCGGCGGCCAAATCGTTGTTTCGACCTACATGGACCGCGGGGAGGCAGTTGCGTCTCGCCTCTCGCTTCGTCCGTTTGAGGGAGTCGTGGTCAAGGTTTCCTAGGAGGTTTGAGGCCTTCGCTGCGGTACGGACTCAGAAGCTGGTATGTACGGGTGCGCTCTCGTTCGCGAAGAGCGTACGTGGGCCGAATACGATTTTTTCGAATGCTGTTACACGCGGGACAACATGCATTGGATGGGGCTTCGCCCGCGTCTTTTCGGCCCATTGTCACGCTACGGGCGAACATGGGGCACCCGTATGCGTTAGTTATGCTACGCATCAGAGGTTCCATGACCAAATCACGTAGGCAGTTCCTGACCAACAGCTCGCTTGGCCTTCTGGGGATCGCTGTCACTTCTTGCAACCATGAGCAAAAGCCCGCTGAGTTGCCTCCTGGAGCACCTCCCGCCTTTGCGACGGCGCCACCCGTTGGACCTGATGTATCGCCGTTGACGTTTGCGGAAGCGGAGAAGCTGGTGCAGGTGGAGCTGAGCGAGGCGGAGCGCAAAGAGGCGGCCGCCAGCTGGCGCAGCGCGATGGCACCGCTGTATGAGAGACGGGTCGGACCGCGTAAGGTTGCGCTCGAAACTGCGCTAGCGCCCTGGTCCCACTGCGAAGCAGCTTTACCCGGGCAGCCGGCAGGCCCCGAGCGCAATCTGTTTCTGCGCAGCAAGACCGATCCAGGTCCGCTTCCCAGCAATGATGAGGATATCGCCTTCGCCCCCGTGACCCGGCTGTCGCGATGGATCGAGAAGCGCGAGCTTACCTCCGAGCGGCTTACCAATATCTACCTGCAGCGCATCGCACGCTTCAATCCCACGCTGCTTTGCGTGATTACACCCACACGCGAGCTGGCCATCGCACAGGCCAAACAGGCCGACCAGGAAATTGCCGCCGGCCACTATCGCGGACCGCTGCACGGCATTCCCTGGGGCGGTAAGGATCTGCTCGATACGGCCGGTATTCCCACCACCTACGGCGCTGAGCCTTTCAGGAATCGCGTGCCTACGGACGATGCCACCGTGGTTAAGCGTCTGCAGCAGGCAGGAGCAGTGCTGGTGGCCAAGCTGAGCATGGGCGCGCTGGCGCTCAACGATGTCTGGTTTGGCGGCCAGACAAAGAATCCCTGGCTGCTGCAAGAAGGCTCGTCGGGCTCGAGCGCTGGGCCCGGCTCCGCCACCGCCGCCGGGCTGGTCGGCTTTTCCATTGGCAGCGAAACCGGCGGCAGCATTGTAAGCCCCACAATGCGGTGCGGTATTACCGGGTTGCGGCCGACCTACGGCAGGGTTCCCCGGACCGGCGCGATGACGCTTTGCTGGTCGCTCGACAAACTGGGCCCGATGACGCGCAGTGTCGAGGACTCCTTGCTGGTGCTCGAGGCTATTACGGGGCCGGATGCGGGCGATGTATCGAGCGTACCCAGCAAGCTGGACTACGACGCGGCCGCCAAGGTGCAGGGGCTGCGAGTAGGCTTCTTTCCCAAGTGGATGAAGGAGGCCCCGGCCACCGACGTTGATCGCGCGGCCCTCGAAACAGTGAAGAAGCTGGGCATGGTGCCGGTGGAGGTGACCATCCCCGATTGGCCTTATGATTCGCTGGAGTTGATCCTGTTCGCCGAAGCGGCTGCGGCCTTCGAGGAGCTGACGCTTACCCATGGCGTGGATCAGCTTAAGATGCAGGTGCCGGACGCGTGGCCCAACAGCTTTCGTCAGGCGCGCTTTCTTTCCGCAGTGGATTTTGTGCAGACCGATCGCTTCCGGCGCAAAGTGGCCAACGAGATGGGCCGTGTCTTTTCCCAGGTGGATATGCTTCTGGTTCCCTCCCTGCGCGACGAAATGCTCACCATCACCAACGCTACGGGTCATCCGTCGCTCACTTTGCGCGCGGGCTTCATCGAGGTCTCGGAAGCGCGGAGCGATTGGGCACCCGATCCGGCCAACCCGCCGGCGAAATTTTCGCCGCCCCGGCGCGTGCCCCATGGTGTCACCCTGATTGGCCGGCTGTTCGACGAAGGCCGGCTGGGGAGTGCCGGTTTGGCGCTGGAACGCAGCTTTGGGGTTGCTGACCAGCGGCCGCCGGGATTCTAATGAGGGTTCTCGACTCGATCCGCGTGGTTGAACTTACAGAGGCGCTGGCCGGACCTTACTGCGCCATGATGCTGGGAGACTTCGGCGCCGATGTTGTCAAGGTCGAGCGCCGGCTGACCGGGGACCAGTCGCGAAGCTGGGGTCCTCCGTTTGTGGGCAGCGAATCCGCCTATTTTCTAGCCACCAATCGCAACAAGCGATCGCTCTCGCTCGACTACGATCAGCCGCTGGGCGCGGAGATTCTCCACCGCTTGCTGGCCACGGCCGATGTGTTCCTCATTAACCAGCGCAATGTGGCTTCTCTGGCGCGGCGGGGATTGGATGCGGAGACGATTTGCGCGCGCTATCCCCGGCTGGTTTACTGCGCCATCTCCGGCTATGGACATTCGGGACCCAGGTCAGGCTTAGCGGGCTACGACATCATCGCCCAGGCACAGGCGGGGATCATGAGCTTTACCGGGGAGCCGGAGGGCCCACCGGTTCGTTATCCAGTTGCGATCGCGGATATGGCCTGTGGGCTCTACTCCGCGTTGGGGATCCTGGCCGCGTTGCTGGCACGGGAGAAAACGGGGGTGGGACAGGCTCTCGACATGGCGCTGTTCGATTCCCAACTGACGTTGCTGATCAATGCGGGCAGCAACTACCTGAACGCCGGGGAGTCTCCGCAGCGGTGGGGCAATGCGCATCCGAGCATTGTTCCTTATCAGGTGTTTCGGGGCGGAGACGGGCGGCATTTTGTCGCAGCCATCGGCACCGATGCGCTGTGGCAGCGGTTTCTGCGCGTCATCGATGCGACGGAGACCTTGGGGACCGATGCACGCTTTCGGACCAATGCCTTGCGTACGGAACATCGGTGGGTACTGATTCCTTTGCTATGTGTCATTTTCGAACAAGCTCCGGCGAGCGAGTGGCTAAGCAGGCTTACTGCGGAGGATATCCCAGCTTCTGCTATCCAGACCGTCGGCGAGGCCGTGAACGATCCACAAACGCTGGCTCGAGGCCTGATCGTGGAGATCAAGCACCCTACTCTCGACAGGGTGCGCAGCATTGCCAACCCGGTGCGGCTTTCGTCGACCCCTGTGGTGTACCGGCTCCCGCCGCCATTACTGGGAGAACACAACCGTGAAATTCTCCAGAGTCTCGACTACTCGAGCGACCGGATTGCCGCCGCGATAGGTGAGCGCGCTGTCTAGACCTTGCGCTATAGTTTTTGACAATGGGTATGGAGCTCACAGACCGCGATGTGCTGCTGGTGATCGACGTTCAGAATGATTTCTGCGATGGCGGCGCTCTTGCCGTGCCCGGCGGCCAGGAGGTGGTGCCGGTGATCCTTCGGATCGCCGGCGCCTTCCGGCATGTGATTCTGACCCAGGATTGGCACCCGCAGAATCACCACTCCTTCGCCTCGAATCATCCGGGACGGGCTCCGTTTGAGTTTATCGAGACTGATCACGGCCCGCAGGTGCTGTGGCCCGATCATTGCGTGCAGGGAAGCCTGGGCGCGGCGTTCCACCCCCACCTGCTTCCAGACAACGCGGAGCTGATTCTGCGTAAAGGCTTTCGCCCGACCATCGACTCGTACTCCGCCTTTAACGAAAACGATCGCCTGACGCGTACCGGTCTCACCGGCTATCTGCGCGAGCGCGGTTTGGGACGCATCTTTCTTACCGGCCTGGCTTATGACTACTGCGTGCATCACTCCGCCATCGACGGCATGCGCGCCGGCTTCGAGACCTACGTGGTGGAGGATGCCTGCAGAGAAATCGGCGTAGGTGATTCTGTCGCCGCCACGAACCACGCCTTCCATGAGGCCGGGGTGAAGCGCATCAGCAGCACTATGCTGCGGCCTGGGTGATCCAAATCCGCCTACGGAGCGTAGCGTAGTGGAGAGATTTGCGGTTTTCTACGAACACAGGACTGGCCTTGCTGGGTACTCAGCTGGTCCCGGGTTATAGTGATTTCTTGAAGCCCTCCGTGATTATTCTTGCGTTTAACTCTGTTGACACTCTAGGGACGACGCTGGCCCAGGCGCAGGAAATTTCCGACGACATCCAAGTCGTCGACTCCTTCAGCACGGATGACACGGTTGCTCTGTGCCGGCAGTACGGCGCACAGGTGGTCCAGCATGCCTTTGAAAATTATGGCGTGCAGAGAAATTGGGCCATCGATAACCTGGTGCTCCGTTACCCATGGCAACTGCACCTGGACGCCGATGAACGGCTTACCCCGGAACTGATCGCGTCGATGCGCGCGTTGCCGGAGAACCCCTCCCACTCCGGCTTTCTTATCCCTCGCCTGGTGCAGTTTCTGGGCCGCCAATTGCGACATGGGGGCATGTCACCCACCTGGCATCTGCGGCTCTTCCGAAACGGCGCCGGCCGGTGCGAGGAGCGAAAGTATGACCAACACTTCTACCTGGCGCAGGGCTCGGCCGGCCAGCTCCAGGGGTACATGATCGATGAGATCCGCATGTCGCTTTCGGAGTGGACAGCCCGGCATAACCGCTGGTCCGATGCCGAGGTGATGGAACAGACCGCCGCTATGAATGGGGTCGGCGTCCAGCCTCGTCTCATGGGAAATCCCCTGGAGCGCAAGCGCTTTCTCCGCGGCCTCTATAACGACGCGCCGCTCTTCGTTCGTCCTTATGCCCTCTTCTTCTACCGCTACATCATTCGCCTGGGTTTTCTCGATGGCTGGGAAGGGTTTATCTTCTGGACCCTGCAGACATTCTGGTTCCGCTTCCTGATCGACGCCAAACTGTTCGAGCAGCGGAAAAGCAAAAGCATTTAGAATTGCCGTGGAGGAACCTATGCTCGAAGTTGTCGTGATTATCGGCGGTGCAGTGATCGCGTTCGTTTCGATGCTGCTGTGGGCGAACAGCGGCCACAGCAAGAGCGCAGACTAATAACGTCCGTAACCCTTCTCATACCCGCGGACATAGGCGTCTCGATAAATATTCTTGTACTCGTCGCGATTGATCTCTGGATGACCGTACTCCGGAGCGTGTTTGTAGGCGCCATCGTGAGTGGGACGAAAGCTATGGCCGGTGGCGCGATCACGGCTGCCGTCGTTGAGGCCATCCTGGTAGCCCCAGTGAGCCGCATACTCAGCGGGACCGTTCTGGTCGCGGTAGGCATTACTGTAGCCTGGCCCATATTGGGCAGACGCCATCGCAGCGCTGCCTCCCAGAAGCAGAAACGCAATTGCCGTACGCCAATTCCTGTGGATAGTCATCTCTAACCCCCTGCAGATAAAACGCGGGGCTGCGAGGAAGGTTGTTAGCGTCTTTTCGAGGAGATTGGGGTTTAGGAGACGACAGGCAGCTTGATGATGAATTCGGTCTTTCCGGGGACGGAGTCCAACTTGATTTCTCCGCCAAACTTGTCCACTACGATATGGCGGACAATGTCGAGGCCCAGACCGGTGCCCTGCCCCGTGGGCTTGGTGGTAAAGAAGGGCTCGAAAATCAGCTTCCTGTTTTCTTCGGGTATACCGGGGCCTTCATCCCCAATGGCGACACAAACGTGGTCGCCCTCCACCCAGGTACGTACAGTCACGGTGCCCTTTTGCGGAGATGCATCGATCGCATTATCCAGCAAGTTGGTCCACACCTGACTCAGGCCTACGCCGCAGGTTGAGAGCGCCGGCAGAGCCGAGGCGAAGAGCTTTTCAACGGTCAACTCTTTTTGGCGGAACTTGTGGCCCAGGATCACCAGGGTGCTTTGAATGCTGTCGTGCACGTCGAGCTGATGGCGCTGCGGCTTGTCTTCATAGGCGTATTTCTTTACCGCGGATACCAGGTCGGTCACCCGGGAGACGCTCTCTTCAATGGTTCCCACCAACTGCACACTGGAGATGAGCGCTTCCATCCAGTTCAGTGGATCGGATAAAGTGTTGCCGGGAAACTCGTGCTGCGCGCATTCCAGGGTTTGGGCGTCAAAGCCTATGGTGCAGAGGGTTGCGGCCAGCTTCCAGGAATTTTCAATGCCGTGGGCTTCCAACCACGAAGCTAATTCATCTTCGGCGTCAGCTTGATCGAGAGAGCTCATGGCACTTGGCTTGATAGGCTTCAAGGCCCGCTCCTGCAGAACGCGCAGGCAATCGGTCTGACCCGGGGTCATCACCTCGCCGCTGCACATACGCAGGCTGATCTGTTGCAGACGGCTCAGGTTCTCGCGCATCTGCGAGGCAGCGCGCCGTGCGGCCGCTCCAGGGTTGTTCAGCTCGTGCATCAGGCCGGCCGCCATGGTACCGAGCGAAATCAGCTTTTCCCGGTGCAACTCCTGAGACTGGTACATCTGCAGCCGGCGGGCCATGTTGCCCAGAACCCCAATACGCACCTGGGGGCAGGCAAACATGAGATTCCAAAAAAGCTCTTCGCGGAGAAACACCACACTAGAGGGCTTGAGCACGGTAATGACCGTATCCGAGGAGGCCTTACCGATCAGCAGGGGCACTTCGCCAAAGGTCTCGCCGGCGGTGACTGCGCTCAGTAAGAGGAGGTCTCCGTCTTCCTTGCGTTTCTGCAGGCGAAGCTCGCCGGAGAGCATAATCCAGAAGCCGCGATGGGTTTTGCTGATGTCGGAGAGGTCGGCCCCAGCATCGGCATGAACCAGCTCCACTGTACCCAGGCATCGCAGGTCCTCGAGCGTGACGCCGGCAAAGACCGGCACCTTCTGCAGCTCAGCGGCGAGGCTGGTTGCCTCGACCTCTTCTACTCTCGAACTTTGCTGAACATGCGTCATGGGTTTAGTAGCGCGCCAGGTACTTATGGATAAACTGCACCGAAATCGAACCCTCCCCTACCGCGGATGCCACCCGCTTGATCGAACCGTGACGAACATCGCCGGCCACAAATATTCCCGGCACGCTGGTCTCGAGCAGGTACGGTTCCCTCGACTCGGTCCAGCCCCTGACCAATTTCCCGTCCACCTTCAGGTCGGAACCCGAAAGGATAAAGCCGTTTGGGTCGCGCATAATCGTGTCCGGAAGCCAATCCGTATTGGGCGCCGCCCCAATAAAAATGAACAAACCGCTCGCCGGTACCGTTTCGTCGCCTCTGGCCCCACAGAGCCTCAAGCAGGACAAGCTGGTTTCACCTAATGCTTCCACCACCTCGCACTGCGTTTTGACCTCTATGTTGGATGTAGCAGCGATCTGATCGATTAAGTATTTCGACATGCTGTTCTGGAGGGAATCGGCCCTTACCAGCATGGTTACCTGTTTTGCGTACTTGGAGAAGTACATGGCTGCCTGGCCGGCGGAGTTTGCCCCCCCGACGATGAAGACATTCTCGTCTTTATAGGCCGCAGCTTCGGTCATCGCCGCGCCGTAATAGACCCCTGCCCCGGTCAGGCGCTCTACGCCCGGGGTGCTCAGACGACGGTAGTAGACACCGACGGCAATCAGGCAGGCGTGACAGGAAACTTCGCGGCCATCGGACAATTGCACAATGTTGTAATTGTTCTCGGTGCGGATCCCAGTGGCTTTCTGGGTCAACATTTCAGCCCCAAATCGCGTGGCCTGGATCAGAGCACGCTCGGCCAACGACTGGCCGCTCAGTCCTTCGGGAAAGCCGAGGTAATTCTCGATCCTGGAGCTGGAACCCGCTTGTCCGCCGGGTGCTTCATCCTCGATCACCAACGTCCGCAGACCTTCCGAAGCCCCATAGACCGCCGCCGCCAAGCCAGCCAAGCCGGCGCCGATGATCACCAGGTCATAGAATTCCTTGGCCGCCTGGGTACGCAACCCGATCTTGGAGGCCAGCTCCATTTGGCCCGGCTGCACCAGGTAAGAGCCATCCCCAAAAAGGACCACCGGGAGCTTGTGGTCATCCAACTTGAAACGGGTCAGCAAATCCACGCCTTCTGAGCTTTGCTCAGGGTCGAGCCAGACGTAGGGAACGCGGTTGCGGGAAAGGAAGTCCCGCACCAGGTGATCGCGTAGGCTGTAGCGCGGGCCCACCACCCGCAAGCCCTCGAAGGGAGGTTTATAACCCTCCTTCCAGGTTTCCAGCAGGTCATTCAGCACCGGATAGAGGCGCTCTTCGGGCGGATCCCATGGCTTGGTCAGGTAGTAGTTAATTTTGGCCGTGTTGATGGCCTGGATGGCAGCCTCGGTATCGGCATACGCGGTCAATAAGGCGCGCTTCGCGTCGGGGTAAAGTTCCATCGCCTTACCCAGAAACTCCACCCCAGACATTCCTGGCATGCGCTGGTCGGAGACAAACAGGGCGACCACGTCTCCCCGTTTTTTTAATTGGTCACAGGTGTCGAGGGCCGCCTGGCCCGACGCCGCGCGCTGGATGCGATAGTTCGCTCCGTATTGGCGGCGCAGATCCTGCACCACCATCTCGAGCACACTCACATCGTCGTCTACTGCGAGGATAACTGGTTTGCCCATGCTTCTTTAGTGTATTGCCTGGGCATCGGTTGGTCGCGCCCGCACCACTTTCGCTGCACTCAAATCCAGTAACCACAGCAACTTGAGGCCGTCCCCCCTGCCACTTTCGTGGGGTTTCATTTCCTGCTCAAGCCGCTAGGCTTGAGATCACCGGCACCTCATACGCTTCAGCGCCAGTTGGGGAGAGAAACGTACCAGAGGTGTCGCAAGACAGAACAGTTTAGAACGACAGACGGCCGGTGGTCGATAGCGTGAGTAAGCGGCCGGTAAAGATTGCGAAATAAAAGCGATACGAGGCACAAGGCAGCACGATGAATAAAATTATTCTGGCTGACAACCAAGCAATCTTTCGCGCCGGCATTGCCAAGGTCCTGGCGAGCGAAGAGGATTTCCGCGTAGCCGCACAGTGTGCGGACCTGGAACGTCTGCTGCTCTCCGTCGATGCGTATCGCTCGTCGATCGTTCTGTTTGCGTCTGCCTTGCGACCTGAATATCAGGATTTGATGTCGCACGTAAAAGCCGCGGGGAGCCGCGCGGTGGTGATTGCCGAAAACGGCGAGCCGGCCCAGATCTTCACCGCCCACGATATCCGCGGGGTGGTCTACCGCAATACCACCGGCCAGGCGCTGGTGGAGTGCGTGCATCGCGTGATCAAGGGTTTCTCCTCGATTCAGCGGCCGGCTGAGGCGATTGGGTCGGAAGAAGAAGATTCTGTAGGTGCGCGGGTTCGCGACCGGTTGACTCCAAAAGAGATGAAGATCGTCGCCCTGATCGTGCAGGGCTGCAAGAACAAAGAGATTGCCCTGCGCCTGGGCACCACCGAACAGGTGATCAAGAATTATCTGCGCAGCGTTTATGACAAGACGGGCGTTTCCGATCGCCTCGAGCTGGCGCTTTTTACCATCCACCATCGGATTCTGGCCGCGGCCGCCGCAGAGGCGGGCAACTCGGTCCAGATGCGCACGGCGTAGGCCTCCGGAGTTTCCTGCACAATCGGCAAAGAATATTGAGGTTCGTGGTATCCCACATCTCGCAAAAAACGAGCGAGATGTGGGGCACCCGGGGTGCTTAGCAAGGACAGAGGGCAGGCAGTTGCTTGTGTTACTGTTGCGGTAGACCACCCTGGGGTGCTTCCCGCGTCTGGCCCTGGCCTAAGGAAAATGCCGCAACAGTCGAACCTGTTTTCGTCCAGTCCTCCAAGCGGTTCGACCGTGCAAGATCGGCAGCCCGCGCCTCGACGCCCCTCCCGTGTGCCCTTCTGGCTTCGCCGGGTTGAGCTATATCTCTATGTCATCATCCGCATCTACATCGGCGTCATTGTGCTCGTGCTCCCCTGGTACCCGCCGCTGTGGGCGGACAATGAACTTCTCAACCATTTTCCGCGCGTGGCCACATTTTTAATGTATGGAGCGGTCCGCGGGATGGTCTCCGGCCTGGGGCTGCTGAATCTGTGGATCGCGATCGTCGAGGCCGTGCACTTCCGCGGATCCCACTCCTGAACGCCTGAACGCATGAAGCCTACGACCGGTAAACCGCCCGACCTGCACCGTGCTCCCCTCTCCTACCAGAACCCTGCCTTTATCAATAGTCCCGACGGGCGGTTAGTGCGCATCATCTCGGAATATTCCGAACCATTGGCGCGGTTCCGCCGCGAACGCATTCAGGACACAATCGTGTTTTTCGGTTCGGCGCGGTTCCGTGCACAAGAGCATGCCAGTCAGGAGCTTGAACTGCTGGATAAGCCCGGATCCGCCACCCCGGCACCCGACGAAGAGCAGCCGGCGACCGATGAGGAGATCGCCAAGGGAACAGCCACCGATCTGCAACGCCGCCGCGCCGAAGCAGGGGTGGAAATGGCGCGCTATTACGAGGACGCCCGCCAACTCGCCTCCATGGTGACCAAGTGGACGCAGACGCTCAAAGGCCGCCGGCACCGTTTTGTAGTCACGTCCGGCGGTGGGCCCGGGATCATGGAAGCCGCTAACCGCGGCGCCTACGAGGCCGGCGGCAAGACCATTGGCCTCAATATCCGGTTGCCTTTCGAACAAGCGCCCAACCCTTACATCACCCCTTCTCTGAACTTCGAGTTCCACTACTTCTTCATGCGCAAGTATTGGTTTGCATACCTGGCCAAAGCCCTGGTCGTTTTCCCCGGGGGCTTCGGCACTCTGGACGAGATGTTCGAAGTGCTGACGCTGGTACAAACGGAAAAGCTGGCCAAGAAGATCAGCATCGTGGTTTATGGTTCCGCGTACTGGAACAGCATCCTGAACCTCGATGTGCTGGTCGACAAGGGCGCAATTTCGGCCCAGGATCGCGCCCTCTTTCAAATGGCCGATACTCCACAAGAGGCCTTTGAAATCCTCAAGAACGACCTGACCCGGTATCACCTGGAACCGGAAGCCCGGCGCCAGGTGCAACCCAACGTTGAGGAGGAACCCCTACTTAACCCCGACATTACTGGCACGCGATAGGTGCAGGAAACTGGTTACCTTGGTGGTAAGAAACGTGTTATCCAGGCTGGTTCAAGCCAAATTTAGACATCAATTAGTGTGGCAGTAACTCGGCGTTCATCAGTTGCACTAGATACTGGGCATACGAGAGCGATCACACAAATACCGTGTGGCAGCAAGGGCCAGGTGCGGTTGCTCCAGGTAGGAGGATAGAGATGACAGGTTCCCGTATCTCGTATCTCTGGAACAACGATCGCGCAGCGAAAGGCTTCGCTTCCGGTGTCTCGCTGCACAGCCATACTAACCGGTCGAAAGAAACGCTCGACTTTATCGTTAAGCTGGCCCACGAGTACCACTTCTTCCGCGGAATCATCGCCCGCGAAGAGAGGCGTTGCCGGCAAAAACATCGCCTGCAGGTGAATTACGCCGCCAGCTATTGGACGCCGCCGCTCACACCCCGGCTGGCCTTCGATCTGGAGAGCCGCCAGATCGCGGAATCGCTCCAGGTGCAGCCGCTGGTTTCGATTACCGATCACGATGATATCCAGGCACCCATGCTGCTGCGCACTGTGGCCAGCGCCCGCCATATTCCGGTTTCGGTGGAATGGACGACGCCGTTCGGCAAGGATCAGGCTTTTCACCTGGGCATCCACAATCTGCCCAGCGCAACCGGGGCGGAATGGATGCGAGAGTTTGAAGCGTTCACTGCCAACCCCAGCGACGCGCGATTGACGGAAATGCTCTCCGCATTGCATGAGCTGCCGAACGTCCTGATCGTGTTCAATCACCCGCTGTGGGACCTATACAAGATCGGCTACGATGTGCATCAGCAGCGAGTGGAAGAGTTTCTTACCCAGAACAGCCATATGATCCACGCGGTGGAATTGAATGGACTGCGCAACTGGGAAGAGAATCGGCTGGTGAAGCGGCTTGCGGCCCGCTGGAATAAGCTGCTGATCTCCGGTGGGGATCGGCACGGGCTGGAGCCGAACGCCAACGTGAATCTGACCCAAGCGACCAGCTTCAACGAGTTCGTAGATGAGATCCGGCGCGAGAATCGCAGCCACGTGCTCTTTATGCCGCAATACGCGGAGCCCTGGAAGCACCGCATCATGAAATCCACGCTGGACGCCATTCGCGACTATCCCGACTTTCCCGAGGGATCGCGCCGCTGGGATGAGCGGGTTTATCACCCGGACGCAAACGGAGTTGATCGCCCGCTGAGCCAGCATTGGCCAGATGGCAGCGCGCCGGCTTACATGCGCATGATCATTCAGTTTGTCAGGATGCTGGGCAGCAATCCGGTCAGCCACGGTCTGCGCTTTGCCTGGAACGAATCGCATGAGCTGCAATTCGCGCTGGGCGAGCGGGAAGCGTTCTAGAGCAGCTTGACACTTCTCGCTTCGGACCCGCGCGGATACACTCAGGCCATGCGCTCGGCGATCCCAAGAGTGGCGTATCTCCCCGATACGTTTTACGAGATCAATGGGGTGGCCCACACCAGCCGCCAGTTTGAAGCCTTTGCGGTGCGCAGGGGTATTCCGTTTTTTTGTCTGCATCCAGGGAAAAAAGGCGGCGCGATCGAGGAAAAACAGCAGGGTGCGTTGACCACGCTGGAGATTCCGCGGGGCAGCGCGATTTCGTTTCGCATCGAAAAGGATCTCACCTTCGATGCCGCTTTCCTGCGGCACAAGGATTTCCTCGAGCAACGTCTGCGTGCATTCCGACCCGACATTATTCACGTCACCGGGCCCAGCGAGCCGGGCATTCTGGGCGCCTGGCTGGCAAAGGGTATGAAGGTTCCGCTGGTCGCCGCCTGGCACACCAATCTGCACGAGTATGCTGCTCAGCGTTCGGCGTGGTTCCTGCACCTGCTTCCCGGCAGCCAGAGGCCGGCTGTGGAGAAGAAAATCGAGGACGCTGCGCTGTTGGCTTGCGCGCGTTTTTACCGGCTGGCGGAGGTTCTGTTCGCGCCCAATGTCGATCTATGCCGGCTGCTCGAAAAATCCACCGGCCGCCATTGCGCCCTGATGCCTCGCGGGGTCGATACCCTCTCCTTCTCGCCGGAGTATCGCGACCGCAACGGCACAGAGGAGCCATTTGTGCTCGGGTTTTGTGGCCGGCTTTCTATTGAGAAGAACGTATATCTGCTGGCGCGCATCCGGACTGAGCTGATCGCGCGGGGCATTACGAATTTTCGGTTTCTCATCGTGGGGCATGGGAAAGAAGAAAGCTGGCTAAGACAACGTCTGCCGAATGCGGAGTTCGCGGGCGTGCTTCGTGGCCGGGAGTTGGGCCGCGCTTACGCCAACATGGATCTGTTCGTGTTCCCTTCCCATACCGATACGTTTGGCAATGTGGTTCTTGAGGCTCTGGCATCGGGCGTTCCCGCTGTGGTTACGCCTGATGGTGGGCCGCGCTACATCGTGAAGGATGGAGAGACAGGTTCCATCGCCACGGACGACCAGTTTTCCGCTGCGGTGGCCAGGCTTATCCTCGATCCTGGGCTTCATGCGCAGATGAGCGTGGCGGCACGGACCTACGCGCAGTCGGCCTCGTGGGATTCTGTGTTTGAGGGTGTTTACAGCACTTATGATGAGGTGCTCCGCAGTCATGTTCCCTCTGATGCTGTGGTCGAATCGAGTGAAACTGCAGATCCCTCCTGCTGCGCTTCGGGATGACAAAGGGTAGAGCGGCGACGCTTCAGACAGCATTCGATACTGATTGAGAAAAATGCAGATCCCTGCACTACGCGGTTTCGCTTTGTATCAGGGCACGACTTTAGTCGGGCCACTGGCCGCATAAATGATTGGGCTTTAGCCCCTGTTAATCTGTGATTGCGGTCAGAAAATGCGCAGGGGCTTAAAGAGGTTGCGTGAGAAAGTCCCCTGGTGGCGTCCCTTCGGGACTCGATTTCAGCGGCTGAAAGCCGTACCCGTTTGCACTAACCTACGTGCCGGGCTACAGATTGTCCGTCCCTTCGAAGACTGATTGCGTCGGGTGTACCTGCAGTTCCTGTACCCCTAAAGCCCAGATTTTTGTTGGGCTTCTATGGCCCGACTAAAGTCGTGCCCTGATACAAAGCCTTGACAATCCAGACAGTCCGCTCCACTACTCGACTTGACCGATGTATACGCCGTAGGGCGGCAGTTTGATCGAAGCCAGCGATTCGGGCTCCGGGCCGCTTGGCGTCTTCAATAGGGTTTTGAGCTTCTGCCCGGTTACTCCCTGCGATGACAGATCGAAGGCTACGGTTTGCGGGTCCGCGGTGAAATTGCAGGCGACCAGAACAGATTGCCCGTCCGCTGCCTTTCGCAACCAGGACAGAACGTTGTTGTCGTTCACGTTCAGCATGGTCAAAGCCCCATCGTGCAGGGCCGGGTTTTCGCGGCGCAACTGTATCAGCTGCTGATACCAGCTCCATAGAGAATCATCTTCACGCGATTCCAGGGCCACATTCACCGTCTTGTACGACGGAGGAACCGGCAGCCACGGCGTGGCCGAAGCGGTGGTAAAGCCGGCGTTGGGGGAGCCATCCCACTGCATCGGCGTACGCTCGCCGTCACGGCCCTTTTCCTTGGGCCAGCCGATCTTACCGATGGGGTCTTTCACATCTTCGACGCGGGTTGGGGTGGTGGTCGTCATGCCCAACTCTTCGCCGTAATACATCATGGCCGTGGCGCGGGTGCCGAGCAGAAGAGTGGCGATCACGCGGGCAATGTCCAGGTTGTGCTTGCCGTCGCCATAACGATTCCAACTGCGGGGGTTGTCGTGATTGTCGAAGACAAAAAGCGGCTGGTCGTCATCGAGATCATGCTCAGCCTGGTCAATGCGGCTGCGAAAGGCGGCGGCATCGAGCTTGTTGAGAAAACCCACCTGCATATCCATGGGCAATTGCAATTCGTCGTGATTCGCGCCATACCACTTGCGCAATTCGGCGATATCCGGAAGATAGGTTTCGCCGATCAGAACACGGTTGCCCGGATAGCTGTTGGTTACCTTGCGCAGGTCGCGCATGACCTGGTGGACTTCGGGCAGGTTGTTGGTCAGCGAGTCGTCGAGATTCGGATCTCCATACGAATTCGTGCCGGGCAATACTTTCTCGTCACTGAGCTGCGGGTCTTCGAACAATGTCGGCACGGCATCCAGGCGGAAGCCGGCGACTCCTTTGTTCATCCAGAAGCGAAAGGCTCCAAACACGGCCCGCTCGACCGCTGGGTTTCTCCAGTTCAAATCGGGCTGCTCGGCGTAGAACTTGTGGTAGTACCACTGTGACGTTTTCGGATCGTACTTCCAAGCCGAATGGCCAAACACCGACTGCCAGTTGTTCGGAGGTTCACCCGGGCCTTTTCCGTCACGCCAGATATACCAGTCGCGCTTAGGATTGGTCTTTCCACTCTCGGACTCGATGAACCAGGGATGCTTGTCCGAGGTGTGGTTGACTACCATGTCCATGATGACGCGAATGTTGCGCTTTTTGGCCTCGGCCACCAAGTGGTCGAAATCGGCCATGGTGCCGTATTGGGGATCGATCGCTTCGTAGTTGGAAACGTCGTAGCCGAAATCGACCTGGGGCGAGGGGTAGATGGGCGAGAGCCAGATGGCGTCGACTCCCAGGCCCTTGAGGTAATCGAGCCGCTGGGTAATCCCGTTGAGATCGCCGACACCGTCACCGTTGGAATCCTGGAAGCTGCGAGGATAGATCTCGTAGATGAGGGCGTGCTTCCACCAAGGATCACTATTACCTGCCGCGGCCTTTTCTCCGCCGAAGCGCTTGTTTGTGCCCAGACGTTGGCTACGCTTAAGACAAGAACCGCCAGGGTTACCCAACTTTTGCGCATGGATACGCCTTTCATTTTTTCTTGAGGCGATTGAAGTCCAGGCCGAACTGCGGGTCCGACTTGGTGCCGTCGATCTTGAAGGGTATTTCGGTGCCTGCGCCGTTCTTTTGAAAGACTTGATCGAACGGCATCAGCAGGACGCCCTTCCAACCTCCGACCATTCGCGAGACAGTGGCTTGCATGTCAGCAGTTCCGGCGAAGTTGAATTTAGCACCATCGAGGGTATACGTGCCGGCGAGCTTGATGCTTGCCCCGGGAATGTCGTAGTGCAGATTGGATAAATTCAGGGCGGCATCCGCCAGGTTGAAGTCGCCCTGCAACCGGGAGCGCACAAGCTCTCTCTTTCCGTCCCTCGCCTCCTGAGTGGCCAGCTCCACCTGACCCTGGCTTCTCAAGCTGAGTTCGTCGATCCGATTTTGAATTTTGTCGCTGCTAAAGCGTCCATTGACGATGGCAAAGTTGCCTTGCAACCGCAGCCGGTGGGCCACATCCTGGGTTCCCGGGGGCAGGTCCAGCTTAGTATGCAGCTTCACCTCGCCGTCCATCACGGGCGGATCGGTGCGCACGGCCAGGCGCAGCAGGTCTTCGATCCTGGCCTGGTCCATGTCTACGTCGAGGTAAACGTGACGCCCTGGCTCCCCCTGGACGCGCGCCACGTATCCCCGCGCAACCAGGAAGGAGTGCAGAAAGTGCGCCTTGACCGGCTGCAGGTAGGTATCGCCGTCGGTGCCATCGACAATGGCGTGGAACTCGGTATGCAAAGGCACCTTGTGCCCGCTGATCTTGACCTGGAAGTCCGGGGTGTCGGTCGCGCCATCCACCACGATCTTGTCCAGCGTGCCCTGGTATGCCCCCTGCGAGGAGAGGATGCCGCCAATGCCCTTGATGGTGCCCAGGTCGGCGTCGTGGAAGGAATAGGTGCCGCCCAGCGCGGTCGCTCCCGGCCGGTCGGCATTCCAGGGGCCAAAGAAGCCCCGGCTCTCGATCTGGCCCACTGGTTTGGGATTGGTCAGGATGGCGGTGAAATCCAACGGCTTGCCGGCCCCGATAGAGCGGAGGGTAAGGCTCTGGATGACAAATCGAGTGGGAACCTTGCCTGGCTTGTCTGTGCCCAGGGTGAGTATGGTGTCGGTGCAGTCCAACTGGTCGACAAAGATGCTCACGTTCCCAGTTGAAGGATGACTCGCCGGCTGCGAGGTTTCTTTGCGTTGGCTTCTGGGCGGCAGGTTGATGCGCAGCCCCTCGACCTCGACATGACTGATGTGCAGGGGGGAACGCACCAGGCTCGAATAGCCGGTGCGGAAGGCGAAATGGCGCACCGAGAAGGTCGGCGTGCTGGACTCGATGTTGTAAGGATAGATGGCCAGGTCTTCGCCCGAGACCTCGAACCCGCGGAGGAGAGAAACGTCAAATGCACCCAACTCCACCCGGCTGTGGAAACGGGCGGAAAGGCTTTGCAGTAAACGCGCGCGTAAGATCGGCTCCGCCTGGTGAAGAAGTATTTCAAACGTCGCGGCCGCAAGAACGGCAACCACCAGGGCGCCAATTCCCACCCAAAACCACACCCTATGCCCTCGGCCCGCCACCACCCACGCCTTTCTTTTCTAAGCCCGATGCTACAACGCGCCTCCCCGGCATGTAACATCGCACCGAGGAGGGGAGCTTATGACGACCGCTCGGATTCTTGCCCTCTTAATGCTCCAGTTTGCCGGCCACGTCTGGGCCCAGGCGCTGCCCTCGCCTTCGCTCACCATTGATGCCTATATTCACCAGGGCTGGGACAGTCTCTCGCGCTCCATGTCTGAGTGCCAGTCCCTGGTCGACCCCAAGGTCACTGCTCCGCCGCTGCTCTATCTTCCCTTCGGCGCGCCCACGCCACCCCAGCTGCTGCGGCTGCGCTCGCAATGCAAGATCGAGATTGCACACCTGCCCCATCGCATCGTGCACCTGGGGGATGTGAAGGGGCCGGAGATTCCAAGGCCGGGGCTGCTCTACCTGCCCAACCGCTACGTGGTGCCGGGAGGCCGATTTAACGAAATGTTCGGCTGGGACAGCTACTTCATCATCCTGGGCCTGCTGCGCGATGGCCGGGTGGATCTGGCCCGAGGCATGGTGGAGAATTTCTTCTACGAGATTGAGAATTACGGGGCGGTGCTCAATGCCAACCGCACCTACTTCCTCACCCGGTCGCAGCCGCCGCTGTTGAGCTCCATGATTCGCGCCGTTTATGACGCGGAGATTGCCCGCGATTCTTCGTCCGCCAATCGGGCGCGGCAAAAACAGTGGCTGGCCCGCGCTTACTCCTATGCCCGCCGCGATCATGATTTCTGGCTGAGCGACATTCACCGCGCCGGGCAAACTGGCCTGGCCCGGTATTTCGATATCGGCGAAGGGCCAGTTCCCGATATTGCCGACCACAGCAACTACTACATCGACGTAATCGATTGGCTGGTCGCTCACCCTGAGGTCCACACCAGCTACCTGATCCCCGCGCCACAGTCTCCATCGCCGACGGAGCAAGTAGAGCTCGCCAAAACCAGTTGCGATGCCAGCCACTCCGTGGTGTGCGGGCTCGCGTGGTCCCATGGCTATCGCCTGAGCCGCGATTTTTACAAAGGCGACCGCTCGGTGCGCGAGTCTGGCTTTGATATTACTTTCCGCTTCGGCCCCTTCAGCGGGTCCACGCATCATTACGCCGCCCTAGGCCTGAACAGCCTTCTATATAAGTACGAGCGCGACCTGGCCGATTTGGCGGGCACGCTCGACCAGCCGGCGCAAGCCGCTCAATGGAAGCGAGAAGCTGAAGCCCGCCGCCAAGCCATCAACAAGTACCTCTGGAACCCCGACAAAGGGATGTTTTTCGATTACGACGTGACTACCGGTACACAGTCCACCTACGTGTACGCGACCATCTTCTACCCTCTCTGGACCGGCCTGGCGACTCCAGAACAGGCCAAGGCCACCGAGAGCCATCTTGCCCTGCTCGATAAGCCGGGCGGGCTGGCCACCAGCACCTACGCGAGCGGCCTGCAGTGGGATTTGCCCTTTGGCTGGGCTCCGCTAAACTGGTTTGCGGCCGATGGCCTCATGAAGTATGGCTACGTCGACGATGCGCGCCGGGTGGCTACGGAGTTCACCCACACCATCCGGGTCAGTTTTGAGAAAGAAGGGACCATCCATGAGAAATACAACGTCGAGACCGGGTCGTCGAACGTGGAGTTGATCGCCGGGTATCAGAATGTGATTGGCTTTGGCTGGACAAATGCGGTTTATGTGGAGATGGAGCACCTACTGAATGGTCACTAAGCACGTGCTGCCTCCCCCGGAACGCCGGGCCTTTGGACAATCGCGGCGCAAGCAGGTTCGGCGCCAGGAGCAGAACCGATGGCGGTCCGCCGACCGGCAGACTGATCCCATTGACGCCCTGGCGGCCTCCGCTGTGGGGCGGGTGCCGGCGCTGCTGGCGATCAAGTGGCAGCGGATGGCGGCTTCGCCCTTTGGTTTTTTTCGCGGCGCTGTGCCAGTCATGGCTGCAGACCTGGCAGTGCTGCCCCATACCGGCATTTTTACCCAGCTGTGCGGTGATGCCCATGTTCGCAACCTGGGCGCCTTCGCCGCGCCCGATGGGCGGCTGGTCTTCGACATCAACGACTTCGACGAAACCATCCGGGGACCGTTTGAATGGGACGTGAAGCGTCTGGCGACCAGCATCATCCTGGCCGGGCGGGAATCCGGCAGTAAGAGTGCCGCCTGTGGTGAGGCGGCTGCCTTGCTACTAAGGAGCTACCGCCGATCGATGCACTCCTTCGCGCGCATGACGGTCATGGAGGTCGCCCATTTTCAGGTGCATCGACTGCAGCGTATCGCGCCGGTTTCGCAGGTTCTGCGCAAGGCGGAGCAGGCAACGCCGCAGTACAACGCGGAGCGCCTCCTGACACAGCCCTCCAAAGCGAGTAAAGACGGGTCGCCCCCTCACCGTATCTTCATCGAACACAAGCCTCTGCAATACCGGCTTCCGGCTGGCAAGGCACAAATGGTCCTCGATTCGCTCAGCTTGTACCGCGAATCTCTGTTGCCAGAGCGGCAGCACTTCTTCGATTTGTACCGCCCGCTGGATGTCGCCTTCCGGGTGGTGGGCACCGGCAGCGTTGGGCTGCGCGACTACATCGTCTACCTGGAAGGCAACGGCAGCGACGACCCCCTCTTCCTGCAGATCAAGGAAGAGCCTTTCTCGGCCTATGCCCCGTATCTGGGAGAGATGGGGGCGCCGCAACACCAGGGGCGGCGCGTCGTCCAGGGCCAGCGGGCAATGCAGTTCCTGTCGGACCTGCTTCTGGGCTGGACCTCGATTAACAATCGCCAGTACCTGGTTCGCCAGTTGAATGACCACAAAGGGACCCTTGAGATGGAAGATCTGAAGGGTGAGGGCTTGATGCAATACGCGGAGATTTGCGGCGAACTGTTGGCCCGCGGGCACGCGCGCGCGGGGGATCCGGTCGCACTCGACGGGTACATCGGCGCCTCAGATCGATTTGTTGAAGCCATTGCCGATTTCGCGGTGGACTATGCCGACCAGACGGAGCAGGACTACAAGACGTTTTTGCATTCGCGTTTTGCGCCACCCACCGCGCGCAAGAAGGCGGCTCCGGCCAAGGCTCCGGTGCGCAGGCCTAAGTTGAAGCCCGCACCGGTGATTAAGGAGGCCGCGCCTAAGGCTTAAGGATTTCGACCGCTCGACGGACCTCGGGTGTTACAGCTTGCGGAAAAGTCGCTGTCGGGTAGGTCCGGGCTTTACGGTCTGCATGAGTCCCGAAGGGACGGGCTGAAAGTAGCCCAGGACGTAGTCCTGGGGAAATATCTGTGATCCGAACAGTCCCGTCAGGGACGACTGAACAATGGCTACCGGGATTTCAGCCGTCCCTGACGGGACTCGGTCCGTTTTGGTCGGTTCTACCCAGGACTGCGTCCTGGGCTACTTTCAGCCCGTCCCTTCGGGACTCACGCAGACTTTTTCCGCAGCCTGTGCCAGCCGTTCAGTCTGTATCAGGAGCCGAAAGCTAAAGGCTAAGTGCTGTGGTATCCCCATCTCGCGAAAAACGAGCGAGATACCCCGAATTTCCTGCACGCCGCACTGGACATGCTGCGTGTGCACCTTTCATTAAGGAAAGGTGCATGAAGTCCGCGGAACCCAATAAGCTTCACAGGAAATCGGGGATATGGGGCAACCGGGGTCCGCTGAGGGGTTGAAATGCCCTCTCCTAACCTACTGACTGGGTCCGCTGAGGGTTGAAATGCCCAAGCGGAGGGGTTGGAATGCGACAATGAGAGCAGCGCCTTGGCGCTGCTTTTCTTATGCTCCAACTTTCTGCTGCCGGCAAACGATTCGGCCCCCGCGTCCTGTTCGAGAACGCCGACTGGCTTATTACGCCCAATGAGCGCACCGCACTGGTGGGCGCCAATGGCACGGGAAAGTCGACCCTGCTTAAGGTCCTTGCCGGCTCCGAATCGCTTGACTACGGCAGCCTGCAGCGCACCCGCGGCATGACCATCGGCTATCTGCCCCAGGAAGGGCTTGCCCTAACCGGCCGCAGCGTTTTTGCGGAGTGCCTTTCAGTCTTCGCCGAGTTGCAAAGCATGGAGCAGGAACTGGAAACCCTGTCCACGCGGCTGGCCGAGTTTGATCCGTCAACGCCCGAATACGCCGCGGCCGCCGACCGCTTCTCGCACCTCGACTCCCACTTCCGCGCCCATGACGGCTATGCACTCGACGCCCAGGTGGGCACGGTACTGGGCGGACTGGGTTTCACCAAGCATGACTGGTCGCGGCAGACGGAGGAGTTTTCAGGCGGCTGGCAAATGCGCATCGCACTGGCCAAGTTGCTGCTGCAAAAACCCAGCCTGCTGCTGCTCGACGAGCCCACCAATCACCTGGACCTCGAAACCCGCAATTGGCTGGAGGGCTATCTCCGCAATTACCCCAACGGGTACATCCTCATCTCCCATGATCGCTACTTTCTTGACGTCACGGTCGACAAGACCATCGAGATATGGAACAAGGCTCTGCACGTTTACCACGGCAACTACGAGAAATATCTGACCCAGAAAGAGGAACGGCGCGCCCAGCTGGCCTCGGCTTACAAGAACCAGCGCGACCATATCGAGCATCTTGAAGCCTTCATCAGCCGCTTTCGCTACCAGGCCACCAAAGCCAAGCAGGTGCAGAGCCGCATCAAGGAGCTGGAAAAGATCGAGCGTATCGAGATCCCGGTTGAGGAAGAGGCCATCCACTTCACCTTCCCCCAGCCTCAGCCTTCGGGCCGCACCGTGGTCGAAGTTTCAGACCTGGCCAAGAGCTACGGCCCTAAGCAGGTGCTCGAGGATGTCAGCTTTACCATCGACCGCGGCGATCGTATTGCGCTGGTGGGCGTCAATGGGGCGGGAAAATCCACGCTGATCCGCATGCTTTCGGGCATGGAGCCGCCCACCGGCGGTACCCTGCGCCTGGGCCATAATGTCACCGCGGAATATTTCGCCCAGGACCAGTACAAGGTGCTGGACGGCGACGCGCGCATGCTGGACGACATCAGCAACACAGCGCCCCGCGTCTCCACGACCGACCTACGCAGCTTGCTGGGGTGCTTCCTGTTCTCCGGGGACGACGTATTTAAACCGCTGGGCGTGCTCTCAGGCGGAGAACGCAACCGGTATGCGCTGGCCCGCATCCTGGTGAGCCCGGCAAACTTCCTGTTATTGGACGAGCCCACCAACCACCTCGACCTCCGGGCCAAGGATGTTCTGCTCGAGGCCATCGGTCGCTTTAACGGAACCGTGGTCCTGGTGTCGCACGATCGTTACTTTATCGATCGACTCGCGACCCGTATTTTTGAAGTCGAGGGCGGCCATGTGCACGTCTATCCCGGCAATTATGAGGACTACCTGTACCGTAAACAGGCGGAGGCACAGGGGAACCGGTCCAGTGGCGTCGTAGAAGTGCCTCTGGAGGCGAAGCCGGTGCCCGATGTTGCGACCGCGAAGGCGCGCCGGGTGAACCCCATCAAGCTGCGCCAGATGCAGGAGCGCTGCACCTTTGTCGAAGAAGAGATCCCGCGCGTGGAAAGCTCGATTTCCGCCGCGGAAGAATCCCTGGGAGTGTATGAGAGCGCGGAGGAAACACAGCGCCTGACCCAATTGCTGCAAAGCCTGCGCGAGCAACACGACTCGCTCACCGCCGAATGGGAGGAGTTAGTGCAGCAACTGGAGCAGCAGGCCATTGAGTAAGTCTGGCGCGCCGCGCTCCTCCTGCATTTACGCTCTGTCAGCGCCGGGATTTTGCTCAGCCGGCTCATTGGGCTGGTACGCGAGCGGGTGTTTGCCCATTATTTTGGCAACTCGGACGCTGCGGATGCGTTCCGATCTGCTTTCCGCATTCCCAACTTCCTGCAAAATCTTTTCGGCGAAGGCGTTTTGTCCGCCTCGTTTATCCCCGTGTACGCACGCCTGCGAGCGGAAGAGCGGCACGAGGAAGCCACGCAGCTGGCCGAATCGATCTTCGCCATCCTTTTTTTCATCACTTCACTGCTGACACTCGTTGGAGTGTTCGCGACTCCCTGGCTGATCGACGCCATTGCCCCGGGCTTTCAGGGCGAGAAGCGCCAGCTCACCATGCGCCTGGTGCAGATCCTCTTTCCCGGAGCGGCGCTGCTGGTTATTTCGGCATGGTGCCTCGGCATCCTGAACAGCCACCGGAAGTTCTTCCTTTCCTACGCTGCACCGGTGATCTGGAACGTTGCCCAAATCACGGCCTTGCTCTGGAAGGGTGGACAGGTGACCGAGCCTCGATTGGCGATCGTTCTCGCGTTCGCATCCGTCATCGGCAGTGGCCTGCAATTTGCGGTGCAATTACCAACCGTGATGGGATTCCTTCGTCCTCTCAAGGGAAAGATCACGCTGCGCACCGAGCAAGTGAAAACCGTCACCCGGAACTTCCTACCCGTATTTGTAAGCCGGGGAGTGGTGCAGATAAGCGCGTATGTCGACTCCTTGCTGGCAAGCTATCTGCCTACGGGCGCGGTCTCCGCTCTGGGATATGCGCAAACTTTGAATTCACTGCCTGTGAGCTTGTTCGGCATGGCGATTTCCGCGGCTGAGCTGCCCGCCATGTCGAGCGCATTGGGAACGCACGAGGAAATCGGATTGGTACTGCGGCAGCGGCTGGAGAATGGGCTCAAGAATATTTCCTTTTTCGTAATTCCTTCTGCCGTGGCATTTTTGGTTCTGGGCGATGTCGTCGTCGCCACGATATACCGGTCGGGACACTTTGGGGCGAGCGATGTGACCTTTGTATGGAGTGTTCTGGCGGGTTCCAGTGTGGGCCTTCTAGCAGCCACATCGGGAAGGCTCTATTCCTCTGCATTCTATGCGCTGCGGGATACGCGCACGCCCCTGAACTTCGCGATCATTCGCGTGGTGCTGACGGTGGGTTTGGGCTACCTGTTTGCTCTGCCACTTCCCAGGCTGTTGGGCATTGATCCCCGCTGGGGAGTGGCCGGCCTCACGCTTTCAGCCGGAATGGCCGGGTGGGTGGAGTTTGCCCTCCTGCGCCGCGCGCTGCAGGCACGCATTGGTTCGGTGGTTGTGTCGGTCTCCCGAATCACCCGGTTGTGGGTGGGCGCTCTACTGTCCTCTGCAGCGGCTTACGGGGTCAAACGGGTGCTGCCCTTCCACCGCGCTGAACTGGTGGGGGCGTGCGTGCTTTCGATCTTCGGGCTGGGATACCTCTTGTTCACCAGGTTGCTGGGAGTAGCGGCACCGGGGAGTGTGACCCGTTTGCTGCGCAGACGAACGTAACCTCCTCCCTCTCGGAACCGCAGCAAATCTGCGGGTGAGAAAGAAAGTTCCTAGCTCACACCCAGCTTGCGCATGTAGTCGGCGTCGATTTTCAGGCCTTCCATGGGTGGCACGTTGTAGCCTTCCTGCTCTACAAAGCAGTGCTTCACACCGGCCTTAGCTGCCTGCTGCAGAATCGGACGGTAATCGATCGTGCCTTGTCCTAACTCGACGATCGTGGGGACGTTGACGATCGATGAGGTTGGGGTGATATTTTTGAAATCTTTTACGTGCAGCATGGTGATGCGAGTGGGATATTTGCTTAGATACTCGACCGGATTCGCACCTCCGACCACGACCCACCCGCAGTCCATCTCCATGGTGACGTGGGCAGGATCGGTCAGACGCAGCAGCTCATCGTAAGGCACCACGCCGTCCGTTGTGCGGAATTCCATGGAGTGGTTGTGATACCCAAACTTCAGGCCGGCAGCGCTCACTTTCTTGCCGATGGCGTTGAACTGCTCCGCATTCCAACGCCAGTCTTCGAGCGTGAAGGCGTTGGACCTCTCTTTCGCGGGGATGCTTTTGACCCGCGCCGGGTCTTTGAAGCCGGGATAGGAACAGACAATGTGACTGAGGCCCAGCTCCTTGTTGAATGCGAGAATCTCTTCGAGCTTCTGATGCAGATCGTCTGAATTGTAATGCGCACTGACGAGGTGTAACCCGGCGGCGCTCATGGCCTGCTTGACTTCAGCCGGGCTGTAATTGTAATAGCCGGCCGATTCGACCTCACGATAGCCGATGGCTCCAATCTGTTTTAGGGTGCCATCGTAGTCCTTGGGCAAAAGCTCTCGCACTGAATACAGCTGCAGGCCCAGCGGCACCTTCCATGTCTGCGCATCCGACCGGCCAACCATTGAGCTATATATGAGCGCGGCGGAGCCGGCCTGGACAAAATCTCTCCGTGATTGCTTCAAATGGACACCCCTTTTTCCCTGTAGAAGGTTAATCGTCCGGCAGGCCGAATGCAATCACGTTGGGACCCAGGGAGACGGCAATATATTGCTTGTGGTCAAACACGTAGGTCATGGGCGAGGCATGCGGCTCCTCGCTGGTCTGGAAACTCCACAGCGGCCTACCAGTCCTGGCATCCGCGGCGGCAAACGTGCCGTCGTCGGCTCCATACATCACCACACCACCAGCGGTGCTGAGCACACCACCGAAGGAATCCCCGGGGCCGGTCTGAACCAGCTCCCATGCCGGCTTGCCGGTCTGGATGTCGAATGCACGCAGCACCCGCCGTCCTGGATCAGCCGGATCGCCGCGGTTGGAGCCGCCCATATAACCGTGGCCCAGTTGAAAGGGCATGTCGGTGCGGGTGAAGATGCCGCACTTGTCGTTGGTCTGCACGTAGTAGAGCGAAGTCAGAGGATTCCAGGAGGCCGAATACCAATTTGTGGCGCCATTCAGCCAGGGGCAGACTACCGTGCCCTCGTGGGTCGGTTCTTTGCCTGGGGCGACGATGGGACGGCCTTCCGGAGTCAGACCGGTGGCCCAGGTCACCTTATTGGCATAGGGCCGGCCGAGCAGAAACTTGCCGTTGGTGCGGTCCAGCACATAGAAAAAGCCGTTGCGGTTCGCCTGGACCATGAGCTTGCGTGGCTTCCCTTGCCAAACGGCATCGACCAGCGACGGCGGAGTCATGGCGTCATAGTCATGCACATCGTGGGGCGTGAACTGGAAGTACCACTTCAGCTTGCCGGTCGCCGGATCAAGGGCAATGACGGAGTCGGTGTAAAGATTGTCGCCCAGCCGATCATCTCCGATCAGATCGTCGCCGGGATTGCCGACCGGCCAATACAGGGTGTCAAGCTCTTTATCGTAGGTTCCAGTCAACCAGGTGGTTCCGCCTGGATGATCGATGCCTGTTCCCTGCCAGGTTTCCGAGCCCGGCTCGCCGCGTTTCGGCACTGTCCAAAAGCGCCACAATTCCTTGCCTGAGGCTTGGTCGAATGCAGCCAAAAAGCCGCGCGCGCCTTCGTCTCCACCAGAAATCCCGGAGATCACCATGGTTCCCACCACCAGCGGGGCGCCGGTCGCGTTGTAATTGTCGTGCCAGTTGGCCAGCGCCGTCTCCCATACCAGCGCGCCGGTGGCGCGGTTGAGCGCAATGAGGTGAGCGTTGTCGGTGACCATGAACACTTTATCGCCAGCGACCGCCACACCGCGGTTGGCGCCGGAAACGGCATTCCCGATCAGGCCCACGGTGCGGGAACGCTGGTAGTGCCAGATCTGGCGTCCGCTGCCCGCATCGAGGGCGTAGCACTCGTTGACGTAGGTCACGTACATCACGCCACCGGCGACGATGGGGGTCGACTGCAGGCCTCGGACGCTGGCGCCATGCAGGGTAAAAATCCACCTGGGCTGTAATCTTGAAACATTGGCACTGGTGATCTGAGTAAGCTCGCTATAACGACCGCCGGTGGTCTTACCGTTGTAGCTCGGCCAGTCGGCCTGCGACGTCACCACTCTGTACTCACCCGAATCGGTCTTGCGCAGAAGGTAGATTTGATGGTCGTCGCCCAGCATCTGCATGCCGCTCGCGGAGCGGTTCAACGCGGTGCCCTGAAGCACCTTTCCGCCCTGCAGGGTAACCGTGGCGCGCGCCGCAGCCCCGCCGAAAAAGGGTTTCAGGGTGCGCAGGAAGCTGATCAGGTTTGCGCGTTGCTGATCGACAATGTCGGGAAAGGGCGGCATGCCCGAAGACGGCAGGCCATTGTGCAAGAGGTTTACCAGCTCTTCATCCGTGCGCAGGGGTACCCGCTCCACAATCGAAGGTGCGAACTCGCCGCCCGTCGCGTTGGTGCCGTGACACGATGCACACCGTGTGGCGAAGACCTGCTGTCCGGCCGCCTGGGGTGAACCTGCTGGTAGTGGAGGGGGAGGCGGCTCCTGCCCCTGAACGGCCGCCACCGAAAGAAACGCCATCAACGTTACTGTTCTCAACGCCCCAGGAACACTCCGCATTCGACCCCATACCCCCGTACCTCTCTAGACTAATTTGTCTTCGCGGCGCACATGACAAATGTCAGCAATTCCTTTTGACAAAAGACACTGGCGCCGGTGAACCACTGGCCAGAGGATGTCTTCAGTAAGCACATGGAGGATTTATGGCCGCGAGCGTCCTTGTTGGGCCTTACCACAACGCAAATGACCGCCGCTTCGAGGACGCTCCGGTTGCGTCGCTGCGCAATGTCACAAAGAAATTTGGCCGGCAGACTGCGCTGGATCGCTTCGCACTCGAGCTTCGCCGGGGAGAAGTGGTGGCGTTGCTGGGGCCAAATGGAGCCGGCAAGACCACGGCCGTGCGCTTGCTGCTGGGATTGAGCCAGGCGAACTCGGGCGAGGTGGAGATCTTCGGCGGCAACCCGAGAGACCGGGCCAGCCGGATGCGGTTGGGCGCAATGCTGCAAGTGGGGCGCATGCCGGAGACGCTGCGGGTGCGCGAGCATCTGCAGCTCTTCCGCAGTTATTACGCTCTGCCGCGTCCGCTGGATGAGTTGCTGGCGGTCGCCGGTCTGCAGGGTCTGGAAGAGAGGCTGTTTGGCACCCTCTCTGGCGGACAGAAGCAGCGCATGCTCTTTGCGCTCGCGCTGTGTGGCAATGCCGACCTTATCTGCCTCGATGAACCGACACTTGGCATGGATGTGGAGGCGCGGCGGGCGATGTGGGAGCAGGTGCGTAAGCTGGCCGCGATGGGAAAAACGGTCTTGCTCACCACCCATTACCTGGAAGAAGCAGATGCCCTGGCCAGCAGAATTGTGGTCATTCAAAAGGGCAAGGTGATCGCAGAGGGAACCCCAGAGGAGCTGAAGACCGCGGATGGCTCACGCGCCATCCGCTGCACAACCTCTCTTCAACCTACGTTTGTTTCCGCCATACCTGGGGTGACGAGTGTGGAGCAGGACGGCAGTGCAATGGTGGTGCGAACGCCCAGCCCTGAAGCCGTGCTGCGCACCATGCTGGCGCATGACGTCACACTCAGCGGACTGGAAGTGCGAGCCACGGCTCTCGAAGACGCCTTTCTTGCCCTCACCAACCAGACGACAACAGCAACTCGATAGGAGGCACCATGGCCACTGCAATCGCCCTCAAGCTGACGCAGCCGTCGCTGCCGCGAATCTACTTCAACGAAGTGCGCTTTGAGTTGCTTAAGTTGTCGCGCAATCGCAGTTATCTTTTTTCCATGATCGGTTTTCCCGTCATTTTTTACCTTCTGTTCGGCGTTACTAACAAGAATTATTCCTTTCACGGCCATACCATCGCCCGCTATCTTCTGGCAGGCTATGCGTGCTTCGGTGCTATGGGCTCTTCTCTGTTCGGCATCGGCGCCGGACTGGCGTTTGAGCGCGGCCACGGATGGCTGGAAATGAAGCGCGCAAGCCCCATGCCCGCGGCTGCCTACCTGCTGGCGAAACTTTGCGTCAGTATCACGTTTGCGGTTGGGATTACGATCCTGCTGATGACCCTGGGAACAGCCTTCGCCGGCGTGCACATCACGGTCATAGAAGGTCTGCGGCTGCTGTCGGTGATCGCTGCCGGCGTCTTACCCTTCGCCAGCCTGGGATTGGTGATCGGCCTGTTGATGCCATCTAACGCAGCCCCGGGAGTTATTAACCTGGTCTATCTGCCACTCTCGTTTTGCGGTGGCTTGTGGATGCCCATCGAGGAGTTGCCTCATTGGTTGCAGTTGATCGCGCACGGATTGCCGTCGTTCTGGTTTTCCCGGCTCGCGCTGCGAACCATAGGCTACGTCGATCGTTCGGCCGGCATCGCCTGGACGCTGCTTGCGTTGTATACGGTAGTATTTTTGCTAGCAGCGGAGTTCATCTTCCGCAGGCAGGAGGCCCAGGCCTAACCATGTCGCCCCTTGGTGTTTTTCTCAGTTGCAATCACGCGGAAGACACTGAGCCGCTATCCCCTGCGGAGCTGGAGGCGTTGGTTTGATTACGACCATACCATCTGGTTGGTCTATTTGGGTTTCTGGTTCGTTCAGCCCGCACTGGCTCACGAACCTTTAAGCAAATGGCTCTTGTTGTTTCTCGCTCTCGCTCTCTTCCTTCCGTTTTATCTGTTTTCGCATGCCGGCCCGCGCAGGTTGCGCTGGGTCGGGGTGCTGGCGATGTTTGTCCTTGGAATGCTCTACGTACCGATCAACCAGAGCGCGTGGGCAATCTTTATTTATATTGCCGCCTCGATCCCGGAGGTGTCTGAATCGACAAACACGGTGATCGGCCTGTTGCTACTGCAAAGCTGTGCGATCTTCGCGGAAAGCTGGTGGTTGCATCTCTCGACATGGGTGTGGACGATGGGCGTCGGATTCACCCTGTTCGTGGGCATGAACCGGCTAAGAATGCGGCAGAAAGGCCGGGCCGACGCTAAGTTACGCATGGCCCATGAGGAGATTGAACAGCTGGCCAAGACGGCGGAACGGGAGCGTATCGCACGAGATATGCACGATGTGCTCGGCCATTCTCTGTCTTTGATTGTGCTTAAGAGCGAGTTAGCTGGGCGCTTGCTCGACAGCCAACCTTCCCGGGCTGCGCTTGAGATCGCAGAAATCGAGACCGCCGCAAGACAGGCCCTGGCTGAGGTGCGCAGGACGATTACCGGTTATCGCTCAGAGGGTTTCGCCTCCGAGCTGACGCGGGCGGCCCAGGTACTGGAGACGGCGGGGGTGCGCTTGTACCGGCCAGAAAAGGCGCCCTATCTCACGCCGCGGCATGAGGCCACACTCTCCCTGGTGCTGCGGGAGGCGGTGACCAACATTGTGCGCCACGCAGGGGCCAGCGAGTGCTCGATTGAAGTGTCTACTGGAAACGACAGGACACAACTGGTCATCGCCGATGACGGACGGGGCGATATCCAACAGGAAGGCAATGGATTGCGCGGCATGCGGGAGCGGGTGCAAGAATTGGGGGGCAGTCTTTCCCTGGAATCGGAACGGGGCACTCGCCTGCAAATCGAATTGCCAAAGTTTATCGGGAATGCGGAGGCAGCCGAGTCGTGAACAAACAGATTCGTGTCGTGCTGGCCGAAGACCAGGCGATGGTGCTTGGGGCGCTGGCTGCTTTGCTTGAGATCGAGAAGGATATTGCGGTGGTGGCACGGGCGCGCAACGGGCGAGAGGCCATGACGTTGGTCGCGGAGAACAGGCCCGATGTACTGATAACCGATATTGAAATGCCGGAAATGAGCGGGCTCACGCTGGCGGCGGAGGTCCATGGCCGCTATCCGCGCGTCCATATCGTGATTCTCACTACATTCGCCCGCGCCGGCTATTTGCGCCGCGCGATGGATGCCGGGGCTCAGGGGTACATGCTCAAGGACCGTCCCGCGGCCGAGCTGGCGGAATGTGTACGACGGGTGTGCCGCGGCCTGCGCGTGGTCGACCCTGAGCTCGCAGCCGAGGCCTGGGCGCTGGAGCCTGATCCGTTGAGCGAACGGGAGCGACAGATTTTGTGGCGGGCCGGCGAGGGGAAATCCGGGGCTGAAATTGCGGTGGATCTCCACTTGTCCGAGGGCACGGTTCGTAATTATTTGTCCGAGGCGATTAACAAACTCGGCGCCGCGAATCGGATTGAGGCTGCGCGGCTGGCACGTAGTAAGGGGTGGTTGTAGAGGCTGCAAATCCCTCCACTCCGCTGCGCTCTGTCGAAAACATTTCCACGAGAGGTCCGCTGAACTGCAGATGCACTACGCGGTTTCGCTTTGTATCAGGGCACGACTTTAGTCGGGCCACTAGGGGCCATAAATGATTGGGCTTTAGCGCCTGTTAAATTTGTGATTGGGTCAGAAAAAGCGCAGGGGCTAAAGCCCAGATTTTTGTTGGGCTTTTACGGCCCGACTAAAGTCGTGCCCTGATACAAAGCCTTGACAATCCACACTGTCTATCCATTACCGCAGAGATCTATAGTTTCTCTCAGTTATGACAGTTGTCATCTGATTCCGGTGACAACCTGCACTGTTTCGTTCTTGTGCCAGCTGCGATTCTCGGATTGTAAGTCGAGGCTGACATATGAACCGATGGATCTGCTTATTCCTCTGCATCGGCGCTAGCCTGCACGCAGAAACCTGCACCCTCAGCGGCACGGTGCTCGACCCCTCAGGAGCTGCCGTCGTCGGAGCCGACGTCCAGTTGCGGGCAGAGACACCAGAGCAAACAGTCACTGATCACCATGGCTCCTTTGTCTTTCCTTGCAGCGGTAATGATCCTTACCGGGTAATCGTCCACGCCACCGGCTTTGCGGAGAACCAAGTCAACGGCCGCGGATCCGCAAAAATCACGGTTCACCTCCGCATCGCGGATGTCCACACCGAGGTCGAAGTAGGAGAGGACAGTGGAGTATCAGTCGATGCAGATCACGGCGCCGGCACACACACGCTGACGGCTCAGGACCTTCAAGGCATGGCCGATGATCCAGATGACTTCAAACGCCAGCTGCAGGTGCTCGCCGCCAGCAGTGGCGGCGCTCCCGGACAAGCAATCATTACCGTGGATGGCTTCCAGAACAGCAGTACGCTTCCGCCCAAATCCTCGATAGCTTCGATCCGCGTAAACCCCGACATGTTCTCGGCCGAATATGATCGTCCTCCCTACCAGGGCGGCCGGGTCGAGATCTTCACCAAACCTGGCCGGGACTCGCTGCACGGAGCTCTTTTCTTCACCGACAGCGACTCCGTTTTCAACGCGACCGATCCGTTCGCGCTGAGTGCCACTCCGGCGGGCAAACGCCGATATGGATTCGAGTTCGGCGGTCCGATTCGCAAACAGAAGAGCGATTTCTTTCTCGCTCTGGAGCGGCGCGACATCAACGAGTTCAACGTCGTGAACGCCGTCGTGCTCAATAACCAAGACGAGGAGACACCGCTGAGCCAAAATGTTTCGGCGCCGCAGCGTTTGTGGATCGGCAGCGTGCGCACCGACTGGCAGTTGAACCCAAAGAATATGCTGGCGGCCACGTATTCCGCCAACGTCAACGACTCCGACAACGTCGGCAGCGGCGGCCTCACCCTGGCGGAGGCGGGTTACAACAGCACGGTAAGCGAGCAGGACCTGCGCCTGACCGATATCTTCACACTGAGCCCGACCCTTCTGCACCAAACCCACGTTGGTTTCACCTGGAAGAGCACCAGGGATGTACCGCTTTCGACTGCACCCAGCCTCCAGGTGGCCGGCGCTTTTACCGGTGGGGGCGCGACTTCGGGGTATCTGCAGAATCGCGAGCGCGACCTCGAAGTGGACGACGACGTGATGTGGAGTCATCACAAACACTCGATGAAGATCGGCGTTGCCTCACTGGGCATCCTGGTTCATGACTTCGATCCAGACACGTTCAACGGCGCCTTTGTCTTCGGTGGCGGACTCGCCCCTGCTCTCGACAATAGTGGGCAGCAGACCGCGATCTCAGGATTGGAACAGTACCAGCGCACCCTGCTCGGCCTGCCCGGCGGAGTTCCAACCACCTACAACGTCACCCAGGGTGAGCCGCTGGTGCCCTTCGCGCAGTGGCGGGTGGCGCTTGTTCGCGCAGGACCAGTGGAGCGTCAGGCCCAACCTGTCCCTGGCACTGGGATTGCGCTATGCCCTGCAAACATCGCCCGCCAGCTTCGGAAACCTGGTTCCCAGAGTTGGTATCGCGTGGTCGCCCGACCATAAACAGCGCTGGGTCATCCATGTACGCGGCGGACTGTTTTCGAGTCCAGTAACGCCGGATGTAACCACCGAAGCGTACCGCTTGAACGGCGTGCGCCAGACGCAAACGCTTCTCTACTCGCCGTCGTTCACACAACCACTGGTACCCACGCCTTCCACGATCGCGGTGGCAACGACTCGCCAATTCGCTCCAAACCTGGGACAAACATGGTCGTTCCAGTCTCAGTTCGGCGTGGAGCATGAGCTGCCTCAACACTGGCATGCGCAGGCAAACGTCTTTGACGCGCAAGCCTGGGGGACGCTTCGCTCCCGTAATATCAACGCGCCCCTGGTCAGTGACAGCACGACCAATCCCCTGCTTGCTCCACGGCCGATCGCACCCGGCAAGAACATCTTTCAGTTTGAAGAGTCGGGCCATCTCCACGGCCAGGTCGTTTTCCTGGGCGTAGACCAGCACAGCTACAAGCGGTTTGGTATCTTTGTCGGTTACTTATACTTCAACCTTAAGACAGACGCGGATTCGGCAACGCTCTTTCCTCAGAGTAGCTACTCCGATCGCGGGGAGACGGCGCGCGCTTCCTGGGAGTCGACCCACCGGCTGTTTGCGATTGGGCAGCTGAGCCTTCCGGCAAAGCTCTCGCTTACCAGCCAATTCGACGCTTCTTCCGGAGACCCTTATAACGTCGTCACCGGTATCGATAACAACGGAGACGGCGTATTCAACGACCGGCCTTCGCTCACCGCACAGCCGGGGACCGGCACCTACCAAACGCCCTTCGGCCTGCTCAACACCACCGGCATCAATGGTTCGTTGGGACGAAACGTGGGAACCATGCCCGCGCTCATTCACCTGGATAGCAACCTGAGCCGCACTTTCGAGCTCCATTCGCACGGACTATCTACCGACCGGCATCAGAGCCTAACCCTGAACGCGCGCTCGGCTAACCTTCTTAACCACACCAACGTGACTACTGTGGGCAGCGTGGTCGGATCGCCCACCTTTACTCAGCCCTTAGCCGCGGAAGCCGCGCGGCGGGTGGAATTCGGTATCCGCTACACCTTCTAAACCTGAAAGGAGACATTATGTTCAAAGTTCTTACTACCTCGCTTCTTCTTGGCAGTGCGGTCACGATGTTCGCGCAGCTTCCGCCCCCGATTGCTCCGGAGCAGATCGTCTACCGGCACTGGCCGGAGACATTCGTTCAGTGGATTGGCCCGGAGCTGCCTTATACCATGATTGAACTGTATGTCGACCCCGCCGGCGGCGCGACACCTGTCTATGACGCGGTGCTTACTGAGCGCGCCACGGGCAAGCGCGTGCACTATACAAACCAGCAGCAGATGCTGGACATCGATAAGCGCTCAGGCACGGATGCTTATCTCACCACGATGCAACTCGACCGGCCTGCGAATGCGGCCACGGGCGCTACTTACCTGCTGCGGTTTATCGATCACGCGGGTCAACCGGTGTCGTGGCAGTTCATCCAGGGCTCCGACATTAGTGAGCGCGGCGGGGGCAGTTCGCCTGCCGGCCTGGCGCCCCCCGTGCTCATGTATCGTGAGCGCTCAGCTGTCGCAGGCGAAGGCTCGGCGCTCAAGATCGGCAACGCAGTGAGTGTTGCCGACGTCTGGACGGAGATCAGCCAGCCGCCCTACTTCGTCGCATATCACGGCGCGGTCTCTGAGAACGTCGATATCGCTGTCTTTGCCGGCTCCGGACAGCAGTGGACGACAACCAGTGCGCCGCAGACGCTGGCCGTCGGCGCGGAATGGAAACTGAAAGCACAGGATGGCCTGGGATGCACCTTGCGGGTGCAGGCGCTGGCCGGCGATCATGCGACCATACTCGACGTTGACGATCATCTTCCTGGCAGAACAATCACCATCGAAGCCGCCTGGACAAACGGCGCGTGGACCATCGACAAGATGCACTACGCTGCGGTGGGGGAGGATGCCAACCAGGGTTTAACGATCTCGTTTGCCCCGGGCACGAATGCTACCGGGACCGAATCGAAATTCGAGGTCATTGCTGGACGCAAGACGCGGATAGCCAGCGGTACGGTGCATGGGGACCCAGGGCAAAAGCGCGTGGGATGGGAGTTCAAGGATCCCCAATGGCTGCACGGCAAGACGGCATGGGTAGACAGCGCGGTCGTGAGCCAAAAACCGGTGGCTCCAGAAACGGCGTCCAGGTGACGGCTCTTGCTCCCAACAGGCTGCGGAAAAACTTGGAAATTGCGAGAAAAACATCCCTCAGCGGGGCTCCGGGAAAATCCTGCGGCGATTTCTTGTGCAAAATAGTGCGCACTAAGCGCCTAAGTGTCCCCTCCGGCCTTGATTTTCGTGTTCCATGGCCGATCAGACGGCAGCACGGTGATAGCGGATTTTAGCCCTACTGCGTGGGGTCGACTGAAGGTGTAACCTGCCATGCCTCGAATTAGATTCCGCTGAGCATGGTTCAGACATGTATCGTGAGCGCTGTGTTCGTACCCGCGGTAACCCGGAGGCAGGTGTTTAGTCACCTGGGCGTGGTCGCCACATCTTCATGCACGGCAACATTTTTTGTGGGACAAGTTGCGAGAAAAACGTACCTCAGGGGCTAAAGCCCAGATTTCATTGGGCGTTCATGGGGCACCACGTACATGTCGTGCCCTGGTACTAAGCGAGTTTTCTGCAACCTGTAAAGCCCTTACAGCACAGCCCTGGCATTGCCAGCGCTAAGGCGCATGATCGAGTCGAGACTGTTTCTCGGAGCGCTGAAGCGCTCCTTCCCCCGCATAAATGCGGGGGCTCCCACCACGAATCCTAAAGTTTGCAGTTCTCACGCACACTCTAAAGCCCATTGAGTTGCGGGGTCTAATGTACGCGCTGAAGCCCGTACCCTTCACTCCGGAATATTTTCAAGCAGCTACGGCACGCTCGTATAAGTTGAGTTCATCGATAACTCACCTGACGGCGTGTTCAGGTTTGGACCGGCGAATCACTGAGGTATTGCCGTAATTCGTGTGGGTTGTAGCAGTGAGAGAAAGCGGCATCGCGGGTGATGCGCCCAGCTCCAACCAGTTCGGCGAGAGATTGCTCCATGGTCATCATGCCCTCCGCACGCCCGGTGGAGATATGGGAGCGGATCTGATGGTCCTGGGCGGTACGGATCAGGTTGCGGATGGCGCTGGTGGCCATCAAGATTTCGACGGCGGGGTAGCGGCCAGCGTTATCGACAGCGGGTACGAGTTGCTGGGTGACGATCGCCAGCAGGGCCAGCGAGAGTTGTTGCCGGATCTGAGACTGATGCCCTGCGGGAAAGATGTCCAGGATGCGAGAGATGGTTTGAGAAGTATCGTTGGTGTGCAGAGAAGACAGCACCAGGTGCCCGGTTTCGGCTGCTGTGAGCGCGGCGGACATGGTTTCGCTGTCGCGCATTTCTCCCACCAGGATTACGTCGGGATCCTGACGTAACACTGCGCGCACAGCCTGCGCGAACGAGGGAGTGTCGTGGCCGACTTCGATCTGCTCCACAATGGAGCTGCGATTCATGTGTTGGTACTCGACCGGGTCCTCGATGGTTATGATGTGATCGCGGCGCCGGGCATTGATCAGGTCGAGTAGCGCAGCGAGTGTCGAGGTTTTGCCACATCCAGTGGGACCCGTGAGGAGCACCAGTCCTTGTCGCCGCTCGGTCAACCTGGATAGTGCTGGGGGCAGGTGCAGCGACTCGAGCGACGGGATCTGCGCGGGCAGCAAACGAAGGCTGGCCGCCAGCGTCCCCCGCTGATAGTGGAAATTGGCTCGGAACCGCCCGATCGAGCCTCGCTCGAAACAAAAATCCAGCGACTTGTGGGTCTCTAATTCTTCCGCCTGACGCGCCGTTAACAGCGGCAGCAGCAGGCTGCGAAGCTCTTCAGAGGACAACGGCTTGCCGGCTGCCGGTGTCAGGGAGCCCTTGACCCGCAACGCGACTGCCGATCCGGCCACCAAAAGAACATCGGAAGCACCGCGTTGGACGGCCAGCGCAAGCAATCGGTCGATCGACACAGCTTCGCCGGTTCTGGTTGCAGTCGTCGACCGATTCAGTTCGTCAACCAGCCGCGACAGCTCGCTTCCGTAGCCGGGCATAGAGTCGTTTTCCCCCGTACTGCTAAGAATACGTGAAGGATCCGGGCGCCGCAGCCCCGGCGTGCGTATTCCCGCATCACTTCTGACGCGACTCGGCTTCCGCCAGCCATCCCCGGCGCAACATCTCGGGTGGAACGCTCGATAGGTATGGCTTGAGGTCGAGAATGGGTGTCCCATCGAGCATGTCGACTCCTCGAACATGCAGCAGAAGGTTTTCACGGCGAAGCAAAGATACAACCGTGAGACCAATGGGGTTCGGCCGGCGGGGAGATCGAGTGGCAAACACTCCGTGCGGTCTATCGTCGAAAGGGGGTATGCCGATCAAATCGAAGCTTTGGGAGCGATGGAACTCCCAAAGGACGAATAGGTGTGAGAAACCCTCGATGTCGGTGAGCCCAGGCTCGAATTCCGGCATGATCCTGAGCACACCTTCAGCCTCGTGTTTGGCATTAAGGCCTTTGGGAATTTCCGTTTTATCGTTATAGGGGCTGCTGACAAAGCCAATCGGCTGGGAAACAAACATAAAAGCTCGATGCCTTTCGTCCACATGATAGCTGGGCTGCGGCTTGCTTGCTGCCACCCAAAGATCATGAGAGGGTGGTAAGGATGAAAATCGCCAGCTGGAATGTAAATTCGGTTCGTGCCCGGCTCGATCACGTCACAACGTGGCTGAAGCATCAGCAACCGGATGTGCTGCTGATGCAGGAACTGAAGGCGGAAGAGTTCCCGGCTTTGATTTTCAAAGCACTCGGCTACGAGAGCGTGGCTGTCACCCAGAAGGCTTATAACGGAGTCGCGGTTTTGTCGCGCTACCCGATGGAGACCATCCATACAACGCTGGCCGGTGACGAGGCAGACAGCCATGCACGCTATCTCGAGATGACCATCGAGGGCATCCGCGTGGTCAATATCTATCTTCCGAATGGCAATCCGGTGGGCACTGAAAAATTCGCCTACAAGCTGGCGTGGATGGACAGGCTGCTTAAGGAGATGACAACCTGGCGGGAGGAAGGTCTGCCGGTATTAGTGGGCGGAGACTTCAATGTTATCCCCGAGGACATCGACTGCCACAAGCCTTCCTCGTGGATTCGCGACGCGCTGTTCCAGCCGGAGCCGCGGGCACGGTATCGGGCGCTGCTGGCTCTCGGCTATACCGACGCATTCCGGGCGCTGCATCCTGACGAGGCCGGCCAGTTCACCTTCTGGGATTATTTCCGGCAGGCGTTCGAGCACAATCGCGGCATTCGCATCGACCATTTCCTGCTATCGCCAAAAGTGGCCGAACGGCTGCGAAAGCTGCGAGATTGATCGGGGACCGCGGGCCCTGCTAAAACCCTCGGATCACACGCCGATCGTCGTGGAGCTGCGCTAGGAATGGATATCCTGTCGCGCCCTGTACTGACTGCGGACCATCGCATTCATTATGGTGCAGGACCCTGGCAGTTCGGCGATCTCTGGATCCCACAGACGCGGGGTCGTTCCTTGCTGCCGCTGGTCGTTTTCTACCACGGAGGATGGTGGAAGTCGGAGTACGACCTTGGCTATGCCGGCTATCTATGCGCGGCCTTGAAGAAGGAAGGGATCGCGTCGTGGTCCGTCGAGTATAGGAGAGTTGGCGAGACTGGCGGAGGCTGGCCGGCAACCTTTCAAGACGCGGCTGCGGGTTTCGATTTCGTCGCAACGCTTGCTCGGAGCTACCCGCTCGACCTGTCGCGGGTGATCACCATGGGCCATTCCGCCGGCGGCCACCTGGCGTTTTGGGTAGCGGGCAGACATCATATCGATGCCCACAGTGAGATTTACCAGCCGCGGCCACAGGTTCCGCTGCACGGGGCCGTCTCCCTGGCGGGAGCCGTCGATCTGCGATTGACCATCGATCTGTCTGGATACTTTACCTTCGCCCATGACAAAGATGAAGTCTACGACTTGATGGGAGGTCGTCCGCAGGATCTGCCGGATCGGTATAAGGCGGGCAATCCCGGAGACCTCCTGCCCTTCCAGGTGCCTCAGCTCCTTATCCAGGGGTCGGCGGACGATCAGATTCCGCCTGAGCTGCCATCGCGCTGGGCCGAGATGTCGCGCCGATTGGGGGATTCGGCGACCGTGAACATAATCCCTTCCGCAGACCATCTTGATGTGGTTGATCCGGACAGCCGGGCTTGGGGAGCAGTGCGCGATGACGTCAGGAAGATGGTTTTCTCCTGAGTCGAATGACCTTTACCATCACTGTGTGCGCATCCTGAAAGAGCTCGCTCTCGTCCTGGCCCTTCTGACCCTTAGTGCAGCGGCACAGCAAACGCTTTCCATCACTCACGTAACCGTCATCGACACGGTCACAGGCAAGACCCGGCCCAACACCACAGTGATGATCCAGGGGAACCGAATCACCGGCATTGCCCTCTCTACCAGCATCACCCCGAAAGCAGGCCAAATTGTCGATGCCAGGGGAGAGTACCTCATTCCCGGCCTGTGGGATATGCACACCCACATCTATTTCGATAGCACCGCAGCCGATGGAACCGACCTCGTGCTCCCGCTATTGCTGGCCAACGGAATCACCGGGGTTCGTGACATGGGCAGCAAACTTGACGAGGTTCTCGAGGCTCGCGACCAGATTGCGGCGCACCGCCTTTTGGGTCCACGCATGGTCGTCTCAGGGCCGATGCTGGACGGCCCCAAGTCCACCTACAAGGCCGTTATTCCCATCGCCACGCCTGAGGACGGACGCAAAGCGGTCGACATGCTCAAGAGCCGGGGCGTCGATTTCATCAAAGTCCAATCGGGCGTTCCTCGCGAAGCCTACTTCGCCATCGCGGAAGAATCGAAAAAAGTGGGCATCCCCTTTGAAGGCCATGTCCCCGATGCAGTGCGTGCCTCGGAGGCGGTAGCCGCGGGCCAGGTCACCTTTGAACACCTTATCGGCATCTTCGAAGCCAGTTCCCCCGATGAAGACAAATACCTCACCGGCAAGAAGACGGTGGGTATGTTCCTCGAGACCTATGATCCGGCCCGTGAGGCGAACATCATTCAGCTGCTCGCGAAAAACCATGTTTGGCAGTGCCCAACGCTTTACTGGGAGCGAGGCCAGTGGCTGGTGGATGCGATCGACTATACCAAGGACCCTGACTTGGCCTACGCCGGCCACACGTGGGTCACGAAGCAGTGGCCTGCGTCGCAGGCTTCGATTTTGAAATCCCTCGACACCGATCCGCTCCCGGTGCGGGAAAAATTTGTTGAGCACGAGCTTGATATCGTGCGCAAGCTCCATGCCGCAAACGTGCCTTTTATTGCCGGCACGGACACGCCTGCGGGAGTGGATGTGATTCCCGGCATCAGTCTCCACCTCGAACTGCAGCGCTTTGTCGCCGCGGGCTTTACCCCACTCGAAGCTCTACAGACGGCGACGCTCAATCCTGCGGACTTCTATAACCGGCGGAGCGACTTCGGCACGGTCCAGATCGGGCGAATCGCCGATCTGGTCCTGCTTCAGGCTAGTCCTTTAGAGAACATCGCGAACACGCGCACCGTTGTGGGAGTGATCGCCGACGGGCACTATCTCTCGAGTGCGGACCTGGAACAGCTCCGCACCCGCCTCAAGAAGCTTGCCGCCACTAAGTAGCCGTCAGGTTGTAGATCAGTCCGTAAGGATCCTTGATGTAGCATCGCGGAAAGTTCGGCTCATCCTTCACGATTACGCAGCCTTGTTTCACCAACCGGACCTTGGCTTCTTCGACACTATCAACGCTAACTTCCAACACCGGCCCCAGAGCTGGGCCCCGCTCGATAAAGAGGTTGATATTGTCGCCATGCACACTGACCAAGGCGGGCGATTCTTCCGTTACCTCGAATCCGAGGTGTTCGACATAGAAAGCTGCCGCACTCTTCGGGTCTGGCGCTTGAATCAGAATGTCTGCGCTAAAGCTATTTGCCATAAGGCTCCTCCACAAACTTTTTCAATCTCCCCAGGGCGGCATCCCACTGCTTCGAGACCAGCTCAAGATACTCCTTCATCTCGATCACCGGTTGCGGATCGAAGGAAAACAGGTTCTCCCGCCCCTCGCGCGTTCCATGCACCATCCGCACCCGTTCGAGTATGCGCAGATGCTTGGTCACCGCCTGCCGCGTCAGCTTAGTTCCCTGGGTCAGTTCCGCAATCGAATACGGCTGCCCATCGCACAGCCTGGTCAGCAACAATAGCCGGGTCTCGTCCCCGAGCGCGGCAAAGACCGCCGCCTTTGCGCGCACGCTGCTATGACGTTTTACTGACATAGGCCTGAATATTCTTCATCTGCTGTGCCCACCCGCCGTCATTGCGGAGAAACGCTTCTGCGCGCCGTTCGGCCGGAATCTTCTCAAAGCCGGACTCCGTCACTGTCAACAAAGTCCCGCCCGCGGTCGGCTCCAGCCGGAACTCGATCAGGGTCGATTCCTCGCTTTCATAATCCACTTTCGGGTCGACTGCATACGGATGCCAGGTAAAGGAGAAAAGCGTCTTGGGCTCGATCGCCTTCACCACAATCTTCATGCGCACATGCTCATAGCCGGGATGGGTAATCTGGCCACCTAACGGCTGTCCGGCGACAAAGGGTCCATCCATCCTGACCAGGAACCATTCGCCGAACTGGCGAGAGTCTGTCAACGCCTGCCAGACCCGCGACACCGGGGCCGCAATCTCGATCTGCTTCTCAATCTGGTTTTCCATTCACGCAACCTCCGAGTTGCATATTTGCTCGATGCTAAACCGGCTTCAGAAAACATGCAACTCTAGAGTTGCATGTTAGGTGTTTTCGGCGAAGACCAGGATATGAGTCGCGTCCGGGCTCGCGATGGGAGCAAAGCCCAGGCTTTCGTAGAGGCGTGCCGCGTCGGCATTCTCGGCGCGCAGACGCACGCAGCTGAAGTGGGACCGGGCTTCATCCACAAGAGCGGTCACGAGCGCTCTGCCAATGCCCTTGCCTCGCCATGCATGGCGCACGTACACGCGACGGATCCGTCCCATATCCGGACGGCCAGCGAAGGGGTCACAGTTAAGTCCGCCCACGGCAACCAGCAGGCCCTGATCGAGATAGCCGCATAAGGCCTCTCCCTGAGCGTCAAAGCGATTTTTCGCGCTGGCCCATTCTTCCACCAGCGTTTCAATGAAGTCGTAGCCCTCTTCCCGCGCCTCAGACTGCAAAATCTCTATGCCTGGAACGGGTAGCTCAATTCTCTGGATCGAGATCATTCTCCACCTAACGATACTGAGGTTGAGTCGCTTTTTGGGCTGGTTCATCTAAATTGCCATGGGGAAAAGACTAGCCGTTTCGGTATTAGACCTGGTGGGCATGCGATCGGGAGAACTCCCTGGCAGTGCGATTGCCCGGTCGGTGGATTTGGCGCAGCACGTGGAGCGACTGGGTTACCAGCGCTATTGGCTGGCAGAACACCACTCCATCGCCGGACTTGCCTGTTCCGCAACCCCGGTGTTGATCGGGCATGTGGCGGGGGCAACCAAGACAATCCGCGTAGGCAGCGGCGGAGTGATGCTGCCGAACCATGCCCCGCTGGTGGTGGCGGAACAATTCGGGACGCTGGAGGCGCTGTATCCGGGGCGCATCGATCTGGGCCTGGGACGAGCTCCGGGGGGCGACTTTGCCACCATGCGGGCGCTGCGTCGGGATTTGCACCAGAGCGGAGACGATTTCCCGGCACTGCTGGAGGAATTGCGGACCTACCTTGGGCCGGAGAGGCCGGGTCAGGCCGTCAGGGCAATTCCCGGGCAAGGGAGCAACGTGCCGATCACCCTGCTGGGTTCCAGCGGTTTCAGCGCACAACTGGCTGCCATGCTGGGTCTGCCGTTTGCTTTTGCCGCGCACTTTGCTCCTGAGTATCTGTATACGGCGGCACACCTGTACCGCGACCGGTTCAGCCAAGTGCAGTGCTGCGCCAACCCCACCTCATGGTAGGGGTGCAGGTGATTGCGGCTGAGACTGATGCCGTAGCGCGGCGGCTGTTCACTACTCCGCAGCAGAGATTTTCTAAATTGATCCGCAATCGGCCGGTGGAGCTGTTGCCTCCGGTGGATTCCATGGAGCCACTGTGGCAGGACTTTGAGCGGGCTTGCGGTCGAGAGCAAACTGGGCGCGGCCATTGTGGGATCTGACGCTACGGTGAAGGCGGGAATCGAGAAGCTGGTGGAAGATACCGGCGCCGACGAGTTGATTGTGGTGACGGATACCTACGAACCTGCCGACCGGCTAGAGTCTTATGAACGCGTGGCCGGCATTGCCAAGGCGATCGAACTGAAGCCGGCTCTGCAGGTGACTGCCTGACCTAGTGTCCATTGATAACAATGACCACTTTCCCGTATCCACGCTTCTTTGGGACAGCTCCGTTGTAGGCGTCCGATGCTTCCGCCAGGGGAACGACTGCGTTCACATAGGTCTTGAGTCGTGCCGGCGTCCAAGCAGCTTCGCAACTTCGATCAATTGCTTCTGACTTGGCTCGACGATGAAGAATGCGTCTTTGGTACGCTGGTCGGTCACATACCTTCACTACCCGCGGCAATCGTGATCAGCCTGCCGCCGGGTTTGAGCATACTCCAGGATCTGTCGAGCGTCTCCCCGCCAACCCCATCGAACACCACGTCGACCTTCTCCGTCCGCTCCTCAAAGCGAGACTTCGCGGTAGTCGATCACTTCGTCTGCGCCCAGTTCAGCGATCAATTCTCAAGTTGTGTGCCGAGGCGGTGGCAATCACATGCGCGCCGTGGAGATGAGCGAGTTGGACGGCGAATATGCCTACCGAGCCCGCAGCGCCATGCACCAGGACCCGCTCGCCGGGCTGAATCTTTGCGCGCTCCAGAAGACCTTGCCATGCGGTTAAGGCTCCGATCGGTACGGTGGCCGCGGCCTCGTGGGTCAGGGTAGCTGGCTTGCCCGCTATGCTCTCCGGCTTGGTCACGCAGAACTCCGCGGTTGCGCCTTCGGCGAACCAGTCGTTGAAGCCGTAGATCTCCTGGCCGACCTGGAAGCCGTTTGAATTTTTCCCCAGCCCGGCGATGACAGCCGGAGAACTCATGCCCTGGTACAGCACCTTTGCGTGGGCGTTCCATCTTGTCGCTCTGAGTCGTCGGATACCAACCGCAGCTCAGTGGGCGTTACCCCGGCCGCACGGACACTGAATGAGCAGTTCACCTTCGCCCGGCTGTGGCTGAGGGAGCTCGGTTGCAATAAGCGCGGGGCCCTGGGTCGAGTTGTTTACCTGCATCGCTTTCATCGGTTCCAGTAAACAGATGATCGAAAACGCGGGGAGAATCGAAGAATTTTGCAGCTTGGGAGAATTCATGTCAGGGAGCGCTTCCTGCATAATCAAAGGCAATGACTCTGCTTTGGAAACCGGAGAACTGGTCCGTTCGCCTGGCTGAACTTGAAGCGCGGACGGGCGATATCAAAGAGGCGCCGCTGCGGCGCGATGTTCGTTCGCTGGGCATGCTGCTCGGCCAGGTTCTGCGCGAGCAGGCGGGCGATCAGCTCTTCGCCGAAGTGGAAGAGCTGCGCCAGATCGCTATCCGCCGCCGCGAAGCCCAGGACGGTGCGGACCCTCAATCGGAAGCCGCGCAGCCATTCGCCACGGCATTAGGCAGCGTTCACTCGCTGGACCTGGTGCAGGCCTACCGGCTGGCGCGGGCCTTCGCCTTCTACTTCGAGCTCATCAACCTGGCCGAAACCAACCATCGCAAGCGGCGGCGGCTCTCGCTGCAGCTTTCCGGTGAAGCGCAGCGCGGTTCGCTGCGTGGAACCCTCCGCGCTATGCGCGCTGCAGGCATCTCGAGCGAAGAAGCACTGGACTGGCTGCGCTCGATTTCCATTGTTCCTGTGTTTACCGCGCACCCCACCGAGGTGGCACGCCGGGTGGTGATGTTCAAACGGCACCGCATCGCAGACCTGCTGGAGCAACTCGATCGCATCCCCCTCTCGGACGAGCAGTTGGAACTCTTCGAAGAAGGTCTTACCGCCGAGATCACCGCGTTGTGGGAGACGGACGAGGTTCGAACCCGCCGCCCCACCGTCCGCGACGAGGTGAAGATGGGCCTCGACTACTACGACGCGTCCATCTATGCCACCCTGCCCGGTCTCTATGCCGAAGTCGCAGCGGCCTTCGAAGCGGAGTATGGTGTCTGCCTGAGCCTGGCTGAGATGCCGGTGCTGCTTTCTTTCGGGTCGTGGATCGGCGGCGACCGTGACGGCAACCCTTACGTTACGCCGCAGGTCACGCGGGAAGCGCTGCAGATGGCTCGTGAGCACCTGCTGACGCACTATCAGCACGAGCTGGGCCTGATCCTCGATTTGCTCACCAGCTCGGCGCAGCAGGTGCCTGTCAGCGGCGCGCTGGAGCAGCGGCTGCAGGGGTATCTCGATGCCCTCAACACCACCGGGTTGCAGGCCTTCGGAGAGCGCTACGATTATGAATCGTACCGGCGATTCGTGAGCTGCATCCGGGTACGGCTGGCCGGGGTTGGCAATCCCTCAGGAAACCCGGCGCTGGGACTGGATGCGACGCTGGCTGGTCTACCCCCGTACAAGTCTGCGCAGGAGTTCCTTGCCGACCTGGAGATACTGCACGCCAGCCTGGTAGAGAACCGCGGCCCCCGGCTGGCCCACGCACTGATCGATCCGTTGATCCTCGAGGTGCGCACCTACGGCCTTCATCTGCAGACGCTCGATATCCGCCAGCATGCGCGGCTGCATGCCGCGGCTCTGGAAGAAGCGGGCGCCTGGAAGTGTGACCCGTCGCGGGCGTCGGCGGTGCCGGGCCCGCTCACTGCGCCGTCCGCCGACGTGATCGATACCTTCCGCGCCATTGCAGAGCTGAAAGCATCGTCTACGCCGGAAGCCATACGTCACTACGTAATTAGCGGCGCTGCGAGCACTGAGGACGTGCTCAACGTGATCTGGCTCGCTCGCCTGGGCGGCGTGCGCGTCGAGGGCAGTGGCGCGGACCCTGGCCTGATGCCGGTTCCGTTGTTCGAATCCATCGAAGATTTGCGCAATGCGCCGGCCATCTGCGGAGAGCTCTGGAAGTCGCCCAGCTATCGTCAGTTGCTGGAGTCCTGGGGCAACACCCAGGAAGTCATGCTGGGTTACTCCGACTCCAATAAAGACGGCGGCATGCTTACCAGCACGTGGGAGATCTTCCGCGCCCACCGCGCCCTGCACCAGGTAGCGCGCGAGAGCGGAGTACGGCTGCGGCTATTTCACGGCCGCGGCGGTACGGTCGGCCGCGGCGGCGGGCCCACGCACCGCGCAATCTATGCCCAGCCGGCCGGCGCCTTTACCGGCCAGATCCGCATTACCGAGCAAGGGGAAGTGCTGAACTGGAAGTATTCCGACGTCATTCTCGCCGAACGTAATCTGGAGCTCATGATCGCGGCATCTCTCGATGCCCTGGCGCGACCGAACGCCCGCAACCCCCAGGGCCATTTCACCGGCGTTTTGGCGCCGGAGTGGGAAGCTGCGTTTGCGGAGTTGTCGAGCGTGGCATTCTCCTTCTACCGGGAACACATTCTTGAAGACCCGGAAGTGCTGCAGTATTTCGAAGAGGCGACGCCGGTGGCGGAACTGGAGCACGCCAAGATTGGCTCGCGCCCATCGCGCCGCGGCGGCCGCCGCAGCCTGGCCGACCTTCGCGCCATTCCCTGGGTGTTTGGCTGGACGCAGAGCCGGCAGCTGGTTCCGGCGTGGTTTGCCGTTGGTCACGCACTTGAATCGTACGGACAGAAACCCGGAGGCGCCGGCATCCTGGCTACTATGGCACGCGAGTTCCCTCTGTTCATCGACCTGATCCGCAATGTGGAGATGGCCCTGGCCAAATCCGATTTCGGGATCGCGCAGCTGTACGCTTCGTTGGTTAGCGACAGCGGGATTCGGGACCGCGTGTTTACCAAGCTCGAAGCCGAATTCCATCGCACCCGGCGAAGTATCCTGGCGATCACAGGACAATCAGAACTGCTGGAGAACAACCAGGTACTCGCCCGGTCTATTCGCCTGCGCAATCCCTATGTGGATCCGATTAGCCTGATACAGGTCGACCTGCTGCGCCGCAAGCGCGAGGGTGACGATTCAGACGCCATCAATCGTGCTCTCTCCGCAACCATTAATGGGATCTCCGCCGGCTTGCGCAACACCGGGTGAGAAAACCGCAGATCCACTACGTTCCGTCGAAAAACATCTCCACGAGAGGCACTAAGCAGCGGAAGTCCCGTACGCTACACAGGCTTCGGATTGGTCGGGGAAAACATAGGCGGCGAAATCCTGTTCCGACATGGGAAAGCGACTCTCCCAAATCTTATGCAGAGATGGAATGCGCGCGACCAAATGCTCGAATTCGGGCTTCAGGTACACCAGGTAAACTTCGCGCGGCTCCTGCCGCAAAGATTCTTCAAGGTTCTGCATGACGCGATCGAATACCGGTCCGACAAACGGATGCCACATAAAAATGACCAGCGGAACCGGCGGAAAGACAAAGTCGCGAACATCACTGAGAATGCATTCCACGTCGCGGCAACGGCGGACGGCAGGTTGATACACAGCAATGTTCCGCATAGCGATTGCATGCAACTCAGGGACAAACTCGACTCCCAGCACCCGCTGAAAGGGCAGGTTGGAAGCAAGCAGCATAATACGGCCCTTGCCGGCACCCAGATCGATGAAGGTGAAGCGCTCGAAATCAATGTCCATGCGCGCGAAAGCCTGATGAAACATCGAGGGAGCGGTCGCATAGAAGCCGGTGTTGTGGATGCTTTTCCTATTCCGGCTATCCTGGAGGTCTTCCGCGGCAATCAAGCCGCTGGTGTCGGTCCCGTGTTCGGCGTCAAAGGGATGCACCGGGTTGAACTGCTTTGCTGGTTTGGATCCGCGCGATAGACGCCCCATGATTTTCGACGGTGCAGCGGTGAGGGTGCCCATCACTCCACGCTTCTCTACTGCACGCCGCAGCTTAAAACCCACATGACTCAATTTCACGCGACTGTCCCACTTTCCTCGGTCGCTTGACCGTTGTCAATTTTTTACCTGGGCCCAACTGCTTATTTGTAAGAGTAACGATGACGATATCTAATACCCGGACGCGACGACATTGATCAGGGCCTCGCCCCGCACATAACGCCGTGCCTGCTCGCTCGCCAGCTTCAGCGCGCGCTTGATGAACCTGGCGCTGGCTCCCGCCACATGCGGCGTGATCAACAGATTGGGAGCTTTCCAAAGCGGATGCCCCGCAGGCAACGGCTCCGGATCCGTCACATCGATGGCAGCGCGGATTCTCTTTTCGTTGAGAGCCTGGACCAACGCATCTGTATCCACCACCGCGCCGCGGGCTGCATTCACCAGCAGAGCCCCACGCTTCATGCCCGCGATCCTGGCGGCGTTCATCAGGTGCCTGGTCTCCGCCGTCAACGGGGTAACCAGCACCACAATGTCGGCCTGGGGCAGGAGCTCGTCCAGCTGCGATACGGGTGAAACGCCCTCGCGGGCATGACGCGCCACGCGCAGGAACCGGGCTCCGAAGGGCGCCAGCCTGGACTCAATAGCCCGGCCGATGGAGCCGTAGCCAACGATCAAAACAGTCGAATCCGCCAACTCATCGACCAGTGCAGGAGTACGAAGCTCGGGAGGTAATGCATGCCACTGGCGGTAGAGCTGTTCGGCCTGCCGCCGTCCGCTCCAGTCTTCCTGTTGCTGCAGACCGAAATAAAACGGCAGGTACTTCTGCATGGCGAGGATCGCGGTCACGGCCCACTCTGCAACGGTAATATCATGCACTCCCTGCGCATCGCACAGGGTTACGCCGGGAGGCAAGAGCGGCAGCAGCATATCGACACCCGCCCACAAGGCCTGCACCACTTTGAGCCCGCGCAGATGCGGCACTTGCCGCCGCGCAGTCTTCAGACTCAGGGGCGCAATCCACATCTCGATCGCAACATCGCTTTGGGGTTCTTCTTCGATCCGCACCAACTCCACTTCCCGGGTAAAGTCCTGGAGCAAGACGGGAGCGATTGACTCCTGAATTCCCACTCGGACCATCCTTGACCTCAAGTTGACGGCAGCAACAAATTACCAGGTGATCAACTACATAGTGCCAAGAAAGTCGCGGGCGTAGGGGCTACACCGAGGGGGGAATAAGCGGTTTTTCAAAATTAGCACAAAGGGGCCCAAAAAAGACAAACAAATGACAAATTGTCTTAGATAAAGAGCTTCTGGACGTCCGTAAAGCAGCTCTACACGTGTAGGAAGTTATAAGCGCTTTAGTGGTTCCCGAGCATGAGCTTGGCGATGGTGGCGAGCTGCATATTCGACGTGCCTTCGTAGATCTTGCCGATCTTGGCATCGCGGTAATACTTCTCCACCGGGTAGTCCTTCACAAAGCCGTAGCCGCCAAAGACCTCCACGGCTTGGCTGGCAACGCGCTCCGCTACCTGGGAGGAAAAGTACTTGCACATGGCCGCCTCTTTCAGGAAGACAAGGCCATTGTCCTTGAGGCGGGCGCTGTTGTAGACCATCAACCGGGTGGCTTCGATTTCGGTGGCCATTTCGGCGAGGGCAAACTGGACCGCCTGAAACTCACCAATCGCCTTGCCGAACTGCTTGCGTTCGAAGGCATAGCGGGCAGCATGGGACCAGGCGCCCTGGGCCAGACCAAGCATCTGTGCGCCGATGCCGATACGACCCTCGTTCAGGGTCTCGATGGCGATCTTGTAGCCTTTGCCTGGCTCGCCCAACACGTTGGCCACCGGCACCTTGCAGTCTTCGAGAATGATCTCGCAGGTGGAAGAAGCACGAATGCCGAGCTTATCCTCCTTCTTGCCGAGGGAAAATCCGGGCGCGCGCTTGTCAACCAGAAAGGCGGTGATCCCTTTGTATCCAGCGTTCGGATCCAGGGTGGCGAAGACGATGAAGAGTCCCGCCTCGCGGGCGTTGGTGATCCAGAGCTTTTGCCCGTTTAGCAGGTAATAGTCGCCTCGCTTTTCGGCCCGCATCTGGAGTGCGAACGCATCGGAACCCGAGCCGGCTTCACTCAACGCGTACGCGCCGACGGTATCGGTCGCGAGCCGGGGAAGAAACACCTTCTTTTGTTCCGGCGTGGCCCAACGCAGGAGTGCATTAATACAAAGCGTGTTCTGCACGTCGATCAGAACGCCCACAGACGGGTCGACTGCGGAGATCTCTTCCACGGCCAGAATGGCCTCGAAGAACGTTCCCCCGGAACCACCGTATTCGATGGGGATCTCGATGCCCATCAGGCCGAGATTGAAGAGTTGCGGAATCAACTCGGGGTGAAAGTGTTGCTGCTCGTCCATGGTGCGAACCAGGGGAGCGATATTTTCCTGGGCAAACTGGCGCACGGTCGCGCGAAAGAGTTGTTCGTCTTCCGAAAGCAGGGTAAGCGGGGGAGCGGGTTGTGAAGCGAGAACGGAATCAGCCACGGGAATAAGCTATGCGCTGCAAGGCCTGCCTGTCCAGCGAGCCTACATGGGAAGGAGTGGCTTGGGAACGGGAAGGAGCCTGGGCACGGTTCGTGTACGGCGCAAAGGGTAATCGTGCCGGACCGATGTGCCGCGATGAACAATGGATAATTTTTCCCGCTCGAGAATCTTGCGGGCCTGAATGCGGGCGTGGTTCGACCAGGGGCCAATGGGATCGAGTTTGATGTAGGTGGTCCAATGGCGGAGGGCGGCCCGCCGGTCACCGGTGCGTTCGTAGGCCAACGCAACGTTGTAGTGGGCGTCTCCGTAGTGCGGCACCAGGCGAATGGCGGTGGCGTAAGCCTCGATGGCCTCGGGGAGACGCTGCAGCTCATCCAGCACATTGCCCAGGTCGAAGAAGGCCAGCGCATACTTCGGATCAGCCGCGGTAGCCCGGCGGTAGAGTCCTTCCGCCTCGATAAAATGCCGCTGGTTGTATTGGATGGTGCCCAGATTGATGCAGGCGGGCGCGTGAGAACTATCGAGCTCAAGAATGCTCTCGTAGAGAGCCACGGCCTCTTGCGTCTTGCCCCGCTCTTCCATGCGCACGGCTTCGAAGAAGAAGCCTTGCACGCGCGATTCCCGGGCAGCCTGATGACTGGCGGCGGAGCTTACCTCAGCCAACTGACTATGCCGCTGAGAGTCGAAATCGAACAAGAACTGGCGCGCGATGGGCTCCATCATTGCACCGCTGAGGCGAAAAGCGAGCCGGGTTCCGTTGCGCACCGCGCCCGCCTCAAGCAGCGGGTTGGCCACGCCCGAGACTTGCCGCATGGCGTGAATCGATGCACGAATGTTGGCGACGGAAAGGCGCGTGGCACGCAAGTCCCTCAGTTTGCGCAACTGGACCAGGTCTTGAAACGAGTAGGTGTCGCTTTGGTTGATGAGCCCGGAACGCTCCCAGGAAGAAAGCTGTTTTAGCCGAATGCGCAAAATGCGAAGAACATCTTGCCGACTGTAATGGGTAACAGTGATGTGCTCGTTGGAGGCCGTCACCCTCGCACCTCAGCTTCTGAGGCGATTATGCGGATGCGCTCAACGCGACCGCAAGCGATACAGGAAAAAATCAGTGGATAAGGTGGTACCAAACTCGGTGCGGGAACAAGGAAAGGAAATGCTTGAGCCGTTTGAGGTTGTGTGCTGAGAGAAAAGAGAAGCGGCGAAGTCGATGGAGCCGACGATCGGACTTGAACCGATGACCTGCTGATTACGAATCAGCTGCTCTACCAACTGAGCTACGTCGGCGCGCCCCTTTTTCACGTACCTTGTCGGATTGTATCTACGGTCTCGCCATGCGTAAAGGCGGCCGCCAAGGGGGTGCGGGGGAAAACGAAAAGGCCACCCGGCAACAGGGCGGCCTCTTCTCTAGGGAGAATAGTTCCAACGGAGGCAAAGCCATCAGAACTTTCTGGCGAAATCTTATGGTCGGCTCCGGAGGGTGTCAAGGCAAAATCAAGATGCGGATAAGGGTTTTAATATGAACAGTTTACCGCCAACCTGGTTGGGATCCGGCGCAAACTGTGCCCCGCAGGAGACACCAGGAAAGGCGTTCCAAGCCACTGCAATGTGACCACTTAGGAGGTTGTGTGCACCCCGAATGGTTCAAACCTTCCAGACTGAATTGTGCGCGGCAAGAAGGTAACCCCCTTGAGCTCTAGAAGGCTGGAACAACCCGAAAGTTCGAAGCAAACGTCCCTCAGGGGCTAGGCCCTTCCATATTGGAGAATTGATGTACGGGCTGAAGCCCGTACCCTTCACTCCGGAGGCGGTGTCCTTGGAGGACCCGGAGCTCGCCCTCCGAGTTTTTCCGCAGCCTGTAAAGTCGTGCCCTGTTCCGCAGCGGTCTAGTCCTCCAGGTGGAGACGAATGAACTCTGTCTCTTCCTGGAAGGCGGAGGCGGGCTTGCCGCGGAGAACACGATACAACGCCCGCCCACCCCCGAGAAAGAGGCCCAGCAGGATCGCAGCGCCCCCCAGGATGCCGGTTAGGGCGAAGATGCCAAGGATCAGACGCGCGACCTTGGAGCCGTCGCTGATGTAACCCTGTGGGTTGTTCCAGACGACGTCGGCCTGGTAGTTGATCTGGTTGAGGATCTTGTGCGCCGTGGCAGCGGGGAGCGATCCGCTGACGATTGCGACGATGGGGCCGCTGCGGCGGGTGAGCAGGGAGTCCGGCCGGCTCTCGGCCAGCGCTTGCGGCCAGGCAGACTTGGTGTTCCCGGCCTTGAGGAAGGCGTCGATGTCGCGCAGCCGCGCCGCTGCCATTTGTGGCGTGGGGTAGATCAGGAGCGTCACCTGCCCGTCGCCGTCGCGGCTCGAATAATTGGCGGTGACCGCCTCAGCACTGGAAGCGAAGTTCACCAGCGCCGCGGGAAGCACGCCTCCGCTCCGGACATAGGCTTCCGGCCCGAGCGAGTAGCGGGTGAGGCCAGTGTCGAGGTCCTGACGGGGAAGATAACCGGGCAGCGGAGGAGCCACATTCGCCGAGCCCGGAGGCTGAGGCAGATCTTTCGCCAGCTCGCGCAGTTCCGCCGCGGTCATGGGAGTGGTGTGATCCAGGGTGCCATCCACCAGGGTAGCGCCGTTCCAGAACAAGACGTGGCTGCCATCCCAGGCTGCGCTGCGACCGATCTGTTCCGCGATGCTGCCGGGACGGCGGAAAAAAGTGAACGCGCCGTAAGCGCCGCTCGCGTCCTGAAAACGGATGGCGCGGATGGTGAGCTTGTTATCCCCATTCACGTAGTGCGCGGTCGAGAACTGCTGGAATCCGTATTCCTTCAGAACGGCGGCGTTGGCGGCATCGGCAGCCTCAGGCGCGGAGGTTTCCTGAGCGGGTGCGCTCATGCTCCAGCCGGCGAAGTCGGTGGGCAACAAAGGCGGAGGGGCGGGGGCGGCGGGGGCCGGCTTGGCCAGCGCCGGGGACACCAGCAGAGACAGAAAGACAACCGAGGCCGGGAGGGCACGAAGCATACGCACCTGTTGAGAGACTAGAGCATTTCTCCTGTGGGTGTCGAATTAACGCATTTTTGCTAATACTGTGGTCCGGTGGGATCAGTTATGTGCGGCCATTCTTTAGCGGAATGGCCGCGTCGGGTTCAGTTTCCTGGTCTACACCATTAGCAAAAATGCATCAGCTGCTTCAATTGCCGCTGGGGCGGCCCGTACTTTGCGCCAGGCGAACGCCGCTGAGACCGCTGATGTATCTGGCGACTCCGCGATAGAGCGACTCGGCGATGCGCTGGCGGTAGGCAGGCTGCTGCAACTCACGCGCGTCGTCAGAATTGGTAAGGAACGAGATCTCAGCCAGGATGGACGGCATGTTGGCGCCGATCAACACGACGAATGGCGCCTTCTTAACCCCGCGATCCCGCAGTCCCGGGTTTCCGTCTTCCAGGTCGGCGTAGAGCGACTTCTGCACATCGGCGGCAAACTCGCGCGATTCGTCGATCTTGTCCTTAAGGGTAATTTTCTTCACCAGGTCAGAGAGCTCGTGGATCGACTCGTCGGAGACGGCGTTCTCGCGTGCGGCCACTTCCAGGGCATCGGGCGAGGTGGTGAAGTTGAGGTAATAGGTTTCCACTCCGCGCGCGGACGAGTCGGGGCTGGAATTGGCGTGTATGGAGAGGAAGAGATCCGCCTGCGCCTTGTTAGCGATGGCGGTCCGTGTTTCGAGTGGGATGAAGGTGTCGTTATCGCGGGTAAAGATCACGTCGGCGCCCAGGCGCTGCTTGAGCAGCTTGCCCAGACGCAGGGCTACGTCGAGAACCACGGTCTTTTCTTCGATCCCCCCGGGCCCCGTGGTGCCGGAGTCGTGTCCGCCATGGCCGGCATCGATGACGATGCGGCCGATCTTGAGGCCTAGAGTGCGCACCAGGGAGCGCTCGCCGGCGGACGTAGGCTCAGCCTCGTGCGAAGGGGTGTCGTCGGTCTCCGAAGTGTCCGGGGCTGCGGGATGGAGGGGGCTTGGCTTCTTGCGGCTGCGGCTGGTGGGCGGCGGGGTGGGCGAAGCCGCCGTGGGCGAAGCCGCGGTGGGCGAAGCCGCCGCGGGCGAAGCTAGTGAGCCGTCATCTGGCTGCGGCGCGGGAACAGTTCCGGCGACCGTGGCCGCGATGGGGCGAGTGGTGGGATGGTCGGTGGCTTGAACGCGATTCGGCTGTTGGCCGAGTGCTGCGATCTCCTGCGTGCCAGAGCGGCTTCCCGCGGCCGCGCTTGCTACCGCCGGGGGCTGCGGCGTGTTGGCGACTGGCGGGCTAGCGACGGGCGCGTTGGTTGCAGCGGAAGGTGCAGGCGTCCGGGCGCCCTGCTGGCCGGAGGGAGCAGCGCTCGCCAGGTTGGTGGTCTGGGACGTGCCGGGCTTAAGGCCATGAATGTCGATGATGAGGCGCCAGGGATTGGGGAGCAGAAAGGCGGAGTAGTCGGATACGGAGCTGACGTCGAGCACAATCCGGGTGACGTTGTTGGAGAACTGCGCTGCACGGATACGTCTGAGGAACCCGTCATCGATCACTTCAACTGACTTGCCATTCAACCCCGGACCCAGGCGCGCATTATAGAGATCGAAGTAGATGCGGTCAGGACTGGGCACGCGGGCTGCCTGATAAGCCACCTGATCCTGAAGATCGATGGCAATGCGGGTGTAGACCGGGGTGGACCAATGGCGGATGCCACTCACCAGGGCGATTTCTCCGGGATGGAGCGCGGTGAGTACGGTGGATGGGACTTCTGGCGCAACGGATGAAATTTGCGCGGGTGGACTCGGTTGCGTCATCACAGGCGGGGGCGAGGGCGTCACGGATGGCTTGGGCTGGATGGCCGGCGGGGTTATGGCGCGGGCCGCGGCGGATGGCTGCGACTCGATGGCAGCGGCCGGAACGGCGTCATGTCGCGCGTGAGTCGAAGAAGGCGGTCGGAGCGCGGCGCGGCCGTGGAGTTCGTTCAGCTCGACGCGAGCCTGCCTCTCCCCTTCGACGATCTCACCGGCATAACGGTAACGGCCGCTCGGATGCTCCAGGTGCAGGGATTCATATCGAGAGATGGCATCCTGCAGCAGTTTCTCGTCGGAGAAGAGGCGGCCTTCTTCGGTCAGCAACTGAGCGATCGCCAATACGCTGGCATCGGCTCTGGGTGATGCGGGGTCGTAATAAGTGACGGCGCGGTAAGCTTCGAGCACCCGCTGGTAGGCCGCCCGCGTACGCTGTGTCTCGGGACGGGCTTCCAGGGCCCCGTGCAGCTGTTGGGCACGCTCATAGGGAGACAGGCGTGACGGTTGTTGGGCGGGAAGAGAAACTGAGCTGAGAAGCAAGAGGCTAAAGGCGGCGCGCGCCCGCCAAGCCGGCGTCATGCGGCTTCGAGAGCAGAACGCACGGAGCAAACGCGCGGCAAGGAGCATAATTGCGAAGCGGACCCGACACCCGCACGCCAGAGCTAACCCGATTATAGGTTGGCAAGTTGCGAGCAGCAACGAAAGGATGGAGGCCAGAAGTGCGCTGATGGGCAGAGACAGAAACAGCAGGTCGCTCTCCGAATGCGCTACGACTCTCGGCTCCGGGATGACAGAGGGCGCTTCAGGGAGCAGCGGATGTGGACAAGCTTTGTCATCGACCGGACGTGCGTAGCGGAGGGACCTGCTGTTTCTTCTCTGCTTAGACGCTAAGGGTAGTCTTCCCAAGCAGTTCGCGAACCACTTCGGGGGCGCTGGCCAGGGCGGCGTTGAGCGCGGAAGCGTCTTTGCCACCGGCTTCTGCCATGTCTGGTCGACCACCGCCCGAGCCGCCGACCTTCTGCGCGAGGGGGGCGATGATTTTGCCGGCAGAGAGACGGCCGGTTAAATCCCTCGTAACTCCCGTAATAAGAGCGACCTTCCCATCCTCTTGTGCCGAACCCAAAACCACGACCCCCGAACCAAGCTTGTTGCGGAGATTGTCGACCAGGGTGCGCAACTGACCACGGTCCAGGGAATCGACCCGCTGCGCCAGCACCTGGATGCCGTCCACCATGACCGCCTGGCTGGCGGCCGATGCGACCGAGGTTGCAGCGGACTTCATCCGCACCTGCTCAAGCTCGCGACGCAGCTTCTTGATCTCTTCCTCCTGGGCCGAGAGCTTGCTGCGCAGCGCTTCCGCCTGCTGCTCGCGCCGGAACTCGCCCAGCGCGCCGAGACCGGTCACCGCCGCCACACGACGAACGCCGGAAGATACTCCGCCCTCGCTGAGCAGCTTGACCATGCCGATTTCTCCGCTGGCGCCGGTGTGGGTGCCGCCACAGAGCTCGGTTGAGAAGTCGCCGATTTTCACCACCCGGACCTTCTCGCCGTACTTTTCGCCGAATAACGCCATGGCATGGTATTCGTTCACCGCGACGTCGATGGGAACGTCCTCCAGGGTCTCTACCTTGGTGTTGGCGAGCACCTCGCGGTTGATCATCTCTTCCACGTCTGCCAGCTCTTCTTCGGCAACGCCGGTGAAATGGGAAAAATCAAAGCGCAAATGTTCGGGATCGACTCGCGAGCCGGCCTGCTTGACGTGCTTGCCCAGAACTTCGCGCAAAGCGGCATGCAACAAGTGAGTGGCGGTATGGTTGCGGCGAATCGCAGACCGGGTTTCTGTATCCACCACGGTATCGACATAAGTGCCCAGCTCGATCGGCTGGCGCAGGTAGACCTTGTGCGCGCGAACACCCTGCACCGGCTGCACGCAACCCAGAACATCGGCAACCACCACGTTGTGGTCGTCGGAGTAGAACCAGCCGGTATCGCCGACCTGGCCGCCGGAATCGGCATAAAACGAGGTGTGGTCAAGCACGATCTCAACGGTCTCGCCGGCATTCGCCTGCGGCACGCCGGTGCCATCCTTGACGATGGCCAGCACCTCGCAATGCTGCGAGCTAAGCTGGCGATAGCCTTCAAAGATTGTCCTGGGCAGCGAGCGGAAAGCAGGACTGGCAGAAGCCTTCGCGCCTCCCTTCCAGGAGGCGCGGGCACGTGTCTGCTCTTCGCTACGAGCCAATTCAAAGCCAGTCAGATCGAAGTCAATGCCCTGGTCGCGGGCCGCATCGACCATGAAGTCCAGGGGCAGGCCGTAGGTTTCGTAGAGATGGAAAGCGGTGACGCCGGACAACATAGGGCGGCTGTCTCTCGCATCCTTGCGCACGCGATCGATGGCAGCATCAAGCTGCTTTGAGCCCAGCGCAAGCGTCCGTCCAAAACGCTCTTCTTCGGCGCGCACCACCCTGGCAACGCGGCCGGCACTCTCGGCCAGTTCCGGATACGCAGTCCGCATCTCATCTCGAACCGCGTCGACCATGCGGTACATAAATGCATCCTCCTGGCCCAACATCCGTCCATGACGGATGCCGCGGCGCAGGATCTTACGCAAAACGTAGCCGCGGCCTTCGTTGGCCGGGAGCACACCGTCCGAGATGAGGAACGTGGCCGCGCGGGAATGATCGGCGATGATGCGCAGAGAAGCATCGGTCGCGACACCGCCGTCCTGGTAGTGGGTGTGGGTAAGCTCGCCGGCCCGGGCGATCAGCGGAGTAAACAGATCGGTTTCGAAATTCGAGATCTTGCCCTGCAGCACCGCGGCCATGCGCTCGAGGCCAGCTCCGGTATCGATAGAAGGCTTAGGCAGCAGGTGGAGTTCCCCCTGCCGATCGCGATCAAACTGCATGAAGACCAGATTCCAGATTTCTACGTAGCGTGCATCGTCCTGGCCGAAAGGCTTGTCCTCTCCGCTCTCCGATGCGGCCAGGCCCATGTCATAGAAAATCTCCGAGCACGGCCCGCAAGGGCCGGTATCGCCCATGGCCCAGAAGTTGTCCTTCATTCCCAGCTCGTGAATCCGATCCGGCGGAAGGCCCTGACCACGCCAAAGCTCATAGGCTTCTTCGTCCCGCGGAACCCCTTCCTCGCCCTTGAAGATGGTGACGTAGAGCTTCTCCTTTGGAATGCCCAGCCACTCCGGCGAGGTGACCAGGTCCCAGGCAAAGGCGATCGCTTCGCGCTTGAAGTAGTCGCCAAAGCTGAAGTTGCCCAGCATCTCGAAGAAGGTGTGGTGGCGGCGAGTGAAACCCACGTTCTCCAGATCGTTGTGCTTGCCGCCGGCGCGAACACACTTCTGCGAAGTGGTGGCGCGGTTGTAGTCGCGGCGCTCCACCCCTAGAAATACATCTTTAAACTGGTTCATCCCCGCATTGGTGAACAGCAAAGTGGGGTCATTCGCCGGAACCAGCGAGGAAGAGTGGACACGACGGTGCCCCTTCGAGGCAAAAAAGCGGAGGAAGGTTTCCCGGATCTCAGAACCAGAGCGGTACTGCATTCCCTAAGTTTAGAGCATCACTGGCTTTGATAGACCACTTCGCCGTGGTAAATGGTCATGTCGCACTTCAGGTTGCGAAGCTCCTCGCCGGGAATGGTGTACATATCCTGATCCCAAACGGCGATATCCGCATCTTTGCCGGGTTCGATGGAGCCGATTCTGTCTTCCAGAAACAATTGCCGCGCGGCCCAGGCGGTGTAGGACCGAAGCGCGGTATGCACATCCACCGACTCTGCCGTTCCGAAAGGATGCTTTCCATACAAACCCTTGAGGGGTTCGCGCTCCATCGATGCCCAGAGCCCGTATCGCGCCGGCAACGGGGTCACGGAGTAGTCTGAGCCCGCGCCCCAGATAATCCCCCGGGACAAATATGTATGGTAGGGATTCAGGCGGAGCGAACGTTCGGGGCCATAGTTGCCGGCATAAATGTCGCCAATCCACCAGGTGAAGCCGGGCTGCGACTCAGGGTAGCCCGCGTCGTAGTGGGTTTGCAGAGAGGCCATGATGTCGATGGCGTGATCGCTCGGGATGTTGGCGTGGATGATGCTGTGGCGCAGCCCCGGCGTCGGCTTTTCTTTCAATACCTGCGCATAGGTGTCCACCACCCAATCAATGGCATGGTCGCCGACTGCATGAGTGCCTACGGAAACACCAGCCTGATGGAAGAGCCGTACCATCTGCCGGTAGACCTCGGGATCTATCGATGGATAGCCATGATTGCCAGGGTCGATGCCGGTCGAGTTCTTATTCCACTCTTTATAAACCCAGGCCGTTCTGGCGCCTCCGCTTCCGTCCATATAAAGCTTGGCTCCGCAGGAGAGTAGATTGCCGTCACCTAAAGAATCAGGCGGCCGGGGTAACGCCTGGATGCGGGCAAGAGCTGCGCGTGCCGATTCGACTGTGGTGCCGCCGTGCCATAGAACACAGACGTGCAGCGACAGCTTCTTTTCTTCCTGCAGCTGGCGATAGGCATCCCATATTGACTGCCCGATGTCAGGATCTTTCACCGCAGTCATTCCTTCGCGGTGCATGGTATCCACTATCCTTAGAATCCCGTTGCGCAACTGCTCCGGCGTTGGAGGCGGAATCAGGTCGCGCACTGCGTCCATGGCTGACTCCTTGAGGACGCCTGTGGGAACCCCCTTTGCGTCGCGGTCGATGGTTCCGGCCGGAGGATCGTTCGACTGGGCTGTGATGTGCGCCAGCCGCAGCGCTTCGTGGTTGGCAACGCCATAGTGTCCGGTGGTGTGCATCAGCCAGACTGGGTTGTGCGGCGAGACCTTATCGAGGTCCGAAGCCAGGACGTAGCGTCGCTCGGTCAACTTGCCTTCATCCCACCCGGAGCCCGTCAGCCATTCTCCTGGCTTCAATTTCGCGGCTGCTGCCTGGATCCGGCTCACCACTTCGCCTACGTTCGCCGCATCGCTCAAGCTGACGGAGTAGAGCTCGTCGAATCCTCCGTCGGCGATATGAGCGTGGGTGTCAATTAATCCGGGCGTCGCCGTCCTTCCACGCAGATCGATCACTTTCGCGTTAGGACTGGCAAGGGGCAGGATCTGCTGGTCTGAACCGACGGCCACGATCTTTCCCTGGCGGATTGCGATCGCCTGAGCAATCGAGTCCCTGGCATCGACGGTCAAAATCTTTCCGTGGACCAGAATCAGGTCCGCGGGCTCCTGTGCATAAGAAGAAAAAGCAGACAACAAGCAGGCGGCGGCTAAAGCAGATCTGAGCATGAGAGTGAGATCGCTCTAACGAATGTTCAGCCGGATTGCGCCATTAGAAAAACATTTCCAGGAGAGGTCCGTTGAACTGCAGATCCCTCGACTACGCTCGGAGCCTGTGAGTTAATTCAGCTTTTTTGAGGCCGAGAGGATTAAGGTATATTTTTCAGTGGCCGGACTGCTAAGCGGCCATCCGGCCGAGGTGCCGTGTCAAAGGGTACTGCGTGCCATGTAGTGTCAGATCCTCTCCCTTTTGCCCGGTTTTGCTCTGCATTCGTTCTGCAGCCGGGTTTTAGCTCAGCAACGCTTTGCTGAAGTGCATCAGGTTGTAAGCCAAGGCGCACCACAGCGTCACGCATTTGATTTTGTTCAGGCCGCGCACCGTGAACGGGGCCAGCCCACGATAAGTTCGTAAGTCGGCATTCACCGTTTCGCTGGTGGCAGCTCTTTGTTTGTAGATTTCTTGCCCCTCTTTGCTGGCCATGCGTCGCTTCCATGCTTGTACCGCTTCCGAGTCGCTCGGCTTGGGTTCCAACTCCCGCCCCCGATTCTGTGGATTCCTTGCCGGCTTGGAGGGCACGAACAACTCTACCCCTTGCTGGTGCGCCTGCACGATATCCTCTGTTCGCAAGTAGCCGCCGTCCACCAGGTGTTGCTCCACCTTGCCCCCAGTGCGTTGTTCCACTTGCTGGCGCATCGGTTCACTCAGCCCTGCCGAATCGGAACCCTCGTTGGTGACTTCCACCCCCAAAATGGCACGGCTTTGGGTATCAGTGGCCAACTGCACGTTTACCCCAGGGCTATAACCGCCGTTGGCCATCTTCATCACCCGCGTGGCCGCATCCGTGGTGCTCACCCGCGGCTGCCTGGCCCGGATCTGATCCCCACACTTACCTTTGCCAGCCCTCTGCGCCGCTTCCGCCTGCTTCTGCTTCAGCTCCGGCAACTGCGCTATCGCCTGCTCCAGCCGCTGCTGTCGCGACTCCGCCGCTCGATCACGCGCCGCCTTCTGACGCGCCGTCACAGCCGCTGACTCGGCAGGCGATTCCAGCTGCTTACGCAACTCCATCACCTGCTGCCGGGCTTGCTCCAACAACTGCTGCAAACGCTCTTCCCGACGAAAACTGCTGCTTCCCGCGCTCACACGCACCCGCACTCCATCTTGGCTGATGCGGCTCACTCGCACCAGCTTCTTGTCCACCAACGTCACTATCACCTGCGTAAACAGCTCGTCCAATGCGTCGGCGTGATCGATGCGAAAGTCGGACAGCAAATGATGATTCACGGTCACTCCGCCGCACAACCAGCGGAACGGCGCGCTCTCTGCGCAACGACGCGCTAACTCTCGCGCAGATCCAATCCCTCGGGTACACCCATACAGCCATAAACCCACCAGCAAACGCGGATCGGTCGCATCACGACCCGCTTGACCCTCTCGGGCACGAATCCGCTCGCAAAAACCACTCACCTCCAGCTTTTCCACTACCGCCATCACCGTGCGCACTGGATGAAGCGCTCCCACCAGATCATCTATGCAATGCGGTTCCATCGACAGCTGAAGACGTTCTGCCTTGCGCAGACGAACCCTTCTCTTCTCCTGAACACCTGCTTCTCCACTGTTGCCCATGTCTCTTCATACAACCTCATCCCCCCAACCAATCAATTTGTTTGGCAGGATGCACCAAAAAAGTCACAGCCTCTCGGGATGACAAAGGGGAGGGCGGCGCTTCCATTCTGCATCGGATAGTGGCGGAGGAAACTGCAGATCCCCATTCGACTTCGCTCAGGGCAGGCTCTCCACTCCGCTGCGCTCCGGCCGGGACGACAATTCTGTTGTGCAAATCATGTGATCACTTCCCTATCTGTCTCTGGGGGTTTGTAGACCTGAGGTTGTACAGGGGCGTCCCAACGCTATCATTGGCATCTAAAAAGGCATGAGCGCTAAAGTCGCTATTTTGGGAATGGGCGTTCATGGAGTCAAGCGATGAGCAACTTATCAGAACTTCCCAAAGTCATGAAGGCTGCGGTTGTAGATACGGCCGGATCACCAGAAGCAATTCACATCAAAGAGGTACCCTTACCCGCGCTGCCCCCTAACCACGTAATCATCGCGCTCGAGTATGCGGGCGTGGGCATATGGGACGCTGAGCAGCGCGCAGGCTCGTGGGGTGCGGTCAAGCCGGGAATGATCATGGGCGCCGACGGGAGCGGAACGATTGCTGCCGTCGGTTCTCATGTGACGAGGTTCCACGTGGGCGATCGCGTCTACTCTTACAGCTACGGCAATAGCACGGGTGGATTTTATGCGGAGTATGTCAGCGTTCCAGCTGACCGGGTAGCGCGGGTTCCAGCACACCTGGAAATGAAGGTCGCCGGCGGCATGCCCTGCATCGCATTGACGGCTCAATCCGGACTGGAGACCCTGAAAGCGACCCGTGGGCAAACGATTTTAGTGTTCGGCGCCAGTGGTGGCGTCGGTTCCTGCGCCGTCTGGCTGGCGAGCGAACAAGGCGTAACGGTCGTGGCCACCGCACGGCACGACGCGCAAGAGTACGTTCGCTCGCTGGGGGCGGCGCACACCATCGATCCGAACTCCTCAGAACGTGAGGCCGTTATCAAACGCGCGGCCGAGGCCGGGTTCGACGCGACCCTGGTCACGGCCAGCAGTGACACGCTGCCTTACTTTTTGTCGCATCTGAAGACGAAGGCGCCTATTGCATATCCGAATGGCGTTGAGCCCAAACCCCGTTTCAATGGGCATCCGGTGTCGGCATTCGATGGTTCGATGTCGCATGAGGCGTTTGAAAAGTTAAATGCAGCGATCGGTTCGCGGACGCTTCCGCTCAGGACCCATGTGTTTCCATTTAAAGACGTGGTCCAGGCACACCATAGGATCGAAGAAGGACACGTGGTGGGAAAGATCGTGCTGCACATGGGTTCCTAACCAAACGACGTGAGCCTTATAGGACTGCAAGAGGTCGCCGGGGCTACAATTGGAGGAAACAGGAGTCCGAGATGCCGTTCAATCCTGACATCGTCGTTACTGAACCGGGCTCCTCGCGTATGTTGTTAATCGTCGAGGCAAAGACGAACGCACCCTCGTCGCAGTCCGAGCCCGCTTTAAAGCGGTACATGTGGGAGATGGGCTGCCCCATCGGTCTCTTCGTGTCGCCACGGATTATTGTTCTCTATCGCAACTGGTTCACCGGATACTCTGACGATTCCATTAAAAAGCTTGGCGAATTTCCTTCACCACATAGCTGGAGCGTTTTTGAGAGACCCAAATCAGGCGCCGAGTTCGAAACACGTGTGCAGAGCTGGCTAGAAACGCTGAGAAAAGATGCTAAGGAAGCAGACATACCGCAGGAGACAAGCGAGGCGCTGTCGGAATACGTGATGCCCAGCCTCATAAGCGGTGAAATCCATGCAGCGGGTCCCAGGCTTACACGGTAAAGAGGACAAATTTGCGCCACGTATTTGTCGAGACGAATTGGCTCGTCGGATATGGTGCGCCTGCACACCAGAAGATCTACGCGGCAGTTGAACTCATAAAGAAAGCAAATCGTGGGGAAATACAGCTTTATCTTCCAGCAATCTGTCTTTCCGAGTGTCGCCGACCGATTCGAGAAAAGTTTCAGGTTAGGTTGGAGGCGGATCGAGTGCGGAGATTTCTGCTCTGGGCTAAGGGAGAGAGCATCGTTGACGCTGCTGTCGACGAAATCGTTCGACGCACTCTAGATCAAATGGAAAGTCTGGTGAAGCGCGATTTAGATCAGCTCAGCGATTTATTGGAAAGCCTTCGCAACGAGCGCGAAATTGAAATCTTCAACATGAACGAGGAAATGTTGGAAAGGTGCGCCGGACTCTCCCACCTCGGCCTCCAACCATTCGACCAGGCCATTCTTGCATCGATCCTGGTGAAGGCCGAGGCACTTAAGAAGGATGGCATTGATCGCTTTGCTTTCTGCGAGGCGGATTCCGACCTTCAACCCTGGGATAAGTTGGGTGCCTCGAAAGAACCGCTGGCCAGCCTCTACGACCAAGCCGCGATTTGGGTCTACCAGGATTTTCTCCTTGAAAAGCCCGAGATGCCGGAAGACTGGCCGCCTGCAAACACACTGCCTCACTAGATCCTTGGCCTAATGGCCTCAAAAAAGGCAGGAGCATAATGCTCTGATGTTTGCGGACCCAGCGCCGAAAATTGGGCCCGTCATGCCAGGAGCTGAGGGCCTTCTGGCTCGATGACGCGTAGCATGCAGTAAGAGTAGCCTTCGCAGATCCGGGCATCTGGTTCTGGGTCGTTTGCGGCCGTCCCGCCGCAGTTCGTCCTGGGTTCCCCCGGCAGTTCCCGCCAGCAGACATGGGTCCCACGAGATAGGACGCAAAGGAACCAGGTCGATCTTGCAAGAACAATCATGGTTTGGCGTTAGACTTTTGTAAGTGCCAGGTCCGTGGATCCGGACGATAGACTGACAGAATTGGAACTGAGACCGTTGACTACACCCAGGTTCGTCCCGAGCAGCGAAGAGTTGAGCAAGCTTGACCGCGACCTGCGGTTTCATCCCTCGACCACCGAGCGTCCCGCAGCTCTGACCCCGGAGCAGATTGCAGCTTTTAATCGCGACGGTTACCTGGCCGGCATTCGGATCTTCGATGAAGAAGAGATAGCCGGCATCCGTCGTTACTTTGATGAACTGCTGGCCAGAACGCTCGCCGCAGGGGGCGACAGCTACTCGATCAGCACGGCGCACCTCCGCTATCGACGTGTTTACGACATCCTGACGGATGCTCGTATTGTGGCCCGCATCAAGGACCTGATTGGCGAGAACGTGGTTGCCTGGGGCTCGCATTTCTTTTGCAAAATGCCTGGAGATGGCAAACGGGTCTCCTGGCATCAAGATTCGAGCTATTGGCCGTTAACACCGTCGATGGCCGTGACCGCATGGCTGGCGATCGATGATGCCACGATCGAAAACGCCTGCATGCGGTTCATTCCTGGTTCGCACCACCTGGGCCATCTGACCTACACACTGAGTGAAAACGACGAAGCGAATGTTCTGAACCAAACTGTTCCGGGTGCTGAGACTTTTGGACGACCAGTCGATGTTGAACTGAAGGCCGGAGAAATTTCCATCCACAGCGACCTGCTATTGCATGGATCGGAAGCGAATCAATCGAGCAAACGACGCTGCGGGCTGACTCTGCGATATTGCCCGGCTATCGTTAGAGCGGGGCTGGGCTGGAACGCGAAAGGGGTGATTGTGAGCGGGAAAGACGAATCCGGTCACTGGGCTAATCCACCGCGGCCGCAAACTGACTAGCCAAGATTTCGCCTTGAAGCTGTGGAGAAGATCATGATCGTTGATTGGTCTGAGTGCGCTGTTTCGGTGAGCAGTGCTCTCACCGGATCTTGATTCTAGGTCCGGATAGTGGAGAACCGTCAGCTCCTTAACGAGGCTAATTTTGGGTGCCAAGCGGGGAATGCGTCCATAGCAATTTCTGTTGCGTGACTCCAGTATGTCCCGTCACCGGGTTTGTCGAACACGCATGAAACGTATTTCTATCGCTTGTGCCATAATCATGGCATGGCAGTCCGAACCACCATCGATATTCCGGAACCGTTACATGACCGGCTGCGCGACCGCGCGGAACGCTCCGGCACCTCGATCCGCTCACTGATCGTGCATGCGATTGAGCAAACCTACCCAGGTGCCACAAAAGGGCGACCGGTCACTGGACCTCTGATTCGCGGCTCCGGCAAGCGTGGTCCGCAGTACCCTACGGATGAGAACCCACATGACTTTGTTTTTTCCTGACCTGAATGTCTGGCTGGCCCTCTCCGATACTGGCCATGCTCATAGCGCCAGTGCATGGAAATGGCTGAAGATACTGCCGGACGATCACAAGCTCATCTTTTCCCGGTATACCCAGATCGGGCTCTTGCGTCTTCTCACCAATGTATCCGTGATGGGTGACCAGACGTTGACACTCCGCAAAGCCTGGGGTGTTTATGACCGTTGGCTCGAAGACCCGCGCGTGGAGTTGTATCCCGAACCGCGGAACCTGGACACAGGATTCCGTCAGACCAGCGAGCCCTTCGCGGCACGGCAGGCGCCGAAAGCGGTCGGAGATTGCTTCCTGCTGGCCTATGCGAGGGAACTTCAGGCGGCGCTGGTCACCTTCGACCGGGCGCTGCATGAATTTGCGCGCAAGCAGGGTCACGCCACCGTGATTCCTGCCTGATACCCTCGGAGGCATAGCAGAAGAGAGAACAAGCAGGATCTAAACCAGGGCGCATGTCGAACAATCTCCCAGTCCCCGCAAAGTTCCCCGATCGCGATCGTTCGCGGACATTTCCCTGATCGGCCAGGTGATAAGGGCATGCTGGAGAATCGCCATCTACGGTACTTCATCGAAGTGGCCAGGTCTTTGCACGTCAGAAGAGCAGCGGAGCGGCTTCACATCGCCCAGCCGGCACTCACTCAGAACATTCAGCAGCTCGAGAGCGAGTTGGGGGTCGAACTCTTTCATCGCGAGAGCCGTCATCTCCGTCTGACAGAAGCCGGCCAGATCTTTCTCGTTGAGGCGGAGCAGAGTCTTCGTCAATTCGCCCATGCGCAGAAGCTATGCGCTCTTTCGCGGGTGGGGCGGAGGATCTTCATTGAGATTGCGTCTCATTGTTGAGCAGAAACTCAAACTGGAAACGGGAGCTATCCGGGCTCACGATAATAGGGCTGTCCAGATGGATCAGTTCTTTGCTTTTGTCATAGCGGGGCCAATACGGTAGCCCTTCCTCATTGGGGTCGCCGGTGCGGGCGAAGTTCGTCCAGTAGGCCACGATCTGCTCGCTGAGCTTGCGGTCCTCAGGTCGCCAGGTAGATCCGCGCCGAACGTCGAGCGTCCCGAAGACATATTCGAGTTCGTCGGAGTGGAAGGCGTATCTACCCTCGGGGTGCACCTCGCTCGGCGGCGAGGGCAGATCGAAGCGGTAGCGATAGACCGGCGCCTGGCCGGTGCTGGCTTGAGCCTCCACCCACCTCCACGCGCCGAACGCAATAAAGCCAGCGGTGGTGTAGGCGTCTGCTGAGCTCATCGCTTCTTCGTCGCTCTTACCCGGAAATGCTGCCAGGAACTGTTCTGCCTGGTTTCCGTAGTGCTCAGCAGCAAGTGTCCTCCATTTCTCCGCGGTCATTCCCTTCGACAGGGTGCCGGCCCTCTCGTCGCGGTTCCAGCCTATGATCGTCGGAACATGCGCCTGTCGGCCTGCAGCATAGGTTGCGGGAATCGGCTCGATCAGGAACTGTCCGTCCACAACAGGGGAAAACCATGCAACTGGCTGTTTCGACGCTGCATCGATCAGCTTGCTCGCAGGCATTGCCCGTAGTTCGGTCAGGTTCTTCGCGCCCAGCGAATCGACCCACGTCTGATCGCGTCGGGCTCGCTCCGTCAGCGGGGATAACGAAATCACATTGCCGAAGAACGCGCCGCTCTCTCCGATCGCTTTCTGAAAGAGGCCGCGCGCCTCGGGAGCAGCCATCAGTGCGCTGACTGAAAACGATCCTGCGCTCTCACCGAAGATCGTCACGTTTTCTGGATCACCGCCGAACTGCGCAATGTTAGCTTTCACCCATCGCATCGCGGCCGCCATGTCCATGAGACCATAGTTGCCGGCATGCCCGTGGCCTTCCTTCATCAGGTCGTCGCTGGCCAGAAAACCGAAGACGCCGAGCCTGTAATTGATCGTGACCACAACCACATTCTTTGAGACAGGCGCTGGGTTGGTATAGCGCGGCTCCGACCCTGCGCCGGCAGCAAACCCGCCTCCATGAATCCAGAGCATCACCGGCATCTTGCTAGTCTGCTTTGCAGGCGCAGGCGCGTAAACGTTCAGGTAAAGACAATCCTCACTTGGACCGGAGTCGAGAAAAAGATAATCGTTCCAGATGTGCCACTGCTCGCAGCGGGCACCGAACTTCGTCGCGTCGCGCACGCCCTTCCACGCGGACGGCGGCTGCGGAGCCTTCCAGCGCAAGTCACCGACCGGAGGCGCTGCGTACGGGAGACCAAGGAAAACCTTCTCAGTGCCACTTTCGATCCACTTACCTCCCACCTTACCCAGCGCGGTCTTCACCGTCGGTTCCGTGACGGCAGCCAGCATCATGAAGCGATGGCCCAACAGACAACAAACCAGAGTGCCCAGAACCCAACTGTTTTGCTTCCTCACTCGAATCGTCCTCGCCAGGATAAATCCTTCACCCACAATAGCATCGGGATCGAACAAGCAGGCTGACGACAGAACTCAATGAGCGCGTTGGCCCGGTGTCGTCATTCGACAACCATGTGTGCCCTCGACAACCGAGAGCGCATCCAAAAAGATGACCCCCAGGCGCGCATCGTGGCGGACGGATTGGAATGTGCCGGGATTCCAGTCCATTTCGAAATTGATCCTTTAGGGGTCGCCAAAAACCCTCTTGAGGCAGGGTATCTGCCAGTCGGGCAAATCGATGTAGTGGTGGGTATTCGGGACAAGACTGGCGATCACCATTATCCGAACGGCGTTGCCCATTCAGCTCGCCTTGAGGCGACTCGTCGGTGCGCAGCGTGCGAGAGAGATAAGGTACACGGTACCTATCCTCCAAATTGCTGCAATAGGTATGCTGTCCCTTTATCTCCTGTCGCTTGGCTTGAATCTGGCCGGACCTTAAGTCTCCTCCCTGAAGCGATGCTTTGTTGGTGTGAAAAAAATTGGTTGTGGCACGAGTCAATTCCCTCCGCGAATAGATCGAAAGATGGACGTTAAAGGAGTATGCGAAATGGCCACTCAAACGATCACGCAGCCAGCTGCGGTGGGTGATACGACGACAATGAAGAAGAACCAGAAAACCGCCGCGCAGCTATTAATCCGAAGCCTGGTACAACAGAATGTCAAATATATATTCGGCATACCGGGTGGAAAGATCATGCCGACCTTTGACGTATTGCGCGATGAGGGTCCGCAGCTGATCGTCTGCCGGCACGAACAGAACGCCGCGTTCATGGCCGCCGCTATAGGTCGTTTGACGGGAAGGCCCGGAGTCTGTCTTGTCACCTCGGGGCCGGGCACGGGCAATCTTGTGACCGGCGCGGCCACCGCCACCACCGAAGGTGATCCCATGGTGGCGATCGGCGGCGTTGTTCCTTTGCCGGATACCCTCAAGCAGACGCACCAATCCATGGACTCGGTGGCCATCATGAAGCCGGTTACAAAATTGAGCATCGCCATCAACGCGCCGGATGCCGCCGGTGAAGCGGTTGTGAACGCTTTCCGTGCGGCAATGGCCCCTCGTCCCGGAGCAGCGTTTATCGCATTTCCGAGGGATGTGCAGGGTGCGACGACCGAAGTCAGCGTGCCGCCATCACTGCCTCTGCCGTCGCTTGGCGCGGCTCCCGCGGATCTGATTCGCAAGGCCGCGGAAAAAATCTCGAAGGCGAAGAGTCCGGTCATCCTGTTGGGCATGGGGGCCAGCGACCCCGACGCGACGGCCGCGGTTCGGGCACTCCTGAAGCGACACGCCGTGCCGGCAGTCGGCACTTTTCAAGGGGCGGGCGCCATTTCGCGCGAGCTGCTTCCATTGTTCTTCGGACGCGTGGGACTCTTCCGGAACCAACCGGGCGACAAGATGCTCGCCACGGCGGACGTCGTGCTAACCATCGGGTACGATCCGGTTGAGTACGACCCGAGTTTCTGGAACGTTGGCAAAGCGCGCGCCATCATTCATCTCGATAGTTTGGCCTGCGACATCGATAACCACTACGAACCAGAGCTGGAGCTTCGTGGAGCAGTTCCGGAGACTGTGCGTGCGCTTGCCTCCATGTTGGAGGAGCACTCTTTCGTAGCAGGCCCGGAGTTGCAAACAGTTCAGGCGGAGTGGAACGCGCTGCAAAAATCCTTCTGTTCCGAAATCAAACGGATCGGTTCATCCGCTTAGCATCGTGCTGGCTTTGCGCAGCCTGGTGGACGACGACACGGTGGTGGCGACCGACCTGGGGTCGGTCCACATCTGGATGGCCCGCCACTTCTTCGCCTTTGAGCCACGGAAACTGTTGTTCAGCAACGGCCAGCAGACTTTGGGCGTCGGGATCCCGTGGGCCATGGCGGCGAGTCTGACTTATCCAGCCAAGAAGGTGATG
>CAWCKO010000011.1:0-81634 GCA_963796145.1 uncultured Acidobacteriaceae bacterium | reverse complement strand
CTGGGTTTTGTGCATCGAGCCTCTGTAGCCGTAGTAGGCGATGTACACGTAGCAGAGCGCGGGCAAGATAAAGGCGTGGTGAATGCCAATCCGGTCCGCCAGCGCACCCTCAGCCAACGGGATAATAGCTCCACCGACGATGGCCTCACCAGCAGCCCAGAACCTTTCCCTGTCAGCGGCCCCAGCCCCTCGATTCCCAGGGAAAAGATGCTGGGAAACATCACGGAATTGAACAGTCCTACGCTGATGATGGTGCCCATCGCCAGCCAGCCCGTGCTGATCATGGAAGTCACCACCAGCAAGCAGGCCACCACCGCGACGGTGCCCAGAACCGCGCGCGTGGGTAACTTCTGCAGCACAGCCGCGCCGATAAAGCGGCCGATCATGGCACCGAACCAATAAAGTGAGACCAAGCTGGCGGCGGCCTTCACGCTCATGTGGCCAATTTCGGGCTGAGTAAAGTAGTTAATGAGAAAACTGCCGATCGCCACCTCGGCACCGACATAAAGGAAGATCGCCAGGGCACCCAGCACCAGCTGCCGCTGCTTCCACAAGTCTCTGGCGGCAGTATCGACGTCTCCCATGGGGCGGAATTCCCGGGTGGTCTCGATCTTGGGCAAGTTGAACATCGCAATCGCGAGCGCCAGGGCGGTGAGACACAAGAGCGATGGCGATATAGGGAATCTTTACCGAAGAGGCTTCCTGCTGACGGTAAGCCTGCAGCGCCGCTGAGGATAGTTTCTGCGAGCTGGCTCGACGACATGGGGGCCGCAGCCAAAATTAGCAGTCCCCCGACGTACGGAGCAATCGTGGTCCCCAGCGAATTGAACGCCTGGGTAAGGTTCAGACGGCTGGAAGCCGTACGCGACGGGCCAAGCACGGTGACGTAAGGGTTGGCCGCCACTTGCAGCGCGGTCACGCCGCAGGCCAGCACGATGAGCGCGGCCAGAAAGAGCCCAAAGGAAGGTACGTTGGCAGCGGGCACAAAGAGCAAGGCCCCGACCGCCATGATCAGCAAACCGACCACCATCGTTTTCTTGTATCCGATCTTCTCGATCACCTATGCCGGCGGGAATAGCGAAAACGAAGTAAGCGCCGAAGAATGCGGATTGGATCAACATCACTCGGGTGTAGTTCAGCTCGAAGATCGACTTTAGGTGGGGAACCAGAATGTCGTTCAGCGCGGTAAGGAAACCCCACATGAAGAACAGTGTGGTTACCATCGCCATGGCACGGTAGTTGCTGGGGTGGTCGCTGCTTACTGAGGTCTTGGTTACGGCCGCTTGAACCATGAAGAATGACTCCGCCGTTTCTGTGGTCCGTCACGAACCCGGGCGGATCAGCACGCCCAAGTTACCACAAGGGCAGGCGGCGGCGGAATCCTGCTAAGCTGAAGACGGTCATGATGTCTTTCAAGCTTGTTGTTGTTCTCTGCCTGATTGGGCTAGTCTCCTTCCGCAGCGCTGCAATTGCGCAGGACCTGAAAGAGACGCCCTTGCCCTCCCTGCTCACCGCGCCATCACAGAACGTCCTCGACAAGCTGGGCAGCTTATCCTCTCTACCCCAGCCCGACTGGCGCTACCATCCCGGCGATATGGAACACGGGGAGTCGCCCTCGCTGGACGATGCCGGCTGGCAACCCGCGACGGGTCCGCTGCCAGGGGAGGCTCTCTGGCTGCGGGCCAAGATCGAAGTGCCCAAAGAATTGAACGGCTACGACCTGACCGGCACGCAGATTTCTTTTCACCTGCGGATTGGCGCCAATGGGCCAGTGACCCAGATCGTTTACTTCAACGGACGCCGGGTGGCCCTGGGGACTGATCTCGAGCCTATCGTGCTGTTCGCGGACGCCCACCCGGGAGACAAGGTGCTGGTGGCGGTAAAGCTGCTGCATAGCGAAGACCAGAAGCAGTTCCACGGTTCCGAACTGAATATCCAGTTCGCCGCCAACCGCCCCAATCCGGAGGATTTTCGTGAGGAGGCAGTGTCCGCATCCCTGCTACTGCCCGCTTTGGGAGAGGGCGGGAACGACACCTCGCAGAAGCTGCAGACTTTCATCCAAAACGTGAGCTTATCTGCTTTAAGTTCTGGCAATCAGGCCGCTTTTGACGACTCTTTGCGCCAGGCACAGCAGGGCCTGATGACCCTGCGGCCGCTGCTGCAGCAGGCCGACATCCACCTTACGGGAAACGCCCACATCGACGCAGCATGGCTGTGGCCCTGGACAGAGACGGTTGAGGCGGTGCGGCAAACCTTCGGCACTGCCCTGCAGTTGATGAATGAGTATCCGAAATATACCTACACCCAATCAGCGGCGGCCTACGACGAGTGGATGGAGCAGAAATATCCAGCCGAGTTTAACCAGATCAAGCAGCGGGTGAACGAAGGGCGATGGGAGATAGTGGGCGGAATGTGGGTGGAGCCGGACCTCAATATGCCCGATGGCGAGTCCCAGGTGCGCCAATTGCTGATCGGGAAGCGCTACTTCCAATCCCGGTTCGGCGTCGATGTGCGGATCGGGTGGAACCCGGATTCGTTTGGCTACAACTGGCAGCTGCCGCAGATCTACAAGCGGTCTGGGGTGGACTACTTTGTTACGCAGAAAATGGCGTGGAACGACACCAACCAGTTGCCGCTAAAGCTCTTCTGGTGGCAGGCTCCGGATGGCAGCCGGGTGCTCACTTACTTTCCCCACAACTATGTAAACGAGATTGACCCGGTCGACATGGCCACAGCATTTGCCCACGCCCGCCAGGACAATCCCGGAACCACGGAGATGATGCACCTTTATGGGATTGGCGACCATGGAGGCGGCCCCACGCGCGCCACGCTGGACTCAGGGGACCGCTGGCTCGCACCGGACAAGGCATATGCGCGGCTCAACTTCGGGGATGCGGGCAGCTTCTTTTCGGCAGTGGAGAAGCAGCTGGACACCGCGCACGCACCGGTCTGGAATTACCAGACTCTGGCGGCTGGCGACACCAAATTGCCGACGCCACCGGCGGGCCTGTGGAGTCTTCCCGTCTGGAACGATGAGCTCTACTTTGAGTATCACCGCGGGGTGATGACGAGCCAGGCGAACCATAAGCGCAATATGCGCGAGAGCGAAGAAGAAATGCTGAACGCGGAGAAATGGTCTTCGCTGGCGTGGCTTAGCGGGACCGCTTACCCAGCCTCCGAGCTCAACGAGGCCTGGAAAAAAGTGCTCTTCAACCAGTTCCATGATCTGGCTGCGGGATCGGGCATCGGCGTCATTTATAAGGACGCGCAGAAGGACTACGACATGGTCCGTTTTACCGCGGACGCGGCCACCGGCGAGGCTTCCGCAGCTATCGCCAGCTACATCGATACGCAGAGCGGCAGCAAGGGCGCGGGGGTGCTGGTGTTCAATCCGCTGGCCTGGGAGCGAAGCGATGTGGTCGAGTTCACGGTGCAGTTGCCTGCTGCGGCTTCCGCAATTGAAGTTGTCGACGCGGCGGGTAAGGTTCTCCCGGCCGAGAGCTCGCTCCAGAACTCCGAGACCCACACCTTCAGCGTGCGGGCGCTGGTGCCGGATGTTCCTTCGCTGGGCTATGCGATGGTCTATGTCCGGCCGGCCGCGGCGGCCAAGCCTGCAGGGGTGCAGGTCAGCGCAGACGGATATACGCTGGAGAACCAATTTCTGCGGGTCACGGTCGACCCGAAAACCGGTTGCATTACCAGCCTGGTCAATAAGAAGACGAATTTTAATGCCATCGCTGCCGGGGGCTGCGGCAACCGGCTGCAGGCGTTTGTGGATACACCGAAGGACTATGACGCCTGGAATATCGACGCCGACTTCGAAAAGGTCTTCACCAATCTGGATATGGTGGACTCCGTACGACTGGCCGAGCACGATGCGCTGCGCGCTGTCTTACGCGTCACCAGGCACTGGCAGGCTTCGACCTTCTTTGAGGACATCACCCTCTACAACGGGCTGCCTCGCGTCGATATTGTCATGGATATCGACTGGCGCGAACGCCACAAGCTGCTCAAAGCCGGCTTCCCTCTCGCCGCCTCGAGCCCGCAGGCTACGTTTGAGATTCCCTATGGGTCCATCGAGCGGCCGACCACCCGCAACAACAGTGTCGAAGCTGCCAAGTTTGAGGTGCCGGCGTTGCGTTGGGCCGACCTGGGCGATGAGAAGAATGGCTTCAGCCTGATCAATGAATCGAAGTACGGATACGACGCCAAGGGGAATGTGTTGCGCCTGTCGCTGTTGCGCTCGCCCACCTGGCCTGATCCCGAGGCCGATCAGGGCCACCAGCACTTTGCTTATGCGCTGTATCCCCATAGCGGAACCTGGAAACAGGCGCTCACCGTCCGCCAAGGGTATGACTTCAACTATCACCTCACGGCAGTGCAGGTCTCACCCCACTCCGGGAGATTGCCCGGCAGCTTCTCTTTCCTGAAGGCTGAGCCCGACAACGTAGTGGTAACCGCGATGAAAAAGACCGAGGACGGAGACGGCCTGTTGGTGCGTTTTTATGAATGGGCAGGCAAACAGGGGAATGTGACCCTTACGCTGCCGCCGGGTATTGTCTCCGCCACGTTGGCCAACCTCATGGAGAAGCCGGAGGGTTCGCCACTCCCAGTCGCTGGCGGACGACAGATCACTGTACCGGTCACCCCTTTTGAGATCCAGACCGTCATCGTTCACTACCCTCCGCCGAGCCAAGGGTTTTTGGCTGGGATTGGCGGACGATAGAATGTAAGTGGGCGGGGGGGATAGTGGAATGGTGCGGGCTTAACAGGCTGCGGGAAAAGTTGCTCTCGGGTAGGTCCGGGCTTAAAGAGTCTGCGTGAGAGCTCTGCGCTGAGTCCCGGAGGGACGGCTGAAACTAGCCAAGGACGATAGTCCTGGGTAATCGCCACGAATCTGGACTAGTCCCGCCAGGGACGGCTGAAATTTTAACCCCCATATTCAGCCGTCCCTTCGGGACTGATCGAATGGCTTATGTTTACCCAGGACTATCGTCTTGGGCTAGTTTCAGCCGTCCCTCCGGGACTCAGCGCAGAGCTCTCACGCAGCCTGTAGGCCCCCGTGACTCAGCCGACGACGACGCGCGCCATAGCCAGCTCCAGAATTTCTGCGGTAAAGACCAGATCTGTCGCTTGCTTGCTGCGCTTGCGGTAAAGCGCTGTGGTCTCGCAGAGGGCCACGATGTCTTCCACTTCTGCCGGGTTGATCACGCTTTCGAGGATGCGCTCGCAAAAAGACTGCTCATCCATCCCCTGCAAAACGAAACCGCGGCGCTTGGCTTCCTTCAAATAAAAGGTCGCTACCTCGGCCAGCATTCGCTGGGCATCCTCCGGTATGTCGACGCGATGCGCTTTGCCGACCTTCGCCCCGGGAAGCACAAGCTTGATGCCGAAAATGTTGTCCAGATCGCTGTTGGCCTCAAAAGAGACCGTGGTGGCAGCCACCAGAACATTCTGGCGTTCGGATGTGGTCTCGATCAGTGCGTCGAGTTCGGTCAGAACCTCGGGATCACCCTGTTGATAGGCAAGGTCGATCCGGGGCAGCAGAAGCATCACCTTTTGCCACTTGTAGCCGCGCACCAGGCTCTTCGCCTTGGCCAGTGCGTCACTATCGCGGGGATTGAAAACCGTGACCACCCGGTCCATACCGGCCAGTTGCGCAATCTTCTGCGCCAGGCTCTTCTTGCCCGTCTGGTTGGGACCGATAATCAGCACCTCGTTACCGATCTTCAGGTCCTGATAGGCAGCCGGATTTCGGGCACGATCGATCAGGTCTGCGATGCTGCTGAGCAACTCGTCCATGCCCGCAACCCTGGGCCGCAAAGAGCTAGCCACCTCGTCTTCCAGGCTAAGATCGATACGCTCCTTGCGCTTGCGCACCTCGGTGACAAACTCGATGAACGCCGGCAAAGCCGCTACCGACCCCACAAACACGGCGAAGACCAGCACTTGCTCGGTGATAAGGAGGGCCGAGTTGTTGCCTGCCGCCGGATCAAACATAGGTGCAGGATAGCAGGGCAGTCTCCGGTGGGAATTCGTTACAGGACTTGGCGCTTGCAGGCGCATCCCGGATAATTCTTATGAGAAGAGCCGATGAAGCCAGGCGAACAAGACGACTCACCTGAATTTGACCTTGTGCTGGCCTGTCTTCGCTGGCCACAGGAAACCGTCGACGGAGACCGGATCCGGTCTCTTGCGCGGCAGCCAATCCGTTGGCCTTATCTGCTTGAGATCGTCAACCATCATAAGGTGGTCCCGCTATTCTTCCGCAACCTTGAAGCCTTCGCGGCCGGCTGCATCCCAGACGAGCCAGCCGCAGCTCTGCGTGCCTGGTCGGTAGAAAACACGCAGGCCTGCCTCCGGCGCAGCTCGCAACTCCTCCTGCTGAGCCGTCTCTTTCGCGAGCAAGAGATCGATCTCCGGATTTTCAAGGGCATCCCTCTGGCCATCACCGCTTTTCAGGATGCGACCTTGCGCGATATCGGTGACATCGATCTACTGGTGGGAGAAAAAGACATATTCAAAGCGGGCGAGATTCTGCGTTCTCTGGCCTACCTGCGCTTCGAACCGCAAGCGCGGCTGACCCCACGCCGTGTCCGCTCCTACGTCGCGCACCAGAAAGACTTCTCCTACGAACATCGGGGAGGCGGCATTGTCATCGATCTGCATTGGCGCCTTTTCCGCAACCCCTTCCTGCCTGCCAACGCCACCCTCGCAGAGGTCGGCGAGGAGTGGCTCATGCTTGGCGCCGAGCGCATTCCCACTTTGCCGGCTCCCCGGTTGTTGCTTTATCTCTGCGTGCATGGAGCACTCGATGGCTGGCTGCGTCTGAAATGGCTGGCCGATATCGCCGCTCTACTGCGCACCATGAGTGCGGGGCAACTCGCTTTGACCGTGGAGGCGGCGAAGGAACAACAGGCACTGCCGCAATTCAGCGCCGCCTGTATTCTTTGTCAGGATTTGTTTGGGAACGATCTGCCGCCAGGATGTCTCGACCGAAACGACAGTCGAGTCGCGCACATTCTGCGTTTTGGCAAACGACTCATGACGTCGAACGGATTTCGCCCAATACGCGAACAAATACCCTCCATGCAATGGTTTTTAAATGAGTTCCGCCTGCACACTTCGCGGCGGTATCGCTTGGATCTCATGGAGCGCTCTCTCTTCCGTCCTCGGGTTTGGCGGAGGTTCGATTTGCCCGATGCGCTCTTCCCTCTTTATGCCCTGCTCAGTCCTATTGAATGGGTGATCTTCCACCTGAAGCATCGCCTCGCAACGCTCAAGCGCGCCGTGCGCCCGCCTGCCGATATCGGCCTGGCTATCGAAGCCGGATGCATGTTGACTTTTTTCCGCATCGCGCTCAGTTTCCTTCCCGTGCAAAAGCTCACCGCCTGGATGAGCAGACCCGACCTTGGGCATATGTCGATGACTCAGGAGATGGCGGCGCAGACTCTGCGCCGGATTGAGTGGTCAATCGACGCTGTCGTGCGTCACGCCCCTCTCACCTTTGTGTGTTTCCCTCAGTGCCTAGCCGCGTACTTCATGCTTCGCCGCCGCCATATTGCGAGCAAGCTCTTCTATGGCGTCGCGCGCGAGGCGAACCAGCTTAAGGCTCACACCTGGGTTAAAGTAGGAGATCGCACCGTGGTGGGGGGCGATGTTGAATCGCACTTCACGGTGCTCACCACCTTCCCCTAGAGCATTTTCACTTCTACTCTGCACAGGCGCTAAAGCCGCGCGCGTCTATCCCTCGAGCAGGAATTTCTCCAGTAGGTCTACCGTCGACTGCAGGTGCGGCAGGCCCCAAGGCCGGATCAATCGATATGCCCCAGCCTGCGAGGAAACTCGGCTGCAGCGCAAGAAGCTTTCCTGACGCTGACCCGTCGCCTCCAACACGTAAGCCTGATGAGTAAGATTCATCAATAACGGAATTGCCTCTATGGCGGTTACTTCTTGTATATCCGTCACCGATCCCTCATCGGACTCAAGAAAAACCAGCTTGCGAATCGGTTCCGGCTGGAGCATGTTTTGGAGCGGAAGGCGGTATTTGTCGTCCTCGCTGAAAACTCGTTCCAGGCCGTCTGCTTGCCTTCCCAACATCTGCAAAGAGTTGCGCCAGAGCTTGAGCCATGGGGCAGCGGGGATCACCATGGCCTGGTCGGTTTGGGTGTCGATGAGACAAACATCGTCGCCCAGCACGCGAAAACCTCGTTGCGCCAGGTGCGCAGCAAGCGAGGACTTGCCCTGCCCGGAGCGGGCAAGAAAGGCCACAACCCCTTTTCCGCTGCTGACCGCGCTTGCGTGCAGCGGCAGCAACCCACGTTGCTGACAAAGTACTACGAAGAGGGTACCTAAAAGGTAAGCCCGCACATCGAGTGGAAGAGCGCCGGTTTCGGGGCTTACGACGATCTCCCGTCCGTTGTTGACCAGGTAGCTTCCAATGCCCTGCACGCGCAAAAAATAGTGCGTGGAAGTAGCAAAGCAGTCGGGATCGAGTTCAATGGCGCCGGGCAGGTTAGAGACTTCGCCCAAGCGAATATTGACGGGATGCGGCGTGGCGCTCCGGTGTTGTATGAGGGGTAATTCCGGCAGCGGGATTTCCGAGACGAGAGTAACCCCACCGAGCAGATACACCCCAGCAACCTTTTTCATCCACTATCCCCAAAAAGTGTCAGCCGCGACCATTGCAAGTTAACCTTTAGGCAGTAGAAAACCCCAACTGCAAGGTTTAGTATCTACTCTAGTAACTATCACGTGGAGGAACGCGTTGACGTTGACTACCTGCTGCGTTACGCTCTAGCAGTACCGGGCGGCAGGGATGTTGTTTCCAAATTCACGGGGTCCAGGGAGCTTTCATGAAGAGCTACGACGTCAAAGATCACGGCGCATCTGACCATATTGTGGGGCAGGCGAAGAAGCCGTGGGTCACTCCGTCGCTGCAGATAATTGCCCTTAAGAGTGCGGAGGCTGGTACTCATCCTTCGCGCACAGACGGTCCCGGCGGCCACTTTAACCGCCCTCGTTCTTAAGACCACCCCCACCTCTGCGGAGATGTTCCCGCTTTCTCGTTCGAGAAGTTTACAGCAAATTCAAAATTCCAAGGTATGAGCGCGATTGCGGGGATCTGGTCCTTCGACGGCGGAATCGCCGTCGCTTCCGCTTGCCGTGAAATGCTTCAGGCGCTCAGCGTGTATGGCATGGACGACCGGGCGCAGTACGCCGATTCTTCCCTTGCCATGGGTTGCTGCCTTCTCCGTCTTCTGCCTGAGGATGAATTCGATCAACAGCCGCTTTCCTCCGCCGGCGTCACCGCGATGGTGGCAGACGTACGTCTCGACAACCGCGAAGAACTTGCGGCCGAATTAGGTCTCTCGAGGCAACGGGCCGGTGTGATGGCCGACAGCGACATGCTGCTCGCGGCATGGCAGCAGTGGCGTGAACAGTGCGTCGAGCATCTTTCCGGAGCCTTCAGTTTTGCAGTCTGGAACCAGCAGGAACAGCATCTCTTTCTGGCGCGCGATCACACCGGAGAACGCCCTCTCTTCTATGCTTCAACGGCGAACAGCTTCGCCTTTGCGTCGATGCCTAAGGGTCTGCACCCTTTGCCCTTTGTGGGCGCGGAGGTGGATGAGGATTACATTGCCCGCTATCTCACGCTGGCCAATATCCCCATTGAGCAAACCGTCTTTCGTCACATGCAGCGCCTGCCATCCGGCTGCGCGCTCAGCGTGCAGCGCGAGAAGACGAAGCTATGGCGGCATTGGCGGACTGACCACCTGGCAGATCTTCGTCTAGGCTCGCCGGAGGCGTATCTGGATTGTTTTCGGGAAAGGTTCGATCGAGGTGTGCGCGCGCGCCTTCGCACCCGTGGCGGGATCGGCGCACAACTGAGCGGCGGTCTGGATAGTGGGGCGGTTGCCGCGACGGCAGCCCGCTTACTCGGCGCCGAGGGGCGCGAACTCACCTGCTTTACCGCAGTGCCCCGGCGCGGCTTTACCGGCCTAGGCAGTACTACTCATTTTGAGGATGAGGGCGCTCCGGCGGCTGAAGTAGCCGCACTCTACCCCAACGTGCGGCACGTGCTGGTTGATTCAAGTGCGACTTCGTTTCTGGATATCCTGGACCATAACAACAATCTCTATGACCACCCGTGCTTCGGGCCCAGCAATGAAGTGTGGTTTAACGCCATCATGGCGCGCGCACGCGAAGAGGGGATCACCCTGGTGCTGAATGGAAACTGCGGCAATTCGACCCTTAGCTATGACGGCATGCCGGCTTTGTCGGCATGGTTTCGGTCTGGCAAATGGGGCACGCTGGCCAGGGTCGCGTGGCAACTCACCAGTACCGGGAACAGCTCGGCGCGCGCGATCGTGCGCAACGCTGTGTGGCCATCCCTGCCGTTCTGGCTGCGCAGCAAAACCGATCCGCACATGCGCGGCTTCTCACTCGACTACAGCATTCTGCATCCCGAAATTGCCCGGCGCCTGGACCTGGAGCGTACCGCCTTTCACGATCTCAACCAGAGCTCTTCCGACGGCCGCACCATGCTGCGCACGCTGCTCGAATATGGCGATGTAGCCGACACACCCATCGCCGCGCAGGGTGGATGGCAGATGGATTTTCGTGATCCCACGTATGACCGCCGGATCGTCGAGTTTTGCCTCACGGCGCCGCTGGAAGAGTTTCTGCGCGGCGGCCAACAGCGTTCGCTCGCCCGCCGTGCCATGGTGGGACGGCTGCCGCCGAGCACGCTGAGCCGGACGCAACGCGGCCTTCAATCCGCAGACTGGTACGTGAACCTGGGTGCGGTCCGTGGCCGGATGACGGCTGAGGTCGAGCGCTTGCAGACCTCGCCTCTGGCAAGCCGCATGCTTGACCTGGCCCGCATGCGGTCGCTGATCGATAACTGGCCAAGCAGCGGATTTGAACGGCTGGATGTGAACCGGACGCACCACATCGCGCTTACACGCGGGTTTTCCGTGGGCAGATTTCTGATGCAATACGATCCTGACAAGGTCTAGCTTGGTCGCAGAAAACAGCAGGTCCCTCCACTACGCGGTTTGCTTTGTATCAGGGCACGACTTTAGTCGGGCCATAAAAGACAACAAAATTTGGGCTTTAGCCCCTGCGCCTTTTTCTGATCCAAGCACAAGTTAACAGGGGCTAAAGAGTCTGCGTGAGAGCCTGCACTGAGTCCTGAAGGGGAGGCTGAACATGGGCTAAAATTTCAGCCGTCCCTAGCGGGACTAGTCCGATTCGTGGCGATTACCCAGGACTATCGTCCTGGGCTACTATCAGCCGTCCCTTCGGGACTCAGTGCAGAATTCTCACGCAGGGGCTAAAGCCAAAATCATTTATGCCGCCTCAGCGGCCCGACTAGAGTCGTGCCCTGATACAAAGCCTTGACATCTCGACCGTAGCGTAGCGGAGGGACCTGCTGTCTACCTCGTACTTAAATGCAACTGCAACAGAGCCATATCAGCTGAAAACTAGGCAGACGGGGAAATTTACCGGGTATTGGTTTCCGGTGGGGGTCAGAAGGCCTGAGCGCGGGTTGCGGGAGAAGACGACGATATTCGACGAATCCTGATTGGCAACCAGCAGCCATTGATTGCCCGGATCGAGGGCGAAATGGCGGGGAATCTTACCTCCACTGTCCACATGCTGCACCGCTTTGAGAGTGCCGTCGCGATCGCTGATGGAGAAAACGGCGATGCTGTTAGCGGTTCGGTTGGAGGCATACAGAAACCGGCCGGCGGAATCGACCGCGACCTGGGCCGCCGTGCTGAATCCGCTAAAACCTTCCGGGAGCGTGGAGATGTTCTGCATCCTGGTCAGAGTCCCTCGCTCCCCATCCCAAGCCAGGGCATCGACGGTGTTGGCCATCTCGTTGAGTGAGTAGGCCCACTTTCCGCTGGGATGAAAGGCGAAACTTCTGGGGCCGGAGCCGGGCAGCGCCTCGTAGAAAGGGGGATCGTTGGGTGTGAGCTGTGCGGTCAGCGGATCCAGATGGTAGACGGAGACCCGATCGAGGCCAAGGTCGTTCACTATCACATAACGATTGTCAAGAGATACTGTCGTGCAATGGGCATGGGGAGTTGTCTGGCGAGCCGGGTTGGGGCCGCGGCCGCTGTATTGAAACCGGGAAACAATTTTGCTGAGAGCTCCGTTTTTCAACACCCGGAAGGATGCTGCGCTGCCTCCGCCATAGTTGGCGACAAAGGCCGCCTTCCCGGTAAAGTCTACCGTGATCTTGCACGGCATGCCCCCGCCACAGGAAACAGTATTGATTGCTTTCAGCCTGCCGGAAGCGCCATCGACGGCAAAGGAGGTGATCGCACCGCTCTTCTCCGAGTGGTACTCATTCAACATGTTGACGGAGTAGAGGTGCCGGCGATCCGGGGAGAAGGTCATGAAGGTGGGACTGCGGGTAGCGGCCGCCCGCCCGAGGGGCGCCAGCGTGCCCGCGTCCGCATCCCAGCGAAACCCGTAGATCCCCTGGTTGGGGCTGGGCTGGTCTTCGGTGTTGTCTTTTATGTAACTGGCGGCAAAGAGCAGTCCATCTGGTTCCCTGGCCCACGAGCGGGCGCGCGCAGCAAGGGCGACCGCCGAGAGTTTAGCCAGAAAAGAGCGGCGGCTTGAATAATTCATCCCCGCCATACTACTGTAAGTTCGGCCTTTGACATGAGACTCGGTCGTGGTGAGAGTTCACCAGAGGAGGCATGATTGCGCGTTGGACTCTTCACACGGGAATACCCCCCGCACGTCTACGGCGGGGCAGGAGTGCATGTGGAGTATCTGAGCCGCGAACTGGCGCGCAAGGTTTCGGTGGAGGTCCATTGCTGGGGCCGCCAGCATTCCGATGAAGGCAACCTGCATGTGCGCGGGCAGGAGCCATGGAGCGAAATCAGCCAGGGAACGGAGGAGAAGTTCAAGGGCGCCCTGGAAGCGTTCTCTCTGAACCTGACCCAGATCAAGGCCCTGACCGGGATCGACGTGGTGCATACGCACACCTGGTACGTGTCCATGGCCGGCTTTTTGGCGAAGAAGCTGTACGACGTTCCGTTCGTACTTACGACGCATAGCCTGGAACCGCTGCGGGCCTGGAAGGCGGAGCAGTTAGGAACCGGCTATGCCATGAGCTCGTGGATGGAGAGAGCGGCGATTCTGGATGCGGATGCGGTGATCGCCGTTTCCAACGGCACCAAAGACGACATTCTGCGCGCTTACCCGGTGGACCCGAAAAGGATCCATGTCATTTACAACGGGATTGACCTGCAGCAATACCAGCGGACCCCGGAAACCTCCGCGCTGATTGAATATGGCGTCGATCCCGCGATTCCTTATGTGCTTTTTGTAGGGCGGATCACAAGGCAGAAGGGGGTGACCCACCTGGTGGACGCGATTCGTTACCTTCCGCGCGACATCCAGGTGGTTCTGTGCGCGGGGGCTCCGGACACTCCGGAAATTTCCGCGGAGCTGCAGCGCAAGGTAACCGAGGCACGTGCTTTCAACCCCAGAGTGATTTGGATCGACCAGATGCTCAGCAAACAGAAGACGATCCAGTTGTATAGCCACGCAACTGTCTTCTGCTGCCCCTCGGTCTATGAGCCGTTTGGCATCATCAACCTGGAAGCGATGGCTTGCCAGGCAGCCGTGGTCGCCAGTGCCACCGGCGGCATCAAGGAGGTGGTGGTGGACGGCGAAACCGGCTACCTGGTGCCCTTCGATCAGGACCCTGTAACCAGCTTTCCCCGGGATCCGGACAAGTTTGCCCGGGACCTGGCGGCGAAACTGAGCGATCTGCTGGCGGATCCAGAAAAGTGCAGGCGATTCGGCCAAGCCGGACGGAAACGTGCAGAAGAGAAGTTCAGCTGGACTAGCATAGCCGATCAGACGATCGCCCTCTATCGAACCCTGATCGAGGGTAAGCAATCCAAAGCCTTGTGCATAGAATTGAGATACTGATGCATTTCTGCATTACCTGGAGAGGAAGTGACGAGCCCTCGCTCTTCCTAATATGATTGTCCCCCCAACCTGGTGACAGTTGAATTGGGCACAGGTTAAACGCAAGCGGGGTTCGGAGCTATTCAACGATGAAGATCCTGGCGGGTTCAAGTGTGCGGGAAGAGCTCAAGATGGTCGGCGCTTCCCTGCTCGACAAAGGCATGCCCTTCGGATTTGATTTCGACGCAGCGATTGCTTCAAGAGTTAATATCCTCGAGGAAACGCTGCATTTCCCTTTGCTGATTCTGAAAGAATCAGCGCTCGCGTACAACCTGGCGGCAATGGCCGATTGGTGCGCCGCAAACAACTTCCTGATCGCCCCGCACGGGAAGACCACAATGACTCCGCGTATTTTTGAGCGGCAGCTCCAAGCCGGGGCGTGGGCGATAACGGTGGCAACGGCGTCCCAAGCCCTTATCTGCGCGGAGATGGGTGTCAAGCGCATCCTGATCGCAAACCAGGTAGTGGGCCGGGCGAATGTGCGATCGCTGGCGGCGATGATGAAAGCCGACCCTGCGCTGGATCTTCTCTGTCTCGTTGATAGCGCAGACAGCATCGAGTTTTTGCGTTCGGAGTGGCAGGCCGCGGGCGTTAGCCGTCCGTTAGGGGTCTTGGTAGAGATGGGTCACCAGGGGTGGCGTACGGGCGCCAGATCTCTGCAGGCCGGCCTCCAATTATGCACGGAGGTGTTGAAGGATTCGCAGACTTTTTGCTTCCGCGGCATCGAAGGGTTTGAGGGGTCCGCGCACGCGCCGGAGCCCGCGGAAGAAGGAAGACTGGTAAGGCAATTCCTGACCGACGTTGCGGCGCTGGCAAGGGCTGTCCAAAGCCGTTACCGGGCGGGCAACGAGCCGCTACTTTTAAGCGTAGGCGGGAGCAGCTTTCTGGATGCCGTGTGGGAGTTCGGCCAGCAGATGCAGGGGCAATTTCAGATGGTGATACGAAGCGGGTGTTATGTTACGCACGACCATGGGTACTGTGCGCAAAAGCTCGATGCCGCCCGCCAACGAGGAGACCGCAAGGCGAATTTGCCTATGTTTCGACCGGCGCTGGAGCTATGGTCCCAGGTGCAGTCGAAGCCGGAGGAAGGGTTAGCCATCCTGAACTTCGGCAAGCGGGATTGCGCTTACGATTTAGGGTTGCCGACCCCGCTTTTTGCACAGAGTCTCATTCCTGGAAAAGGAAAAGTCGATTTACAGAGTGCAACCGTGGTGGATACCAACGATCAGCATGCCTATCTGCGCGGCCCTGGCACAGAGCACTTGCAGGTCAGAGATCAGGTCTGCTGCGGGATCTCGCATCCGTGTACGGCCCTTGATAAGTGGAGAACAGTACCGGTTGTGGATGACTCCTATAATCTGGTCGATATCTATCGAACCTACTTTTAATTAAGCGGGTGGTTTGTGCCCGATGAATTTGTCGGCCCACTCGATGAAGTACTTCATATTGGGTGCGTCGGTGTGGCCGCCGTCGTGCTGACGCCAGGCGAGCTGCCCTCCAAGCAGTCCCTGGTTCACCGGGGGCATTTTTGCGGCGTGATAGTCCCCTTCCACTTCCAGTCCCTTAGCGCCAAGCAAGGTGAAGACCCGACTCGCGTCCACGGTCGCCATGAAGCTTCCCTGGTGGTCGAGCCACTTGGCATCGCCTTTTGCCGGAATTCCGTAACTGATGAAGGTCAGCCGCGGCGCGCATAATGCGATCAACTCGTTCGAGTCGACGGGTATATCGCCCGGATTCTTACTTCCAGCGTCCGCGGATGCGTACTTCATGAAGTTGCCGGCCATCCAGTAGTATCCCCCGCCGGCCAGGCTCTCCACCGCTTCGCCAAAGTTGCGGCGCAACAGCGTGGCGCCGCCCTTGCCGGAGGAGCCGACGAGGACCATGGCGAATCGTTGATCGAAAGCCATGGTAACGAGGGCGGCCTTTCCGTAGCGCGATACGCCTTCGATGCCGACATGCTTGGAGTCGACTGCGGGATCGGTTTCGAGATAGTCGAGCCCGCGACCGGCTCCCCACGCCCAGGCGCGCAAGGCTCCCCAGTCTTCGGGCTTGCGTGGCTGACCCCTATTGACCAGCCCGATAATGCCGCGCGTGAGGCCTGGACCGTCATCGGCCTGCACGCTCGCCGGATCAAGCAAGACAAAGCCCCAGCCAGCGGCGACCAGTTGCCACGTGTTGGGCAGATCGCCGTCTTCATTCAATTGCGGAAACTGGAACGGAGTCCCTTTCACCGGCTGCCATGCCGGATGCTGCGCGAACACATCTTTCAACGCAGGATCCTGTTGGACCAGCAGTGCCTTCCAGGCCGTGTTGATGCGGTCCAGATCGTCACCCGAGGGCTCGTTCGGGGCCGGAAATCCCGCGTGCCCGAACATCATCAACACCGGCACCGGACCTTTGGCGTTGGCAGGCGTAACCAGCGTCATGTGGATCTTGACGTTGATCGCCGGATACGACGAATTGTCCACCTGGCCGATGAGGTCTTTCGCAATGACCGGAGTGAAGCCGATCATTTCATGGTCGACGACCCCCACGGTCCACGACACTTTGGGGACGTTGGCCGGAATTCTGCCATAGACGTACTTTTCATACATCTCTACAAGTTCGGGACGCCGCTTGTCCCACCACATCTGGGGTGTAGTCACTTTTTGTCCGTCGTTCATGGCGAGCGGATCGGGAATATCAGGAAACGGATTGGCCTTCGACTCGTCGTAGTTGGCGTGATTGGGAGCTTTCTCATTGCCGCTCGGACCAGGGCGGAGGGCTTTGATGCCAAGCTGCTCCATCATGTTCTGGCGGCCCTGATCGGCGCTAAAGGTAACCGGCGGTGGCGCAGATGCCGCATCCTGACCCAGCGTTAACTCGGGGCAGGCGACAGAACAAAAGAGACTGAAGCCGATAGACAGAAGACATAAGGAAAGACGCACGAACCCTCGCAGGTGATCAGCTCGCTCTGCTTGAAAAAAGCGATCTGACACAGGCGATTATGGTAGCCCGGTAAAGACGCAACCGGCACTAAAATTCCGCAACGCTGTTGTGCGGCACACGAGCACTGAAGGGTGACCGGCAGGAGAGATCACGCCGTGAGGAGGGGTCTGATTTCTTAGATCGACTCCGCAGCTAGATATCGGTTGGATTGATCGCGGTGACCTGTTGTGGCAAGCGCTTATTCTTTCCGACGGTAAGAAAGTAAACCGGATAACTAAGTGCGAACATCAGCAGAGTAACCAAAGCATCTTTTAGATCAGCGACTGCAGACAACACCAGGAAGGTGGCGGAGGCGAGAAGACACGCCCACGTTGGTCCATGGGTAGCCCCACATTTTGAATGGCCTGGGAAGCTCCGGCTGCTGCACTCTCAAGACGAACAGTGCCGTGAACCCTGACAAATAAACGGCCACAAACAAGAATGAGGCGATCGCGATCAAAGTTTCGAAGCTGCCGCTGAGAACCAGGGCCACGGACGTCATGGCACCGAGCAACAGGGGCCCGGTGGGCGTGCCACCCTGGTTGACAAACGTCATCCAGCGCGGCATCAGTCCATCGCGGGCCATCCCGAAAAGGGTGCGTGGCGAGATCATGAGTGAGGCATTCATGGTGCTGATGGCCGCGATCAGGGAGACGAGAAGAATAACGACCTTACCCCGACTGCCAAGAACCAACTGGGCCGCATCCGCGGCCGGCATCTGCGAAGTTGCCAGCCGGTGCATGGGAAGCACATGGAGCAGAGCTGCGTTCACCAACAGGAAGATCACCACGCAGGCCAGGACGCCACCGATGGAGGAGCGGGGCAAATTTCGCGCTGGATTCTCGTCTTCCTCAGTGAAGTAGATCGCTGCATACCATCCGTCGTAGGTGACGATAACCGCCTGCAGGGAGAGGATGACCGCCAGCAGCAGACCTCCCTTGGGTAGAGTCAGGAGCGGCGCTGTCGCCGCTGCCCCGGCCTGGGCAGCACCCGGGATGGCAATGAAACAAGCCACGACAAATCCGATTAAGGCCAGGGCCTTGGTCATGCTAGTGAGCTTCTGGACTCGGCTTCCCGCTCGCAGGCCAAACCAATTCAGCAGCATCAAGAGACAGGGGCATGCGACCGCTACCAGTTTGCCGTGCCCGCGCCATGCCGGATGAAGCTCAGAGACGAACTCGCCAGCCGCGACTGCCAGGTATGCAACGGCAACCGACTGCATCAGCCAGTCGCTGCAGCCTACGACAAATCCACCGTAATCCCCGAACGCCCTACGGGAAAAGACATACCAGCCTCCGGCCTGGGGAAGCATGGTCCCCAGTTCCGTCACAGCCAGGGTGCAGAAAAAGGCATACACGCCACCGATGATCCATGCGGCAACAATGAATGCGGAGCTGCCTAAGTGCCCGGCGATTTCCCCGGGCGTACGAAAAATGCCAGTGCCAATGGTGTCGCCGACGATGACGGCGATGCCGAAACCCACGCCGAGAATGCGCAGCAGATGTCCTTTGCGTGCGTGCCGGTGTGCAGGATCAGAGCTGGACCTGGGCATGAGCTCAACGGGGAATCGTTTAGATTGGGGAGCGAGCTATGGTAGCGTGGGGAGGGGTGCACGTCAATTCGAAGTGGGATTCCCGATGAAGCTATGGCGCTTCAATCTACGGTTCAACGTCCAAATAGCAACGTCATTCTGGTGGAGCTGAATGGCCGCCTGGCACACGGTGAGGATCTGCAGAAGCTAAAGCCACAGCTGCCGTCCCTGGCCGGCGAACGGGATATCGTTCTGATTCTCGATCTATCGTTCTTATGAGCCACTGTTCTGAGTAGCGATGGCCCTGCAGTCCCCTTCCATTCTGATGCAACGGTTTGCCGTAGCCATTTCGGCTACACTAGTTGAGGAGGTAAACCATGCGGCAAATTTCACTCCGGGAGTTCCGGACTCGTGGGGCAAAGGCTCTCGAGGCGTTTCCACAAGGGGAGACCGTTCTGCTGTCTGGACAACAGGGACCGGCATACTTTCTGGTTCCGGTTCTTGGGGACGTGGCCATGGAGGACCGGGAACTGCGAAGAGCGATGGCGAAGGCCAGCCTGCGCGAGAGTTGGACCCATGCCAAAGCGTCTGGTCTGGACCAAATCAGCGAGGAGGAGATTGAGCAGGAGATCCGCCTGGCCCGCACCGTTCGCAAGCGTCGGAAAATCCGGTGAGACTCGCTGTCCTGGACACGAACGTCACCATCTCCGCCGGCATAAAGCCTGAAGGCTCCCCGGCGAAGATCATCATAGATTGGGCCCTGGAGGGCCAGGTGCAGGTAGTCACTAGCCCTTTGATCGCGGAGGAATATCGAGAGGTCTTACGACATCCAAAGTTTCGCCGTTACGGATTTCCGCCTCTTTGGTTGGAGTTCCTGATCGAAGAGAGCATGCACCTTCCAGATCCTGCGCGTTGGTCTCGGCCTGGACCGGACCCCAAAGACCTGGTGTTCCTCGCGCTGGCGAAAACCGCCGGAGCATGGCTCGTGACGGGCAATCTTCGACACTTCCCGGAGGTAGTGAGAGACGGCGTAACGGTGCTCTCGCCAGCCGACTATCTGGCTCATCTGACGGAAGGCGCAAATCCGAAGCTTTAAATTTCAGGACCTAACTGTTCTGGTGAACGGCGATGCGGTCGCCAGGTAAACCGAAGCCTTTACAAATACACTTCTTCCGGGCCGCGGTTGTATCGTACAGAGAATGCGCTCACTCACTTCCATCATCCCCGGTGCGCTACCGGTTGCGTTGCTTGCGCTGGGGTTTGCAGCTCCGCTCCCCTCGCTGCCACCACAGTCACCCCAAATTTCACCCTGGAGCAGGTGCTCAGCTACCCCTACGTCAGCGGACTTGTCGCGTCTGAGAAGGGTGATAGGTTTGCCTGGGTGGAGAACGTGCGGGGCGTCCGCAACATCTGGTTCGCGCTCGCCGCAGAGAGCAAACCGCACCAGCTCACGCATTACACCGCTGACGACGGACAAGAGCTGACGCAACTCACCTTTTCTGCCGATGGATCGGAACTGCTCTACGTGCGCGGCGGCGATCACGATGCGAACTGGCCAGCCCAAGGTAATCTGGCGCCAAATCCGGATAACAGTCCGTCTGAAGCGAAGGTCGCGATCTGGTCGGTCTCGGTCACAGACTCTACGAACACGCCGGTGCAGGTGGCCGAGGGAGACAACCCGGTCTTGTCCTCGAGGGGGCAGTTGGCCTACGTGAAGGAGGGGCAGATCTGGACGGCACCGCTCGCGCGGAGAGGCAATACCGGCGGCAAGGCACAGCGGCTTTTGTTTGATCGTGGGAAAGATCGCACGCCGGCGTGGTCTCCGGACGGAACGCGGCTGGCGTTTGTGTCTGGCCGGGGCGATCACAGTTTTGTAGGCGTGTACACAAGCGCGGAGCAGGCGCTGCTTTATCTGGCGCCGTCGACCAGCTTTGATACGGAGCCGGTCTGGTCTCCCGACGGCGGTTCGCTGGCCTTCATGCGACAGCCCAGCAACGGCGATGAAGCCGAGAATTTTCTGGTGCAGCAGCCGCACCCTTTCGCGTTCTGGATCGCCGACGTGGCTACGGCAAAGTGCCGCAGGGTTTGGAGCTCGCCGGACACGCTGGCCGGCTCGCTGCCCGACCTCGCCCGGAACGAACCACTATTCTGGACGGCAGATAACAATCTGGTCTTTCTAGCGGAAACCGACGATTGGCCGCACCTCTATGCAGTGGATATAGCGGGCGGCGATGCGCGGCTGCTGACACCTGGCCACTTCATGGTGGAGAACGTGGTGTTGACACCGGATCGGCGCAGTCTGGTATATAGCGCGAACACCGGAGAGACCGCGGACGATGAGGATCGGCGCCACCTGTTTCGTGTGGAGATGGATGGACGTGATCCGGAACCGCTGACCCGCGGGGACTCGCTCGAGTGGTCGCCGGCTGCGCTGGCCGGGGGAAGGGTCGCATACATTGGGGCAGGCGCACAGCGGCCGGCGGTGGTGGATGTTCTCACGCCGGCCGGAGACAGCCATGTGCTCGACACGGGGAGCACCAAGGACTATCCGTCCAGCGCACTTGTGGTTCCCAGGTTAGTCAGCTTTCAGTCCGCGGATGGTTTTACGATTCAGGGTCAGTTATTTCGTAAGGCCGATGCGAGTACGCCGCAGCCGGGAGTGATCTTTGTGCATGGCGGACCGCCGCGACAGATGTTGCTGGGCTGGCACTACATGGACTATTACAGCAACGCCTATGCCGTGAATCAGTACCTGGCAGCCCATGGCTTCACTGTGCTCTCGGTGAATTACCGGCTGGGCATCGGCTATGGCCGAGCGTTCCAGCATCCTGCGCATGCAGGGCCGGCGGGTGCATCGGAGTACCAGGACGTGCTCGCCGGGGCTCGCTATCTGCAGCAGGTTGACGGCGTCGACCCGCACCGCATCGGCATCTGGGGCGGGTCTTACGGAGGGTATCTCACCGGCCTCGCGCTGGCGCGCAACTCGGATGTGTTCAAGGCAGGGGTGGACTTCCACGGGATCTCGAATTGGGTTCCGTTCCTCGAGAAGGCCGGCGCGCTTCCTGAACACTGGTATGAGGCCAGCACGGAATGGAAACAGGCAATTGCAACCGCCTTTGCCGCATCGCCGGATGCCGACATAGCAACGTGGAAATCGCCCGTTCTGCTGATCCAGGGAGACGACGATCGCAATGTGCCGTTTGATCAGACGGTCGAGTTAGCGCACCGTCTTGCGCAGCAGCATACGCCGTTTGAAGAGCTCGTTATTCCCAATGAGATACATGGTTTCCTGAGGCTGATGAATTGGCTGCATGCGGATGAGGCTACGGTCGAATTCCTGTCCAGGCAGTTGGCGACACAAAAGTGAGGGTTGCCGAGAACTTTAGTTGGAGTGTTCAGGACTCGTCGCGATCATGCTCGATACCTCAAAAACTCTAACCCTTCAGTGGGACGGACAATGATCTCGTTCAGATCGACCTCGGGCGGTTGCTCTATTCGGCAAACTTCCGTCACCGGGAAATGCAACCCGCGGTAACACACCTACTAAATCCGTTGTATTGCGCCTAACCATGGCAGGCTCTAGTGTGCCTGAAGCGATTACATTTCTCCCACCGAGGAGTTTTCCAGTGAGCTCATCTGTCTGCCTTCCGTGTCAAACGTCCGCTATCCCTACGACTGACAAGACGCCGGCTCGACCTCCGAAAAGATTCACGATTACCCGTCAACTCTCGAAACTCAACAAGCCGCGGATTACGGTCGCAGATAACACAGCCTGCATTACATCTTCGTATTCATACGCGACTGCTCAGGAATTGGTGAAGGAGCTGGCAAGCGTTGTCGGAATGCTCGTTTACACTCCTGAACAGATTATGGAGACGCTGCGTGAACAGAATCAGTTGAACGCCGAGGTCCCCGCGGAGGCTGTGTCCTAGCAGGATCAGACTTGTTTCGAACAAGAGAAAAGCTTACCGCGGTTCTTGATGTTGCTCCGGATGAGGATTCTCCGGCCTCGGCTCCTGCGGCTGGGCCGGCCGCTCTTGTTCAGGCCTGGCTTGCGGTGCGGGCCTTTGCTCCGGAGCAGGCCGTTCCTGGGGTGCAGGTCTCTCCTGCGGTGCAGGCCTCTCCTGAGGAGCTGGTTCTACGTGCTGTACCGGCCTCGCCGGCGGTGGCGCGGGCCTTTCCTGTGGAGCCGGGTGTACCTGCGGTGCTGGCCGCTCTTGTGGTGCCGGGTGCACTTGCTGCACCGGCCGTTCAGGCTGGACTTGCCGCGCTTGTTGGGGCGGTGTCTGCACGGCCGGCCGCGGTTGGGGGACTTGCTGTGCCTGCCGTGCTTGCGGCACCGGCCTTATCGCCTGACTCGGTTGCAATGGGGCGTGGTTGACGGGCTGCGGCGTCGGGCGCTGCTGTACGGCCGGGACCATGACCGGCTCCCGCCGTTCGACGGGAAGTGGCTTGGCCATCACTACAGTTTGCGGTCTTCCACGATTCTCCGCCACGAACTGGGCCCGGTTGTTGCTGGCTTCTACCTTGATTTGCTGCTGGACCTTCAGAGCCGGCAGGCGCGGCTGACGCAAGGCGGCCAGTTCTGCTGGGGTCGGAGGTAGATTGACTCCGCCGCGGCCACCGCTGTAGCTCACGCGGTTGTAGGTCGTAACGTTGGTCACATTGGTGATGTAGGTGTTGCGAATGATAGTGGTGTTTACGTTCGTGACCTGGCGGTTGTAGTTGAATTGGTTGTGGTTCCAATACCCACCGTAATAACCTCGACCGACATAACCGTTGCCGTAATTCACACCACCGTAGTAGCCGATGTAGCGTCCCCAAAAGCCACGATGCCATCCATAGCGGCCTGATACATAGCCCCAGTATCCGGGGGTCCAAAGGGCACCAACGTACGGCGCCGCGGCCCAAACTCCGGGGACCCAGTAATAGCCGGCCGGTGCATAGGACCAGTAGCCAGGGGTCCAAAGATAATTTGGTTCCGGGCACGGCGGCTGCTGATATTCCGGCAATGGCGGCGGAGGCTCGGGAGCGTAATCTGCTACCTGATCCACATCCTGGTAGTCTTGATCGTCATAGTTCTGCGGTGGGTATTGCTGGTTCTGATCCTGATACTGCGGTTGTTGCTGCTGTTCTGGAGCAGGATACTGCGGTTGCTGCTCCTGCTGCGGGTACTGCTGCTGAGCTTGAGCAGGGTATGCGGGCCTAGCCTGGGGAGCCGGGGCTGCGTAAGCCGGCGCTGGCGCCACGCTTTCGTTCACAGGAGCAACGCCGCCGTTATCACTCACCGGCGCCAGGTTTCCATTCGCCGCCGCCGCATCCACCGGTTGCGTGCCATCGTTTTTGCAACCGGCTATCGCTGTCAACATTGCCAATACAACTACTGGTACAAGTCCCAATTTCCCGGTGTTGTTCATCGATCTTTCCCCTGGGCCCACGATCCGCCCCTTGATGCTAACCCTTCGTGAACAGGTAAGTTCCCTGCACGACTTATGCTGAGATGGGCTGGCACTACAAAGAGTGGTCTGCGAGCACGCAGATTCAGGCTATATCGATGATTCAATGGACCTTCGGGCGGAAGTGGGTGGAACAATACTTGCTACTGCTTTTCCATGATGACCGAAGTACTGTCGTAGTCGCCGTGCAGGTTGAGATGGATGCCGTGGTGCATCAGGTACGCGCCGCTTAGCGTGCCGACCTCCTGCACCTGGCCAGGATCGATCGCCTCCACTTTATAAAGAGCATCTTCCGCCAGACCGCTTAAGAAGACTGTAGGAAAAGGCGTACCGAATTGCTGCGAATGAAGGAAGGCAAAGAGCACCGCCTGGCGACCGTCGGTAGAAACATATTCGGTGGCGGAATACTCGCTGCCCTGAGGTGCGATCAGGCGATAGAGAGCGCCCCTTTGCACGCTGGGCCGGATGCGCTTGTAGAAGGAAACGTAACGGGTGGACGCCTGCAGATCTTCGGGGGAATACTTGTTCAGATTTCCTCCCAGCGCCAACGAGCCGCTCATCGCCACCATGAAGCGGAACTTAAGCGGGACGACGCGCCCATCGATGCCGCTGGGAACATCCGTCACCCAGGCCATCATGATGCCCGGGGTATAAGCCTGCGTGAAGCCGTCCTGTAGCGTGAGCCGGTCCAACGCATCAGTGTTATCCGACGGCCACACTTCTTCGGTCCGCTTCAGGATGCCCAGATCCACCCGGCCGCCGCCGCCGGAGCAGGATTCAATTTCCAGTTTGGGATGTTTGGCCCGCAGGCGATCGAGAATGTCATAGAGATTGTGGACATAGGCCACGTAGATTTTCTTTTGCTCTTCCGGCGGGACAGCGTCCCAGCCGGGTTCTGACCAGTTACGGTTGTAGTCCCACTTGAGAAAAGCGATGTCGTTGTTGCTGACCAGCTGGTCGAGCCAGTTAAAGACGTATTCCTTCACATCGTCCCGCGCCAGGTTGAGCAGCAGCTGGTGGCGGGCCTCGGTGCGCGGGCGCCCGGGGAAATTCATCGCCCAGTCGGGATGCTTGCGATACAAGTCGCTGTCGGGATTCACCATTTCCGGCTCTACCCAGATGCCGAAGTCCATGCCCAGTGCGTGCACGCGATCGATCACCGGCTTGAGGCCGTGGGGAAACTTCTCCTTGTTCACATACCAGTCTCCCAGGCCTGCGTAGTCGTCTTTGCGCTGGCCGAACCATCCGTCGTCGATGACGAAGCGCTCCACGCCAAGCTTGCTGGCCTTTTCCGCCAGCGCCAATTGGCCCTCTTCGCTGACATTGAATTCCGTGGCTTCCCATGAGTTGTAGAGAACGGGACGCAGGGGCGCGTTGTCTCCACCGGGCAGAATGTATCGCCGCTCAAAGCGGTGCAGAATGCGCGAAGCCTCGCCCATGCCGCGGTTAGTGAAGCCGGCATAGAACGGCGGCGTCTCCAGCTGCTCCCCAGGCTTCAGGCGGTAGCCGAAGTCAAAGGGATTGAATCCACCGGTTATCCGCACCTGCTGCATGGCTGTTTGTTCCACCGTGATACGCCAGCTGCCGCTCCAGCCCAGCGCTCCAAACCACACTGGCCCGCTCTGCTCTGTGGTTTGGTCAGGCCGATCGATGGCAAACCACGGATTCGCCTGGTGCGATGTGCTGCCGCGACGGCTCTCGATGATGTGTGCTCCGGTTTGCAGCGGCTCCGAGTGCAGCTGCCACTCGGCTCCCCAGTGGCCGGTGAGGTAGTGCCAACCGTAGCCCTCCCCTTGTGGGAGGCTCCAGGCGGCCGACTGCGCGCTCTCTAAGGTGAGGGCCTGGTCGGTTCGATTTTCAATGCGGGACCATCTCTGGATGATGCCCAGATCCTCAAAGATGCGGTAGTAGAGATGAACCTGGAGCGCTGAGGCTATATCTTTTAGCTGGATCTCCAGCGTATCGCCCTCGATGTGCGAGTCCACGAAATGCAGCACCACGTCCCGGTTTCCGTCGGCGTAGGTCGCCTTGAGCGCCGGCTCATTGTAGAGTTCGGCGCCCCAGCCCGGATATTCCTGCGGAGTGGTGGTGTTGGATAGATCGAAGGAGGCCACTTCCGGACCGCCGTGCGGGGCCGAGAAATCCGCATCGGGCCGGACCCGCGCGCCCCAATAGATCGACTGCAACTCGCCACGCTCGTTCACTCCCATCGCGTAGGTCACCGGGCCGGCCTGCAGCACCCAGACCTTGCGATCGGAGTAGTAGCTGATCTCCGCCCGTGCGCCGGGCCAATAACTCAACGACAGGAACAGGATCAGATACCAGCGGAGGATCATTGGGCTTTCAACTCCAGGACTTGAATGGTGTAACCGGGAACGGTGTACGACGCCAGATCGTGCACCCCACTCTCTATCGGCACAATCGCGGTTGGCTGGGTGATGCTGTTGGTGGCCGCCGTGGTCCTGGCCGACAGGGAGATGAGCTTTCCGCTGGCTGCCGCTTTCGCGCCGTTGAGTTCGATGTGCACAGACTGGGGCGTGGAGCCGGCATTTACCAGCTTCAGATATACGGTTCCGTCGCTCGACTTACGAGTTATGGAATAGAACAACTTAGGCGGCGCGCCTTCGAGTTTTGCATTCAATATCTCGTCCCCGATATGGCTGGCGAACATCACCTGGGCGTAGTAACTGGGTGAGCCGTAACTGCTGATGGCGTCGTAGCCTATCAAGTCGGATTCCCATTGCATGCCTCCCGGGTTTACGTTGACCAGGAGGGGCGCGTAGCTGGCCATGATGACGATGTCGCTATTCCTTTCCATCCCGGTCATCCAGGCCGCATCTCCCAGCGCGGCGCCGAAATTGGGTGTCGGCAGACCCTCGCGGGTGGCCCACTCCCCTACGAAAATTTTTGGCCCGTTTCGATCTGTCTGATCGTAGTGGTGCACGTCGTCGTAAAACTCGTGAGCGCGACGGTAATAGTGATCGTCGATTACATCGGGCTTCATGGTGGTGATGGGGGTGGTGGCAATGAGTTGCAGGTCAGGGTATTTGGCCTTGATCGCTTTGTAGAACTGAGCATAGCGGCCGCCGTAGCTTCCGGATTGGTCGAACCAGTCCTCGTTGCCGATCTCTACATAACTCAGCTTGAACGGCGCGGGGTGTCCGTCCTTGACCCTCTCCGCCCCCCACTTTGTGGTCGCGGCGCCGGTTACGTACTCGATCTCGTCCAGGGCATCATCGACGTAGGGATCCAGATCCGGACCGGGTTTTACGAATTCCTGCTTCATGGAATAGCCGGCATAGACGGCCAGCAGGGGCTGCATGTTCAGGTCCTCACACCATTCCAGGAACTCCAGCAGGCCCATGCCGTCGGTGGAGCGATATCCCCAGGGACTCATATGGGTTGGGCGATCCACCAGGGGGCCGATGGTCTTCTTCCATTCATAGCGCTCGTTGATGTGGTCACCCTCGAGATAATTGCCGCCAGGAAAGCGCAGGAAGGCCGGCTTCATGGCTGCCAGCTTCTCCATCAGGTCAATGCGGTTGCCGTTGTTCCGGTCGTGGTAGGTAGGAGGAAAAAGCGATACCAGCGTGAACCACACCGTTCCCGGTTTTCCAACGGAGAGAACGAGGTGGTACTGCGAAGATTTTGCCTCGGCGTTGGAGTGCAGCGTGAATTCGTGCTGCTGCCATGCGGAGGTGAGAGCGGGCACGGTGGTGCTGATTGCCTTGCCGGTTTCATTTTCGATCAGGCTCACCGTCACCGGGCCGATCGATGGATCGCTGGCCTTGGCGTAGAACGATCCATGGTAGGCGATTTGCGGCCTGACCGGGAAGCCCCAGTAGCCCAGGTTGCTGATGCCTGCCTGGTCGTGGGCGCTCGCGGCTTTGACCGTCAGTTGCAGGCTCAGCGGCAATGCTGCGCTGGGACCAGTGGTGCGATCGATGGCCATCGACGCCTGCGCGGTGCCCTCTTCGTAGAGAAACCAGCTGGGGGGAATCTTGCCTCTGTCCTGAAAAGTACGGTTCCTTACCAGTTCGCCATAGAGGCCGCCGTCGTAAGAATAGTTGATCTCTTCTGTCATCAGGCCGTACAACTGCGGGCTCGCTTTGGCTTTGGGCTGCGCCAGGTCGATGGTTAACGTGGCGGCCGGCTGCGCTATGGCAGCGGAGGTGACGAGGACAGTCGCTGCCAACAAGAGTGCCTGGCCAACCGTCTGGCCAGTCGTCTGGCCAGTACAGGATCGGTGCATGAATCTCTCCTGATCGAAAGTACGGTGATAGTTATACTCCATCGCCATAGACCCGCTTGTTGGTCTATAAAGGATGGCTGTGTCTTCTGTTCGGAGGCCAACACGAATGAAGATTTTGTCTGCTATGCCGATCGTTCTCTGCTCAGCTTTGGCGGTGGCTCAAAGCGCGAAAGCACCGCTGTATAACACCGTCAAACAGAAGCTTCTCGATGGCAAGCAGGTCTTCAGCTTCACGCAATCGAAAATGGATATCGCCGACTATTGCGAACGGGCCAAGCACTACGACTTCACGTGGTTTGAAATGCAGCACAGCACCCTGGAGTTCGCGGATGTTGAGAAAATGATTGCCGCTTGCCCGCACGTCAAGGCAACCCCTATGATTCGGCTGCCGGATGCGCAGGAATGGCATATCCAGCATGCGACAGATATTGGCGCGCTCGGGATCGTTGTTCCCACCGTCGACGATGTTGACCGGGCCCGGGAAGCAGCCAAGTGGGCGCGGTATCCTCCGGTGGCGCGGCGGAGTACCGGGCAGGGCCAGGCGGCCGGCATCTGGGGAATTGATGGCGTCGACTATCATCGGACCATCAATGACAACATGCTGGTGGTGGTCATGATCGAGACGCCCACTGGGGTTGCCAATGCTTATGACATTGCGTCGGTCCCAGGCGTGGATGTCGTGATCATCGGAAATAACGATCTGCGGTGGTTCTCTGGATACCCACAGACCGACGAGCGGTATCACCAACTAGTCGATAAGGTTCGCGCGGACACGCTGCGGGCCGGGAAGATCTTCGGCCAGGCCAACGCCATATATGCTACCGGGCCTTATAGCAAGGACTCGTTTTTCTTCCAGAATGGACCATCCAATGATGGGTGGCAGCCGCCGAAGAGCGGCGCTAGCACAAATGCTCCGCCACCGGGGGAGAGATAAGGTCCAAAGAGAAAACCGCCGATCAGATGCTGGAGGCGAACTCCTCCCCAAGGAGCGGCCGGGCTTCAGCTTCGCTTAACCTTGATTGGGTGATACTGCGGTCATGCGGGTATTGTTGGTCGAAGACGAGGTGCGGCTGGCGGAAAATGTGGCCGCAGCCCTGCGCGAGGGCCCTAACTTCGCCGTCGATTGCGCCGAAGATGGGTTCATCGGTCTTCATCTCGCTGAGAACCGCTGCTATGACTTGATCATCCTGGATCTGATGCTGCCGGGATTGGACGGACCAGGACTGCTGAAGAACGTGCGATCCAGCGGCGATCGAACGCCGGTGCTCATCCTGACCGCCAGGGGTGAGTCCAGCTCTATCATTGCCCTGCTCAATGCCGGCGCGGACGACTACCTTACCAAGCCCTTCGACCTGGGCGAATTGATCGCCCGCGCCAAAGCCCTTATCCGCCGCGGTAAGGGAGTCGCGGATCCCGTACTTCGTTTGTCAGATCTCCAGGTCAATACCGTCGAGCAGAGCGTGTACCGCTCCGGCCAGCCGGTGGAACTGTCCCCGACCGAGTACCGTATTCTCGAGTATCTGATTCATCGGCCCCGCGTCATCGTGTCCAAACGCGAGTTGCTGGAGCATCTCTACGACTACAACTGGGAGCATCACTCCAACGTGATCGAAGCGCACATCTCGAACCTGCGCCGAAAGCTCGAGGCTGCCACGCAAGAACCAAGTATCGAAACCCTTCGCGGACGAGGATACCGCCTGCTGTGAAGTCCTACTCCATTACTCATCGGCTCATCGCGACCATTCTGCTGGTGGAACTGCTCGCCGCCCTGTCGATATCGGGAGCGGCGATGGTCTATGAGCGGCATGTGCGCTTTCGCTCGTTCGACGTCATGCTCCGCGGCCGGGCAGACTCGCTGCTGGGCGCGGTGCAGGATGCAGAGGACACACAGGACAACGTGATGCTGGACGGAACGGAAGTGAACCTTCCCGCGGAGGATATCTACCAGGTGCAGGAAGCCAGCGGGCGCGTCCTGGGCCATTCACCCAACTGGACTGGACCCGATAAGACGATGCTGGCCGCACAAACCGGTAAATTTCTCAGGGTCCACTCCGGCGGCAAGCACTATCGAGCACTACGAATCGAGGGCCTCAGAATCGTCGATCCGGGTGATAAAGGTGGCGGCATCCCGCGCCGCGTTACTATCTTTTACGGGTCTCCAATCGATCGCGTTTGGAGAGAAATCTGGGAGGCGGTCGGTTTTTACGCGATTGCCAGCTTATGTTTGCTGGCAATTTCGGGATTGTTAATCTTCTGGCTCCTGAATCGCGGACTGGCTCCGTTGCGCCAACTGGCAGCAGAAGCAGCCGGCGTCTCGGTGGATTCCTGGAACTTCGTTCCTCCCCAACGCGCGCGCATGATCCGGGAGCTCGCACCGCTGACGGTTGCTCTGGAGACGGTGCTCACCGGCCTGGAACGCTCTTTTATGCAACAACGCCGGTTTGTCGGCGATGCCGCGCATGAGCTCAAAACCGCGGTGGCCGTCCTGAAGTCTTCGCTGCAGTTGCTCACTCTGAAGCAAAGGACAGCGGTTGAATATGAGCGCGGGATCGAGCGCTGCCAGCTGGATTGCGAGCGCCTGGAAGAAACCGTAGCCAAGATGTTGACCCTGGCGCGGCTGGAAACAAATGGCGCTTCCACTGGCGTTGCTACCGACCTGGCCCATATTCTGCGGCAGGCGGCGCAGCAATTTGAATCCATGGCCGAGCTAAAGCGCCTGCAAATCCTGGTCATGGCTGAGGGACCATTGGTGGTCGACATCGATCCGGAGCAGCTGCAACTCTTGTGTTCGAATCTGCTCTTGAATGCGTTGCAGCACAGCCCTTCCGGCTCGGCAATTCGCGCTGTAGTGCAGCAGGATGGGGAGCGCGCAGAGCTCACGATTGAGGATGACGGCGATGGCATTGCGGCCCAGGATCTACCCCACGTCTTCGACCGTTTCTACCGCGCGGACCTCTCGCGAAGCCGCAATACAGGAGGAACCGGCCTGGGATTGGCTATCTGTAAGGCGATCGCGTCGCGGTGGCAGGGAACGATCGATATCTCGAGCGAGTTAGGGATCGGGACCAAGGTGATCGTCCGCTTCCCTGCTGCGCGAGTGCCTTCAGCTTCCGTTAAGGTTGCTGTGCGAAATTAAACCCTGATCGGAGATCAGATGAAATCGAAGTGCATTCGCACCCTATTGCCGACGCTGGTTCTATTCGCAGCTGTTACCGCATTGGCACAGAAGCCTTACAGCATCCTGACACAATGGAAGATTGGCGGTGAGGGCGGATGGGACTACCTTACCTCCGATCCCCAGGCACACCGTCTCTACGTCACCCACGGACCGCGGGTCGAGGTGCTGGACAGCGATTCCGGAAAAGTGGTGGGGAGCATCACCGGGCTCAAGGGCACGCACGGCGTAGCGCTCGACGACGCGGGCAAGTACGGCTATGTCAGCGATGGAGGGGCGAATGTGGTGGTGGTCTTTGACCGGGCCTCCTTGGCCACCGTGGCTTCGATTCCCGCGGGCACGAATCCGGATGGCATCGTGTTCGAACCGAGGACAAAAACGGTTTGGGCGTTCAATGGCCGCAGCAATAATGCAACCGTGATTGACACCGCGGAGCAAAAAGTCGTGGCCACGATCCCGCTCTCGGGCAAGCCTGAGTTCCCGGTCGCGGACGGCTCAGGCACGGTGTTCGCCAATATCGAGAGCAAGAATGAGATTGTCCGTTTCAGCGCGGAGACAAAGACGATCACCGCAACCTGGCCGCTGGACAACTGCGATTCACCCTCTGGCCTGGCCATCGATCGCGCAGGCCGGCGGCTGTTCGCCGTGTGCGACGGAGGCAAGATGGCGGTGGTCGATGCGAACTCCGGGAAGACCATCGCCAACCCGGCAATCGGCGACGGCCCGGATGCAGCTCGCTACGATGCCAAGCGCAAGCTGGCTTTCTCCTCGAATGGCGGGGGCACGCTGACCATCATCGACGCCAGCAAAGACAGCTACCCGGTGCTGCAGAACCTGACTACCCAGCGCGGAGCGCGCACCATGACTCTGGATGAAACCACAGGCCACATCTTCCTGGCCACCGCTTCATTCGGCGAGCGGCCTGCACCGACGGCGGCGAACCCGCGTCCACGGCCGGCGATCGTCCCCGGCAGCTTCACCATACTGGTAGTCGGGCAGCAGTGAACGGCGCCAAAGACGCCGTTACGAGAATTACCTCATGCCACGAGTTTTTATGATTGCGCTCGCATGGTCGCTGAGCGCTGCGTTCGCGCAGCAAGTCAACACCGCCCCGTCAGGGCCGATCACTCTGGAGCAAGCCATCGCTTTGGCTCGTGCCAACGAGCCCACCTTTGCCGCTGCGGTGGCCAATGCGCGTATCGCCGCACTGGACCACTCCATCGCCCAGGCTGCTCTGCTGCCAAATGTCAGTTACCACAACCAGACTCTGTATACCCAACCTAACGGAGCCTTCAACGGCGGCGGACGCAGTTGGGAGCCAGTCGGCTCCGCGCTTCATTGCCAACAACTCGGTTCGCGAATATACCAGCCAGGGCGTCATCACCGACACGCTGGGACTGCAACAAATGACAGCCGTTTCCCGAGCTGCTGCGGCGCAAGCCGTGGCCGCGGCGGAGCTCGAAATTGCCCGCCGAGGACTGGTCAATACCGTAACCGGCCTCTTCTACCAGGCAGCTGGCCGCCGACCGCAAAATCGGTGTAGCCCGGCGAGCGGCGGATGAAGCCGCCAGTTTCACTAAGCTGACCCAACAGCGGGAGGGCGCCCGCGAAGCAGCACATGCCGACGTAGTGAAAGCGCAGCTGCAGCAACAGCAGCGCGATCGCGACCTTGCCGACGCTTTGCTGGCGCAACAAAAATCTCACCTCGATCTGGGGGTGCTGCTCTTTGCCGATCCTCGCATGGGTTATACGCTTGCACCCGGACCGGTTGTGCCGCTGCCATCCCGGGCGGATGTGGATGCGGCTGCGATGAAGCTGAATCCGGAGCTGCATTCGGCTCTGGCCTCGCTCCGTGTCAGCAGCCTCAATGTAACCGCCGCCCGCGCCGCTTATCTTCCCGATCTTGCTCTCAATTTCACCTACGGCATCGATGCGGTGCAATTCGCCGTCAATGGCCGCGATGGTGTAAAAGCGTAATCTGGGTTACTCTGCCAGCGCCACACTCGATATCCCGGTGTGGGACTGGCTCTCCACCCAGCACCGTGTGCGCCAGAGCGAGATCCTGCGCGACTCCGCACGCACCGCGCTCACCGCGACCCAGCGCCGGCTCATCGCCCAATTGGACGAGACCTATGCCGAGGCCGGCACATCGCAGACCAACTCCAGTCCCTCGACCAAAGCGTGCAAACCGCGACCGAGAGCCTGCGGCTCACGCGTCTGCGGTATACCGCGGGAGAAGCGACAGTACTCGAGGTGGTGGACGCGCAGAATTCCTTGACTACAGCAGAGATTGCACGCGAGGACGGTACCATCCGCTACCAACTGGCTCTCACCAATCTGCAACTGCTGACAGGAGCGATCTGAGCCATGAGCCGGAAGCTGTGTCTCAAGACGAAGTCAGAACCCTGGACGGGTGCCCCACGTTCGCCGTCGCGTACCCCGGATTTCCGAAGAGTTTGGTGGCGTCGGCCAACGTCGCTTTTCCTTCCTCGGCCGGCGAGCCCAGCTAAGCGATCTACTGAAAGCAGTCGAAACCAATCATTTTCGGCCCAGGTACGCCACGGCGAACCTGGGGCACCCGTCGAGTTCTATCAGTTCTATCGTTCTATCTGCCCTATCGGGTTTGTTGCTGCCCTGCTGCTGTCTTTGGCGGCTCTGATCCCTGTCGGCTGCAGCAAGACTGAGGAGGCTGCGCCCACTGAGGTCAACGTGCAGGCCGCCCATCCCGAACGGGGTGACATCTCCGAGCAGATCTACGCCGACGCCACGCTCGCGCCACTGGCCCAGGCCGCGATCTCTCCCAAGGTCACAGCACCAGTCAAAAAATTCTACGTACAACGGGGTTCGCGCGTCCGGGCCGGTCAGCTCTTGGCCACCCTCGAGAACCAAGACCTCGAGGCGGCTGCACTCGACAACAAGGGCGCCTACAGCGCGGCCCAGGGTACGTATGACATTGCCACCGGGGCCACCGTACCCGAAGACGCGGTAAAGGCGGAGCTGGACCTGACCCAGGCGACCGCCAACCTGAACCTGGCCCAGAGCATCGTGGATAGCCGCGCTCAACTCTTCGCCGAGGGAGCGATCCCCGGGCGCGATCTGGATACCGCCAAAGCTGCCCTGGTTCAGGCTAAAGCCGCACATGAAATCGCTCAGCAGCATCTTGAAGCAGTGCGGAAGATCAGCCACAAGGCCGCCCTCGAGAGCGCAGAAGGACAACTCACTTCCGCCAAAGGTAAATACCTGGGCGCACAAGCCCAGCTGAGCTACACGGAAATTCGCAGCCCTATTTCCGGCGTGGTGACGGACCGTCCTCTGTTCGCCGGAGAAACGGCCGCTGCCGGCTCCCCGGTGATTACGGTGATGGATACCTCTGCGTTGTTGGCCAAGCTTCATCTATCGCAAATTCAGGCTCAGCAGCTCTCTGTAGGGGCGGCTGCCAGCATCGCGGTCGCCGGGCTAGCCGATCCTGTACCGGCCAAGGTTTCGCTCATCAGCCCGGCGCTCGACCCCGGAAGCACCACCGTCGAGGTGTGGCTGCGGGTGGAGAATGCGAAAGGAACCTTGAAGGCAGGAACGCCGGTCCATACCACCATCACCGGCCGCACGGCTAAAGACTGTTTGCTCATTCCATTGGAAGCGGTACAGACCGAGGCGGATGGCGTAAGCAAATTTGTTCTGGTCATTAAGGCAGACGGGACGGCCGCCAAGCATGCGGTGACTCTGGGCATCCGCAACTCCGAGTCGGCCCAGGTTCTCAGTGGGCTCGCCGCCGGAGATACCGTCATCACCACTGGCGGCTACGGGCTGGACGCCGGCACAAAAGTCAAGGTCGGCCCGGCGGAAGCCGCAGGAGACAAGGACTGATGGCCGGCACACCCCCCGAAACACCCAACGAGGAGGGGTCCTTCTGGCTCGCGGCTGCGGCCAAGCCCATCTTTTTCTTGCTTGCGCTTTTGACGCTGGCCGGCGTCTACATGGCGTTCCAGGTGCCGATCTCCGTCTTTCCTGAAACCAACTTTCCCCGGGTGGTCATTGGCGTCGACAACGGTGTCATGCCCGTGGAACAGATGCAGGTGACCATCACCAAGCCGATTGAAGACGCGATCAACAGCGTGCCAGGCCTGCTTACCGTGCGCAGCAACACCAGCCGCGGCTCGGCGGAAATCAGCCTCTTCTTCGATTGGAATGTGGATATGTTTCATACCCTGCAGATGACCGACGCAGCGCTGTCCAGGGTGTCGCAGTCGCTGCCGTCGACTGCCCGCATTACCACCAACCGTCTGACCTTTGCCACGTTTCCCATTCTTGGCTACGCGCTCACCGTCGACGATCGGGGTAAGAACACGGTTCCTCAGACGCGCCTGTGGGAGATAGCTACCTACGATCTGAAACCGCCCCTCAATCGCGTCAACGGGGTCAGCACCGTGACGGTGCAGGGCGGCCAGATTCCCGAGTTCCACATCGTGCCCAACCTGGCCCGGCTGCAAGCCGCCGGCGTAACCCTGCTCGAGTTGGTCAATGCTGTCCAGGAATCGAACATCATCGACTCCCCCGGCCTTTATGAGGCGAACCATCAACTTATCCTGGGCTTGATTGGAGCGCAAGCGCACAGTGCCGCGGAGCTGAGCAACCTGATTGTGAAGACCTCGCCCAGCGGCGTGGCCATCCGCGTCGGCGATATCGGAGCGGTAGAACCTTCCACCATGCCGGTTTATACCGCGGTCAGGTCGAACGGCAAACCCGCTGTGCTGATCAACATCACCCGGCAGCCCTCAGGCAATACGGTTGCCGTGGCCAACGGGGTCACGGCGGAAATGGCTCAACTGCAATCCAAGTTGCCGCCCGGAGTGCACATTGAGCCCTTCTATGACCAGTCGGAGCTGGTGCGGCAAAGCATTTTCAGTGTCCGCGACGCGATTCTGATCGGCTTAGTTCTCGCTTGCATCATCCTGTTCCTGTTTCTCCACGACTGGACTTCTTCTCTGGTCGCCGGCCTGGTCATCCCTGTCACCGTCGCGGTGACCATTCTCTTTCTCCGCATTACCGGCCAGAGCTTCAACCTGATGACCCTGGGCGGTCTGGCTGCGGCTATAGGTCTCGTCATCGACGATGCGATTGTGGTGGTCGAGAACATCGCGGTCCATCGCGAAGCGGGAGAGTCGCGGATTGGATCCGTACGCAAAGCCATCCACGAGATCAGCCGGCCGCTGGTCTTTTCCACCATCACGCCGGTCATTGTCTTTCTACCCCTGGTCTCCGTCACCCAGGTTACAGGAAGCTTCTTCCGCGCGCTTGCCGTAACCATGACGGTTGCTTTGCTTACTTCCCTGCTGCTCGCCCTTACCTTTACTCCCGCGCTCTCTCTACGGTTGGGGAGCAAAGTTCACCCGGAAGCCGCAGTGCCCGAAGACGAAAAGCCAGGAGGATTTCTCGCCGGTATCATGAAAAAGGGAGGGCAAAGAGGAGGGAATGCCTTCCGCCGGCTCCTCCAGTATCACGAGCGAGCACTGGAGTGGTCGTTTCAACGCCCTCTCGCGCTGATAGCAGTCTGTGTGTTGCTCATCATCGCCGGCTACTTCAGTTATCGCGGTCTCGGCTCCGACCTGCTGCCGGAGATGGATGAGGGTGCCTTTGTGCTGGATTACTTCACTCCTGCGGGAACTTCGTTGACCGAGACCAACCGAATCCTGGAGCACGTGGATCAGATTCTGCATGGCATACCCGAGGTCTCCATCACCTCACGCCGGACCGGCCTGCAGATGGGTCTGGCTGCGGTCACGGAAGCGAACACCGGTGACTTCACCGTCCGCCTGAAGGAAGACCGCTCGCGTTCCATTGATGAAGTGATCGCCGACGCACGCGAACAGATCCATGCGGCTGAGCCATCGCTCGATATGGAGTTCACCCAGATCCTGCAGGATATGATTGGCGATCTCTCCAACTCGCCGGAACCTATCCAGATTAAGCTCTTCTCCAACGACCAGAACCTTCTGCTCGCGCTCGGCCCTCGCGTGCAGCAGGCCATCGCAAAGATTCCCGGCGTCGTGGATACCGAGAATGGCGTCGACAACACCATCAGCGGCCCGGCCACGAACTTCCAGATCGACCCTGTAGTTGCAGGGCGTCTTGGATTTACTCCGACGGAAGTTGCGGAGGATGCTACCTCGATCCTCGATGGCCTGCCCACCAACGATCCGCTCATTGCAGGCGGCCGGCCCTACACCATCCGGGTGCGCCTGCCTGACGCCAATCGCGCCTCCCTGGAGGCTATTGAGAACACCGTCTTCAACAGCAGCAGCGGCCACACCGCTACCTTGAGCGCCATGGCCACGGTGACGCAGTTACCGCCGCAGAATGAGATCCGCCGCGAGAATCTGCAACAGGTGATATTGGTGAGCGGGCGACTGGAAGGCTCCGATCTCGGTGGAGCCATGGCGGCAGTCAAAGCGGCCGTGGGCCGGCTTCAGCTCCCCGCGTCTGTCCGAGTGGAATACGGCGGAACCTACCAGGAGCAGCAACGCTCTTTTGCCGATCTGGCCCGCGTACTGGTGTTGGCGCTTGCCCTGGTCTTCGGCGTGCTGCTGGCCGAGTTCCGCAATTTTGCTGCTCCGATTTCTATCCTGACCAGTTCCCTCCTCTCGCTCGCAGGGGTGGTGTTCGCGTTGCTCATCACGGGTACGAACTTCAACGTGGCCAGTTTCATGGGGCTCATCATGGTGATTGGGATCGTAGCCAAGAATGGCATCCTATTGCTTGACGCGGACGAGCAGCTACGCGCCGGGGGAATGGACCCACGTCAAGCGATGCTCCACGCCGCCGAGCGGCGGAGGCGCCCGATCCTCATGACGGCGATCGCCACCGTATGCGGAATGTTTCCGCTTGCTCTGGCCCTGGGCGCCGGGTCGCAGATGTTGCAACCGCTGGCCATCGCGGTCATCGGGGGCCTCTCAATTTCGATTGTGCTCAGCCTGGTTGTTACCCCCGTGGTGTACTACCACCTCACCCGGAGTCGTCTGGTGTCTTGATAGGCAATGGCCATCAGAGATTGTGGCAAAATGCACACATCGAATCACCCGGCGGGCAAGGACTGGCAACCCTCATTTTCTAGTTGCTTTCAACCGTCTGTGCAGTTACCTTTAACGGACACCGTGGTGAACGCCTTCAGAGTTGAAGCGCGTTCCTGCACCTCCACTGTGCCTTCTGGGTCGGAATCGGCCTGTAGCACCCTTCCAAGTCGAAGATAAGTCGGTATGTTACTTATCCGCCCCGGGTTTCTGAGGGTCTGGAAGATACTTCTTTTTGCACAAACTTCGGAGGTTGTTACATGTCATCAGGTGCTATCCGCATTCGCTCTTTCCCCCTACTTCGCTCTGCTGCTTGACTGGCTTCTTCACCGCGACATTCGCCGGAGCACAAAACTTTCGCGGCGCCATCAACGGCGTGGTGACGGACCAGGGGGGCGCTTCCATCCCAGGCGCGCAAGTGAACATTACAGAAGACGCAACTGGAGTGGCTCACTCGACGGTCACCTCCAGCGCGGGTGAGTATAGCTTCCCCGACCTTCCGCTCGGCCTGTATACCGTTTCCGCCACATCCTCCGGGTTTGAAACGCTTAAGGTTGAGAAAGTTCAGGTTTCCGCGGGAACCACTTACAGTTTGCCGATAAAGCTGGCAGTAGCGTCGCAAGCTACTACCGTTGAAGTGAATGCGGCGGGTGAGGCGCTCGACACGACCTCGGTCACGCAGACCACGGTCCTTCCCACCAGGACCATTCAGGACTCGCCGGTCAATGGGCGGGATTTTACGCAGTTCTTAGGGCTGACTCCCGGTTTCGCCGGCTATAACCAAAACGGTGGAGCTGGTTTCGCTTCGGTAAATGGAACCCGCACCAATTCAGTGAACTGGCAGATCGAAGGCACCGACAACAACGACCTGTGGTGGAACATTCCGGCCGTTAACCAAGGCGGCGTAAATGGAATCGCCGGTATCGTGCTACCACTGGATGCCATCGACCAGTTTTCTTTCGTAACCAGTTCCAGTCCGGAGACCGGCCGCAATGCAGGCGGCACTGCAAACCTGGTGATCAAGTCCGGGACCAATCGGTTCCACGGCTCAGGCTACTATTACAACCGCAACGAGGCGCTGGCCGCCAACACCCCGTTTGCCAACGGTTCACCGAAGGACGAGGATCGTTTTATCGTTTACGGCGCTTCGGTAGGCGGTCCGATCTTCAAGGACAAGACCTTCTTCTTCGTCAACTATGAGCACACCAATTTTGTCATCGGTAACCAGAGCCGGTCGACTGAACCCTCCGCCGCATACCAAGCGGCTTCGGAAGGCGTGCTGGCGTATTACGGAATTCCGGTAAACCCCTTGTCCACGACGTTGCTAGCCAATCTTTGGCCGGCAAACGCCCTCACCGGACCCGCGCAGGCCAACAACTACTACAACACGTCGCCGCTTACCGGGCACAACTTCAATGGAATTGTGAAGATCGACCAAAACTTCACCGCCAAAGATCACCTCTCCGTCAAAGCGTTTATGGGCCAGGGGAACCAGATCGCTCCCACGGTTTCCTTCCTGGCTCCCTACTATGAGGAAGCCCCTATCCATGTCTATAACTATTCGATCGTTTACAACCGGGTAATTTCGCCGTCCATCGTCAATCAACTCTTTCTGGGAGTCAACTACTACAACCAGTCATTTTCTGACGCCGACAGCAGTTTCAATCCGGTCGCGCTGGGGCTAAACACCGGTGTTACGTCCCCTAGCCTGTCTGGTTCTCCGCGCATCAATATCTCCGCAGCAGGAGCAAGTTCCGGGCTGAGCGCAAGCAATAGCGGCTTTGATCCAATCGGGCCCACAGTTGACTCCGGCCGCAACGACATTACCGGCCACATTGACGACGCCCTCTCCTGGACCAAAGGAGCACACGAGTTTCGCTTTGGGGGAGAATACCGCCAAGCCCAGGTGGATGACTTTTACCAAAGCGGACAACGCGGGCTGTTCACCTTTGATGGCTCGCAGGGTCCATGGACTTATGGCATCCAAACCGCAAACGGTTCTGCTCCAGGCGCCACCGCGTGCGATGCGCTGGCGACCAAGAATTTTGGCACCACTGCGCCTGGGTATTCACCCGGTTCCGGCTACGACAGCAACGTTCTTTCGCTAGCGGATTTCCTTGCGGGATGCTTCACCTCGCCTACCAACATTGTGGAAGGAGATCCAAAGCGACAGGTGTTCGAGAATACCTGGGACATTTTCGGCCAGGATGCATGGCAGATTAATCATCAGCTGAATTTTAATTATGGAATACGCTACGATTACAGCGGCCCACCTCACAGCCAGTACCACGACCTGACCTCATTCGATCCCACCGCGCCCAATGGGATTGCGGTGGCAGGCGTCAACCGGGCCAACATCTATCAGCGATATTGGAACAGCATCAGCCCGCGCATTGGCTTTGCCTATCAGCCGGCTGGATATGCGAACACGGTCATTCGAGCCGGTTTCGGTATGTTCTACGACGCGCCCTACATGGTGCCCTTCCTTAATCTGCGGGGAACGGTAAACGGTGGGCCGGTTGGAGTGCAGGATAATCCTGCCGGCGTCAACCCCGTGGCCAGCGCGAATGCCCTGTCTGGCCTCTCGATCTGGTCTCCCGGCCAGCAAATCTTCACCTCCCTGGCGGATGCGATTGCGGGCGCTGGGGTTATCAACCTGTTTGCGGTGGATAATAAGTTCCGCCCGTCCTACACCTATAGCTACAACCTGAACGTCCAGCAAAGTTTTGGACCCAATGTCATCGCCCAGATCGGATTCGTGGGAACAAACGCCCGCCATCTGCTTGATGTTCGCGACATCAACCAGGCCGCCCTGGGCAGCGGCAACAACAGCAGCATGGTCGGACAATACACCTATCAACAAACCACGCGACCTTACTTCAATCAGTTTCCGAATTATGCCGTCATCAACCAGGTAGAAAGCAGGGCTACCTCCAACTACGACTCGCTCCAGGCACTGCTCAGAACTACAAACTGGCACCGGATATCTACTCAGCTGACCTATACCTGGTCTCACAGTCTCGACGAGGAGTCTGGACTTATCCCTTATCTTCCACAGAACAGTTTCAACCTCAAGGGCGAGTATGGTAATTCCGACTTCGACGTCACCAATACTTTCTCTGCTTACGCAAGTTATGACGTGCCCGGCTCTTCCCACGGTCCGCAGTGGTTGAGCAATGGTTGGCAAGTGCATTCGCTCTTGTCATTCCACGGCGGGTTGCCCTTCAGCGTGCTTGCCAGTAATCAGAATAGCGGTAACGGGGAGAGTGCCGACCGCGCCAACCAGATTGGCAATCCTTTTGCCGGGGTAAACCACAGCATCGTGAATGGTTCGGTGCAATGGATCAATACCGCGGCATTCGAAGATCCGGCGTTGGGCACCTACGGCACCAGCAGACGAGGGCAGTATCGGAATCCAGGCTTTTCTGATGTCGATTTCTCTGTATTCAAAAACACTAAAATCACGGAGTGGCTGACGCTTCAATTGCGCGCGGAAATGTTTAACCTTTTCAATCGCACCAACCTTGCGCCTGCCGGCCAGCCAAGCACCAGCGACACGGGTGGCACCATCGGGTCAACCTTTGGAGCCTTTGCCGGCGCCCCTGGTATCGGGGTCGGCGAACCCTTCAACACCAATTTGGCGGCAAAGTTTATCTTCTAACTGGATCGATGTTAGGCCGCTTTCTCCAGCACTGCGGGTGTAGCTGTCAGTGCTGGAGCGAGTTCGGCGCAGCGTGTGGGTCAATTCTTATGTCTTTGCTTCGCCAGCCGCGCCTGCAGCTGGTCTAACAAGTGCCTGGTATACACACCAGACGCCACAAAAGTGGCTCCGTCGTGAACCATCATCGAGAGCGCCTCTTCCCCGCTTTTGTCGATGGAAGTGACCTCGTTGAGGTCAACAATGCGGCACCGCGGCAACGGTTGGGCCGTGGATGCTCTCCAACTCGAGATCAGTTCAGAAACCGACCTCTTGGTCAGCCGGCCTTGAAGAATCCACCTTTCCTCAAGGGAATTTTCCATGACTGTGATTCGTAGCATGTTCTCTTTCCCGTGATTACGCCAGGGTCTCTCCCCGGCGGCGAATCCTCCGATCTCCTAACTCACGCGACGGCGGGCATCTAAACCGCCTGATGCAATCGTCGTGCCTATTCCTAAACCACGTTAGGCAGAAGTCTTAGCTAAGCAAGACAAGGCGATTGGGGCCCCGCCACGGAGGACGGTGCGCCAAAACGCTGGCACTGTGCCAGTTGATTGGCACAGGGAGGTCAAGAGGCCTGGGGTCTCTTGGGACGAGAAATCCCGAGCTTCTGCATGCGAAATTGGAGAGTGGGACGCTTGATACCCAGCCGTACAGCGGCTCCATTGGGGCCGGCGAAGACCCAATTGGTTTGCTCCAGAACCGAAAGGATATGCCTTCGCTCGACTTCCTCAAGAGTCGAGAAACCATTCGTATGGCCCGACTCCGCCCCGCGCAGTTTCAGATCAGAAAGCGGAACCTTAAGCGTCGGGCCTTTCGAAAGAATCACCGCGCGCTCGATCACGTTCTGCAACTCGCGGATGTTTCCCGGCCACGGATAACGGACCAGGGCGTTCATGGTCTCGGAAGAAATGGATTCGATCTGCTTACCCATATTGAAGGCAAAATGTTGCACAAAATGCCGCACCAGGAATGGGATATCTTCCGTGCGCTCGCGCAACGGCGGCACATGAATGGGAAAGACGTTGAGCCGGTAAAATAAATCGGAGCGGAACTTTTGCTCCTCCACCATGCTGTGCAGATCGCGATTGGTGGCGGCGATGAGCCGGGCGTTGGTGCGCAGGGTGCGCGAGCCACCCAGGCGCTCGAACTCCCGCTCCTGCAAGACGCGCAACAGCTTCGGTTGTAACTCCAGCGGAATTTCCCCGACTTCATCAAGGAAGATGGTTCCCTGTGAAGCCAATTCAAAGCGCCCAATGCGCTGTGCGACAGCCCCGGTAAAGGCTCCTCGTTCGTGACCGAACAGTTCACTTTCCAGCAGCCCGGTGGGGATGGCTGCGCAGTTCAGCTTTACAAACGGGTTGGAGTTGCGCTGGCTCAGATTGTGCACTGCCCGGGCAATCAGTTCCTTCCCTGTCCCCGTCTCGCCGTAGATCAGGACCGTGGACCCGGTCGGCGCCACTGCTTCGACCTGGCTGAGGACACGGCAAAGCACGTTGCTGCTGCCAATGATCTCCTGGAAATTCATCTCGCTGCGGAGTTCATCTTCAAAGTAGAGCTTTTCCTGGGTGAGCTTGTCCTTGAGTTCCGTGATCTGGCGATAAGCGAGTGCGTTGTCGATGGCGATCGCGACCTGCCCGGCGACCTGAGACAAGAACTCGATGTCAGACCGGGTAAAGGCATTTTTCTCGGTCCGCACCAGGCACAGAACACCCAGAACACGACTGCCGCGGACCAGGGGCAACATACATAGGGTCTCGACCCCTGCCGCCGATGCGACTCTGTGGTCCAGCCCTGACCTTTGCAACTCACCGATATCCCCAACCCACGGCTTTCCGGTTCGAAAGACGTGACCGGAGACGGAACCGTAAAGCGAAGCCGGCAGGTCCTGGCGAAGCGAGGAATTGGCATCGGGAAAATCCAGGGCATATAGCTGCAGTTCGCGGCTGTCCCCATCGGGCAAAATCAAAGCCACGCCATCCAGACGCATCGCCTTTCGGATACCGGGAGAAATGGCCCGCAGAACGTCCCGCAATTCGAGGTTCGAAACTACACTGTTGTTCAAATCTAGGATGAGGCTAAGCTTCGTTCTCTCCTCCTCCAGCTGAGCCCGCACGAGCTCGGACTGGGCGAAGTTGACCCGATCACCGATCGCCAGGGCGGCGTAGTGGCTGACGAGCAAAAGCAGAGAAGATTCTTGTTCAGAGAATGCGTCCCGGCCCCTGCGGCCGATACAAAGCGCACCCAGGCGGTGAAGGCGAGTGGTAAGCGGAAGAACGCAAAGAGATTGGCAGCCGCACCCGCGGAAGAACTCGCCCGCCTCGGGGAATCGCACCTCCTCGTCGAGCGACGGTATGACAAGAGGCTTCTCCAGCTCAGACACGGAAGACCAGATCTCTTCCGGCCATTTGCTACCGGAAAGGTCTCGGGACAGCAGGCAACCTTCGCTGTCCACTACATGGAAAGAAAGCTCGCCTTCACGCAGATGAAGGACCGCGGTGGTCGCGCAATCGAGCAGAGCGCAGAGCTCCGAGGGGAGAGCGTGCAGGAGTTGCTCGGGGTGACTGTGCGTCCCCAGCTTGCGTGCAAAATGTAGAACACCCTCCACGTGCTTTCTCGCGACACGGGGGGACCGTCCATTCGGATTTGGGGACCTCTGCATGGTCCGGTAGGGACCTCCCTTAGCCGATGCCCTATAGATGAAGAACTGGGGCAAGAGGTAGCAGCAATCCCATCGCGCCATTTACCGCCGATCACTGTTGCCAGGACCGGCTCTGGTTCCCCCGGGGATGCCAGCTAGTTGACAGCCCCGTCAATTTATTGGCACACCAGGGGCCGGCGCGGTGTTCGCGTCAACAGGGTTCTGCTTTTCCTATCAATAATTTACATCGGATCTCCCGCAACCCAGCCAGTGGCACGCCACTTGCACTGGCGGTGTGTTCGGGCGATTCATTTGCGCCCTGGAAACGCCGCAGACCTTATTTCCTTGATTTGTTGTCCGGGGGGTGTGATGCAAGTAGAACAAGATAGCGCGCAGGCTCCGAGCTTCCGGCTCGATGTCCCGCTGCATAGTCTCTTAACCAAGCCTGTAGCTCCTGTGTCTGGACTGCAGCCAGTCGGGGAGCCGCAACGATTTCCCGACCCTGTTTTTCCACAGCGCCCGGAATTGCTGGGACCGGTGGTCGAGGACGCTGCCTGGCGGCCGCCCGAAAAGCGCCACTGGACAACCGGCCAAATCTACCATGCGATGCAGGGATGGCTCTTCCCTTACATCCGTTCCCGGGTCACTGCCGGCGACTTCCATCCCCTGATCGCGTATCTGTTCACAGAGTTCAAATGCAATCTCGATTGCCACTACTGTTGGGCCTTCGACAACAAAGTCAAGGGGATGACCGAAGACACGGCCAAACGATCCATTGACTGGCTTCATAGCACGGGCTGCCGCGTGCTCGCCTATATGGGTGGCGAACCGTTGCTGCGGCCTGACCTGATCCAGCGCGTCACCTACTACGCGGCCAAGAAGGACTTCTGGATCTATCTGCCCACCAACGCCCGGCTGCTGCGCATCGATGTGATAGATAAATTAGCGGATGCTGGAATTTCCACTTTCAATATTGCCGTAGATGCGGTAGATATCAAACAGGGCCTTCCCAAGGCACTGGTCCCTATTCGGAAACAATTCGATTATCTGGTTCGTAAACAGTACGGGTACGGCTATTCAGTTTTCCTGAACATCAACATCTGCCGCAACAACCTCGACGATGTGCGGCAGCTGACGGAGATAGCCCATGACTGTGGTATCGCCACCGACTACCACATCAATGAGTCGCCTCTATTGGAGCAGGACGAACATTTCAAGCACGCTGACAACAATGTCACCTACATTACGAAAGACGACTGGCCGGCGGTTGAAGAGACCATCCAGTGGTTGACAGAGAAGCAGGATAGCGGCTACAAAATGGTCAACTCGAATACTCGGCTCTGGCAGATGGTCGACTTTATGAAGGGCAATCATTTCCCCTGGAACTGCCGCGCTGGACAGAATTCTATGATCATTCGCGTCGACGGAACTCTTGCCCCGTGCTTCCCCATGTACACGGCCAGCTACGACTGGGGCGTGGTCGGCAATCATAAATTCGAGACCAAGCAGCTGGACCACCAGAAAGAAACATGCCAGACCCACTGCTTTTCCACGCTTAACCACATTCTGGGCTGGTGCTACAACGACCAACGGGTCATCAAGTACTTCTTCAAACAGCTCGCACATGGATTCCAGGGGATGTCCGGACAGATGTAGTCCGGACACATCCCTCAACTTGTGTCTCAACCGGGAACCAACCACTAAGAACAGGAGATCCCCCATGGCGGTAGTCGTGAACGAGATTGTGCAGACCGACTTCGAAGTAGAGATTCAAGCCCGTATCGACGCCGAACGGGCGCGTCTCCGAGCGCAAGCCGGGTTGGCCCGCATGCGCGAGTTCAAAAAACCAGTAGAGCGCACGTTCACGGGGCCGGAACGGGACTATGTCACGATCCTCTTCGGCGGTCTCACGTGGAAACACGAAGAGATGATCAAGGCCGTTTTCCACGGCAGTGGCTACAAGTGTATGAACATTCCCACCCCCGAAGTAGCCGACTTCCAGGCGGGCAAAGAGTTCGGCAACAACGGTCAGTGCAACCCGACCTACTTTACGGTCGGCAACCTGGTCCGCTACCTGCAGAAGCTGGAGCAACAGGGAGAGACGCGCCAGCAGATCATCGACAACTACGTCTTCTTCACCGCCGGCTCCTGCGGTCCCTGCCGCTTCGGCATGTACGAGGCGGAGTACCGCTTCGCGCTGCAAAATGCCGGCTTCGAGGGCTTCCGGGTATTGCTCTTCCAGCAGACCGACGGCATCAAAGCAGCCAGCGGCGAACCGGGGTTGAAATTCTCAGTCGACTTTGGCATGGGCATGCTCAATGCCCTCAACCTGGGTGATGTGATCAACGAGCTGGTATACCAGGTTCGTCCCTTTGAGGTTAATAAAGGGGAGACCGATCGCGTGATTCGCGAATCAGTGAAAACGCTGACCGATACGCTGCGCGACCGCAAACGTTGGCACATCCTGGAGGCGGCTCCCGCCTGGGCCAAGCCCTACATTGAGAAAAACAAGAAGATCGAAGGGCTGGGTTGCACCCTGGGAAAGATCGCCCACAACCTTTATGGCAAGGAATACGTGGCTGCTCTCCACGCCTGCCGCGATAGCATCAACGCCATCGAAGTGGATCGCCTGCGGGTGAAGCCCGTGGTAAAGATCACGGGTGAGTTCTGGGCACAGACGACCGAGGGAGATGGCAACTTCAACATGTTCGCTTTCCTGGAAAAGGAGGGCGCGCAGGTCCTGGTGGAACCAATCGCCACCTGGATCGCCTACATGATGCACGTGGCGAAGGAAGGCGCCAGAGCTCGTGCGGCTGCAGAGGCTCCGTATCAAGATCCTAAGTGGTACGAAGTGAAAAAGCAGTTCGCCAACCGGTTCAAAGTATTCAAGAAGACGGGTGGACTCAGCGCCGGCAGCGTGATGTGGAACCATTTCTACCATCGGACCATCCGGCACATGGGCGATACGGCGCATCACCTGATTCCGCAAAAAGAGCTCGCCCGGCTGGCTCATCCCTTCTACCACCAGCTCGCGCGCGGCGGCGAAGGCCACATGGAAGTGGGAAAGAACGTCTACTACACCGTGAACCATCTCTGCCACATGGTGCTGGCGCTCAAACCCTTTGGCTGCATGCCCTCGACACAATCGGATGGTGTGCAATCGCGGGTGGTCAACAAATTCAAAGACATGATCTTCCTGCCGGTCGAGACTTCCGGCGAAGGCGAAGTGAATGCCCACAGCCGGGTCCAGATGGCGCTCGCCGAAGCCAAAGCCAAAGCTCGCGCGGAGTTTGACGGTGTGCTCAGCGAGACCGGGAGGACACTGGATGAACTCCGGGCCTATGTTGATGAGCATCCGGAGCTCAAGCATGCACTCTACAAGTTCCCGCATCGGCACGGTCTTGCGGGAACGGCAGCCCAGTTCGCCTGGCACGTGAACGACCTCATGAAAAAGGATCGAGCATACGCCCGGCGTCCCCGGGTCTCCATGGCCAAAGCACAAGTAGCCTAACCGCTCACCGTCGTCGAAGCCAGCTTTTCAGGGGAGAGTGTATGCAGCAATTTCTGGTCGGTTTGGATGTTGGGTCCACCACGGTCAAAGCGATCGTGGTGGATGCTGCAACGGACAAAACCATCTGGCAGGACTACCAGCGTCACGAAACAAGACAGCCGGAGAAGTGTCTCGAATTCCTGCGACGCATGGAGGCCGACACCGGCATCAGCCCGCAGAATACCCGCATCTTTATCACTGGATCAGGCGGCGGCACCATCGCAGAGATGGTCGGCGCCAAATTCGTCCAGGAGGTCCACGCCGTCTCTCTCGCCGTCGAAAAGCTCCATCCTGAGGTGTACTCGGTCATCGAGTTAGGCGGGCAGGATGCGAAGATCATCATCTTTAAAGATGATGAAGAGACGGGGCGCAAGAAGAAGATTCCCTCGATGAACGACAAGTGCGCCGGCGGTACGGGCGCAGTCATCGACAAAATTAACGCCAAACTCAAGATCCCTGCTGCCGAGCTTGCCAATCAGGCCTATCACGGCGTCAAGCTGCATAAAGTTGCCGGCAAGTGCGGCGTGTTTGCCGAAACAGATATCAACGGTCTGCAGAAGACGGGTACTCCTTCCCACGAGCTCATGGCTTCGCTGTTTGAAGCAATTGTCCTTCAGAACCTCAGCGTGCTCACGCGCGGCCATACACTGCGTCCCCATGTTCTGCTCCTTGGTGGCCCCAACGGATTCATCCAGGGCATGCGCGAAGCATGGCAAGTCAACATCCCTCGCATGTGGAAGGAGCGGAAGGTCGAAATTCCCGAGGGATCGAAGCCGGAGGACTTGATTAAGGTCCCGGAAAACGCACAGTACTTCGCCGCTCTCGGCGCAGTAGAGTACGGCAAAGACGAAGACCCGGAGATCGGCCGCTACCAGGGGATAGAGAAGCTTCTGTATTACATCGATTATGGCCGCGCCGAAGAAAAGGCGATCTCCGGTGGCAAAGGCCTGGTCGCAGATAAGTCCGAACTCGAACTCTTTCGCGAAGAATTCCGCAGGAAGAAGTTCATTCCAGCGGAATTCCTGCCCGGCCAGACGGTCTCAGGTTTTATCGGCATCGATGGGGGTTCTACCTCCACCAAGGCGGTCCTGCTCGGCAAGGGAGGCGAAATCCTTTGCAAGACTTACCAGCTTTCCAATGGCAATCCGATCCAGGATGGCATTGAGATGTTTGAGAAGCTGAATGAGCAGGTGCAGAGCAAGGGCGCCACGCTGGAAGTTCTAGGGGTAGGAACCACCGGATATGCCAAGGACATCCTCAAGGATGTGCTGCACGCCGATGTAGCGCTGGTGGAAACTGTCGCGCACACGGAATCCGCCCTCAAATTCTACGACGATCCTCACGTCATCATCGACGTCGGCGGCCAGGACATCAAACTCATCGTCCTGAAGGACGGCCGGGTTAAAGATTTCAAGCTGAATACGCAGTGCTCTGCCGGGAACGGGTACTTCCTGCAATCGACGGCGGAGGGCTTCGGCAAGAAGGTGGAAGAATTCGCGGATATCGCCTTCTCCGCTACATCTATGCCCTCCTTTGGATATGGCTGCGCTGTCTTCATGCAGTCCGATATTGTAAATTTCCAGCGACAGGGCTGGCGAGCCGAGGAAATTCTCGCCGGCCTGGCCGATGTGCTGCCGAAAAATGTATTTCTCTACGTTGCCAGTATTCCCAACCTGGCTTCGCTGGGGTCGCGCTTCGTTCTGCAGGGCGGCACGCAGAACAACCTGGCGGTGGTAAAGGCCGAAGTAGATTTCATCAAGTCAAGCTTCCGCGCCAAGGGCAAGGTGCCGGAGATTATCGTGCACGAGCACTGCGGCGAGTCGGGTGCGATCGGCGCCGCGCAAGAGGCGTTGCGCCTGTGGACCAACGGCAAGCAGACCACGTTTATTGGCTTGGAAGCGGTGGCTAACATTCGCTACCGCACCACGCGTAATGAAGACACGCGCTGCTACTTCTGCAAGAACAATTGCCTGCGCACCTTTATCGACGTCGATGTGACCGCTGCCCAGCAGGGTCATGACCATGACCACTCCTCGGCGCCCGCGCTGGCAGTTGCAGAAGATCACTCAGCCAAGGTGGCCACGCAACTCCCGAGTCTCGAACAAATCCAGGCCAATGCTGATGGCCATGGTTCCTCCTGCAGTACAGGCAGCAGCAAAGGGTCATTCAAGGCCAAGGTAGAACCGCTCATCCAGATCCAAATTTCTCCAGGATCGAGCAAGGTAGTTGAGCTTCCCAAGCCGGTGGACTTCCAGCCAAAGAAGACCAAGGTGCCTCTGCGCGTTGGCGAACAGCGGCTGATCATCGCCACCTGCGAAAAAGGCACGGTGGAAGATCTTGCTGACATGAAGGACATCAAGGCGGACATCGACAAGATAAAAGAGGCGAACCCGAACTTTGTCGATATCGCCGCGCGCGACGTCTTCCGTCATCGCGCAGGTAGAGATTGTTGCCGATGCTGTTCCCAGCACCAAGGGACTATTCATTGGCAAGGCAGTGAAGGAACGGGCGGCCGCAATGCAGAAGCGCAGCGAGTTTCGCATCGGCATGCCTCGGCTGCTTAACACCTACACCTATGCGCCGATGTTCAATGCCTACTTCGCGAGCTTAGGGCTCAAGGCTGAAAATCTCATTTACTCCGATTACACGACGCCGGAGCTTTACCGCGCCGGAGCGAGCCGGGGCGCTATCGATCCCTGCTACCCGTCAAAGATCGGCATCGCGCATGTCTATAACCTCCTGACGACGAAGCACAGCAAGAAGCCGTTAAACGCGATCTGGTTCCCCATGTACGATCGGCTGCATACGTCCCTGGTCAACCTCACTGGCTCGAACGCTTGCCCCACGGTCACCGCCACACCAGAGGTGGTGAAGGCCGCCTTCACCAAGGAAAGCGACATCTTCAGCGAGAACGGCGTCAGCTATATCGATCCGATTTTGGACCTGCAAGACAAGAAAATATGCGCCGACCAGATGTTCAAAGCGTGGGGACCGGTGCTGGGGCTCTCTCGTGAAGAGAATGACCGGGCCATCGAAGCCGGTTTCAAAGCCTTGCTCGACTGCGAGGCTGATATCCGCCGCCAGGCGCGGGAGACGCTCGATCAGCTTGAGCGCGAAGACCGGATTGGCATTGTCATGCTGGGCCGCGTTTACCATCACGACCCGGGCTTGAACCACGAGATCATGGAGGAGTTCCAGAAGCTTGGCTATCCCGTGTTCTCGCAGAGTACGCTTCCCATCGATGAGGATATCCTCGATCGCCTCTTTGGCGAGGAGGTGCGCGCCGGGCTCATTACCCATCCTCTGGATATTCAGGATGTCTGGAAGAACCGCTACTCGACCAGCACGAATCACAAGGTGTGGGCAGCGAAGTTTACTGCTCGCCATCCCAACCTCGTGGCGTTGGAAGTTTCCAGCTTCAAGTGCGGCCACGACGCTCCTATCTACGGTGTGATCGAAGGCATCATCGAGCAGTCGGGAACGCCTTATTTCTCCTTCAAGGATCTGGACGAGAACAAACCTTCCGGTTCGATTCGCATCCGCGTAGAGACCATCGATTATTTCCTACGCCGGTACCGGGAAGACATCATCAAGCGTCGCGCCATTGAAGGCGATATCGAAGCGCAGCTTGCCGCCCTGGAGCAAACACTGCGCAACGAGGTGGCCCTGGCTGGGGATTAGCACACTGCAGCATAAGCCGCGAACCTGACGAGTGCCCCAGCAGCGTACGTGGGGCAACCCGTCTAGATTGGTGTTACTACTGCTTCCTTCTTCGGAATGTTATTGATGAATTCCTCGCCGGTCTTGAGGTGCTGGTCCACCAGCCGCGCCGGAGTGTGTGCCAACCACTCGGCAGCTGAGATGTCCTGGTACGTTCCAATGGGGAAGACCTCCAGAAACACAAGATCCTCTGTTCCCGTGTTCTCGATGTAGTGCGGACGCGACATCCTGATATACCCTACATCCCCTGCCTGAAAATCAAAGGTCCGCGCCTTCCCTCCCGCCTGGAAGACTGTCATACGTCCTTTACCGTTCACGTAATATTGCCACTCGTCTGACAGCGGATGCCAATGCAGCTCGCGCATGCCGCCAGGCTTCACCCGCACGATCGCCGCCGCAATATCCGTTGCCGGGAAAGCATCCTTGTCCACGATGCGAACCTCGCCGCCCGCCCTGACCTTGGTCGGCGGCATGATGCTTGCCCGAAAGACGTAATCTCCATCGATCGCGCCCGTACCTTCTGCTGCCGCCTTTTGTTCCTCCGCCAGAGGCCGCGGCGGTTCGGTGGCAAAGATGAACAGCTCCTTTCTGGGAACGTTGTCGAAGGTCGACGCGGGCACGTTGAAGTTCTTCGCTAAAACATCTTTCGGCGTGTGCTTGAACCAATCGGTCAGCAAAAACGTTTCGAACTCGTTGAAACCTCCATCGTTGAAGACCAGCAGGAACATGGCTCCATCGGGTCCCAGCCCCTGGATGGAGTGCGGAATTCCGCCGGGAAATAGCCACAAATCGCCCTTGGTTACGTCATTCACGAAACTGCGTCCCTTCGCGTCCACGGCTGTGATCCGGGCGTTGCCGTAGATCATGAACGCCCATTCCGCGCTGGTGTGCCAGTGCAGCTCGCGAACGCCGCCGTTGATCAGCCGCATCTCCACCCCGGCCAGGGTCTTCGAAATGGGCAGCTCTCTCTCCGTTACCTGCCGCGTCCAGCCGCCATCCTCGATCCGTTTATGGGCCAGTGCGAAGGAATACTTGAACGGTTCGACCGTGCCGTTATCGGTCTCCGGGGACCATACTGAGCTGGGGTTCTCCGCATCGAGTGGGTTGTTGTTTTCCCCCGGCTGCTTCTCGTTGGGTTTACTGTGATCGTCCGACCGCACCTGCTGTGCTTGCGCCAGCGGCACCATCGCAGCCGCAGCCAATGCGGCCCCACTTACCCCTAGAAACCTGCGCCGCGTCGGCACCCGCGAAGAATCCTCAGTCATAGCAACATCCCCTTGATTGAAGTCTAGCTTGATCACCAGTGAAACAGGGTTCCATCTTCCTTGCGGTTGACCGGCAGATAGGCTCGCTGATATGGAAAACCCGCGGCGATATCTTCCCTGATATCGACTCCGAGACCAGGCACATCCCCGGGATACATAAAGCCGTCGCGAAACAGATACTCGTGGGCAAACGTGTCCTCTGTTTGAGTGTTGTGCAGCATGTGCTCCTGGATCCCGAAATTATTGATGGCGATATCCAGGTGCAGCGCCGCGGCCATACAAACCGGCGACATGTCACTGGCCCCGTGGCAACCCGTCTGCACGTGATAAAGAGCGGCAAAATCGGCCGCCTTCTTCATCGCGGTGAGGCCGCCGCCATGCACCACGCTCATGCGCAGGTAATCGATCAGCTGCTCGCGTATCAGCTGCTCCGCATCCCAGATGCTGTTAAACACCTCGCCCACGGCCAGCGGGGTGGTGGTGTGCTGGCGGATGAGCCGAAAGCCGTCTTGCAACTCGGCCGCAACCGGGTCCTCCAGCCAGAACAGATGATAGGGTTCGAGCTCCTTGCCCAGGCGCGCCGCCTCAATGGGAGTAAGCCGGTGGTGAACATCGTGCAGCAGGTGCAGATCATCGCCCAGCGTGTTGCGCACCGCCTCGAAAAGCTTGGGAACATGCCTCAGGTATTTTTCCGTAGACCATAAACTCTCGGAAGGCAGGCCACGTTCCGCCGGCTCATAGTACTTCTGGTCTTTCGAGACGCCGTAGGTCGATTTAAGGCCGGGTACTCCACTCTGGGCGCGAATCGCGAGATACCCCATCGCCCGGTATCGCTCCACTTCATCCACGGTCTCCGCGATGTCGCGACCTGTGGCGTGCGCATAGACCATAACGCCGGTGCGGCTCTTGCCTCCCAGCAGGTTGTAGACGGGGACGCCGAGGGCCTTGCCCTTAATATCCCAGAGCGCCATATCGATGGCGGCGATGGCGGTCATGGTCACCGGCCCGCGCCGCCAGTAAGCGCCGCGGTAGAAGTAGTGCCAGATGTCTTCGGTTTGAAAGGGATCGCGCCCGATCAGGCAAGGGACCAGATGATCTTCTAAATAGCTGGCAACCGCCAGCTCGCGTCCGTTCAGTGTGGCGTCGCCGAGACCGTAAATCCCCTGGTCGGTTTGGATCTTCAAGGTCACGAAGTTGCGGCCGGGACTACAGACAATCACCTTGGCGCTCAGAATTTTCATTGATTCACCCCGCTGGCCAGAAATCCGCCGTCGATCACCAGGATCTCTCCAGTTACGAAAGAAGCCGCATCGGAAACCAGGTAGATGGCGCCCCCGACAAGTTCATCCATCTCGCCAAAGCGCTTCATGGGGGTACGCGTCTTCAGCTCGCGGCCGCGTTCGGTATGGAGAATCAGCTCGGCGTTCAGGGCGGTCGGAAAGACCCCGGGAGCGATCGCATTGACGCAGATCTTGTAGGGGGCCAGTTCAATGGCCAGCGATTTGGTCAGCGCGCCCACCCCGGCTTTGCTGACTCCATACGCGGCAACCTGGTTGAAGGCGACAAAGGTGGAGAGGGAGGCGATGTTGAGGATTTTTCCAAAGCCCTGGCCGACCATCGTCCTGCCAAAGATCTGGCACGACCGCCAGGTACCGTTCAGGTTGATATCGAGGACCTTGGTCCAGCCTTCTTCAGAACACTCGAGCGTAGGAACCTTGAGCGTGATCCCGGCGGCATTCACCAGGATGTCGACCTTGCCAAAGCTTTCCAGAACCTTGCGCTGCAGAAGCTCGATGGAAGACCGGTCACGCACATCCACTGTCGCGCTCAGGGAGCGGCGCCCTAAAGCCTCAATTTCGGCCGCAATCTGATCCGTTTCTGCCTGGCGACGCGAGGCCGCCACTACGTCGGCGCCGCCCTCGGCAATTCCCAGGGCAATTGCCTTGCCCAGACCCGACGTACCGCCAATGACAACTGCGCACTTACCTCCGAGGTCGAACCGGCTGGAACCCAATGTTTACTCCAGGATGCGGATTAAGTAGGATGATCCCGCAGCTTATCACGAGGAGCCGTACCGAGGAGCGGGACACGGGGAGCGGGACAGGTGCAGGATGAGAATGTAGATCGCCGTTCTTTTCTGAAGGTCATGGGCGCCGTGGGCATGTCCTCCACCCTCGGCTTGCATCCTGCAAGCGGACACATGGTGGAGCAGGTTGCCGGACCAGGTCCCGACGCGGGCACAAAGCCGAAATACTCCATTAAGTTTGGCGTGATCGGCCTGGACCACTATCACATTATGGGCATGACCGCGGCGGTGATCCGCGGCGGCGGAGAGCTGGTCTCTTTCTACTCCAACCTGCCCAAGGCTATCGCCGATTTTCAGAAGATGTATCCCAATGCCAAGCTCGCCAAGAGCGAGGACGAAATCCTGGAAGACCCATCGCTCAAGCTGATCGCGGGCGCGCCTATTCCCCGGCTGCGGGCTCCGTTGGGCATCCGCGCCATGAAGCAGGGCAAGGATTTTCTCAGCGACAAGCCGGCCGTGACGACCTTAGACCAACTGGCAGAGGTGCGGAAGGTGTCGGCGGAGACGGGCAAGATGTTTGCCATTATGTACTCCGAGCGGCTGGAAGTGCGCGCAGCGGTGCAGGCCGGTTACCTGATCAAGGCCGGCGCCATCGGCAAAGTAGTGCAGACGGTGAATATCGCTCCCCACAAGGTGAATGACATTACTCGCCCCGACTGGTTTTGGGATCCGGCCGAGTACGGTGGCATTCTCTGCGATATCGGTTCCCACCAGGCGGACCAGTTTGTTTATTACACCGGCTCGACCACCGCTGAGGTGACAGGGTCGCAGATCGCGAATGTGAATCATCCCACACACCCCAAGTTTCAGGATTTCGGGGACATGATGGTGCATGGCAACGGCGGAGCCGGCTATGTTCGGGTGGATTGGTTTACGCCTAACGGCCTTAGCGTCTGGGGCGACGGGCGTCTCTTTATCCTGGGAACCGACGGTTATATCGAGCTGCGCAAGTACATCGACATTGCCGGCAAACCCGGAGGCAATCACCTTTATATGGTGGACCAGAAGCAGGTGACCTTTATGGATTGCAGCAATGTGGAGCTGCCCTTCGGGCCGCAGTTCGTTTCCGACATTGTCAACCGGACCCATACCGCGCAGAACCAGGACCAGGCTCTGCTGGCCGCGGAGCTGGTGCTTAAGGCGCAAAGAGATGCCAAGGTATTGACCTTTACCGGTTAGAGAGGAGGATCGATGAAAGAGACGCGCAGGAATTTCCTGAAGATGGGAGCAGCGGCTGCCATCAGTTTTCCGACCATCGTTCCCTCCAGCGTCTTCGGGCAAAAGGCTCCGAGCAACCGCATCAACGTGGGCGCGATCGGGGTGGGCCGGATCTCCCGCGGGCACGATCTACCGGGAATCTGGCAGTTCGACCAGGCGCGTATTATGGCGGTTTGCGACTTGGATGCGAAGCGTGTGGAAGAGGGGAAGACGCTGGTCAACGGCTACTACTCCAAGAAAACGGGCAAACCGTACGACGGCGTCACCGGCTACCACGACTATCACGAATTGCTGGCCAATAAAGACATCGATGCGGTGGTGATCAGCACCCCAGATCATCAGCACGCGATCCTGGCCGTGGATGCGGTGCATGCCAAAAAAGACGTGTACCTGCAAAAGCCGGCTTCGCTGACCATTGCAGAGGGACGTGCCATGAGCAACGCGGTCATGGCATCGGGGCAAATTCTGCAGGTTGGATCGCAGCAGAGATCATGGAAGCAGTTCTACCGCGCCTGTGAACTGGTGCGCAACGGCCGTATCGGCGAGATCAAGCACGTGGAGATCGGTTTGCCTGGCGACCCCAGCGGGCCGGATGCCCCGCCCATGCCGATTCCATCGAACCTGAACTACGACGAATGGCTGGGTTCGACGCCCGAGGTTTACTACACCGAGATTCGGGTTCATCCCCAGGATGGGTTTAGCCGCCCCGGCTGGCTGCGCTGCGAGCAGTTTGGCGCCGGCATGATCACCGGCTGGGGAGCGCATCATGTGGACACGGCCCATTGGGGAATGAATACCGAGTACACCGGCCCGATCGAGGTATGGGGTACGGCTGAGTTCCCTACCCATGGGCTTTGGAACGTTCATGGCAAGTTTCTGACCCATGCAATCTACGCCAACGGCGTGACCATGGACATCAGCGGCGACTTTCCCAATGGCATCAAGTTTTATGGCACTGAGGGATGGATATTCGTCACCCGGGACGAGATGGTCACACCTACCGATCCCGGAGGAAAACCAGCGGCAGCTCCGCAACCGCTGGTTGCCAGCGATCCTAAGATCCTCGACAGTGTGATCGGTCCCGACGGGGTCCATCTTTATAAGAGCGACGACCAGCACGGGAATTGGCTGGAATGTATCAAGAGCAGAAAGGCGCCGATTGCGCCGGCGGAGATAGGACACCGGGCGTGCTCTACTTGTCTGATCCATCACATCGCGATGAAGACCAGGCGCAGGCTTTATTGGGACCCAGTCAAAGAGCATTTCAAAAACGACGACGAGGCGAACTGCATGCTATCGCGTCCCCAGCGTGCTCCGTACATGATGGACGTGTAGAAACCATGGCATGAGTTCAACTCCGAATAGATCGAATCTCCGCTGGGCGGTTTGCGGCCTGCTATTTTTGGCCACCACCATCAACTATATGGATCGGTCCGCGTTGAGTTTGGTGGAGCCGATTCTCAAGCACCTGCTCGGTGGCGATCAGGATCTGGCTCTCTACAACCGGCGCTACAGCGACATCGTCAACTGCTTCATCCTCGCCTATGGCCTTGGATTCCTGGTTGCCGGGCGGGTGGTCGACCGCATCGGGGTAAAGAAAGGGTATGCCCTGTCCATTGGTCTGTGGGCGCTGGCGTCGGTCAGCCATGCGTTTGCGCGCACGGCGCTTGGCTTCGGGATCGCCCGTTTTGCGCTGGGGTTGGGGGAGTCGGGCAACTTTCCTTCCGCACTCAAGGCTACCGCCGACTGGTTCCCGACCGAGGAACGAGCGCTTGCAACCGGGATCTTCAATTCCGGAACCAGCGCCGGTGCGCTGATTGCTCCGCTGGTCATCCCTTGGGTCGCGGTTCGTTTTGGGTGGCAGGCAGCCTTCTTCACCACCGGCAGTCTGGGGCTGCTGTGGCTGATCACCTGGCTGTTATTTCCCTACGACCGGCTTCATCCCAGATTTGGGAATCCGGTGCCGTCTGCCTCGCTGATGGCCCCACCGGCTACGTACAAGGCCCTTCTGTTTAGCCCAGGCACATGGAGATTTGCGCTCTCCAAGGGAACGACCGATGCGATCTGGTGGTTCTATCTGTTCTGGCTGCCGAAGTATTTCAACGAGCGCTTCCATGTAGATATGCAACACCTGGGACTGCCGCTCATCATTGTGTACATCGGCGCCACGTTTGGGAGCATTGCCGGAGGCTGGCTGGCGGGGTTTTTTATCCGCCGCGGACACTCCATCCGGATGGGCAGACGATCCGCCATGTTAGTGGCCGCGATTTGTGCTGTGCCGGTGGCCCTGGTTCCGTTTGTTCATCCTCTTTGGCAGGCGATCGCGCTGTTATGCCTGGCGACAGCGGCGCATCAGGGCTGGTCTTCGAATCTGCTTTCCACCCCATCAGACATGTACCCTTCCAGTTCAGTGGGCACGGTAGTTGGGATCGGAGGAGCTGTGGGCGCCGTTGGCAGCGTACTGTTCACGTTCCTGGTAGGCGTTCTTTGGACGAACTATGCGCTGCTGATTTTCTTCGCAGCGGGGTCCGCGTATTTGCTCACGCTTGTTCGCCTTTCAATGGCGCGCCCCCGCGCCGCTTGCAGTAGAACGGGTCTCTGCGGATTAAAGAGAGAAAACTGAGGGGACAATCACTTCGCGGATTGCTTTGTAACAGGGCACGACCTTAGTCGGGCCATAAAAGCCCAACAAAATTTGGGCTTTAGCCCGCATTTCTCACGATGATGCTGCGAATTTGGGTTAGGGGATTTGAAAAGGGGGTTGGAAAGGCCGCTTATTCATGGCATAACTGCGTTGTCGAGACGTAGTGTTTGCCGAGCGGAGGCGGCCTTTCTGATGACAGAGTGTAATCAAGAGACGTTTGCATTTACAGCTCATTTTTCTCGCCGCGTGGAGGCGGGATTTAGCGCTGGTCAGGTTTCCAGCGACGGCGGTGCGCTGCTGCTGCGTGAGGTGGACCGCAAGATCAACCTGCTGGGTCGTCTGTCGGCCAGCTTTGTCGATGGCCGATCGCCGTTGCTGATCACGCACCAGCTCTCGGAGATGCTGGCGCAGCGCATCTTCGGTCTGGCGCTGGGCTACGAGGATCTCTGCGATCATGAGCAGTTGCGCTGCGATCCGTTGCTGGCATTGCTCAGCGGCAAGAGGGAGTTGGACGAGCCGCTGGCCGGCAAGAGCACGCTGAACCGGCTGGAACTGGTTGGCCGCAGCGGTCGCTATCACAAGATCAGCTACTCGGCGGAGTCTCTGGATCGCTTGTTGGGGGACCTGTTTGTGGAGTCTCAACGCAGTGCACCGGAACAGGTGGTGCTGGACCTGGACGCCACCGACATCCCGCTTTACGGCCATCAGCCGGAGCGCTTCTTCCATGGCTATTACGGCAGCTACTGCTATCTGCCGCTGTATATCTTCGCCGGCGACCAGTTGCTCTGCGCGCGCCTGCGGGCGGCCAACCAAGACGCTGCCGCTGGAGCGGTGGAGGAAGTGAGCTGCATCGTTGCCCAACTGCGGCAGCAATGGCCGCAGACACGGATCGTGTTGCGCGCCGACTCCGGCTTTTGCCGTGAAGAGTTGATGGGCTGGTGCGAGGCCAACAAGGTGGATTACCTGTTTGGCTTGGCGCGCAACAAACGATTGCAGAAGATCATCGGTGCCCAGATGCAGCAAGCGCGTGTTCTTCACCAGAAGACTGGCAAGCCGGCGCGCGTCTTTACCGGCTTCACCTACACCACCCACCACAGTTGGTCGCGCTCCCGTCGCGTGGTGGCCAAAGCCGAGTATCTGGACAAGGGCGAGAATCCCCGCTTCGTGGTCACTTCCCTGACTCCGGACCAGTGGCCCGACCAGGCACTTTACGAAAAGTTCTACTGCGCCCGCGGCGAAATGGAAAACCGCATCAAGGAACAGATGTGTCTGTTCGCCGATCGGCTCTCCACCGACGAAATGAAGGGCAATCAGTTGCGCCTCTACTTCTCCTCGCTGGCCTACACCCTGATGGAAGCGCTGCGCCGTCTGGGCCTCGCAGGCACGGAGTGGGCTCAAGCTCAGGTCGATACCATCCGTCTCAAGCTGTTCAAGATCGGCGCTATCGTGCGCATCAGCGTGCGCCGCATCATGCTTGAGTTCAACTCGGCCTATCCCTGGAAAGACCTCTTCGCACAAGCCTTCCACGCCCTACGCTGCTGAAACCCGCAGCCAACGCCCCAACTACACTTCCACCCTGACCCATGGCGCCGGTCTGGCGGAGCCATGGAAAATGTCTATCCGCTAAACCCCAAACAGCTTGGCACCTACCAGAAACGACCCCAACCGGCCAACCACTTCACACAAAGCGCTGGAAAAGACCTCATCACACCGCAAACCTGGCGCAAAACCGGCAAGCGTGAGAAATGCGGGTTAGAGCGTGTGTGAGAACCCACCATTCACCAATTTAGTCCCGGAGGGACGGCTGAGAGTAGCCCAAGCCGCAGTCCTGGGAACCATGCACATAGCGACGACAAGTCCCGCAAGGGACGGCTGAAAGTTAACCAGGTTGTACCAGGACTGCATCCTGGGTAATTTTCAGCCGTCCCTGCGGGACTGATCCGTCTCTCGAATCTCTTCCCAGGACTGCGTCCTGGGCTACTCTCAGCCGTCCCTCCGGGACTAAATCAGTGATGGTGGGTCCTCACACACCTAGTCCGGTACTGCAACCTCAGCGCCCCCGCGCTCCACCGACAAATACCCGGTGTACAGGGTTGCGATGGTATCGCGCGCCAGTTCTATTCCGGAGAGAGGTTCGCGGTCGTGGTAAATGCTCTCCATAAAGTCCTGGAACTCCTGCGGGTACCCGTGCTGCCAACCCTCATCCGGTGCGGGAAAACTCCAGCCCTGCTTGGTGCTGATCTTCTCCACTACATAAATATCTTTGAAAATGTCTTCCCTGGGATTAAAGGTTTCGAGGGCATTTACCGGATTCATATTGCATCGGGTACGGTGATTGTTGCAGAAAATCTCCATCCAGTTATAAACGCCGCCCATCACCAGTTCCGAGGAGAAGATGTCGGCCACAGTTCCATCGGAAAACGTAACATGGATCTGCGCATAGTCTTCAATATCGTCATAGCCGGTGCGCAGGAAACCCTCATCACGGAAGTTCGGTAAGCGAGTAATCTCATGTGTGCGGCAGCTTACTGTGGCCGGCCGAATGGGTGTTCCATTCCGCGATTCTCCCTCCACTCGCTTCAAATAGAGCGCGGCGCTTACCGGATGGCATCCCTTCCCGACCAGCGATCCGCCGCCAGAGAATCTCCAGCGGCCGTAGTAGGGAGAGTGCGATCCCCCATGAGATTGCTCTCCAAGGATGCGAAGAATCTGAGCGCCGCTCTTTTGGATGATCTCCCGTTCCTTCTGGATCGCCGGAGCATACACCCAGTTCTCGGCATAGCACACTCGCTTGCCACTGGCTTTAGCCGCCGCCAACATGCGTGCACAACTGGCAGTAGCTTCCGCAAGCATCTGCTCCTTGGGAAAGGTGCTCGCGCCATAATATCCGGTGAGCGGCTTTTCAATAATGACGTGCTTGCCCAGTTGCAGAGCCTGCAGCGCGAGTTCTTCGTGAGAGGACGGAGGAGTGCAGAGATCCACCACGTCCACTGCCTCACAAAGCTCGGCCAGCGTATCGAATCCGCGGATTCCCGTCTCGCGGGAAAAGGAATCCCGCGCCTCGGGCGTCTTTGAGGTGACGCCTACGATCTCGACGGGCACACCGTGGACACGGCGGATCGCCTCCCAGTGAAACTTCGCTGCAAAACGTGAACCAACAAACCCCACGCGAACCGGTTTTACCATACCTCTCCTCAGTGCGAATGCCGGGGAACAACCTTGCGCAGATCGTGATACTTCACCGCAAATTCCAGGCAGGCGCCGGTTTCGAGCTGCCCGACGTTGTCCCGGTAGAACTCCTGCCAAGGCGACTGATTCACGATCTCGGCGGGCTTTAGCGCCGTTGCGGCGAGCCGCGATTTCCTCATCCGACAGCAGCACATCCACGCGACGCTGCCTGAGGTCGACTTTGATCGCATCGCCTGTCTTCAGGATGGCCAGGTTCCCTCCAATCGCCGATTCCGGAGAGATATTCAAAATCGAAGGGCTGTCGGAGGTACCGCTTTGCCGGCCATCCCCCATGCACGGCAGCATGCGAATTCCCTGCCGGATCAGCCTGCCTGGCGGCGTCATGTTTACCACTTCGGCGGAGCCGGGATAGCCTACCGGCCCCGCTCCACGAACCACCAGGATGGAATGCTCATCCACGTCAAGCGATGGATCTTCGATCCGCCTGCGGTAATCTTCCGGTCCGTCAAAGACGACGGCCCGAGCTACAAAGCAATCCTCGTGGCCCGGCTCGGAAAGGTAACGCCGCCTGAATTCATCGCTGATGACCGAAGTCTTTACCAGCGCGGAGCTGAACAGGTTGCCGGAAACCACTAGCAAACCCGCATTCTCTTTCAATGGACGGTCATAAGTCCGGATGACCTTCGTATCCAGACTTCGCGCATCCTTACAGTTTTCCCCCATCGTCGCCCCGGTGACAGTGAGTGCTCCCGTACGGATCTTGCCCGCCTGCATCAACTCGCCGACGATCGCGCGTACCCCGCCGGCACGATGGTAAGCCTCGCCAAGAAATTCTCCCGCCGGCTGCACGTTCGCCAGCAGGTGGATCTGGTGGCCGATTCGCTCCCAGTCTCGAATTTCAAGCTCTACCCCCATATGGCGCGCGATGGCGATGATATGCGGCGGACAATTGGAAGAGCCGCCAATCGCAGAATTGACCACAATCGCATTCTCAAAGGCTTCCCGGGTAAGAACTTTGCTTGGAGTGAGATCTTCGCGTACCATCTCAACGATTCTGCGCCCGGTGAGGTAGGCCATCTTGCCCCGCTCCGCATAGGGAGCGGGAATGGTGGCACACCCCGGCAGCGACATCCCCAAAGCCTCAGCCAACGAATTCATCGACAGCGCCGTGCCCATGGAGTTGCAATGGCCTGCGCTGGGTATGCCGTCGAGAACCCTATCCACCAATTGCTCACCCGTAATCTCGCCCTCCGCCAATTGACGGCGCGCTTCCCAAAGCACAAGTCCAGTCCCGGCCAGCTTGCCGTTCACGTAGCCGTCGAGCATGGGGCCGCCCGACAGCACGATGGCGGGCAGATTCACCGTAGCTGCAGCCATCAGAGCTGCGGGCGTGGTCTTGTCACATCCGGTGGTGAGCACTACGCCATCGAAAAAATATCCGGCAATGATCTCGACCAGGCTGAGATAGGCCAGGTTGCGGTCAAGAGCGGCAGTGGGCCGCTTGCCCGTCTCCTGGATGGGATGAGTGGTAAATTCAAAAGGCAATCCTCCAGCATCGCGGATGCCTGCTTTTACCCGATCGACAAGGGTGGTATGAATGCGGTTGCAGGGGACCAGATCGCTGCCGCTTTGCGCAATGCCGATCATCGGCCGGCCGGATTGCAGCTCCGCTCGAGTGATGCCGTAATTGCTGTAGCGCTCCAGGTAAACGGCTTCTTCACCCGGCTCATCGCTGTCGTTGAACCAGAGATCGCTGCGTAGTTTCTTTCGCTCGTCCATCTAATATCCCAGGCCCTTATCGACCACGTTCTCGAGCGGCTCACCGTTCGAGAACCGGTGGTACTGCTGCAGGAAGAAACGCATTGCCTGGTTGAGCCACTCCGCAGTGTGGTCTGCGCAGTGTGGCGACAGCAATACGTTCTCCAGCTTATACATGGGATCTCCCGGCGGCAGCGGCTCATGCTCAAACACATCGAGCCCAGCGCCCTTGATCCGCTTTGCCGTGAGCGTACGCACCATGGCCGCCTCGTCGATCACCGGTCCCCGCCCTACATTGATCACCACCGCGGTCGGCTTCATGGCGGCGAACTCCTTGTCGCTGATCATGTGGTGGGTCTCCGCCGTAAGCGGGAGCGCGACCACCACATAATCACAGTGCGGGAGCATCGCCAACAGGTCTTCCGTCTGATAGAACTGATCCACCATTGGATCAGTCCCCTCGGGTGGGTGTCTCTTCAGTGCGTATACGGTCATGCCCATCGGGTGCACCCGTTTCGCCACCGCCCGGCCGATGTCGCCATAGCCCACAATCCCGACTGTCTGGCTATCAATTTCTTCTACGTCGAACTGCTCCCACACGCCTGCCACCTGGTTGCGAATCATGCGCCGAAAATCCTTGGCAAAATAGAGGATCGCCGCAAGCGAGAATTCTCCCAGCGAGGGGCTGAATACGCCGCTCCCGTTGGTGAGCGGGACCTTGCTCGCGACCAGCTCCGGGAACAACACATTGTCTAACCCTGCGGAGCGCGAGTGCACCCAGCGAACGTCTTTGCACATGAGGAACACCTCGCGCAGCACCTTCTTAGGTCCCGACCAGGCGAGTATCACCACAGGCTCGTTCACCGCGCCGGCGAAAGCCTCGGGAGTGCTACCGACGACGGGTCGCAGGTCCTTCAACATGCTCAACTGTGGATCGTCCTCATGGGTTACCACCAACACCGTATATGCGATACTCATGCCCTCCTGTCGCTCTCCTGTCTCGATCGGATTTTTGATTACGGCCTGATGCTATCATTCTACGGGCTTTATCAGGAGACGCTCGTGAACCAGAAACCGCCTCACCCGCTGCGCGGCGTCATCACTGCAATGGTCACTCCGCTCGACCAGGACCTGGCACTGGATCAGAAAGGCCTGGAACGGCTGATTGAACATCTTATCGGCGGCGGAGTTCATGGCATCTTCATCCTGGGCACGACCGGCGAGGCGCCAAACCTTCCCTACGACGTCCGCTCGGCACTCATAGAACAAACCTGTAAGCTGGCCGGCTCCCGAGTTCCGGTGATCGTAGGCATCACAGACACGTCTTACAAAGACGCTATCCGGCTGGCGGTCAAGTCGTATGAGTGCGGCGCTTTTGCTGTTGTGGCTGCGCCGCCCTATTACTTCCAGGTCAGCCAGGAGGACCTCTTTCAATACTTCAAGAGCCTGGCATCGCAATCGCCCCTGCCGCTGTTTCTTTACAATGCCCCACTGAACACGCCCCTTTGGATTGAAATCGACACCGCGGTCAAGCTGGCCAGCGAACCTAATATTGTAGGGCTCAAGGATAGCGGCCTGAATATGGGCTATTTTCATGCGGTGAGGGAGGGCGTCAGAGCGCTGCCTGAGTTCAGCCTGCTGGTTGGACCCGATGACCTGCTGGCAGAGGCAGTGCTTCTGGGAGCCCACGGGGGCATGGCCGGCGGCTCGAATGTATGGCCTCGGCTTTTTGTCGCGCTGTATGAAGCCGCGGCGGCTCACGATATGAGTCGCGTAGTCGCGCTGCACCAACAGGTGGTGCAATTCGATAACGCGGTGTACCGGTCCGCGACTCATCCTGCGAATCCGTTGCGCGGACTGAAATGCGCGCTGTCTCTTATGGGCGTTTGCAGCAACGACCTTACGCTGCCCCTGCGCCGCTACTCCCGCGAAGAGAGTGACCGGGTGGAGAAATATCTACAAGGAGTAGACCTGCTTGGTCTACCCGCTCAGGCTGCTGAAGGATCAAACAGCAGGGGGAAGAACTGACCTTCCATCTTGTGTCCCTTGGTCTGCGCCATAATGTAGGTACGTTGCTACATCGGCAGGAGGGGACCTTGGCCATTACAACGCTTTCCAGCCGGGAGTTTAATCAAGATGCCAGCAGAGCCAAGAAAGCGGCTGAACGGGGTCCTGTGTTCATCACCGATCGTGGGCGGCCGACCCATGTTCTGCTGACCATAGAGGAGTACCAGAAGATTACCTCCAAGCGGGAAAACATCGTGGACCTGCTGGCGATGCCGGATGCCGGCGAAGTTGAATTTGAGCCTCCTCGCTTGAGCGACATTCTTCACCGTCCCGCTGATGTCATCTGATGTACCTGCTCGATACCAACCGACTGGCGTCGCCGTCGTTAATCCCTGGAATGGGTAGCGTACTGCCCACCTCTTAACATATAGAATTGTGGTTCCCGGCTAGGACTGGCCGCCCAGGAGAAGCTCTCAGCCCGTGCCCACCAAACGCCCCGTTTTCCTCTACAGCCTGCTGGTGACGCTTTTTGCGATCACTCTGCTTTACCAGATCCGTTACCTGCCGGATGTCGTCCGTAGCGAACGCATCCAGTCGCCTTTCTTCTTTGTCGAGTCGGGAAGCAACAGGATCTCACTTGCCACCCCTGAAGCCGCCTCTTATGGAATCCATACCGGGGACCGGCTGCTCGCAGTCAATGGAGTCCCCTTCACTGGCAGCGGTGTGCTCGGCCACGCCCGGGCGATGAGAAGACCCGGGGTGCCGATGGCTGTTACCATTGCTCCCAAAAACGGCCCCGACAGCGACCAACGAACGATCGCATTGCCGGTGATCGCCGAGCCGCGGAACTCATGGGACGCCTTGAGCACCTTTGTGGTTCAGATACTGCTTCCCGCGGTGTCGCTGCTGCTCGGGTTCTGGGTTGTGTTCCGGCGGCCCCGAGACCCCATGGCGTGGCTCTTGCTGGGGGTGATGATGAGTTTCCCCCACATCCTGCAAGCCTACGAGGTGCAGGGTTGGCCCCCTGGGTGGCGGGAAGCCGGGGTCTTTTACAACACGGTGCTCAATGCCCTGTTTCCTATCGTCCTGTTTCTGTTTGGGCGCTTCTTTCCTGAGCCTTTTCCGCGGGGCAGTAAACCCGATCGTGTATTTCGAGCCATACAGTGGCTATGCGGTGTTCCCTTCGGAATCCTGGTCCTTGCCGGAGTGTTTGTCGAGGTTGCCTCGCTGAGCGATTACCGGCGCGTTGCAGGGATGGGCGCAGTCCTTACTCATTTGGAGCCGGTCATACAGATCCTGGCATACATCCTCGTCGGAAGTTTCTTTTCCGCCATGGGGATCAAGCTTGGCATGAGCAAATCGCCTGACGCGGAGCGCAGACTCCGCTTCCTCTATTGGGGCGCCATTGCAGCGTTCACCCCCGCGCTTGTGCCGACGTTGTTCGCACTTCTGCAAGGCAAGAATGCGAGCGAGATATTCCCTTCCTGGGTTATGACTGTGATGGTCATTCCCCTTCTCCTGTTCCCCCTCACGCTGACCTACGTCATCGTGGTGCAAAAGGCAATGGGTGTAGGTGTTGCCATTCGCCAGGGCTTGCAGTACACCCTTGCGCGAGGCGGGATACGAGTGCTGCAGATCGCGGCCATTGCCGCAGTAGTGATCTCCGCGACTACCCTCGCAGCCAATGTCAGCCACGGTCGCGTGCAAAAAACCATCGTGATCCTGATTGGCATCGCCGCTTACTTCACCATCCGCAGGGTAGGCGATGGCTTGCGCACCTGGGTAGACCGCCGTTTCTTCCGCGAGAACTACAACGCAGAAAACGTGTTGTCAGATTTAAGCGAGCAGGTGCGATCGATCGTCGAGACCAAGCCGCTGCTGGAGACGGTTGCGGCACGGATTTCAGAAACACTGCACGTACCGCAAGTGGCAGTCCTTTTGGGCGGAGGCGGATTTTATCGTCCAGCCTTCGCGATGGGATATGCCACCCTCCCCACAGTTGCGTTTCCTACCAAAACCGGCACCGCGATGGTTTTGAAAAGCCAAAAGGAGCCGGCCCGGGTTTTCCTGAACGATCGCGATTCCTGGGTCTACCGGGAGGACAGCATCAGCGAGGAAGAGCGCGGTAAGCTGGCAACGCTGCGGTCGGAACTGCTGCTGCCGCTCGCGGTACGAGACAAGCTGTTGGGCTTTATTTCCCTGGGCCCGAAGCGGTCAGAAGAACCTTACACCGGCTCTGACGTGCGTCTGCTGAAGTCTGTCGCCGCGCAGACGGGGCTGGCTCTGGAGAATGCCAACCTGATGCAGACAATCGCGGATGAGGTAGCCCATCGGGAGCGTTTGAACCGCGAAGTCGAAATTGCCCGCGAAGTACAGGAGCGGCTCTTCCCGCAAAAGCTGCCGCCCATCCGCGGCCTCGATTATGCGGGTCATTGCCGGCCAGCGTTGGGGGTGGGCGGCGATTACTATGATTTTCTTGCCCTGCCCCATGGACAGTTGGGCATCGCCATAGGCGATGTGTCGGGTAAAGGAATTGCGGCTGCGCTGATGATGGCCAGCCTGCAGGCTTCGCTGCGCAGCGAGGCTACGCGGGCGCCTGAAAACCTGGCGGCCGCGGTAGGGAACATCAATCGACTGGTGTACGAAGCCTCGTCTTCGAATCGCTACGCGACCTTTTTCTACGGGCAATATAGCCCCGCGGAAGGCCGGTTCGACTATGTCAACGCGGGCCACAACGCTCCCATGCTCTTTCACCACAGCAGTAGCGACGATACACTCGTTCGCCTGGAACCGGGAGGTACAGTGGTTGGTCTCCTGGAGGATGCCCAGTACGTGCAGGGTGGAGTGCGGCTACGTCCCGGCGATGTTCTGGTGGCGTTCACAGACGGCATCAGCGAGGCCATGAACGTGGATGACGAAGAGTGGGGTGAGGAACGATTGCTGGAGGCCATCCAGACGGCGAGGGGCGCCTCGGCAGAGGAATTGCTGAAGCACCTGTTCGAGGCTGCTACCCGATTTGCCGGCGCCGCCCCACAGCATGATGACATGACCCTGGTGGTCCTGCGTGCCTTCGAGGCTTAGGGTTGATCGCTGACCACCGGAAGCGACGTGAGCAGCGCCCCGAGATCCCGTTTCAGGTACGAGATTCTGGCCCGAACGTCCTGAAGCATGGCCCCGCGGTCTTCAAAGTCATCGATACTGAGTTTCAAGCCCTGGGATGGCTGGCTGGTTAAATGATCGATTTTCTCCGTGCTCGAGAGCGAATCGATGCGCCTCACCTGAACCCAGGTCTGCAGCAATTCCTCTTTGCGGGTCAGGCCGGGGGGCCCTGTCGGGCCGGCTTCATTCAGGAAGATCCATATCGTAGATGGATACTGACTATTGGGCAGAGTGGGACGGTCAAAGAACTCGGCCAGCATGTTGGATTGGAAGTCAAATGGACTACTCTTGCCTTTCTCCTGGTGAATTCCAGTCAATGCCAGCCCGGCGGAAAGCGTGCCGGCGCCGATGCCGACGCCGGCCGCGGGCTTGGTCAGGTTCGACGAAAGTTGGAGCCCGGAACTGGTGGCGCCGACGGCTCCACCAACGAGTACGCTGAGCAGATTGGTCCGGCTTACGGCACGGTCGCGGCGGTCAGCCAGGTATCCTCGAACTTCGTTGGCACGGGCGATCTCGTTGTCTATCTGGGCCATGGTGGCGTCGACCTGGAGTGAGGCCGCCATCACTTGCTCGTAGATATGCTGATGCAGCCAGAGGATTTGCCACCGGTCCACCGGCGTGGTACTGGCGGAAAGCTGTTTGAGCTGCCTTAGTTCAGAGGAGACCTTGATCAGTTCGGCGGTGCTCTCCGGAGCCGTCGCCATTGGCCTGGATTCGACAGTTTGTGCTGAGGCGACCACGGCGATACTCGTCAACGCCACGAGGTGCAGACTGCGAACGAAGTTCATGCGGAGTATGTTATCGTCTCTCGCAGTTCCTTTCAGAACACATCCAGCACTAATGAGGTGAACCATGCCGTGCGACCCAGGAGAGTTGAAACACGTCCCGCTGTTTGCCTTGCTCGACGATGATGAACTTGCTGTTCTGGCCGCCCAGGTCGAGCTCAAAACTTTCGCTCCGCGGCAGCGCATCTACAAAATAGGCGATCCCGGCATGCACGCCTACATCCTGCAGTCCGGCAGCGTGCAGGTAAGCACCGTCGACGAAGATCACCAGGAGGTGGTGGTCGATCAACCCGGCCACGGGGAGTTCTTCGGCTTCGCCTCCATGCTGGAGCAAACGCCGCATCAGACCAGCGCCCTGGCCATGGAACCGACCACTTGTGTCGAGATCAGCCGTGACGACATCGCCGTTCTGCTGCAACGCAAGCCGATGGCCGGTATGGATATGCTGACCGTCCTGGGCCATCAATTCCATGCGTCCCAGCAACTGGTGCGGATTCGCGCCAGCCGCAACGCAAACCAGGTGATCGAAGAGGAGTACACCTTCGGTGAACATATCGCCGACTCTGTAGCCAGCTTCGGAGGTTCATGGACGTTCATCATCCTCTTCGGCATCGTGTTGGTCGTCTACACCTGCATCAACATTGCCCTGAGAGGCCGGGCGTGGGACCCCTACCCCTTCATCCTGCTCAACCTCTTCCTCTCCATGCTGGCCGCCATCCAGGCGCCCGTCATCATGATGAGTCAGAACCGCCAGGACAAAAAAGATCGCCTCCGCAGCGAGTTGGATTTCGAGGTTAACCGCCGCGCCGAATCGGAAATCCAAAACCTCTCCCGCAAGCTGAACCTGATGACGGACAAGATGTGCGACATCGACGACCTTCTCCGGGAACGGATCACGCCTGCCGCGGAGACAAAGCCGGCGAGCTAGCTGAGAGTAAAATAGGAGTGGATTTGATTGCCTCTCCAGAAAGGCCTGACCCGATGACAGCTACGACTCTTTCCTCTGAGGTTAAGATCGCCAAGACCCCGTCGATGCCCACTTTCAAGACGGCCGCTGAGGAGCGATTGCATCGCAAGCAGCGCCTGGCGTCGGCATTCCGGCTGTTCGCGAAATTCGGGTTCAGCGAAGGCGTTGCCGGGCACATCACGGTCCGCGATCCTGAAATGGCAGACCACTTTTGGGTAAACCCTTTCGGTATGCACTTTGCGCACATCCGGGTATCCGATCTGGTCCTGGTAAACGAGAAGGGCGACGTGGTGGAAGGCGACCGGCTGGTGAATGAGTCAGCCTTCGCCATTCACTCCCGGGTGCACATGGCGAGGCCCGATGTAGTGGCTGCGGCCCACGCCCATTCTCTATACGGAAAGACGTGGTCCTCACTCGGGCGTCTGCTGGATCCGCTTACCCAGGATGCATGCGCCTTTTACGAAGATCACAGCCTGTTCACGGATTACACCGGCGTCGTCTACGACATGTCGGAGGGCGACCGCATTGCCCAGGCTTTGGGTCACCGCAAAGCTGTCATCCTGCAGAATCACGGAAATTTAACCGTAGGCAGCACTGTGGATGAGGCTGCGTGGCTCTTCATCACCATGGATCGCAGCTGCCAATCGCAACTAATGGCGGAGGCCGCCGGCAAACCGGTGCCCATCGCGCATGAAGCTGCCATCGTGGCGCGAAAGCAGGTTGGCAACCCGCGCGTCACCTGGTTCCAATATCAGCCCCTTTGGGATTTGATTGTCCGCGAGCAGCCCGATCTGCTCGACTAGCCGTCAGGGACCCCACTAACCCAGCCACTGGGGATTGCTGGCCGTTCCGTCGTAAATTTGCGACGACTTATACGCCTCAAATTTCCCCGCCATCCCGACCGGCGCGGTCTTCTGCAAAATGGCTATTTTCTGCTGCTCGTCCAGCGGCTTGAAATTTCGCGCCACACCAAGCGCCTGTTCCAGCACCTGCATCGAGTCGCATCCGGTGATCGTAACCGTAACCGGCACACTCATCGCATAATGTAATGCTTCGACGGCAGTCACGGTCTTGGTCTTCAAGATCGCACCGTTGCTTAACGGCTTCATACCCAGCACCGCCATACCGTGTTTTTGAGCCACTGGTATGACTTTCTGGCCAAAGCTGTCATAGTGTTCGTCCAGCGCATTCACCGGCATCTGCACCGTATCGAACGTGAACCCGTGCTTGTCCGCGGTTTCAATCATGTGCAGGTGTATCTCCGGGCTCTTGTGTCCTGTAAATCCGATGAAGCGAATCTTTCCTTCCTTTCGCGCCTGCTGCAACACGTCCATCGCATACCCTGGCTGGAATGCCTGCTCGGGATCGCCCATGCGAATCACTTCATGGAGTTGCAGAAGATCGATGTGATCCGTCTTTAGGCGCATGAGAGATTGCTCCAACTGCTGCCGCGCCGACGCGCCCGTACGCCCATCGATCTTGGTCATTAAAAATGCCTTCTGCCGATAGCCATCCTGCAACGCCTTGCCCATGCGCTCTTCACTCGCGCCGTCGTTATAGTCCCAGCAGTTGTCCAGGAAGTTGATTCCCTCGTCCAGCCCCCTTCGTACAATGCGAATCGCATCCCCTTCCGAAACATCCGAAAGCCCGATGTGATACCCGCCAATGCCGATGATCGAGACCTCGGCGTCAGCCCGGCCCAGCTTCCGCCGTCCAATCCCATTCACCGTGGTTACAGCGGGCAAAGGGGTATGCGCTGCCGCCCCATCAAGCCTCGCCTGCGCACCAAGATCCTGGCCAGTCATGCTCCTCAATCCAGCGAGCACAGCCGCCGCCTGCTTCAGGAAACTCCGCCGTTCCATCTCGACTTACCTCGCTAATTCACAAGAGTTGCTCATAGAATGGCCCTGTCTGGCCCTTGGCCACGACGCATGGCTAGAATTCTACCGCCGAAAAGGACGCCCCTTCCATGACCATTGCTGAAATCCTTCTTGAAGACTATGACATCGAGATATCGAACACCCGCCGCACGCTCGAACGTGTGCCAGAGGACAAGCCGGACTGGGTGCCGCACCAGAAGTCGATGAAGATGGGCAAGCTCGCCATTCATTGTGCGACGTTGCCGCAGTTTGGCTACTACATCCTGGAAGACGATGGGATGGATATGGCGAACAGCAAACGTCCTAAGACCGACTTTACCTTCACCACACGTGCAGCCTGCCTGCAGCAGCTCGATGAATCTTCCGCCAGGTGCCGCGCCGCCGTTGCGCGCGCCAGCGACGAGCATCTGGCCGCACTTTGGAAGTTCAGCTTCGGTGAGCACCTGATTTCCCAGAACCCGCGCTCTATGACTTTCCGCACCTTGTGCTTCGACCACCTGGTGCATCATACGGCGCAATTAGGCGTCTATCTCAGGCTCAACGACATTCCCGTTCCCGGGCTCTACGGACCCTCGGCCGACGAACAGTGGATGCCGAAATGATGACCCACTCTGCTTAATCGAAGGAGTGGGTCATCATCCATACTGCGACGGCAATACTGAGCGCAGTGGCGCCCACGGCCCGCAGAATCGCAGAAAGAATCTCGGAGCGCCTCCAACGAATACTCCGTATCCTGCGCTTGCTACCCTTGTCAAGGTACACCTCTTCTGGCATAAGCCCTCCCCAATGCCAAAACACGAAGCTGAGCTCAGACGAAACCGCGGCTGTACTCAGCTCCCAGGTGGAGACAAAACGAAGCGGCTTCCTAAGCTAGAAGTGGAAGCCAATTTCCGCTATCAGCGATCGCGGCGTCACGTAGTGAGTACCGCTGAAAGTCGACAGGAAGTTATAAAGCGCATACTTGTTCGCGATGTTCACGCCGGTCAGGCGCAGACTCCACTTATAGGTATCTCCCTTGAACAGGTTGTCGTCGCCGATGGACGCGTCGAAGAGACTTCGATGCTGGATGCGCGGAGGATTGTGGTCGTTATTGCCTGTACCCGGAGCTGGAATGCTCACCAGATTCGACGAATATTCCGACGTTGGACGTGGTATGGATTGAAAGGAAGACTGGTGAACTGATAGGGTCCGGATTTGTCGGTGGCAACCGTCCGTGAGTATTCGCTGACCGGGTTGGAAACCAAGACCGATGCACCGGCAATGACCGCGCCGGAGGAATCAGCAACTCTGCCCGTGATGGTTCCGGAATTGGACTGGGCGAGGACATAGGAAGCGAGAAAGCTCGCCGCTATAAAAACGGCGATGCGCCGCACAGGAGTGCGCATGAAGGACCTCCATAGTTGTTGTATTTAAGAAGACGGGCCGGCTTTAGACGAAAGCGGGCACAACAGGGGAGGCCGAATGTAGAGGGTAAGGTGAAGAAAGAACGAGGACCGTCGGCCCGTGGTTCAGCTTCTGCGCGTGCAGCGTAATCCCCAGGGGCGGGGAGGACGATCAGAGCTGTCGGCGAAATGCCAACGTGGGCAGTTACTCTGAGTACTCTGGATGAGCCAGATGATCGAAGCTGTGGGTGTGGGCAATCTGGATGGTTCCGCCGATGATAACCAGCGCAATGCATAGGAGTGCGAAGATCGGCGCTCTTGAACCCTGCAGGCGTGGTTTGTAAAAGCGGAGCATAGCTACCTGGAAACACTCCCGACTACTAACCCGAGATAATAGCAGGTTTGCCCCTGTTAACCTGCGGCATGACGAAGCAAAGTAGATATCCTGACAGCGCCGCTCCCATGAAAGGAAATTTCCATGGCAAAAATCGTTTCGGTTGAGGTCTTGCAAGTGGATCTGGCGCCCAAGGTCAAGCGTTCCGACGCCATTCAGAGCTTCCAATGTCAGGAGACGCCGATGGTGCGCATAACGGACTCCGACGGCGTTACCGGAACAGGTTACAGCTACACCATCGGCACCGGCGGGTCGTCGGTCATCAAGCTTCTCGACGATCATCTCGTTCCTCGCTTGCTTCACCGCGAGGCGGACGACATCGAGCGGATTTGGCGCGATCTTTTCTTTCACGTTCACTCGACCACCGTGGGCGCGCTCACCTCGATCGCACTTGCCACCATCGACTCGGCCCTTTGGGATTTGCGTGGCCGCAAAACCCATCTGCCGCTGCATCGTCTTGCCGGTGGCGCCAGGGATTCAATCGAGTGCTATTACACCGAGGGCGGATGGATCCACATTGAGGATGCCCAGCTGGTGGAGGAGGCGTTGCGCGCCAGGGAGCGCGGCTTTGGGGGCACCAAAATCAAGGTCGGCAAGCCCCATGTCTCCGACGATGTGCGCCGGCTTTCGGCGGTGCGTGACGCGGTGGGCCCGGCATGGGAGATCATGACCGACGCCAACCAGGGCTTCAGCCTGAACGAGGCGATCCGCCGCGCTCGTGCCTATGAGGAGCTCGACGTTGCATGGTTCGAAGAGCCGATTCATGCGGACGATGTTCACGCCCACCAGCAACTTGCCGCCTCGACCAGCGTGCCCATCGCGATTGGGGAATCGCTCTACAGCATTTCGCAATTCAAAGATTACCTGCAGTGCGGCGCTTGCTCGATCGTGCAGGTCGACATCGGCCGCATTGGCGGCATCACACCCTGGCTGAAAGTCGCCCATATGGCGGAAGCCTTTAATGTGCCGGTCTGCCCTCACTTCCTCATGGAGCTGCATCTTGCTCTCTGCTGCGCCGTGCCCAACAGCCGTTATCTCGAATACATCCCTCAACTGGACATGGTGACATCGACCGGTATCCGGGTCGAAAAAGGTATGGCTATCGCCTCGCAGGCGCCAGGCAACGGAATCGAGTGGGACTGGGCCGCAATCGGCAAGCATGTCGTTCACCGCAACCTCCATTCCGGCAAACGAACGGGCTGAACAGGTTGCGGAAAAACTCTATTTTGTTCCCCAGCCAGGACACCTTGTATCAGGGCACGACTTTAGTCGTGCCGCTGGAGTTTCTACATAACCAGGGCAAAGCGGTTGATATTTCAACCAGAGAAGCTCCTTTGGATGCCGTGTTTTGGCTTTGTATCAGGGCACGACTTTAGTCGGGCCCTGATACTACAAACTGCGTTTTCGTAGGCTCTTCACCCGCACGCTTCCATGCCGCCGCTCCTGCGCCCTTCTCTTAAGCAAAGGCCGCATGATGGGGTCTGCAGTTCAGCGGGCCTCTCCGGCAAATGTTTTTCAAAGCGATTTGCTACCGTTCGCAAATACGTCCTTTGTTTCATCAAGATGCTCAAGATGCTCAAATAAGTCCTTTGTTTCGTCAAGATGCTCAAGATGCTCAAATAAGTCCTTTGTTTCGTCAAGATGCTCAAGCAATTAATTTGATCATCTTGCCCATCATTGTGCTTGTACCGCGACAGCCCAAGTCCGATGCACACGATCATGCAGACGCATGACTGCGGCCCACTTTGCAGCGATTTGTTGCTTCCTGCTGTCACGCTACAGGCGACCAGGACTGTCGTCCAGAGGGCTATCAAATAATGATGTGGATAAGCGGGAGGGGAACTCCGCCATCGGTCGAGGCTGAGGGTGACCGCTTCTGCTGGCCCTCCTTTTCAGACACTCTCGGCACGCTTCGACTCAGAAAAATGTAGAAACTCGATGGGCACGACTTTAGTCGTGCCGTAAGTGCGTGAAAAATAGGGCTTCAATCCTCTGAGGGACGTTCGTCACGGGTTGATTTCCGACGGATGGCCTGTCATGGGTCGCCCCCAGGGATTCGAACCCCGATATGCTGCCCCAGAGGCAGCTGTCAGGCTGCCTTGCGCCTCTGCATGCTGGAGTCTATGAATTTCTCTGGACTAGCGAGCAGCGACTGGAGCGTCTAAAAAAGTGCGCCAAAAGCGCTATAAGCGCTAAAAGTCCCTACTGATCTTCTGCCGGTTCTCCGTCCTCCGTTACCGATTCCTCATTTTCTTCGTATTCGTATTCGTCCTCGGCGATGGCCGACCAGCGGGTGTGAGGTGTCATGGTTCGACACTATTACGATTTCTAATAGCTGTCGAAAAACCGTTAGTCACTCCAGAAAAGGGTGACTTTGTATGGTTGAAGATTGTAAATAGTTGAAGTCGTTTTCCCGAGGTGTCGGCAATCATTAACTATGCAGTTACTGGAGGGGGTCGATTGCGTAAGATGTCAAGCCAGTTTAGCTGAATATCTTTTGTCGAGCTGGTCAATATTTCAGCTGAGAGGCCAGTAACTTACCGATATCCGGATAATAATCTTTGTCGGCGGTTGGAAGCCTTGAGGTAGCCCGGCGAGAAGGATCGCCAGTTCACAGTGGTCCCTCGTTCGGACGTGCCCAACCATGGCGATATCCGAGGGAGTAGCTTCGGGAATATCCCTCGTTTAGCAGGACCACCCAAGCATATTCGTTCTTGGCCCCTCGAAACCTATCAGTCCGCCCGTTCTTCAGACCGTCCAACCACGCCTGGTCCTTCATCGTCGCATCCTCCCCGTTGAACCCTCGCAGTCATATTCCGCTAATCCTTGCGCCACCTGCAATCACCATAAGGCTCACCCCAAGGGGTGCTTTTCGGTCATCCGTCGGTGGAGGTTTTCAAGACTTGGCCAGAGCCTCGTCGGCTTGACCCGGTCAGACTCGCGTCACGCGGTTGGGAGACCAGATACCACCAAGCGGGCAAAACGTGTCATGAGCGCAAACTTAACACGAGCCAAAACCCAGGGAATAGGTATCACGTCAACGCATTACTGACCGGAGGCAGCTGAAACAGCGCCGAAGAAACATGGACATTACCCCAAAGGAGATTGAGCAATCAGCTAATGCGTAAAGAGGGGTGGGATGACGTACGCGCTCTTCGATACTGTCGTGTCTTTGCCCAGTTTCTTCAAGATTTGATCGCTAGCTTCTTGCCATCTGCTGAAACAGTTTGACCAGGCTCTCTTGCCGCATGAATGGCAAGCCCGACGGGACCAATAGCGGCAAAGGATCTCCGCCCTTGACCTGAATGTCAAAACTGTCGACCGGACTAACGCCCGCCTGCGTCTTGGAAAAAACTACTACGTGCGCACCGATATGACTTGCGCCGAGATTCATGCCGGCCATTCTTTCGACTCCGTTGCCTGCATTGATTCTCGTGATACATCCAGTAATCACGAGGGAGCCCGTGGAGATTCTTGTCGGTTCAGCGTCAACCATTTCTTGCGAAGCTCGTCAGTGATCGAAGACAATATCTTTGGATCCACGTTAAGGGGAGCCGGCGGCTTTGCCGTGCGTGTCGGTGGTTGACTCGCCTGCGCTGCGGCGATGCGACTGGCATCCAGGCAGGCCTTTGCGGAGAGCGTAGTCTTGCTCTCGAAGTGGGCGTAAACCGCCCCCTTTGTGCGCCCCGGTCGTGCGCGATCTGTTCGTCAGCGCAGCCCTGGAAGAGCACTGGCCCATCCTCGTGCTGGAATTTAAGCTGTTTGCTCTTCGTAGCGCGGTTTCCAAGGATCGAGTGGCGGCCTTGTACCAGCTGCTCACCGACGATGCCACCCTACTTCTTTATGGGGGAGACGCAAAACGGAGGAAGGACGTGAAACTTGCAAGCTTTGCGCTGCGCGGAATCCCTAGCGCTCTGGCTGTCGAGGGCAACTTCGATACTGTCTTACGGGATGACCGGGAAGCTACGTAACGCATTCTTCGAACTGTTTTTGACTCGATTCTTCCGGAGTGACTACGCTAACGGGACGCGCCAAGTGCGTCGGCTGGCCGCCGGGTTATTGCGGCCAGCTTTAGCGCTTCGTTCCACACGATTCTGATTAAAAAAGATCGGCGGCCATGAATAGCGAGGCGGCTGCATCTACGGAGTATCACGAAAGTCTGACGGAATCCTCACGGAATTCGGAGGGTGTTTCCCTCTTTGACCGTGGAGGTTTGCTCCCGTCCTTGGTAGCGATAGATGACGGTGAGCACCTTGTCGCCGCCTTTGGCAGGATCACCGCCCATATTGTTATTGTTGACTTGCACGAGGAGCGTTCCGTTCCGCACCATGCCACGTAGTAGTTGCGTTACGTCGTTGGTCCGATTGTTTAAGCCGTAGTATGCGCGGACGATTTGCAGATTGCCGTTACCGCCGCCAGGATAACCGGAATTCGGTGGATAAACCGGATTCCCTGGGTATCCCGGGCCCCGGCCATAGTTGTAGAACTGGCTGGCGTCAATAGAATTGCCTTCCTTGAAGATGAATTGTTGCGACTGCCCCCGAGAGTTCCGAGCCTGAATTCTCAAGGTCTTCACCGCGCCAAAAACGGGATCGCCTCCCATATTGTCGTTGTTCACCATGACTAGACCGTTCCCGGTGAGCAGCGCGCGGACCCGATTCGTGACGTCCCACCATCGGTTGCCCGCGCCCCACTCCGCTTTCATTACCTGCCAACCGGGTCCAGACAGGACGGCATTTTGGTTCTGTCCCCAAGCGGACGCTGAGAACAAAAGGTAGGCTGCGAGAACCCAAAACAAATGAAGGTAGATCATGCGATTCTTCATCGGAATTTCCTTTCCATATCCATTGAGCGTTTCTATCTGTGGTCGAATTCGCGTGAAGGTCTGTGTCTGCAGTAGCTCCAGATAGCTTCTGCTGGAGAGCCGAGCCGGAGTTCCTGAAAGGGCTGTTTTTCAGTATAACTACGACTTGAATTGGGGCTGATGGCCGTTGCCGGGGTTGCTACACCGGAATCAAACGCTTTGCCCGACTCGTACGACACCATCCGCTTTGTGTACGGAAGGGCCCAGCCCCCACAGCCCGATCCAGTTTAGTGTCGAACCGAGCCGTAATTCCACCTTTGCCTGGAAAGTTTCGCTTCCGATTATTGATGATTTCATTGAGGTCCTGAGCCGTTACCAGGAAGGCGGCGTCTCTTTGTCCGGAGTGCATCCGCACTCCGGACATTCTGACGTTCGCTCTTCAGGGACAAATGAGTATTCACTTCCAGCGGTAGCGAACTTCGGTCCGCCTCTGCCGCTCCGCCCCAGGCGTCGAAACGCAAGTCAACACGGATGCCCCATCTCACCAGGAGCAGATCGTGGCGGCATCGTCCGAGCTTTTGGCACAACCCGCACGTAGTGTCGCAGGGCGCCTCTCCTTTACACTCCAGGTAGCATGGAAGGACCTCAGCGAGTGCACTGGCGAAATCTCTCGAGCTTCAACGCGCGTCCAGCGCGCCTCTCAGCCTGATATCGATTCGATTGCTCTCACACGAACTTTCTCCTTCAGATCATTTCCAGGACAAGAAGATTCCAGTCTATGAATCCCTTGTGACTCAGTGCTGCCCCGGTATCGGGATGGTAGTACTCATTCAGTGAGCCGTTTCGCTCAAGGTCCCTCGACAGGAGAAGGAGAGTCTTGTCGGCCAGCGCATCTGCTTCTTTCTTGTATCCATATCGCTGCAAAGCTTTCCATACGAAGTAGTTCACGATGATCCAGACTGGCCCAAGCCAGTTGCTCGGGTTGGAACTAAACTCCAGAGAGTACATGGTCTCGCGGACCGAAAGCGACCTGGCGCCCCATCGCGCACAGAGGCGGTCGTCCGCGAGATAGTTTGTGCTCACCAGTTTCTGTGCGTTCTGTTGAGGCGCGATGCCGCACCAGAGCGGCAGGAAGCCGGTAAACATCTGGATCCTCATCGGGAGGCATCTCCACGACATGTCCATTCCTCGCGGCACGGTTGGGATGAGCTCAGCCCGCCGATCGACACACTGAACATCGACGGTGTAGTAGTAACTATCTCTGGGATCCCAGCAGAACGTCTGGATCCGTTGCGCCAACTCTTGCGCCTGGCTTGAAAGCCGATCATGATCCGCCGAGCGTCCGAGCCGTCGTGCGAGTTCTGCCGACGCTAAAAGATCCTGATAGAACAGGCAATTGAGAAGCAGGTTTGCCGAGGAAAAGAAAGGCCGGCCGAATGTGGTCGGGTCATTGTCATCACCGATCGCGACATCATCGCCCCACACCAGCAGGCCAATCGAGGAGGAGTTGTGCCTTATCCAGGAATCATAGAAACGCAGAATCGAATCGAAATGCGGCTTCAACCAGTTCGCATCTCCGCGTTGATCGCAGGCGAGCAGCCCGAGCTGACCGAAAACTGGCTTGGCCTGGTTTTTCGACGTCGGGTTCTTGCCCGTGGCTCCAAGGGGGTCCGGATCGTCTGCGGTCATCATGATTGGAATCTGCCCATCCGGTGAAGCATGCTCGAGAAAGTTCAAGAGACTTCCGGAGACGTGTTCGCACAACTGCTGTTTAAGCTGATCATCATGAAGCAACGCCGCGAGTCGAAAAAGTCCCTGGCTGGTCCAAAGCGTGTCCCAATCCCAAAGGTTCGTTGAATACCTTTTGCCGGGCAGACTGGGCGCGACGCTGGGATGCTTCAAGATGCCCGCCGGATCTCGAAGGAGTTTTGGCGCACACTCCGCAAAATAGTGCAGCAATGCATCCGCGGACCGCCTCCGCGCTTCTGGCGAAAGAATTGGTGAGCCTGATTCACCGTGCGAATCACTCGCAAATC